>CAYMEN010000005.1:0-178821 GCA_964389325.1 uncultured bacterium | reverse complement strand
TAGCAATCAGCATTCCCAAGATTTTCGAAAAATTTCACCGGACAGTAGTGATACCGGATGGGAACGCTGTACCAATAATTGACCAGCCTCCAGTCGAACTCGTGCCGCCAATGCCACAGATTGAGGCGGGATCCGAGGTTGAACGGCGTGAAGACCTGTTTGTCCGGGGTCAGGCGGCAGCCGCCCGCGTTCATGAGCTGGGTCGAGCCCAGATTGTTCGGGCCGAAATACATGAAGACCTTCTTGTCCTTCATGAACGGCTGAAACGGCGTGTTGCGATCGATGTTCTCCCGGGTGTCGAACTCGCCGCGCGGCATGGTGAACGTCGTTCCGATGCTGACGTCGAACCAGCCGTTGTAGAGGAAGGGATACGACGTGGGAGCGTGATACTCGATATACGGACCGGAGGGCTTCGGCGTGTGAGGTGCGGGATACCTGCTGCCCGCCGATGCGCACGAGGCGAGACCAGACCAGAAAAGCGCAACGAGCGTCGCCATCATGACCGTTCGGACCCAGCGATTCGTTTCAATCATATGTCACCTCTCCTCGCCCGACGAGATGTTCCCAGTCCGGGATAGAAATTACTGCTTTCAAATACGATGATCGGAAAAGGGGAACCGGTTCCACCTTCTCCTACTGTAAATTATCCATGTATTCTTCGATGCCCTCAATGAAAAATATTTTTACCGAACATGATTCCAGGCCCGCGGTCATGGTTGTGCGGAAGGTGTTGCAAGGGCCGATGTGAACAACTCCGGCAGGTCTTTGCCGATCTGCTCGAACAGTTTGCCCGCCTCTTCGGCCGAGGGGTCCGGCGCCGTGCCGCTGCCCTGTCCCTGGACTTGTTGGAGAAGTTCCAGGGCCTTCTTCAGATCGCCGAGTCGTGCCATGACTTTCGTCCAGATCGGGGAGACCCCGTCCCACTGCTGAACCACGTGGGCGAGCGCAAGGACCTGGTCGGCATAGGAGGCGACCTGCTTGAGGTGAACCGGATGGAGATTCTCGGTCAGATTGCGCCTGCTTGCGCTCATCGACCAGGAAATGTAGCCGTAGGCCTGATGAAGGTGCATGAGTGAATGAATCACGAAGACCCTCAACTGCTGCCGTTGGCCGATATCCGGAAGAATGCCGGAAGAGCTCGGCGGATACACGAACGCAGGGGTGTCGGACGCCGTCATGCTCGCGATCTGCATCACCTGGTCATCATCGGCAGGCGCGGGAGCAGGTTGGGAACAAACCGCGGAAGATAGCAGAGCGGTCAGGACAAGCGCGCAGACCAGGGCCTTCTCACAGATATTCGAAATGTTCCGGAACGACATTGGCAACCTCCAGTTCGCGAAATGCAATCTTTTAACATATTTCAGCATACAATTCCTCGCCCTCAAAAACGACATTTTTTCTCTCACCGTACGACCAGGAAAACGTCGCGCGCGTCACTCCACCATCTGGATGACTTCGGGGGCATTCCCGTCGAAGATCGCTTCCATCAGCCCATTCAGAGGCACATCGAGCTTCCCGGGCCGGGAAAGATAATTCTCGCCCTCGAGAATGGTGGCGCGGCGTTTGCCGCCATCGACGTGTAAGGAGCCCTGGCCCCATTTGACCCGGAGTTCCCCACCCGGAAAAGCCAGTTGCCAGCGCATGGTGCTCGTTTCCGGTTTTTTCCAGGAGAAGCCCCCCTTCTCGAGTTCGAGCCTGATGAGCGTCTGGTGCAGGTCGGGAGGGGCGACCTCGACGGAAATGATGCGGAACTGGCTGTTGGAATGCACGGTCAGCTGTGCACCGCCCGGAAGCGGAATCCTGTTTTCCCCGGAAGTGGTCTGGACCAGGTCGCCTTCATACATTTCCGGTTGCCGGAGAGGAATGACCGAGAAATCGGCATCGGTCCTGCCCCGCCGTCTGCTGATGTTCTTCGCGGATTCCCATCGGATGATCTTCGCCCTGGCCAAGGCAGCCACGGCCTGCTCCTCCTCCTGCTGCCGCTTGACGGAAAAGAAGACCAGGAGAAGGAACACCAGGACGATCCCGCAGACGATCGCCACGATTTTCAACTTGAGTTTCCATCCCGCCTCTTCGCGCTCCCGGGCTTCACGAAGCATCTCAGCACGGGCCTTCCGGATGCGGGCGAAAAGGTTTTGAATGTCTTCTTCCGAGAATTTTCTGGCTTTCAACCCCTCGATGAGCACCTTCAACCGGGTTTTCTCGCCGAAGAGTGTCTCGATCTCCTTCTGGAAAGCGGCTTTGTACCAGAACTGGGCCGTGCTCAGATCGAATGACTCGTCGTTCTTTTCGATGCCGAGCGACGTATCCACCTCTCGAAGGATCGAGCTGACGAAGGCTTCAGAATGCGGATCCGCTCCGGGGCGGACGGCGGGAGCCGGGTCGGGTCTGTTGGAAGGGTCTGTCATGGATGTATCTCCGGGAAATAGGGCTCGGGGACTCGCTGGGGCTGTGTCACGAAAAATTCCGCCCAGGCTTCGGCAACGGCGATTTCCAGGTCAGACATCGACGACGACTCGAGGGGAACGAGTTCCTCGTGAAATACACAGCCCCAGCGGTTCCTCATCCGTTCGAACCGCTGTCCCTGGCACGCGGGAACGGCCGGTGTGCACCATTCTTTCTCAAACCAGTCGAACCAGTCGCTCCGGCCGGCCACGGAACCGGCTGTTCCTTCTGGTGCGATGGGCCGCAGGGCCTGGTAGAGAAAATCGACCGCCGCGTAGGTCTCATTGAACTCGGGCTGGGGAAGGTGCCTGTTGACCAGGTTCAGAACCTCTGCACAGCGGGCGCGATGCTGTTTCTGAACCGACACCAGATACGTCGGGATCGAATCTGGGTCGGATGCGACATGAAGAAGGTCTCTGGAAAGAATCTCAGCAAGAACGTTCGCCAGCGGGAGCTGGGCGGTTGCGCTCGAGGTTCCGGAGGCGTTTTGCTGCTCCTTCAGGAAAAATCCGGCTCCGGCTCGCAAACTACCGGTTTCCCATTCGGGCGGAATCGAGCCGCCCCCCGTCCGAAACGCGTCGAGATAGGCCCGTGTTCGCGCCGCCTCCTGCTGCTTCAGCCAGAGGATCAGTTCGATATGGGCTGTCAGGCTGGAAAAGACATGTCGGAGATGATGGTGGAGAGGCCGTCGAAGCGCCGATTGCAGACATCGTGACGCGGATTGCCAGTTCCGATGCTGAATGTGAGCCTTTGCCAGCCAGAAATCCGGGTTCCCGTCAGGCGGGTGGTGCCTCATGGCGCGTTCAAACGCCTGGAGAGCGCGATTCTGCCCGGGCACCGGCAGAGCAGCCGGGCTGGTCGCGGCCAGCGGCTCACCAGGCGCTGGGGGAACCGGTGTCGCCGAAGAGGCCGGAATGCCCGCCGCAACCGGATCATGCCGCTCATACCGGTCGGATTCCTCAGGCATCGCAAAATCCGGAATGGAGGCCTGGGAGAGGCCCAGCCGATAATAGAGCACCCCGGCGATGACCGAGAGAATGATGAGGATCACGAGCGAGATGTTCCGGCGGTTCATCGTGACGGCACCTTCGGGCAGCGGTGTTCCACTTCTTTCAGGATGATCCGGGCTTCGTCGCGCCACCGGCCGTCAGACTGGCACGAAAGCAGGTGGTCGCGGGCCACGAGCAGCCACTCGTCGTCGAAACTCGACGCCTGCCACAACTCCAGCGCCAGGCGTGCGGATTGGTAATGCCAGTCGGCAGATGCACCAAGGGCACGCTGGGCATGAAGCCGCCACGCCTCCTGAACATCGGCATTCAACAGGGCCGCCGATGTCGGCTCATCGAGAGCAGAAGCCCATCCGAAATCCTCCGGTTCCTGCTTCGAGACAGGGTTCAGGAACGACAGGTTCAACCCTCCCCGCCTGAGAGCCGGAATAATGGAGGACACCAGGGGATCCTGGTCCCAGAGATCGCGTGGAATTGCCGTCGGAAGCCAGGTCGCGAGCTCTTCGTCGGCGATCTCTCCGGCCTTCCATCGAAGGAACCGTCTGATGATTTCCAGACGCGCAGATTTCTGCTGGTTGGCAGTGCATGTCTGGAAATAGGGCCATCCCTGGCGGGCCAGAAGGTCCGGCTCTTCAAGGATCGCCTTGAGCAGAATTTCGAGGGCACGGTCCGGAGATATCCGGCACATCTCCTCGAGCGCGAGCCACCGCTTGTCGGGAATGGGGGCGTCTGGCCGGGAGGACGATGCGATATCGTTTTCAGAGGACGGAGGAACGTTTCCGTCCGCCGTCCGGGGCGCTTCCGAAGCTGCTGTGAGACGGTCGAGAAGTTCGCGGCAGATGCGGTCGTGGGGAGCGAGTTGAACGGCATAGCCGGCCTGGACGGCGGCTTCCTTCGGATTGCCGCCGGCTACGAGGGCCTGGGCCAGGGCAAGCCGATACCCCGGATGACGTGGATTCGCCGTGTTGACCCATATCAGCCTCTGGATGGCAGGCTGTACCCTGCCTTGCTGAAGATCGGCGATGGCAAGACATGCCTGGGCTTCCACGTTGTTCGGGTCCTCCTGCAGGACCTGCAGCGCATACATGATGACATCATTCCAGCGGTTTGCCGAACAACCCTGGCGCGCTTTCTCCAGCGATACCCGGGCATTGGCGGAAAGAATGGGCGCGGCAATGGCCGGGTGGTCGTATCCGGCAGAGGAACACAGCAAAAACCCCAGCGCGAGCACGGCCGAACGCCAGAGTGTGAATGCCGGACGCGAAGCCTGGAAATCCCGGCTTCCGGAGAGCGTTTTCATCGAAATGAATCGCCTTCACCTGTATGATGAGTATCCGCACACTGTACCATATCGATCCCGTGCAGACAATTTTCATCTTTGATGTGAGCGGTCCTCTGGACCCAAATCGAGAGGTTCTGATGCGAAAGGATCCAGGCGCAAAGAATGAACGGTCCGAAATCACTTGCGCATCAAAACGGAATGTGGTATAAAGAACCTCGTTCTCAAGGTTCTGGGCATTCGACCCACCGGGGCGTAGCGCAGTTGGCAGCGTACTTGAATGGGGTTCAAGTGGTCGCCAGTTCGAGTCTGGCCGCCCCGACCGGTAAGAAAACGGGCTTCGCATATGCGGGGCCCGTTTTCCCTTCCGGGAATTTCCTCTGGACAAGCGGTTCAACCGCATTTACAATGCCACCAGCAAAAGAAACCGGCGCACGACGCGCCTTCAGGGAAAGGAGTTCTTTCATGAAAAAGGGTAAGACCGGGTTCGACACCGACTGCATTCATGCCGGGCAGCATCCCGACAAACTGTATGGTGGCGTGAGCGTGCCGATCTTCCAGTCGTCGACCTTCGCGTTCGAGAGCGCCGCCCAGGGCGCCGCCCGCTTCAGCGGCCAGGACAGTGGGTACAAATACACCCGCCTCGGCAACCCGACCACGTCCGGCCTCGAAGAGTGCGTCGCCGAACTGGAGGGCGGCGGCCTTGGTCTCGCGACCGCGTCCGGCATGGCGGCCGTCTCCACCGTGTTCATGACCTTCCTCGGCCAGGGCGTCCACATGGTCGCGACCGACTCGGTGTACGGGCCGACCCGTACGCTGGCCGAAAACGAGCTTTCGCGGTTCGGGGTCGAAGCCACCTTCCTCGACACCACCGATCTCAACGCCGTGAAGAAGGCGATGAAGCCGAACACGAAACTCCTCTACCTGGAGACGCCCGGCAACCCGACCCTCTCGATCAGCGACATCGCCGCCTGCGCGAAGATCGCCCACGCCAACGGCGCCGTTCTCGTCGTCGACAACACCTTCTGCAGCCCGATGCTCCAGAAGCCGCTCGACCTGGGCGCCGATGTCGTTCTGCACAGCATGACCAAGTTCCTCAACGGCCACAGCGACGTCGTGGCTGGCATCGTCGTGGCCCGCGACCCGAAACTGTTCGCCCAGATGAAGAAGGTGCTCGTCCAGATGGGCGGCACGATCGACCCGCACCAGGCCTGGCTCGTCCTCCGCGGTATCAAGACCCTCGCCATGCGCGTCCGCGTCGCCCAGGACAACGCGATGAAGCTGGCAAACGATCTGCTGAAGCATCCCGCCGTGGCGTGGGTGAAATACCCCGGCCTCCCGTCCCATCCGCAGCACGAACTCGCGAAGAAACAGATGAAGGGCTTCGGCGCGATGATCAGCTTCGAACTGAAGGGCGGCGTCGAAGCCGGCCGCGTCCTCATGGATACCGTGAAACTCAGCACGCTCGCCGTTTCTCTGGGCGGCGTCGAGACCCTCATCCAACACCCCGCGAGCATGACCCACGCCAGCGTCAGTCCGAAAAGCCGCCAGGCAGCCGGCATCTCCGACGGTCTCGTGCGTCTCTCGGTCGGCTGCGAGGATTACGAGGATGTCCGCGGTGACCTCGTCCAGGCCCTCGACAAGGTGCTCGCCTCGAAGCCCGAAGCGAACGCGCAGATCACGGGAGTCTGATCGCGCCATTTATATAATATAAAGTAAAATAATTCGCGGCGCCGTTCGTGGATGAAGACGCATCCGGGAACGGCGCTTCGTTTTGCGCGGTGGCAGACGGATGGCCCGAAAACACGAATCCCGCCGGAGGATTCCGGCGGGATTCGGAGAAGGTGCCGAGCGATCAGCCTTCCGAGGCGTTGACCAGTTTGAGCATGGGCATGAAGACGGCCAGAACGATGCCGCCGATGACGACGCCCATGAACACGATGACGATCGGTTCGATGACCGACGTGAGGCCCTTGACCGCGTTGTCGACCTCGGTGTCGTAGAAGTCGGCGATCTTGCTGAGCATCTTGTCGAGTTCGCCCGTTTCCTCGCCGACGGCGATCATCTGCACGACCATCGGGGGGAACACGTTCGAGTTCTTGAGCGGCTCGGCGATCGATTCGCCTTCGCGGATCGAGACGCGGGTCTTGTCGACGGCTTCGGCGATGACGACGTTACCGGCGGTCTGCGCCGTGACTTCGAGCGCCTGCAGAATCGGAACGCCTGAGGCGATCAGCGTGCCGAGGGTGCGCGTGAACTTCGCGACGGCGACCTTGCGCATCATCATGCCGATGGCGGGCATCTTGAGGATGTTGGTGTCGAAGATGCGGGCGCCCGTCTTGGTCGTGAAGAAGCTGTAGATCAGGAAGGGAATGCCGAGCATGCCCGGGATGACGAGAATGGCCCAGTTGACCATGAAGTCCGAGGTCGCCAGCAGGATCTGCGTGGCCAGCGGCAGCTCGACTTTCATGCCCATGAAGATTTCCTTGAACTGGGGCAGAACGAACATGACCAGGGCCACGACGACGAGGCCGGCGATCGCGAACACGACGACCGGGTAGGTGAGCGCGCCCTTGACCTTCGATTTCAGGTTTTCCGAGCTTTCGAGGTAGTCGGCGAGACGGTTGAGAATCTGGTCGAGAATACCGCCGACCTCGCCGGCTTTCACGAGGCTGCAGAACAGGTCACTGAACACTTTCGGGTGCTTCTCGAGCGCCTTCGAAAACGTCGCGCCGCCTTCGACGTCGGAGCGAATCTGCGTGATGATGCGCTTGAAGGTCGGGTTCTCGGACTGCTGCTGCAGAATCGTGAGACACCGCACGAGCGGCACCCCAGAGCCGATCATCGTCGCGAACTGGCGGGCGAAGATGCAGACCTCCTGCGAACTCACGCCGCGCTCGAAAAAGCTGATGCTGATGCCGCCGCCGCCCTTTTTCTCGGCGATGCTCGTGACAAAGTAGCCTTTCTCGCGAAGTTTCGAGATGCAGACTTCCTTGCTTTCGGCGTCCATTTCGGACGTGACGATCTTGCCGTCCCAGTTTCGTGCCTTGTAGGTAAAGGTTGCCATAGGCTGGTCCCCCTTTTTGATGACAATCGCTTCGCTTGTTACAGTTGCAGGAAGTATGCCATACACAACATCCGGCATCAATCCCACATTCACATCTTCCTGTGCGGAAGATACGTGCGGATTTCCGCACACATTCCCCCGCTTTCACAACTCGGCACAGGTATCGGTATGATCCGGCTATTTCCTTACCATGAAGGCATGGCGTGGCAATGGTTCGCGAATCGCCACCGCCGATGTGGAGCGAAGAAAGTGATGCGTCTGACCTGGCGGGAGATTGGACACGGCGGCGGATGTGCGTTACCATGTTGCTTCGCGTGTGGATGCACAGATGAAAAAGACACTCGTATTCGCAGAAAAACCTTCGGTCGGTCGCGACATCGCCCGGATCATCGGTGCGTCACGCCAGGGAAAAGGCTTCCTCGAGGGCGAGCGGTACGTCATCACCTGGGGCGTCGGCCACCTGGTCTGCCTCGGCGAGCCCGACATCCAGAACCCCGACTGGAAGAAATGGTCGCTGGCGACGCTGCCCATGCTTCCCTCCGAGTGGAAACTGACCGAGATTCCCCAGTCGAAAGACCAGTTCGACATCGTCAGCACACTGGTGCGGCGCGACGACATCGGCGACATCGTGAACGCCGCCGACGCCGGCCGGGAAGGCGAGCTCATCTTCCGGCTGGTCTACGCTCACTCCGGGTGTGCGAAGCCGGTGCGCCGCCTCTGGATCTCGAGCATGACCGACGAAGCCATCAGGCAGGGATTCGCCGAACTCAAGCCCGGTGCCGAATACGACAATCTCGCCGCGGCGGCCGAGTGCCGGAGCCGCGCCGACTGGCTCGTCGGCATGAACTTCACCCGGGCCTACACGAAAAAATTCAACACCGACTCGGTGCTCTCCGTCGGCCGCGTCCAGACGCCGACCCTCGCGATGGTCGTCCGCCGCCACCACGAAATCGCGCATTTCAAGCCGGTCGATTACTGGGAAATCGTCGCCGACCTGGGCGATTTCTCGGCGATCTGGTTCAACCCGCGCGAGAAAACGACGCCGACCCGCATCCCGACAGTCGAGGCCGCGAACGAGATCATGGCCCGCCTGCGCGGCGCCACGCTCGACATCACGAAAGTCACGACCTCGAAAAAGAAGCTGCCTCCGCCCCTGCTGTACGACCTGACGACCCTGCAGCGGGAAGCGAACAGCCGGTACGGCTACACGGCCGCCCAGACGCTCGCCGCCGCCCAGTCGCTGTACGAGCAGCGCAAGGCCCTCACCTACCCGAGAACCGACAGCCGGTATCTTTCGGAAGACCTGTACAAGACGATCCCCCAGCGGCTCGCCGCGCTTCCGCCCGCGTATGGCCCGTATCTGGCCCCGCTGCGCCAGGAAAAGCTCTCCAAGTCGAAGCGGGTCTTCGACAACGCCCAGGTCAGCGACCACCACGCGATCATTCCCACCGAACAGAAGCCCGGCGGCATGACGGGCTGGAAGCCCGAAGAACAGAAGATCTACGACCTCGTCGCCCGCCGGTTCCTCGCCGTGTTCTACCCCGACCACGAGTATCTCGCCACGAGCGTGACGCTCCAGGCCGGGAAAGAAGACCATTTCAAGGCCAACGGCCGGGTCACCGTGAAGGTCGGCTGGAAAGCCGTCTACGACAAAACGGCTCCGGAAACACGCGATGCCGACGCACCGGGAGATGAGGGCGACGACGAACAGGCGCTTCCCGAGATGAAGAAGGGCGATACCCGGTCGGTGAAGGATGCGAAGCTCCAGGTCAAGCAGACGAAGCCGCCGTCCGCCTACACCGAGGCGACCCTGCTCCAGGCCATGGAAACCGCGGGCAAGCTGATCGACGACGACGAGCTCCGGCAGGCGATGAAAGACTGCGGCCTCGGTACGCCCGCGACCCGTGCCGAAACCATCGAAAAGCTGATCCGCGTGGGATACATGCAGCGCGACAAGAAGAAGCTGACGCCCACCTCCAAGGGCATCCAGCTCGTCTCGCTCGTCGCCCCGCAGGTCGCGAGCCCCGAACTGACCGGCTCCTGGGAAAAGCGGCTCTCCGACGTGGCACGCGGAAAAGCCGACGCGAAGCAGTTCATGACCGATATCACCGCATTCGTGCGCGACATCGTCACGTCGGTCAAAACCGGCCGTTTCGAGACCGTCCGCCGCGAGGACCTGCGCCCGCCGAGGCCGACGTTCGGCGCCTGTCCGGCCTGCGGCAAGGGAAACATCATCGAAGGGAAGCGCGGCTTCGGCTGCGACCGGTTCCGCGAGGGGTGCAGGTACGTCGTCTGGAAAGAGTTCGAAGGGCTCGCCCTGCCGCAGGAAGCGATCGACGCCCTGATCGCGGGCAAGGCGACGAAGGTGCTGAGCGGGTTCAAAACCGCCGACGGACGAACCGTCGACGGGCGCGTGCGGATGCGCGAGGACAAGACCGGCATCGAGCTCGTCGAGTCGAAATCGAAGGCGAAGCCGAAAGCCCCGAAATCAGCGGGAAAAGAGAAAGCCGCGGAGTAAGATGCCTCCCGGCGTGATCTCGAGCGCAGTGATGCCGGCCGGGTGGGGAAGCGCCGAGAAGTCCATCAGCGGGTTGAGCCAGTCGAGGACCTGCGTGCTGAGCGGCGGAACGAACGCCACCCCGTTCAGCGTCGCGTTCGAGATGTCGACCATCAGCCGATCGCCCTCCATGTGAACCGTCGCGTCTGCCGCGAACGGGGCCGGGCCGAGGTTGATGAAGCTGAGCGGGTTGCCCGGGATTTCCGAGACGTCGACCGTCCCGGTGACGCGGACGAAGCCGGCTCCGAAAGTGAGGTGCACGCCTTCGAGCGCGCGATGCGCTTCCCGCTGGCGCGCCAGCTCTTCGGCGATGAACCCGCGAATGTCGCCGGCCTCGAGCTCGATCGTGACGTCGATCGACCGGACGCCGCTCAGTTCGTCGAAACTGGCCTCTCTGCGCGCGAGCCGCCCGTGAAGCTTCTCGTCGACGCCGTCAAACGAGGCTCGGAGCGAGCGAACCGTGATGTTGCGGATCGTGCGGTTGTGCACCTCGATGGAGAGACCGTCCTGGCCGACGCTCTTCGCGTCGGACATCAACTCGTTCAGGGCGTGCATCACATCGCGTTGGAACGCCGCGATCCGCCTGTCCGTCATTTCGAGGGCCCATGCCTGGCCTGCAAAGACCATGAACAGGAGGGTCGTCGCGATCGTCGAACGAATCGTGCGGGCGGAAATTCCTATTAAATAATTAGTCATATATAATATACCTCGCGTGCCCCGGAATGTGGATCACTACGGATGAGTATACACGAACTCCAGCGGTGAATCGAATCCGCCGCCGCTCTTCCGCGAAAGCGGGGTTTCGCGGCGGGTGGGCTTGTGTTACCCTGAGGCGCCTATGGAAATGGCGTATCGGCTGATTCTTTACATCCTCCTGGCGAACGTCGGGTTCATGATCTTCTCGCTTGCCCGGCAGGGGTTCAGGATATTCTCCGGCTACATCGCGCAGCTGGGGGTTCTCGCGTCGTTCATGGTCTTTCTGCTCGGCCGCGACCTGGCCGGCTTCTGGGGCGTGACGGCCGCGGGGGCCGGTATTTTCGTGCTCGTCGGGATGCCGATGTTGATCCAGCGTCGTATCGAGGGCCTGATTTCGGAACAGCGCTTCGACGAGATCGAGCCGCTCGCCCGGTGGAAAGCCTGGCTGGCCTGGAGCGACCTCAACACCCATCTCCATGACGTTTCGATCGCCCTGAAGGGCATCGGGGGCCATCCCGAAGGGGCGCTCGAACGGCTGCGCGCCCTCATGCCGCGCGGCGAGCCGTTCGACGGCACGACGCGGATCTTCATCGGCATCGCCCTCTTCAACCAGCGTCGGTTCGAGCTGCTGCTCGGGGTGCTTCACGATCCCGCCCGCGACTGGGCCTCTTACCCGTTCGAGGAGCTCATCTACATCGTTCGCGCGCTTCTCGAGACCGGGCGCCATGAAGAGGCGATGGACGCGCAGACGGCCATCGAGCGGCTCGTTCCCGGCCTTTCCGCCGACCAGGTGTCGAACCTGGTCGTCTGCCGCATGCTGTTCTACGCGATGATGGGCTGGCATCCCGAGTTCGAGGCGATGCTCGAGACCGACAAGGCCGCCGTCGAGGCCCTGCCTCCGTCGCTGAGGACCTACTGGCGGGGAATTGCGGCCTGCTATGCGGGGCGGAGTGACGAGGGGCGGCAGCTGCTCGAGTCGGCGTTGCGTGAGGGACAGGCCGAACTGCCGGACAAATGGATCGCCTGGATGCGCCAGCGGATCGACGGGCTGGGCGAGCAGCGCGAGTTTTTCGAGACGAGCCTCGTTCCCAGGCTCGAACAGGTTCGGCTCGCCCGTCGCGACGCGTTCCTCGCGCTCGTGGCCGAGAATGCGCGCATCGTCGAACCGCCCCTGATGGCCGAGCGGGCGACGAAGCGGATGATGAGCCTGTTGTTCGGCATCTTCGTCGTCTACCAGTTCGCCGCATCGCGGGAAGATCTGCTCGACCTCATGCGATTCGGCGCCAACAGCGGGTTTCTCGTCCGAGAGGGCGAGTGGTTCCGTCTCGTGACCTACCAGTTCCTGCACCTGGGCTGGCTGCATCTGTTCATGAACCTGCTCGCGCTGAAGTATTTCGGTCCCCCCGTCGAAACGATCCTCGGCTGGCCGTTGTTCCTGGGCGTGTATCTGTTCGGCGGCGTCTGTGGCGGCATCGCCACGGCCTTGAACGGGGCGGGGCTTTCCGTCGGGGCGTCCGCGGCGGTTCTTGGGCTGCTCGGCGCCGCCATTTCCCTCGAGCTGTTCGGCGGGCCACGCTCGAAGGCACTGTCGCGGCAGGGCCAGTTCTCGACCCTCGTCTTCATCCTGATCGTGAACCTCGCCATCGGAGCGGTGGAAAAGGGGATCGACAACTCCGCGCACCTCGGGGGGCTTGCGGGCGGCGCCGTTGCGGGTATCGTTCTTGCCCGGCTGATCGAGCGGCCTGCTCTCGCGACGCTTGCGTCGGCGATCTCGATCCTGTTCGCCGTGACGAGCGTCGGAACCGCCGCCGTCCAGTTCTCCGGCCATCTCGGCCCGAACCGGTATCCGATGCGCTATACAACGGCGCCGTTCGATCGAAAGAGCATTCCCGGGCTCCATATCGAACTGCCCTCGGGCTGGACGATCGAGCCGGCGGCGGCGCCTCAGCCCGGCTGGGTTTCGGCGGTGGTCACCGGGCCCTTCCACGAGCGGCTGGACATCCTGTCCGGCCCGGAAAGCGGCGAATCGCCCGAGGAGGTGCTCGAGGCCTATGTCGATCACCGCACGCGGGCGCTGATCGACTCCGATGGCGTCCGGTTCGAATCCCGGCGCGATCCCGTCATATCGCGGCTCGGAGGGAACGACGGCAGGATGGTCTCGTGGCGCCTGCGCGTGGATGATCGCGTGCTGACGCAGAACGACTGGTTCATCTTCCCGCCGGGCGCGTTCATTCTGGCCCAGTGCCTGCTCCCCACCGGCCAGGACGACATGTATGGGCCGTTGCTGGAGAGAATTCTGGCCACCATCGCCAGGAAAGAGTGACTCCTGCACATCCGCGACACGAGCCGATGTGGCGTTCCCGATCCTGCCGAGCCTGCCGAAGCACGAGAGGCTCTCGCCCCCCTGCGACAGGCAGGACAGGCTTCGACAAGCTCAAACGAGCGAATGGTGTCCATGGTTCAGAAGGGAATAAATGGGGCAGAAGAAAAAAAGCGTCATTCCCCCTCTTGCAAAACTTCGTGGAACGGTATAAATTCCACATCACGCGGGCATGGCCCGCATAGTTACGTAATCCATAAGGGGGAAGTGTTGATGAGAAAGACTGTTGCTGTTTCCGCCCTGGCCCTCATGCTGAGCCTGTCCGGAACCTCCGCGTATGCCGGCTCCTGGTGGAAGGTCAACGAGTGGTTCACCAAGCAGAACCATTCGACGACCATCACCGGCCAGGTCGAGTCCGTCGAAGGCCGCAAGATCATGTTCAAGACCAGCGATGGCCAGGTTCTCGAACTGACCGGTCGCAAGGCCGAGCAGATCGGCGAGAAGCGCGGCGCCACGGTCCGCGTGTTCGGAAACGTTCGCAAGCCCGATGCGAAGTTCCCCTCCGGCGGCGTCGAAGTCCGCAACTTCCGCGTGGTCGAAGAGGCCCAGGTCGTCCAGGAACCGGCCCCCGAGCCCGAGCCCGCTCCGGAACCCGTGGCGGAACCCATCCCTGAGCCGATCGCCGAGCCGGCCCCGGAACCTATGCCCGAACCGATTCCCGAGCCGATTCCCGAGCCGGCAGTGACCGAATCCGCCCCGATCCCCGGTGAGACCGGCGATGCGGCCATGGGCGGCCAGGCCAGCGAATACAAGGTCGAGAAGGGCGACACCCTTGCCAAGATCAGCAAGAAGGTCTACGGAACCACCAAGAAGTGGAAGAAGATCGCCGAAGCCAACGGCATCACCAATCCGAAGAGCCTGAAGGTCGGCATGACCCTCCAGATCCCGCAGTAAGATCCGGGAACATCCGATTCTCATCAACACCCCCGGGCTTCGGCCCGGGGGTGTTGGTTTATTCGAGTTGTGCCGCTGCGCCTGCGTCGAGGAGCCAGCGGGTTTCGGCGGCGCGAACGATCGCGCCGGAGGGCAGGTTTTCCGGCGCCTCCAGAAGGATCCTGCGGACGATCTCCGCCTTGGATTCTCCACGGACGATGAATATGCGTTGCTTTGCTTCGAGGATGCCTCTCAGCGTCAGCGTGTATCTCCAGCCTGCGGGCAGGGGGGCGTCGACCGCGGCGAAAAGGGGCTCGGAAGGGGTACGCCAGTCCGTTCCCGGAAACAGCGATGCCGTATGCCCGTCTTCGCCGATGCCGAGGAGCACGATGTCGATCGAGTCGGTACCGAGTTCCGCGAGATGCGTCGAGAGATGGCGTGCGTAGGCGAGGGCCGCCGACCGGGCATCCGGGGCGGGGAGGGGAACGGCAAGAAAATTCGCCGGAGGCTCGGACGGCCTGGCACCGAACAGCGTCCGGCAGATCATGCCGCGGTTGCTGGCCGGATCGTCGGGGGCGATGTCCCGCTCATCCACCTGACACCACAGAACACGACGGACGAGGGCGGGGTGCGCGACGGCGAGACGCTTGTAAAGGGGCCCCGGGGTGGAACCACCGGAAACGGCTACCAGGGGCTGCCTTCCTGAATTATATTCAAAACAGTATATTGCGTCTGCTAATAATTCGGCGAGCCTGATCGTGTCGTCAGGCATGGCGGGGGTGATCTCGACGGTCGCGCCGGCAGCCGGGGGGCCGAACCTTTTCACCAGGGGCACGCTCCGACACAGAGGGGGCGCCAGCTGCGGCCGTCGGCCCGGATGAACGCGTCGGCTTCGGCGGGGCCGTCGCTGCCGGCGGCATAGGCGGGAAGCGGCGCTCCGTCGTTCTCGCGCCACGCCTGAAGGATCGGGTCGATGAATCTCCAGGAGGCTTCGATCTCATCCTGGCCGATGAACAGCGAGGGGTCGCCCTGGATGGCGTCGAGCAGGAGCCGCTCATAGGCGTCGGGCCGGTCGGGGCCAAAGGTCGTCCGGTAGGAAAAATCCATGCCGGCCGTTCCGAGCTCGAGCTGCCTGCCCGGAACCTTCACGTTGACCCGGAGATGGCTGCCCTCATTGGGCTGGACCCGCATGACCAGGACGTTGGGCTGGGGCGTTCCGGCCGAGGAAGGAAACAGGTGGCCCGGCACGGGGCGGAAATGGACCGAAATTTCTGTCTGGCTCGCGGAAAGCCGCTTGCCCGCCCTGAGATAAAACGGCACGTCCGACCAGCGCCACGTGTCGATGAACAGCCGGAGCGCCGCGAACGTTTCCGTGCGCGACCCTGGCCTGACGCCGGTTTCCTCGAGATAGCCGGGAACGGCCGCCCTGCCGCTCCGTCCGGCGGCATACTGGCCGCGGACCGTCGATGCCGCGACTTCAGACGGCGTGATCGGCCTGAGGGCCGCCATCACTTTGTGCTTTTCGAGCCGGATGCTTTCCGGCCGGTTCGAAATCGGCGGCTCCATCGCCGTCAGGCACAGAACCTGCATCAGGTGGTTCTGCACGACGTCGCGCAGGATGCCGGTGGATTCGAAAAATGCCGCGCGGTGACCGACGCCGAGCTCCTCGGCGAAGCTGATCTGGACGTGGTCGATGTAATGCCTGTTCCAGACCGGCTCGAAAAAAGCATTCGCGAACCGCATCACCAGGATGTTCTGCACGGCCTCCTTGCCGAGGTAATGGTCGATGCGGAGGATCTGCTCTTCCGCTGCAACGGAAGCAAGCCGCTCCTGAAGGAGATTCGCGGAGGCGAGGTCGTGCCCGAACGGCTTTTCGACGATGATGCGGGACCTGGACCCGCAGGGCGTCTTTTGGCTCATGAGCGGCGCCAGGACGGGAAGAAACGGCTCGACATGCTCGGGGGGAACGGCCAGGTAGAACAGGCGAACCCGGTTGCCTGCAGGCTCCTCGATGCCGGCAAGCGAGGTCGCGAACGACTCGGCCGCGCCGGGAACCGACGGGTCGAGCCTGACCGTGCGAATCTGCGGCCGGAGCTCCTCGAGACCGCGGAGGGTCTGCTCCGAAGTCGCGAACCGGTCGGCCCGAATATTAATAACGCTTGATATATAGTCGGAGACGCCGATCTCGCTCCTTCCCGTGATGACCAGCCTGAGACCGGCGGGAAGAGCGTTCGCGGCCTTCAGATGGGCGAGGGCGGGAAGCAGTTTCCGGCGCGCGAGATCGCCCGTTCCTCCGAAGATGACGAGCGTCGCGGCGCAGGCCATCCGCTCCTCCGCGACCGGCGCGACGAAGCTCACGATTCCCCGCGGCGCGTCATGGCGTGTCCGCCGAACTGGTTGCGCAGGGCGGCGAGAAACTTGTTCGCGAAGCTGTCGGGGCGACGCGAGGAAAACCGGGAGAACAGGGCCGCAGCGAACACCGGCGCGGGAACGCCCTCGGCGATCGCCGATTCCAGCGCCCACCGGCACTCGCCGGAATCATCGACCCGGCCGGCGATCGATTCAAGCACGGCGGGCTCGTCGAACACTTTCTCCGACAGCTCGAGAAGCCAGGAGCGCACGACGCTTCCGCGGTTCCAGAGGCGGGAGACGTCGCCGAGATCCAGCGACTCGCCGCAGTGCTGGCGCAGCAGCTCGAATCCCTCGGCGTAGGCCTGCATCATGCCGTATTCGACGGCGTTGTGGATCATCTTGGCGTAGTGGCCGTGCCCGGAGCGGCCCACGTGCATCCAGCCGTCCGGTGGGGCCAGCGTCGTGAAGATCGGCGCGAGATGCGCCACGGGCGCGGCATCCCCGCCGACCATGAGGCAATACCCGTTCTCGAGGCCCCAGACGCCGCCGCTGGTTCCGCAGTCGACGAAGTGCAGGCCGAGCCCGGAAAGCCGCCCGGCGCGCCGCACCGTGTCGCGATGGTCGGAGTTGCCGCCGTCGACGATGATGTCGCCAGCCGAAAGCTTCCGGGAAAGGGCATCGATCGTTTCTTCCGTTGCGGCCCCGGCGGGAACCATGGCCCAGACGACCCTGGGCGCTGGCAACGCGGCGACGAACCCGTCGAACTCGCCAACCCAGCGGGCACCGGCCGACTCGGCCTCGCCCTTTTTCGCCGTGGTGCGGGCCGTCGCGAGAATCTCGTGACCGCCCGCCGCGAGCCGCCGGACCATGTTGAGCCCCATTCTGCCGAGGCCGATAAATCCGAGTTTCATTACGGTTATGCTTTCGCGGGGATCAGTCGACCGGCCGCGGAACGTGGAGCCGCTGAGCCGGCCGGCGGAACGGCATCAGCTCGACCTTGCGCTCGATACGCCCTTCGAGGCGTGCGTCGATCGATTTGAGCTTCTTCACATACTGCATCAGGGCGTCCGCGCACAGGATCGCGGTGGTCTCGGAGGAGACGCACTCGGTGAACTGCGGGAGTCCGTTGCCGCCGTTGGCGAGAAAGTCATTGGTGACGACCGTGTAGAGCGCCTCGGGCTCGAGCGGCCTGCCGAGATAGGTCAGCTCGACGCCGGACGGGGTGTATTTCACGTTGAACCCGCGGGAAACCTGCAGGAAGCCGCCGTAGCCGGCCGTGGTCGTCATCTCCTTCTTGACCTGCTCGAACAGCCGTTGAAGGGTGCTCCCCCGCATCTGCAGGCTCGTCAGATAATTGTCGAACGGCAGCACGTTCAGGCAGTCGGCGATGCGGACATCGCCCGCCGCGATGGACGTCCGGATACCGCCGCCGTTGATGAGACCGATCTGGCAGGGAACCGAGTGCAGAAGGGAATCCGCGACGACGTTGCCGAGGTTCGTCTCCTGCATGCGGACGAGCGTGCGGTCGCCGTCGAGCCGCGTCACCGTTTCCGCAAGCTTCTCGGAGGTTTTTTCTGCGACCTGTTTCCAGAGCTGATCGACAGTCGATTTGATGGAGGGATCCTCGGGCATGTCCGAGGTCAGCGGAATGAGCCCGGCGGCCGTCACGATACATCGCACGCCGTTTCCGTCAGGTTCGAAACGGAGATCGAGCCGTGAAACGTGGGTTCCAAACTCGCCTGGCTGGCTGATGAACCGGTGTCCGGCGCTGCTGCCGCTGATGAATGGCGGATCGGCAAACACGTGCGTATGCCCGCCGAGAAAGCCGGTGATCTCGGGAAACTGCTCGGCGAGCTCGAGATCGCGGTCCCAGCCAACGTGGGTGAGGGCGAAGATCGCGTCGCACCCCTGCGCCTGGAGCTTTCTCACTTCCCGGCGAAGCGCCGTGACCGCATCCTCCACGATGATACCTTTCAGGTTGGCCTTGGGAACATCCTGTTCGAGTTCCTCGTCGGTGATGCCGATCAGGCCAAGTCTGAACGCCTGCTCGCCGACGGGAATGCTGATGACGGTCGACGGCTTGACGAGGCCGGGAAGCGACTTGTTGGCGGTGAACCGAAGGTTCGCCGAGAGAATCGGGAACGACACGTCGCGGAATGCCTCGAACAGCGCATCCTGGCCCGCATCGAACTCGTGGTTGCCGATCACCATTGCGGCGTAGCCCATCTGGGACATGAACGTCGCGTCAGGAATGCCCCGGAAAAACAGGGTGCCCTGGAAAACATCGCCGGAGGAGAGCATGACAAGCTTCTTCCCCGATGCCACCAGGCGGTCCCGATAGGCTTTCATCCGGGCGTAGCCGCCCATGGCCGTTCCCGATGCACAGTCGGACGGCATCAGGTGGGCATGCGTGTCGGAGGTGTGAAGAACCGTGAACTCGACGGGGGCGGTCAGACCCGCGCCTGAAGCCGGTCCGGAGACAAGTGCGAGAACGGATAGGAGAGCGGCAAGAGCCGGTCCGAGGAACGAACGGAGAGATGGCATTCCTGACCTCGCTTTCCGACGCCGTGAGGAACACGCCGGAGAAAATGTTCATCTATGCAGTTCCAATTGTAACGTCATCCGATTCGGACGGCAAGGGGGAATGTCTCAGTCGGAGGCGGCGATATCCTCGAACGAAGCCGCTTCGTCGGCCTGGCGGGTTGCCGCATCGAAGGCTTCGTCATCGGCCCGGATCTCCCGGCGGGCGTCTTCCTGCGCGCCCATGAAAACGCCCGCCGCTTTCGCAAGGCCGCTCAAGCCGGGAACGAGCTGGGGTACGAGGAAAACCGCCGCCTCTCCGGCGCTCGCGGGCTGTCTTTCGACAAGGTTTGCAAGGGTGGGCAGCGCCGGATGGATCAGCGGACCATACGTGACGATCAGGCTCACCGCCTGTTCCCGCCACCTGCCTTTCGTCCCGAGAAGCTGCCTGATGGCCGGCGTCCAACGGTCACCCTGGGAGGCGATGTCGAGATACGCGCGGGCGACGGCTTCGCGGATCCGCGTGCTCGGGTCGCCCAGACTCTTCACGAGTTGGGGGAGGGCATCGGTTGCCTTTCCGCCAAGGGTTCCGAGGATGCGTGCCGCACGGACGCGCAGGGCGCCGAGCTTCCGGTCTGATACGATTGCCGCGAGATCTGACCTCGCTTCGCGCGCCCCGTTGCCGAGCCGCTCGGTGAGATCGAGGCCGGCGCGCACCAGGCGAAGGTTCTGACGCCGCATCATCTCGCGGATCGCCGGAACGGCCCCGGCTCCGAGGCGGGAAAGACGTTCGAAGGTGCCGCGGGCCTTTCCCGGCTCGAGCAGGTCGTCGACGTCCTGAACGAGGGCGACGGCATCCGGGTTCAGCCGGTCCGTTGCCGTTGCCGGGACGCCCTCGGCGGTGACCGCCACCGCGTTGGGATCGGGACCGCGACGCTGCGCCCGCGACGATAGCCCGCAGAGCAAGACGAAGGCGACAGCCAGCATGGCCACGACAATCCGACGATTCAGGCAGAATCTCATGCCGGAAGTATACCACGTGAGGCCGGTTCGGCCTCCCTGCCCGGGTGGCATTTTGGGAAAATTACGGTCAGGGTATGGAAACTCGCCCGGCTTTATGGTATCTTCCCCTACCGACCGAGAACCACCCATTACATCCAGGAGGAAACTATGAAGAACGTCGAACTGACCGTCGAAGGACACATTCTGACCATCAAGGTCGATCTGAACAAGGAATTCGGCAAGTCTTCGTCCGGTAAGTCCTTGATCATCGCCACCACCGAAGGCAACTACGCTCTCCCCGGCCGTGACGAAAAAGTCGGCCTCAACGTCTACAGGAAGACCGCCTGAGTTTTCCGTCGGCCCTCGAAGGCCGGCTTGCTCATCGCTGAAGAAGCGTTTTCCGGTTCCCCGCATGCGGGAAGCCGCCGGAAAGCGCTTTTTCCTGTACGCCAGTCAGGGACACGCATGAAGATGATCCGAATGGTCCGGTTGTTGGCGCTGGCCTCGCTCTGCCTGTTTCTCATCCAGCCCGCGGCCGCCCTCGATGCCGCCACCGGCTCAACCTGCATCAAGGGCGAAGTCGCGCAGGCGAGAGGCTCGGGGCCCCTGCCATACAACTTCAGGACGATCGACGGCCGCCTGTTCGCGGGGGGAACGCTGTTCAACCCCGAGACCATGGCGAACGACGAGGCGCTCGTCAGGCGGTATGTGCGTGACCTCCGCGACCGCGGGGCGAAGACGATCGTCACCCTCCACGTCCCCGCCGGAGACGACAGGTTCAATGACACCCTGAAACGGATCTGCCGCGAGGAGGGGCTTCGGTGGCTGCCGCGCCGCATGACCGCCGAACAGGTGCCAACCGACCGGCAGACGGCCGAACTTCTCGGGGTCATCGACGCGGGGGCATACGTGCATTGCCAGTGGGGATGCGACAGGACCGGCGCCGTGATCGCGAAATACCTCCGCTCCCGCCGGGGATGGAACGGGGCGGATGCCTGGAAGGCCGTCGTCGGCGGCGGATCGCATGCGGGACCGATCGGCGGGCTCAAGAAAAAACCGTCGTATGCCCTGCTGGTCACGTGGTTCTGGCCGGAAGTGGCCCTGGAATCACGCGAAGTATGTAATATATACGGAATAAAATATATTGGCGGGAATTGATGTCGCGTGACTGGTGACGGCCGCCGTCACGCGTTCTCGCCGGGGCCTTTATCCGGGCCCCGGTCGTCGGGAGACTCTCCGGAGGGGGGAACCGGCTGGCGCCGGACCTTCGCCACCAGCATCTTCAGCGATTCCACCAGGGAAGACAGCCGCCCTCTTCCACCCTGATCCGGGGCCGCTTCGGCGGCCGGCAGTCCTGCCTGGCGTTTCCGCCGCTTGTCGATGGCCGCCGCAATGATCACGAGCGGGAGCAGGAAGAGATACCAGGTGTTTTTCACATACAGCCGCCAATACAGGCTGGCAGCCCCGGAACGCGGCTTCTTCGCGTTTTTTGCCAGGGCGAGATGCTTGAGCGCCTTGCCGAGATCCGGCTTTTTCAGGCTGCTCCAATACAAGCCCATGGCGTAATTCGCGTCGGTGTCGTTCCCGTCCCGTTCCAGGACGATGCCTGCCGCGGAGCGCATCAGCCGGTAATCGGGCTGGGGATCGTTCAGATACTGTTCGAGTCGCAGAACGGCGGCCTCCGGCATGTCCCCGACGAGGTCCTGGTTTTCGTCGAGCAGGGCGAGCATTTTCTTGAACGAGCCCACCTCGTGATACTCCCGTGCCTTCTGGAGAATGGCGTCGACCGCCGTTTCCGATGCGTTTTCGCCGGCCGTTTTCCGCTCGTCCTGAACGGCGGGCGTGGAAGCGGTGTCGGTGGGTTGGGAGGCCGTGACCGCCGCTGAGACCTCGGACGGGGAAGCCGTCGGGAGCGTGACGATCGGAGAGGCAGGGGGCGGACTCACGTCCACGGATGCCGTGGCGGCCGGTGACGCGATGAGCGGAGCAGGGGAAACGATCGGAGCTGCAACCACTTTCGAACTGGAAGCGGGAATGGGAATGGGAGTGGGAGCGGGAGCCTGGACGATCGTCGGGCTTGCCACCGCCCCGGCTGCCGTCGAGCCCGGTTTCACGGCGCCGGCAACGGGCGCCTGGCCGACCGGCGACGTTTTCGGTGCCGGCAGCGCGGCCGTCGCAGTCGAGATCCGTTTCGCGCCGCCGGATATCTTCGACGTCGATGACGCAGCCCCGGACGGGAAGGCCGTCGAAACGGATGCGACGGGCGAGGCTTTTCCGCCGGCTCGCACCGCCGTTGAAGCCGTTTGCTGCCGATCGGCATCGGATGCGACGTGCCGGAGCAGCTTCTCGAGCGAGGGAGGGGCGGATGCCGTGGCGTGCGCACGGGGCGATTCGGGTTCAGGTTCGGCCGGAGATACGGGCGGCTTCGTTCCGTCGATGTCGAAACCGGTGACCGGCGACTGCACGGGATACTGCACGTCGGGCGGCGGAACCAGGTCGAAAAGGCCCCCCGCGTTTCGTTCCGCGGGTGTGGGGGCGGCCAGGGACGCGCAGGAATGGGCGCCAAAAAGAAAAAGAGCGCAGAGGGCCCCGATCCGGGAGACCTTGCGGGGCACGCTTCGGGGCATCAGCGTGCTGACGCGGCTTTCTCGCGCGCGGCGACGGCGAGCGCATCGCACCGCTCATTTTCCGCGTGGCCGGCATGGCCGCGTATCCAGTGCCAGGACAGCCGGTGTTTTCTCGACAGCTCGATGAGGCGTTCCCAGAGTTCGCGGTTCTTGACGGGCTGTTTCGAGCTCGTGCGCCAGCCGTTTTTTTGCCATTTCTCCAGCCAGCCGTCGCCGAACGCTTTCGCCAGATACTGGCTGTCCGTCGTGACGCGGACACGGCACGGCTCTTTCAATGCATCGAGGCCGGCGATGCACGCCATCAGCTCCATGCGGTTATTCGTCGTGTGCGGCTCGCTTCCGGACAACTCCCGTTCGGCTGCCTCGAACCGGAGAATCGCTCCCCAGCCGCCGGGTCCCGGGTTCCCGCTGCATGCGCCGTCGCAGAACAGTTCAACCGCCTTCAACCCCTGATCATGATTCATCCGAGCCCTCGCGTGTATCGACAGTGCCGACGATGCATCCCGAAGAAACGTCCGGGGCGGGGGTCGCCGTCAGAACGATATCCGGCAATACAATATCGACACGTGTGCCTTGATCGACCCTGCTTGAAATGGATATCTCCCCCTTCATCACCGTCACGAGCTGCTTCACGATGGGGAGGCCGATGCCGGTCCCGCCGTATTTCCGGGTGATGCCCGAGCTGACCTGGTAGAACGGCTCGAAGACGTTGCCGATGGATTCCGCGGGGATGCCGATTCCGGTGTCGGCGATCGAGACGCGCAGGGCCCGGTCGTTCGTCGTGACGCGCAGCGTGACGGTCCCCTCGCGGGTGAACTTGAAGGCGTTGAGGAGGACGTTTACGACGATCTGTCTCAGGTGCTGCTGGTCCGTAAAGAGGCTGACCGGGGTGTCCGGGGCCTCGATCGCGAACCGGAGCTTCCTTTCCCGCGCCTGCGCCTCGGCGAGCGGGATGATGAAGTCGAGCAGCTCCTGCAACATGAAATGCTTGAGATCGGGCGACGAGATGCCGTTCTCCAGTTTCGAGAACTGGAGAATGCCGTCGATCAGATTCTGCAGGTGGGCGGCGCTTTTCTGGATCCGGGTGCCGAGCTCGCGCACCTCGGGGCCCGTGAACCTGCTCATCGGGCCGGTCGTGTCGCCGAGCATCTGCCCGTAGGCCAGGATGGCGGAAAGCGGCGTGCGAAGCTCGTGCGTGATGAGGGAGAGAAAATGCGATTTCGAGATGACGGCCGTCTCGGCCGCATCCTTGGCCGCTTTCAGCGCCTCCTCGGCCTGCGTGCTTCGCTGGATTTCACGCTCGAGCTCGAGGATGTACTCCTTGCGCAGCTTGCTTTCCGTTTCCAGTCGTACGACCGCCTCGTGGGTCTCGCGGATCTTCTTCGCCATGGTCTCGTACACCCGCAATCCGAGAACCGGGCCGAAGATGACAACGAGGGGTTTCTCGACCGCCAGAGGCTCGATCTCGGGGGAGAATACCGAGAGGACCGTCATTCCCATTCGATGGACGCCGAGGCCGACGATGAAATACCCCAGGGACAGGAGCACGTGAACCGGATGCGACGCGACTTCGAGAGGGGTGTGGCCGGCGAAGAGGGGCCCGTAGATCGCGCAGCCCACGCTCAGCAGGACCGTTCCGAAACAGATCTGGCGCGCCGCGGTCCGGAGGGTGCCCTGGGCGTCCCGCCAGATTTTCAGGGTGACGGCCGTCATGTACCCGATGACGAAGGAATACAGAAGACCGAAGATGACTTCCTTCTTGATCGAGATGACGGGGCCGCCGGAGAAAATATTAGGAGCGATATAGAATGCGATGCCCGAATACAGGACGATGATGCCGATGAACGTCACCGCCGAACCGATGCCCGGCGAGACCCGGCACACCCGCGCCAGCTGGAACACCCCGGCGATGCCGAAAACGAGCGCCGAGACGAAGAACAGGTTGGGAACGATCGACGTCTTGAGCATTCCAAAACCCGTGAGCCAGATGGCCAGGTCCGAGACGTTCGCGCAGGCGGCACAGCCGAGAGCGATCAGGACGTTCGTCAAAGAATCGCGCAGCATGCTCCGGGGTGGGATCTGGAGCAGTCCCTGTCGCGCGACGTAGACGGCGGCGACGTTGAAGCCGGTGAAAATGCTGAAGATGATCCGGGTGTGCTCGGCCGTTCCGTATGGGAAACCGAACAGGCGGCAGGCAAAGTAGCCGAGGCCGAACGTTGCGAGCAGAAAGACGCTTTGCAGGACCTCATAGCCGAAGGTCGGGGGAGGATACGAGGAGGGAGTGACCGGCGCAGGGGTTGCCCCGGAACGTGCGACAGCGGACAGCAGGTCCCATTCGCTGTCCCTCTCGTGCGGCATATCCTTGCGCTCGCTCACATCGCGTCCTCAGGAGCATTATGCAGGAGAATCAGTCGAATGTCCATATATCGTTGAGAATATCAAACGGCTCCTCGCCCGCGACGAGGAAGATGCGGCCTCCCGATCCTGCAATTCCCGACTGCTGGCGCGGCGAGAACCTGCCGGCGTCGAGTGGATCGTGCGGAAGCAGCCTGTTCCAGGAAACCCCGTCGCCGCTCGTCCAGACGTCGTTCAGACACTCGTCGAAGCCGGAAGGGGAAACCCCGAAGCCGCCGATCAGCCACGCCTTGCCGTCGATGACCGCGTGGGCCGCGCCTTGCCGCGCGGAGAACGGGGCCGAGACGGTCGACAGCGTCCAGAGGGAGCCGTTCGCCGAATACCAGATATCGCCCAGCGGCCCGGCCGCCCCGGCCGCATCGGTGCCATACCCGCCCCAGATGAACATCCTCCCCCCGATCACGCCCGCCGCGGCGAGCCTGCGCGGAAAATACGCCGACGTGAGGGCCGTCTCGGCCCAGTGCGCTCCGTCACTCGACGTCCAGACGTCGTTCAGCAGGGTTTCCCGGCCGTCGGTGTCGTATGTCAGCCCGGCAACCATGAAGAGTTTGTTGTCGAAGACGAACATGGTATGGTCGCCCCGCGCCCAATACTCCGCGGCGGCCGATTCAAGACGCCAGGTGACGCCGTCGGCGCTGGACCAGACGTCGTCGGTCACGTCGAGCCCGGAGCCGGTGTCGATGTAGCCGCCCGTCATCCAGATCCGCCCGTTGAACACGGCGCAGGCGTGGTTCGTCCGGCCGCCGAAGTGGGTGGTGCTCGAAGCGCCGGTGTGAGCGAGTTCCGGAGTCCACGACGCGCCATCGGCCGAGCTCCAGACATCGTTGAAGAACGTCGCGCCGTCCGTGCCGCCGATGACCCACAGGCGGTTGTCGAACGACACCGTCGCGTGGCCCCGCCTCGGCGAGAACCGGTCCGTCGCCGTGAAATCGTTCGCCAGAACTTGTTGCCAGACCGTGCCCGCGAGCGTCACCGTGTCGAACCGCCAGGAAACCGGCGCGACCAGCGTGTTCCCGTTGGTGTCGCGCGCTGAGGTGGAAACCGTCACGACGCACGCGGCCGACGCCGGAAGCGGGGCGGACGGCGTGAAGGTCATCGTCGTATCGGACCAGGAGATCACTCCTGCCACGGCGGCGCCGCCCGCGGTCATGCCGAACGCCGAGGCGACGGACGCCTGGTCCATCGGCTTCGAGAACGCCAACCGAACGACGGTGCCGGTCGCGACGCTGATTGCGTTCGGAGCCGGATACTCGCTGCCGGAAACCAGCTGCGGACGGCTCTCGACGCTGAAGTAGCTCGAGAACATCGCGCTGAGCTGCTGTCCTGTGGCGGATTTCGCCGTCGTCGCGAGCTGCACGGAATACGTCGTTCCGAACGCCAGGCCGCTCGGCCATGCCAGGCTGACGACGGTGTCGCCCGAACTCCAGGTGATGGCAGGCGTTTCCGCGGGGGCGGGCGTCACCGACAGGGCGGCGATCGTCGAGGCCCGCTCCATTGCCGTGTCGAACGTCAGCGTCAGGCTTGCCGTGCGCCGCACGTCGGTCGCGCCGACGGCCGGAGAGATCGCCAGCACTCTCGGGCCGGCCGCGGCCGCGGAGGTGAACGCGAGGACCAGGTCGCCCGCGATGGCGGTTCCCACGATGTTTCGGGCGGCGTTTCCGACCGTGACGGTGTACAGGGTTCCTCCGCTGAATCCGCCCGTGTAGGAGACCGTGAGGCGCCGTTGATCCGCGCTCCAGATGCCGCTCTTCTGCCCGAGCCCTTCCGGAACGACGGTGACGGAAACCGTCGCGGTCGCCATCGGCGCCGAGAAGTCGAGAACGATGCTCTGATTCGCAGGAACGTCCACCGCGCCGTCGGCGGGAACGGTCGACGAGATCGTGGGCGCCGTGTCAGGTGCGGTCGTGAAGGTCGCGATCCAGTCGGCGGCCATGGGAACGCCGTTCAGCCGGGCCGCGCTGCTGGCGAGCCGCACCGTGTACTCGAGGCCCATCCCGAGTGGGGCCGCCGGGGTGAAGACGAAGCGGTCCGATTCCCAGCGGGAACTGCCCGCGACGCTGCTGCCGCCTTTCTTCAGACTGAAGGACGACGCGACGCTCGCGGTGTTCATCGCCGTCGAGAAGATCAGGCTGACGACGGTCGAAGATGCGACGAAGGTGGCGTTCGCCCGCGGCGTTTCCTGCCCATCGACGACCGTCGGCGGCGTGGTATCCGTGAACGAGGTGTCGAGGGTCCGGAACACGCTCGAGATCGGCTGGGTGAGGGGAATGCCCGATGCGTCACGCGCGCTCGTGCCGATGCCGAGCGTGTATTCCGTGAGGCTGCCCAGCGGCTGCGACCAGGAGACCTCGAACTGCCGCCCGCCGTCGGAAACGCGCGACCGCAGGGTGCCCGCGGTGGCAGGCGTCAGCGAGACTGCGCCCAGCACGCTTGCCGTGTCCATCGACTCGCTGAACCGGATCGTCAGGGAAGCGGTCGTCGAAACGCCTGTCGCGCCGTTCCCCGGCGTGATCGAAACGACGGCCGGAGGTTCGCTGTCGAGAGTCGTGAACGAGACCGACGTCGTCGCGACCAGGCCGACTCCCGTCGCGCTTTTTGCGGCATTGCCGACCGTGACCGTGACGGTCGTGGCATTTGCCCAGGCCGGAGACGGCGTCAGCGTGGCGACGGTCGAGTCGGCGCTCCAGGAGATCGAGACGCCCCCCGATGGGGCCGGATCGATGATCAGGGCGTTCGCCAGGCTGGTCGTGAGCATCGGCAGGGTGAACGCGAGCGTCATCGGCTGCGAACGGGGAACGCCGGCCGTTCCGGAAGCCGGCGACGAGCCCGCAAGGGCCGGCGCCAAGGTGGACTCGGTCTGGAACGTGAGGATGAACGGCGCGGAAAGCCCGTTCCCGGACTGATCGGCGGCGCCCGTATCCATTGTCAGCAGGATCTGGCTCTCCGGGGGCCACAGCAGGGTCGGCGTGATCGTCAGGAGGGTGTGGGTCGAATCCCATTGGAAGGTGAGCCCGTCCGTCGCTGGCGAGACGCGGATGGCGGATTCGACCGCCGCCGTGTTCATCGGTTCGGAGAACGTCAGCAGGATCGGGGCGTTGCGGTAATTTCCGGAGCTCCCGTCCGCCGGTATTGCGCCGGCCACGGCCGGAGGCGCGGCGTCGCGGGTGAAGAAGCGGAACCGCGTCGTGCCCGAGAGAGGGAGGTTCGAGCTGTCGCGCGCGGCCGATGAGAAGCTGGCGACCACTTCCCGGCCTTCGGGGAATGTTTCCGGCCAGTCGATCGTCAGCTCGGTGTCGCCCGATGCCCAGCCGAAGGTGGGGGTGCCGGCCGGGGCGGGGGAGATCGAAAACGCTCCCGCGGTCAGCGTTCGGTTCATTGTCCTGCTGAACCGGAAGGCGAGGGTGCGGGTCGTCGTGGCGAGGATGCTTTCCGGCTCGGGGGCGATCATGGCGACGGTCGGGCCGGACTCGGCGGAGGTGCGGAACGTGAACCTGACCGGCTGGCCGAGGGTCAGGCCGTCGGTGTCGGCCGCCGATGCCGCGATCTCGATCTCGTGGTCCGTCTCGGCCTGCCAGAGGGTCGCCGGAAGAATTCCGACGACGGTGTGGTCGGCCGACCAGTCGAAGCTGAACTGGCTGACGGCCGGCTGGACGGCGGCGATGGCCGCCTGGACCGAGGAGCGGATCATCGGTTTCGAGAACCGGAGGAAGATGCGCGAGTTGATCGCGACCTGGAGGGAGCCGCTCGCCGGGGCGACGGCCGCCAGGACCGGCGATGGCTGGCCGGAGGGATCGCGGGTGGTGAACGACCACTCGTACGATCTGCCCGGCCCGGTTCCCACCAGGCTCGTCGCCGACGAGGCGAGGCGCACCGTCACGACCGTGTCGCCAGGCCAGGGCGCGGGGAAAGCCAGGAGCAGGTGTCGGTTGTCGGTCCAGGTCGCTTCCATCTCGCCGGGCGCGGGCGAGATCGTCGTCGCGTCGAGCACGGCGGCGCGATCCATCTCGAGATCGAACGTCATCTCGACGGGCGTGAAGACGGGAATACCCGTGGCGTTGTCCGCCGGAGAGAAGGCCGTGAGCCGGGGCGTTCCCCCGGTCGGCGCGGCTTCGGCCTCGATCAGCGACACGGGGAACTCCCGCGCGAAGGAGAATCCGTCGGAGCGCTTGATGACCCACCGCACGAGGATCCGGTCGGCGAGATCGGCCGGGTCGAGTCCGGCGATGGCGAATCGAAGCGTATAGATCTGGGAGCCGCCCTGGGCGGTCCGCCCGATATAGGGGGAGTTATTCAACGCGAGCACGGCGCGGCCGAGGCTGTCCGTCGGGAACGCCCGCGACTCGGCGGAGTCCGCGATCCTCCCCGGCGGAAGAGCGCCATTGACGGCTACGATGGTCAGTTCGTTCGAGACGATGCTGCCGGGGTCGATCTCCGTCACCGTGTGCGTCAGGGTGAGGTCGCTCGCGAAGGTTCGGGCGTGGCTTGCGACGGCCGATTCCGGCTCCATCGAGATCGTCAGCGCCGGGAACGTGCGGCTCGTGTCGACGGGCCGCACGACCATCCAGCGCGAAAACACCGTCGTCTCGACGACGGCGAGGCCGTGATCGATGTCGACCGCGGGAATGAGCAGCGACCAGCCGGTCGCCTCGCGCTCGCAGGCCACGAGAATCGCCTCGGGGTGCGCGCGCGCCTGGGCGTCGGGCTGGAACGGCAGTTCCAGCCGTGCGGGCCGCGACAGGATCGTCGTGGAAGGCGAAATCGTCACGTCGAAGGCTTGGGAAAGTTTCACGAACCCCTCCGGCGGAAGAACCCGGCCGCCCTGTGTCTGCGCCGTTCCGAACAGGATCGTCGGTTCGTATACCATCGAGACGTTCAGGATGGTCCCGTCGGCCGCGGCCCCCGAGGGGATCACCAGCCTGAAGGTGTCGGACCGGATGTCGAGAGCGCCCCCCCCGGCGATCGTGTACTGGCCGATCTGGCCGGGGATGCCGCCGTTGCGGTTCTCGGTCCAGTAGGGCTGGATGATCCTGCAGCCGATCGTTCCGGAGGCGAGAATGATCGAGAGAAGGGCGAAGACGATGCATATCATGCCCGGCCGCGACCGGTCCCGGAATGCCTGGTGTGTCATCGTGACGTATGGTCCTTGATACAATATGTTATAAAATAATAGTTACTACTTTTCGGAGGCGATTTTCATCACCTCGGCGGCGATCGAGCCGTTCGGAAGGGTGCGGTAGGGGAGCATCTCGACGACGATCCGCTCGCCGTCCAGAAGCATCGGAAGCGAGGCCGGAGCGACGCAGCGATACTGCCTCGAGTCGCTCTCGAACGTGAACGTCTTTTTGTCGATCGTTTTCAGGACCCGCCCGGTCAGCCTGCAGGGCCTGCCCATGCGAAACTCGGTTGGAATGCCGCTCAGCCGGTCGACCTTCTCCTCCTCCCGTCGTTCATCCTGGCCGCGGCCGGTCTTCGAAAAAGCTTTGCGTGAGCCCTCCGGAACCGCCTGGTCCGTCGAACGGGGAAGCAGGACCGGAAGGAGGGCGAGCAGGATCACCGCGAACGCCGCGACGAGAGGAACGGGCACGCGCTGCGCGAGGCCGGCCAGTCCGGCGTCCTTCGCTTCGGCCGGTTTCTGCTGGGCGCGAAGCTCGGCCTGGCGGTTCCGGATTGCCTGCCGCACTTCGCTCACGGCGTAGGGCTTCGGAATCTCGCGCTGCATCGGCTGGTCGATGGCCGGCTGCGGCTTTTCCGGCGGGCCCGCCTCCGGCGGAGCCGCTTCCTGTTTCGGGGCCGGGGCTGCTGGCTGCTGCATGTCGATCCCGAGGCGCAGGAGGGTGTCGAACATGTCCATGCGGGCCTGGGCGATCAGCATCGTCACGCCCGGGCTCGAGCTCCCCTGGATCTTGTCGAGGCGCTCGAGAAGCTCTTTGGAGGGGTTCGTCAGCAGGACGACGATCAGCCGCCGGGCGATGGCCGGGTGGTCTTCGACCTCGAGCGCCCGGAGCAGGATGTTCCCGATCTTGTCGAACGGGACCAGGATCAGGCAGCTCACGGCCTGGGCGCGAAGCGTCTTGTCGGTCGAGCGGAGCATCTTCTCGATGCTCTCGACGGCTTTGCGTTCATCCCATTTCAACGCGAACCGGACGGCCTTGCCGCGGATCTTCGGATCGGGCAGGGCCAGCAGGTCGGACAGTCTCGGAACCAGGCGCTCGGGCGAGCGGGCTTCGAGCAGGATGAACGCCGCGAGCTGGACTTCCGGCTCGTTCTGCTGGAGGGCGGATTCCGCAAGCGGGAGGTCCTCGGTGTCCCTGCTCAGCTTCATCAGGCACCGGAAGGCAAGGGCCCGGGTGACGGGCGAGCCGAAGCGTGCCTCGTCGCGGACCCACGAGGCGTGTTTTTCCCAGGTTGCCGCATCCAGCCGGCCCAGAAGTTCCAGTTTCTCGGCCTCGGGCAGTTTCGATGGGGCGGCCTCCTGCTTGGCCGGCTGCCGGGCGGCGGTTTGGGGAAGAAAATCCGCAAGCCGGCGGTGGACTTCCTCGGTTGCCGGATTCAGGCCGAGTTTCTCGACGAACGCGGCGACGTCGGGTGTCTGGATGTTCTTCGCCAGCCAGTCCTCGATCGCCTCGCGGCGCGCAGCCGAGGCCACCGCGATCTGGATCTCGAGGTCGGCAAGGAATTTCCTGAGGCGTTCGCGTCTCCACTGTTTCAGGATCGACTCGTGCGGCGCATCGGGGCCGGCAATCAGCCCCGCCGCCGCCGCCGAAACGCTGATCTCCTTGAAGATCGCGCTGAGCCGCGCCGCCTGCGGTTTCGGCACGGTGTCGATGAGGTCGAGAACCCGCAGGGCGGTGTCGACCTCCGGGTTGCTGGCGAGCAGGGTCTCGCAGCCGTGCAGGACTTCGGGGTCCTGTTCTTCCGCCAGGATTGAGAGCACATACTCACGAATCCGCGGGAAGGGAAAGGCGAATGCCGCCGAGAGGCCTGCGATACGCTCTTCGCTCTTCCGCGAGGCGAGAAGCTCCGATAGATGCGCCTCGGCTTCCTGCTCGTCGACCTTTCGAAGGGCGGCGATCGCCCGAATGCGGACGATCGGATGATTCGACGCGAGAAGCATCGGGAAATGCGCCATCAGCGCGTGCGGCGCCAGCGCCTCGATCGCCTCGATCACCGGGATGATCAGCCCGCTCTGGCCGTCTCCGAGCCAATGCGTGAGAAACGAGACGTCGTCTTCGCGGCCGTATCTGCCGAGAAACGCGGCTGCAGGCGGCTGCAGCTCCTCGGGAATCGCCGCGGGGTCTGACCGGATGCCCGACAGCAGCGGTTCGATCTCGGCGCGCTGGGGCGACAGCAGCCTCGCGCGTGTGATCTGTGGGCCGCTTCTGCTTTTGGGCGCCGGTGCCGGGGGCTCGTCGGCGACGGCGTCTCCACGCCGCGACCTGATGCGGCTGACGGCCTGCGCGGCGAAAAACGACAGCTCGCGGTCGCTCCCGTCGGCGATCTGCTGCAGCGCTTTCAGCGCCTCGTTCGACGCGGCGGTCTTCGCGAGCTGGACGACGGCGTTGACGCGAAGCGTGCGCTTCTCCGAGGTGAGCTGCTCGAGAAGCTGCCGCTCCAGCGACGCGTCAGCCATGACCGAGAGCCGAACGGGCCTCCTGTTCGGTGCCGAAGGCTGAAACCATGTCCATCAGACCGACGAGGCTGAAGGCCTCCCGGAGCAGGGGGGAAAGCCGGCAGAAGGCGAGCTTCACCTGGAACTGCTCGGCAAACCGGTCGCAGTGGTCGAGCAGGCACGCGATCCCCTGGCTGTTCGCGAGGGTGCATTCGCCGAAATCGAACAGGACGGTCGTGATGCCGGCGAGATCGATTGCCCTGATGACGTCGTTCATGGCCGTCCCGCCCTGATCGTTCAGATACCCGACCGGGGTGATGATGAGCCATGGCCCGTCTTTCCGGGTCCGGCAGGGGAAGTTGGTGGTCATTTCTCTCACCTCGGAAATCATTCTATACAATCCACTCCCTTCCGATCAAGCGATTCCGTTGCGATGATCCGTTACCAGAAGGTTATCGGAACCTCATGAAGATATGGTATGCTTGTAATAGGGAGAGAATCAGAGGAAAACCATGCAATGATCTTCGCTCGCCTTCGGCGGTTTGCACTGTTCTGCCTTGGAGCCTGGTGTCCTTTCGCTCTTCACGCGCAAGGGCAGATGTTCCCCATCCATCAGGAAATGTTTCCCGCTCCTTTTCCAAGCCACGAGGCCGATCTGGCGAACTCTCCCGGAAAACCTGAAGACCCGTCGGCTTTTCCTCAAGGATGCTGGGGCCCCTGCAAGGAAAGCACCTATCTCGCCCTCAAGGCTTCGAACCCGTCCATGACCCGTATCAAGGTGTCGGAAATGTTCGATCTCGGCCAGACAGCCTCGACCTCGACCCAGGCCCCATACAAGCCTGATCTCGATCTCTCGAATCCCCAGTGGGCCGTTTCCGCCGGCACGCTGAAAGAACTCCTCGGTATGTACGCGAAGCCAAGGCTCATCGACGCCCGCCCCCCGGCGGAAGACACCGGCAGAAGCATTCCCGAGGCATTCCCGCTTCAGCTTCCGATCGCCACGGATACCCTCCAGGCGGTTCTCCCCGACAGGAACGGCATGGTGGTCGTCTTCGGGAACGACGAGAAGACCCTGGCGGTCGCCGAGGTCGCGGCCGAACTGCGCCGGCGTGGGTATACCAACGTTCTCGAGTTCAAGGAAGGCCTGAAGGGATGGATCGAGAAAGGCGGCGAAACCATCGGCACACGAGTCGAAGAACCGCCGGAGCCCGTTCCCCCGTCGCCTGGCAACTGACCATACTTTCGCGGAATATGGGTGAAACATGAGCGACACTTCGGAAACGAGGAGCATTGGCGGCAGATGGATCGGCGGAATCGCCGTTCTCTGCGCCCTCGTTCTGTTCTTCGCCGTGTATCAGCGGCGGGGCGTCCGGCTTCCCGAACCTGCCTATGTATCTCCGCTGACGCGCATTGCAACGGGGCCTGGGCTTATCGATGCCGTCCGGGCGACGCCAATCGCTTCCGAAGCGGACGTTGAGCACCTCGTGCAACGCCTGTATTCGCATGGATGGGCGCGGGCCGCCGCCCGTCTTGCCCGCCTTCAGCCCTCGAAGCGCTGCAGGGTGTTCCTGCGCGTTGCCATGGATATCGGCGATGCCGAGCTCTTCTGGGCGAACCGCGACCCGGCGGAATCCCCCGCAGACTACTGGTCCCGGGAGATCAACGGGTGGTACGGCGGAGAGCGGCGATACAGGCTCCTCGAGGAATGGCCGCCGGATGACGCTTCAGAAGTGCGGCTGATGCAATGGCCCTTGTATCTGCTCATGCGGCCCATCCGCCAGACATGGGGCGATTTTTTCGCGACGGTGAGCGGCATCCTCCCGCGGCCGTGCGCCGTCCTGATGACGATGCTCGTTCCCGCCGCCGATGAGATATCGTTGAACTCGGTTTTTGCGGCTGTTATACTTCCCGGGAGAGATTCCTCCCCGCCCCAGATTTGGGAAAATATCGGGGTTCTCAGTGCCGCCGGGTTCCAGTGGGGTGCCGTCCGGCAGCTTGCGTTGCGGCTTCCCGATGCCTGGCTCCCGCAGATTCTCCAGCTTGCCCTTCCCGAAAGCGATGTTGAGCTGATGCTCGAAACCGTCATCAAAACCGACGTCCCGGCAACGGCCGATCTGTTCGACCTGGTGGTCTCCATGCCCCCGGAGGCCTTCGCCCGCGCCGCCGGTTCCGAGCGAAGGGCGGCTCTTCTGCGCCATCACGGCATTCCCCGGATGGTCGCCATCATCGGAAGTGAGGCCGCCAGGCTCCTCGATGAAGCGCGGCTCCGGCAGATCAACCCGATGGACATGCAGTACGGCATCAACCCGTATATTCCCCTCCCCGAATCCTTCGCACGGGGTTTTGGAGGCGGAAAATGAACAGAACGCTTCTCAGCGTGGTCTGTTTCATCCTGCTGGCCGTCACGGCCGGGGCCATCACCATCACCACGCCGGTCATGAAGACGATCCAGGGCAAGACCGTCATTCCTGGCGAGTTGACCTATGTCACCAGCAAGACCTTCACGATCGCCGGCGTGTCCCAGTCCAACCGCGTCGTCCGCGTCTGGCTGTACATGAACGGCCAGCTTCTCCAGAACAATATCTCCCCGAACCTCAAAGGCGTCTGGTCGACGTCCGTCACGCTCCCGGGCGATGGGGCCTACGGCTTCCAGGTGGTCGCCTCGGGCGTGAGGGAGCCGTTCCTCAGCGCCAAGTCGAAAGTCGCGACGGTCGCGATCGACCTGACCCCGCCGACGGTCTCGTTCTACGTGCATGACGGCGATTACGTGGCGCTGAAAAAATATATTGCAGGATATGAAAACCTCCTCCGTGCCGACGTCCTCGATCCAACGGCTCCAGGTGCCGCCTCCTCCGGCCTGAACTTCGACACGATGAACTTCTATATGAAGGATTACAGCATTGTCGGTCGGCCCACCGTGCCGGGCGACGTGACGACCGACTACGACGAGTTTCTCTGGTGGAACCCCCAGGGCGGTGACTGGTCGGCGGCGGAAGTCGACCGCCACCAGTATTACCTTTCCTGTTACATCGAGGACAAGGCGGGCAACCAGGGAAGCGCCACCTACCTGTACTACATCGACTCGACGAATCCCCCGCCGGTCATCACCCACGTCTACGACCCTTTCCATTACCTCGGATCGGATTCCTACACCGGCATCGGGGAGGTGGATAATCCGCCAGACGCCGACGGCTGGGTCAAGTATTACCCATATATGACGCTGTTCCAGAACCCGACGAAGGCGAAAGGCTATGTGGCATCATGGAGTGTCCCATATAATACTGGATTCGATACATACCAGATCCTGTCATGCTCACGCGAGTGGGGGACCTGGGTGTCGACCCCGAATACGACGAACGGCTCCTGGCTGCTCAATTACAACCGCAGATGTCCCATCGGCACGCATGTCATGAACGTCGATTCCCTGGACTCGGCTCTGCTTCATACCTGCGATGCCAGCCGTCAGGGCCGGGCCAGGCTCGAGCTGGTCTACGAATACGGCGTTCCCCAGCGGCCCACGCAGATGATCTTCGCCAGCGGCACCTATACCGTGAACGCGGGATCCTATTATCTGAAGGCGCTCGGAGATACGACATGTCCGGATATTGTCGTGAAATGCTGGCCTCTGGCCACCGACCAGACGGCGATCATCGACTACGGCTGGGGTGGAACCGGAGGTTTCAGTCCCCGCCTGGCACAGCAGGTGATCTCGTCGGGCCTGGTGTATCTCGATACCCCGGGCCAGTATGACAAGGGCGAAGTCTTCCAGGACCTGAACCGGAACAGTTACCGGGAATCCAATGAACCCTACTTCGACAATACCCCCGGACAATACGACCTGGGGGAAAGGTTCGAGGACTGGAACGGGAACACCGTCCGGGACCCCCTTGAACCCTACACCGATCAACCCCCGCGAGGGGAGAGAATCAGCGACGGCAAGACGGCAACGTTGACGAATTTTCTCAATCTGGGCATGCATCCCAATACGCGCACCTGTATTCGCGCCTTTTCCACGAATTACCTGGGCGTCTCGCCCTGCCTTGGAGCGATCCGGTTCTGTATCAACAACGATTATCCTCCGAACGTTGCCGATGCCTACTGCCAGCCCCTTCCCCGGATCGTCCCGCGACGCACGGCAGACAAACCGACCTATATTTGTTTCAAAGCATATACCTATGCACCAGGTGTCAGCGGCTGCTGCGCCGCGTATGCCCTCGATTACAACAAGTCCTGGATCCGCGTCGTCAACGGCAAAGACGAGGAAGTCATTCCGCCGCGGAAGGTTTGGAGGGCCATTTACCGGCAAACCACGCATCAGGCCGAAATCAACTGTGGTTCCGTGAACTTCCCCGACGGGAGTTACCGTATAGAAGCCACTCTCGAGGACAAGTTCGGTCATAAGGTCGTGGATTCTCCCCAGAGCGCGATGTTCAAGATCGACAACGTGCCGCCGAACTCGTCCGACGAACAGCCGCCTCCGGGAGGTCTCTCGAACTCGTTTCCGAGTTTCAACGCGCGTATCGTCGATCCCGCTCTCTCCTCCGACCAGTCGGAAGGAACCGGCGTCGAACTCAACCCCTTCAAAGACCAGATGTGGGCCTACAAGCGCCTGACGGTGGATTTCACGCCGGTCACGACGGCGTATTCCCAGACGATGCCGATCGAAGCCCCCATCAGCGGAAAGGCGGTCAACGAATACGAAGTCGCGTTCGTACCCGGCATGCAGGCCATCTACGAGGAAAACCTCGAGATCTGGGAAAAAGAGGCCGGCCAGTTCACTCAGACCATCATTCCGTCATCCTCCATACAGCTTGTCTATAACGGTTCGCCGACGCCCAACAAGTTGACGGTGAAACGGACCGACGCCCAGTTCCAGGCGGGAAAAACATACGTATTGGTATACCAGGTGCCCTGCTTCACCTCGAACGACGGTATCGACCGCGTCGGCGCCGTTCCGATCAATCCGATCACGGCCGACGGCGAGTATTTCGTCAAGATCAAGACGCTCGACAGGGCCGGCAACCAGGGCACCGTCATTCTCAACTACTCGAGATGCAAGGTGCCGTACGGCACCTTCACCATCACCCCCTCGAAGAACCTCGTCATCGCGGGTCTCATCCCGCCCGACTTCGTAACGTTCACAACCTCCCAGATCATGTGCCGTGACGGCAGCACGGTCGTCGATGGCCAGGAACTGACCTTGCTCAGGAGCGGGCCCGGCGACTCCCGCCCCCCCGATTCCAACGGCCTCGAGGACGACGGCATCCAGATTCCCATGGGCATTCCAGGCGACCCGCCCGACAACGGCCGGTGCCAGGTCGATTTCGTCATGAACGACTCGACCGCCGGCTCGCTGTTCATCGCGGGGTTCATCGGCGAGGCGAGCGGCACGAGTCCGAACGTCACGGTGAACCGGGTGAACGCTTTTTCCATCAGTCCGACGACCGTCACCCTGCTGATCACCCCGGACAACCCCACCCCCGTCGCCTCGCTCACCTGCGCGAACCTGATGGACACGTCGCTCACCCTGAACGTGCCCGACGGCTCTCTTGCCACGTGGACCTACAACACGGATTTCGATCCGAAGAGGGAAAACCTCAGCCACTCGGGCATGAGTTACTGGAACTCGACCTATTGTCTCGACAACAACCTGAACAATACCGGTTGGCATACGAACTCGGCCGTCGCGGGCGCCTGGGTGCGGGTCGACCTCGGCTCCGGGTATGCCATGCCCTATACCAAAGTCCGCCTGAACGCGCAGGGGGGATTGTATAATGGCATATATAACGTAGAATATTCCGATGACAACTCCCTCTGGACGACGGTCGCCGAAGGCCTTGCCCCGACGGGCTACGGCTGGGTCGAAACCTTCTGGGACGACGTCGGTCCTCATCGGTACTGGCGTCTCCGGCTCATGAACGCGCCGGGCACCGGCGGAACGATCCGGGAGATGGAATGGCTGGGCAATGGGGCGACCCTCACGGTGGACGAGGACCCGACAGCCCCGGGAGTCCAGACGAAGGTCGCGGGCAGTGCCGCGAGCGTGAACATCAGCGCCGGCACGAAACTCGTGGCCACCGTGAACATGAGCATCGGCGGCGTGACCTGCCCGAACCGCACCGTGACGTTCCTCGACCGGCATCCCCCGCCGGTCCCGGCCTGGCTCCTTCCCGACGTCACGTATTCCACGGGCAGCTGCAGCCTGACCTGGCCATACACGGTTGACATCGGCGGCGCGGGAACGAAGGATTTCCGTCTCGAGAGCTCCAGAAACGGCGCGGCCTACGGCCTCGTTGCGACGATCACGATGCCGGCGGCGCTGAAACACGACCTCACGAATCTCGCCGAAGGCCTCTGGTCGTTCCAGGTGGCGGCCAGGGACAACGACCTGAACATCAGCAGTTTCACCGTCGCCACGAAAACGGTGATCGTCGACCGCACCGGCCCCACCGCCGTCGCCTGTACCGACAACGGCCCCGGCAACAACGACCCGGACTACCGGTTCTCTGCCGACACCAACGTCTACTTCTACTGGAACGCGACCGACACCCTGTCGGGAGTCGCCGACGTGAACATCCAGGTCGCGACCGATACGACGTTCCTCGCCCCCGTCTTCGACGGCTGGATCGGCAACGTGAATCAGTACTGCTTCGCCGACGGCCAGCACAAGGTCACCTATTACGCCCGCGTCAGGGCGAAGGACCGATGCGGGAATACCGGCGACTGGGGCGCCCGTTCCGACGGCCTGATGGTGTTTTCCAAGGAGGCCATGCGGCCGCCGAACATTCCGACCATTGCAACGATTGCGAGCAAGCCGGTCGTGCTGGGCCAGACCATCTACACGAACCAGACGGCGAATCTCGGAATTACCGGCCAGTGCGAAGCCGAAAACCTGATCGAGATCTGGATGGACGGCGCATATCTCGACACCTGCCTCGGCACGGCTTCGGGAACATACGTCGGTTCGATCACTATGACTCTCGGAACGCACCAGATCACTGTGCGTGCACAAAACCTGTTCGGGAACAGCGATTTTTCGGGGACGGCAACCGTCGTCATCGAGCAGACGCCGCCGACGATGCGCATGAAGGTTCTTTCAAAGGGTGGTCTGTCGTTCGACAACCGCACCTACATGAGTAACGATTCCGCAGCCTGCGAGATGAGCCTCGAAAGCTTCAGCATGATCGCTTCCGACACCGGCGGCTCCGGCATCGATCTGACGACCGCCTCGATGACCATCACCGACATCGACGACGCCGGTAACCCCATTGCCGTGTCGCTTCCCTACAACAACCCAGTCCTTGGAAGCACCCGCGTCATGTCTGCCGACACGGCGCGGTTTATCCCCCTTCTCAGCGCTCCATACGACAACATCCTCCAGGAAAAACACCGGTACCGCGTTCGCTGCCAGGTCTCGGATGCCGCCGGCAACACGGCGTACATCACGAGAGATTTCGTCGTCGACAATACGAAACCCGGCCTTGCTGCCGGAACGCCCGCCACCACGCCTCCGAACAGCCCGATCAATAAACTGTATGTCTACGACCTCGATGCGTATCCCTGGCCTGACATGCCCCCCGCCGGCGCCATCGTACCTCTGACCTGGGACGCCGCTTCCAGTGCATTCATGGTTGATCCCGCGTTCGTGGACGCCTCTCTCGTCAGCGACGAGTATTCGCCCCGGGCGATTCTCTTCAACTCGATCGGCGTGTACGGCGCCGTTCATGTCGGGGAAACTCTCAATCCTGCGGCCCAGGCGGGAAAGGACTCGTTCGCCTGCAAGGTCGAAGCCTGCTGGGGCTACTCGTCTGCCATCACCACGGCCGCCGATGGACTGGGGAACACCAATACCTTCAGGTTCCCCTATCAGACCGTTATCAACGGCATCCTTTCCCAGCAACTGGTCGTGTCGGATACGGCAGAGAACCGGGACTATTTCAACATGGTGCTGAACGTGAGGTCGCCGCTGCTGCGGCCAGATCCGCCGGCAGCCATCCAGTTCCAGAAGGTTGCCGATCCTTCCACCGTCTACTCAGTCTACGGATGGGATGCGTTGTTCCCGATGACCGGCATCGATATCGAAAGCCGCGAGGTGTTCGTCACCGACAACGTATCCGGGGTCGTCGCGAGCATCACCGTCACCGTGATGGGTGTTCCGCAGACGGTCGAGATCGTCGCGACAGGCGGCACGGTCATTGCCAATGCAACGGTCGCACCGGGGGAAAGCCACGCGGCCATCACCCTGAACCAGGGCGATCTGCCGGGCAAGCTCGAGTTCCAGATCAGAACGGTCGCGAACGGCACGCGGTCGCTGACCATGCCGCGTTACCAGAAAAACTGGTACTACGCCTGGATCCGGAACGATACGATGTCGCCTGAAATCTTCAATGTTTTCCCCGTGGAAAACCTGTTCAACCGTCTTTCTGGCGCAGATGCGATGCCTTTCCCGGCTGATTTCAACGTTCAGGGAAAGGATCTCGCGAGCGAGACGATCCGTTCCTATCTCAAGGTCGCAGCGAGCTCGGCGGCCCTGAAAGACGTGAATGGAACGGTGGTTCCGGGCACCCTGACCCGGGAATACGATGTGGGGAACGCGTTCTACGGATTCACCTACACGCTCGTATCCACGCCGGGGTCGGATGGAACCTACTACTACATGGTCCAGCTCGAAGATGCCGCGTCTCCCGGACCGCACACCGCTGTCACCTCGTATCCCTATATTCTTGATTCCATTCCGCCGGCCCCTTCGAAAATAGAGCCGGCCGACGGGGAGAAGGTATACGCGATCGATGCCTTCAACGCGATCATCGCCGATCCGGCCCTGCCGGACGGCACGGCCGGGGCCGGGCCAAACATGGATACGGCCAGGACCCAGGTCACTCCCTATAAGCTGCTTGCAAGAGGAGCGCCGGTGAGTGACACCGTGATTTCGTGTCCGGTGCTCGGCCAGGACGCGACGGCGACCAACCACATCGACGAACCCCTCGCGGTTGGAGCTTCCGTCATGCTGTGCGAACTGACGGCCGCGAGTCAGCCGACCGATATCTTCCTCAACGGAACCGTCACGGCGAACGGTGGAGACGTCCTGACGGTCTCGACGAGCGGGATGGATCCCGCGAAATCGTATGCCGTCCTGCTGCCGATCCCGTTTTTCACGACCAACGACGGAATGGCGTTGGTGTCAGCCGTTACGAGCCAGCCGATCACGAAGGGCGGATACTATGTCGCATATGTGTATCCGCTCGACAAGGCGCTGAACCGCGGAACGCTCGTCACGGCATCGTCGCTGTACGAAGCCGCCATCGGCGAATTCTCCATCTATCCCCAGAGAACCTCGCTGTATGCCGGCCTCATCCCGCCTCATGTGGCGACCTTCACCTCCTCGCCGATCATGACGACCGAAGGATTGCCGATTCCAAGTGGCATCGACGTGACGCTGAAGACCACGAAGGGCTCGTTCGTGCCGGCAGATTCGAACAACAGGCCCAGAGACGGTCACCAGGTGAAATCGAGCGCCGACGGCACGATCACCTTCGGCCTGGCCGCGACGGGCGGCATCACGGGCACTGCAAACGTGCAGGCGAAACTCGGTCTCGCCGGGGCCTCGGACCAGAGCGTCACGCTGATCCCGCTTCCCACGTTCGAGGCCACGCCTTCGACGAGCATCGCCGAGATCACCAGGACGACGCCGAGCCCGATCATCACCTTCAACACGGGTGACATCGGAAATCCCGGCGACCTCGTTCCCGACGGAACCCTTCTCACCGTCACGACGACGTATGGAACGCTCGGGCCGGCCGACGTCGACGGCACGCTTGCCGGCCACCAGGTGAGGGTACAGGCAGGAAGGGCCAGTTTCACGCTCACCGCCGGCCTGCTCGGATCCGCCACGGTCACCATTCAGGCAGGAGCCGTGACCGTAGAAAAGACGGTGTCGTTCATCGACCGCTATCCTCCATCCGCGCCGGGGACGCTTTCCTTCAACCAGACCCTCAACAACACGGGCGATTTCGAAGTCTCCTGCGGCGCCTCCTTCGACTCCGGCGGAGCCGGGCTCAATCTCTATGTTCTCGAGATGAGCACCTTCAGCGGTACCACTTGGGGAGCCTGGAAGATTCTCACGACGAGCAAGGCGCCGGTCCGCTCCTTCTACCTGACGGGGCTCGACGAGGGGCGGTACAAGTTCCGGGTGCATACGACGGATAAAGCCGGCAACCAGAGCGATTATGGAAGCGAGAGCAGCGTCATCGTCGTCGACAAGACGCAGCCGACGGGCTCGATGATCATCAACAACGGCGATGCATTCTCGACGACCCGCGGCGTCACCCTGAACATGACGGCCAGCGACGAGAACGGGGTCGCGCAGTTCCGCGCCAGTAACGACGGCACGAACTGGTCGAACTGGTATGCCTTTGCGACGTCTTACGCCTGGCTGTTGAAGGCGGGCGACGGAAACAAGATCGTCTACGTCCAGTTCAAGGATAATGCGGACAATATTTCGATCTCCTACACCGACGGTATCGGTCTCGACTTGTCGGGGCCTTCAGGTACCTTCAGCACCAGCAAAACATACACGACGACGCGAGACCTCGATCTGCTCTTCACCGCGACCGACATGAACGGCGTCTCCTCCATCGTGTATTCACGAACGGGGCCCGACGGCACCCTCGCCAGCCAGTCCAGCGCGTTCGACCCGATCATCCCCCATACCCTCCCGACGCAAAATGGAACGTATATCTTCTACGCCCAGTTCTTCGACGGGCTTGGAAACAGCTCGGAAGTCTACTCCGCCACCGTTTACTACGACGGAACGCCGCCCCCGGTGCCGACGATGCTGGCCGAGCCTGTGTATGCCTCCGGCACCGTCAACACCGTCTTTTGCATGGCTGTGACGGATAATATATCTCCAGCAGTATTATATAGGTTCCAGTGCGCTCAGGACCCAGACTTCATGAGCGTTGAGAACAGCGAATGGACGGAGTATCCATTCTGGGAGTTCGATGGCCTGGTGCATAACAGAAAATATTATTACCGCGTCCAGGCACAGGACGGCTCGCTCAACAAGAGCGCCTTTTCCAGCAGCGTGTTCTCCACCCAGGACACGCAGGCGCCGACCGGCTTTTACACCATGGCCGCCACGAATACCGACCCGGATGTCAAGATTTCGCGTGACAGGACCGTTTCGTTCATCGGCCAGAGCCTCGCCGATGCCCCCGCGGGGATCAAAAACGCTTCCGTCCAGGTCGCGAGCGACACGACCTGGACGAGCGTGGCCTGGGCCTCAGGCTGGTTCGCAAGCTCTGACGGCGCCGTCACCTGCACGCCGAACGTGCCGAACGGCACGTATCTCAAGGCCCGGGCCCAGTTCGAAGACCGTGCCGGCAATATCTCGGCCTGGACGGTGACCACCGCCTCGATCGCCATCGACCTGGAAGCGCCGATCGCCACTGGAACGACGGACAGGGTCGGAAACAACGACCCGGATGAATTCGGCTCGGGCGACAACAAGATTACCTTCACCTTTAACGGTTCGACCGACCCGGGCTTCGTTCCCAAGAACGCATACAACCAGAGTCTGAGCCTCGACCAGGTCACGCTGCAGCTCGAAGTCGACGACAACCAGGGCTTCTCCTCTCCCACGCTGTCCGATACCGTCACCCTTGCGGGAACGACGACGTCGTACCAGTTCACCGGCCTCTCTGAGGGCCATTACCGCGCCCGCATCCAGGTCAAGGACAAAGCCGGCTGGACGAGCGGCTGGGGTGCATACTCCGACGGGATCTGGGTCGACAAAACCGCGCCGGACAGGCCGGTGGTCACGGATGACGGCGAGTATTCGGGCATTCCGACGGTTCTTCATGCAACCTGGGTGGCTGCCGAGTCTGGAAGCGGTATCAAGCACTACGAAGTTTGCATTGGGACCACGGAGGACGGGACGGACGTCATTCCCTGGACCAACGTCGGAACCTCGACCGAATGGAGCTTCACGGACCTCACCCTCGCTCTCGACGGAGAGACGCTGTATTACTTCAGCGTCCGCGCGACCGACGGGGCCGGAAACCTCTCGCAGGTCGGCTATTCCGACGGCATCAAGGCCGGCGACCCGTCGCCGCCTGACCCCGTGACGGTCACCGATGACGGCGAATTCACCCCATCGGCGACGACCCTGCATGCGGTCTGGACGCAAAGCTTCGATGCCCAGTCGGGCATCAACCGGTATGAATACGCCATCGGCACCGCGAGCGGAACGACGAATGTTCTTGACGCAACATCGGTCGGGATCAACCTCGAGTTCACGAACTCAGCGCTGACGCTCATCGACGGAACGACCTACTTCATCCACGTTCGTGCCGTGAACGGCGGCAACACGCCGGCCCCGTGGTCGGTCGCCGACGGTATCACCTGTGACCTCTCGCCGCCGCCCGTGCCGGTGCTGAACCCCGAACCCGAATACTCCTCCGGGACGTCGAACATCGTCTCCTGTCCGGCTGTGACGGATGCAACCTCGCGTGGTGAGCGGTACGAGTTCCAGAGGGCCACCAATGAAGCATTCTCAGCGGGTGTTGTGAGCAGCGGCTGGCTGGTCGCCCCGGTCTTCAGCTTCGATGGAATGGTGCACGAAACCAAATACTGGTTCCGCGTGCGGTCGAAGGATGCGGTCGAAAACGTCAGCGCCTGGTCGGCCACGGTGTTTTCGACCCAGGATTCGAACCCGCCGACCGGCTCGTATATCGTCGATCCGGCTTCCAACCTCGATCCCAATGTCAGCTGGTCGCGCGACACGACCGCGGCGTTCATCGCCAAGAACCTGACCGACGATCTCTCAGGCGTCCAGGATGTGAATGTCCAGATCGCCCAGGTTTCCGACTTCGGAACGACCCTCACCTCCGAATGGCTCGGCAACAAGACGGGCGCCGTGGCGCGCACGCTCGCCGTTTCCAACGGCGCATATCTCTGGGCGCGTGCGCAGTTCAAAGATGTGGCCGGCAACATCTCGCCGTGGTATACGACCGCGATCCCGATCGCGATCGACCTGAACGCCCCCGTTCCGGCTGCCACGACCGATTGGGTGGGGAACACCGACCCGAACCACCAGGTGTCGAGCGACACGAACATCATGTTCACGTTCCCCGGTTCGACCGACGCCCAGTTCGTCCCGAAGAACATCTACAACGTCGACGGAACGCTCGAGTCGGTCGAGATCGTCGTGGAAGTCTCGGAACAGCCGACCTTCTCATCGACGTCGATCGCGACCGACGTGGTGCTGGCCGGGACGGCGACGGGGTATTACTACTCGGGTTGTGCCGACAACAGGTATTACCGCGCCCGCATCAAGGCCACCGACCACGCCGGCTGGTCGACGTGGGGCGCGTATTCCGACGGCATCTACATCGACAACTCGGCCCCGTGGCCGATCGCCGGACGGGCCTTCTTCATCAACGAGGGCCAGCTGACGACGGCCTCGAGCGGCGTGAAACTGTGCATCACCCTGATGGACTGGAGCGGCATCGCCTCGATTTCCGTGATGTCGAACGGCCGGCCGGGCATCTGGACGACGTGGGACTACAACGATACGTCGGTGTTCAGAAACGAATCGGCGCCTCAGCCCGAGGGCGTTCACCACGCGACGATCTACCCGGTGCCGATCTCGTTCCCGGTGGCGAACGCCGGCGGTTTCGGCCTCTGGACGGTCACGTTGAGCGCCCGCGACATCTACGGCCACACGAGCACCTTCACCGAAGAGATTCAATACATCGACATCCTGTCGTCGACGCCCATTGGCAGGCGCGACGACCTGCCGGACGCCTTCGGCGAGAAAAAATACCCGATCGACACCTACGACGAATACAAGGGCCAGAACAAATACGGCGTTCCCGGCTCGAACACCGGCCGCATCATGCGCATCGGCCAGTAGAACCAACACCCGGGAAAACCCTGGGAACACCACGGAGACACAGAGACACAGAGAATTTTCACCACAAAGTCACAAAGACACAAAGAAGATCATTCAGTTCTTACTTTATGTCTTCGTGTCTTTGTGGTGAAAGATATTTCCTGTCTCAGTGTCTGTGGTTCGTTGTCTCTCACCACTCGAGGAAGCGGTGGACCCAGCCTTCGGGGAGGTCGACGGAGCTGCTCCCGGTCAGGCCGAACACCTGGGTTTGCTGGAGCGCGACGGAGGCGATCGCCGAGGTGACGACAAAATCTTTCGCCCAGGCACTGGGAAAGGGAGTGATTGTGTCGCTCCCCTTCCACTGTTCGAGCATGAGGCCGTCAAAGTAGGCGGCTTCGCCCTTGTTCGAACTCACGTTCAGCTTCACGGTCAGCGTCGCTGCGTTCGGAAGGAAAAAGGCGGCAAAGTATCGCTTCCAGTGTTTGCTGTTTCCCTTGAGCTTTTTCAGCTCGACACCGTCGCTTTCCCGGATCACGCTGAGAGAAAATTCAGATGTGGCGTTGACCGGCGGTGACCACCTTCCCCAGTAGCTGACCACGTATGTTGCATTGCTCGTCAGAAGATCCTTGTAAATCTTCTGCGTGGCGGACTTGTTGACGGTCCAGTTTTCCTCGTCGATATTCCAGTAGTCGGGTTTCCCGTCATCTTTCACCGTGACGGAGGCGATGTAGGGATCCGATGTCGACGTGGGGATCCCGTTTGCATCGACATACCCGATATCATCCTCGAAACTGGAGTTTCTGATGAGATTGCGCCGGAACTGCCAGAGGTCGCCGGCCGAGGACGGGAGGGCGTCGTTCGGGTTCGCCGCCGCCTGGGACCAGGCGCTTCTTCGGAGATACCCATTTTCTGCGAGAAACGAGGTCAGGGAGGCGACGGTGCCCTCTCTCAGGGTTTTCATGAGGGCTTCCGGGGGATTTTTCTGAATGACGTAGAGGTCGAACGCGCGACGAACCGCGTCAAGATTGAGTTTCAGCTCCTGTTCGGTGTATCGTTTGAGGCGGGTGTCCTGCTGGATGACGGCCACGGAGCTGCTCAGCGACAGCATCGTGATGATCATGATCAGAAACAGAAGGGCATACCCGGAGGATCTCTTCATCACCTCGAGTATAAAATCATGAGAAAAAGATGTAAAGATTCCTTGGATTTGCCGATATAATTCTGGGTTACTCAAGCTGGCGAAAATCCTGAGGCTAAAGTTGAGCTTCCATGGGCACCGGTAAACTTGTGAGAATGACTTGCGGAAGAGCGCAGCGTGAAGGTTTCACGCTGCTCGAACTGCTTGTTGTCGTCGGTATCCTGGCTACCCTCGTCGCCCTCGCTTTGCCGTATTACCAGGATTACATCAACCAGTCCCGCATCACCGCCGCCCAGGCCGATTTGACGAGCTATGCCAAGGCATTGGCCCTCTTCGAGCAAACGGAAACGACCTACACAGCGACGACCGCCCTTCCCCTGATTGGCAAATATGTCCAGGATTTCCGGACGTATTCGGGTCAGACGAATCCCAAGGATCCTTGGGGGAATGATTACATTATCAATCCGATGTATGGTTCGATTGTCTGTTCCGGTATTGATGGAGTGAACGATACCGTGAACGATCGTCTTCCCCAGAATGACGACATGATGGCGACCTACAAACCCCCGTTCTTCGTCTCAAGCGCCCGTGCGATCAATTCTACGATGGTCGAAGTGGTGTTTTCCCGCCGCATAGACAATGCAACGGTTCTGGCCAACAGATTTACTGTAGCCGGTGGAGCTGGGGGCGGAGCCGGAACCGCCTTCCAGAGAGTCTCAGAAACCGTGTATCGCGTGTCTGTCGCTGCAATGACGGGTGGTCCGGTAGCACGGACGGTGACAGTAAACGCCGCAGTCAAGGATGTGACCGCCATGGCGATTGGGACGGACCTCAATCCTGAAACGGGGGCAGCAGGAAATACCGCGACATTCAGATATTGATACCATGTTGAATACATGATCGTATTATTTATGAACACCTACCGCCAGGATCGCATGAATCGTGGCGGTTTTTCCCTTGTGGAACTTATTGTAGCGACGAGTATTATTGTTATTCTCTCGCTTGTCGCCGTTTCGATCGGGGATTTGATCAACCAGCGGGACAGGGAAGTGCGGCTCCGGCAGACGCTGCTCGACATGCGGAGCGCGGTCGACCGGTACCGGACGTTCAACAACGGCGCCCTGCCGGCGAACCTGGGGGTTCTTCTCACCGCGACGGATACCGAAGGGTTCCCGTATCTGCGCCGGTTCCCCGACAACCCCGTGTCGCCGACGTCGCCTCCGAAGCCCTACTGGCAGATCGCCACGATCACCTACGCCATGGCCACCCAGACGAAATGGTATCCATGGAGCGGCGCTCCACCGTACACGATCGCGACCAATACGACCGTCACGGGCGGCGGCGGCATCGCCGACATCAGGTGCTCCGAAGGCATCGCCACGGGCCTCAACGGCTACCCCTACGAGGCCTGGTGAAGACCGATTCACCACAGAGTCACAGAGACACAGAGAACATCACAGAGAAATTATTATAGTTTTATTTATAATTCTGCCGGATAACAACTGACTCTCCATTTATCACAAAGATACTCCGTTGAAAAAAAGTCTCGGTTTCGGGACCGAATCCGCAGATGAAGGGCAGATGAGACCCTGATGAAGAGCAGATAAGAACGAACGTCTGAAACGAGCTTATTTCGCGAGGGATCAGAAACTCCAGGGAAAGAAGGTTTTCAGAATTTCATCTGCGAAATCTGCTTCATCAGCGTCATCTGCGGATCGGTTCTCAAGGTGAAACCCACATACCAGCCACAAAGACACAAAGCCTTCCTTGTTGTATCTTTCTTCGTGTCTTGGTGCCTTTGTGGTGAATAGTCTCTGTGTCTCTGTGCCTCTGTGGTTCGTCGGTCAGAGGGGGAGCTTGATCGAGGTCGTGACGAGGGCCTTCCCTTCCTGGGGGTCGATGAGGGCTTCCCGGATGCCGGCACGGGCGGCCTCGGCGAGGATCTGGCGGGCCAGGATACCCGATTCGCCCTGGAGGACCTTCGCAGCGGCCTGGCGGCTTTCGATCGAGGCCTGGTCATACAGCATGATCTTGAGGGTCTCGAACCCGTCGAACCGGCCGGCCCGCCAGCGCAGAAGGGCGGCCATGGCGCGCTCTTTCGGCTGGGTGATGCGGTCGACGTTCTTGATCAGCTCGTCGAGCTGGGCCGTGAAATAATCGGCGTGTTTGAGCATGATGGTGAGCGCGGAGATCCGCAGATCGGGCTCGTGACGCTGGACCGCGCCGATGATCCAGGGGAGGAAGCCTTCCCAGCCGGCCGAGTGGGACGCGATGTTCAGCGTCCGTCGCACGATCAGCTCGGGAGCGGCCTGGACGGGGAGATACCGTTCGGCGAGCGGGATCACCTTGTCGGTCGGGATGGAGGCCATGATTTCCGAAAGACCGTTCGCGACCTCCTCGTCGGGCGTCGTGAAATACTTGTTCGTGATCGTCCGGACGCCGGTCGAGTCGCCGAGCTGGGCGAGCACGCGGGCGGCGACCGAAATCACGCGCGCTTCGGTGTCGGAGAGCATCGTGCAGAGGTGGGCAACTTTCCGCGACAGCGGCAGGTTCCCGATGAGGTCAGCCGTGGCGGCCCGAATCTTGACGTCGGGCGAGGCGATGCGGCGCAGGATGAGGTTCTCGATGTCGGCCTCGGTGATCAGTGGAGCGAGCGCCTTGATGGCCTCGTTCTGGACGCGCGTCGACGCGTCGTGCAGCCGCGGCTCGAGATACTTTCGAAGATCGGGCGGGGCGAGCATGGCGAGGCCCCGGACCGTGTTCGCGCGGACCCGGTCGTCCTTGTGCTTGAGATGCGGCGTGATCAGCTCGGCTTCCAGCCTGAACCGGCCGACGGCGACGACCGCCGTCGCGATGACGTGGGGGTGCGTGTCCGGATTGTCCGAGGTGAAAATGCCCCGGATCGCCGCCGCTGCCGTGGGACCCATCGCCGGATCGAGGCGCATCACGACCTCTCTCCGGATGATGTGATCGGGGTTCTTCAGCAGTTCGACGATCGTCGCGATGCAGGCCTTGGGATGATGCACCACCGCGAGTTTGAGCGCTTTGCGGACGGTTCCGGTGTCGGCGGAGCGCAGGGCGAGCATGAGCGGCTCGGGGTCATTGGGATAGAGTTCCAGCCACCGTTTCAGCGCGTAATCGGCGAGCTTGGTGTTGTTCGCGGCGAGAAGCTGGTTGATTTCCGAGATCTGCATGTTCAGCGGCGCGCGATGAGCTTTGCCATCCCAAAAATCGGAAGATAGAGGGAAATGACGATGCCGCCGATGATAACGCCCAGAAAGACGATCAACATCGGCTCGATCAGCGAGGCGAGCGTCTCGACGTTCGAGTGGAACTCGTCCTCGTAATACTCGGCGACGTGCTCGAGCATCTCGGGCAGGTTGCCGGTCTTCTCGCCGACCATGATCATGCGGTTCAGCAGGTCGGGCAGCCACGGCTCGTGCGCGTAGAAGCTCTCGCTCATCGAGGTGCCGCCCCGGATCGCCTCGGCGGCCTTTTCGACGGCATCCCGCACCGGGGCGCGGTCGACCGCGGGGGTGATGATCGAGAGCGATGAGCTGACGGTGATGCCGCTGTGGATCAGGATCGCGAAGCTCTTGGCGAAGCCGGCGATCTCGTAGGTGTGGAACATCGGCCCGAAGAGCGGCAGCGACAGCAGGAACCGGTCCCAGGCGCGGCGGCCGGACGGCGTGCGGATCAGGGCCATGAAGCCGAACGCGAGAAGCGCGAACAGGCCGGCCATCGGCAGGGCGTGGCGCGTCAGCACGTCGCTGATCGAGATCGTCATCTTCGTGATCCAGGGAAGATCGCTTCCGAAGCGCGAGTAGATGTCCTTGAACCGGGGGACGATGTAAGTCAGGATGGCCCAGGTGACCAGCATCGACAGCGACAGCACGAGCAGCGGGTAGGTGAGGGCTTTCTTGATCATGCGGCGCAGCTCGATCTGCTTCTCGATGAGCGATGTGAGCCGGAACAGCACCTTGGGCAGCTCGCCCGACTCCTCGCCGACCTGGATCATGTGCAGGTAGGTCGGTTCGAACACGTGTGGGTGCGCCTTGAACGCGGCGGCCAGCCCGGAGCCGCCTTTCACGTCGTCGACGATCGCCTTCAGCACGACGGCCATGGCCGGGTGCGTCGAGCGCTGGGCGAGCATGTCGAGCGTTTCGAGAATCGCCACGCCGGCCTTCGCGAGCGTCGCGAAGAGTTTCGTGAAATGGTACAGCTCGCCAAGCGGCACCTTCGGCTTGCCGAAGCCGAACGAGAAACCCTCAGGGGCTTCGACAATCTTCTCGGGAATGCCGCCCTGCATGCGGATCATCTCCGAGGCTTCGGCCGGGGTCTGTGCCGAGACGTCCCGGGTTTCGGTCTCGCCGTTGATGGAGCGGTACGTGACGCGGAATTTCTTCATGGCTCGTATTCTACCTCGGGCGTCCCGTCGATGTCAGCCCCGCCGCCCCCGCCGTCGGCGACGCCGTTCCGGAGGCCGTGCCCTCGATGGGAAACCAGCGGATTTCCATCTGGGTGCGGTCGGGCTTGCTTCTGAGCAGTTCGACGATTTCATCGACCTTGCTCGACTGGGAAGCGTTCAGCGGAATATTCCGGCTTTTCCCGTCGGGAGCTTCGAGATCGATCGACCGCGATGCGACCTGCTTCATCAGAAACTCGGTCGACGGAAGTCCGGCGCCGCTCTCGATCATGAACGCGCGGGAATCGACCCGCACGAGAGCGAATTTCCGGGTGCCGCGGGTGATGCTGCCGAGATACACGATCTTCGCCGGCTGGGAGGCCGGCTGGGCGATCGGCTCGGTGCCCGTCGGGAGCGGGGGCGGCGGGACGACGATCTCGGAGCCCGGCCAGTGGAACAGGTCGCGGGTGGTCGAGGCGAACGATTCGTGGAGGATGACGCGCGTGATCGGGAGGGGGACCGTCGCCAGGCGTGTTTCCATATCGGTCAGTGTATTTGACAGTCCCGAGAGAAGCTGGCCGATGGGCTGGGTCGGATCAGGCGTGAACGGCTGCCCGGGAACGGCTGTCGGAGCTGCGGCCCCGACCGGAGCGGGAGACGGGGTTCCCGCCTGAGGTGTGGGAGTTCCCGGCGCGGGTGGAGCGGGGCTGACGGGAGCCGTTCCGGCGGGCCGGGCGCCGGGAACGGCGGGAACCGAGATCGGGGTGACGGCGGGCTTCGCGCGGCGTGAATACGAGATGACATTCAGCAACAGCAGGACGGCGAAGATGGCGAGGCCGATCAACGCGCGTTTGTTCTTTTCCATCCACTCGCTATTCACGGCTGAACCTCACCTTGCAGGCTGCCTTGAAGGCGAGGCACTTGCGATCGTTGTTGAACGACTGGAACTCGAGGCGTTCGATGTAGATCCCGGCGGGGTGCATCTCGAGCGCATACATCAGGGCCCGCAGGCCGGCATAGGTGCACTCGAACCGTGCCTCGAAGGGGAGAGTGGTGAACTCCCCTTCATCGACGCGGGTCTGGTAGGAGAGGCCCAGCACGGTGACGCCCGGATGCGCGATCGCTTTCTGGAGGTCTTCGACGAACTCGGGCATCGTCTTGTCGCTTCGCGGGGTGAAGCTGGCGTTCTGCAGCAAAATTTCGATCCGCGACACTTCTGCCGCGAACTGCTGGCCCCGGCTCTGGAGATTGCTGATGAGCGCAAACCCCTCGGATTCGAGGGCCTGCTGGCTTGGGAGCCTGGCCATGATGGCGCGGGCCTGGTTGAACTCGGTGCGCAGCTTCGGGAACCACAGGATCCCGATCAGGAGCAGCAGGGTGATGCCCGCGCATGACGAGACGAGCAGCAGAACGGCGCGATCTCCGCGTTTCATGCTCAGTCACCTTCCCTGAACTGGAACACGACCTCGACGATGGTGGAGGCGCGGCCCTGGGTCGTCACGTCGCCCTTGGGGGTGAAACTGAGGCCTTCGATGCCGCGCATGGTCGAGAGGTTCATGTAGAGCATGTTGACGGCGTCGGCGTTCTCGACGGCGAGCGTCATCTTGAAATGGTTGTCGCCGGCGTTGAAGGTCGAGTCGCCCGTCAGGGCGTTTTCGATCTTGACGATGATCGCCTCGGTCGGCAGGGCATCATCGAGAAGGGCGAACAGGCGCGTCCAGCTCACCTGACGGCCGATCATCATCTCGTTGTGGCGCGCGAGACGCATCTCGAGATCGTCGAGTTGCGCGGTGAGCGGCAGAGCGGCCGCCGCCTGGCCCGCGAACTCGGTCTGCCGCTTCCTGAGCGCGTCGGCCTGCTTGGTATACTCACGCTGGGCACTCGATGCTGAGCTGCTCAGCCACCACGCGACGATGACGAACAAGGCCGTCGAAACGAGAAACGCGATGGGGGCTCGCCGCCCGATGTGGATCTGGCGGGAGTCACGCTGGAGAAACTCGAAGGCGGTGGTCATGTCGCCGCCATCCGATCGAGACGGTCGAGCTGCCAGGGCTGGAGCATCAGGTGGCCGAGAAGGGGGATGAATCCCTGTGCGCCGCCCCGCACATCGATGCCCGCGAACGCGGACGTCAGGCGGCTTCCGAGGACGGATTCGAAGCGGGTGACCGAGAGGCCGAGGTTATCGGCGACGAGACGGTCGAAGTTGCGCCAGAGCGCTCCGCCGCCCGAGAGGACGATCTGCCGGTAGGTGATGTCGGCGGGCACCTCGGCCGCGTGGAGCTGAAGAATGCCGTACAACTTGTGAAGCCAGGTGGAGAACGTCGACTCGAGGGCCTTGTAGGCGGGAATCTCGGTCTGCGCCTCCTGCGTCGGGTCGTCGAGCAGGATCAGTTCCTTCATGATGGCCGACTCGGCGTCATCTGTCGTCATCTCGCCGTATTTCGACAGGCTGTTGACGGCGTCCTTCACGCCCACGTTGATCAACTGAATGCGCTTCAGCCCTGTGCTGCCGGCGATGCCGATCGTCGTCGCCTCGTTGCCGAGGTGCATCAGGGCGAGCGGGTTGGGGGAGGGGTTCTGGTCGATCTGCTTCCAGAGCGCCGCCGTGCCGATGAACGACGGCTGGATCGACATGAGCTGGATCCCGATTCCCTGGAACAGCTGTTCGAGCTCGGCGATCACCCCCCTGGACAGGGCGCAGAAGGGGATCAGACTGCGGTTGCCGTGCTGCATGCCGACCTCGAACCGCAGGAAATACTCGCGAAGCGGCATGGGGGCCGTGTTCTGCACCTCGCGCTCGAGGGCGGCGATCGGGTTCGCCTTGATGATGACGGTCGAAAGGTTGAGCGTGCCGACGTGGAACGCCTGGTCGGGCAGGATCAGGGTCGCGTATGTTTCGCGTGGAACGATGCCGCCGTACAAAGATTTTATAGCATTAACGATACTTGCCTCGCTGAAGAGGCACGTCGTCAGATAGCTCGTGAAAATGATGCCGCGGGGGGCGGGAACGGCGGCCGCCGTCCTGATCTTCCAGGTTCCGTCCTCCCAGGTGCCGCGCAGCAGCCTGAACCACCGGGTGCCCAGCTCGATCAGGTCGGGCTGGACCCGGGACAGGAGCCACTCGGTGATGGTTCGGGTCAGTGACACGGGCCGACGACGCGCTCCAGTTCGTTGAAGTCGATGACGCCGTCGTTGATGAGCAGCATGCCCGACTGGCGCAGGGTGCGGAGGATGGTCTGCTTGATCACCGGAAGGCCGGCGCTGAGCTTGCCTTCCTGGACGTGGTCGCGGATCTCGTCGGTGATCGGCAGGAACTCGAACATGCCGACGCGGCCCTGGTAGCCCGTTCCCATGCACCGCTTGCAGCCCTTCGCCTCGAAGATCTGGGCGGGCCGGCTGCCGGCCGGGAACAGCTTCAGCTCCTCCGGCGTGGGCTCGCGCGGCACGCGGCAGGCGGCGCAGAGGCGGCGCACGAGACGCTGGGCCAGAACGAGGTTGAGCGAGGCCATCAGCAGGAAGAAGTCGACGCCGATATTGTTGAGGCGGCGCAGGGTCTCGATCGAGGAGTTCGCGTGGATCGTGGACAGGACGAGGTGGCCGGTGAGACTGGCCTGGACGGCGATTTCGGCGGTTTCAAGGTCGCGGATTTCGCCGACCATGATGATGTCCGGGTCGAGGCGCAGGACGGTGCGCAGGCCGCGGGCGAAGGTCAGCGACCGTTCGGGGTCGTTGCGGTTGATGCGGACCTGGATCTGCTGGACCTGCTCGATCCGGCGCTCGACCGGGTCTTCGATGGTGATCATCTTGAGGGCCGGGTTGGCCATCGTTTCGAGGATGGCGTAGAGGGTGGTCGATTTCCCGCTTCCGGTGGGGCCGGAGACGAGCATCATGCCGTGCGGATACTTGATGGCGCGCTTGATGACCTCGGTTTCGTCGGGCCTGAGGCCCATACCCTCGAGGGTGATGACCTGGTGCTCCTGGCCCGAGAGCAGGCGCAGGGTGAGGTTCTGGCCGTACAGGCCGGGCATCGAGGCGATACGAAACTCGACCGTGCGGCCCTCGTAGGTGACCTTGAAGCTGCCGTCCTGCGGCAGGATGCGTTCGGTGATGTCGAGACCGGCGAGGACCATGATGCGCGACACAAAGGAGTTGGCCGCCTGGCCGGTCAGCTCGAGGCGCGTCTGGAGAACGCCGTCGAGGCGGAATCGCACCCGCGTGCCCTTCTCGAGCGTCTCGACGTGGATGTCGCTGGCGCCTTGACGCACGCCGAGAATGAGGGTCTTGTTGACGAGCTGGATCACGGCCGGGGCGTCGGAACCGCCGCTGATCTCGACCGGGGCGGCCTGTTGCTGCCTCCCCGCGACCGGCTTCTCCTCGGCAGTGGCGGAGGAGATGTCGAGCGAAACGGCCAGGTCGCTCAGACCGCTCGCCATATCCTCGTTTTCGGCGATCGCCAGCAGGCTGTCGATGTTTTTCTTGATGGGGCCGGGCGGCGCGACGACGAACTTCGGCCGCACGCCCATGGCGCTCAGCAGCCCTTCGATGGCCCCGGTGCCGGCCGGGTTGGCCGTGGCGACGGTCAGGATGCCTTCCTGGAGTTTCAGCGGCAGAAGGTTTTCGCGCTGGCAGATCGGCAGGATCGACGCCGGAACCGAATCGGGCGGCTGCCACGTCGCCAGGTTGTCGAAGGGCAGCCCGGCGGCGTCGGCGAGTGCCGAGTAGATGTCGTTGTCCGGTATGGCTTTTTCGCGGCTCAGGATTTTTTCGAGGGGAAGCCGCTCTTTTTCGGCCAGCTTGACGAACTCGGCAAGCGCCTCGGCCGGAATGCTTTTCCGTTCTTCGAGGACGGACTGGAGCGTCCGTCGGAACAGGGTCGTCGTGATGAATTTCGCCATACTCTCATTCCTTCAAGCTTATTTCATGGATCGGCACCTATTCTATCGTCAAAGAGGGGCACTTCGTGCACTCTCAGAAAATACCCCCGTTGTGCCGAAGATACTCTGGGAACCCGACGAATGATCAACCGACAATCTCAATCGATCCTGACGGCAGCAAGAACGCTGATCGCGGCTCTTGCCGCATGCGCCGTCATCTTCGTTTTCCAGGGCGGAACAGGCATTTCGGCGGTCTCGGCGAGCAACTTCAAGCGGCTCGATTTCGCCCCGCCTCAGAAGCAGAGCGGTGGAACCGCCGCCCCCGGCCGCTTCTTCCTGGCGTTCGACGGCACCGTGTCGAGCCGGCTTCGCCGCGAGGTCGGCCTGCCGCTCGCCTATATCGACATTCTCGGCGGCCGCATCGCGATGAGCCCACTGGTGATGCCCTTCGCCGACGGCCCGGCCCGGCTCGTGCGGCTGACGCAGCTCGCGAACGATCCGCCCGTCGTACGGGCGACCTTTTTCCTGCGGGAACTTGCCACGCCGCACATCCGCGCGCTCGGCGACACGCTCGAAATCAGCTTCCATGCCGGATCGTCGGGGGTGGCGACGGACGCGACGATCGTCTCGACGAAGCAGAACGTTCCGCAGCCGTATTCCCTGCTCGAGCCCGGAGCCGGCATGGCGTCCGAAGCTCCCGCGATGCGGCAGCCCGGCTCCGATCGGTGGGCCGGACAGACAGCGAGAGACGGCGACGTGACGCCGATCGACCTGAACCTCAAGGGTGTTCAGGCCTCGCACCTGCTGAAGGAGCTGGCCAAACAGGCCGGGATGAACGTGCATTTCCGCGATGCATTCGACTCGTATATCGATGTGCAGGCCGTGGCCTCGAGCCCGATCGAGGCAATGACGACCGTCGTTGCCAAGCTTGGCGGCACTCTGTCGATCGAGGACGGTGAGATCTGGATTTCGCTGGTCGGAAACCCCCTGCTGGCATTTTCTGATCAGGACCTCGTCGAGGGGGCCGATCTGCGTGGCCTCGCACTCGGCGATGTGTTGAGGGCCCTCGGCCAGATCGGCGAACTGAACATCGTGCTCGACAAGTCGCTCGGCGCTCTCAAGGACCAGCCCGTCGACGCGCTGCTCCAGCGGATGACGTACCGTCGCGCGTTCGAAACGCTTCTGAGGCTGAACGAGCTGACGGTGAGAGAAATTGACAGTCACACCCTTCTCGTCCAGACGCTGGCCGCCTCGCGCCTCGCGGCGGGCAACGCCGTGCGGGTGCTTCCGCTGAAATACGGCATCGAGAAGGTCAAGAACCTGCTCGAAAAGTCGTTCACCCCTGAACTGCTCGCGCGCGTGAAGCTCGAGGAGGACCTCGGCAATCTCGTCGTCATCGGCGACCGCGAGGCCGTCGAGCAGGTGCATGGTTTCGTCGAGTCGCTGGAAGGCAAGATCGCGCGGGCGGGCGAGAGCGTCAAACGCATGCTGTACCGCCCGGTCAACACGAAACCCGAGGATCTGATCAAGCTTGCAACCGACTCGCTCGGGGAAAAGGGCGCGCCGAAAATGCAGAAGGATGACCGGACCGACACGATCGTGGTCTCCGGCTCGGCCGACGCGGTCGACCGGGCCCTCGCCCTGATGAAGAACCTCGATCGCCCGCGCACGCGCCAGGCGATCATCCAGGTTCGCCTGCTCGAACTCAAACGGCAGGATCTCTCGACCCTCGGTCTGAAGCTACAGGCCACGTCGATTGCCGCCGCCGACATCTCGCGGCCGCCGACGAGCGTCACCCTGCCGGCCGACTTCTCGTTCGACAACACCCTCGTGAACGCGAAGACCCTGGCGAACCCGACGCTGCGGTGCATGGACAAGGAAGAGGCGACGATCGACATCTCAGAGCAGATCCCCGTGAAGAACACCTCGACGGAATACCTGCCGCTTGCCTCGACGACCCTTGCCGCACGCACCTCCGACAACTGGTCGACCTACGATATTGGTATAAAACTAACTATTAAACCGCACATCCATATCGACAACGAGGTGACGATGGACGTGAACGCCGACTTCACCGAACTGGTGAAGCTCGTCGAGGGCCATCCGTGGACAGCGAAGCGGAACGTGAAGACCCGCATCCGGGTCAAGAGCAGTGAAACCGTCGTCATCGGCGGCCTGATCAGGCGCAAGAAAGGCACGACCAGGAAACCGATGCCGATCATCCACAAGATTCCCCTCCTCCGCAAGCTCGTGAAGCCGATCGAGTATCGCGACAACGAGCAGGACGAGACCGAAATGGTGATCCTGCTGCGCCCGCATGTGGTCGGAAGCGAGTCCGAGAAGGGGAGCAACCCCGCGCTCCTGCCGACCCTCGTCGATGCCGGAAAGCATCCGGAACCCGATGCGCGATTCGCGGATGCGGCGGATGATCCGTTCGAAGCAGCCACGGTTGGAGCCGCGACTTGGCAAAGATGAACAGGCATGCCAGCCGGCTGCGGCCCCTGATCTTTCTGGGGGTGTTTTTCATCGGCGCCATCGCCGGCTTCTTCGGGGAAAACCAGGCGCTCGAGTCGGCCAGCAGCGTGACGCGGATCGACGTGGTGCGGGAATGGGCGCGCGTTCTCAAAATCCTCCGCCCCCTGCTGAACCAGGAGACGTTCTCTTCGTATCGCATGCCCCCGTTCTCGGATTACCCGGGGGAGCAGGATGAAATGCTCGTCGCCGTTCTCGGCGCCGGGTTGATGCAGGGGTTTGCCGACGGGCGCTTCCAGCCTGAGCGCCGGATGAACCGCGGCGAGGGAGTGCTCGCCGCCGGGCGCCTCGAGGAGTTCATCCGCGCAAGCCTGCGGAATATGCCCAAAAAACGCGAACGGCGCCCCGTGTTTTCCGACATCGTCGATGGACACTGGCTGTTCGATGCGCTGAGCCGCCTCGGCGGCATCGGCGCCCTCTCGTCGTTCGGTGAAGACCGCTTCTTGCCTGACCAGCCGCTGACGGGAACGGAACTTCGTTCTATAGGAAATAGTATAATCGATTACTATGGACAGGACGTCGCCGTCATCGAGTCGATGCCCGATGGGCTCGGAGTTGCACTGAAACCGGCGATCGGAGAATTGTCGATGCGCGACTTCCGATACTGCTGGGCCGGCGGCGTCTGGCGCATGATGCCGGAGTCCGGCGTCATACCGTGGGAAGAACGTAAATCAGGCGGCCTTCTGCATATCGCAGCCGCCGAATGGTCGGTGACGCCGACCGACGTCGTTCCCCTGAAGGGACATGTCTGGTTCGCGGCCGTCCGGCGCAATACCAGCGAGGTTATCCGTGAGCGGCGCGGAACAGGAACGGATGATACGCCGTCCACCCCCTCCCTGCATCTGAACGAAACGGACGAACATACCCGAAAGCGGCTCGAAGCACACCTGAACGCACTCTATGCAAAGCTTCACCGTGGTGCCTCCGCATCACGGGACGTTCCCGGACGGCGCCCCCCGGCTCCCCTCGTTCCAGAAACCGAATCGGCCTGCGCCGGTGATATTCCCATTCTGAACGAGATGCCGGCGGGCGGAATGCAGCCTGCCAGGCAGCCGTCGATGCCCGATCCGGAAGCGCCGGTTCCCGACAGGGAGACGCCGGTTCCTCAGACGGAGTCGCTCATCGGGGAGCCTCGCATTTCGAAAGACCAGGCGGTGGTTGCGGCAAGGCCCGTTCCGACGGACGAGCCGGACGTGATCCAGGTGACCGGCTGTCTCCTCGACAGCCTGAATCGCCGGCCGATCGGGGGGGCAACGGTCCTGATCGGCACGAAGGATTTCACGACGGAGAAGGACGGCACCTTCCGGTTCCGGATTCGGAGAGACGCGCTGATCGAAGTGACGGCATATGCCGAAGGATACGAAGCCCTGACGCTGAAATATCGTGCCGGATTCCGAAAGGCGCCGCTGGTTCTCCAGCTTCGGCCCGTTCTCGTCTCGTTCGCCGGAACCATTGTGGATGCCGAGACCGGCCAACCCGTGTCCGGCGCCAGGGTGAAACTCGGTGGGCAGAGCGTCATCTCGAGCTCCAGGGGCGAGTTCCGAATCCCGAAAGTCGCTGCGACCTACCACCAGGTTGCCTGCTCTGCGCCGGGATACATGGATACCTTCGAGATTGCCTATGTCGATCCCGACGGAAAACCCTGCGACATCAAAATGCGCCCCCTCGTGTCGGCCGGCGCCATTCCCGATGAGCCGCAAAACGCCGACATCCTCTATTCCGAAACCCCCGACGCAATGGTGATCCCGGAAGAGTGACCTCCGCCTGACTCATAGCCGGGCCCGCCACGGTCGCCTCAACCCAATTGCATATACCATATATAAATATATATATTTCGCATATGCGCATGTAGGGGCGGGTTTGAAACCCGCCCCTACACCCACTCTGGGAATGTATTGGAGAGATTCCGAGCCGAAAACGTCAGGGCTGGACGCTCACCCGGGGCGTGAGGCCGATGTTGGCCGTATCCATGTTTCTGGATTTCGGGCCCGGCCTGACGATGTGCGGCGTGATGAAAATGATCAGCTCGGTCCGCGTTTCCTTGGTCGTCTTCTTCTGGAACAGCTTGCCGATGCCCGGCAGATCGCCGAGGAACGGGACTTTCGAGATCGAGTCGCTCTTGTCCGTCTTGATCATGCCGCCGATGACGATCGTGTGGTTGTTCCGCACGATGACCTGGGTCTGGGCCGTGCGGTTGCTCAGGTTCGGCGTCGAGTTCCCGCCCAGCGTCGTGAAGCCGAGCACGCTGCTGATCGTCGGGTTGATGTCGAGGAACACCTCGTCGTTTCCCGTGACCGACGGCGTCACCTGGAGCGAGATGTTCGCGTTGGCCTGGGAAACGGTGTTCGTCACCTGGCCAGTCTGCGCGTTCACCTGCGAGGCCGAGATGTAGGGAATCGCCTGGCCGACCGTGATGTTCGCCTGACGGTTGTTGAGCGTCGTGATGACCGGGTTGCTGAGCACTTTCGCGAACGAGTGGGTCTTGAGCATCGCGAGCAGGGCACGGAACTGGTTCACCGACAGGCTGCCGAACCTGAAAACGCCGGTTCCGCCCGCCGTCGACTCTTCGGGGGAGATCGACATGTCGAACACCGACTCGCTGGTTCCCGCGATGGGAATCTGCTTCTGCCAGTTGATCCCGAGGCGTTCTTCCTCGTTCAGGTCGATCTCATATATTTGTGCATCTATGGTTACCTGCAGCGGTGCGATATCGAGTTTTTCGATGATTTCCCGGATGCGCTCGAGGTTGTTGGGCGTATCGGTGATGATCATCATGTCCTGGCGCCCTGCCGTCGCCCCTCCGCCTGCCGCGCCTGCCTGCGACGCCTGGCTCGAGCTGAAGGACTGGATCACGGCTTCCTTCGCGATCGTCTGAATCGGCTGCTGGAGAACGGACGCATCGACATAATCGAGGTAGAACACCTCGGTGAGCGGGCGCGCAGTCACCTCGACCTCGGCTTCCCTGACATCGAGCTGCGGGAGGAGCGAGTTGATCTTCTCCAGCGTCGTCGAGGTGTCGGTGATGATCAGGGCGTTGGTGCGGAGATCGACCTCGGATTTTCCCTTCTCGCTGAGCAGCACCTTGTCGATCCGATCCTTGACCGAGCTGGCCGTCGTGTTCCGGATGTTGAAAATCCGGGTGACGAGCGGCGCGTTCTCGGATTTGTAGATCCGAAGGATCGTGCCGTCCCAGGAAAAGGCGAGATTGAAACTGCGGATGAGCGTGTTGAACGCCTCTTCGATGCTGACATCGCTGAAGAGAACGGTCACCTCGCCGCTGATGTCATTGGCAAGCATCAGGTTCAGATTGATCAGCGAGGCGAGGGAACGCAGGGCATCCTTCACATCCGTCTGCCGGAAGTCGAGAGACCTGATCGCCATGTTCATCTCTTCCGGCAGTTCGAGGATGTTGCCTGAACCTGCCGATTCGGCGGTGCCCGGGGCGGTTGGCTGGAGAAGCCCCTGGGACGGTGCGCCCGTGATCGGAGCGACCGGGGACGGTGAGGAAGGCATCGGGCTTGTCTGAGGTGTGCCGACGGGAGTGGCCGGGGCGGCGGACAACTGATACAGGGGAAATGCCGGCTCGGCGGGAGCTTCGGGAATAAGGGAGAGGGCGGCGGGTTCGATACGATCTGAATTTGTTTTGCTATAGAACTTCGCCCCATTCCCCATGTCGGTCCAGCCGAGGCTGCGTGAAGCCGGCCGGGTCGGGGCGGACGTCGACGGCTGCCTGATCGTCGGCAGAAAGGACGATGGCATCGGGCCTGAACCGCCGTTCGGGGAGGGAGGCTTGATCGACGGAGTGCGCGCCGATGCCTGCGGCAGGGGTTGCCACGCCTGGCTCTGGCGGGGAGGACGACGCCGTGAGCCCGCCTCGGCGACCGGATGGAACGAGCCTTCCAGCAGCAGGGCGGCGACCAGCGCGGCAAACGCGATTTTCCGGCATCTGAGCAGGATCAAGATGAGTCTCCTCCACCTTCAGATATCGGCACGCCTCCGCCTTTTCGACAGGGGCAACTCTTCACCCCTGGAATGCACAGGATTCTTCATCCCCACGACATGACTGTAATATCATATGCGATACAACCGTAGGGGCCGTTCGCGAACCGCCCGGACCGCATCAGGGAGTGTGCCGTTGGGGGAGCGGATCAGATGGTCGGCTTCGAAAGCTGGGTGTGCGCTTCCTTCACGAGTTCGTTGCCGTTGACGTCTTTGATGACGAAGGAAACGGTCGCCCGAAGCGGGGCGATGTCGGACGGCGAGTTCAGCATGAGAGAGGCCGCCTGGGTCGTATACACCTCTATCGCGGTCGTGGTCTCGACCGGAGCATCAGTCCCGGGTGGAAGATACAGATCGTAGGGCATGTCGAGAATGGAAAGTTCCGGGAGAGGCTCTCCGATTCTCGTTTCAAACAGGACCGAATAGCTGACGATACGCGACGGAACCCCCGTTTCGACGCTGAAGGTGACCGAGAGCGGGTCAGCGGTGAGGCTGATCGAGCCGCTCGCGTCAGTTGAAACGGTCGCGGTGATCGGGTTCGGCGTGACGTTCGTCATGGTCATCAAGACGGAGGGATACACGGTTTTCTCGATGCAGCCCGTGATCAGGAAAAGGCTTGCAATCGAAAACCAGAGAAGAAACCTGCCATGCCTTCGCGTCGAACTCATGTTCAATTTATCGGCAGGAAACGCAGGTGAAGAAAAGGTTTTTACTGGCCCTTGCCTTTCCGGAATTCGTCGACCACCGAGAGGGTGTCGTCCTTGATCTGAATTTTCACCCCGAATTTCGGCATGAGATAGATTTTCTCCTGGTCGTCGAGCGTGATGTGGGTTTTTTCGATCTTCCGGATCGTCTTCCCCAGGTATGTGTCTCCCGTGCGATACACGTTGCGGTCGATGATCGCGACGAGGGCGTTCTTCGTCTCGATCGTTCCGCCAAAAGTCGTGGTCATGATCTCGGTCGGCTTCGTCTTGCTCGTGCGGGTCGGATTGGCCGCGATCTCGGCGGCGGCCGACGCCTGGGCCTGTTCGATCATTTTCGCGAAGGGGGACGGTTCGAACGGATTGCGTGGAAGTTTCTCGAATGCAAGAATTACGGCATCCTTCACCGACGCCGCGTGGGCATCCGAAAGGAGGATGTCGGCGGATTCGCTCGATATGCCTGATGCGGGCGAAGCCGCCACTCCATCCGGGGTTTCCGCGCCCCTCGGTTCAGGGGTCCCGTCGGTGTCTGATGCCGTTCCGGGGGGGTGAATATCGAGTTCGTCGAGATTGACGGATGCCGCCGCTCGCGACGGCTTCTTCGGAGCCTGCTTCGGCCGGTTCTTGTAAAACTGGCTTCCCATTGCGATAGACAGGATCAGCAGGCTCAGATAGAATAGCCGTATTCCCATACCCCTCAACCTTCGGATGGCGCCGCCGGCGCTGCCTGATGTTCGGGCAGCATGACGGCCGTCGGGCTGATGTCGAATTTGAAGCTTCCGCTTGCATCGGGAGCGAGCGCGGGAAGACTGATGGAAATGATCTTCTTGTGCGTTTCGAGGAGCCGGAGAAAGATGCCGAGTTGCTTGATATCGCCGGTGAACGAAATTTTCACGGGGTATTCCTCGAACGTGATCGTCTCGAAATTCCTGGAAACTGCCGGCTGGGGGTTGATGCTCTTCAACTCGAGCCCCGTCTGTTTCGCGATCCGGCGCAGGTCTTGGAGAAATTCCGGGGCTCTCATCTTGCCGTAGCACAACTCTTCCGCTTCCAGGCGGTCTTTCTTGAGGTCGTTCACCTCGATCTTGATCTCTTCGATGTTGGCGACGGCAGATTCGAGTTCGCGGATCTGGTCCTGGACGCCCTTGGTTCTTTTCCGTTCCTTTTCGAGAATGACTTTCTGCGGGGAATACAGGAATTTCCAGCACAAAAAGATCAGGGCGAGCAGGATGACGACAGGCTGCGCGGCGAGCTTCGGATCATCTTTCGCCTTGAGGCACCACTCGTACAGTTTGATCTCTTCAGCCATGACGGCTCAATTCCCTTCTGCCGGCTCGGCCGCAGCCGCTTCCGGGGGCGGAATGACGATTTTTCCGGAGAGGGCGAACTTGATGAAATACTGCTTGTCGTCGATCGGCACTTCCTCTGTCGAATCGATGGCGGGGGATTTGAGGAATGTCGCGTTTTCGAAATACCGGATGTAGTCGAACACGCGGTCGGACGAGTCGGTCTGGCCCGTTATCCTGAACGTGGCCGGATCGACCTGCCGGGAAATGGCCAGTTCCTGGATGAAGATCTGTCTGGGCGTGATGCTCGCAATTTCGAGCAGGATCTGCGAATTGGGGAATCGGAGTTTCTTGACCTCGTCGGGAAACCCGATTTCCTTGGTCAGCCGGTCCTTCTCGGCGAGCAGTTCGGTGACCTCGTTCTGCGAAGAGGTGAGCTCGCCCAGCTTGTTCTGGAGCTTCTGATACTCGGTTTTCACGGAGGAGACATCCTGGCGGATTTTCACGACGGGAATGAGGAGGAACAGAAGATACAAAACGCCGAGCAAAGCCGCGATCAGTCTGACTTTTTTCTCGTCGAGTTCGAGATTGATGCCGAACTTTTTCGCGAAACCCGTTCCGAATTTCGAGCTGACTTTCGAGAGATCGAGCGTCTGGACATGCCGGTTCGGAAACAGGATGTCGGTGAAATTAATGATGGAGGGGACCCCGTCATACAGGGCAACTCCGACCGGCGCGGCGAACTGCGGGGCTTCCGCTTGGAGCCTGGCCGTGGAATACGCGATGCCGGCGGTCGAGAGGTCCTTGAACGGGTTCGCCAGTTCGACGGGAATTTCGAGACTTTCCTCGATGAACTCCCTGAAGTTCTTCATCGCCGCCGAACCGCCGGAGAGAACCGCCCGGTCGATGCCGCTTTCCCCGAGCTGGGAAATGTAAAAACTGATCGAAAGTTGTATATGTTGAAATATCTTTTCAACGCTCGCGAAGATCTGCTTCGCCGCAAACTTCTCGACCCCCTTGAGATTCTGGAGCTCGTCGGGGGGGAGAATGCCGATCTTGTGCTTCAGCTCGGTCGCCTCGTCGATGCTCTTGAACTCGATCTTCGTCCCGTCCTGCTCACCGCCGGCGAGAATAGCTTCCGTTATCGTTTCACCGCCCATGTTGATGTCGCGGTAGAAGTTCAGGATGCCGTTCTTGTAAATCATGACGGAGGTCGTCTTGTGACCGCAGTGGATGACGGCGACCTTCGCCTCCCGGCCCGGGGGCGGCTGAAGCTGGGAGCCGAGCGAGAGCTCGAGGGCCTGGGGGAGGGTGAGGATGCCCTCGTTGGTCAGGCCGCCACCCTTGAAATTGTCCGAGACGAGCTGCGCGACGTCTTTCTGGAGCGCGGCGACCATGACCTGGGCGAGCGCCTTCTCCTCCTTGACGGTCTCGCCGATGTTCGAAAACCCGAGAACGGCATTTTCCATGGAGAACGGCATCTGCTTCGCCGCCTCGGCTTTTACCGCGCTCGCAAACGCGGTTTTCTCGGGAATGGGCGGAATCTCGAAATACCGGATCGTGACCGCGCGCCCCGACGCCAGCGTGATCCCGCGCTTCGTCTGAATCTGGTTGTCGTACAGCAGTTCCGTGAGATGCTTGGTCAGGAACTTCTGCAGCTTGACCTGGGCATCCTTTTCGATATCGTCACGGCTCATCCGCTCTTTCTCTTCCGCCGTCAGCAGATGCGTGAACGCCGGAATCGGCAGATGCGCCACCGCTTTCAGCTGTGGCGAACCATTGCCGTCCCGCTCGACATAAACGAACTTGAGCGAGAAAGCCCCAATATCTACCGCCGCAAACGGTTCGAAGCCGGAATTATCTGCCATCCATCAACCCAGAAAAAATGCCGCGGAAAATTTCCCTTATCAGTGAGAGGGATAAGAAGAGTATATCATGATTCAAGCCAGAACCTCGAACGAGAAATCGATTGAAAGAATCTCAGAAATAATAAAAGGGCGCACGGTTGTGCGCCCTCAGGAATGAACGATCGGTTAAAACTTCGTCCGGGCGATGGAAAGAACGATATCATCACCGGTATAATTGGTTAACGTGGCATCATTGGAGTTGTCGAATTGCTGGTCTGGGCCAGCGGCATGTAACCAAATGCCATGGTTAAAATGGAAATACTTGATGCGCGTTCCCCAGGAGTCATACATGAAATCGAGAGGTTCGGAATCCATGTACGGTCCTTTCCATTTTTGAGTCGAATACTTGGCAATATTGAATACGAACCCGCCAGTCGTATTGATAACGCCACCCCCATAGCTTCCGCATGTCAGAATATTATTGTCGATGCTGTCGTTAAAAAGTTCCATGTCTTTGTTGTAGAGGGCGGCGTTGGAAACATCGGCAGGATTGCCCCAGAAGGGATACCGGCCGACATCGCCATTGTATGCAAGAATAGCGCTCTTCAGACTGGAGAGCTTCGATTTCGTCGCCGAGGCACGGCCTTGATCGGTGATGCTCGTGATCATGGGGCCGGCAACGGAAGCCAGCACGGCAATGACGATGATGACGACCATGATTTCCATGAGTGTAAAACCCCGGGTGTTGGCTGGTGGTCTGAAGATGGACCTTGCCATAGGAGCCCTCCCTTTACGGACGTTGCAAATTATCATGCTCAGATTATCAGCAATATAGGGGCCGAAAACACGTGTGTCAAGGGAATTCGATGAAGAGTGACCTCACCCTGCCGATAAGGGAGAAGAAAGTGGGCTCCCTGTGTTACTATCGGGTCAGAACTCATGAAAATTAACCACGCGTGAGTACATACACAATTTTTTTCACATTTTTCTCGCAAAGGAACCACCCGGGCACATGAGTGATTCAAACGCCGAAGTGAACGTACGGTGGGGGTTCCTGCCGTGGACTATTTCCCTCATCCTGCTCGGCACCGCATTTGTCTGGAGTTTGCAACGGATCGAATCATCGTGGCCTTGGCAGGGCCTTTATCCGATGATCGATCCGGACTCGGTGCTGTACATCCGGTGGCTCGAGCAATCCCTTCTGCAGGGAAAGCAACTTGCCCAGGATTTGTATATGACCTTCCCTGTCCCTCACGACATAAGAATTTCGCCGTTGTACAGGGAAATTTTGTATCGATTTTCATTGTTTCTGCACCTGATTCCCGGAATGGGTCCTCATGTCGAAACGCTTCTTGGCTTGCTCCCGCCGATCGGTGCCCTGTCAGTGCAAATGCTTTTGCTCGGTTCGCTGATCTGGCGGAAAGCACCGCGCGCACTTCTGTATCTCGTCGCTTTTTCCGCCCTCCCCGGATTTTCCCATTTCACGACGTTTGACTATTATCAGCTCGATCATCACTGGCTGGAAGTATCCTGCATCGGCTTTTGGCTGGTATTGGGCGATTGGTATCAAACGACACCCCGCGATGGCTTCGTAATCGCCGGTGGGATTGTGATCGCGGTTTTCATCGGGGTTTGGAGCGGCAGCCCGCTGTTCGCCGCCGTCATCTGCCTGCTTGTCCTCCTGAAATGGATCATCGATGCGTCTTGTGTGGTGCGTCTTGCCGAGTTCATGTCCGGAACGATGCTTATCGGCGCGGGAATCACCGCCGTATTTTTGCTTACCCACCCGATCCCGGCGGCATCCACGCCATTTTCCGGGCTGGGTTGGACGCAAGTGGGTCTCTTTTGCCTGGCGGGGTTCGGTGGACGTGCCTTGGCCGGATTTCGCCAATGGTGGCCTGCCGGTGGCATCACCCGAGGCATTCTTGCAGCCCTTTTCATCGGTTTCGGACTCCTGGTTGCCTATCTGCTGTTTCCGGCATCACTTGCGAAAGCTGCAGATTTTTTCCTGAAAACGAATCCTGTCATCCAGTCTATTTCCGAACTCCGTGCCGCATTCGAAGTGAATTCACTGGCCAGGGTTCATGGGCCTCTCAGTTCAGTCCTCAGATACTGGAGCATTCTGCCCCTATTTCTCGGCCTTCCGATCCTCTGGCTTTCGAGGGGGAAAGAAGGGAAGCCTGGACGGCTGATCGTGGAATTCAGCCTGCTCGTTTTTTGTTTCGCGCTGTATCAGCTTCGGTTTACGAGATGGCTGGCTCCTGGTTCTGCGCTGGTGATCGGCATTGTATTTTATGAACTATGGTCGATTCTGCGAAAAGCCTTGGGAAAAGATGCCCGGTTAGCCTGCTCCCTGGTGTTTTTTCCTTTTCTCTTCATCCATATTGGAATCTGTCAGGGAGTGGCTGCCTACAAGCGTGATCTCCCCAGGCCCGTGGTTCAGGCGTTGTCCTGGCTCCGTGAAAAAGCCCCGGAAACAGCGGGATATGGCGATAACCGCCCGCCGGAATACGGCGTGGTGAATTTCTGGGATCTGGGAAATGCGATTGCATATTTTGCGCGTCGGCCCGTTGTCGTGAGCAACACGCAGATGGGATACAAACGCATGGCCAAGGTGCTTTTCGCACAGGATGAAGACGCGACGTATCGGTATTGTCGTGAGAACCGGCTGCGATATCTGTTCCTGACCCCCATTCCAGGCGATGAAGCGTATTTACGGTTTATTTCCGGGATGGCCGAGACGGGCGATGACGATGTCGAATTCGATTTGAGTAAGCCCACCAGACTGGGAGATGCCGAAAAAACCTGGAAAAGTCTGTACTTCTGGGTTTTTTCTTCCCTGGGGTTGAAGCCGTTTGGTTCGGAAGGTGTTCCTGCACGGCATATTCGGATCGTGTTTATCGCGAATGATGCCGAAAATCCTCGGGATGCGAGCGTCAAGATCGCCGAAATTGTTTCTGGGGCAAGGATTTTCGGCAGGGCTGACCCTGGGACGACCGCCTCTCTGACATTGAAAATCTGGTTTGGCCCAATCATGCGAATCTATCGGCGCGAAGCCGTGGTCGATGCTTCAGGCCTTTTTTCCGTGACGGTGCCGTATGCGACGGATGGGGTTTCGGGCAATGTGCGCACGGGTCGCTATGCCGTTTCTTTGAGCCGGAAGGGGGAGCGCCTGGAGCGCGCCGTGACGGTGCCGGAACAGGCTGTTCGCGATGGGGGAAATATCTCGATCGATGAATGAGCGTCGCTTCACTCTGGAGAGATGGTTCCCCGTTCTTTTGGTTTTCCTTGCTGTATGGATCGGTCTCTTTCGCCTCCATACCATCGATGAGCCGATCGAGCGTGACATCACGGCGTATGCGGTCATCGCCCATGAATTGCTTGAAGGAAAGGCTCTCTACTCGGATGTGTGGGACCACAAACCTCCCGGCATTTTCCTGCTGTTCGCGCTTGGCGAATTGATCGGAGGGTATGGCGCAAGGGGAATTTTCATCATCAATCTCCTCGCCGCGTTGTCGGCCTTCGCCGGGATCGTGCTGTTCACCTACAGGACGTTCGGGAAAGCCTCTGCCCTTGTGGCGGCATGTGCGTATGCCCTCACCGGCGGGGAGATGCGCCTGGATGCAAATCAGTGCAATGTCGAGGCGTTCATGAACCCGATCGTCATCTGGGTCGGTATCCTGTTGCTCGAAGGCGGTTCAGCGAGCATCGTTCGCGCCGTTTGCATGGGACTTCTGTGCTCTCTGGGCCTGCTCTTGAAACAGAACATCCTCTTCCCGTTGATGGCGATGGGCGTCACGATCTGGTACATCCGGTGTCGGGACGGCGATACTCCGGGCAGGGCCATGTTCCTGCCACCGGCCATCGTTATTGCAACGACGACCATTGCCTGGGGAGGGGCGATTGCCTGGTTCTGGCAGGGCGGGCGGCTGGAACCCTTCTGGACGGCGGTCATAATATATAATCGTCTCTATAGTAGCGGAACTATCCAAGACACCATCATTGTCGCAACGCACTCGAGACATCTCATCCCCTTCCTGCTGCTGCTCATACCCGGCTGGCTGCTTTATGAACGGTGCCATCGAGAACGACGATCCATACAATATATTGCCTCGTGCATTATTGTGGCTGGCCTGCTCGGAACGGAAGTGGCTGTCGCCTGGTCCAACAAATGGTTCCCACATTACTTCCAGTTGTTCCTCCCCTGGTTTGCCGTGCTTGCCGGCGCTCTCTGGGGAAGCGGAGAATCCGAAGGCGAAGCGCGGCCAGGTTCGAAAAAATGGTTTTTCACGGGAATCGGGGTGTTGCTGCTGATCCAGCATCTGTGGCAGTTTTCTCTTTCGCCGATTCAATGGTCCAAGGAAAAATTCGGGATCGAATTCATCGCGACGATGCACCAGGGCTATGAGCTTCGCGAGCTTCTGAAGGAAGGTGAGTCGTTTTTCCAGATGGAGGATGCGACTGGTCTGTATTTTTGGAGCCGCATCTCTCCTCCGACCCGGTTCATCTATCATTATCCCTTGTTTTCCCCCCTTAACGATCGATTTCTGCCCCTCCTGTTCTCCGATCTCGAAAAAAACAAACCGGAATTGATCGTCTGCAGCAAACAAATGGATTCACTCCTGGCGATGCCGGGAAATGATCTTCATCCCCTTGTCGAATGGGTGAAACAGCGATACCTTCCGCTTCCCGGCAACGAACGGCGCCCGTTCTTCAGCCTCTATTGTCGCAAGAATTCCCGTTTCGACAACATTGCATCCGGAACTGCTCTCGGTGAAAATGTCTATCGTTAATACTATATAAAGCGTCGCTTCAGTTCGTCGAATAGATCCAGGGCGGCGAGAATCGTTTGATCCATGTCGAGATAACGGTAGCTTCCCAGGCGCCCCCCGAAATAGGTGTTGGCTTCTGATTGCGTGAGGCGTTCGTAGCAGGCAAACCGCTCTTGGTTTTCCCTGTCGTTCAGCGGGTAATAGGGCTCATCCAGAGCAACCGTCGGATACTCGAAAGCGATGATCGTCTTATCATGGCGATAGGTGCGCTCGGGGTGCAGATGTCGAAACTCATGGATGCGTGTATGAGGTATCTCTTCATCGGGACAATTCATGACAGCACAGCCCTGGTAGTCTCCCGTGTCATGGTGCTGGAACTCGAACCGCAAACTTCGCCAGCCAAGGTGGCCATGACGGTAGGCAAAATACCGATCGATGGGCCCGGTGTAGATGGTTGCCTGGGTCACCTCGATCTCGGACCGACAGAGAAAATAATCCTGCTCGAGGCACGTTCGGATCAGGGGACTGGCAAGAAGTCCGGCGAACAACTCCGCATACCCACCGAGCGGAATCCCTTGCCATCGTGCATGATGGAAATAATCCTCCGAGTAGTCATATCGGACGGGAATTCGGGCGAGAATTTCGACGGGGAGTTTGCGTGGGCTCGTACCCCATTGTTTTTGCGTGTAGCCCTTGATCAAGGCCTCGTAGATTTTCCGGCCTACGGTTGCCAGAGCCAACTCTTCGAGATTGGCCGGTGCTGCGATGCATTCTCGAGCCGTCTCTTCGGCGATGAGCTCACGTCCCTCACGCGGAGTGAGGGTGCGACCGTAGATGGAACAGATCGTTTCGAGATTGATCGGCATCTGAACGACCCGATTGGCCTGCATGGCCAGAACCTGGTGGTGGTACCCGTTCAATTCGCAGAAACCGCCGATGTATTCCATCACGCGGCGTGAGGATGTGTGGAAAATATGCGTGCCGAATCGATGGATCTCGATCCCCGTTTCTGCATCGATCCGGGAATGACAGTTCCCTCCGACGAACGGCCGCTTTTCGACGATCGTCACCTGCTTGTGAAGCTGCGTGGAAAGACGTTCGGCAACTACCGAGCCAAACAGGCCGGCGCCCACGATGAGGAAGTCTGTTTTCATATCTATAAATATATCACGAAGCGGGACATCCGAAGGAAACGCGGATGATTTCGCGGAAAGCCCTGAAGGCGAACGGCAGGGCCTTGAGCCCGCCGATCGAAGATGTTCGCCCCGCAACGGCATGGAAGCGCACGGGAAGTTCCAGGATGCGAAGCCCAGCGCGACAGGAAAGGGCTGAAAGGAGAATATTGGGAACGACGGGGGACTTGCCCAGACAGGACAGCTGGCGTTGAAGAAGATCGCCAGGCATCAAACGATAGGGAACGTTGACATCACGGATGCCGGTTCCGAACAGGCAGCGGACCAGAGTGCCGGCCCCAACCGTGAACAGCTTTCGCAGGAGGGACTGTCTTCTTCCTTTGCGGCATCCGATGATCAGATCGTGATCGTGTCGGCGTTTCCAAAACGTGGCGAGGAATTCCGGCCCGAGTTCGTCATCACCGTCGCATTGAAACACCCATTCACACCGGTTCGATGCCATCGCATAGCCTGAGAAAATGGTGGGCCCGTGACCGGTGTTGGGTTTATGGACGAGTTCGATTTGAGGCAGTTGTGCCAGCCTGTCGAGAATATCACCCGTACCATCCGTCGATCCGTCGTCGAGAAGATAGAGGCGATACTGCGCGCCCAGACCATCGAGAGCTGCAAGCCAATGTTTGGCCGTGGCTTCAATTGACCGCGCTTCATTGTAGATCGGCATGATCAATCCGAGTTCAAACGGTTTCCCGGATGTTCCTTTCTGTGGCTGGCCGCTTGGGGGATTCATCGCATCATCCCTTCGAAGCCATGGGATTGCCCCAGGGGCTTCTGATTCATTGATTTGATCGACAGGATTGGGGACGTCATCGGATCAGGATCGTCAGAGCTGCGCGGGCCTTGGTGAGGAAATCAGACCAGGAGGTGAGGCGGACCAGACGCCGGATGATATATGATGGCCGATAGTAAAAGAAGAGATACATGAAGCGCAACAACTTCTCGATCCGTTTGGCCGCCAGGTGTGGGTACGAAATGAATGACTGCTTGATCGGGTCGATGGGGCGGTATTCGGGCTCGATCATCCAGCCGCGCTCCCGCGCAATGCGGTGAAACTCCGTATGGGGAAACGGTGTGCAGGCCGAGAAAAGGACGTAATCGACGTCGAGTTCGAGGAGCTTCCGGAATGAATGGCGAATCGTCCGGCCCGTTTCGAGTGGGCAGGAGCCGAGGAGAAGGTTGATTTCAGGCTCGATGCCGGCCGATTTGAGATTCTCGACAGCCAGATAGATGTGGGAAATCTCGAGCCCCTTCCCGATTCGGTCGAGGATGCGCTGATCAAAGGACTCAACGCCGATATCGATATATTTGCATCCGGCTCGGGCCATGGCACGGACCATCTCGGGATCCTGGAGCATGTCGGCACGAGCGAGACACGACCAGGTGAGGCCAAGGGGGGCGATACCCTCACAAATCCGCTGTGTTCGCTCCACGCCCCAGACAAACTGGTCATCGACGAACGAGACGGCCTTGTAGCCTTCGGACGCAAGTCGGCGGCACTCCTCGATCACGCGATCGGTGCCGTGAAGGCGAACGGGGGGCTTGCATCGGTGATTCCGCTTGTGCTCTATTTCTCGGGCAAAACTCAGGGCGTTGGGCACGCAGTAATAACAGCCAAAAGAGCAGCCTCGGGAAGCGAGAGCGATGGTGAAGGGCTGTATCCCCAACTTCGGATTGAAATAGTTCTCTGTGGGAAGAAGTGTGCGATCCGGGAAGGGCAGGGCGTCGAGATTCTCCACAACGGGCGTAATGTGACCGGCCGGTACATCCCCCGTGGAAAGGGAAGAAACGCCCGGTAGCTGCGAAGGATCCCCGGTATTCGCCAAATGCTCCGCAAATGGAACGATCACGAGCTCGGGTTCGCCGCGGATAACCCAGCTGTCGGCCGCCAGGAACGGAGCTGGCGAGGCTGTGGGTTCGGTCGACACGAACAGAAATCGTGTGCCCGGCGAGGCTTTGCGTATGACGTCGCGGGCACGAAAATCCGTTGTTTTCGAGAGAAAGACGGTGGAAAAGACCACGAGATCGTCACGTCGCTCGATCATGTCGCGGTGAAACTGATCGACGGTTCGCCCCTGGGCAGGATAATCGAGGATCTCCACCTGATGCCCGGCGTTTCGCAGCATGGTGGCAGGATAGAGAAGAAACAGGTTGGGAAGAGGGTAAATACCGTAGTTGCAACCGAATACCCGCTCGGGGGCCGGCTTCCCGTCCAGAGCTGGGGGAGTGAGAAAGAGGATCTTCATTGATCAGCCTTTCGGATTTGTCGTGAGAGCAGAGCGAGGTAGAGGCGAGCGACCCAGGCGGGGGGAAGAGACGACAATCCTCTTTCCCCGAGATACCTCAGGATGTCGGTGAACCTTGGCTTGATCCCAAGTCGCCGCCAGGCATCTCGTTTGACCCGAAGAGTGGCCTGTAACACCTCTTCGAGATGCCGAAAACGGGTGGCTTCGCGGGTGAGGCGATACTGTAAAATCACTTCTTCCAGAGCGTCGAGGGTTCCAAAACGGGAAATTTGAAGCCAGAGGTGGTAATCCTCCGCATATCTATATTTTTCACGATAAAAGAGATGATGGTCGCGAATGAAGGAGCTGCGGAACATGACGGTGGGGTGGAGGAGAGGATTCGCCCAGAGAGGGGAAATCAGGGGGGTGCAGGGTCGTATCAGCCCCCATTCCCGGCCTGCCTCGTCGATATAGCTCACGGCTCCACCCAACGCGGTGACGTGAGGATGCCCATCGAGCCAGGAAACCTGACGGACAAATCGATCCTGGAGTGCGACGTCGTCGGCGTCCATGCGTGCGATATAGGTCCCGGAACAGGCTTTCATGCCTCGGTTGAGGGCCGCCACGATCCCTCGGTGCTGCGGCTGGCGAATGATTCGAAGCCGGGAATCGCGGTGGCGGAAGGATTCGAGTATCTCCAGGGTCATGTCGGTCGAACCATCGTCTACGACGATGAACTCGAAATCATCGAATGACTGACGGCAGATGCTTTCGAGCGCTCCACTCAGGAACCGCTGGCCGTTGAAGACCGGCATCAATACAGAAACCTTTGGAGGTGTTCCCGATGCCTGTGCCGAATCCGAACCGGCGGTCTCAGATGCGTGCATGCCTTGTTCCGGCAGCTGCGTTGGGGCCGGATCTCCGCAGGGCATCGAACCGTGCGCTCAAGAGTGCCTGATTCTGCGCGAGGTTTTTGAGCGTGTCGAGTTGCGAGGCATCGCGTATGGCGTGCTGCATTGCCAGAAGCATCAGAAACATCTGACCGAAGAAGAAGGTCGTCGACGTCGGAGCGACAATGCCGAGATACCCACTGATCCGTTTCAAGAGGCGGTACTGTGTTCCGAATACAAAGATCGATGAACCGATCAGCAACCACATCCAGGAGTCATCTTCGCGGACTTTGCGACGTCTGACCAGATCGAGGGTCAGATACAGGATGCCGAAGCTGAGGAGCACGACCCAGTTGCGCTGGCGGGGAGGGAGCTTGTCGCTCAGGCCGAACTCATCCATGTGAGCCTCCGAGATGGCGAAGTAATGTCATAAATATAGAAAGAAGCATCTTCGCGAGATACCGGGCGGGATGGAACAGACCCGCGTGCATGCCGCCTTCCTCGCGGGGGGCGAATTCCGTTGGGGCGTGACAGGTGTGATGGGGAAGGAGACTGGGTGGTCATTTCATCTGCTGAAAGATCGTGAAGAGGGGCATGAAAGCCGACAGGGCGATGCCCATGAAGAGGGCGACGTTCTCGAACATGCCGCCGGTCTCGACAATATTGCAGAAAGTATTGTTGAAGACTTTCGGCCGTTTGCGGAGCGTCCCCGAGAATGGCAGGCCGGAGCGGAGAACCTTCCCGGTCTTGTCGAGGACGTCCTTGAAGGAGGGGCTCTCGGCCTGGTCATCCATGATGCCGACCGAGTCGGCCAGGGGGACGGCCGAGCCTACGAGTGTCGATAACTGGACCGTGAAGACCATCAGTTCCTTGGCCGAAACACTGCCGCTGAACGACAGACTGAATTCGCCACCCTTTTTCGCTGCCGTGGCATTGATCAGGTAGATTCCCTTGTCAGAAAACATCGAGGCGAGCTTCCCCATGCTTTCCGCTTCAATCTGGGTTTTGAGAACTTCGCCCTTCCCGTTCTTGGCTTCGCAGTCGAACTTTGGCATCCGGTCACCCCCGCATCACCGACATATTACCGGCCCGCCGTCCCATATGCAAATCTTCAGCAAGGGAGGCGGAAGACGAACCACGGAGGTGCTTGAACTCGAGCCGCGTGAACTGAATTGGCTTCTCGATGGTCTGGACCCGATGCGGGTCAAGGATCATGGCAGGCTGGGGGAGTCAAAGATTTTTTGAACGAAGCCTTGTCGTATATTGTGCAATACACTATAGTATTCGGCATGATGATGAAATCCGCGACACCCGAGGCGATTGATGTTCGTTGCGAGGATGAAATTCTGCGAAAAGCCCATGAAGAGCTGAAAAGCCGACCCACGTCAGATACCGATGAATCCCTTTGGAGTTTCGCTTTCTGAGATGGTTGGGCCCTGGACCCCAACCCCAGGGATAATTCGCTTGAGTTCGGCTGTTAATACTGCGGAGACGATTATACATACGGTGAGCTTGCATGCTATCGAGAGAAAGAGCGTGGGGGTGCTCATTTCACCGAGCAGAAGCGTATTCTGAGCGAGCACAATCGATAGCAGCGTGAAGTGCTTCACGGGTTGATTCTTGATCCTGAGAAGATATGGCATGCAGAAAATCAGGAATATCAGTCTGTAATCCCAGTTGTCCGTGAGGAGATACGAAAACGAGTAAATCGCACCCCCTGCAATGAAGAGATCTTTTTCGAGAGGGACAACGTTTCCATCCTCGAAAGCGAGTTCGAAGACGTTCGATTTCGATAACTCGCTGATTGTGAACAAGACATATCCATAGAGAGCAATCTTGGCGGTTGCGGGAGCCAGATCAAGGTGTTTTCTGACCAGCCAAATCACAGAGCCGAAACCGTAGGATAAGGGGCCACAAGCCGTATTTCCATTCAGAATGACGCTCATTTCCTCGAAATTGAAGGCGAAATACAGGCACAAGAAGAATGTGATCCCCGCGATGATCCTTCGCTTTTCTCGAAAAACGAGAACGGAAAAGAGCGGGTAAACCTTCAGGATGGAAGCGCACGATATGAAAAGTATCTTCCAAATATCCCTTGATGAGAAAATCCCTGCGAATAACAGACAGAAGATCAGCACATCATTGTTGCCCCTTTCAATCGCGAGGAGGGACGACGTCGAGAATATTGATAAAAATATGTATATAGAAGAGTATTTATAAAGAAGCGCGAGGCAGAAAAGAAAATACCCTGCAACGTACAATGTGACGAAGAACCGAAAAGCACTTTCATTCTCGAGGTGAAAAACGTTGGCGATGGTGATCCAGACCTTCGGATAATTCATGGGCCTCTCCCAGGGATCTCCTGGATTACACAGTTGCGGATTCAGACCAAGCTGAACGCTTGTTAGCGCACCCTGGATCGACCTCATGTCTCCAAACGGGGGATACATGGAAGGAATACAGGCTTGGGACCACGTTGAGACCCAGCCACGTATATGGAGAGAGGATACGAGAGACCCCAGGACCCCCAGATACAAGACAAGCAAGACGACTCTTTTCATGTTCATCCGATTGTGGCCTCCCAAACGGGCCAAGGCTCCTTCGCCCCACTGGGAGAGGATCGATTCCCCCCGCCGGGCGAAGAAACGATATGATGCTCTGAATTCATTTCAAATCATGGTTTCCGAAATGCCTGACAATTACTTCCTCATCCGATAAATCAGTTTTCGAAGAGCGAACATGAAGTGCTGCAGCAACGCGAGCTTGTCTGACAAGCCGAGCCAGCGATCATGTTGCCGGGCAGTCTTGTACGCGGCATCGATTCCTTCAACGGTTCGCGGAGGAACAGGTCGTAGTTCATGTCCATGTGCCGATTGGCATCAACCGTTCCAGCCCAATCCCAGAACACGCGATTCCAGAATGTGGCCATCTGGGCAAAGAACGGCTCCTTGAGACGTTTGAAGCGAGACCACGGTGGGCCCGGTTCGTTCAGACAGGATTCGAGCCCTGGGCGTCGAGAGCCGATTGCAAGATCGCCTGGTGCTGAGCCAGGTTTTTCAACGCTTCTTGGAGTGATGCATTGCGGATGGATGTCTGAAGTGCAAGAAACATCAGGAAGAGCTGGCCGAAGAAAAAGATGGTGGAAGTCGGGGCTACGATTCCCAGAAGTCCGCCGAACCGTTTCAGCAGCCGATACTGGGTTCCGAACAGGAAGGTGAGAAAACCGACAAGGAGCCAGATCCAGGAATCGTCCTCGCGGACCTTCCGGCGGCGGACCAGGTCGAGGGTGAGATAGAGAATGCCGACGCTGAGCAAAAGAACCCAGTTCCGTTGGCGGGGCGGCAGGATGTCGTCCGGTTGATGCTCAGCCATGCGAGCCTCCGATGTTGCGCAAAATAGTCATGAATATAGAAAGAAGCATTTTCGCGAGATAGCGGGCGGGATGGAGAAGGCCGGCATGCATGCTGCCCTCTTCGTGCGGCGGGCGCATGGTGATGTTGACTTCACGGATGCGGATGCCGGCGTAATGCAGCATCATGAACACGTCCGCGTCGGGGTAATCCATGGGGAAGCCGTCTCGGGAGAGGAGGCGCAGGGTCGTGCGGTTGAAGCCCTTGAAGCCCGAGGTCGGGTCTTTCAGATCGAATCCCGAAAGCAGGTGGCAGATGCCGGCGAAAAAGCGTCTGCCGATTTCGCGGACGAACGGGGAGCGATAGGTGCAGCCGGGGTGGAACCTGTTCCCGATCACAAAGTCGGCTTCGCCGGATCGAAGCGGCTCGAGAAGCAGGGGAAGGCTGTTCGGATCGTGCTGCCCGTCGGCGTCCATCTGGATGAGATACGTGTAGCCGCGGGAGAGTGCGAACTTGTATCCCGTCTGGAGAGCGCCGCCATACCCGAGATGGATCGGCAGGGCCAGACACTCGGTGCCGGCCCGCGAAGCCGCTTCCCGTGTGCCATCCCGGGAACCGTCATCGATGACGACGAGATCGCAGCCGGCCGGAAGGAGCGGAACGAGTTCCCGGAGGGTCCCGGGGAGCCTGCGTTCTTCATTGAACGCAGGGATGCAGATGAGCGTGTCGGCCGTATTCACTTCATCTGCTGGACGATCGAGAAGAGGGGCATGAAGACGGAGAGGGCGATGCCGCCGATGACGATGCCCATGAAGACGGTGAGGATGGGGGTGAGGGCGCTGGTGAGGCCTTCGAGGGCTTCGGAGGTTTCCTGGTCGTAGAAGTCGGCGACTTTCTCGAGCATCTTGTCGAGATTGCCGGAGTTCTCGCCGACCTCCATCATCTTCTGGACCATCGTGGGGAAGATCGTGCTGCCCTTGACGCTCGAGGAGAGGCCCTTGCCCTGTTGAACGGAAACGGCCATCTGGCCGACGATCTCCTCGAGCACCTTGTTGCCCATGACCGAGCCGGTGATGCGGAGCGCGTCGAGGATCGGGACGCCGGAGCCGAGGAGGGAACAAAGCGTGCGTGCGAAACGGCTGATCGCGATTTTTTTCGAAATCGGTCCCAGGATCGGGGCGGAGATGACGAATCTCGCCAGCAGCGATTCCCCGAGTTCCGTCTTGAAGAACGTGTAGAGACCGAAGGCGATGCCCGCGATGGCCGCAATCACGAGGACATACTGCTCGCGGAGGGTGTCGGATGCCCAGATCAGGAACTTCGTGATGGGCGGAAGTTCGGCTTTCATCTTCTTGAACATCTTCGTGAAGTTCGGGAATATCTTCACGAGCAGGAAGACGACGCAGCCGATGGCGAGAACGAACTGGACGACCGGAAGGGTGAGGGCCGACTTGACCTTGCCCCTGATCCTGGAATCGGCTTCGGAAAAGGCCGCCAGGCGCATGAGCACTTTGTCGAGAATGCCGCCGGCCTCGCCGGCCTCGATCATATTGCAATAGATATTGTTGAAGACTTTCGGGTGTTTGCGGAGCGCCCCCGAGAACGGCTGGCCGGAGCGGAGATCCTTGCCGACCTTGTCGAGGACGTCCTTGAAGTAGGGGTTCTCGGCCTGGTCATACATGATGCCGATCGAGTCGACCAGGGGGATGGCCGAGCCTACGAGCGTCGACAACTGGACCGTGAAGACCATCATTTCCTTGGCCGAAACACTGCCGCCGAACGACAGACTGAAGCCGCCACCTTCTTTCGCGGCCGTGGCCTTGATCAGGTAGAAGCCCTTGTCGGAAAGCATCGAGGCGAGCTTCGCCATGCTTTCCGCTTCAATCTGGGTTTTGAGTACTTCGCCCTTCGCGTTCTTGACTTCACAGTCGAACTTCGGCATCCGGTCACCCCCGCATCACCGACATATTACCGGTCCGCCGCCGCGTATGCAAATCTTCAGGAAAGGAAATCGATGGAGACGAACCGCAGAGACACGGAGACACAGAGAAATTTCACCACGAAGACACAAAACAACAGTTCTTCTTGCGTAGGGGCGGTTCGCGAACCGTCCCTACATCGCAATACCGAGAACCAGACTGTATATGAATGAAAAAGTTATAAATACTAATTATTATATAGTAATGGTATCTGAAACATTGGGCCTTTCTCAGTGTCTCTGTGCCTCTGTGACGTTCCCGGTTCACTCCTTGCGGGAGAGGGCGAAGATTTCTTCGGGGGTGGTGAGGCCCTGCTGGAATTTCAGGGTGATGTCCTCGCGCAGGGTCTTCATGCCGCCGGCGATCGCGGCCTGCATCAGGTCGTCGGGGCCGGCGTTCTGGATGATCAGGCGCCGGATCTTTTCGCTCGTATACATGACTTCGTGAACGCCGAGGCGGCCCTTGTAGCCCGTGTTGCCGCACTTGTCGCAGCCCTTGCCTCGATAAAACGTGGTATTTATCGCCTCGGGCGGCAGGCCGATCTCGTTGAGAACCTCCGGTGTGATCGTCGTGTCTGGATTCCGGCAGACCTTGCAGATGCGCCTCGCGAGACGCTGAGAGACGATACACAGGAGCGCGGCCGAGACGAGGAACGGTTCGACCCCCATGTCGACGAGTCGTGTTGCGGTGCTGGGAGCGTCGTTCGTGTGCAAGGTCGCGAAGACCAGGTGGCCCGTGAGGGCCGCCTCGATGGCGATCGTCGCCGTTTCCTTGTCGCGGATCTCTCCGAGCATGATGACGTCGGGATCCTGTCGCAGAAAGGCGCGCAGGACCGTCGAGAAGTCGAGGTTGATCTCCTGGCGAACCTGGACCTGATTGATCAGTTTCAGTTTGTACTCGACCGGATTCTCGACGGTGCAGATGTTCATGTCGATGCCCTTGATCGCGTTGAGGCACGCATACAGGGTCGTCGTCTTGCCCGATCCCGTGGGGCCCGTGACGAGAACCATGCCGTTCGGCGATCCGATCGCCTTCGTGAGGAGCTTGTAATTGTCAGGCGTGAAACCCATCTGGTCGAGGCTGACCTGGACGTTCGACTTGTCGAGAATTCGCAGGCATACCTTTTCCCCGTAGGCGACGGGGATGGTGTTGACGCGGAAGTCGATCGGCTTGTCCATGATCGTCATCTGGATGCGGCCGTCCTGCGGAATGCGCCGTTCCGAGATATCCATGCCGGAGAGGATCTTGAGGCGGGAGACGGCCGATGCCTGGGCTTCGGGCTGGAGGGTCATCGCGATCTGGAGCGTTCCGTCGATGCGGTAGCGGATGCGCAGCTCGCCTTCGTCGGGCTCGATATGGATGTCGGAGGCACCCTTCTGGACGGCCTGCGTGAGGATCAGGTTGACCAGCTTGATGATCGGGGTTTCCTCGCTGGCCTTCTTCAGGCTGTCCATGTCGCCTTTCTTGTCGCCCTCCGGGCCGTCGGCCGTGATCTGGCTCAGGGCGTCGGCCATGGCGCCGGCGACGTACAGTTTGTCGAGCGTCTCGTTGATCTGGACTTCGGAACAGATCGAGCGGACGACCTCGCAGTTGTTCTGGAACTGGATCTCGTCGATGATGAACACGTCGAGCGGGTCGGCCATGCCGATCATCAGACTCTTGCCGTCGAAGTTGATCGGCACGAGCATGTGCTTGCGCGCGATCTTCTCGGGCACCATTTTCAATATCTCTGGCTTTATATCGACCTTGTTCAGGTCGACGAACGGCACCTTCAGCTGCTTTCCCAGCACCGGCAGAAGCTTCGCGTCGGTGAGATACCCGAGCTCGATCAGCACCTGGCCGAGGCGCTTGCCGCGCTTCTTCTGCTCGGCGAGGGCGATGTTCAGCTCCTTGTCCGTGATATGGCCGGCTTCGATCAGCATCTCGCCGATTTTCTTGCGTTTGAACATCGCTTTTTCCTCTATCCTGCCAGGTTATCCGACGGAGATACCATTCACCACAGAGTCACAGAGACACTGAGATAATTGCACCACAAAGACACGAAGACACAAAAAAATCCTGACAGCCGCATGTTTTTCCTTTGTGACTTTGTGTCTTTGTGGTGAATCAAGGATTTTCAATATATCGTTCATAATGATAAAGAATGATATTGTTGATGCATGGATTCCAGACTCTATGCCTCTGTGGTGCGTTTCGTTTCTCAGCGGGCTGATTCCCAGTATTTGCGGCGGGCGTCCATGTAGTGGGGGTTGAGCTTGATCGCCTGCTGGAACTCGTCCATGGCTTCATCCGTGCGGCCCTGTTTCTTCAGGACCATCCCGAGGTGGTAATGCAGGTCGGCATATTCGGGGTGCTCCTTCAACAGGCGCTTGTATTCGCGTTCGGCAACGTCGAGCAGGCCGAGGTCGGTGAAGATGAGGCCGAAATCGATGGTGATGCTGCTCTTGTCCAGCCGGCCGGCGAGATGGTCTTCGACGACGCGCCGGTACTCGATCATCGCCTTGTTGAAGGCTCCCTGGTCCTGGAGGATGCGGCCCACGTAGTACCGTGCCGCCGCGTAGCGGGGGTTGATGGCCAGAGCGTTCGAGAAGCTCGCCATCGCCTTGTCGAGCGAACGATTGTCGTAGAACAGGAGGCCGATGTTGAAATGGGCGTCGGCGAAGCGCGGGTTCAGCGTCAGCACCGACTCGTACGCCGCGATCGCCTGTTCCCTGTCGCCGATGCGCCGGTAAGCGTGACCCATGTGGAGGTAATAGACGGGGTTCTTCGGATGTATATTGACTGCTTTTACGAAGCAGAACGATGCCTTGTCGTATTGTTCCTTGATGAAGAACGCGTTCCCGAGATGAAACAGCACCTCGTGATGCCTGGGGTGCACCCGCAGAAACTTGATGCAGGCGTCGACCAGTTCGTCGATCAGGCCCGTGTTGTAGCTTTCGACGGGGGCCACGTCAGCGCTGGGAAAGGACCGACTTGATGTCGCGGCCGAGCTTCGTGCGGGGCTCGACCAGCCGGAACGACGGGCGATCGGTGCAGTAGCGGTGGAGCACCTCGAGACCTTCATAGGCGCGCTTTCCGAGAGAATCGAGCAGGCCTTCGAAGAGCGGGGCGAGGTGATGGATGCCCGGCTCGACCTGCTCTTCCTCGCGCAGATGGAACCGCAGCTTGTAGACGATCCCGTCGTCGCGCCGGAAGATGTCGACCTCGGGGTCTTCGAGGTGCTGGCTGCGCGAGCCGAACCGTCGGACCGCGAAAAAGTGCTCACGCTCGTAATCCTCGTACAGGTCGACACCCCAGATATAGGGGTTCTTGAACACGCACATCGGGAAGATCGGCGACAGGAACCGCTTCATCGCGTCGACGACCTCGTAATTGTACTGCTCGGCCGGAATCGTGATCGCGAGCTCGCCACCGCGCAGCTCGAACATGCCGCCAAGCTCGAAATCGCCCCTGATGACCTCGATGCGCTCGAGCTTTTCGAGGTTCTGCAGGATCTTGCGGGTGCGGTCGTTGAACGTCGAAAACTCCTCGTCGGGCCGGTCGGAGCGGGTGATGGTGAGTCGCTCGAGGGGCATCGCCAGGATCGTCTCCAGAACGTTCGTCAGGATTTCGCGGTCCTTGCGGCTGCTGAAAAAGACGTATTTCTCAAAAATGTCGCATGTCTCGTTCATGGGGCTGCCTTTTCCGATTTCACATATACCATCGTGATGTCATCATCATGAGGGATGGTTTCCTTGAACCTGTTCATCTCGTTCATCACATGATACACCACCGACGCCGCTTTTCCGGCGGGCGCCGTGTCGAGTGCCGTCTTGAGCCGCTCGAGGCCGAACCGTTCGCGCTTCTTGTTGAGAAGGTCGAGCACGCCGTCGGTGTAGAGGAAGACGCCGTCGCCGGGCAGGAGGTCGACCGTGCGCTCCGAATAGGCGTTCTCCTCCTGCTCGAACAGGCCGAGCGGGATGCCCGCGTCGAAGTCGATCTCCTCGACGAACCCGGTGCCGGTGCGCACCACGAGCGGCTTGCAATGGCCGGCGCTGGCGCAGGTCACGGTGCGTTTCTTCGGGTCGAAAACAGCGATGATCATCGTCGCGAACAGCGGCCCCATCTGCTCCTTGGCGAGCTGTTCCGAAAGGAACAGCAGGAACGCGCCCGGCCCGGCGAACTTGTCGGCCATGGCGCGGACCAGCGCCTGGATTTTGGACAGGAAGAGGGCCGCGGGGAGCCCCTTGCCGGAGACGTCGGCAATCGTTGCAAGCAGGCGGTCGTTGGAAAGCGGGATCAGATCGTAGTAATCGCCCGAAATTTCGTTGCAGGGAACGCAGGAGCCGTGAACGTCGAGACCCTGCTGAATCGGCGACTGCTGCGGGAGCGTCGATGTCTGCAGCGTCCGGGCGATGTCGACCTCGTGGATCAGGCGGTCCTGGCGGAGGTTCTCCTTGAACAGCCGGTGGTTCTCGATGCAGATGGCGATGTGCTTGTTGAACAGGGTTGCCATCACCTTCTCGTCAGCCGCGAGGGCGCGCCGGTCGGGGCTCATGAAAACGACGAGCCCGAGAATGCGGTTCCAGACCATGAGAGGGAGGATCGTCAGGTCGCGCGGTTCCTGGCGCCCCCGGAGGGGCAGGGAGAAGTTCTTCCAGTCGTCCGAGTTCAACCGCTCGATGTCGATTTCCTGGCGGATGATTTCGAGCGTCTTGCGGGCGAGCGGGTCGTCTTTTGGAATCAGCGGGAGAACCTCGCCGGTGCGGGGCTTCGTGCCGCAGGCATACTGGAGGGACGACGCCTCGCGCGTGTAGATGAGGATCGTCATCGTGGGAAACAGCTCCTGACAGAGCTGAAGCGCGACATGCAGCTGGCGGCCGAGCTCGGCCGCGTAGTTCATGTAGCCGAGCAGGTGCGAGATACGCTCGAGATCGACGCACCGGTTGTGCAGCCGGGAAATGCTGTTCTTATACCAGTCGATGAGGGCGTTCGACTGGAAGAACAGGTCCGTCAGGTCCGCCGAGGGGGCTTCGGGAAGTGGCGAGCCGTCGATGTGATCGGTCGCGAGGTTCCTGATGGTGTTCCACCAGAAGCTGATGATCCCGAGCAGGAGAGACGTGAAGACGAGAAACCCGAGACTCAGCAGGTTCTCCGCCGAATACCGTACCTCCCCGGGAATGCGGTTCAGCGTGAGCGCGATGCCGCCCACGACCAGCAGAATGCCGGCCGTGAACAGGATGAACGGATATCGTTTCAGGTAGGTGCGCATAGGACTTCCGTCCCGTCACTCTACACCCCGAGAACTCCCTCAGTCAACGCGCCCGGACCGGCCTTCTCATTTCAACCTTCAACCTTCAAGCTTCCGACTTCCCCGCAGGGGTACAGAGCCAGGTGAGAACCAACTCCGCCGGGGCGCCGAAGTAGACGATCAGCAGAAGCTCCAGTGCCTGGGAAACGTCCGGAGCGTTTTTGCATGCCGCTTCAACGCGGCTGACGATCCGAAGCAGATCGGTGGATCTCGGCGACTGCATCTGCGCCACGACGTCCTGGACGAGGTGGTTCAGCGATACGCCCAGATACAGGAACGCGAGAAGAAACAGGACCATCACGACCCAGCCGGCGAGAGCGCGACCCATGGCCCGATGCCCCATGCCGGGGCAGACGAAAAGGCTGAGCAGGATCGCCTTTATCAGGCTTCGGCCTGCCGGGGCCGCCGGGCCGGATGCCGGTGAAGCGGCTGAAGCCGCCGTTCCATCGGGAGCGGCAGCTTCAGGTCTGTTTTTTGAAGATTCGGTCACGCGATCATGCGGCCCGGTACTGCTCCCAGGTGCCGTCGAGGCGGCTGTCGAGCTTCTGCAGATGCTCCTGCATGGCGTTGATGGCGACGGGATCGCCGATCTTGGCCAGCGCTTCGCCGGCGGCCATGCTGACTTCCTCCTTGGGATCGCTGAGGGCGGCGATGAGGGCCTGGACGACAGCCGTGCCGCGCTTGTCGCCGAGTTGGATGCAGGAGATGCGGCGGACGCGCCAGTCGGGGTTCTTCAGGCCCCGGATGTAGCGAAACGTCTGATCGAGCGGCGTGACGGACGCCAGCGTGGGGACGCGGGTTCTGTTCGCCGGCCGGGAACCGGTCGAAGGCTGTGCCGTCCAGCGGTCCCAGGCAGCGGAGAAAACCTTCTCGAAAATGAACCATCCCGCGAAATACACCATCGTCAGGAGCAGAATCTTGAATTCGAGTTCCAGCATGGCTGATGCCTCCGTCGATCGAATATTTTTCTCCGATACCTATCGGCACCGGACGACGGAGGTCGAAGAGAAAGTTTCGCCTGGTCGGTCAGAGCATCACGGGCCAACGGGAGACATCGGCAGGGAGTTTCCCTTCGAGAACCGAGATCAGGCTATCGATATCGGGCGAGCGGAAGCCGAAGGTCGCGAGGCCGGTCGTGGCTTCGGGGACGCAGTCGAGATCGTAGGGATTGCGGAGAGCCGCGAGAACCGTTCCCGGTGTGGCGGCCGCGAGACTGCGGAAGGCCTCTTTCTGCCCGGGAAACAGGTGAGCGTTGTAGGAGAGGATCAGCAGTTTCGCCGGTTTTTCCGTCGCGTCGAGAGCCGCGCGAACCGGCGTCGCGATGGTCTCGGCGGCATCCTTCGGGTGGTACATGACGCAGCGGGCGTTCTTGAACGCTTTCTGGATCTGGTGGGCCGGACCGGCATCGGCATGGTCTTCCTCGACCTGCACGAGCGAGGCGATGTGGGGGCACGCAACGACGAGATTCGTTTCCGGGGCAAACGGCAGGTCGCCCGCCTGCGCGCGTGACGTGAGAACGGCCTTGTCGTGGGCCTCGCGCACCAGCGCTTCGTGCGAACGCGCCAGATCGGTCAGGGAAGCGGAGGGGTTCGTGGCAGAGAGTTTCGCGCGGGCCCGGGCGATGCGCTCGAGGCTTTCGTCGAGCCTGCGGGCCGCAGCCGGCGATGTCTCGACTTCGCGGAGAATGGCTTCGGCCGCGGCCTTCTGGCGCTCGAGATCATGGCAGATGAGCAGAAGGTCGGCCCCGGCGAGAAAGGCGAGGCGGGAGGCTTCGGCCACGCCGTATTTCTCGGTGATTGCGCCCATCTCGAGGTCGTCGGTTATCAACAGACCATCGAAACCGAGCTCACGCCGCAGGAGGCCGGTGAGAACGTTCTCGGAAAGGGTCGCCGGCAGGTTGGGGGAGGGCTCGAACGCGGGGAAGAAAACGTGCGCCGTCATGACGGCGTCGATTCCAGCGTCTATGGCAGCCTTGAAGGGGGCGAGCTCGAACGATAGCAGGCGTTCCCGGTCGTAAGGGATGACCGGAAGCGTGAGGTGGGAATCGACTTTCGCGTGGCCCTTGCCCGGGAAGTGCTTTGCGCAAGCGAGGACGCCGCCTTCGCGGAGACCGTTCGCGAAGGGAATGGCGTATCGGATGACGGTTTCCGGGGTGTCACCGAAGGAGCGTGCGCCAATGCCCGGGTTGCCTGCATGGTTGATGTCGAGCACGGGCGCCAGGTTCCAGGTCAGGCCGATAGACCGCATTTCTGCGCCCATGGCGGTTCCGATGCGCCGCGCGAGGTCCGGGTCGCCGGTCGCCGACAGCGCCATCGCGCCGGGGAAGAGGCTTCCGTGGCGGAGAATTCTCATCACGAGCCCGCCCTCCTGGTCGATGGAGGCGAACATGCGGACCCCCGAAGCCGTCTCGAAGCGTTTCAGCACAGGGCCGAGCGCGAGCGGGTCTTCGAGGTTGCGCGCGAAGACGATGAGCCCGCCGATGCCCCACTCCCCGACGAACCGGAGGACGTCCGAAGAAGGCTCGAGGCCCTGATACCCGATGACGAACAGCTGTCCGATTTTCTGCCGCAACGTATTCATGCCGTGATGATAAATGCCGTTCCTGGAATTCCGCAAGGGGCTGGGCTCGTGCGGTTCGCGATCCGCCCCCGCGCGCGGGGATCACTCCTTGTCGCATCAGGCGACGTGAATCAAGAGCGCTCGTGCTTCGACAGGCTCGGCACGAACGGTATCGCGAATGCATGTGATTGTCGTGTCTCTTGTGAGCCGAGGAATAGCTTTCACACAGGGGGGATATTGTGTGAGGTTCCCTGCGTGATGTATGATGCGGGGCATATTCTCCAGGAGATTCTGCATGTATTGTTTCCGATGCGGTCACGAACTCCAGCCCCGCTCCGCCGTCTGCCCCACCTGCGACACGCCGCAGAAACGGCGCCAGCGCCATCGCCAGCGGCTTCTGCTCGGCCTGTTCATTTTTCTCGCCGGCGCTTTCACTGGAAGTATATTCGATAGTATTGTATTTCGGGGGCGCTCATGGGATCACTCCCTCATCGATCTTTTGACGGGAGGCGGCCGGCAGGCGAGCGAGCCGGCGCAGATCCCGGCCGGCCCGAAATGGGAAACGGTTTCCTCGCCCGCCGTCGAACTCCCGGCGCTGCCGTCGGGGAGCGGCAAGGGGACGGTGCCGCCCGCCGCCGTGGCTTTCAAACCCGGCCAGCCCGATGCGCCGTCGATGGCCCAGCTTCCGGCGCTCGACCGCCCGGCCGGTGAAGCGGCTGCGTCCGCATCCGGCGTGCCGAACGTTGCAACTGGCCCGGCAGCCGCCGGTTTCGACGAGGTCGCCGAGGTCTCGGCCGCCGAACCTTCCGCCGCGACGGCAACGGCTGAGACCGCTTCCGCAACCGGAACCGCCGTCGAGGTGCCGCCCGCCGATCTTCCGGACGCGGACCTCGCTCCCGGAGGGCTCGAGAAGCTCGAAACCGGGGCCGGGAACAACTACCACGGCAGCCTGGCCGCCGACGGGGACAGTCTGATCTTTTCGTCGAACCGCCCGACGGGCGGGGCCGACTCGAAATATCAGTGTTATTTCAGGTCGTTGAAGGCGAAGGGGGGCGCCGTCCGCCTCTTCCCCTGGCCCGGCAACGTCTGGACGCCCGAGTCGACGCGCGACGGGAACCGGCTCGTCTTTTCGAGCGACAGTGAGAAGTCCGAGCAGGTGTTTGTCTTCGACCGCGTGACGCAACAGCACCGGAACCTGACAGGAACCGGCGGAAAAAACATGATGCCGGCGCTTTCCCCCGACGGCGAATGGGTCGTATTCACCTCGAACCGGGGCGGCTCGAACGATATCTGGATGGTCGGGATCGACGGAAAAGGGCTCACACAGCTGACGTCGGGCCCCGAAGACGATCGGGAACCCCGGTGGTGGCCGGACGGAAAGGCAATCGTGTTCACCCGGATCGTGCAGAAAATGAAAGTGTCGCACATCATGAAGCTTTCCGTGAATCCTCTCGGGAAGCCTGAATCCCTCGTCGGCGATCAGGCGCGCAGCTGGCTGGCCGACCCCTCGCCCGACGGGCGGTGGATCGCCTACGTCCGGTCGAAGAGCACGGACGGCAGTGATAACGAGATTCGCGTCAGGCGGATCGACTCCGGAAAGGAGTTCACGGTCACGGCGTTCGGCGGCGCCGACGCCTTCCGGCCCGTCTGGACGAACGATGGCGGCGGGTTCGTCGCCCATGCCGACCGCGAAGGCCGGAAAAGCTTGTATCTGGTCACGCTGAAGAAGACCCCCCGACCTTGATCACGGGCTCGCTGGGCGGCGTGCTGCTCACCCTGCTTCCGATCGCCGTCTTTGCCTGGCTGTTCCGGTCGGCTCTCGGCGACCCGGCGCTCCGCGAAGCCGCCGTCGCTGGAGGCGTCGCCGGAGCCCTTTCGATCTATCCGATAAAGTATGTTCTATACCCGATGATACAGGTCGCCCTCGGAATCGATTTGCGCTCGGTGATCGCCGAATCCGAGGATTTCTGGATGCGCTTTTGCGTCGCCGTCATCCTGGTCGGGTGTCTCGAAGAGTCCGCCAAGCTCGGAGCGGCCCTGGCGGGAGCCGGCTGGATGGGCGCCATGCGCCGCTCGACCGCCGTCTTCCTCGCGGCGCTTGCCGCCGGCCTCGGTTTCGCGGCGACGGAAAGCCTGGACTATATTTCCCTCTTCGGGACCGAGGTCCTGTTTGCCAGGGTTCCTCTCAGCACGACCGGTCATGTCCTGTTTTCCGGCATTGCCGGCTGGGCCGCAGCTGTGGCCCTTTGCCGGCAGCAGAAAGAGGGCGAGCGGGCGGTGACGTGGCGCGGATACGGCCTGTTCCTGGCCGGCCTGCTGGTCTCGGCGGTCCTTCACGGAGGATTCAACATGATCGCGATGCGGTCCGCGGCGTCGACGACCGTTCCGATGCTCGCCGTCATGCTCGTGTTCGGCATCTCCCTGCTTCGCGAGGGATGGATGCACGTTCTCGTTCTCGACAGGGCCGAAAGCGGATGTGATGCGCCCTGCCACGCCTGCGGAGCGCTTCCGCTCGATTCCCGCGGCCGTTTCTGCGCCCGCTGCGGCGCCAGGAGATCCATCAGATGAGCCCCACCCACGCGACAAAACCCGAAAAACCCGGCATCATCGCCATCGCGGTCCAGCTCCCCGAACAATCCGACGCGGATATCGAGGACTCTCTCGCCGAACTTTCAGAGCTCGTCAAGACGGCAGGAGGCGTCGTCGTCGGTTCCGTCGTCCAGAAACGGCAGCGGTACGACCGCTCGAGCTACCTGGGAACGGGGAAGATGAAGGAGGTCACCGAACTTATCGAATCGACCGGCGCCGTCCAGGCCGTGGCGGATGACGAGCTGACATCGCTCCAGGTGCGCCGTCTCGAAGAGGGCATCGGCTGCGAGGTCCTGGATCGAACCGGTATAATATTAAATATATTTTCCGCCCACGCCTCGACGCGCGAGGGAAAACTGCAGGTCGAGCTGGCCGCCGTCCAGTATTCACTGCTCAGGCTGGCCGGCGGATACAAAGGGATGTCGAGACAGCGCGGCGGCATCGGCCTGAAAGGGCCGGGCGAGACCAAGATCGAGACCGATCGGCGCGTTCTGAAAATGCGGCTCAAGCGACTGAACGACGAGCTCGACAAGGTCGTGCAGGATCGCGATCTCCAGCGCCGCAAGCGCACCGACCGGTATGCGCCGCTGTTCGCGCTGGTCGGCTACACGAACGCCGGCAAATCGACCCTTCTCAACGCCCTGAGCGGCTCGGCCGTCCGGGTCTGCGACGGGCTGTTCACGACCCTCGATCCGACGGCGCGCCGCGTCGAGCTGGCCGGCGGCCTCCGGGGCATCCTCTCCGACACGGTCGGCTTCATCAGAAAACTCCCGCACGGACTCGTGCAGGCATTCCGCGCCACCCTCGAGAGCGTCCGGCATTCGCAGGTCCTGATCCACGTCTGCGACGTGTCGAACGTCCAGGCGCGCGACCATCTGGCCGCCGTCGAACGCGTGCTTCAGGAAATGGAGCTCGAAGACCCCGATCGGATCATCGTTTTCAACAAGATCGACCGAGGCGTTCCCCACAACCGCGAGGCTCTCTCCGCGATGTTCCCCGGCGCGATCTTCCTCTCGGCCCGAACCGGAGAAAATCTCGAGGAACTCAGGCGGGCGATGGAGGAAAAGATGCGGGCATCGTTCGAGACGGTCGAACTCACGGTGCCTTCGAGCACGCCGATCCTGAAGGACATCAGGCTCCTGGGCCGGATTCTCAGGGAAGAATGGCTGGAAGGGGCGGTTCAGCTTCGCGCGGATCTTCCCAAGACGTTTCTTTCCCGAGTCGCCGGGTTCAGAACGTGAGTCACTCGTTGATCACGCTGTTGTAGACTGGATCGAGCTCATACTCGGTCCCGCTTGTCGGAGGATACTTGTAGCCCCACGTTGCGATCGACTGGTGCTCTTTCATCGGATCTTTCGGGAAGTCGAGGAGATACCCCTTGCCGAGCGTCGTCGTTGCGAGGATGCCGACATCGGCCGTGTTGGGGTATCTTCCGTGATCGGTGCGATACTCCATCAGCGCCTTGCGCAGGGCCTTGAGATTCGTCTTCATGACGGCGACTTCGCTCTGGGCGACGTAATCGGTATAGAACGGCATCGCCAGGCCGACGAGCGCCGCCATGACGCCGACGACGATGAGAAGCTCGACGAGCGAAAAGCCGGAATGTTCCGAACGACATGCGTATGAACCGACGGCAAATCTGTTGTATAAAATAAACATTATATATTCCCCTACTTGTTTCACCAGTCTTTGAAGAGCGTATCGTCAAACCCGGTCTCCCAGCCGCCGATGAAAGACTTATCTGCCGGAAACCGGATATCGAACACGCGCGCGTTGGTCAGTTGGTGCTCGATGCTGGCGACGTTCGTTACCCATGTGCTTGCCGCCGGCGAGGTGGCTACGAACCGAAGGTCCCACCGGAACATATCGTCGTTCGGCGTGAACGGGTTCTGTGTCTGGCCGAGCGTGAGAAACGGCCCTTCGGTCGCGCGGGAGCGGGTTTCGGCCTCGGGGATGACGTCCAGGAGCGTCCGGATGGATTTCGGCGGCAGGTTGTCCATGCGGGCGTTCCTGTACCGGTCGATCGCGAGACGCATGTCGTACAGGCGATCGCGGAGCAAGCGTTCCCGGGTCTTCATGTCGAACAGCTCGACGGTCGGAAGGGCCATCAGGGCGAGAATCGAAATGACCGAGACGACGATGATCATCTCGATCAGCGACAGGCCCCGGCGGGCGCCATTTGCGCGCCTGGAAACGGCATGAAGAGGAGTCCGGAGAGCTTTCAACATGTGATTACTATATCCGATGCATGGTGGAATTTTCCAGCTGAAAAACGTCTGCGTCTGCCCTGTGGTAAAGTAATCGTGTGGTCGGCCGGAAGAGAGACGTGCGAACATCGAACGGCCCGGGAGGTATCGAATGACAAAATGCGTCGTGACGGACAACGGAGGGACGTTGAGAAAACGCTCCTGTAGCGGGTTGGTGAAATTTATCGCTCTTCTGCTCTGCCTGATATGTATTGAACCGAATACTATTTCGGCGGCCGGTGAATGGGAGGCGTTCGAGATCAACGCGCAGTATCGCGGGTCGGTGAAGCAGGCTTCCGAGCGCCTCGGCTGCGCGATCGGGTATTTCCAGGGGCTCGGTGACGGCCAGAACCAGGTGATCTTTCACGCCTGCGTCCAGGATCCCGAGAAGGCGCGAACCTACTACGCGTTCAGGGTGAACGAAACGGGCCGCCGGGCAGACGCCGTCATCAGCAGGACGTCGGAAATCTACTCGCGGTTCGAGGGGTTCGAACCGTCGCACCAGGAAGCAGCCAAGGATTTTCTGCTGCTGCTCTCTGAACTCCGGCGGTCCGATTTCGAACCGAAGCCGGCGGACTCGATCGAGATCAACCGCATCAGGATGCACCTTTCCACCACGACGAAGGAGCGCGGGAAAAAGCGGGAAGTCACGGTCACGCGTCCCGGCAAGCCTCCCGTCGAGGGGAAGTTCTTTTTCCGGCGCTCCGTTCCCAACACGCCGTGGGGCCTCGAAAAATTCCGCCTCAAGCGGGGGAAGGTCTCGGTATCGTTCGTCGTTCAGCGCCTCGACGCGATACGCTCGTCGTACGGCGTGAAGTCCCCCTACGATGCATGGGTTTTTTCCCGGTGATCATCGGCTCCCCTGCTTCCGGCATCGTGTGAAATTGGTGGGGGCGCCGTCATGAGACCGGTCGTGCTTCTCTTCGCGATCACGAGCGGGCTCGGAGCCTTCCTGACGTTCCTGGTCCAGCCGATGGCCGGGAAGGCCCTCCTGCCGGCCTTCGGCGGGGCTCCAGCCGTCTGGGCCGTCTGCCTCGCGTTTTTCCAGACGGCACTGCTCGCCGGATACGGCTACGCTCACCTTGGAATCGCAGAAGTTGGCCCGCAACGGGGCGCGCCGGTGCATCTCCTGCTGCTGCTTGGGGTCCTGCCCCTGCTCCCGCTCGATATCGCCCGCCTTCAGGAGACCGTGGACGGTGGGGGAGGTGCCGCACGGCCGGAGTGGATCCTGGTGTTCCGGCTGATGCGGACGCTCGGCCTGCCGTGCATCGTTCTGGCGGCGACGGCGCCTCTCCTTCAGGGCTGGTTTCTCGTCGCCCGCGGCGACAGTCGCACGGACCCGTATCCTTTGTATAGTGCAAGCAATATAGGAAGTTTCGCCGCGTTGCTCGCTTATCCGTTCGTCATCGAGCCTTCTTTCCCGCTCGCCGTCCAGGCCCGCTGGTGGAGCATCGGCTTTGTTACCTTCATCCTGTCCGTCTTCGCCTGCATGCTTGCCATGGCGGCTGCGCCGCCAGCCTTCCGCACGGACCGCCCCGGTGCCTGCGAGCCTGATCGGGGTGAAACGGCGGAATCCTGCCCGGGATGGATGTGGTTCGTCTGGAGCGCCGTTCCAGCGAGTCTTCTCGCGGGGATGACGACGCATATCACGACGGATGTCGCGCCTCTGCCGCTGTTCTGGGTCGTTCCCCTCGCCGTGTATCTGCTGTCCTTCGTGATCGTCTTCGCGCCGGGCATCCGGTCGGCATCCTGGCCGGTTCTCATCTGCATGCCGGTCGCATACGCCGTTCTTCTCCCCGTGTTCCTGCTGGGCGGGTCGGGCCCGATTTTCATCCGGCTCATCGTCCATCTGGCCGCGTTCTTCGCGACGTGCCTGGCGTTCCACGGCATGCTGGCCTCCACCCGCCCGCCGGCCGGCCGGCTCACGACGTTCTACCTGACCCTCGCCGCAGGGGGCGCCGCCGGAGGGGTGTTCAACGGCATCCTCGCCCCCTTCCTGTTTTCCGATATCAGCGAGTATCCCCTGATGCTCGTCGCCGCGGCACTGCTCTTTCCCGCGTCACGGATTCGTTCGGAAGAACGATCGTTTTCGCGAACCCTGTTCATCGGCGTCGGGGTGTCCATGATCTATATATATCTCTATAATATCGGATCATTCGGAGTGGCGCCATCGGCAGGTGTCCGTTTCATGCCCATCGCGAGCGGTCTCGTGATGACGGCGATGGCGTTGCGGCAGCCGGCGTTCTGGGGTGCCGTCTTCGCCGTCGGCATCATCGGCGGCGCCGGGCCGGCAGTTCACGACCAGACGACGATTCTGCGCGCCCGAAGTTTCTACGGCGCATTCCAGGTCGTCGAGACCGGCGGCGGCAGATACCATCTCCTCCAGCACGGGAACATCCATCACGGCGGGCAGCTTCGCGAGGCCGGCAGACGGAACGTGCCGATGTTCTACTATTCCCGCGAGAGCCCGGTCGGCAGGGTGTTCCGGGAAATGGCCATCGGAAGACGTGCCGGACGGGTGGCCGTGGTCGGCCTCGGGACCGGCGGAATCGCCGCCTACGGCCGACCCTGGCAGAAGTTCGATTTTTACGAGATCGATCCGCTTATCGTCCGGATCGCCCAGAATCCCGACCTGTTCAGTTTCCTTCACGATACCGCCGCGCGAACGCGCATCGTCACGGGCGATGCGAGAGTGAACCTGGAAAAAGCCCCGGATGGCGCGTATGATCTGATCATTCTCGACGCCTATTCCTCGGATGCGATTCCGATGCATCTGCTGACACGCGAAGCGATCGGCCTGTACATGAGAAAACTGTCGCCGTCCGGCCTCCTCCTGTTCCATATCTCCAACCGGTATCTCGATCTCGAACCGGTTCTCGGAGCCGTTGCCGAACGCCATCGGCTGGTTTCGATGACGGCCTTCTACGACCCGGGTGACGATGAGGCCCTGCATTACGAATCGGATGTGCGGTATGTCTTCGGCTCGAAATGGATGCTGATCGCATCGAAAAAAGAGCATTTCGGGCAGCTGGCGCGTGACTCCGCCTGGCGAGCGACGAAGGCCGGACCCCCCGGATTCGCCTGGAGCGACACCTTCTCGAGCATTTGGCAGGCATATCGCACACCGTGAGCGAAATACTTTGACAGGCCCGAACAGCACGGGTAATATGGCGCCGGCCGATCCCCAAGAAGGGGGTTCGGAGGAGAGGTGTATGTCTTTTGATATGTCTCTGAGAACGTTTGTGGGCCAGCCCTGGCGGACAGCTGCCCTCGCGGGGGCGTTCGCCGTCGGAACGGCGTTCCTGGCTCCCGTCTTCGGTCAGGATGCACCGGATGATCCCACGCAGGAATCCCAGGATGTCACGACCGTCATCGAAAACGGGTTCTACGATGCCCTCGCGCGCGGCCAGGCTTCAGAGGCCGAGTCGATTCTGACCGGAACCCTGAACGACAAGACGTCGACGGCTCTCGTCAACATTCCTCAGCTCATGCTGGCCCTCGCCAACCACCTGTGCGAGATCGGCGATCTCGAAGCTGCCCGGCCATGGTACGAGCGCATCGATAACGAGTTTGGCACCCAGATCGCCGATGAAGACGGCCAGAAAACCTTCCGCGACGTGATCCAGGGAAAGCTCGAATGGATTCGCAGCGGCGGGAAGCGCCCCTGGTCTCGACCAGACGCCGTCAATCTTGCCCGGGAGATCGTGGCGGCGGTTGCAGCGAGCGGAACGTCACACCTCGAGACCCTTCTTGCCGCGACGGATATCTACGTCGGGTGGTGGCAGAGCGAACTCGAGCCGACCGCGCGCGAAGATCTGATCGCGTTCCTGGCGAAGCATCGGGAAGCCCGGATTTCCTGGTCGAATGAAGCGGAAATCGCGTCGCTCAGCAAAAAGGCTGATGAACAGGTGCTGTATGCGAACACCCACGGCTGGACCGAGATGGAAGGCGGATTCAAAAACGTCCAGTTCGCCATCCACCGTATTCCGGGCGGCTGGGAATGGCGTGGGATCGTCCTCGGAGAAGGTGGCGCCGAGCCCTGATCAGAACTGGAGGTTGTCCTCCCGCGTCCAGCCCTCTTTTCTGCCGTTGTTGTAGGAAATGCGGAACCACATGTATTTCCCGGCCTGCTGGGCGGACAGGACCTTCACGGTGAGGCCCTTCGGAACCTTCCCGATCAGCTGAGACTTCACGTCGGGGCTGCTCCGGACTTTCGCGAGGGGATCGGCGACGATCGTTCCCTCTTCGGGAAGTTTGCCGCCGGCCACGTAGCCCTTCACCGTGTCAGCCGGAGCCGCCGGTTTTGCAACGGCGGTGCTGACGGTCATCGCGATGGTCTTGGCTTTTTTCGCTGCCGCCTGGATCCGCGAAGCTGTCATACTGGCAACGGCGGAAGCCGTCATGCTTGCGACGCTCTGGTCGCTGATCAGTTTCCCGTTATGGTCGACCATCGTCGAGAGGACTTCCTGGGGCCCCATGAGTACAAGATCGTCGCGGGTCCAGCCGATCTTCTTGTTGAAGTCCCATTTGATTTTCGTCCACCCGTTCCTGTGCTCGAGGACGAAACCCTTCGTCCCCTGGTTGACCCGCATCAGCTCTTTCGACTCGGTGGTGGCCTCTTCACGAACCTTCACGCCGTTCGTCAGCGCGTATGCAACCTCGTTTCCGAGAAGAGGTTTTTCTGAGACCGTTGCCGGGGCGGAACTTCCGGCAGGACGGGCTGGTGCTGGGGATACGGACGTACCACCGGCGGATGGGGTGATTGCGGATGAAGCCGTCAGCACGATTTCCGGGGATGTGCTCCCCGTCTCGGCCGCGGGTGGCGCGGATGACTGCGCCGTTGTGGCGGGCGTGTCCAGGGAGGGCGGTGCCGATGCAGATGGCGTCTGGCTTTTCTCTTCCAGCATGCGGAACATCTGCTTGCCCGCAAAAATGCCGAGGGCGATGACGGAGGCGATGATCACGAGAACGGAGATAATCTTGATAATTTTCACAAAAAAAATTCCCCCCAGAAATTGACCTCGATTCTAGTACCGGGGCCGGGGGGTGTCAAGCCCCTTTCATCGTCATGAAAGGGATAACGCCTGTGAACGCTCAACCTCCGGAGGGGGGCGGCGAAGAAGTGGACGGAAGAACGGAGTCGGCCACCCGCTGAAAGTTTCCGAGATAATTATCGCGGATGAGCTGCCCGACGAGGGAGAGGACGACGAGCAATGCAATCGCCACCAGGCTTATGACAAGAGTATATTCCACGAGACCCTGGCCCGATCGGCGATTGAGCCTATGAAGACAGTATCTGTTCATATAAATCCCCCCCCTGTTAAACAGCAAACCTCATGCCAATTTGTTTTCTAGGTCTTCGGAGTATTCTACCAGAATTCTCATCCAATTTGGCAAACTGATTCCCCACGAACGGAACTCCTTTCCGGGATTGGTTCTCCTGTGTGATATACTCTCTCCGGGGAAACTGGAATAATGATGAAAGCCGATGAATGGATGGGTCGATGGAGATCGTTTTCGAAAATGCGTCTCCCCGACGGAGGCTTTCCCTATGCTCCGGGATTACGTTCGGCCGTCGAACCGACAGTACATGCTGTTCTGGCTGGTTTGGCCGGGGGAGTGAACCTGGACGAACTGACCTCGTCGATCACGTGGCTTTCTGGGAAGCGAAACCAGGACGGCTCCCTTCCATGTTCATCGGAATCACCCGATCAGGGACTTTGGGTCACTGCCCCCTACATCATCGCAATGGCAAAAGCCGGAGATACGCGAGCCGCTTCAGCCGGCGTTGATTTTCTCCTCTCGTTTGTCTCGATAACCGTCAACAACACGAAAATTAACGACCTCGATGGTTCGCTCGTAGGCTGGCCATGGGGAACAGGGGCTTTTTCCTGGGTTGAGCCTACGGCCTGGGGAGTGCTTGCGCTTGAAGCGGCTGGGAAAGGAGAGCATCCCAGAGCTGAAGAAGGACGAAGAGTATTGATTGACAGGCAAATCCCTTGTGGGGGCTGGAACTACGGAAATAAAAGTGTCTACGGCCAGGAGCTGATCCCTTTCGTCGACACCACGGCTCTCGCTCTTCTGGCCTTGTATGGGAGGGTATCGGAACATTCCATTACCTCCTCCCTGAAATTCCTTGAAGATGCTTCGGCGACCGAAGAGTCACCTTATGCCCTGGCATTGTCTTCTCTCGCACTCAGAAGGTGCCATCGTCCAATTGCCGGGGCAACATGCGCACGCCTTGAAGAAAAAATGTCCTTGATGGCGGGGGAGCGTCTGAATGTTGTGCATGTAGCCTTGGCGCTCCAGGCATTGGGTGAACGGGGAGTTCTCTGGGAATGAATCGCAGACAGTTTGTCAAATGGTCCATCGCCGCAGTCGGCGCTGCGGGCCTCGGGGCTCTCATCGGACGCTATTGGCACAGGCGGTGTCGTGTCTGGATCCTTCCTGTCCGCGATTATCAGCAGGATATCTCTCGAGATGTCGCTGGCGTGATGCTTCAGGAGGACGTCTTCCTGAAGGGAAAAAGAGTTCTCATCAAGCCCAACTTTGTTGAATGCCATCCGGGAAGGCCGATCAACACAGATGCAAGGCTGATCGCCCAAGTCGTGGATGCCTGTTTCAGGCTTGGAGCAGCTTCAGTCGCTGTAGGGGAAGCCCCCGGACACAGGCGCGATCCTTGGTACTCAATTTATCACTCGTCTCTTCGTGCGGCATTACCATCCCAGGTGAGGTGTATTGACCTCAACCACGGCGATCTTGTGAAAGTCCCAAATAAGGGTTGGTACACAAAATTCAAGAATTTTTATGTTGCAACGCCGCTTGCCGAGGCAGACGTTGTCATCGGTATGCCAAAAATGAAAACTCATCATTGGATGGGTGTGACGCTTTCCATGAAAAACCTGTTCGGAAACCTTCCTGGAATCGTCTATGGCTGGCCGAAAAATCTTCTTCACATGCAGGGAATAGCCAAATCCATTGTCGATCTCACCCTTTCGATGCCGCCGGCTTTTGTCGTTGTAGACGGGATTACGGCCATGGAAGGGGACGGGCCCATCATGGGAACCGCGAAGACCGTGAAAACGATTGTCATGGGAAAGGATCCCTTGGCTGTCGATGCGACATGCGCCCGGATGATGGGATTCGAACCTGGGAATATTCCGTATATGTCTCTCGCAATGCCGCATCTCCCGGGAATGCTGGACGAAATGAACGATTATCTGGCGGAGCATCCGCGCACGTTTGCGTCGAAATTCGCCTGTGTCGATGCATTTCGTTCCTGGCAGGGAGGTCCATTCTGGTGATCCGGAAAAACAAAACAGGAGAGGATTTCTCCTCTCCTGTATTTGGTCTTACGACCTTGTTCGCGATTACGAACCGGTGACCATCTGGTCGCCGATGTAGCCGAGCATGCCGCTGACCTTGCCGCCGGCGAAGGTGAGAGCCACGATGGCGAGAACGGCGATGAGGCCGATGATGAGGGCGTACTCGACAAGACCCTGGCCTTCTTCTTCTCTCACAAAGCGCTGAATCAGGTTCATATGGTTCCTCCTGCAAGAATTTTTTGGCTGTGTGCCACTTTGAGTCAGTGCAATCCGCATGCCAACCTTCGACTATGCAAATTACCCCTCTCACCGCGTAGTATATCACACATCGACGCCGGGAATGCAAATACTATTTACACATTGGAGAAGCGGCTGGATAAGCCAATTTTGCGTTCCCTTGCGCTCTGAGCCTGACAAAGCACGAATGCTCTCGCCCTTCGACAGGCTCAGGGCGAACGGTTCGTAACTGCCCTTAAGAGGCAAAGAGGCGGGAAAAGGGAGAAGTGAGCCAAATGACCCGCGAGGTTTTTTTACCTCGAACCACGAAGAATTTCCACAGCGGTGTACATCACTCCGGCATGTCGGAGCGCTGGATGCCCCACTGGTCGCCAGTGCTCGGAAAAGCCTGCTGGAGGCGGTAATCATACGTGTCGCCCGTGAAGTCTCTGACGAAAAGCGGTGACGAGGCGAGGCTTCCCGATGCCGACGCGCAATCGACATAGTCTTTCCCGGCCGGAAATCCGTAGACGCTGTTCGGCCCGAAAACCGGTGGCGTGCTCTGGCCCCCGAGATTCTCGATTCCCTTGAAGCCCTGGCCCGTGAAACTTGTGCCCGCGACGAGAATGTTTTTTCGGATCGTCGGAACGCCGCTGACGACCTGGATGCCGTATGCCGCGTCAAACGTATTGTAATCAACGGTCGGCGGCTGGTCGGAAATTCGCAGGCCCAGGCCCGTCTTCGCGACGAACAGGTTGTTCGTGATGCTGATCGAGCCCGCCGTGTCGGCACAGGACAGTCCGAAGCCGGAAAGATCGAAGAAGTTGTTGCCGGAGTAGCTCGAGGCGTCGTTCCCGCTCGCATCGATCCCGGTGACGCCGTGTGAAAATGTACTGTTCGTTATCGAAAGCCGGGTGTTTCCCGTGGCTTTCACTCCGTCCGGTGTGAATAAAACCCTCGACGCATCGACGGTCAGATCGGTGCATGAGACGATCCGGGCGCCGACAGAACAATGATCCAGGATCATTTTCTGGAAATGCCCCGCGGCTTTTTCCAGTTTCAGCCCCGTGGCTGCATACGCGATCGTGACGCCGCAAAGAGCCGTCGTGGTGTCTGCCGAGTCGGAAATGCTTATTCCGCCCCAGTCTCCCGCAGAAGGTGTAGGCCGCTCGGATGTGAAAATGATGGGCTGGTCGGAACTCGTGCTGGCGATCAGAACGCCGCCGGTGACGAGGATCTCGACCTTCGCCGTATCGTTCGCTCTCAGAACGTCGGAATCGGACATCTTCACGACGACGCCGGGGTCGATCTTCAAAGTTCCTATATCTGTCACTGTAATATCGCCCGGAACGACGAACGGACTGTTGGCGAGCGTCCAGGTGACGGTGCCGGTGATTTCGCCGGGAACCAGCATCGACACGATCTCGGACGGCCCGCTCTCGTTGCCCGCCTGGTCGACGGCCGAAACGCGGTAATAGTATTTCATGCCGGTCCTGACCAACGTGTCCGTGTACCGTTCCTGGCCCTTCGCGATCAGCGTGTCGGAAACCATGTCGTACCCGCTCGAGGGAAGCTCGGAACGGTAGATCCGGTATCCTTTCAGGTCATTCTCCACATTCGGCGCCCAGAAAACGACGACCTGGTTCGGGGTTCCGTCGACCGCGATCGATGTCCCCGACGGCGGGGCGGGCACGGTCGAGTCGTCGAGCGGCGCCAGCGTCGAGAAGGTGCCGCTCGGCGATGTCTCGGATTCGCGGCCCTGGCGGGAAGCCACGATCCTGAAATAATACTGCTGATCGGGCTTGAGGCCCGAAATTGTTACGCTGTGGGTCGTCGCATACTGGCCGGAGGGCTCGTTGACGTAGCTTCCGAAGCTGTCGGTGGTGCCGTATTCGACGAGGCCGTTCGTGTAATCGGTCGTCTTCCAGGTGATCACCGCGTGGGTGGAGGAGTATTCCGCGACCGTGATGTCCTGGTAATCGAACGAGGAGGTTTCCATGGTGACGTTCGAGATCACGGAAACGGCATTGGAATAGACGGCCGCGCGGAACGTTGTTGCGCGGTAACCGGATCTCGTCGCGACGAACTCCTGCTCGCCGAAGCCGATGCCGGCGATGTGAAACACCCCGTCGTCCCCGCTCCGTCCCCAGCGGGTCGGATCGTATGTCCAGCTCACGAGCACGTTGCTCAGGACCGTGCCGCTCTTCGAATACACGGTTCCCTGGAGCTCGCCTTCGCGCGGCGTGACGCTGTTGTCCGCCTCGCATCCGATCAGCGCCGCGAGCGCGCCGAGGCAGAAGAGTACAGCTGCCATGGCGTTGTTGCGTAGGAGTGAGCGCATCGAGTCTTCTCCGGCGTTATTTCAGTCGGGCCATCGCTTCCTGGACGAACCGCGAAATCTGGCTGTTCTTGGGCGCATGCTGGCCGGCGCGTTGGTAGCATGCCTTCGCTTCGGGCATCAGACGCTTCTCTTCATAGGCCTGACCGAGGTTGAAGCAGGCATATGGGTCTTCCGGCGCGAGGTTGACGGCCTTCACCAGAACCTCGATTGCCGAGTCGGTATCGTGATTGTCCATCAGCACCATGCCGAGGTTGTACAGCGCGTAGGTGTCTTCGGGATTGATTTCGACCGAGCGCCGGAACGCATTGATGGCGTCGTGCAGCTGCCCCTGCTCGTACAGCGACAGCGCGAGATGGGAATACGAATACCCGTCGTCGGAATCGAGCTCGATCGCCTTGGAAAACGCCTTGATCGCGAGCGGAAGGCGACCCGAATTTTTGTAGATCACGCCGAGGCTGTACTGCGAGAAGGCGTCGTCCGGGTTCAGCGTGATCGACTTCTTGAACGATTCCTCGGCCTGTTCGAAGCTGCCCAGCGCCCGATACACGGTTCCGAGCAGATAATGGGCGAAGAACTGCCGTTCGTCGAGCCGGATCGCCATCATCAGGCAACTGAGGGCGTTTTCGAGCTGGTTCAGGTTCTTGTAGACGGCTCCCAGGTTCACCAGCCCGGCCACATGGTCTTCTTTCACGGAAAGCAGGGTTTCGAAGGTGTCTCGGGCCTGCTCGAGCATCCCGTTGTTCTTGTAGATCAGCCCGAGGACGAACCGGCACTCGACGTCGTCGGGCTTCAGCCGGATCGTCTTCTTGATCGCAGCGACGGCCTCGTCGAGCATTCCCTGGTTCAGGTAGGCTTTCCCCAGGTGCATGAACGCTTCCTGGAACTCGGGATCGATCTCGATCGTGCGGTTCCAGGCCTTCAGCGCCTCGTCGGAATGGCCCGTGCTCTTGTAGGCGATGCCGAGCTGCAGATGGGCGTGCGAGAAGTCGGGGTCAAGCGCGACCGCCTTTTCCCACTCGCGGATCGCCTCGTCGAGCATGCCTTTTTCCTTGTAGGCGAGGCCGAGCCGGTAATGGGCGCCGGCGTTCTCGGGATTGATCGCGACCGACCGCTTCCACCGGACGAGGTTCTGGTCGTCGATGCCTTTCAAACGATATATAACTTCAAGATTATAATGCGCGAACGAATCGTAGGGGTTCAGGACGAGGACCTTGCGAAACTCGATGATCGCTTCGTCATACATTTCCTTGTTCTTGTACGCCGAGGCGAGCTTGTAGTGAGCTTCCGCGTTGTCGGGGTGGGCGGCGACCTCGACGCGGTACCGCTCGATCATGAGGTCCATCTCCGAACGCGTCCGCACCGGGGGGGCGACTTTTTCGGCCATGTCGCGGGCCTCGCCCTTCTTGCGGAGCTCCGCGGCCTTGCGCCAGTGCGTGACGGCCTGGTCGTTCTGGCCCTTCACGTCGTAGATCTCGCCGAGCATGTCGTGACAGCGCGACAGGCCCGCGTCGAGATACAGCGCCCGCTTCAGCTCGCCGACGGCCTCGTCGAGCATGCCGCGGTCCTTGTAGGCGAGGCCGAGATTGAAATGCAGCTCGGCGTCATTCGGGTTCAGGCCGTTTTCCAGCTTGAACTCGTCGATCGCCTTCTGAGTCTCCGTCTTTTTCCGCAGAACGGTTCCAATGTGGAAATGGAGCCGCGGATACTTCGGGTCCGTCTTGAGAGCCCTCCGGAACTCCTGCAGGGCGGCATCATCCATCGATTTCCGGAAGAACGACTGGCCGAGCAGCACGCGCGCTTCGGTCATGTCGGGGCTGATGTCGAGAACCCGCTTCAATGCCTCGATCGCCTCGTCATTGCGGCCGGCGTGAAAGTGGGCGAGACCGACGTTCAGGAACGTGAACGCGTTGTCCGGGTTCAGCTCGATCGAGTTTCGCAGGATCGTGACGGCTTCATCATACTGCTTCATCGAGATCATGGCCCGGCCGAGTTGGCTCAGGGCATGCGAATCCTGCGGATTGAGGATGATCGCCTTCTTGAATTCGACGATGGCTTTGCGCGGCCTTCCGATCTCGAGATAGGTCGAGCCGAGCGCGAAATGGGCGTAAGCGTAATCGTGGTTCAGGTCGATGGCGTTGCGGAACCGGATGATCGCCTCGTCATACAGCTTCTTGAGCTTGTAGATGAGGCCGAGCTGCAGGTGCGCGAATGCGAAGTCGGGCTTGAGCGAGATCGCCTTCTTGAAGCGGATGATCGCCTCGTCGTACATGCCCTTCTGCTTGTAGATGATGCCGAGATTCGAGTAGGGGAAGGCGTAGTTCGTGTTGAACATGATCGCCTTTTTGAACTCGGTGATGGCCTCGTTGAGCATGCCCTTGTTCTTGAACGCGAGCCCGAGGAAGTTGTGCGCGTACGCATCCTTGGGATTGATCGCGAGGGCCTCGCGATAAATACCGATCGACGTGTCGGTCTCACCGGTCATCTCGACCGCCCGCGCGAGCTGGTAATACGCGAAAAAGTCGCGGGGATTGGCCGCGATGCGCTTCTTGCAGTCGTTGATGATCTGATCGTATTTTTTGTCGATCATACGCGCCTCCAGGGTATTGTCAGGGGACCCATTCCAGGGTTCGGAACGGTTCGATACGCTCGCCTCGGGCGATTTTCAGGATGTCATCGCCCATGTTCGGGAAGATCGGGCGGCCGGCCAGTTCATCGGCCGTGAAGAAATCGACGCCTTCGACACGGGGGTCGTCCCCGGTTCCAAGCGTCGAAAGATCGGGGTTCACGGCCTCGAAGATGGGGAACTGGATGTGCCGGCCGGCTTCGCGGCTCATCGACTCGCGAAGACCGAGAAACGTCAGCCCGGAAACGGTGATGCGGAGCTCTTCCCGCAGCTCGCGGCGGGCCGTTTCCTCGAGGGGTTCGAATGCGTCCTGTCCGCCTCCCGGGAGCAGCCAGTAGCGGCGGCCGTTCTTGAGATGGCGGACGAAACAGAGGCGTCCGTCAGGATGGCGCAGGGCGACGGTCACGCGGACGCGGACGACAGGTGCGGACGAATCGAGCATATGTTCCCCCCTTCCTGTTATCGGCAGGCTGGGGGAAGGTGTGCAGTCCTATTTTCGAAACTCCTCGGAGCCGACGTTGCGCAGGTGCGCCTCGTCGAACAGCCTGTCGATCGTCGGTTGCAGACGCTTGGGGACGAAGAGCGCCTTTCGGGGGGAAGACGGGGATGCCTGCGGGATGTTCATCAACTGATACTCGTGGTTGAACTTGACGAGAAGGTTGAGCGCCCGCAGCAGGTCGGAGGGGGTCTGAAAACGGTAGAGGATGTAGGTCTTCGTCGCCGGCCGCTTGTGATAGACGTATTCGCCGTGAAGAAACAGCTTCTCGAACTCGTCGTCACCCTTCCAGTGGAGGATTTCTGTCGCGCTCGTGAAGAACATGCCGCCCGGCTCGAGGGCTTTGTAGATCCGTTCGGTCAGGGCAGCCTTGGTCGCTTCCTTGAAATAGATCATCGTGTTCCGGCAGAAGATGACGTCGAATTTCCGATCGGGCCAGATGTCGAGCAGGTTGAGGTGTTCATACCGGACCATCGCGGCGAGTTCGGGTTTGACGCGGAACTCGCCGGAACCGGTCGGCACGAAATACCGGGTGAGCAGCATGTTCGAGAGCAGCTTCAGTTCGGTCGAGGTGTAAACGCCCGCGCGGGCGCGTTCGAGGGCAGACGTGGAGATGTCGCTGCCGATGATGGTGATTTTCCAGCGGGCCGGGTCGCGGAGCGTTTCGAGAATCGTTATTGCTAGAGAAAATGCCTCGGCACCGATCGAACAGCCGGCGGACCAGATCGAAAGCCTGCGTTGGCCTTCCTGGTCGCGGGAACGAACCAGGGGAGTGAGCACCTCGTCCCGGAGGATGTCGAAATGCCGGGGATGTCTGAAAAACCAGGTCTCGTTCGTCGTGATGATGTCCAGCAGCTCGATTCTCCGTGCCTGATCCGACTGGATGACGGAAATCAGCCCGTTCATGTCGGGGCACCGGTATTTCTCGATGAGGGGGAGAACGCGGTTTTCGAGATATGTGACCTTGTTCGTGTCGAAGAAGAGGCCAAACTCGCGCGAAAGGAAATCGCGCAGCTGGGCATACTCGTTGGGAGTGAACGAGCGGCTCATCGGCGCCGCTCAGTCATGCTTCGTGCTCCGGGGAAATACCCTGCCCGCGACGATCTGCCACGTCGGGCGGAGACGGTTCTCGACTTCCTTCGCACATGGCTCGCACACCAGACGTTCGGTGTTCTGGAAGCGGTAATACGTCTTGTTGGATATGTCATACTGTTTGATCCGCAAGCAGAGCGGGCAACGTTCTTCCTGCATATGGTGTGTCCGTGTTTTAATGGTATCACGGCCAGAGGCCGTCCGCAAGCCGGTTTGAGCGGCTTACGGCTCAGTCGTCCCGCCCGTGTCGAGCTCGTGCCAGACTCCCGCCGGTGCCGTCGCCACGACGCGCCATCCCGGCGCGGCGCGGAACCAGCGATCGAACGCGGAGTTGGGTGAGGTGAGGGCGGCGTTCGTGGAGAACGCCTTCACCCATGAGGCGATCAGCTGCGTGTCAGAAGCCGATTCGTAGTGTTCCCGCATGAGTCGGTCGCCGAACAGCTCGCACCGATCGTCGATCGTGACGCGCAGCCGCGGATCGACGCCGACGGCCCAGGAGCCGAGGTTGAACTCGGTGAACACTGCTTTGTTCGGCGTCTTCCGTTCGGCGTATTCACGGATGGCCGGGACCAGCTCGAACGGCCAGCGCGCATGATCGGGCTTTGCCCAGCCGGTTCCGAACAGCGGCATCACCGAGCCGCTCGTTTGAAGCCAGAGTCCGGCAAGGAGAAGAACGGTCGCCGTTCTGATCGGAAGTCTCGCGGGGGGGCGGTCGTTCGCAAGGCCATAGAGCGGCTTCGTCTGCGCAACGATCTTCAGCCGGGAAGAACGGGCATACATCTCGGCAAAAGCGATGGCGGCCGTGATCGCGAACAGCGGCGTATTCCGCACGCGGCTCCAGGAAAGGAGAAACCAGACGACGGGGATGAGCCAGGTGATTCGCACGGGGCGCTCGGCAAACTTCACCAGAAACGCGATATATCCCAAAAACAGGAGTATCGGGACGGCCCCTTCAGGAGAAGCATAGAGAGGCAAATGTTCGATGATCAGGGTTCTGACTTCCGAAGAGTCCATGATGGTGGCCCACGTCTTCGGAAGCTCGGTGCCGTATGGGCCGAGAAACGACATGGCCCCGGCAAAGAAGAGGGAAATCCAGGCGATGAACACCCTGCGGGGCGATGAAAGCGGCGTGGGAGCGTTCGCCAGGCGCAGGGCGGTCCAGCCGGCAACAGCCAAACCGAACGTTCCGATGCCCGCAAGATACCCGCCGTGGCTGTTGGACCAGACCCAGAAGATGGGGAGCAGAAGCAGGAGATGGCTGACCGGGCGCCGGCCTGCTTCTATATCGACGAGCATCGAGAAGAGAAGCGCAAGCGCGGCCATCGTGATGAGAAGCGGCCGGATGAGAAACTGCATCGAGGCGGCCGAAAACACCATGGCCATGATGAGAACCGAGATCAGTGGGTGCATTCCAGAGTTGTACAGCCTGACCCAGACCCCCGTGAAGGTGAGGGCGGCCAGAAGCGTGGCGGCCAGAAGCAGCGTGTCGAACCCGCCGATCATGCTCAGAAGCGCCATTCCGACTTCGCTCAGCCACTGCTGGGCGATCCAGGGGTGGCCGAACCGGGAACAGGTGAACGGGTCGGTCCTGATCAGGCTTCCCGAGTGAAGCATGACGTTCCCGTACATCGTGTGGGAATACGTGCCGCAATCATTGAAGAAGGACGTCCGAAAAAAGATGTGAAGCAGAAGCCAGATGGCCAGGAATGCAAGCCGGCCAGCCCTGTGCGAAACGGCCTCCCGCAGGAAAGACGGCAAGCCCGTATGGTTGGTGTCCATGAATCGGATGATAATACGGACCACAGAGGAAGCGCGACCCTGTTTTTCAGGATCGAAAACGCGTTTCTGTATCGCCCGACAAACCGTGGGGGCGGTTCGCGAACCGCTCAACCCCGCCCGGTGGCGGCTGTTCAACCCTGTCTTTGATCAGAAAAAAAATTCATTTCAGCTATCTATGATAGAAAACAAAAGAACAGCTGCGAAAAGGGGCCGCTTTAATAGAAAAACTTGAAATTATCTGACGAAAGTCGGGTGGGGGTTCTGACGATGTAATTTGTAGAGATAAGGAGTTGGGGATAACCCCCCTCCCGGCCCGAAAACAAGGAGGCAGGCATATGGTGCGAACACGGATGATCGCAAAATCCCGGGTGGCCGAAACGCCGTTGTGGGAAACGACGAACGCTCACGTTCCGTGCCGCACGAATGGCCCCTGGGTGCGGGGACGCTAAGAGGCGCTCCGCGGGGAAATGGTGTCCTGAACTTCGTCTGAACGGCACAAGTCAGGATATCCTGCGCAACCGGATGGAAGGGATCCATCCGGTTTGCCATGTACGGGAGGGAAAATCCGGTGCCTCAGAAATTCGTGAATTCGTCGGAAGAGGCGCGCAGGTCCTTCCAGGTGAGGATCACGAACGCAGCCATGTCGCCGCTGCCGTCGCCGATGTCGAGCGATGGAAGCGTCGGATCGTACAGCTTTCTGCGCGTGGGCGGCCGGTAGGACGAGCCGGTGATTCTGGGAAGCGTCTTGTTCGTGGCATACCGGACCTCGGAGCCATACACCCGGTGAACCATCTGCTCCATCGTGCAATAGGCGCGGCCCACGCCCGCGGCCTGGCAGGACGGCGACCGTCCGATCTCGTCATATCGCTTGCTATAATCCGGACCCATATAGAAAACGTTGGACCTGACGCCGCAGCTCTGGAAAATGCCGTTCGTCGTCATCTCGGGAAAATACAGGTAGTCGTTGTCCTTGTCGGTCTTTCCCTCGACCTTTTCGAGGAGCTTGTTGAACAGCTGATACGCGCCGTTGTTCCCGGACAGAACATTCGCCTCATACCCCGCCCTGTGGGCGGGCCAGATCTCTTCGTTGCAGAACTTCTCGAAGTCGGCCTCGCTGATGCCGTCGGCAGAGTTGTACTTCTTCGCGAAGCCATCTGCGATCGCCTCCTGGGCTGACTTGTCGGTTCCGTCCGCGAGAGGAAATTTTTCAAAATACGATGCTATTTTATTTTTCGTGGCATCCTCGTCGCTCAGGTCGGCCGTGATTTTCCCGTCTCCGGCATGGGTGAGCATGCTCGTCTCGGCGTCGGCCTCGGACATGAACTCCTTCGCGAGGGCGAACTTCATGATGGGGTACATTTCGTTTTCGAAACAGTCCACCGGGCTGCGGTAATCGTAGACCACGCGCTCGTTCGCGATCACGTTCGCCGCGAAATGATGCTTGTAGTTGCCCGTGTCGTCCGGGTTGGCGCCTGCCTTCAGGTCGTCCGACAACAGGGTTCTGGACTTCTCCTTGTAGTCGTCGCTGAGAAGGGCGCTTTGCTCGTAGTCCTGGGGAAAACTGTATTTTTCCTCTTTCTTCGACTTGTTGTTTCGCTGATTGAAATCGCCGGCGACGAAGATGCTCTTCTTCGAGACGATCTTGACGTCGCGGGGCGGGTTTCCCTTGATGACGAGATTCGTGTCGGAGTAGATCACACCGTTGAAATTCGCCGGGAGCGTCAGGTTGCCCTTGCGAAGCCCCGTTCCGAAATCGAGGACTCGCGCGTCCACCGACCCTCCGTTGGAAGGCGCCCAGCCGCTGGTAACCTTGTATGCCAGTGCGGGATTCGATCCGTCGTTCTCGGGAATATACCCCCCGCTCTGGGCCTGTTTCTTGAGGTCGCCGAACCGCGGCTCGCCGGGCGAAAGGCTGATCTGAGAGGTTTTGTCCAGAATACGCCCCTTGAGTTTCTCTTTCAGGGTGTCGGGAATCGCCGGCGTTTTGCCACGGATTTCTGCCGGCACCTCACCGTATTTTTCCCCTTCAGCCGATGAATACGTCCCATGCTGAGGGAACGGAATGTTGCTTTGAGGCATCGTGATCGTTTCTTCGGGCATGCCGGGCCTTGCCCGGAACGTGACCTTCGTCGGCTGCCAGAAGAAAATTCCGCCTGCTCCGCTGATGATGCTGTGAATGTCGAAGAGCTCCTGCTTCGTTCCGGGGTTGGAAAGCGGGCTGTGACCATCAAGAAGAATCTGACCGACCTCGACGCCATGGTGTCCGTAGAGATTGCCGGTCGAGAACTTGTTCACGTTGTTCTCGCCGGGTTCCCCATACACGATCGAGAGAAACTCCATGTCGAACATCAGGAACTCGCGGCCCGGGAACCGGCGCTGCGCCACGCACGAGATGCTGCGCATCGTATCTCCGACCCGGCCGATCGAATCGATCTTGAAAAAGCATTTGCTTTCGTCGATGTTCTTCGTCCGGTCGTCGTCCTCATACTCGACCAGCCCGACGCGGAACCGGAACTGCCCGTCGCCGAGCGTGCCCTGGTAGGACCCTTTCCCGGAGGTGTTCTGCTGGGCGAAGGTGAAATCGCTGTCGTTCGCAATGGACGGTTGCCAGGTGGGGAGGTTGGTTTCATCCCAGAGGAGCTTTTTCTGCGCCGCATCGATCTTGACCTTGTGGGTCCTGAACGAGCTGTTCAGGCTCAGCTCCGTCATGGCAAAGGAAATCCCGGCTTCGGCCAGGGCGAGGGCCTTGAGGTTCCTGTTTTCCATGATCGTGTTCTGCACGCGATACGAGGTGAACGACCTGAGCGAGGCAATGACGATCAGGAGAACGAAGCCGAGCCCCACGGAGATGATGATCGCCGATCCTTTGCGCCCACAGGTATTCATTGCGGTTCGGCCCCCCTTTGCCTGATCGATGTCAGAAGCGTCGAGTCGTATGTGCTGTCTTTGCCACGGCCTGTCAGCCTCGCACGAATACAGACGCTGTCATGGTGCGGCAGGTTCGGTTCATTGAGCCTGAAGAAAATAAGTTCGTCGATGTTCTCCATCATGACCTTGCGCGCGCGCTGGGCCGTGACTTCCTGACGACGGTCATCGAACGGCAGCGTCTCACGCCAGAGAATATACGGGCCCGTCGCCTGGTCGGGATCGACCTTCTCGAGTTTGTAGGTGACGCGCAACTGTGTGTAGTTGTACTGGTTGTCTCCGAGACTTTTCGGTTGAAGGGAAAAATCATACGTCACTTTATGGAACGAGATATAATTCGCGGGGTCTCCGGAGTTCAGCGTCTTCGACTGCTCCAGGCTCGCCTTGGGGGGCGTTCCTTCGAGAACGAAGTTCGACTCGCGGATGTCGTCGGTGATCTTGTCGAACAGCCGCTGCAGTTCGTCGTTCGTCTGGTGTGCCTGCATGACCACCTGCGCCTGCCTGCGGGATGAGGAGAACGTATGATAGAGGGCCGTCAGGAGCAGGGCGAGAACGATGACCGCCATCATGACCTCGATGAGCGTCACACCTTCACGTCTCATGGAATACCCTTCCTTTCGGATTACTGGCGCCTGTTGATGGCCGTATGGATATCGAGCGTGTGCGGATTCTTATCTTGACCGATATATTTGACGGTGAAAGAGAGAAAGACCATGTTTGGCCTGACATCCGGGTCGTTCTTGTCGGCGGCATACTTGACGAGATCATCGTCCTTTTTGACAACTTCGTATTTGATCCCGTTGATGGTTTCCGTGCGGAAGTCTTCGTTGTTCTGCAGGGCATATTCGAAGGTGGTCTTCTGGGTTGCGGGATCATCTTTATACTGGTTGGCATCGAGCAGATCGAAGTTGCAGGCATGGGCCGACTCGAGAATTTTCTGGGCGAAGAACGACGCCTGCGTATGGTCACGCGTGGCGTTGACGATTTTCGTCTCGGAAATGATGACGTTCAAAGAGGGGATCAGAACCAGTGCCAGGATGATGACGCCGATCATGATCTCGACCATCGACATCCCCGGCCGGACGGAACGGGCAGGAACACTCATGGCTTGTGCCCCTCCGGATATATGAGAAACTGCTTCCGTTTCGCCAGGAAATCCGTGAGGGGCGCTTTGACGAGGCCGCGGATCTCGTCTATCCCTTTGCCCTGGATGATTGCCGTCCGTATGGTGGAACCGCCCAGCAGAATGTCGACGCCTTCCGCCGCCGTCTGGTTCGAGAGCGGAATGTTATCGGGATACAGGGCCCAGAGGGCGTGAAGAATGGCAATGCCCGTCATCACGGGATCATAGACCTGGTGGTCCGTCACGACGATCTCGATGCCGGGCACCCGCTTTTGCTGGAACAGCCCGTAATATGGCCGTGCCGCGGTCGGAAGGAAGGCGACGCCCGGCAGGTTCTGCACGGCGAGTTTCGAAATCAGCGCATCGGGGTCGATCCAGGGCGCGAGGACATAGTGGAACGGCCGCGTCGTTCCGACGCCGGTCGAAAAAATGCCCATCTCGCCCAGAAACCCCGTCGTCGCGTAGTAAACCGGCGATTCGGGGTCGGGAAGATGCTCCGACGGCAGCGCCCAGTGGAGCCCGATGGCCCGGTAGGTGTCGTTCCGGCGGTAGTTTTCCATGCCGACGACCGTGAGATCGGCATTCAGCCCGAAAACCCTGTTGAAGAAAAGAGCGAGCTCCCCGAACGTCATGCCGTAGACCAGGGGGATCGGATACACGCCGAACCTGCTCCGATACTGGACGTCGAGAAGCGGCCCCGAAATTTTCGAGGCGCCGATCGGATTCGGACGGTCGAGGACGATGACGGGAATTCCCGCCTGCTTGCCGAGTTCGAGAAACTGGGCGAGAAGAGTCACGGCCTGGAAAAACCGGATGCCAATGTCTTGTATATCAATGACTATTAATTCGGCGCCGTTCAGCTGCTCCGGCCGGGGCTTTTCCAGGGGGTCTCGGATGATGCGGACGGGCGCTTGCGTGAGAGCGTCGATCTGTATCGTTCCGGAGGCGGACTCGATCAGCCTGCGGGGCCACGGATCGCCGGAAAAGATGGACTTGATCGTGGTTGCGCGGGCGAGCCGATCGACCGTGTGGCGCATGCTCTGATCGTAGGAGGCGAGACCGACGAGAAGGGCGATTTTTTTCCCGGCGACGAGGTCGGGGTGGCCGGTCGCAAGGACTTCCAGACCGATCGACAGCCGATCGGAAGCCGAAACGGCCGAGCCGGCCACGAACACGAAGATCGCCAGAAAAATGGTTCGAAGAAGGTGTCTTGTCAGTATCATGATCGAGTCCTCAAAGGGATTATACAACGATGAGGGCCGAAAATGGTGGTAGAATTGAGGAGAGGATTTTTTCTCAGGAGGATGCATGTGAGAGAACCTGCGGTAAGTGGTCGCTTTTATCCCGACGAACCGACCGAACTGTACCAGATGATCAGGAAGTGCTACGAGCACAGGCTTGGCGTCCGGGACCGTCATCACACCCAGGCCGGGCGACTGGCCGGCATGATCGTGCCCCATGCCGGGTATGTGTTCAGCGGCCCCGTCGCAAGCTGGTCGTTCCGACGGCTCGGCGATGAGAAGCCGGCGCCGAAGCGGCTCCTGATGCTCGGACCGAAACACACGCCGTATGGCGCCTCGGCGGCGCTGAGCGCCGAAGACACCTGGATGACGCCCCTCGGAAGCATCGAAACCGACGAGACTCTGCGATCCGCTCTCGAGCAGACGGGGTTGTTCGCGAGGGACGACTCGGCGCATGCCTTCGAACATTCGATCGAGGTCCAGATCCCGTTCGTCCAGCAGATCATGCACGCGACACCGCCGAAGATCGTACCCCTCGCCCTCGGTTTCGCCGATTATGCCCGGTGCGAACGGTGGGGAAAGGCAATCGCCGGCGTCCTCGCGAAACCCGAGTTCACCGACACGGTCTGCATCATCAGTTCCGACTTCTCCCATGAAACGCCGCGCGACGAAGCCTACCGGATCGACGGCGAGGCGCTCGACGTCATCCTGTCGCTCGACGCGAAGGCCTTTCACGAGCTGGTCGTGGGGGAAGACCGCAGCATCTGCGGCGTCATCCCCATCACCGTCTTTCTCGCCTCGCTGGCGGGAAAGAGCGTCCGCGCGACGAAACTGGCCTACGCCACCTCCATGGACGTCATGGCACACCCGCGCGGTGTCGGATACGCATCGGTTATATTCGAACATATATAATCAAGGAGAACCGTGACCCCGTTCGAGATCGGCATCCTGGTCGGGATGGCGTGGGCCGCCGTTCTGACGGTCTGGGCTCTCGCGGAGATCACCAGCGGCGAGCCCAGCCCGTGGCTGCTGGTCGTTGCGATCGTCTACGAGGGCTTCGACCTGACGCCGCGCGGCATCATCCACGGCGCCGCGTGGGCGTTCGCCGACGGGTTCATCAGCGGATACGTGATCAGCTGGATTGCCGCGCTGATCTGGTAGGGCGTCAGAAATCGAAGCTGCCGTACACGCCCAGCATGCGCTCCCGGGTGAAGTCGCGGAGGGTGTTGCCGAACTCGGCATGCAGCCGGCCGGTGTCGAACCGGTAGCTGGCGTGCAGGGTCACTCCCAGGCCGCTTTCCCGCCGTGTTTCCGGGCTCGTGTCGCGCCAGAAGTTCGAGATGAGGCGGGTGTCGAAGCCCCACCACCAGTTCGAGCCGACGGCCCGCTCCCAGCCGGCGACCAGCTCGGCGCCGCGAAAATCGCGGGGCGCCCAGTAGGTGTACGCCGCGCCGCCCGCATCGAGCTGGTTCTCGAAGCTCGCCTGGGAAAGCTTGAGCTGGAGCGACAGGAACGGGATGCCGCGGCGCTTGATGTAATGCAGGATCTCGGTATCGAACCTTCGCCGGGCGTTGCCGTCCGAGATGTCGCCCGTGGTGAACGACTGCTGGATGCGCGTCTGTTCGTGCAGGTCTCCAAAGACGGTCAGTGTCGCGTAATCTTCGGAAAGCAGCCGGCGCGCCGTCTCGAGATTTTCCTTGTAGGAACCATGGCCGGCGAAGGCAGCGAGATTGAGCTGGCCGTTTCCCGTCACACCCTGGAACGAATACCCGTTGATCGTGTCTTCGTCGGAAAACCGCTCGGGGGCGAATGTCGCGGCGATGCGCGTGCGATGATCGAGGCTGTATTCGAAGGTTCCCGACAGGATCCGGCTGTCGGTCGTCTCGTCGAGGTTCCGGTCCTCGTAGGCCCAGGTTTCGAGCCGGTACCGGGCCGACAGCTTCGGATACGTGAAGGACGGGAAATACGCCTCGAGACTCGAGATGAACTCGGTCTGGCCGGCGTTGTCCTCGTGGAGCCGGACGCCGATCTCCGCGACCGAGCTGAGGCGTGAGCGGACGTGTTCCAGGTTCTCGCGAAGCTTGTCGCTGAGCGGATACAGGAGCGTCAGCCGGTCGTAGATCGCTTTCGTGTCGCTGAATCTTCCCTGCCGCAGAAAAACCGCCGCGAGGCCCTCGTTCGCCCGCATGTTGTCGGGCTGAACCTCGAGCGCCTGCTCGAAGAAGCGCTGGGCCTCCTCGAGCCGGCCCTGCTCAAGCCGGAGGTTCCCGATCTCGACCAGAGCGTCGAACTTGTGCGGGGGCTGTGTCAGGCGCTCGAGCTGGATATCACGCTCGATGCTCTGGAGGCGTCGGAGTTCGGTGGTCAGCGAATCTCCCGTCTGCTCGTCAGGGATCATCAGATCGAACGGTTGGGCGCCGGCAGGCTCCGGAGATGCGAGAAATAGCGCAATCGCCAGGATCGGAATGACGAACATCCTGGAAAAACGCCGGAAATCCTGTGCAAACCCGAGCTGGCGACACATCACCCCCCATTATCGGCAGGAGGCGGGGAGTTCGTTATTCCCTTCGGGAGACGGGCAAAAGAAAACCGCCCCCCGCGAACGGGGAGCGGTCGTTCACCGTGATTCGGTTCAGTTGCCGGTCGGGGCCGGAGCCGCGGGGGCTTCGGGGGCCTTCTCTTCGGCGGGCTTTTCGCCGGCGGCCGGTGCCGGGGCGGCCTTCATGCGCTCTTCGATCTTCTTCTTGACTTCGTCGAGCTTGGCCTTGGGCACGTTGAGGGTGATCTTGGCGGCGGTGTCGACGGCTTCGACCTTGATCAGGTTGAGAACCTCGGCGGCTTCGGGGGTCTGGCCGGCGAGCATCTTGATCATGGCGAGGAAGCCGTTGAGGGCGGTCATGACCTGGTCCATGTTTTCCTTCTTGTCGACTTCGCCGGTGAAGTTGAAGGTGAGGTCGGCATCATAGTTGAAGGAGAAGAACAGGGAGTTGACGGCGGCGAGGGGGGCGGCCTGCGGATTGGCCTTGGCCTGGTCCTTCAGGGTCTGCGGAATGATTCCCACGCCCCAGAGGGTGGCGCCGGTGTCGACCTTCTTCAGAAGACCGCCGAGAGCGGCGTTGGCGGCGATGTTCTTGCCCTTGGCGTTCTTCACGTCGACGACGGTCTTGATCGCCGGGAGCGTTCCGACGACGGCAGTGGTGTTGTCGAGGAACACGCCCATGCCGTCGGCATCCTTCTTGCCCTTCACGGCGTCGAAGCCTTCATACTTCTCGATGGAGACGTCTTCGGCGGCTTTCTTGTCGCTCTTGATGGATTCAAGAATCTTGGCGACTTCGAAGGTGCCATCGATGAGGACGCCGGCATCCTGCTTCTCGGACTTGGGGTCCGATTTGGGGGCGGCGAACACGACGACGTTCTTCAGGTGCTTGAAGGGGTCGATGCCGGTCTTGGTGACGAACTCGTCGTAGGCTTTCTTCTGATCGGGCGACTGCTTGGCCATGCCGTCGTCGATCTGCTTCTTGATCGCTTCGGTCGAGAACATCTTGCCCAGATTCAGGTTCAGCAGGAACGCGGTGTTCTCAGGAACGAGCTGCATCAGGTCGCCGGCCATGGCGCTCATCGCAGTGGCAGCCAGCAAAAGTACGGTTACCAGAAAACGTTTGGTCAACATCGGTCGATCCCTTTCTCCTCATGATTTCGTCATTCGGTCGCTTCCCTCATGGGGTGCGGCCGGATTTCGGAATGATAGACGCGAGTCCGGGGAAAGTCAAGCCTGCTCGGTCGTATCGCGTGACGGATGCATCCTCGCCATCAAACGGACGACATCGGCGATGGATTGTCGGGAAACGGAAACGTGTTCTTCCCCCTTCGAAGTTTGAATAACGCCCGTTCGCCCTGAGCCTGTCTTGCGCCTTCGGCGGCGTCATGCTACCATTCACCGGCTTCGCCCCACCTTGCAAATCAGGACAGACGGATGGCAAACATGTCAGATAAACAGGAACTGGCCGCACGACTGCGGATGCTCATCGGTGAAATGCGCAATGCCGGCTTTGCCGAACTGGAAATCGAATCGGCGGACGTGAGCGTGCGCATGGTGCTGGGTTCCACGCCTGCTTCGGCCGTGGCATCGGCCCCGGATTCCGAACAGGAAGGCGGAGTTGCCGAAGATGCAGCACCGAAGCCTGTTTCCGTGACGGCCGAGCGGGTAGGCGTGTTCTCCTTCGGAAAACTACGGATCGAGGCCGGAGCGAAGGTCGCCAAGGGCCAGACGCTCGGGATCATCAGGGGAATCAGCATCCAGGACCAGGTGATCGCCCCCGTCACCGGAACCGTCGATACCGTTTTCGCTCAGGAAGGCGAGATCATCGATTTCGGCCGCGCACTGTTTTCGATCCTTCCCGATTGACGCACGGCCGCTGCCGATGCAGCGTGACAGCCTTACGCGAGGTGTAACCATGTTCAACAAGATTCTCATCGCGAACCGCGGGGAAATCGCGGTTCGTGTCATCAGAACCTGCCGCCGGCTCGGCATCAGGACGGTCGCGGTCTTCTCGGAAGTCGACCGCCAGGCGCTGCATGTCAGGCTCGCCGATGAAGCCTACTGCATCGGGCCGGCCCGTCCCGACCTGTCGTATCTGAATATTCCGAACATCCTTTCCGTCGCCCATGCCACCCAGTGCGACGCGATTCATCCCGGGTACGGCTTCCTGTCGGAAAACCCGACGTTCGCCGAGATCACCCAGAAATGCGGTTTCGTGTTCATCGGCCCAAGCCATCGGGCGATGGAGCGGATGGGCCAGAAGTCCGTCGCGCGCGACCTGATGATCCGGTCCGGCGTTCCCGTGATGCCCGGTTCGACCGGCAGCGTTGAGGACCCCGAAGAGGGGCTGAAGATCGCCCACAAGGTCGGTTTCCCCGTCCTCGTGAAGGCCTCCGCCGGCGGTGGCGGCCGCGGCATGCGCCTGGTCGAGACGGAAGATCGGTTCCGGACGCTGTTCAGCATGGCGCAGGCCGAGGCCCAGTCGGCGTTCGGCGACGGCCGCGTCTACGTCGAGAAGTATCTTCGGAATCCGCGCCACATCGAAGTTCAGATCATGGGCGACCATCACGGCAATGTCGTCGCCCTGGGCGAGCGCGAGTGTTCGATCCAGCGCCGTCACCAGAAACTGATCGAGGAGTCTCCATCCCCGGCCGTGAACGCCGACCTGCGCCGGCGGCTGTGCGAAACCGCCGTGAAGGCCGCGAAGGCGATCGACTACGTGAACGCCGGCACGATCGAGTTCCTGCTCGACGCTGATGGCAACTTTTTCTTCATGGAGATGAACACCCGGCTCCAGGTCGAACACCCCGTCACCGAGCTGGTCACCGGCTACGATCTCGTCGAGATGCAGCTGCGCGTCGCCTCGGGCGAGCCCCTTCCCTTCAGACAGGAAGACATAACCCCCCACGGCTGGGCCTTCGAGTGCCGCATCAATGCGGAAGATCCCGCGAACGGCTTCGCGCCGTGCCCGGGCCACATCAACGATTATCTGCCCGCCGGCGGGCCGTGGGTCCGCGTCGACTCGGCGGCCTATACGGGATACGCAGTGAGCCCGAGTTACGACTCGATGGTCGCCAAGCTGATCTCCTGGGGCCCCGACCGCGAGACGGCGATGGACCGTATGCAGGCGGCCCTGCACGAGTTCCGGGTCGAGGGGATCAAAACGACGATCCCGTTCCACCAGTGGGCGTTTTCGCATGAGGAGTTCCGGTCGGGGCTGCTGACCACGGGCTTCGTCGACAAACACCAGGTGTCGATGATCGCCTACATGCAGCGGACCGACGAGGAAGCTCGTGAGCGCGCGAACGGAGCCGGCGGAAAGGCGGCCGAACATGGCAAAACTCAGGACCAGAACGCCACGGGAAGAGCCTGAACCGAAACGGACCCTGTTCGACGACGTCCCGGACGAGTCGGAAAACGAGTCCGGTGAGCTGACGCGCGGGGTTCTCTCCGTCGGGGAAGTCACACGCCACATCAAGCGGCTTCTCGAAAAAGACAGCCTGCTCGAGGGCGTCTGGGTCCAGGGCGAGGTGTCGAACCTTGTCAAAGCCGCGTCGGGCCACTGCTATTTTTCCCTGAAAGATGCGTCGTCGGTTCTGAAAGCCGCCGTCTGGGCCGGCAACAGGCGCAGGATCAAGCATGATTTCAAGAACGGCGACCAGATCGTCGCCTACGGTTCCATCTCGGTCTACGAACCGCGGGGCGAATACCAGATCATCATCACCGACCTGCGTCCGGCAGGCCTTGGAGCGCTGTATGAGGCGTTCGAGAAGCTCAAGGCGAAACTCCAGGAAGAAGGCCTGTTCGACGCCGACCGGAAGGTGCTCCTGCCGTTCCTGCCGCGCGGCGTCGGGGTCGTGACCTCGCCGAAGGGCGCCGTCGTGCAGGATATATATCGTGTGATACGCAGACGTTTCCCGAACATGCCGTTGTATCTCGTGCCGGTGAAGGTGCAGGGGGAGGGCGCGGCGGAAGAGGTCGTGGCGGGAATCCGGCGGCTCGATGCCGATCCGCGGGTCGACGTGATCATCGTCGCGCGCGGCGGCGGCAGTCTCGAGGACCTCTGGACGTTCAACGACGAGCGCGTCGCCCGCGCGATCGCGGCGGCGGAGACCCCCGTCATTTCGGCGATCGGCCACGAGACGGATTTCACGATCGCCGACTTCGTCGCGGACCAGCGCGCGGCCACGCCGTCGGTGGCGGGCGAGCTGGTCGTTCCCCTCAAGGACGAGCTGGTGAAGGCGATCGCGGACAGGCGCAACAGGCTCGGCCGCGCCCTGAAACACATGATCGTCTTCCTGGCCGGGCGGCTGGAACATGCCCGCTCCTGCCGGTTCCTGCGGAAGCCGGCTCTGCTCGTCGCCGAACGCCGGACGCACGTCGCGAACACGGCCCGCGACCTGGAAACCGCCTGCGAGGCTTTCAGGCGCCGGTGCCGCCACGCGTGGGAAATGGCGGCCGCGCGGCTGACGGCGCTCGATCCGCGGGCGGTGCTCTCGAGAGGCTACATGATGGCGACGGACGAAGACGGCGTGGTCGTCACCTCCGCCGCGGCTCTGAAAGCCGGACGAAAGCTCGATCTGCAGATGGTCGACGGCCGGGCCCGCGTGGCCGTCGAGGATGTCGAAATCAAAATCCCGGGAGGCACGCGTTCATGAAAAAGGTGTTCGATCGGAAAGAACTCGAGGAGCTCGCGGCTCTCACTCCCGAGATGATCGAGAAACTGTCGTATGAAGACGCCATGGAGCGTCTCGAGCAGACCGTCGAGGCCCTCGAACAGGAGGGGACCGCGCTCGAGCTCGGCCTGCGCCTGTATGAAGTCGGCACCGGGCTGAGCCGCCGATGCGGAAACGTGCTCGACGCTGCCGAGGCGCGCATGCTGCAGTTGATCGGGAACATCGAGTCGGCCCGCGAAGAGCCGTTCGATCCCGAGAAGGACGGCAGGCCGTCATGACCTCGGACGGGCCTTCGATGCCGGGGCTGGAAGACTGGCTGCGCGCCTGCAGGACGCGCGTCGACGAGGCGCTCGATTGCTGGCTGCCCCCCGTCGATGCCGTGCCCGCTCGCCTTCATGAGTCGATGCGGTACAGCGTCTGCGCGGGCGGAAAACGGATCAGGCCGGCGCTGTGCCTGATGATCGCGGAGGGCTTCGGCGCCTCGGGAAACGGCCCCCTGATGGCGGCGTGCGCGCTCGAGCTGCTCCATACATATTCATTGATACATGATGATCTGCCGGCGATGGATGACGACGATCTGCGCCGCGGCCGGCCCACGAACCACAAGGTGTTCGGCGAGGCGACGGCGATCCTCGCCGGAGACGCCCTGCTGACGCTGGCGTTCGAGTGGATGGCGCGCATCGCGGACTATGACGTGCCCGCGGGCCGCGCGATCTCCGCGGTGAAGGCGTTCGCCGAGGCTGCCGGCCATGCCGGCATGGTGGGCGGCCAGATGCTCGATGTCGACGCCGAGAACCGGGAGGTGACGATCGACGAGCTTCGCCGTATCCATCGGCTCAAGACCGGCGCTCTCCTCACGGCCTCGATCAGGATCGGCGGGATTCTGGGCGGCGCCGATCCTGACGAGATGCGCAATCTCACCGAATACGGCCGTCACATCGGCCTTCTGTTTCAAATAGTTGATGATATACTAGACGTCGAGGGCGACACCGCCGCTCTCGGAAAGACGCCGGGAAGCGATGCACGTCTCGGCAAGTCCACGTATCCGGCGCTTCTCGGCATGGACGGGGCGAAACGGGAAGCCGCGCGGGTGCGCGACGAGGCGCTGAAAGCGGCCGGGGCCCTTCCGCGGCCGATTTCCCGCATGTCGGAACTCGCCGAATGGCTGCACGGGAGAAAACGGTGACCGTGAAACTGTATCCCGTCGTGGTCGCGGGAGGGTCGGGAGCGCGCATGAAAAGCGATATCCCGAAGCAGTTCCTCGAGATCGGGTCGAAGCCGGTCCTGCAATGGTCGCTCGAATGCTTCGACGCGGTCCCCGAAACGGTCGAGATCACCGTGGTCCTTCCGGATGCCTGGATCGAAGAGGGAAAACTACGCCTGGCCGGCTGGAAACCGAAACATCCAGTAAAATATATATGTGGTGGAATACGCAGGCAGGACTCCGTCGAGGCGGGCGTTTCAAGCCTGCCGGACGATGACGGCTGGGCTGCCGTTCACGACGGGGCGCGCCCGGCGATCACCCCGGAGATCGTGCGGGCCTGTCTCGGCCTGGCGGTCGGGAAGGGGAACGCTTCGTGCGCGGTGCCGGTCTCCGACACCCTCGTCGAAAGCACCGATGGTCTCGTGACCGGCGCCGTCGACCGGTCGAAGATGTTCGCCATGCAGACGCCGCAGATCTTTCCCGTGAAACTCCTGCGTGAAGCTCTCGCCCGTGCGCGCGCCGACGGCGCCGATGCCACCGACGACGCGGGGCTCGTCAGACGTCTTGGCCTCCCCGTCTTCCTCGCCCCGGGTTCCCCCCTGAACATCAAGGTCACCCGCCCCGAAGACCTGCTCCTGCTCTCTTCGATCCTGCGCTGAAAGAAACAGCGCACACAGAGAATATATATCCACGACGATACGAAGATTGAACCGCGGAGTCGCAGAGACGCAGAGAGTGAAACGAGTCAAAAAGGATAAACCAATCTGGTCTCCTCGGCACCTCGGCGGTGAATGTATGTTTTTCAACATCCTCATCTGCGACATCTGCTTCATCAGCGCCATCTGCGGATTGGTTCTCCGCTGTTGTGGTTCGTGTGGCGATGCATCCGGCATTGACGAGGAATACGTGTGATTGCTAGACTTGGCCCCAGGAAGCGAGGAACGCGCGACGAATGAAACGAACACTGATCGTTCAGGCACCTGCGAAGATCAATATCGGGCTCTGGGTCAAGGGAAAGCGGGCCGACGGCTATCACGAGATCGCGAGCCTGATGCAGACGATCTCGCTCGCCGACACGATCGCGATCAAGGAAACCCGCGAAGACGGCCTCCGGATCGAGTGCGATCACACCGGTGTCCCAACCGGGCCCGAGAATCTCGCCTACAAGTCGGCGATGCTGCTCCTGAAAAAACTCGACATTTCGCCGCGCCTCCTGATCCAGATCGAGAAGCGAATCCCGGTCGCCGCAGGCCTCGCCGGCGGAAGCACCGATGCCGCCGCCGTCCTGATGGCTCTTGCACGCTTTTACGACGCCTCCCTGCCGATGGTCGATCTCATGACGATGAGCCAGTCGATCGGGTCCGACGTGCCGTTCGTCATGCACGGCGGCCTCGCTCTCGCGACGGGCCGGGGCGAGAACCTGACATTTTACGAATCGCCCAAGCCGCCCTACGCCGTTGTCGTCGCCGTTCCGAAGAATGTCAGCGTCTCGACGAAATGGGCATACGAAAACTACCAGCCGGGCGACAACACCCGCAAGGAAGAGCTGTTCGCCACGCTCCTCCCCGCCTGCCGGGAGCGGAATCTCCCCCTGCTGAGGAAAAACGTCTTCAACGACCTTGAATCCGTCACGCTGCACCGGCATCCCGAAGTCGCCGCCATCAAGGAGTGCCTGGCCGCGACCGGCGACGGCGTCGTTCTCATGTCCGGCAGCGGGCCGTCCGTATTCGGCCTTTTCGAAGAGCGTCGCGATGCCGTGAAGGCCGCGAGCTCTCTCGACCCGGCCACGGTCGATGTGTTCATCGAGCATACGCTGCGCTCGCAGCCCCGCTGAGAGGAAGTTCCCGGAATGAAACGCCGCATCTCGCTCCTCGGCTCGACCGGTTCCATCGGCCAGAGCACGCTCGACGTCATCCGGACCCACCCGGACCGCCTCTCCGTTGTTGCCCTTGCCGCCGGCCGCCAATGGGAGCGCCTCGTCGGGCAGGCACGCGAGTTCCGTCCCAGGCTCGTCGCGATCTACGACCCGGAAGCGGCTGCCCGGTTCAGGGATGCGATGCGCGGCTCGGACGTCGCCGTCCGGGAGGGGATGCCGGGCCTGCTCGAGGCGGCCGCCCTCGGGGACGCCGACACCCTCGTGTCCGCGCTTGTCGGCTCGATCGGCCTGCGGCCGGTGATGGCAGCCATCGATGCGGGAAAGGCCGTCTGTCTCGCGAACAAGGAGACGCTCGTCGTCGCCGGAGCCCTCGTCACGGCTGCGGCGCAAAGGAAGGGCGTTCCGCTGATCCCGATCGACTCCGAGCACTCCGCGATTTTCCAGTGCCTGGCCGACGGCCACAAGGACGGAAGCCAGATCAAACGCCTGGTTCTGACGGCTTCGGGTGGTCCGTTCCGCATGACCGACGCCAGCCGCCTTGCCCGGGTGACGCCCGGCGAAGCCCTGCGACACCCGAACTGGGACATGGGAGGCAAGATCACGATCGACTCGGCGACGCTGATGAATAAAGGGCTCGAGGTCATCGAGGCCCACTGGCTGTTCGGCATCGATTTCGACCGCATCGAAGTGGTCGTTCACCCACAGTCGATCATCCATTCGCTGGTCGAGTTCATCGACGGCTCGTTCCTCGGCCAGCTCGGCGCTCCCGACATGCGCCTGCCGATCCAATACGCGCTCAGCTACCCGGAGCGATGGGAAGCGAGCGGCGAGCGGCTCGACCTGCTCAAGCTGGGCACGCTCTCGTTCGAACCGCCGCGGATGGCGGACTTTCCCTGCATCTCCTACGCTTACGAGGCGGGCCGGCGCGGCGGCAGCCTTCCCTGCGCGATGAACGCGGCGAACGAAGTCGCCGTCGCGGCGTTCCTGCGCGGCGACATCGGGTTCACCGATATTCCGGCCGTGATCCGCTCCGTGATGGATGAACTGCCGTTCGAGGCCTCGCCCGATCTCGAGGCACTGCTGCGGCACGACGAGCTCGCGCGCGGGGCAGCCGCGGTCCGCGTCGCTGCGCGGGCAGCCGTCCGTCAGGGCGGGGAGGCAGCGGCATGAACGATGGGATGAGCAGCCTCAGAATCGGCTTCGGCCACGATATTCATGCCCTGGTGCCCGATCGGGAGCTGTGGCTCGGCGGCGTCCGCATTCCCCATTCGTGCGGTCTCAAGGGCCACTCGGATGCCGATGCGCTGCTTCATGCCGTCATGGACTCCCTGCTCGGGGCCGCGGCGCTCGGCGACATCGGCATGCTGTTTCCCGACACCGATCCCGCCTATCGCGGCATCTCGTCGATGCTGCTGCTCGAGCGCGTCATGAATCTCATCGATGAAGCCGGTTTTTGTGTTGTAAACATCGATACTATGATACATTGTGAGAGTCCGAAAATTTCTCCTCACCGTGAAGCCATTCGCGCGTCGCTCGCGCGGGGCCTGCGCATCGATATGAGCAGGGTTTCGGTGAAAGCCGGCACGAACGAAGGCTTCGACGCGGTGGGGGAGCGGCGCGCCATGGTTTGCAACGCCGTGGTGTTACTTGAATCCCGGAGGAATGTCGGCTGTGGCAGGTGAAAAGCAGAGATCCCAGTTGTTCCTCGGCGTTGGATACCTGTTCGTGGCGGGGATCATCCTGATCAACTATATCGGTCAGCGCAGCGAACCGCGCGGCATCGTCGCCGTTACGGGCGAGATGGCGATGAGCAACTACTTCGGCGAAGCCGAGGTCCTGCGGAAAAGACTCGAGGAAGAACGCCGTCTGAACACCGAGATGCGCAAGATGGTCACCGAGATGCAGACCTATGCCGGCACCGAAAGAGCGTCCGGCAAAGCGGGCTTCGAGAAGGTTCCGGTCCGCTTGACGTCGGCCGATATCGATAAGCTGGCCCGGGAAGGCTTTCCCCTCGTTGTCGACAAACTGAGAATCGTCACTGCCAAATCCAGCCCGTTCCGTGTCGGGCGAAATCCGTTCGTCCCGTTCTACGGCATGGGGAAGACATCCAAAGCCGTCACGGCCGAAACATCGAAGGTCACGATCTCCCTGCGTGCCGATCCCGTCCTGCCTGTCCTGATGCAGGGCGCCTGGTTCCCCGTGACGGTCTACGAAGAAAACTGAGACCTGACCACCGACAAGAGCCCCCTCGGGGGCTCTTTTGTTTTTTCGTCCTGATTCGCCGAACTCCTAAAGCATGGGCCGCCTCATGCCGATAAGCTTCTCAGAGAATACGCGACCTCGCTTTCAGGAGACGAACGAACATGAGGCAAACCATTCGGAATCTCGGCCTGCTGGCCGGAATGCTCTCGCTCTGTGCCCCTCTCGCGGCGGAACCGGTTGTCGGCGGATACGTTCTCGAGCGCCTTCCAGGCGGCAAGAAGGCTGTCGTCGACGGCAGGAACATCGTTCTTGCACACGTCTTCAACCAGGATCCCGGAGCTCTCAAAGCCGGCCGCTATGACGTCGGGGTCGAAATCCAGGGTGCCAGGGGCGTCAAGACCTATGTGCTGAAGCCGTCTGGCGACATCGCGGGCGGGGCCTTGCGGACGTTCCGTCTGAAAGTTCCGATGAACGCGGGCGGCAAGCCCGAACTGGTCAGGGCGTTCGCCCGCATCGACGGCCGGAAAGTCTGGTCAGAGCCGTTTGCCGGCAGCCGCCAGGCAGCCGTGAAAAGCCCCGACGGCGTCGTCACGACCCTGTATACCGAAGTCGCTCCGGAACCAGGTTCCGACACGCCACCGCGGGAAATCCCCTTCGAGAATGAATCCGTCCGCCCGGCCGCTCCGAAGACCGCCGCTGCAGCTACGCAGAAAAAGCCCGCGACTGCCGCCGCTCCCGCCGCGAAAGCCGGCAAAACGGCCGGCGTGGCCCCCGTGCCGGCGAAGAGCGGGATTGCTCCGGTGATTCCGGCCACCCCGGTGCCGGTATCCGCGAAGCCTTCCACGGACGCCATCGCAAAGAATCCTGCTCCGGCCCACGCCCCGGCGCCCGCGGCGAAGCCCCGCGTGATCAATCTGAACGAGTTCAAGACCCTCCACACCATCGATGAAGAGCTGGTGATCTACGTCGTGAAGGCGGGAGACACCCTCCAGAGCGTCGCGGAGCGGTATTACGGCGATGCCGGCCATGACAGGACCATCGCCGACCTCAACTTCATCGAAGCCCGCGCCCAGGTCAAGCCAGGCGAGGAGATCATCGTCGACGTGAAGCCGCTTTCTGGGGCGAAGCAGAACACCGCTAAGAAGGAAACGAAGAAGGAAGCCGCGGTTCGCCCCCCCGTAAAGGCGTCAGAAACGGTTGCCGCAGGCGATGCCGCCGCGTGTGTCCAGCGGTATACCATCCAGGATGGCGACACGCTTGCGATCATCGCAAAGCGGTTCTACGGCAAGGCGTCGAAGGCTGGCCTCATCATCAAGGCCAATCCCGGACTGAACCCGAAGAATCTCAAGATCGGAACCGAAGTGATGATTCCCGCTGAGAAGGGAGACAAGGCATGATGACGAACTCGATGACCGTGAAACGGGGGGGCGGCGTCAAGTCTCCGCTCGTCCAGATCAACAGTGTCGGCCACGCCGGCGTCGCGTTCCAGGTCAAGGGAAAGGCGTTCCAGGAGGGATACCTGTTCCTCACGCCCGAGATGCTCCGCCTGTTCCCCTTCAAGGAAGACCTCAGTTCCATCCTGTTCGTCGACGATGCCGAGGTTGTGTATTCTGCAATATATCACAAGGCCCGCGGCTACATGGTCTGCCTCTCGTTCGGCGAATGGTGGGAAAAGAACCAGATGCGCGAGGGAGACCAGATCGGCATCGAGCTGATCAGCCTGGCCGAGCGCCGGTATCGGCTGTACCGCGTCGTTCCGGATGCGGAAAAACTGGCCGCAAAATCAGACGAGGTCAAGATGACGATGCGCTCGGGCGGAGACCTTCCGATCCAGTATACGTCAGGGAACCTCGAAGTCCTTCGCAAGCTGATTGCCGGCGATTTCTCCCCGTATGCCGAAACCGGCCTGATTCTCCAGGGCGAGGAGATGAACGCCCGCGGCGACGACCAGGAGTTGATGTCGCTCACCACGTGCTTCGGCGTCTCGGCGTATCAGCACCAGCTGAACACCGTCCACAGCGTGCTCGGGCGATACAACGGCCGTGCTTTGCTCGCGGACGAGGTCGGCTTGGGCAAAACGATCGAAGCCGGACTGATTCTCAAGGAATATCTGCTTCGCGGCATGGTGCGCAAGGTCCTGATTCTCACGCCGGCCTCGCTGATCACGCAGTGGCAGCAGGAGCTCAAGACCAAGTTCGACCTCAGCTTCAAGAACCATAACGAAATCACCGACTGGGAGCAGTCCGACCTGGTCATCGCCTCGCTCGACACCGCGAAAAGCCAGAAGAACCAGAAGTCGGTCCAGAAGGTCAATTATGACCTGCTGATCATCGACGAAGCGCACAAGCTGAAGAACAAGAAGACCCAGAACTGGAAGTTCGTGAACTCGATCAAGACGAAATATCTGCTGATGCTCACCGCGACGCCGATCCAGAACGATTTGATCGAGCTGTTCAACCTGATCACGATCCTCAAGCCGGGCCATCTGTCGACCTTGCAGAAGTTCAAGGGCGACTTTCTGGCCGAGCGCGACAAGCGTATTCCGAAAAACTCACTGAAACTGCGGGCCATGCTGTCGGAGATCATGATCCGGCATCGCCGCAGCGACACGATGATCAAGTTCCCCCAGCGGTTCGTCCATACCCAGGCGATCACCCTCAAACCTGACGAGGCGCGCCTGTACAGCGAACTGACCGACTTCATCCGCCGCCGCTACTTCACCCTGCCGACCCACAACAATCCACGCGGCATCAACCGGCTCACCCTCATCCTTTTGCAGAAACTGATGGGCAGCTCGACGCAGGCGCTCAAGCGGGCGCTCACGAAGATGATTTCCAGCAATTTCTACAAGGACGATTTCGACGATTCGCTCAAGCGCCTGCTTCACCTTGCCAACAACGTCGGCATGTCGAGAAAAACCGAGGTCCTGCTGGAACTGCTCGGCAATCTCAACGAGAAACTGATCATTTTCACGCAGTTCCGCGGCACCCAGGATTATCTCGCCGACCTGCTCCGCGAGCGGGGGTATTCGGTCTCGATCTTCAACGGCCAGCTGTCGCAGGTCGAGAAGGATGCCTGCATCGAGTCGTTCCGGAACAAGAACCAGATCCTGATCTCAACCGAGTCCGGCGGCGAAGGCCGCAACCTGCAGTTCTGCAAGGTGCTCGTCAACTACGATCTCCCCTGGAACCCGATGCGCATCGAACAGCGAATCGGCCGTATCCACCGCCTCGGCCAGACAGACGACGTCCATATCATCAACCTTAGCGCGAGCGACACGATCGAGTCCTACGTGCTCGAGCTACTCGACAAGAAGATCAACATGTTCCGCCTCATCATCGGCGAACTCGAAATGATTCTCGGCAATATGCATTCGAAGAAGACGCTCGAGCAGATCATCATCGATATCGTGACGATGTCGCCGAACCAGGAAGCGATGAAGCGCAAGTTCCAGACGCTCGGCAACAAGCTCGAAAAGGCTCTCAAGGTCCATCAGGACATAACCCGCGCCCAGGAGGACATCTTCAATGGAAACGAGTAAAATCCAGACCCTCGTCTTCTCGTTCATGGATAAGGTCGGTATTTCCAGGTGGGAAACCTCCGAAGGCGTCTGGTGCGCCGAGATCCCCGAGGCGGAACGTGCCTTCTTCAACGGCTACGAGCACCTGCACTTCACCTTCGAGCGCGAGATCGCGGAACGGCGGCGCGAGCTGGAGCTGATCTGCTCGGGCTCGTTCATGCTCCGCAAGATCGTCGACAGGCTCGTGGAGATTCCCAAGGTCAGCCGATTGTTCAGCGCCGCGGCTCCCGAACTTCCCTCATCGTCCGGACAGCCCGGCGACCTGCGTGTGATCAGCGGCTGCAAGGCGCATTACCGGCAGCAGGTGCTGTTCCATTTCCGGGTCAGCGTTACGGCAGACCAGCGCCGCGAACTTCTCTACTCGGCACTTGCGGACCCCGCGAAGCGCGAAATATCATTGAAGGAGGGCTTGAGCGGAATCGATCTGAACGAGTTCAGCGAAATGCCCGACCCCGCGCTTCCGATCCAGGAATCCGGTGAAGATCTCGTCCGTTTGTATCTCCAGGCATGCAGGACGCTCGAATCCTCCCTCGAGGATCATATCCGGGAACTGCAGGCCGAGTCCGAGGAGTCTTACCAGCTGGAGCTCGCCAAGGTCCAGGAGTATCTCGAAGACCAGAAGCGGGAACTCCAGAAGAAACGTGAAAACGTCTGCTTCCACCTGTATTTCTTCCAGAAGGAGGAGGAAATCGACAGGATGATGCGCGAACTCGAGTCGGAGCAGACGCGGAAAATCGATGAACTGAAGGAAAAGCACGCGTTGAAGATTCAGGTGAGCCTCATCAATGCCGTCGTCCTGTGCATTCCGACCCTGGGAATGCCCACCGGCCAGACGGCCCGGCGGACGCGGGAAGCGAAAGTCATTCCGATGCCCCTTCCGACGGGGGACCGCTGCGAGGTGCGGCCGGCAGTCTGAGGCACGGAGGAGGAATCAGATCGGCACGGAGGTTGAACGATGTTTTTCAGGCATATTTTCGTCTTTCTCGTCATCCTGGGAATCCTGGGCTACATCTATGGCGACAGGGTGTTCTATTTCCAGGCGAATCTGATGATCGGCTGGCAGTATGACTTCCCCGCATACGAGGCGTTCGAGCGGATCGTCCGGTATTACCCGAACAGCAAGCACAGGCAGGAGGCCTACAAGATGATGGACATCCTCGTCAAACGGAACGGGGATCTGCGAACCTACCTCAACAAGCGCGACGAGGAGATTCGCAAGCTCGAGAAGAAACGGGCTGTCCAGGAGTCATACAGGTGAGTGACGCTTTCGCGACATTCGACGCCTTTGCCGGGCTGATGTCGGAACGGCGGAGCGTGCGCCAGTTCCGTCCGGATCCCGTCGACCCGGCGATCATCGAACGCGTCATCGAAGCCGTTCGGTACTCGCCTGCGCCGACGAACCGGCAGTGTTTTCGGTTCATTGCCGTTTCCGACCAGCTTCTGCTCCAGTCGATGAGCCAGGACGTCCTGCGCCGCATCGACGAGATCGCCGGCAGGCTCGACGAGGCTTCGGCCGCGGCGTTTCGCGACTACTCGAAATGGTTCACGTTTTTCGATCGCGCGCCCGTCGTCCTGTTCGGGGCGTATCGAAGCTTCGCGTCCCGCCTGCCGAGCGGCGAGAATGACCGGACGCTCGAAGGTCTCGCCGAGATCCAGGCGTTCGGCGGAGCGGTGCATGCCCTGCTGCTCGGCCTGCATGCCTTCGGCCTCGGAAGCTGCTGGATGAGCGGTCCGCTGGTGGCGGAAAATCCGCTCGAACGGCTCCTGCGCATCGAAAAGCCCTGGCGGCTGGGCGCCGTGATTCCCGTCGGCTGGCCCGCGGCGAAGCCGGAATGCCCGAAAAAGCCGGCCGTTCGGGATATTCTGAGCTGCTGTCCTGCAGAATGAAAGCCACCCGTTCGCCCTGCGCTTGTCGAAGGGCGAGAAGAAAGACGCCCCGCAGGCTCGATGCCGGCGGGGCGTCTTGTCGTTATACAATATTACCAAATATATGAAGCCTGGATGCCGTAGATGTCGAGGCCGGTGGTGAAGTCGCCGGAGAGGTTGCCCCGCAGGAGGTTGCCGGGGTCAGCCGCCCGGAGATCGATCGGGGCGTCGTCATACCAGATCCGCATGAATCCTGCCGAGATCACCATGCGGTCGGACGTGCGGTATTCAGCTCCGAGGGCGATCTGCAGGCTGTCGGAACCAGGGATGCGGGGCGTGCGGCGCGAATCGGGGATGGGGGAGCGGTCGCGGGCCACGCCGGCGCGCCAGGCGAGCCGCGAACTCGGCCGGTAGATCGCGCCGAGCGAGGTATACCAGACGTCTTTCCAGTCTTCCGCCGTGAAGGAATCTGGCTGCGCGGGGTTGTCGAAAGTGACCCGCAGGCCGCCGTAGCGGTGCCAGAACGTTTTCGCCGCGTCGAGCATCACGGTCCAGGAGGCGCCGCAGGTGCGGCTGTACCCGATGCCGAGAATTTCGGGCGTCGTGAGGTCGGAACGCGCGCCGGTGTGGGAGAAAAGCCCCGTTGCCGCGTTCATCGCTCCCGCCATGCCGGCGGCGTCGAATCCGAAGCGGCAGTCGCCCTTCAGGGTGTGCCGGACGGCCGAACGATACGAGAGGCCGGCCCGGTCCCGGGGGGAAATGTCGCAGATGAAGCCGAGAACGAAGCCGACGTCCCGGGCATCGCCGGTCATTTCCGCGACGCCGTCCTGCGTGGCCGGCGCGGCACCCGGGATGCCGCTCCCCGCCGCGATCGTTCCGTAATCGACGGCGTTGGTGAGCTTCGCATCGATGGACTGGATGTTCAGCCCGGCGGCGAACATCCACTTCGAATCGAGCCGTCTGCCGGCAACCGGCATGACCGCCAGGGAGGTCATTTCGGAATCGATCGCATAGTAACGGCCGACCCAGGTCGGCGTATACTTCGTGCTGAGGCCCCACGGGGCGTTCATGGCAAGACCGAACCGCCATCCCTTTGAATCGGCAAGGGAGGCGTAGACGGCCGGGATCGTGGCCGTGGGAGCCCCATCCTCTCCTCCGGGATACCCGCCGACCGCCGTGCCGACGGCCGTTGTGGCGCCTCTCAGGGAAAAGCGCACGTCCGGATCGAGCTGCAGCACCGAGACGATCGCTTCCCCCGGCGCGTGGAGCACCAGGGCCGCCGGGTTGAAATACGTGTCGGCGAGATCGTGCGCGCCGGTGTGCACTCCGGCAAAAGCGCTGGACATGCCGGTCGTGCCGTGCTCACGCACCATGTACCCCGCGCCAATGGCTTTGGCGGGCAGGGAGGCGATGACGAGAACGAGAAAGAAAACAGACCACTGCTTCAGATCCTGGCTCATGGGCTCCTCCAGACGGTGATGGAAAGAAGGGAGTTTCATTTTTTCGACAGGGATCATATTCGATATAGAGGAATTTTTGCAAATGGAAACGGATCGTGACCGGCGTGAGTTTCGTTTTGTCGGGGTCCGGAAAAGGAGCCTGTCCGGACGTGGAAAGAACAATAGCGTATTATATATCAAATACAAAATGGACCGGCTCTTGCGAGCCGGTCCCAAGAACATAGGAACGTGGGATGAAATTGGTGAACTCAGGCGTTGGTGTGAAACTTCGCGACGGATTCGAACATGCCGCGGGCCTTTCGGCCCATGACGACGCCGATGTGCCCTGCATCGATCACGAGATCCGTGACCGGTCCCGAAACAAGCTGGGACAGAAACCGGGAAGACTCGATCGGAACGATGTGGTCCTTCGAGGCCATGACGTTCATGACCGGGATGGAAAGCTTTTCGAGGTCGATCCGGCTCCCGTCGAAATCGAAGCACCGGTTCCTGATGGCGTTGTCGTGGTAACAGAGTTTCACATAGCCGCGATACGCCTCGCCGGGAACGTTGACGTTGTCGTTCAGCCAGGCCTCGAGGGCGACGATGCTTTCGGCGGCCTTCGAGTCGAGACTGCCCTCGAACACGTTCTTCCACTTCTGATACCCCGAGAAGGGCTTGATCAGCTGGAAGGACGACTGGAGCATCGCGCAGTCGGCATGTCCGAGGACATCGACGAGCGTGTCGACGTCGAAGGCCTCCTTGCGCGCCCAGGCAGAGAGAGTGCCTTCGTCATGGAAGTTGACGGGGGCGGCGAGCATGACGAGCCGCTCGATGCGGTCAGGATGGAGAGCGGCGTGGAGGAGCGGCATGGTGCCGCCCATGCAGTAGCCGAGCAGCGACGCTTTCCGGGCGCCGGTATCGCGACACGCCTCGCGCACGGCCATGGCGATGAGCTCGTCGACGAAGAACCGGAACGGCAGGTGGTCGTGCTGCGGGCCGGGGGTGCCCCAGTCGAGCAGGTAGACCTGAATGCCCGCCTCGCGAAGATGGCCGGCCAGGGTCGCGGAGGGCATCAGGTCCATGATGTAGGCGCGGTTGATCAGAGACGGGACGAGCACCAGCGGCGTCGGGCAGGTGATCGGGGCCGTGCCGCGGTAGCGCAGGAGCTTCATCGAGTCGAACCGGAAGATCTCCTCGACCATTGTTGCACCGCGATATGGCTCGTCGTGCGATGCAGGTGAGGCGGAGAGGAGCGAGTCGAGGTTCTTCTCGATGATGCGGCCGGCGAGGTCGATGTTGGCGGCCGTCGCTTCAAGAAGCCTGGACGCGCTTTTCGTGAGGGTGTCGTTCATCGTCGCCTCCTGTTGGCGATTGAGGATCTGTTGCGAGAACCCATCCGCAGATGGCGCAGATGACACAGATGAAATCCTGGAACACGTTTTTCCTTGAGTTGCCAGATTATATCGAACATCAAATGTTTCCAGGATGCGGATCTCATCTGTCCTTCATCTGCTTCCATCGGCTCTCGATCTGCGGATTCGTTCCTGAAACCGGCTTCAGTTGGTATTCCGACCGGTGACGGCTTCGGTCTGGGTGCGAACCTGGCCGGCGATGTCGGCGAGCTGGGTCGTGATCTTGTCGAGGTAAGCGTTCTGGTCGTAGAGGCGGCGGCTGATCTCGTCGAGCTCGTGCTTGGTGACGAGCTGGAAGGTCTCGGCCCAGCGGTTGAGGTTCGTTTCCCACATCTTGCGCATGTCGAGGCCCTGCTCGAGCGAGCGGGTCATCGTGTTGACGAACGTCTGCGACTTCGCGAACTCGTCCATCGCCTGGGCGATCCGGTTCTCCCAGAACGTCTGAACGTCGCGGCCGGCCTTGAGATACTCTTGAAACAGTGCTTCCATCGTCATGGCTCCTTTGTCGAATTCCGTGTGGGGTATGAGCAGAGGATACCCGCAATGCAATAAAAAGTCAAGAAATATTTTGCAATGCACAATGCCTGCCCGGGGATTTGCGTTGGAAAATGTGATGGGCAGAGAAAACATGGTGCAAAAATACGCCGCCCGGGCAGTCGCCCGGGCGGCTCGGTCGGAAGAAGATCAGGCCTTTTTTGTGGAAGGCGACCGTTTGGCCGGCTTCGGCTTCGCCGCCGGCCCCGGGCGGAGCGCAGAAATCTCGTCGCGGATCTCGGCAAACTGATCCTCGAGGTCGAGGAGTTTGGCCTCGACGCGCTGAAGATAGCACAGCATTCGGTCGAGTTCGGATTTGGAAGGCATGTTGATCGAAGTCAGATACGACTCGATCTGGCCGCCGAGATGCTTGCGCACGTCGAGGGACTGGGACATGACCTGGCTCATGGACTTGAGGAACTGCTCATCCTTCGTCAGGCGCTCGAAAGTTTCGGTCATGGATTTTTCCCAGAGTTCCATCATGTTGCGGCCGAAATCAAACGGGTTCGTCACGGGATTCGTCTCCTCTTCACATATTGGAAGGCTTGGTGCGGGACAGCCACGCCATCGTGTCTTTCCAGACGGTTTCCCGGATGGGGTGGGCGACGGTCAGGGTGAAATGGGTGGCTTCGTACTTCCGGTTCGTCACTTTCGAGTTGGGAAGGATGTCGGGATTCCGCTCGGCGCACTCGACGGAGACGACGTGGTCGTTCGTCGCATACAGGTTCAGCGTCGGGAAGGTGATCGTCCGCAGGTCGACGGTTTTCCCGTCGATGCGCATGGCGTTCTGCGAGAGGAGGTTTTCCTGGTAGCAGTCGCGGATGATCTCGACGAACGTCTGGCCGGGGAACGGCACGTTGTCGGTCGCCCAGCGGTCGAGGACCTTGAAATTCTGTAAATATGTATCATCAAGAATATTTTCGAACAGGATGCGCGGCTTCGCGAACGTCGATCTGGCCTGCAGGTAGGGGAACGGGGCGTGCAGGATCTTTTCCGGCACGCAGCCGAACGCGTCGGCGAGTTTCTTCGGGTCGAACGAGTCCTTGTTGGTCCAGAGCGTGAGGAGGCCGCCCTCGGTGAACTCGAGAGGCGTGGCGAGAAGGACCAGGTTCGCGTACTCGTCGGGATGCAGGGCGGCCATCATCGCCGCGCAGGTGCCGCCGAGGCAGTAGCCGAACAGGGTGAGCTTCGTTCCGCCCTCGGCGCGGCGGACGCGGCGGACGGCGCGGAGGGCGACCTTCTCGAGATAGTAGGCGAGGCCGTGCTGGGCGTTTTCCGGGCCGGGGATGCCCCAGTCGAGGAGATAGACCTTGTATCCCGCCTTCGACAGGGCTTCGATGAAGCTGTGGCCAGGCTGGAGATCGAGGATGTACCATCGGTTGATGAAGGAGTACACCATGAAGATCGGCGGCGCGTCGAGAGGTTTGCCGAGGACCTCGAATTCGAACAGCCGACAGGTGCCTTCGGTGTAGACCGTGCGGCAGGGCGTCTGGGCCATGCCGAGGGAGGCGAGTTGCTGATCGCTGGCCCGGTTGCCGACGGCGGCGGCATGCTGAAGATACTCGACGAATTTCCGCGCCCTCGCGAGATCTTCCTGGAGACGGGGATCCTGGGCAGGAGCTGCTCCATGCTGGTTGCTCATGATATCGACGTTCCTCCCTGGGGTGTACGGATCTGATATCCGGTGCGTGAGGGGCGGGCACCGGCCGGGAAAGTATAGGGGCCCCCCTCTGGAGGTGTCAAATCGAGGGTGGGCAGCGGGGCGCCTTCGGGAATGAAAAGCCGCCGGAACTGCCTGGGCAGACCGGCGGCCGTCAGGGGCAGGAGCGGGATTATTCGGCGGCCTTGGCCTTGGGGGCGGCCTGCTCGATCACCTGGCGCCAGACGTTCTCGAAGTGGTGCATGACGACGCGGGTGTTCTTCTGGTAATCCTCATACGCCTTGTTGACCATCTCGATCTGCTTCTTGGCGGTCTCGTTGTAGGCTTCGCGCTGCATGTCGGCGATCTTGGTGACGTTCTCGGTGAGGGTCGTGTAGAACTTGAGGGAGTTCTCGAGACCTTCGCGGGAAAGGCGGATCATCTCGTCGCGGTCGAACAGGGGGTTGTTGGTTGTCGGGGTCATTGGTATTCTCCTTGATATTGTATTCAAAATCGAGAAGGCGTTTCGAATCGCCGTCTGTGTGAAACCGAACGTTACCGGGCGGCCTGGGGCTGGATCTGGTCCGCCAGTTTCCGCAACTCTCTCTCGAAGCCGGCCGTGATTGTGCGGGTGCTCTTCTGATACTCCTCGAAGGACTTGTTGACGAGGTCGATCTGCCGGCGGGAAGCTTCGTTCATCGTGTCCTTCTGGACCTCGCCGAGCTTCAGGGCGTTCTCGGTCAGCGTCATGTAGAATCTCAGGGAGTTTTCCATCCCCTGCCTCGAGAGCCGGAGCAGTTCGTCGCGGTCGAACAACTGGTTTGTCATTGGTCGGATCCTTTCGTGTCTTGTGTCTGTGGGTGGTCATCGGTCGGTCCCGGTCTGGGCCTGGCGGTCGATGGCCCGGTTGAAGAGCGATTCACAGTGGTTCCGGAGAATCCGGGCCGCTTTCAGCGACTCGTCGATGACCAGATTGGAGATCTCGGTCTGGCGACGATGAACTTCGTTCACGGTCTCGACCTGCATCGAGGCGATCTTCTCGACGTTGTGCGAAAACTGGGCGGCCAGGCGCATCGAGGCATCGAACAGGTGCATGGATACGTCGGCGAGATCCGCGAACGGGGTCATGGTTCCGTGGAAGGCGTTCATGGGTTCGTTCTCCTGGGATTGTGCGATGCGATTTCGCAATTTTTGATTTACTGGTCTCACATGAACGAATATATCATCGGCACGATATTGTGTCAAGCAAAATTATTTTGCAATGCAAAATTCATCGTGCCGAGCGGGCTGGAGATGCCAGGATCTGCCTGGGAAGATGGATTGGCGGGGAGCGTGAGCGAGACGGAGCGCGTGAAACGATGGGCTCCGAAACGTGCGCTGCAGGGCCACGAGGGAAAGCGAACAGCCCGGGAGCTCCCGGGCTGTTTCAGAATGAACGGGTGGAGTCTAGCTCTTGCGGTGGCGGCCTTTCCCCGGTTTCTCAGCGTGTTTCAGGGCTTCAACCTCCCGGCGGAGCCTCTGGAGTTCCTCGCGAAGCGAATCGTCCGCCTGCGGGACGGGCTGGGAGGGAGCCGCATGGGGCGGAGTGGGGGGCTGGGCCGGCTGGGCCGCCGTCGGGCCGGGATAGGGCTGCTGGGGCTGTGGCGGCTGCTGGGGCTGAGGAGAGGCGCCGAAAAAGCTTCCGAACGGCGACATGGTCGGGAAGCTTCCGGGAAGCCAGGGGTTCATCATCATGCCGGACATCAGGCGCCGCTGCTGGTCGAGATATCCCTGGAAGGCCTGGGGAAGACCGTTGTACAGGAAGTCGCGGACGACGTTGTCCTGCGCGCGGATCATCAGCGTGACGAGGTCGAGCGGAAGGTAGTCGGGGCGGGTTTTCAGCGTTTCCACGAGAACTTGCCCCATGGTGACCTGGGTGAGGTCCTCGCCCGTCTTGTGGTCGAGGATCCGGATCCGTTCGCCGGCCTTGATGCGATCGGCGATCTCGCCGAGCGTGACATGCGTGTTTCGCGTCGCATCATAGATGCGGCGGTTCGGATACTTGCGGAGAATGGTTTCGCCCTGGCCTTCGCCGTGCTGCTTCTGTGTCATGTCGTGCCTCCGGTTCGTGCTGCGGTATGGAGCGGCCTTGCTCCCCGTGCAGCCCTGCAATGAATATAATGCATTGCGGCCGGAAGGTAAAGAACCTTGTTGTCGCGCAAAAGCTGCGCTCACTCCCAGCGGCCGGGAATGGCGGTTCCGCAGTAGGCGCAGGCTCCCTTGCTGATATGCATTTCCCCGACCGAATACCCGAAGCGTTCGACGACACGCTTTTTACAGCCCGGGCAGAAGGTGCTTTCCCCCTCATGGCCCGGGATGTTTCCGAGATACACGTATCGGAGACCGGTGTTCATCGCCAGGTCCCGGAGGCGCTCGAGCGTGTCGAGAGGTGTCGGCGGGAGGCCGCGCATGCGGTAGGTCGGCATGAAGCGGGAGAGGAACAGGCTGATGTCGGGGCCAACGTGCTCCATGAGCCACCGGAACATGTCCGAGCAGATTGCGGGGTCGTCGTTCAGCGTCGGAACGACGAGCGTGACGATGTCGACGAGGGCCTTGCTTTGGGAAAGCTGCTCGATCGTCGAGAGAACCGGAGCGAGATTTCCCCCGCAGACGGAGCGGTAGAAGCGTTCCGTGAACCCCTTGAGGTCGACTTTCATGACGTCGAGCCAGGGAAGAAGCTCCCTGAGCGGCTCGGGGTTGATGTAGCCGCAGGAGATCATGATGTTCGCCAGGCCGGCCGCGCGGGCGGCTTTCGAGGTATCGAGCATGTACTCGTAGAAGATCGTTGGCTCGGTGTACGTGTAGGCGATGCTTCTGCAGCCGTTCGACACCGCATCCGCGACGACCCGCCCGGGAGGAAGATCGTAAAAATCGCACTCTTCGGGCCCGATTTGCGAGATCTGCCAGTTCTGGCAGTAGCGGCAGCCGAAGAGGCAGCCGGCCGTCGCGATCGAGAAGGCTGTGCTGCCGGGCAGAAAATGAAAGACCGGCTTTTTTTCGATCGGATCGATCGCCGCCGTGCAGGGGCGACCGTATACGAGGGTGCCGAGGCGGTTTTCCAGGCTGATACGCACCTTGCAGAGACCCCGCTCGAACGGTTTCAGCGTGCAGAAACGGGGACAGAGTTCGCACCGGATCAGTCCGTCTGGGGTGCGTGACCAGTACATCGCATCTCGCGGGGAGAGCCCCGCCGCCTCGAGACTGCGCAGCTTCGCCTCGGCGGCCGCACGGTCATAGGCATGGCGGCCGGCAACTCCTTCCGGATGATCCCGCTCCGGGGAGACGGGGGTCGGGCCCCTTTTGGACCGACCGTCGAGGAGCAGCCCGCCGAGGCTGATCCCTGCCGCCACGGTGCAGGCATCGATGAGAAACCGCCGCCTGTTCATGATGCGCCGCCCGGTCCGGGTTTCGCCCCCGGCCGAAAAACGGCCAGAGCTGTTTTGAGCGTCTCGATGTCGGCGAACAGCGGGTTCAGAGGGCAAAGCTTCCGACAATAAAAACGGGGAACCAGGACCGCGCCTGCGAGCACCGAGAGGGCGAAAATCGTTCCCCATGTTCCGAGATTCCGGAAAAAGAGCGCCGAAAAGACTTCCGCCCGCTCCAGGGGGAGTTCTCCGACCAGCGGAAACAGCAGGAGAATCGTCCAGAGAAGCGCCCGACCTGCTCCGGGCCGGCATGAGCCTGAAGGCGCCGTGGGTGAAATCGAGTGAATCACGTCCTGGAGGCGGCCACAGGGACAGAAAAGCCGGCAGTAGCCGCGCCTCGAGAGAACGACGGCCGCCGCCGCGAGACCGAGAATCAGGCCCGCCTGGACGGACACCGAGCCGCCGGAAAGGAAGCGAAGATGCGACAGGGAGACGTATGCCGGGGAAAGATAGCCTAGGGAGAAGACGACGATCGCCGCCGCAAGGCCGGTTCCGATGAAGCGCTGAACAAGTGCCGCAATGACGGAGACGATGACGGCGATCAGATTGGCCTGCACGCCTTTCCTGCGAGGTGCATCGGGCGCGGGGGCCTCCGGCCGGGGATGGGCGGAGGAGAGATTCGCGGCGGCAAAGCCCTGGCGAAGAGCCTGGCATAAAGCTTCGACCGAGACGGTGGCGTGTGTCAAGCCTTCGATGTCCTCGCCTGGAACGAGGGGGGCATCGGCCGTCTTGCCCGTGAACTGCCCGAGAAACCAATCGGAATCGATCCCGGCGACGAACGTCGGCGTTTCGTTGTGTGAAAGGAGCCGCACGCCGGTGATGCGGCCTGCATCGTCGAAGCCGGCCACGAGATCGACGGGGCCCGCATAGCCGGCCGGGCGGGGGGAGAGAAACGCGCTGAAAACGGCGTGCCATCGAACGATGCCCGAGGCGTCGACGCCTTCCAGACGGCATGGGCCGTGAGAAGCGGGGTGAAACGTGAGGCCGGTCGGGCCGAGCGCCCTGGCGGCCGATTCCCATGCCGCCGGAAGATCGCCTGCAGGGGAGGGACGGAGGGACGGCAGGCTTGTCATGCGGGCGCCGTGGAGCCAGACGAGAGCCAGCAGGAGAAACGTCACTCCGGCAAAGACGTGGTGTGTCTTCGCTCTCAAAATTCATCCTCTTCGCAGATGTTTCGGTGGTATAGTGTTGCAGGATCCATGATACCTGTTTTCGAAGTGAACCTGAAATGAATTTTCCCGCCCTTTCCAACATCTTTCATCTGCTTCTCGACAATCTCACCAGCACCGAATACGAGTTGCGCAAGGCGGCCCTCACGGCGGTAAGCAGGTTGCGAGGGGAAGCCGCCGCCGAAATACTGTTCGAGCGGTTCAAGAGCGACAACCTCGACGACTACCTGACCTGTGCGCTCAGCAGAATGAGCGCCGACAAGTCGGCAAAACTGTTGCTGCAGGCGCTTCACGATACCCAGGTCGAGACCAGGCTCGCCGCGGCCGACGCCCTGTCGCGGCTCAATGCCGACGAAGCGGTCCAGGTGCTCAGTGATGCGGTCGAGCAGTATCTTGCGGGGTCGGGAGGGGGCACTGAAGCCGTTCTGCTGAGCGAAGAGGCCATTTCCGGCGCCGTCAGGGCGCTCGGCAGGCTTGGCACACCCATCTGCATGGCATTGATGCGCAAGCTTCTCATGAAGGAGACGAACCCGCGCATCCGTGCGACGGTTCTCGCGGCGCTCATCCCGCGGATGAACGATACGATGCAGACGGTGGTCGTCGGCTTTCTCAAGGATGACGACCCCCGCGTCCGGGCGAATGCCGTCGAGGCCCTCCAGGCGCTGAAGAATCCTTCCAACATTGCCGTTCTCCAACCATATCTCTACGATCCGCATCAGCGCGTGCGCGCGAATGCCATCAAGGCCATCTGGCAGTACGGTGATTTCGAGGTTTCCGCCACGATCAAGGAAATGCTCGCCGACAAGGACAAGCGGCAACGCGTCTCGGCCCTCTATGCGATCGGGGAAATCAGGCTCGGCGGTTTCCAGAGGCATGTTCTGACGGCGCTCAGGGACGGAGACGCGGATATCAGGAGAAACGCCGTCATCGCGATCCGGAAAATGACGGCGGGAGCACAGGCTCCGGCCCTCGCGACCCTGAAGGAGAGCGTGCTCCCCCTCCTGGATGACCAGGAACCGGCGGTCAGGCTCCAGGCCGTCACCGCGCTGGAGGCGACGATGGGCAGCGACTGCTTCATGCCTCTCGTCAAGCGACTCCTCACGGAAAAGGCGGCCGGGGTTCTCGCGCAGATCATCGAAACGGTCGGCCGGTGCGGAAAGCCCGAAACGCTCACGATCATCGAGCCCTATCTCGACAACGCCGAAGCGCAGGTCGCCATCGCCGTTCTCAACGTCATCGCCGGTATCGACCAGGCGGCGGTGACCTCCGCGGTTCTCGGTTCGGTCCGGAGGGGCATGAAACATCCCGAGGTCCGCGTCAGGAGGAAAACCGTCGAAATCCTGTGGAAACTCGGGGCTGCCGACGTTCTCGACGAGGTGTGCGCGGGACTCCGTCATGAGAGCCAGGATGTCCGCAAGGTGTTTCTGTTGTGCTTCGGGGAAGTCTGCGCCGAAGTTTCGCGTGCGGGCGGCGAGCTTCTTGCCAGGTTCGAGGGCGAGCTGAAATCCGCTCTCGCCAATCACCGGACAAAGCTCGAGAAAAGCCGGTCGTCGGCCGTCGAAGCCGATGCCCAGAAGCTTTGGAGCGTTGCTGCCGATCACATTCGCTCCGGTCGCAACGGCGAGGCGGTTGCCGCTCTCGAACAGCTGCTGAAGCTCGTTCCCCGGCATGTGCAGGGATGGATGGCGCTGGGTGACCTGGTGCACCGGGGAGGCGATCATCGCCGCGCCGCCGACTGTTTCCGGTCGGCCCTGGCCCTGGAACCCAACCTGCCGAAGGCTCGGTATGCCCTCGGTCAGATCCACCACGCCAATGGTGAATGGAAACAGGCGGCCGAGGCGCTCCATACGACGATCCGGCTGTATCCGAAGCTCCCGCAGGCCTATCTGCTCCTGGCCGAGGCCCTCGAGGCCCTCCAGCGGCCTCAGGACGCCTACAAGGCCCTGCTTCGTCTGGCGGAACTCGTTCCGGACAACCCCGCCGCCCTCCAGCGGCTGGCGCGGGCGGCGTTTTTCGTCGGGGATTCGACGAAGGCGGTTGCCGCAGCAAGAAAGGCAGCCGAACACGGGCAGATCGATCTGGTCTGTCAGTTTGTTATAGCGTATGGAATGGCATACGAGGGGAACGGCGGTGTCGCCTATCGCGACCTGGTGCTGCTCGTTTCGAAAATTCTTGCGCAGCCTGCGGGAAAAGGGGCTGCCGAACTGCAGAAACTGTGTCAGTGTGCCGCGCAACTGCTTGCCGCGCGTTCGGGAAAGGCCTGAAAACGGTTTGCGGCGCGGGTGACCATGTATTAAGATGACGTGATACCTTGTCTGGCGGAGGAAACAATCATGCCCCGGGCTTACATGCGGATTCGCCGTGGATTCACCATCCTGTTCGTTCTGGCTGCGGCTCTTTTGTGCCGGCCGGCCCTGGCGAACAGGGAGTGCCCGACCTGCGGGAAGTCGTTCGACGACGGGGTGAACTTCTGCCCCTTCGACGGAGGAAAGCTCGAACAGAGAGCCGACGGAGAGCGGGGAACTCTCGTCGTGCGCGTGACGCCGCCGGAAACGACGATGCTGATCGACGGCCTTCCGCGCGGCACGGGGCCGGAACTCCGGTTCGAGATTCCCGCCGGAGAGCACCGTCTCGAGGCGGCGGCCCCCGGCTTCGCCTCCCAGAAAATCAGCTTCAGCGTCGCATCAGGCCAGGAGCAGAAACTGTCGCTGGAACTCGCGCCCGTCGCCGCGCCGCCGGCCGCAGCTTCGACGGCTTCAGCCGCGAACAGCCATGCCAGAGGCGAAATGATCGAGATCAAGGGCGGTGTCTACATGCTTGGCAACGAGCGCGGCAACCCCGACGAACGGCCTCTGCGGAAGATCAAGAGCCCGGGCTTCTGGATCGACAAACACGAGGTGACCTGCGCCGAATACCAGAAGTTCCTCAATGCCGTGAAACGCGAAGGCCATAAGTGGTGCCATCCCTCCGAACCCATCCAGAAAGATCATGTCCCCTACCATACGTATACCTGGGCGCTGCGTTTCAGCTGGCTTGGAGGCCGTCCCCCAGCCGGAATGGAGGACTGCCCGGTCGTTCTCGTCGACTGGTACGATGCCTGGGCGTATGCAAAATGGGCTGGCAAGCGGCTTCCGACCGAGGACGAGTGGGAGATCGCGGCGGGCGGCGGCGACGGTCGTGAATACCCGTGGGGCAGCAGCTTCCGCGTCGAAAACCTGAATACGGGCGGGTATCCCGTGAAAGTCGGGAGCTTCCCGGACGGTGCATCGCCGTGGGGCGCGCTCGACATGGCCGGCAACGTCGCCGAATGGACGGCGACCGTCTACGAACCCGACGCCCGCGACGGCCGCGACTTCAACGGCCATTTCGGCCAGCCGATCATCCGCGGCGGCTCGTGGGACGACGAGTCGAAGGGATGCCGGGTCAGCGCCCGCGACGTCCATCGGACGCCCTTCTATCGCAGCACCACCGTCGGATTCCGGTGCGTGCGCGATACGCCGCCACCTGATGCGAAACCCTGACCAGCCCGGCCGGGCCGGATCGCGAACGAAGGGAAAAACGTCCTCGGAACCGTGGCCGAACGGGCTGCGGGTGGGGTTCCACCTTTCGATCGCTTCCGGGCCGGAAACCCTGTTCGAGAGATACCGGGTCCGGGCATGCACGACGCTCCAGATCTTCACCTCGAGCCCGAGGGTCTGGGAAATGCGCCCTTGGCCTGACGAGACGGTCGAACGGTTTCATGCCGCCCGCGCGGCCGCCGGTTCCCCTCCGTTGATCGTGCATGCGCGGTATCTTGCGAATCTCGCCTCCGCCAACCCCGACGTCCGGCGAAAATCCGTCGATGTCCTGCGGTTCGAATACCGGATGGCGGCACGGTGCAGGGCCGATTTCGTCGTCGTCCACATGGGCAGCAACCCCGACCGCGAGGACGGGATGAACGAGATGAAAGCCGGACTTCGCGCGGCTCTCGAGGGGCTGGCTGCCGATTCGCCCCTGCTGCTGCTCGAGAATATGGCCGGGGAGCGGAACGATCTCGGTGCCGATCTTGCCGAGATCGCCGGTGTCCGCGATGCGATGCCATTTCCGACGGGCGTCTGCATCGACACCTGCCACGCGTTCCAGGCCGGCTACGATCTTCGCGAGGCCGCGGAACGCGACCGGCTCGAACGTGACGCCGCCCGCCTTTTCGGCCCCGACGGCGTCAGGGTGATCCATCTCAACGACTCGATGAAACCGTTCGGAGCTCATCACGACCGGCACGAGAACATCGGCGGCGGCGTGATCGGCGCGGAAAACCTCGCCGAGCTTCTCCTGCGCCCCGGCTTCGCCGGCCGCTCCGTCATCATGGAAACCCCCCAGGCCGGCAACGAAGACCCCGCCGACGACCTCAAAAACCTCTCCACCCTCCGCACCGCCTTCATTTCGCTGGCAAATGGCCGGAAATGACGAACCACAGAGTCACAGAGACACAGAGAAGGATTCAGCACATCAAACACTTGAACGAAATCTGATTCAATGTTTGTTGATATTATATCTTGTCTCTGTGTCTCAGTGTCTCTGTGGTTCGTTGTTCTGAAAAGACCTGGTCAGCGCTTCGAGACGATTTCGAGAGTGTCTTCGGCGATGACGAGTTCTTCGTTCGTCGGGATGACGAAGTTGCGCACCTTCGCGTTCGGCGTTGCAATGTCGCCCTCGGCGCCGCGCCAGGTCTTGTCGTTCACGACCGGGTCGATTTCGATGCCGAGCCAGCCCAGTTCCTTGCAGACGATGCTGCGCACGATCGGGCTGTTCTCGCCGACGCCGGCGGTCCAGACGAGCGCGTCGCAGCCGTTGAGGACCGCTATATATGCACCAATATATTTCTTGATGCGATGCGAGTAGACGTCGAGCGCGAGGTTCGCGCGTGCGCTGCGGTTCGGCCAGCCTTCCTCGAGGTCGCGCAGGTCGCTCGACTCGGCGCTGATGCCGAGCACGCCCGAGTGCTTGTTGAGGAGGTTGTCGACCTCGTGCGGGGTCAGCTCATACCGCTTCATGATGTGAAGCATGATCGCCGGGTCGATGTCCCCGGAGCGGGTTCCCATGATCAGGCCTTCCAGCGGCGTGTGGCCCATCGATGTCTCGACGGACTTGCCCTTGTCGATGGCGCACATCGAACAGCCGTTCCCGAGGTGGATGGTGATCAGCTTCAGCTCCTCGAGAGGGCGCTCGAGCAGCTCGGCGGCGCGGCGGGAGACGAACCGGTGGCTCGTGCCGTGGAAACCGTAGCGGCGGATGCGCTCCTTCTCGTAGAAACTGTAGGGGATGCCATACAGGAACGCTTCCGGCTTCATCGTCTGGTGGAACGCGGTGTCGAAAACGCCGACCTGCTTCAGGTTGGGCAGAATCTCGGAGACCGCTTCCACGCCCTTGAGGTTCGGCGGGTTGTGCAGCGGGGCGAAGACGATGCAGTCGCGGACGGCCTGCAGGACGTCTTCCGTCAGGAGCACGCTGTTGGCGAACTTGTCGCCGCCGTGAACGACGCGGTGTCCGACGGCTTCGATCTCGTTGAGCGACGTGACCACGCCGTTGTCGGCGCTGACCAGCAGGTCGAACACCTTCCGGATGCCGTCCTTGTGGTCGAGGATCTCGGTGTTGATCGTGACCTTGGGGCCGTTGTCGCCCTTGCGGTGCACGATGTTCGAGCCGGCGATGCCGATGCGCTGGACGAGACCCTTCGCCATGACGCTCTTGTCGCCCATATCGAACAGCTGATACTTGAGTGAGGAAGAACCGCAGTTGAGTACAAGAATTTTCATTCGTTCGTCACCTCTGGGAAATGGCGCCGGGAGCGCTCAGTTCGCGAATGGACAGGCCGCTGCCCTCGATGCGCCGGCCGTCGGGACCGTATCGGTAGAAGCCGCGGCCGCTTTTGATCCCGTAGAGGCCCGCGCGGACCATCTTGCGGATCAGCTTGCTGGGCAGATACGCGTTGTCGTTGGTCTCGTGGTGGAGGCTTTCCATCCAGGAGAGGAGGGAGTCGACGCCCATCTGATCGGCGAGGGCGAAGGGGCCCATGTTCAGGCCGAAGCCGAGTTTCATCGCGTTGTCGATGTCTGCGCAGCCGGCGATGCCCTCGTTGAGCACCTTTGCCGCCTGGTTCAGCATCGGCAGGAAGACGCGGGTCGTGACGAGGCCGGGATACTCGTAAACCTGGATGACGGTCTTGTCGAGCATCTTCGCGAAGCGTTTCGCGCTCTCGAGGGCCGCGTCGCTGGTCTGGGTGCCGCGGGAAACTTCGACGACGGGGGTCTTCCGGACGGGATTGAGGAAGTGCATGCCGATCAGCCGCTCGGGGTGCTTCATGCCCGCCGCCGTGTCGGTGACGGTGATCGTTGCCGAATTCGTGATCAGGAGCGTCTCGACCGGGCAGATGCCGTCGAGCCTGGAAAACAGCTGGCGCTTGCCTTCGAGCCCTTCCGGGATCGTCTCGATGACGTGACTCGCCTTCGCCGCTTCCTTCAGGTCCGTCGAGGTGCGGATGCGGTTCAGGATCGCCTTCTTCTCACCCTCGGTAAGCCCCCAGCGGGCGATTTCGGAATCGAGCGCTTGCGTGATCCTGACCAGGCTGTCCTCCAGCTTGTCCGCCGCCTCATCGATCATCACGACGTCGCAGCCGGACATCGCCACGGCCTGCGCCAGTCCCTGTCCGACAGGGCCGACGCCGAACACCACGACCAGTTTCTGACTCATCATTCTTCTCCTGATGCGAGTAAACACCGTCTATCGACCGCCGGGCTGTACCCCCGGCAAAAGCGACTCAATGTACCAGCCCTTCGAAGAGATGTCAAACACGGAAAAACACCGAAGGCTGAAGGGCCTTCGGTGTCTTGAGAAGGTTCCGAAAAAGGGTCAGTCCTTGTGAATGTTCCGGAAACGCGCTTTCACGGACTGGACCGCCTCCACCTGCCGCTCCGAAAGTATCGTCCGGACCGGGTCGCGGAGAACATTCGTGCCGCAGTGAATCTCGCCCATCGAGGTGTGATACGGCTCGTCGTCGATGAAATGAACGGTGTTCCCCTGGGCGCGGAACCGGGCCTCGATGACGCGGTCGAAACTCGGGATGTGGCAGGCCGGCACCAGAAGATGATTGCGCACGACGGTCAGGTTCACGACCCCGGGCAGGAACGCGCAGCAGCCGGTCGGCCGGGCCCCGCCGCGACCTTCATACAACGACGGCCAGGCCACGTCCGCGATGTCACGGTCAGGATCGTTCACAGTGGCGCGGATGAACTGCTTCAGCTCGCCGACGTTTTTCTCGATGAGCTCGCCGATTGCCCGGTTCAGGGTGATGAAATCGCCCTCGGCCGTCCCACGGCCCGCGTCGGGATCGTCGAGACGGGCATTGAGAACGCGCTTCACCCGGAGCAGAAACTCGCGGTCGGAGCGGTTCAGCCGGTCGAGCTCGCCGTCGTCGATGTTGGTGAGAAGTTCGAGCGCGTAGGCCGGATCGGCCTTGACGATCGAATAGCCACCGGGAGCATGGGCGGTGGGAATGAATGAAATATATTCATCAATATGTCCGACCGTCAGCCAGCGCGTGTCGGGGGTGGCGATGCGACCGGCATACCCGAGTTTCTCGAAGAAAGCCTTGCAGGGGCCGGTGATGGTGCTGCCGGCGACCATGATGTCGTCGAACGGCGTCACTTCGAGGTTGCCACCGTAGTCCCCGTGCGACATCTGGGTCGCCGGGTTCCGGAAATACACGAGATTCCACAGGGTGGCGAGAGATCTCGGGAGACCCGCGAGACCGCGACCGCGGTTGCTGTCGAAGACCGCCTGCAGACGCTTTCCGGCCGCCCAGGCGGAGCACAGCTCCATGCAGTCCTGCATCCAGATATCGCCCGACTTGAACGTCGGGTTGATCTCGACGTACCGCGCCGCGTCCTCGGCGCTGATGCCGAGCTCTTTCACGGGATCGCCCCCGGACGTCACGATGTGCAGCTTCAGCCGGTCGCTCTCGGGCAGGCGGTCCTGCTCGTTGACCTGCTTGACGACCGTGAACAGGTCCTTCACGAACGGCCCGTTCCCGTAGGTGTACACCACGAGCAGCTTCTGCGGAACGTGGTTGTTGTTCACCAGCTGGATCCGCTCGACCGTGTCCGCAGCCGGCGCCGCATCCGCAGCCGGCGCGACCAGGCAGGAAAACGCCGCAAGAGTGACTCCCAGGATCGTTCGCAGGTTCATTCGTTCTTTCCTTTCCCACGGCATGCGAGCACGCCGTCATCTTTCTCATGTGTGTACAGTATACCTCGATTGGAAACGATGTGCTTGGTTTGAATCTGATGTCCAAGGCGAGCGCGTGAGCTTCGATTCGTGTTCACAAGAACGGACGTGAATCCCAGAGAGGACACGATGAACACAGAGGTTTCACAGAGAATAAAATTTTCCTCTGTGATTCAGTGGTTGTGAAAACGATGCGAAGACTCTACGCCAGGAAATCCTGCAGGGAGGCGACGAACTCGTGTTTGCCCAGGGTTTCGAGGGCTTCTTTCAGGATCTGGCGTGCCCGTTCGCGGGAGATGCCCATGCGACGGCCGATTTCGGCGAGGTTCGGGACCTCGTCGCGGAAGCCGTAATACAGCTCGACGAGCTCGCGCTGGCGGTCGGGAAGAAGGGAGATCGCCTTGCGGCAGGCCTCCGTCTTTGCCTGCTCGAGCGCGATCTCCTCGGGTGACAGTTGGTTCCGGTCGGCGAGAAAATACTCGGGGGCGGATTCCCCGTTGTCGTCTTCGGATGGACTGCCCGCCTCGAGTGAGATCGGCGTCTGGGTGATCCGGATGATCTCGAGAACCTTGTCTTCCTCGAGATCGAGGACCTGCGACAGCTCGCGCAGGGTGGGGGGCCTGAGAAGCTCGGCCTCGAGCTCGCGCATGCTGCGCCGGATCTTGTGCGCGACCGCGAGCAGGTGGTGCGGGACGCGCACGACCCGGCCCTGTTCGCTGACCGCTTTCTGCATGTAATATCTGATCCAGTATGCGGCGTAGGTCGAGAATCTATAGCCAAGCGTATAATCGAACTTCGCCACCGCCCTGATCAGGCCGATGTTGCCTTCCTGGATGAGGTCCATGATGCTGAGGCCGCGGTTCGAATACCCGGCGGCGATGCGGGTGACCAGTTTCAGGTTGGCCGTCAGCAGGAGTTCGTTCGCGTCACGGTCGCCGGCGATCCTGCGGGCCAGGTCCTGTTCTTCCTTCCGTGTCAGGGGCTTTCGCGACAGTTCGTCGAGGTACATCTCGACGAGCGTGTGGCGCTTGATCCGGTCGGCGCGCGCGATATTCAGCCGCTTCTCGGCAAGGACGTCCTCGAACAGTTCCTCGCTGATGGTGCCGATCTCCCAGCCCGCGTGGTAGTGGCAGGCGTCGCAGGTTCGCTCGCCGCAGGTGACGGCGAGCTTGGCTTCCATGCCGCGCGGCTCGAAAAACTTGAAACACCGGATGATGCGCCGTTCCCGCACCGGGCAGCGCGGGTTCGGGCACGGCAGGACTTCCCAGCAGAAGCGCATACCGGGCTTGCCCGCGATTTCGGAACGAGGCGCAGCACTCTCCCCGGCTGTCCGGGAAGATGCCAGCGGCTCTTCCGGCACGGCCGGCGGCAGAGGGGAGGGAATGACCGAACCGGGGTCGGGCGGCTGATCGGGCGGGAACAGGCTTTCCCCGATCAGCCCGATTTCCCAGCCCAGCCGGTAATGGCATGTCGAGCACGGGGCGTGGGGGCAGTCATCGGCGCTTTCCGTGCCGTTCTCGCCGAACCATTGCCAGCATCGTCTGATCCGGTTCCGGCGGACGGGGCAGTCGGTCCGGCCGCAATGGAACGCTTCGTAACAGTGCATCGCTCACCTCACCCGGACGATGCGGGGCGACAGATGCCGGTCCTTCGGGGGGTCAGGCGGGAGCGGGCGTTGGAGCCTGCGCCGCGGGCGGGGCTCCGACGGGCAGCAGGGAAACGCCGCCCAGGATGAGGGCGGTTCCTGCGTATCCCGTGAGCGTCATCGTCTCGCCAAGCCATAGCCACCCGATGATGATTCCCGCAAGCGGTTGTATATTCAGCGTCACCGCCATGATGCCCGCGGGCATGTCGATGAGAACGAGATTCCATAAGGCGAATCCGAGGGCGGTGCAGATCAGGCCGAGGAACAGGATGGCCAGCACGAGCCCGGCGTTCCATTGTATCACATGGCCTCCACCGATTTCCCATGCCGCCAGAGGCACCGTGAGGCCCGCGCCGATGAGGCTGCTGAGCGCCGTGGTCCACATCGCCCCGATGCGCCGCGACACCGGCTTGCTGATCACCGTGTACACCCCGCCCAGCGCCACCGAGAACAGGACGAGAATGTCGCCGAGCAGCTCCCCGGCCCCGACGATCTCCTTCCAGAGCGTCGCCGCGTCCTTGCCGCCCAGCAGCAGCAGGAACGTGCCCGCCAGCGAGATCGCCAGCGCCGTCATCGTTCGCGGGTGAAGCCGCTCGGCGAGGAACATGCGCGCGAGAAGCACCAGGATGATCGGTTCGAGGGTGATCTCGATGGCGGCTTTCGTCGCGGTCGTGCGCTGGAGACCCCAGAAGTTCAGCAGGAACGCGAGCGTGATGCCGAGGGTGCCGACCAGTGTCACGCCGATCCAGTCGCGCCGGGAGATGCGCGGGAGGGGGCGCGGGGCGACCAGCAGCAGAACGATGCCGCCGAGCAGAAACCGCGACATGAGCAGCATGGCGGGAGGCATGAACTGAAGGGCCCACTTCGCCACGGCGTACGAGCCGCCCCAGACGAAGTTCATCACCAGGAGCAGAAGGATTCCCGTGCGGCGCGACATGTCAGGACGGGGTCGGGTGGTGGCTCATCGCTTCCTCGGCTTCTTCCTCGGTCAGTTTGAGGAACACCGATTCGAGATCGGAGGTGTCGGAACCGGACTGGATGCGGAGCGCCTCGACGGTGCCGAGCGCGATCACGCTTCCCCGGTTGATGATGCCGATCCGCGAGCAGAGGTCCTGCGCGACGGAAAGCGTGTGCGTTGTGAGGAAGATCGTCTTGCCCTTCTTCACCTGCTCCTTGAAGATGTCCTTCACCAGCCTGACGCTCTTGGGATCGAGGCCGACCATCGGCTCATCGACGATGATGATGTCGGGGTCGTGCAGGAACGCCGAGCACATCGCGACCTTCTGCTTCATGCCGTGCGAAAAGCTCTCGATCAGCTCGTTCCGCCATTCCCAGAGCTTGAACAGCTTCAGCAGTTCCTCGCTGCGCTGCTTCCACAGATCGTCGGTGAGGGTGTACAGGCCGGCGACGAACTCGAAATACTCGAGCGGCGTCAGCTTCTCATACAGATACGGCCGGTCGGGAATATAGCCGATGCGCCGTTTCGCCGCGTCGGGGTCTTTCGCCACGTCGTGGCCGGAGATGCGCACCGAGCCGGAGGTCGGGATGATGATGCCCGTGATGATGCGGATCATCGTCGTCTTGCCGGCGCCGTTGGGGCCGAGAAAGCCGAAAAATTCGCCGGGCATGATCTCGAGCGACGTCGGCTTCAGCGCCTCGAAATTGCCGTAGTGCTTGCCGATGCCGGTCAGGGAGATGGCGGGGTCATTCTGGTTCATAGCGTTCGATTGTGTCCCGTGCCTGGATCAGCGGCACGATCGTCCAGAGAACGCTGCAGAAGATCAGCAGCGCGAAGGAGAGGAAGATGAGGAGCCGGCTTCCGGTCCCGGCGATCGGATAATAGCGGTAGAAATACATCCTGAACATCGGGTAGGCTTCGAGCGCGAGCAGGTTGAATACGTAGAGCGCGCAGCTGATCATGAACACGAAGCCGCCGAACGAGCCGGAGATCTTGAGGGGGTTGTCGGCGTCGAACCGCGCGAAAACAGTGCCGAGGCCGATGGCGAGGCCCGTGATGACGATCGACATCATGAACACGTTCAGAAAACTGATCAGAAAGAGATACGAATTGGTGACGGCGAATATTCTATTCGATATAAAACACAGCAGGAGCCCGAGCACCATCATCGGCATGAGATACAGGACGAACTTGACCTGGAGGAGCCGCGTCGCGGGGACGGGGGAGGCTTTGACCGCCCAGAACGCCCGGCCCTCCATGCTGATCGACGGGTAGACGAAGCGCATCGCGACGGCCGCCATGATGAAACCGATGAAGGGACCGTTAAAATAGACCATGGTATCGTTGATCTCCCCGGAATACAGCGAGGGAAGGTCTTTCAGCGGCAGGATCGTCAGGTTGTACCCGTAGACGAAGATGATGGCCGCCATCATGAAGATCTGGGAAAAGATCGCCGGGTCGCGGAAGAACACCGTGATCTCCTTCTGCCCGATGACCCGGAAATCAGGCGAGGCGAACCGCAGGGGAATGATGAGCACCCGGCGGAGCCACTCGAGGCCCAGCACCTGGTTCTCGACGGCTTCGAGCGAGATCTGCCAGCTTCGCCGGTAGAACGAGCGCGCGAGGAAATGCATGACGAGGAGGCCGATTCCGAGCAGGGCCAGCAGGGGAAGCAGCTGCCTGAGGCTGACGAGCGGGTCGCCCTCGAACAGCGTCCGCGTCGCGGTGTGCATCCAGGCGCTTGGCCCGATCTTCGTGAGCGGGTTCTGGAGGTTGAGGATGTAGTTCGAGACGCTGCCGAAATAGCTCGGGTTGAGCAGCTTCTCCGGCTCCATATACCGGAAGAAAAACACCATCGCCGCGAGCACCATCACCGAGAGGAACTGGAACACCTTGCGCATCTGCCTGATCGGGAACAGCGTCGCCAGCGACAGGGCGAGAAGCCCCCCGACCAGGTTGGGCGCGAGCAGGAACAGGCAGATGTACACCGGGTAGATCAGATACGCCCAGATGGGCGCCTGGGCCGCCGTGGCGAAGGCCAGGAAGACGGGAAGGAAAAACGCCGCGGCCATCCAGCTGCTTTCGCCCACCATCAGGACGAACCGCGACCAGAAGATGCGGGCGGAGGGGATCGGCGACGACATCAGCAGGCGGATCTCGTCGTCGAGATAGAACGAGGAGAACGCGGCGATGACGCTGCTGAAGACGATCATGATGAACAGCGCGAGATACAGCATCTCGAGCAGTTTCGACACCAGGAGGCCGCCGATCATCGGGCCGATGACCGCCCCCAGCATCGGGGCCTTCGAAACATAGGCAAGAAATTTATATAAGGCAAAATAAATGATGAACGCCGTGAAGACGCCGCCGCCGGTGAGAAGGGCGACGAACCTGGCGCCCCGCTTCCGGATGCTCTGGACGAACGCCCGGTAGGTCGGGAAGAGGAGAGAGTTTGGGGTCATCGACGGTCCGTCACCAGGGCAGGGGGTTCCAGTCGGGGTCCGCCTGGGGAGGGATCGAGAACCTCAGCTCGCCGGCCGTCTCCGCGGGCTTCAGGAGCCCGAGCCGGAGGCCGCGCTCGGCCGGGTCGTCGCCCTGCGCGGATTCGGGGCAGACGAGGGCGTGAAGCGCCCGGAGGGCTTCCGGCCGGAAGGAGTCGGGCAGGCAGGTGCGGCCGATGACGGCGGTGCGCGCCTGCCACCGGAGTCCGGCCGTGATCTCCCGGATGGCGCGGGCGTGGTCGAACGCCATCTTCGGCGGGTCGAAGAGAGGGAACCAGGAGGCTTCGTCGGCGTCGTCGGAGCCCCGCGGGGCGAGGTCGGCCCCGGCAACGAGCGCCCCGTAAACGAGGGTGATGCACCGCGCGCGCGGGTCGCGGCCGGGCTCGCCGCAGGCGAACAGCGGCGCGAGGGGGATTCCGGTGATGCCCGTCTCCTCCTGAAGCTCGCGGGCGGCTCCCGTCACGGGCGTCTCGTCCATCTCGAGAAAGCCGCCCGGCAGGGCGAGACAGCCGGTGAACGGCTCGTGCCCGCGCCTGATCAGCAGGATCTCGATACGCGTGAAAGCGGGGTCGGGGCGGAGAACGACGGCGTCGACGGTGACCGTCGGCCGTGGATACTCGTAGGTGAATGTCATGGCGGTTTCAGATGTCCAGTGTGATGAGAAAATTATCGATGGCCCGCTGGTCGAACAGCCCGGCAAGCCGTTCGGCGCCGAACTGGAGGGTGGGGATGGTCCTGATGCGTGCGTGTCCCCAGAGCAGCGAGTCATCTTCGACTTTTTTGAGCGTGTCGGGAGCCTTCAGGGCGTTCTGAAGGGGAAGGGTGTCGATCCCGTTCAGCTGGAGATGCTCCACGAGCACCTTTGAAGAGGAAATGTCGACGTTGTCGCGGAAAAACACCTTGAAAACCCCCGATACGTAATCCGTCAGGCCGACACCTTCATACATGGGGAGACCGCGCAGCGCGGCCTGGGACGACGAAAATACCGTCGGTTTGTTGATCACGAGACCGAGTTTGTCGGCGATAGCGTGAAGTTCGGCCCAGCGGGCGTCGCTCCAGAGTTCCCGCCCGAGCAGCCCGGGGTTTCCCGGCGGGTTGGCCCCGATACCGACCAGTTTCACCTGGAACGGCTGCTCGCGACGCTTTCTCACCAGCAACTCCCACCCGAGATAGGAATAGGGGCACGTGAAATCGAAATAGAACGTCAACCCGTCACCCGCCACCGCCATACTCCTCCAGCCATCGGCAACTCCCGGAATCGGCAAGCGGAAATTCCCGTCGCCGCCATGAGTCTATCACAGGAAAAACCCCCAAGCCGCACAATTTTTACGGCTCCTCGACACTTCGAGCCTGGGCTGTGGAACGCCCCTTCGCCAAATCAGGTAAAATGACAAAACGACCGTCTTTCAGGAACAAGGAACCGCATGGCACGAACATCTCAAAACCAGGTCTCTATCAGCGAACTGCTGGATCGGACGCATGACGACGAGGCCCTCGACGAGTTGTCGCGAAACGGGGTCGACGCGGCAAAATCAGCTGCGGCCAAGCTCCGGAAACTGAAGCCGGGGTTGTCGGTGGACGCAGGCTGGCTCTGCCGTGTGTTGAACCGCGTCTTGGAAGACCCTTTTAAAATACTGCTTCCTATACTTCCCGGCGCCGATTATCCCAAGTATCAAAGCTTTGCCGTCGCAGCCCATGCCTGGGCCCGGCCGAAGGATGCGCGGCGGATTCTCGAGGTGTTGAAGGGGCTCGTTCCGACGGCGTTCACCGCATCCAAAGCCTGCGAACTGCCTGACTCGGTCAGCCAGTATGCCGGCACGACGGGAGTGGCGATCCTTCTCGAGGCGCTTGCACGGCTCGATCCAGCTTCCGTTCGCGAGCCGGCCAGAGTGCTGTTCGTGGCGGCGCAAAAGCTTCTGCCCAAACCTTCGAAGAAGCCGTCGTTTGCCTCTCAGAGCCGGAAGGCAGATCTCCTGCCTCTGATCGCCGCCTCGGCCGCCGCTCTCCTGGTTTCGGCGGAAGCCGCGACACCCAGGGAGCGCGAGACGTGGGAGTCGGCATGCGTGAAGGCGGTGCTCGATCCGGCAATGTATCCGGATGCCTGTTCCTTCGGGCCGCCGCTGTCGTTCCTCTTCGTCGGGGCGCCGGAACTGGCCGGCAGGCTGATCGCGCGGCTCATGAAAGAGGTGGAAGATCCCGCCAGGTTCCTGACGCAGATCGGAGCCACCCTCAGGGAGGCACGGAGGATGGGCTTTCCGCTCGCCGTCGCGCTGCCGGCGCCCGACGACGGTGAGGCTGCGCAGAAGCTCGACGACATGGTCGGGCAGGCCGCGGAGTGGGGAATATTCGCCGATATTCCTGCATGGGCGGCGATGGAGATCCGGCGGAGCCGGAGGCCGGAATCGGTCGTGCCGCATGCGCTGACGATATTCCGGGATGCCATGATCGAAACGTCGCTGATCCGGGACGCGCTGGACCAGCTTGGCGATGCCGCGACGGCTGCGACGTTCCCCGCCATCGTTGTCGAAGCGATGTTTGCATATCGTACGAGCGAAACCCACTTCGCCTCGGTGCGGGAAACGGCCGAGCGACGGCTGAACGCACAGCTGAAAAAGGCCGGCATGCCGCAGTTCGACGGCCTTGCCTGGAATGCTCCGCCGGGGAAACGGCACACGATTCATGAGCTCGACAGCCTCGAGATGCTCGAAGAAACCCTTCGCGCCGTCTGTGAGGCGATTCACGATGCGGCGCAGAAGCCTGAGGCTGCCGCTTCGGGATCGGATACCCAGGCGGCGTTTATCCGAAACGTGTTTCCCCATACCCTGTGCCGCCATGCGATCTACAGAAATCTGGTCTGTGAGCTGGCCCGTCTGCCTGAAATACGGCATCCGGAGCTGATCGCACTCTTGCCTGATCCCGAGATGGAGCGGGATGCGGGGATGATCCGGATGATAGCGACGTGGAGTGACGAGGTGGCCCCGGAGCCCTTCAATGCGCTTCTCATCCGATTTCTCGACCACCGGCTCGTGAAGAGCGACATGGCTCTGCTGGAGAAGATCGTCTCATGCCTCGCCCGCGCCCCGAAGCCCGCATTCCTGGAGCCGCTGAACGCCCTGAAGAAGCATCTTGCAGAGACTGTTTCAACGGATACGCCGAATCGATTCGGCGCGTCGCAGGCAGTCGACGAGCTGCTGCTGGCCCTTGGAAACACCGATTCCGTCGCTGCGTTTCCGGAAAAAGTCTCCGGCGGGTCGTTCGTCACGACCGAAGAGAAAATGACCATGCTGCGGCTCGCCGCTACCGACAGGATCACGCTCGACCAGGCACTCTTCGAGAAACTGTTTTCCGAGGCGATCGAGTCGGAACACCTGACATGGACAGGCTGGACAGCCGCGATCACCGGCCGGCAGGTCCGGGAGTATATCCTGAAGGTTCTTCGCGACGAGAAATCATCGCACGCCAGGGTCGTGGGTGCTGCGAAATACTGCTTCTGGGCCAGGAAGGACGGGATTCCCGCCCTGGCCCTGGCCTCGATTCTCGAGCGGCTCGGCCCGGCCGTCGAGGCTGCCCGCAACTGCCCCGGCGATACCTGGGAAGATCGCAACTGGGGCGGCTACACGACGAGCGGCGCAGAAGATCTCGCCGACGCTCTCTCGCTCGCCGTGAAGGCGTTCGTCGAATCCGACGCCAGGATCGTGGGCTGGCCGGATCTTCTGGCTGAACTGGCGCGGGGCTCCACGGCCGATCTCACGAAGATTCCGCTCGGGGAATCCTCCATTTGCGGCTTCACCTTCTCGACCCTGAATCTCCTGGCCCGCCTCGAATCGAAGCTCGCCCGCCTGAACGACCCCGAACTGACCCGAGTCCTCGGGACATTGAGAAAAGTGCAACCCGGGAATGATAAAATCCCGAAGTCTTCGAAATAGCAATAGATATTATTCGCTTTTAGAGATGTTCGTTTGCCGGATACACGCGACAGAATATACTTATAGGTATTTATGATGCAGGAGGGCGCATGCTGAAGATTCATTTTGATACCCATGTTCTGACCGTCGAACCGACGATAACGATAAGCGAACTGACGGAGATGGTCAGAAAGACGCTCGGCTTCCACTCCGGCCATACCCGGCTCGAAATCGACGGAACGGGCCTAGCAGCCGCCGCCAGCCTCTCCGACTATCTCCGGGACCCGACGATCACGGATCTATACATATCCGTTTACAACGCCCCTTCCCACTGCTGCCACGGCTCACCCTACGACCCGGAATCCGGCGCCTACCTGTGCGGAAAATGCTGACCGCGAGATCCAGAATCCGGTCCTGACGCAAAAATCTTCCGATATTGATCTGGGTGATCGCTCAGATGAAGCTGGCGTCTTTGCAGAATGCGGGGAGGGGGAGGACCTTCACGCCTCCCTCGGGTTCAAAGGCGGCTTTTTCCTGGTGAACCTGGCAGACGAGGGGGATGTCTGGCCTGTTCTCCATCTCTGCAGACGGGCGGGGGGCAGGTTACGGGAGGGAAAATTTCACGATGCGCATGCGGCGACAGCGCTTGTCGCAGGAAACCAGGATGTCAGGGGCAGCGATCTGGAAATCCTCGAACAGTTCCGGGTCTTCGTGGCACACATCGGCGACCGGATACAGGATGTCGACGCTCTTCAAGAGACGTCCCTCGCGCGTGCATTTCACGATCCGCGAGGTGTACACCCGGTAATCGACCGGAAAATTATGTACCAGAAGCGATAGATACATCGCGCCTTCCCTGTCGAATCCGATGATCCTGAGGGAATCGGTGTAAAGACCCCATCGGATTTTCTTGCCAACCATACGCCAATGGCGTATATTTAATCTATGATCTTCATCGAGACCCCGATATTTACGGAAGACGTGCTGGAAACCCTTTCCGACGAAGAATACGGCGAATTCCAGAAGGCTTTGAGTCTTGATCCGGAACTCGGCGACCTCATTCCGGGCGGGGGCGCTTTCCAGCAATATCGTGCATCTGCTGTTGCTCTACAAAAAAGCACGCCAGGAGAATCTGACACCCGATCAGGTGGCCATTCTCAAACGCCTGGTGAAAGGGGAACTGAAATGAAAAAGGAACTGTTCGATCGGCTGGTGACGAGCATCAAGCAGGCCGGGAAGATCAACCGCGGCGAAGAGCCCCCAAGTCGGCGTTTCGATGTCACCCCCCTCGACATCAAGAAGCTTCGCGAGGATCTACACAAATCTCAGCCTGAATTCGCCGCGATGATCGGCGTGAGCGTCGCCACCCTCCGAAACTGGGAGCAGGGGCGGCGCCATCCCATCGGGCCGGCAAGGGCCCTCCTGAAGGTCGTTTCGGCGAACCCGAAGGCGGTCCTGAAGGCCTTGGCAGCCTGACTGGGTTGTGTGATATTTCGTCTGTACATTTAAGGACAATGAGAACGGTGTCCAAGCGCCAACTGCGAGATCAATATTCCAATTTCTCGTGGCGGATGCGGAGATGGTCCAGCATGTCGCGATAGAATTTCCATTTTGACATGAACTTGTCCATCAGGGGGGATTTTGCTGATACGGATTTCCAAAAGGTGCTGACAAAATCACTGACACCGGAAATGAAAAACCCCGGAAACCTTGTCTGGTTCCGGGGTTCGGGAGTGGGCAGTACAACACTTGAAATGTATCGGTTATAGTGCCTCTGATGCGAACTTTTGCTTGCTGTGAAAAACTCATATACCCCCACATCTACCCCCGGCTAAGTTCGACTTCGTTTTGCCAGTTCGCGAAGGGAAAGGGTGGTATTTGATTAAAATATAGGCATCTGACCAACCAAAAGCAAGTGCGATATGCAGGGCAAATCGTTCAATTCCGACGAGAGCTTGATCATTGTCTTTCAGCTGCTTTCAGCCAATCATTCATGGAGTTTACTCCTAATGACAACATCATATCTTGCACAGAGACCACGCGTTTAAGCATCTCGCCGTTGTCGAATTCTTCGCGTTCCTCGGCTTCTGCAAAAAGCCTAGTAATAAGTTGAACTAATTGGTTGTCATGGTCATAAAAGAATGGTTTGGAATGATTGACATAGGCTAGGTATGCTTCAGCTGCGGACAGGGCGATCTCTGGGGCGCGCTCAGAAGTAGCATTGAGCCATTTGTCAAATCCAAAAAGGTGGTTATCCTTGTCTTCTCCTTGGCTTTCGAGCACAGCAAAGTAAAGCTGGATTAATTCTGTAGGGATGGCGACTGGTGCCGTATTCTCCCGAAAAATGTTGGTGACGCATTGCGCAACAGTCATTGCATAAGGGCTTTCAGTGTTTAGTCCTACCTTGATACCGGCATAGCATAAATCGGGATGTTGTCTGATGTTTCCGATGTGTGACCAGACACTTGCTGCCCCTTGCCATGCCTCCATAATGTTCAGTGAATTCAATTCAACAAGAAAGTCACCAAAGATGATATGACCAGTCAGAGCACACAAGGCTGAAATACGACCCCAGGTTTCCATATCAGCCTTGCGGCCCTTTTGTAAGATGCGTTTTAGCAAGGGAGCAATTCTCTCAAAATGATCGTGATAGGCGTAATACAGACAACGTTCAGCGGACTGCCAAAGGCCCGCAGCATCTTGCATAGCAAGCTCGAATAATTCCCATCCTAACTCGGGATTTTTGCTTTGGAGATATGGCAAATGTCGCAGGATCAATGCGCGAATGGAAGGATTTTCATTCCGGGCAAAATGGCGAAGTGTGGGGACCAATAATTCGGGTAATTCAATCTCGCGCTCATGAAAGTTGTTGGCCAAAATCATCAAGGCTTCGGCAACCATTCCAACCTTCATATTGATACCAGCAGTAAGCAAATCTACCGAATTGCTGTCGCAGGGGCTTTCCTCAATGAGCGATCCAAAGCCAATGGCTAGAAACACCAGCCGCCCAGCATTTTGGGTGTCTTGAATGGCGTTTGCACAAACTTCTAACGATTTGGCCATTGTGCAAGTGAGTTGCCAGTGAAAGTGGTGTCTTTCTAATTCATCAAGGATTTGATTCGCCAAGACACGAGCGTCGAGATCTTCAATTGGTATCCAAGAGTTGCTGGTTTGTGAGTTTCTATTGCGATGCATTAAGTAGGTGCTAATGCCATCCATAATATCGTTCCTAAAAGGTGCTGCAATAGAGACCCAATGCGACGTTAGTAGGATTAGGAATCTTGAGGGGTGGCGAGATGAAGCTTCACGAAGTTGACACCCAACCTCTCGTTCCCCGCCAATTAGGAAGTCATCGATGCTCCTTTTATATCCTGAGTAGTGTGTTAGCAAACGAATTATGCTTTCATCGCTGGCGCCCAGAATGGCCTCGTATGAAAACGGTGCGGCGACTATGCCGCCTCGAATGTGGATAAATGGCTTGCGAACCAATGTTCCAAATAATGATTCGTAACTGTCTAGTATTGCTTGCGTTTCTACTGAACGAAGGTGGCATGGAATGGCGGATATGTATTCGGCTCGTATTTTCAATTTCCATAAGGGTGATCCTTCATCTACTTCCGGCTTATTCCACACGGTTTGAATTGTTGCCATCACTGCATCTTGTGATGCGTTTTCTAGAAAAATAAATGCAGCGTGAATCAACGAGCCAAGTTCGTAAGAAAGTTCAAATTCAAGTAAGTTTCTGTCGCACAACACGTGACTAATCAAGTCAAGATTATACTGGGGATAATTTGTGAAAGCGCGGATCGCAAAAAAGCACAAAGCGCCCTCATGGTTGAAGCACAAGCGTTCCCGGTTCCTTTGCCACCAAGCGGTATTATTTTTTACATGATCATCGATTGCTGCCTCGATTGCATCAAATAGGATGCGCATCTCATCTGCATGTTGATGATCGGTTTGAGAGTGGGTATCCTCGAACGAGGTATCGTTGAGAAAGCCATGGCGATAACCTATTCTGGTTTGTCCGAAGTGCTCTGAATTTATATGACTCCATTGCTCAATCGCTTCCAGTGATAAGTCGAGCAGGGTTGTTGAATGCGCCATTTTGTGTTTCAGAAAGTTTTCGTTTTTGTCTCCAAAGACATGAGGTTGGCAATGTAACTTGTTATTCAAATTATGTTTTGTCACATCGTCTTCGGTGACATCTCCAGCGATATAGCGCCACAGCAAAATGTCATCAATGGCACCAGCAGCAACAGATCGCGCAACCGCACGCCCTAAAAAACTATGTTCTGATTTTGGTAAGCTGATTAGGCGGGCTAGCAAAGGCACAGCTAGAGACAAGTATTCTTGCTTGAGTTCGGATAGGGAAAAGCATAATTGATCAGCGATTCTTTTGCCTTCAAGCCAACTTAACGACAGTGCCTCTAACCAAAATGATAAGACGCCATTTGGATCGGCATTTATCCACTTTGTAACTCTGTGAACATGGGCAATTATTCCGTCTGCATCATGAATTTCCTTCATGGTGGGGACCAAATGACAAAGCCAGAAGTGATGCCACTCAATCAATGATGCCTGGGAATAAATAGTAAGATATACATCTCGATGTGCATTTCGCAAGTCTCTTATCATCGGCCAATCATCATCATGCGGAATCTGCTGCGCAAATGATTCGGCTACCAACCGGCGGATGTGAAAGGCAGCGTTCCCGGATAGCACAGCTCGCAGCTGTTTTCTGAACTCGCGACGATCTCCCATCACCAACTGTGCAACGAAGCTACGTATGGCCGGCCGAACGAAAGGCACCTGCGGCAAACCTTGGATGAACCCATTGAGAGATATTCCATGACGTATTGCATCGCTAATTACCAGTACATCCAATAGAGTTTGATGGCCAAACGCTAATTTTCCATCATGAGTTTCTTGCAGGATATTGAGACTTTTCAGCCGGCGCAGTATGTCCTGTGAAGCGCTGACACGCTGATGTGGAATTGCCAGAGTGCGAGATTTCAGCATCGCATTTGCGGCGGCTTCAATCGCTTGCATAGCTACGTCCCCCAGCGTGGGGTCGGCCAACACGATGGTATGAAGAAACTGTTGCGCGAGCGCTTGGCTAGTGACCGCATTGATGCGGCTTTCACGCTGGGCTAGTTCGACAAACAGGGCCAGTTCGCGAGGATTTCGGATCAGTTCACGGGTGGCGGCATCGATAGTGATAGGATCGATGCCGATCTTGGCAAGTAACGGTGAAATTTCTGCCTCCCAGTCCAACGGCAGGCACTGAAATTCGCAGTCCCAATTTCGTACGGCAATGCGTCGGTCATATTTTCGGTCGAAATCGCGACAAGCTGTGATAATAGTGACATTTGGAATTGCTAGCAGCCGGTCGATTTGTGCCAGGAAATACTTCAACACGCTATGTTCGCGAGCGATGGACAAAACATCCAATGAGTCGATGATCACGATTAAATGTTCGTCTTCTGCCAAGCGCGCTGCTTGTTCTACCCATTGCTCTGGAAGACCTTGCGCCTGTAGCTCTTGAGGTGTCGCTAAATCGGCGAATTCGCGCGACTGGATGAAGAGTGGGACGAGATCTCTTTGAGTTTGGGCGCGCTGCTCTAGTGCTTCTTGTAGGCTAAGGATTGCGCATGTTTTACCGGAGCCTGGACTCCCAGTTAGTAAAACAGCACGTTTCCTAGCATTGATGGCAGCTAGAAGGCCGTCTACCACTGGGTTCTTAAAGCGTTGCCCAGCGATCTCCCGGACCCACGATCTTCCAATGAATGATGTGCTGGCGAATGATGAGCGCACCTGCGCAATAGACATCTCTGGAGCTAGCATTGCTCCTGCGTGACGAAGAATATCTTTGAGATCGCTTTTAGTGAGACGATGCAGGGTTGAGGCTGACGGGTTGCTTTCCTCCATTCGTCCGCCAAGCTTGTCTATGCATGTCCAAAGAGCTTGGAGGGATGCATCACAATTGGTTACCGCTCGGTGCAATCGTTCGCGCAGTAAAGTCTGCATACGCTCAAAGTCATTGGTGACAACGAAGGTTGTACGGCGTAGAAATTTAAAGGACGATAAACTAATACCCTGTTTGGCAATGTGATTGGACAAATCGCAATCAGTTTTCTTATGCCCCTGAGTCAAATTTGCGCGATAGTCAGCTTCATTACGATAGGCAGTGCTAAATTCTTGAAGTTTTGCGAGGTCACCAAAATTACTACGTGAATAGAAACAGATTCTAGTATTTGGATTTTTAATTAGTTCCTGAATAGCCTTGTTAAGCTCATCTGCAAGAGCAGAAATCGACCATGATTGAAAATCACTCTGATTCTTTTTGCACTGACAACAAATCTGGAAGCCGTCGGATCTTCCAATCACGACATCATCTACTAAATAAGATGTCGAGTCTATTTCAAGCCATTCATAGTCGGGATCAATCAGAACAGTCAATGCCCAATCAAGGGCAACTAGTTTCTGATAGATGTCTCCACGGTTGGAGCGTATTCCGGCAATGCTCATTTAGTCCCTATAAGTGTTTTATTATTTATATTGCCAAACAGTGATTGTGCAGCATTTCATCTGTTATCCATGCACCAAGGAAATAGAGCGCTGGCGTATCCTGCGAGGTCAATATTCCCATTTCTCGTGGCGGATGGGGAGATGGTTCAGCTGGTCGCGATAGAATTTCCATTTTGGCATGAACTGGTCCATCAGGGCGACGAAGCGTTTGTTGTGGGTTGGTTCGAGAAGGTGGGCCATCTCGTGAAGCACGAGGTATTCGAGGCACTCGGTTGGTTTCTTTGCGAGTTCTGTATTGATGCGAATACTTCGGAGGCGGGGGTTGCAGCTGCCCCATTTCGTTTTCATGTGCTGCACGAAAAGGCGGCTGACTGTCACCCCAAGGCGGGGCTCCCAGGTTGCGATCAACGGTTGTGCCGCAGCGCGCACCTGCTCCCGATACCAGTCCTCCAGGAGTTCCTGCTTCTTCTCTTCGCTCGTTCCGGGGCGGATGCGCAGAAGGATCGTGTTGGGTCTCTGTTCGATTTTTGCGGCGGCGTCGAGTTCGACAACCTGGAGCAGATAGCGCTTTCCCCAGAGGTAATGGCTTTCGCGGTCGAGGTGTTCGCGGGGTGTTTCGCGCTCCTGCTCCTGGAACTTCCTCCGCTGGCGTTTAATCCAGTCAAGACGTGAAACGGCAAACACACGGAGCGTGTCGAGGCTCATGCGAGCCGGTGCCGATATGCGCACGTTTCCGTTCGGCGGCAGGACGCTGAGATGGATGTTTTTGATGTTTTTCAGCACGACATCCACTTCGATCTCACCCAGTTTCAAAGTGGCGGTTCCCATCAGTATTCCTTCTGCGCCTTGATGATGAGAAAGATCCGTTCCACCTCGGCCTCGTCATGTAGAATATCAAAAAGAGCCCGTTTGATGACCATCTCGCGCGGCTTGATGCCACGAAAAGCATCAGGCTTCACTCTTCTGACCGTTTCATCGATCGTTTGTGCAAGTCTCAACACGGGGTCACCGGAAACATCCCACGGGCTTGCTGCCTCAGCTGCGATGAGCTGGGGTGCCGCTGAAGTTTCCTTCGGCTTCAGATTGTTGTAGAGCGCCCGCAATGCTGGGTTCTTCTTCAACACTTCGGGAATATGCTCGTCCTGGCCGTTTTCGACTTTTTTCACCAGCTCGGCGATGCGTATCAGATACTTTTCATACTCGATCGCATTTGCCTTGCGGGTGGTGATGATCTCTTTCAGCAGCTTGGACATCTTTTCGAAATACGCCGGATCGTTCAGGTGATCTTTGACGATTTTCCTGCGTACGTTGTTCTCTATCGTTTCGGCGATGGCATCCTTGTTGTTCTTCAAGCCGCCGAGCTTCTGCGAGATGGCTTCGGCGATCCCGGTCTTCACGATCAGTTCCAACAGGGAAAGATCGTCGAACGGTGAGATCGTCCTCGGCTCGTCGGCTTCGATATACGTGTCGATCAAATGCCGCATATCGGCTTCATATGGCTTGAGATCGAGATACTCGCCGCTCGCGTTGCGGATAATCTCTCTCAGCTTCAAGTAGTGGTCGACCTGGTGTTTGATTTTCCTGATCTCATCTTCATTGTATCCTGCCGCCATCAGTTCGTCTGAAATGGCGGCATAAGCCCGGGTGAGCGCAACCGTTGCCTTGTACAGCGCCGAGCGTCGAGGTTCTTTCGCTTCGAGGTCTGTTGGGATCTCCGTATTGCCGCAGAAATACTGGATATGCTCTAGCTCTCCCTTTGGCTCGTTGACGTGTTCGCAGAGCAACGCGAGTTTCTCTTGCGCGTCGTCGAGGCGTTCCCGTCCCTTTTTCAGGCGGTCCTCGAGAAATATCTCGGGATCCGTGCCCGGGGCACTGTGGTCGAGTTCGGAGGTGTAGACCGAAATCGCGTTCTCGACCTTCTTGAACAGGTCCTTGTAGTCGACGATGTAGCCGAAATCCTTGTCATCGCCGTCGAGGCGGTTCGTGCGGCAGATCGCCTGGAAAAGCCCGTGGTCCTGCATCGATTTGTCGATGTAGAGATACGTGCAGGGGGGCGCGTCGAAGCCCGTCAGCAACTTGTCGACGACCACGAGCAGTTTCATGTTCGCCGGCTCCTTCGTGAAGGCGGCCTTGGCCTTGTCCTCGTAGGTTTCGGTTTTCGACATGCCTGGCCAGGCTTCGACGTCTTTCAGAAGCTCAGAATAGACGTTGTAGATGAACTGCTTGTCGGTCTCGGTATTGGCGCCAACCTCTTCCATCGTGACATCCTGCGCTTGCGGGTTGTAAGACGTCACGATCGCACACCGCTCCTTGAACAGGGTTTTCTGGAACAGGGTGAAATACTTGCAGGCTTCGTAGATGCTCGACGCCACCAGGATGGCGTTCCCGCGTTCGCTACTGAGGCGCGGCTTGACGCTGAAATCGAAGATGATGTCGTTCACGACGCGCTCCATGCGTGATTTCGAGCTGAGAACCGTCTGAAGCGTCCCCCATTTTTCCTTCAGGCTGTTTTTCTGCCAGGCGTTCAGTCCCTTTGTTTTGACCTCGAACCAGGTGTTGATATTGTCCTCGGAGCCGAGCCGTTGGTCGATGTCGCGTGCTTCATAGACCAGGTCGAGCACAACCTCATCCTCGACCGCCTCGTTGAATTTATAGGTGTGAATATATCCGCCGAAGACTCCGAGGCTGTTCGACCGGTCTTTTTTCAACAGGGGCGTACCGGTGAAACCTATGAACACGGCGTTTGACATGATCGCCTTCATGACGCGATGCAGTTTGCCGCTTTGAGTGCGGTGACACTCGTCGACGAAGACAAAGATCTCCCCGACCGCCGGAGTGGGCTGCGCTTCCAGTTCCCTGACGAACTGCTCGAAATTGTCGACGCCTTTCCGACCGAACTTGTGAACAAGGGAGCACAGGAGCCTGGGCTTTGTTTGCCCGAGCTGAGTCATCAGGTCGTGCCCGCTTTCCGTACGCATGATGCTCTCGCCGGTTCCCTGGAAAACCTGTTTGATCTGTTTATCCAGTTCGTCGCGGTCGGTGATGATGACGACCCGGGCATGGGGGTTGTTCTCCAGGATCCATTTCGCCAGCAGCACCATGACGATACTCTTGCCGCTGCCCTGGGTATGCCAGATGATGCCACCATTGCGCGCCTGGACGTGCTTCTGCGCCGCTTTGATCCCGAAATACTGGTGAACGCGGGGCAGTTTCTTCACGCCGCCGTCGAACAACACAAAATCGTGTATCAGCTCGATCAGCCGTTCCTTATTGCATATCTTGAGGAGATACTTGTCGAGTTTGAAGCGGGAGTTGTCCTGCTCGTCTTCCTTCCATTTCAGGAAGTATTTTTCCGGGGTTCCGATCGTGCCGTATCGCAGCCCTTCCGAATCGTTGCCGGCGAAAATGAACTGGACGGTGCTGAAAAACCACTCGTTGAATTCCGGCTTCTGGTTGGAAATGCTCTGTCGGATCCCATCACCGATCGAGACGCAGCTGTTCTTGAGTTCGAGCACGCCGATCGCGATGCCGTTGAGATACAGCACCAGGTCGGGCCTGCGCTCGTGGTTTCCGAGAAGGGTGACTTCTTCGGCGATGGCAAAATCATTCTTCTCGGGATGCAGCCAGTCGATGAGATGAACGCTCTCCGTGACCTTACCTGCCTCGGTCTTGACCGGCACGCCGTACCGGAGAAGCCCGTAGACGGCTCTGTTGTTCTCGTAGAGGCTGCGGCTGTGGTTGTGTGCTTCCGTTTTCAGCTTGTGAACGGCGACGGCGATCTGTGCCTGGGAATAGCCCCTCTTCGCCAGATGATCCGACAGCAGCTTCTCGTCGACATTGCTGTTATCTTCCCAGTCCGTCCAGTCGCCGAGGTAGCGATACTCCAGCTCATCACGGAACAGCGCGATGACACGGTTCTGCGTTTCCCGCTCAGGCTTACCGATGGTCGTCATGAAAGCATCTCCTGCTCCAGGATCTCTGTTTGCACATACTGCTTGAAATCGCCAATGGTTGTGAAACATCGGAAACCCGCCTGGTTGGCAAGACTGAGCAGTTCGTTTGCTTCATTGAGGAGGACGGCAACGGGCTGGGTGAGCTCTTCCTGGATTCCGTTCGGCCAGGCCAGATCGAAAACCGCTTTCTGTTCACCTGTTGTGGGATCGGAGAAGTCATAACTGATGACACCTTGAGCCAGCCCCTGTTTTCGAACCCATTCATTCAGCCCGAGAAGCTGCTCCTCCTCTTCGTCGGAAGAAATACCTCCGAGAACGGGGACTGTTTGAGGCGCCTTCACCCCCGGACCTTCCAGCCATCGGGTCTCACCGTGCAGCAGTTCTTCCATGCGCTTGTTCACTTCTTCAGCCAGCAGAACTTTTCGAGCTTCAAGGAACGCCCGGTAGTTTTCGATTTTCCAAAGCTCCGGGTCTGTCGGGATCCACTGTGAAGCCAGCGCTCCCGGATGCGCCCTCTCGATAGCCGGGAAATATGTTTCCGGAAGCTGGTCGCTGATATTCAGGTTTGTGTCCTTGGTCAGGAAACAGTAATTTCCGAGAGCATTGACCTCTGGCCGCTTGAATTTTCCCTTGTAGAGCTGAGCTTTCGGGAAGATGTGATGGACTTCGAGCTTGCTCATCTTGCCGAGAAGAGACGCTTTCAGGGGAAGTCCCGTTCCCCAGTCTCTGGCCTGACCCATCCGCGTAAGAATATAGAGAATCGGATAGAATCGTGCGCCCTGGCTCCAGCCGGTGAAATGTCCCGGTTCTACACGCAGACCGCCATGCCAGAGACGGAGCTGTTCCAGGAGCTTGTCGAGCCCGCCGCCGTCGCCTTCGAGGGCAGCCAGATCCTGGTCGATGACGGACTCTGTGGACCCGGAGAAGCGCCCCCACATACCCGCCTGCACGAACCAGAACAACAACTTGTCGCGTTCTTTTTCGTCCAGTGACCCCTTCTTGCGATCGAGGTATCTCACCATAACGGGAACGCCGAACCGCCCCAGGAACACCTGGTCGTGGTCCATGCCGAGGCGGCCACCGATGAGGTTGAGGCAGGTGTCGATATGTTTGGTGGCTCGATCCAGACCGGTTTTGATGTCTTCCGAGTTTTTGTCGTGGAGGTAAAGGAACTTGGCTTCGCCTGTGAGAACCGTATTCACCGAGCGCAGCAACCAGTCGAGGTTGAAACGGAAATCCGCTTTGGCCCATGTCTTGAGCTTGTCTTTCATGGTGTCGCGCGCTTCGGGCCATTCGGCGCATATTTTCGCCAGGGCGAGATCGCCTTTCGACAGTTTCGTTCCGCCGCTGTTCACGCGGTTGAAGATATCAACGACGATGTCCAGGGTCTTATCGATGCCCGTCACTTCCTCTACATGGAGTTCGATGTCCGTGATACCCAGTAGTCGACTCAGGCGTCCGACATAATCTCCGACACTGGCTGCGTGCTCGGGGATGGCGCTCAGATCTTTCACGACGTTGCCAAGGCCTGCCGTTCCCTTTTTCATGATATCGGAAACGTCGACCCAGAGAGGGTCATCCTGCATTTTCAATGGTTGGTAGAATGAGAATGTTTCCTGCCCGAGATGAAAGTGCAGATCCTTGAACGCCTGGGCGTTGCCATCGAAAAACTTCGGAGACTGCCCGCGAACGACACCGTAGAGTGACGTAATCCTTTGCTGACCGTCGAGCAGGAGTTTCACGACACCTGCCGCGACAGGCCCATCCCCTCGATGCGCAGCCGATTTGGATTCGGTTGCCCAGACGAGGAGCCCGCCGACGGGGTGACGCCGGTAGAGGGAATCGAAGAGACCACGCACTTGATCTCGGTTCCAGACATACCCTCGCTGAAATTCGGGAAGAGCCATGTGCCCGCTGTCGATGTGATCGAGAATAGTGGATATTTTCATACCAACCGTATCCTCCCTGTCAGCAACTCCTGCATCATTCCTTGCTTGAGCAGCTTGGTCTTGTCCCTCCTGGCCTCAAGCGCGGCGATCTCGGCGTCCATGTCCGATAATATCTCGGCGATGGCTGCTTGTTCGGCAATGCTTGGCAATGGAAAGCTAAGTTTGTTGAGAGCTTTTAAATTTACAACTAGCTGTGCTGAACCTGCGCTAGGTGCTAAAACCATTTTTCTTCCAACAGGTGAATTCAGATAAGAGACGAGATAGTTTGGAATGATTCTGCTGTTCAAACGAAGCAGCCCAACCGCTCTTGATATGTTCGCTCCTTCGAGGTCTGGTAAGATTTTTGCTGCCTCACCTGGGTAACCTACCAATGCAATAACTACGTCATCCCTTTTCAGGATGGTTCGTGAGTATTCAGCGCTCTTTTCTGCAGTCACCATCGGCAAATCACTACCAATGCAACCCCCTTTGATGTCCCCCCCCCTTACCATCCTTACGCCAACTTCTTGAAAGTCTCCAGCGGTAACAATCCCGTATGTTGCTTTCATTGTCAGTAGATCGCCGAGAATTATGTTTGTCCATTCGCCTTGGAAGCCGGGGAGGCGGGTTTGGCCGGTGAGGAGTTGCTGCATGGCGGCCTGTTTGATGTCGCGCTTCTTGGCGATGAGCTTGTCTAGCGCTCCAATTAGCTCATCTTGATCTCTCACAACCTCTGCAATAATACGCTGCTCCGCTTCATTGGATGGCAGCGGAATGAGCATATGAGCAATCATGTTTCTGCGAACCGAGTCAACAGATGATTTCGCGGTCATTTGCATAATTCGGTTGTAGAAATAGTTGCTGAAATAGAGGAAGAAGAAGAATCCGTTTATCCCTTTGATGAAATTTGAGATTTGATAAACTCGTTGATGAACATCAAATTTTCCGTTGATGTAGTGAAATACCTTACCCGTGCCAACTCCATCGCCAGCAGTAAGCACGGCCTCTCCATCAAACGAATAGCTGTTGATACGTTCGATAGTCTGTGAACGCACGAAAAAAGGATATTGTCCATCCTCGACTCGGTCTTGGGTGTTCTTGCTGCCTGTAGTGATATGGGCAATGTTTTTGATGTATTCTATTCCCCAATCATCTGGAATAATCCCCACTTCGGTCTGCTTGTAACCGGGTTTTAGTTCCATGATTTATCCATCTTTTTGAGATGTTTTTGCACACGGGTGGCAAGAAATGCAACCTTGTCGGAAAGCTGTGACAAAGGGGTGGCGTAGCGCTCAGCAAGGTCGCGTATGCAACGGGTGAGGGATTGGCTGACGCGGTCAATTTCTGCCTGGATCGTGGCTTCGAGAACTGCGAGCCACTTGTTTTCGATGACGAGGGTTTTGATTTCGGCTTCGGTGAGGTCTGCATATTTTGCGCAAGCAGCGGCGTCGAGAGCCGATTCGGCGGCTTTTAGGTCGCGTTTGATATCGGCCTCTTTGATTGAGAGTTCGAGCCAGCCGGCCAGCACGGTGGTTTCGTCTTTTGCCTCGCAATCGCCTTTGATCTCCTTCAGCTTGGCGGTGACGGTGGCTTTGTTGATCTTGTCGAGGTCGGAGAAGGCGCCTTCGTCGCCGCCGTGCTCCTCCTCGAGCTCAGCCATAACGGACGCTATACTTTCCAACTCGGCGGTCAGGGCGTCGATGGTTTCCTGGTCCCTGGCGAAATACCGGGCGACGATGAGCGATTTCGGGACGAGGTTGCAGGTCCAGCCCTTGTCCTTTTCGCGGCCCTTCTTGTCCGTTTCGATGATCCGCGCGGGTTCGGCTTTCCAGCCGTCGGTGTCGATGAGGTAGCAGTCGTCCTGCATCGTTTCGGTCCAGAAATCGAGAAGGTGCTGGTAGATGTCGTAAGCGTCGATCAGCGGCATGTCGCGATACTGCACCAGGAGATCCTCCGACAGTTCGGCAATGACGCGTTTCGGCCGGCACCCGGCTGCCAGGGCGCGCAGTTTTGCAATCGTGCGATTCCGCCAGTCGGCGAACACGGCGTTCATCCGGTCGGTTAACGCGACGAACTCCGGGTGGCCGGGAATCACCTGCTTCAACTCCGCGGTTTCGACGGAGAGCGACGAATATCCCGGCCGGAGCGGCTTGAACAGCCTGGCCTTCAGCCCCGGGAACACCGACCAGTAGTTACCCAGGGCTTCGATGTCGCGGTCCGGGATGCCGCCGCGCAAGTGGCCGTCGATATCCTGGAGGTCCTCGGTCCGGCCGCTGTCGATATAGCGGGGGATATTCAGATTGAACTCGTTCCGCTCGATCTCGTCGAAGCTCACCATGTGGGAGAAGTGCGGCACCTCGATCTGTCGGTTGAACACATCGACAATCTTGTGGATATCCATGTCGCGGAGGCGGTTCTTGTTGCCGTCCTTGAGAAACCCCGCGCTGGCATCGATCAGGAAGATGCCCTTGCGCGCGTGCGCATCCTGTTTGTCGACGACGATGATGCAGGCGGGGATGCCGGTTCCGTAGAAGAGGTTCGCGGGCAAACCGATGATGCCCTTGATGTAGCCCTTTCGGATGAGGTTCCGGCGGATCTCGGCCTCGGCGTTCCCGCGGAACAGGACGCCGTGCGGCAGGATGCAGGCGCCTTTTCCCGTGCTTTTGAGCGAGCGGACGATATGCAGAAGATACGCGTAATCACCCTGCTTCGCGGGCGGGGTTCCGAATGGTTTGAAACGTTCGTAGGGGTCGTTCAGGGGATCGATGCCCGTGCTCCAGCGCTTGTCGCTGAAGGGGGGATTGGCCACGACGTAGTCGAAGGTTTTGAGCGTCGCGCCGTCCATGAATTTGGGGTCGGCGAGGGTGTTTCCCTGCGCGATGAGCGCGGTGGGGTTGTCGTGCAGGATCATGTTCATGCGGGCCAGGCCCGACGTCGCGGCGTCTTTTTCCTGGCCGTAGAGCGTGGCCGCCCCGGCCTCGTCGCCGACTTTCAGCAAAAGCGAGCCGGAGCCGCAGGTCGGATCGTAGACCGTCGTCGAACTGGTCGTCTTCGCATTGCGGACGCCGAGAATCTGAGCCATGACGCGGCTGACTTCGGCGGGCGTGTAGAACTGGCCCTTGCTCTTGCCGCTCTCGGTCGCGAAATGCCGCATGAGATACTCGTAGGCGTCGCCCAGGATGTCGTCGCCCTCGGCCCGGTTCTTCGAGAAATCGAGCGCCTTGTTCTCGAAGATGGCGATGAGGTTGGACAGCCGCTCGACCATCTCCTTGCCGCTGCCGAGCTTCGTCGCGTCGTTGAAGTCGGGCATGTCGGATAGCTTGTTGGCATTGGCCAGCGGCGCGATGATCTTCTTGTTGATCTGGTCGCCGATATCGGGCCTGCCCTTGAGAGCGACCATGTCGGCGAAACTCGCACCCGCCGGAATCGTGATCGGCGCATACGGCTGGCCGGCATACTTGTCAGTGACATACTTGATGAACAGCAGCACGAGCACGTAGTCTTTGTACTGGCTGGCATCCATGCCGCCCCGCAGCTCATCGCAACTCGCCCACAACGACGAATAGAGTTCAGACTTTTTCAGCGCCATAACGGTTCAACGACTCCTGAACATATCAGTACGGCATGCTTGTAATGGATGACCACACCAAAATGCTTCCGCCAGAGCTTCTTATACCACTTCAGGCATCAAGCTGACCAGTTCGAACTGATTTTTTGTGGAAGTCTATCTGATATATTATACTAACCTTATAAAATATCGGTGGAATGAGGTGCGCTATGAACGACGGCGTCCAGATGGCCTATGCTAGAGAAGAAGGAACGGATACATACGTTCATATTTCCGAAGATGTTGGTCGTAGAAAGCTCGTTTGTCCAGAATGCGGAGAACGTGTTACGAAACGAGCTGGGCAGATACGACGTCATCATTTTGCGCATAGTCCTGGTTCCAAATGCTCAATTTCATACGAAACGAATCTTCATATTGGTGCTAAGGTATATCTTGCCAACAAGCTGAGGAAGAATGAGGATGTCGAGATTCTCGTTACGAATGAAATGCTGCCGGAGGGTGTCCTAAAAGAGGTGATGCGAAAAGCATGTATCCCTAGATTTCAGATTCCAATGCATATATTATGCAATAATATCTTATGTCAGCATGAATTAGAGCATTCTTTGGGTAATTATGTCGTTGATGTTCTTTCAAAGGATCACCAAGGGGCGAGAATGGCTTGGGAAATCTGTGTTTCGCACGCAATTGAACCAGAGAAATTAGAGTATTTTAGAACTCATCATATACCGTTTATTGAATTAGAACCGTCAGAAAAAGGCGAAGTAGACTACATCTTTGATGTTAGACAGATTGGCAATGTCGACATGATTGATCCTCAAGACTTTACACTGAAGAGTCTGTTCCACCTTTTCCAAGACGAACTGAATCGGCGATATGCTCCCGGAATTCTCAAAAATTTCCTAGATAACGCTGATCAGATACTAACGGACTGTCTCTTTGCTCGTCTTGAGGGATCGGTAAACCCAAAGATTCAGACTGTCTCACTACTTCAGCAAGTTCGTGAATTCCTCCAATCGCCTGTAAAAGTATCTGCCGAACAAACAGTGGCGAAAGATCTGACCGGGGAAGCCTGGGTTGAGCCTGTAAAAACAATGGACCTGGTATCCTCAAAGTATGGACCGACGATACGATTCAACGATAAAGCCTTCATCAGCTCTCCCATGAGCTTTTCAGGCGAACTTCTGAAAGTAATGGGAGATAATTTCGACCTGATGGGGGATGTTAATACAGAGAAAGAAATTATAGGCCTTAGAATGAATTGCTTTACCTCGGATCTCAAAGAACATCGTTTGGAGGTAAGAATCAGCAAGCCGGGCACTTGGAAGGGGATTGTGTCATTATCATATCTCCTTTTCGGTCGAATCAATAACAGACCGGTCTGGCGTTTTTCACTGCCGGAAGATGCCGGGGAAAACGATGAGTTAGAAGCTAAATTGAGCTCACCAAATGAGCTAGTTTTCATGCTCTTGGGATTTCTGCAAGAACATGGGCAACTTGTTGTTTCAATGAAGAGAGGGAAGAATCAACATCCATTTGTGTATGGTATCGAGATCAGCGGCATCTACTCGCCGAAAGCATTTCAAATGACGATGCTTCATAATATCGTTGATCATTTCAAATACGTTCTGTTTGAATAATTCTCATGGCTGATCGATTGATAAGTAATTGAGCGACAAATGAAAACAAACCGCTGGAAATTCTGAGGATCCAATGCTCTAGCATGGGAAGCTTACAACTGTTCAAGTGGAGGTGCCCACATTTTAGAGCCACGGATTCTTAGAATTTCCGGCGATCAGTTGAATATGTTCTATTGGCGACCTGCCATATTGGGAATCACCTTTGAAGGTCCTTCAACTCTTGCACCAATTCCCGGGCTTTCCGCGAAAGAAAATTCAGACGCTTCCTGAACTCGATTGCTGCGCGGGATCGTCTGCCGTGCTTCAGAGCATTTTCATTTCCAGGCTGTCCGCCAGCACCCGGAGCGCAACCATGCATGCGGCACCGAGGGCGCCCATTTACACACGGATTCGGGCAAGGAGTTCCCTTTCGTGTTTTCGCCCCACAGCGAGGAACGTCACGTAATTGGGGTAGTGCATGGGGTCGTTTGTCGCCCTTCATTGCTTCCCCCCTCGACCGTTACCATGCCCCCCTCCCGCCCCGGGGCTTCACCCCCGGTGGGCCCGCTGAGCAGTAACCGGTTGGGCCCGGTCATGAGAC
>CAYMEN010000004.1:198043-223716 GCA_964389325.1 uncultured bacterium | reverse complement strand
CCCGGGCGGCGACGTGCCGATCGAGCGGGGGGTCTGCACCGATGTGATCGTCAGGTCGTTCCGGGCTGTCGGCGTCGATCTCCAGCAGCTCGTCCACGAGGATATGAAGCGCCATTTTCGCCTGTACCCGAAGCGGTGGGGCCTGACCAGGCCCGATCCCAACATCGATCACCGGCGGGTTCCGAACCTGGAGACCTTTTTTTCGCGCCACGGCATGCGGATCGATGATCTCTCGCCCTCCTCCTTCCGCACAGGCGATCTCATCGTCTGGAGACTCCCCGGCGGGCTTCCACACATTGGCATCGTCGCCTCCGAGTCCGCCGACGGCTCGTTGCGCCCTCTCTGCATTCATAATGTCGGCGCCGGCACACGGCTCGAGGATGTTCTCATCGCCTGGCCCATCACGGCGCATTTCCGATGCGCCTTCCGATAAGCAGTATATTATATATTATATATTCGTCTCCAGCCTTCATTCATGCGGCATTCATGTTTGCCAACGCCGCCCGTATTCTGGTATAAGGAGAAAGTGAGACGGCCTTTCCGGCCGTTTCCGAAATCATTCCGGATGCATTTCAGGAGGGAGCATGAAGCAATTGTTGTCGCTGGCCCTGGTGGCCGTCTTGGTTCTCGGTTTTTGCGGAGCCGCCGCGGCCGCCGATGATCTGAAGGGCCGCATGGAAGAACTGCGTGCGATCCGCACCCAGATCTGGTCGCTCATTTCCAAGCCGATGCCAACGGCCGAAGACCGCGCTCAGCTCGAAGCGCTCGAGCAGGAATACGAGGCGAAGCGCTGGTCAGGCACAATTCCAGCTGATGCGCAGGAAAAGCCCGCCCCTGTCGTCGAAAACAACAAGGCTCCCGCCTGTGCGACCTGCCCCTCTGCCGATAAGGCGACGTCCCTTTGCCCATGCGGCTGTCCCTGCTGCAAAGCCGGCATCTGCCCGGCCGACAAGCCCTGCTGCGACACCTGCTGCCGCAAGCCCGGCGTTCCCTGCTGCAAGATGAATATGTGCGGTTCCTGCAAGGAATGCCCCAAAGCTGAACTGAAGAAATGCGAGAAGTGTGGGAAATCCTGCAGAAAACACGGAAGGAAGCACGGAAAGAAGCACTGGAAAAAGCACGGTTGCAGGAAGTGCGAAAGCACGAGGCCGGGGTGTGCCGCCCCCGCCTGCCCTCCCTGTATGGGCAAATAAGCAGCGTTTTCACACCTGAACGCAAACCGCGGGGTCGACGACCCCGCGGTTTGTTGTATTCACGCGTTATTCGACGTGGTCAAAATGCGCGCTCACTTTCGCAGCCATGATGAAATCATTCTCATGCAACCCTTTGATCTTCGCCGTCTTGAAAACGATGATGCAGAACCCCCAGCCGATGGTGATGACGGGGTGATGGCCTTCTCTCTCGGCCAGTTCGCCCGCTTTTACGGCGAACGACATGGCCTTGATGAAGTTTTTGAATGGGAATCGTCGATGAATCGAGAGGCCGTCCTCTGACAACATCCACCCCGGAGTCTGTGCAAGCAGCGTCTGTGCGGCTTCGCGCGACAACGGCTCAATCCCGCCCTGGCAGGGAACGCAGCTTTTTTCCGTCAGTCCCATCTCCGGCTCCTTCCGCTCATCCCTCGTCTAGATGCTCATCATGCGATCCAGGGCATCGCGGGCATGGCCCCGAATCGTATCGGCAACCCGCACGACATTGATTTCTCCCGGACGGCTCAACACCCACGCCATATCCTGAAGGCTGTTTCGAAACATGTTCGGGCACCGCGAGCGGGCCAGCGGCTTCACCGTGAGGTGGGAATACTGTTTTGCCAGACGCTCCACGAGGCTGATCTCGGTCCCGATTGCGAATGATTCGCCGGGCGCGGCGGCCTCGACCCGCCTGATGATCCACGAGGTCGACCCGGCACCGTCCGAAGCTTCGACGACATCGCGTTCGCACTCGAGGTGCACCAGCACTTTCGCGCCGGGAAGCTCGCGTCGGACCTCGGCAACCTGATCCGCCGTGAACCGGGTGTGAACGTGGCAGTGGCCGTTCCAAAGCAGGACTCTCGCCCTTTTCAGACTGGCGGTGGCGTTGTCGCCCAGAGGTTGATAGGGTTTCCAGAGAAGGATCTCGCCATCGTTCATCCCCATCGATCGTGTGACGTTGCCGCCCAGGTTTCGGTCGGGCAGGAAGAACAGCTTCGAACGGCGCTTCAACGCCCATTCGACGATGCGCGCGGCATTCGATGAGGTGCAGACCGTGCCTCCGTGGCGGCCGCAGAACGCCTTGATCTCGGCACTGGAGTTCACGTAGGTGACCGGAATCACCTCGTTTTCGACGTCCAGCACGCCCGCCAGCTGGTTCCAGGCATCCTCCACCTCGCCGATGGAGGCCATATCGGCCATGGGACAGCCGGCATCCGCATCGGGCAGAATGACCGACTGTGATGCAGCCGTCAGGATGTCGGCGGTCTCGGCCATGAAATGGACGCCGGCGAACAGGATCAGCCGGGCTGTCGTTGCTGCCGCAGCACGAGCCAGTTCGAGCGAGTCTCCGCGATGGTCGGAAAGCTCGACCACGCCGTCGCTCTGGTAATGATGTCCGAGAATGAGCAGGTCCGGGCCGAGGTCTCGCCTGCACACACGTATGCGCTCGGCAGCCTCGGCATCCGACATCGACCGGAAACGTTCTGGAAGTTCCTGCATCTCTCACCGCCGCGTGATGATTCCGTCAGAGCCCTTACCATACCCCAAGGACACCGGAGGGTCAATGCATGCTATTCCCGATGATACCAGTCCTGGCACCGACGGCATGGCGATCCCTCTGGCACGTTCAGATCGAGATGCTCGCGCCTGAAGCGGCGCCATTCGTCCCCGTTCCAGGCCTCTTCGAACGATTCCATGGTTTCGAGATTGCCCCAGCCGTGGACCCCTTCGATATCATACGGACAACGCGCGATCGTTCCATCCTGAAGAATATGTATTCCGAGCAGGGCATGCAGGCACGGCCGCCTGTTCAGGGGCGCGTAGCGCACCGTTCCGGCATATTCCACGTCACCCAGGAAGTCGGCAGCACCGAGAATCTGAAACCACTGTACCTTCTGCGGCGGCGTATCCGTCGGCCACACGAAGAAGTTTTTCCGGAAAACCGGCATGCAGACCTGCTTCCAGTATGCAATGAACGGGCCGGCCGTCGCCTCGTTCTCCCGGTGTTTCAGGAACGAAACGCCGATTTCCGGCCTGCGATCCGGCGCTTCGGCCTTTCTGGCCGACTCGGACGCGAGGAATCGTTCGACCGCGTCCCACGAGCATCCCGGTCGCACGACACGGAAATGCTCCGCGTCGAGCGCATCGACACTGATCCTGACCTGATCGAGGTGCTCCCAGGGAAACGCGTCCGACTGCCCTGCGTTGAGCGACGTATGCAGGGTGACATGCCGCCCCTTCACGAGTTCTGTCATGGCGCCCAGGGCGGGATTCGCGAGCGGCTCTCCCATGCCGGAAAACACCCATTTCAGCCCTTCGAGATGTTTTACTTTATTTGATATTATTTCAAATGTTTTCAACGGCATGAGTTCATGCGGCCGGCGAAGACGCGGCTGGGGACAATGCAGGCAGGAACCGGCGCAGATGCTCGACGGCTCCACCCAGGCGGTGAGTGGTCCGGAATCGAGGTATGTCTCCTCCCATCCCGACGTCGAAATCCAGCCGGGATACTCGAACCCGGGCGCCGCGAATGTGTCGCCGCCGCGCGCGGCGAGCGTTCGTGCCACCCGTTCGCAGGTGAGGCGGAGATCGACCGGCAGCCTCGGTTTGTGCCGGGGAGCGTGATACTCGCCGATCCTGAAGGGATACAGCGGTTCTCTCAACGCCCAGGCCAGCCCGCCCCGCGTCGCCATGATGTCCGGGTGGCTCGTCTGAAGGCCGGCCACGAGCGTCGCTTCGAGAACCGCCCAGCCGGCACCAGAAATTCTGTCTTCCGAAAACGTGGCATCGAAACCTTCCCTCGCATGCAGGCGCAGACTCTCGACGATGCCACGACGGTCCACCAGAAGATGTTCGAGTGGTACGAGAACCAGCCTGTCCCAGCGGCGTTTCGCGACCGTTGCCGCAATGGGTGTTCCCGCCCAGGTGTCCACGCCGATGTCGCTCTCGAGCTGCCAGCGTTCCTGAGAGGCCGGCCACGGTTTCGCCTTCAGGCCGGACGAGTCGTAGCGCTCGACACCGACGCGAAGGGCGGACGCCTGCTCCGCGAGCGGATCCATATCGGCATCGGCCGGGGCCAGCAGGACGATCTCGTCGATTCCCGGGATATTCCCCAGCCGCCCCGCCATGATCTCGAGAGGCGTTCCGTACGAGCCAACCCCCCGGTCCAGCCGCCAGGCCGGCCGGTATCGGGGCTTCAGATCATCGACGAACAGGATTATGCCGGTCCGCACATCCGCTTCACTTTCTATATTGAATAATATTTACTGGCGACGAAACGAGTCTCGGAAAGACAGTTGCGTGCTCCCGTTCGTGCTGAGCCTGTCGAAGCGCGAGATACTCTCCCCCTTCGGCAGGTTCAGGACAGACTTCGACAGGCTCAGGGCGAACGGGGGGTGTTCATTCCGCAGGTCTCAAAAACCTCATGCCCGCGCCGATCGCCCGAGGCTTCCTCATGCGTACAGGTCGAGGACGCCCCCCTTGCCTTCCGCTTCGGCCGCGGAAACCTTGCTCGACACGGCCGCACCGATCAGCTTCTTGACCATGTCGATCGATTGTTCCTGCTGGTCCTCCAGCATTTTCATGACCTCGGCAAGCTGGGACCCGCCACCTACTCCACTCACACCGGACATACGCCCCACCCCCTTTCGCCGGGCTTCAGACGGCTACGTTCAGCCGCGGTCTGGGCGGCTGTTGCGGCGTGGTCGGATTCTTGGCGTTGAGTTTCATCGCCTCCGCCCACGTGTTCCGAAGATCTTCGATCAGAGGCTTCACCTGCCTCATGGGCTCGGGATCCTTCTTGAGATTGCTGTCCGTCAGCTTCTCGAGGAAAAACAGATACAGCCGTTCCAGGTTGGCCGCGATCTCCCCGCCCTTTTCCTTGTCGAGCGAGGTCATCAGTTCGGTGATGATCGCCTGCACCCGCAACAGGGAGTTGCTGATCTGTTCGTTGTTTTTCGCCTCGAAGGCGTCTTCCGCCTGTGTGATGAAGCGAAGGGCCCCGTCGTACAGCATCAGGATCAACGCTTCGGGGGAAGCGGTGTCTATCTGCGTCTTGCGATACGAGTCCTGCTGGCTGTTCGGCATCATCAGCGCGTTACCGGCCTTTCCTGGGCTGCATCCCGGGCGGGCGACGCGAGTGACCGGATCGCCGTTTCCATCAGGGGATACTGGTATTCGTGAAACTTCGTCACCGACTCGAGGAAGCGTCCGATCTCCTCGACCCAGGCGAGCATCTTCGCCGTTTCATCGGCCCTCAGCCGTTTGAGCTCGAGAGCATGCCGGTTGACGAACCTGGTCTGGTGAACCGCATACCAGCCATAAACCGTCATGTCGTCGAGAAGATGGTCGTGCAGTTCGAGCAGCTCGCGGTACTGAACGAGCGTGGGGCCGGTCAGCGCCGACGGCCGCACGTCGCGGGAAGCCGGTCCGGCAAGCTTCCGGCAGAGAGCCGCGGCTCGGCGGACGCCATCCTGCTGCTGCCTCAGCACCTTCATCAGATCCTCGAGACGGGCGATCATACCGGGAACATCGGCCTGGACAGGTTTTTCGACGACCTCCCGCATGATCCCGGCGATCGGGGCGCCCTTGTCCGCATTGGCTTTGACGACGTCCGCCAGCGTCATGCAGGTCACGTGGCGATTCACCACGCCGCCCTCCGTGGCGTTGACGACCTTCGCGGCGGTCTGGCGGAACTGGTCCTCGAACCAGGCGCGGTACATGTTCATGTTCTGGTCGGTGAAGAGCGTCGTGCCGTCTGACATCGAGATCCGGTGCGTGCCGCGGGTCTGGATATACTCGACCGTCTCGTGTTCGAGCGAGGTATACGGGTGCACCCGGTCGTAGAAGATGTCGTCAGAATACGAGCCGCGGGCGTAAAGCTTGCCGTCCTGGAACGACAGGTCGAGCCCGACGAAGACGATGGGGTCGCAACCGCAACTCCGCGCGAGATCGAATGCGGTCGTCGCGATCGAGCCCCAGCAGACGACCTTGCCGGTCGGCTCGCGGAACGGCTCGGTCAGCGCCTGCAGGCCTCCACCGAACGTCATGGCCATCTTCGGTCCGCGGAACTGCTCCAGAATATCCGGGTGCGTCATCGGTTCGACGGCCAGGACGACCCCGGTTTCGTTCTCGACCCCGACGAAATCGAGCGAGTTCAGATAACTCGGATCGGCGGCCAATACAATATGAGGACGTATATTTCTCGCAACGAGTTGCCGGAACGACGTGTCGACGGCGATGACCAGGAACCGGTCGCGGATCCCGGCGAGCAGGGCGGCGTTCTTTTCGAGCGACGGGCCGGCGGCGACGATGACGGCAGGCACGCCGGCGAACCGCCCGAACATCCGCCCAACGCCGGGCAGCGTCAGGGCAGCCCGGAGATTGGCGAACGAGTTCGAATGGAACTCGTTTCCCGTGTGCATCAGCGTGACGAGGTTGCCCTTGGAGCGGTTCGCGAGATACAGCACCTTCTCCTTGAGACGCTCGAAATACCCGTGAAAGCGGGCCAGCGACGGCGGATGCTCGACGATGGCCAGCGCCTCGAGGCTGACCCAGTCGAGCCCCATCGCCCACCGGTCGCCGAACTCGTCCGGCGTCATCCCGACGCACCACTCGACTCTCGGATCGTTCAGCGCGGGCCGCATGTCGCGACTGGCCAGGGCCCGCAGAAAGACCTGCGGATCGGGCTCGACGACGTACACCTGGCGCTCGGACCCGGGCCGGGTGAGTTTTTCCAGGACGATATCGACCAGGTAGCCCAGGCCGGCGCCCAGGATCATGACATTCGTATGCTGGGACTGCAACGCCGACTCCACCTGGCGCGCGGCTTCCGCAATCGGGTCGTACCGGCTGTGATACGAAAAGGTCTTTCCCTCCGCCGCGATGGTCAGCGTGGGCAACCCCGTGCGGGCCGGCTCAACCTGGAAGGAGACATCGGCCGGCGAAACGGCATGCCGCTGCGCCACCGCGACAAGATGCGGGTGATGCAACAGCGCCTGCAGGTTTGCCTTCAGGAACGGCGATTCCATCATGCTCCTTCTCCGCCCCCGGAAACGGGGCGGCAGGGTCTACTCGGCATCCCCGGGCTCGCTCTTCCCGGGCATCAGGCTTCTCAGTTCGTCGAACAGTTCGCGCGCCTGAGCGGTGATCGGGGGAATCTCGTACTCGAGGATGTCCGCCAGCCCCACCCAGTCGTTGTTTTCATGCGCTTTCTGCAAGGCGGTCATCTGGGCCGCAAGCTGTTCCATCAGCTGCGTGCGGCTCGACTCGATCGACCGCTCGCTCATCTCGGGGGCGAACCCGACAGCCAGGTTTTTCAGAATCGAGGAAAGCCACTCGAGACCGTCCAGCGTTTCGAGCTGCCGCTCCATGGCCTCCTTGATCTTCCCGATCCGGAGGTCGGATGCAACGCTCAGGGCCCGCTCGTCGATGAAATCGAAGACGTCGGGGCCTTCTTCGAGCGCCATCTCCAGCAGGTCGCGCGCCGTCGCGGTCAGAATTTCCACCGTCTGGTACTCGACGAGCTTGTGCGCCGAAAGAACATCCGTCTGTTCGACGGAGAGCCGCGTATCGTCGGCGACCACTTCCATGACCGCCGCTCCGCTGTCCTTCAGCTCGGTCGAAATCAGCTCGACCAGGTCCGCAAGCGTCACTTCCGGCGTGATGCCGTCGATCGTGATCGGTTCACCGTTCAGCAGAATATTCACTCGAGCCGCTCCTGGCTGCCTCGCCCGGCAAAATGTATTTCATATAATATTTTAATTACCATTCATCCCTTCCTTCATCAGCCGCCTGTCAGCTGGGCAAGCTGGCTGGCGAAGGCATCCGCCTGGCTCTGATATTTCGACATCGCGGTTTCGAGGGCCGCATACTGCTTCAGCAGCGACTCCTCGCGGTCCGCGAGTTTCTCTTCCTGGCGGTCGATCTGCTTGTTGAGAAGCGTGATCTGCCGGTCCATCGTGCTGTCCGCGTTCGCGACACCAGAGCGGCCGACACGGACCGTGAGGATACCGTCGCTCTTGGTGAACTCGTTCAGCATGTTCTTGAGCCGGCGGGCGATTCCCATGTTCGATTCGCTGGACGAATCATTCGCGAACAGCGAGGCGATCTTTTCGGGATTGTTGGTCAGCACGTCATTCAGCTTGTCCTCATCCGTGATGGACAGCTTACCGACCTGGGTCGTCTGGTAATCCGAGCCAACCTCGCCGGTCGTGATGCCGATATCCGAAAGGCTGTCGAACAGCTTGTCGACACCTCCGACGACTCCCGCCATGACGACACGCATCCGGCTCCGGATCGAAGAGAGGGTCGAATCACCGGCAAGAAGCCCGACCTTGAATTTTTCCTCGTATGCGGCGAGGTCATCTTCCGAGAGAGCTTCCTTCTCGGCCTCGGTCAGCGCCTGGAGCGAGATATCCTTCTCCTCCTTGAGCTTGGTATACATCAGCTCCATCACGTCGTTGTAACTCGTGATGAAATCGTCGATGGCCTTTCGGGAATTTTCCTTGTCGGCGGCAATGGTGATGGTTTCCCCGCTTCCGGTCGTCGTGCCCTTGAGCGTGAAGTTCAGGCCGCTGATGACGTCGGACACCTCGTTCGACTGCCGCACGATATCCGAGCCGCCGTACAGGCCGTCGACGGTGAAGACGGCGTTTTTCCCGACGTTCTGCGGGGCCGTGATCATGCCGAGCGCCGACAGAAAATTGCTCGTGTCGGTCGAGGCTCCAATAGCAATCGATGTATTTCCGGTCTGTTTCGAGGTGAGCATGAATCTCCCGGTGTTGGCATCAAACTCCGCTTTCACGCCGGCCTTCGTATTGTTGTTGATCGTCGCCATCAACGAGTCCAGCGTGACGGAGCCGGGATTCGAGATGTTGAACGTCGTCCCGTTGATGGTGAACGTCCCGCCCGTGATGGACTGGGCAAACCCCGCCTTGTCGAGTGTCACGGACGTCTGAAGCGACGAAAGCGGGCGGCTGCTTTCCAGCGTCGGTCCGGAATCGGCGCCCATGGCGGTCGTTCCCGAAGCGATGCCGAGGGAAGCGGCGAGCCCTCCGCTCATGTCCTCGAGCTTGAGACTCGCGGAACTGCCTTTCTGCTCAGACGAGATCCGGAAGGTATGACTGGCTTCGTCGAACCAGACATCTTCGACGCCCGAAATCGCATCCAGCCGCTCCATGAACGAAGCGAGCGAGTCCGCCGCGTTCCACTCGACCGTGCTCGCCGTGCCGTTCACCGTCAGCTTCACCTGGCCGGAGGTGCCGGCCGCCGCAAGGCCGAGTGTTTCGAGGTTCTGTGAAAGGGCATCGGCGGCCGAGAAACCGAGCCCTGAACCGCTCGAGAGGGTTGCCGACGTCGACTGGGAACCGCTGATCAGGCCGGCAACGGAGAGGAAGTTGCTGGTGTCGTTCGCGGCGCCGAGGCCGATCGGCAGAGAAGTTCCATCCTTGCGGGTCAGCCTGATCGTATCCTTTTCGGGATCGTACGTCGCGGCTATCCCGGTCAGGGAGGTGATTCTCGAAAGCACGTTCTGGAGCGTGTCGCTCTGGTTGTTGATCGTGATCTGCACCCCGTCGAGCGTGAACGTGCCGGACGAGATGACGGACGAGAAGGTCTCCTCGGAGAGTTTATTACCGGCATCCGTCGTCGACGAGACGGTCGTGTTCCCGAACAGCATCGACGTGAGGTTCCCGCTCGAGGTTCCGATGGTGAATTTGGTCGCATCGGTGGTGTCGGTATTCGCCAGCACCAGCTTTCCCGTTCCCTGGTCGTATTTGAACTCGACCAGGCGGTCCGCAGGATTGCCGGTCACCGCACCGCCGCGAACCAGGTCGGGCGAAGCGTCGATGCGGTGGTTCATGGCGCTCACGAACTCGGACACCGTCGAATCCGCGTCGAGCCCTGCCGATGCCAGATCGAGCGTTACCACGGGCCCGGCCTGCCGCTGCACGGTCATCCCGGAGAACGCATCGACGCCGAGGTCCCGCAGGGTCGTCTGAACCCCGGCCCTGATGGGCAGAAGGCTCGAATCCTTCGCCGGCTGGTCCTTCGTGAGGGAGAAGTTGCCCGTGGCGGAGAACATCTTTCCAACGACATCACCGGACGTATCGGACAGGGCCAGCGTCTTGTTGCTGTCGAGAAGCGTGACGCGGACACGGTTCGTCTTCAGGTCATACCCGGCGACGGCCTTTCCGTTCATGTTCGCATTGCTGGAAATCGTCGAGTTGATGCTGTTGATCAGGTTCTGGACGGAGGCACCAGGGTCGACCGTGATGTTCTCCGTCGCAGAACCGATCGTCAGCTTCAGCTCCCCGGGGGTGACGCCGAGATGGCTCAGGACCGTATTGGCCCCCCCGAGCGATTTCGGGCTCTGAAGGTTCTCCCCCATCTCGATCCCCCCGCCCAGCCTGCTGGCAGAGGAGACGTTCGTGGCGGAAGCCAGCTGTTTCACGTTGATGGTGTAACTGCCGACCTTCGCCGACGTGTTCGCAACGGCGCTCAGCAGCTTGTCGCTCGAGGAGGTAACGGTCTTGGAGTTGAAGGTTTTCGAGAAGATCAGGTCGGTGGCCTTGTTCTGAAGGCCGTACAGCTTGAGATTGATGTCCTGAAGCATCGACTTCTGGTACGCGAGCGTGTTGCGCTTCTGCTCGAGCTGATTCAGCGGCGACCGCTCGGCTTCGATGATCTTTGTGATCAGGCTCTGCGTGTCGAGTCCGCTGGACAGGCCACCGACCCAGTTTCTCGTAATACTGCTGACCATACATTACCTCCTTCGCGAAGCCGGAACCCGCTCCGCGAGTGAACCGGGAATCTCCGGGGTTTTCAGGCTTTCTTGTCGAAGATGATTCCCAGGTACTCCTGCATTTTTGCGACAAGATCGAGAGCTTCCTGTGAGGGAATCTCCCGGATCACCTTGTCATTCGCCACATCTATGACCGAGACCATCATCTGCTGCGTCGCGTCATGGATCTTGAACTTCAGAGAACGGTCGAAAATCATGGACGTCTTGTTCAACTTATCGACGGCATCCTTGATTTTCTCCATCTGTTTGGCAGGATCCTCGGCTTCGGCCTGCGCCTTCACCGCTTCCTGCTTCATGGGAGAACCGGAGCCGGGCATGGGTACCGTCACCTCGGGCTCCTTGGTCATTTCGGGCACTTGAATCGTTACAGGTTTTACATTTCCGATTTCCATATCGATCTACCTCCTTTCACGGAACGAATACTGGCATCCCGTGAATTCAAACCGATCAGCCGGTGGTGCGGCCGGGAAGGAGGGCAAGCCCTCCCGCCCGGCCCGGTCACTCACCATCTGTCACTGTACCACACCTTCACCGGAACTCCTATTTCAGGAGCTGAAGGACGCCCTGAGGCACCAGGTTCGCCTGTGCCAGCATCGCGGTACCCGACTGGGCGACGATCTGGTCGCGCGTGAACTCGACCATTTCGAGCGCCATGTCGGCATCCCTGATGCGCGACTCGGCGGCACTCAGATTGGTCTTCATCGTGTTCAGGCTGTTGATCGAGTATTCCAGCCTGTTCTGGAAAGCGCCAAGTTTCGAACGTTCGGACGACACCTTGTCGATCGCTTTGTTCAGCTTGGAAAGGCTCTTCTGGGACCCTTCGATGCTCGTCAGGTCGAGATTGTCGACGCCGAGCGCGCTGGCCGACATCTCCGAGATCGCGATCTTCATGTTCTGGCCTTCGTCACCGCCCAACTGGAAGCTGGGGGTGTTGTCGACCACGTGCATCCGGAAGTTCTTGTCGCCCGATCCCACCGCCATCGCCTGTCGCGAGAATCCGAATGTCTTGTCCAGGCCGGGAACGGTGGCCGTTCCGGAAACCACAAAGTTCACCATGACCTGACTGAGCGTGGACCCACCCGTTGTGTGGTTTTCTCTTCCGACCCGGAGAGAAGTGAAGGCCAGGCCACCATTGATCGCATCAATCCTGACAGCCACGCTTTGCGTCTTGAGAGTCTCATTCACGGACTGCTGCCACAGACTGAAACTCACCATATCAGCGGTACTGACAGAAGTTCCCACCACCACACTCAGAACGGTATCGTTCACTCCATCGGAAACACTGATCAGATATGTAGTTCCAGCTGTCGCGACTTGTGCATAACGACTGAATCCGAATACAGACTTGGTCGTATCTTTGGATCCCTGAACGAACCCGCTGTATGAACCATTCATTATGCCTAGAGTATTTGCATTTGCGCTGAGAATGGTGAACGAAGAGTCGGCACCGGGGTCAACAGGCTCATACATGATACGAATCTGCCCGTCGATGACCATCGCCGAGGCGCCGCTGAACGAAATTCCAACCACCAGGGTGGTGACGGCCGTACCATTAACGCTTATGACCGTTCCCGTCGCACCCGCAGTCGTCGTAAGCTGGTTGTTGATCGTGCGAGCCAAACCCTCGAGTGACCAGAAGCCGGAGGCAACGCTGATCGTCTTTGTGACCCCTCCGATCTGGAGGTCGAACGTCTGCCCGCCGGACGAAATGGAAAGACCGTTTCCGAGGCCGCCGAGGCCGGCAACCTGGGCCGCCTGCGACGCGAACTGGACATCGATCCCCTGAAGAAGACCAATTGCCCTGTCTTCCGAGGTCCGAATCTGGGACATATTTCCGAATGCATCTTTCGAGGAAAGCTCCACGAGATTGTTCTTCGCGTCGCGAATGGTGGTGAGGCCGAGAGCGGTCATCAGGGCCTGGTCGCCGGAGAACGCGACGCTTCCAATATCGCCGATCGAGCCCGAAACCATCTGGAGATACCCGCCGATGCCGGAAACCCCGGTCTGGCTGCTGTTCACGACGCCCACTTTCGAGTTGGCGATCTCGAGGCCCGAGGTTCCGACCAGAGCGTTCTGGATTGCCGCCGCGAGCCGGTCGAGAGACATCTGCCCATCGACCGATATGGAGGTCGTCTTCGAGTTGCCGCTCAGCGAGAGGTTCTGGGCTGAAGCGAGGACGAAGACGCCGTTGGTGTCGTAGAACTGGGCGATACTCTGCAACTGTGTCGAGCCTTTGGCAAGCGCCCCCGTGGAGTCGTTCAGGGTCATGATCTGGGAGCGCTGCATCTGGCTGATCCCTGCCTGGACGAGGGTGATGCTGACGTCGTAGTCGCCGCCCCCCTTCCCGACACCGGTCACCATGCCGTTGACGGAGTGCGAACTGGCGCTGATCAGCGCGGTCTGGCTGCCGTCGAGAAGTTTCTTCGTATTGAACTCGGTGTTGTTCGAGATCCGGTTGATGTCGTCGCGGAGCTGGTTCACTTCCTTCTGGATCTCGAGGCGGTCGTTGCTGGTGAGCGTGTCGTTGCTCGACTGGATGGCCAGTTCGCGCATGCGCTGCAGAATGCTCTGCAGCTCGCTCATCGCGCCTTCCGCCGACTGGATCATCGAGACGCCGTCCTGGGCGTTCAGCACCGCCCGCGTCAGGCCTCTGACCTGGCGACGGAGCTTTTCGCTGATCGCCAGTCCCGCGGCGTCATCCGCGGCTTTGTTGATCCGCAGGCCCGAGCTGAGCTTCTCGATCGATTTTTCGAGCCGGCTCGACGTCGTGGCCAGAGTCGAGTGCGCTTTCAGTGACAGGATGTTTTGGTTGATGGTAAGTGACATACTGATTCCTCCATGAATCGTTTATTGAGGCCTCCTTACCCCGAACACTTCTATATTTTATAGAATATAATTTTCAAGCAGACCTGTTCCAGGGGCGGTTCCTCCTTTCACCGCGGATTCGTGGCGCCTTTTGCGCCTGCGGGCGAGCCCGGCAGGCGCCAGGTACGCATGCCCGATGCCGCATCCTCCATGTCAGCGACACCGGCACATCGCGTGCCTGCTTGTTCGGAACCGCTGATACGCACGTGAGGGCAGTATCAGCCGATTCGTTTGAACCATCTCAAAGAGCGATCGGAAGGAGTTCCTTCCAGTTCTGGTGCGATCGCACCGGGAAAAACCGGATCGTTCGAGGTGAGTCTTCGCGGGCGAATCCGCGAAAGATCCGGAAAGGGCTGTATCCCGCCTTGTCCGCGAGCCTGCAGGTGGCCGGACCTTGGATCTGTCCGGTGTCACGGCCGGGGAAGGAGGAGCCCTTCGCCCGGCGCAGTGACGATCACCTTGCAGGAGTCACGAACCGGCAGGATGCGTTACTTCAGGAGCTGGAGGATATTCTGCGGGATCAGGTTGGCCTGGGCCATCATCGCCGTCCCGGACTGGGAGACGATCTGATTCCGCGTGAACTCGACCATTTCGAGCGCCATGTCGGCATCCCTGATGCGCGATTCGGCGGCGCTGAGGTTGGTCTTGGTGGTGTTCAGGTTGTTGATCGAGTATTCGAGCCTGTTCTGGAAGGCGCCGAGCTTGGACCGTTCGGAAGACACCTTGTCGATCGCCTTGTTCAGCTTGGAGAGGCTCTTCTGGGCACCCGAGATGCTCGTCAGGTCGAGATTGTCCACGCCGAGGGCCTTCGCCGACATCTCGGAGATCGCGATCTTCATGTTCTGGCCTTCATCGGCGCCGATCTGGAACTGGGGCATGTTGTCGACCACGTGCATCCGGAAGTTCTTGTCGCCGTAGCCGATCGCCGTGGCATCCACCGAGAGGCCGAACTTCTTGTCGAAGCCCATGGCGGTATTGTCGAACGTAACGCGCACCTGGCTGACACTCGAGCCGCCGGAGACGAGGTTCTCTTTTCCCACGCGAAGCGAGGTGAAAGCGAGACCGCCGTTGACCGCGTCGATCCGCACCTCGACGCCAGCCGACCGGAGTAGTTCTTCCTGCTCGGACCGCCAGGTGTCGAAGATCAACATGTCGGGGCTGAGAACCTGGTCGGTGACGGAGATGCCGATGTACGTGCTGGAAACGACGCCGTCGCTGACCTCGATATACACGGTATACAGGGTCGATACGAGCTGCGTGCTCAAAACATAGTGGCTGAAGCCGAACACGCCCTTGGTGGAGTCCTTGGAGCCCTGCGCGAAACCGCTGTAGGAGCCATTCAGGAGGCCGATGGTGTTCGCCGAGGCGTTGACGATGTTGAACGACGAGTCACCGCCGGCAGCTACGGGCTCATACATGAGGCGGATCTGGCCGTCGATGACCATCGCCGAGACGCCGCTGAGGATGACGCCGGTCGTTCCGGCGGTGGTGCTGAGCTGGGCATTGATGCTCCGGGCCAGGCCTTCCATCGTCCAGGTGCCGGCCGCGATGTTGATTCTCTTCCAGACGTTGCCCGCGGAAATCGTGAACGTTTCGCCCGTGATCCGAAGGCCGGTTTCGAGGCCGCCGAGACCGGCGACCTGCGCCGCCTGGGAGTTGAACTGGAGGTCGATTCCCTCGAGGAGGCCGGAAGCCTTGTCCTCCGAGGTGCGAACCTGGCGGATGTTCCCGAAGGCGTCACGCGACGTGAGCTCCACGAGGTTGTTCTTCGATTCGCGGATCGTGGTCAGGCCGAGGGCCGTCATCAGGGCCTGGTCGGCGGACAACGCCACGTCGCCGGCGTCGCCGATGGCGCCGGCAGTCATCTGGAGGTAGCCGCCGATGCCCGCAACGCCCGTCTGCGCGGTGTTCACCAGGCCGACTTTCGAGTTCGCGATGCCGAGTCCCGAGGTGCCGATCAGCGCGTTCTGAACCGCGGCCGCAAGACGGTCGAGCGACATCTGGCCGTCGACAGAAATGGAGGTCGTCTTGGAGTTGCCGCTGAGAGAGAGATCCAGGGCGGAAGCCAGGACGAACACGCCATTCGAGTCATAGAACTGGGCGATGCTCTGCAGCTGGGTCGAACCCTTGGCGAGCGCACCGGTACCGTCGTTGAGGGTGAAAATCTGGGAGCGCTGCATCTGGCTGATGCCGGCCTGCATGAGGGTGATGCTGACGTCGAAATCGCCGCCGCCATCACCGACACCGGTGACCATGCCGTCGACAAACTGCGAGCTGGAGCTGATCAGCGCCGTCTGGCTGCCGTCGAGCAGCTTCTTGGTGTTGAACTCGGTGTTGTTCGCGATGCGGTTGATGTCATCGCGGAGCTGGTTGACTTCCTTCTGGATTTCCAGACGGTCATTGCTGGTGAGCGTGTCGTTGCTCGACTGGATGGCCAGTTCGCGCATGCGCTGCAGAATGCTCTGGGTTTCGCCCAATGCGCCTTCGGCGGACTGGATCATCGAAACGCCGTCCTGAGCGTTCAATACCGCGCGGGTCAGGCCCCTGACCTGGCGGCGAAGCTTCTCACTGATGGCGAGTCCTGCGGCGTCGTCTGCAGCCCTGTTGATGCGAAGACCGGAACTCAGTTTCTCGATGGATTTTTCGAGCCGGCTGGATGTGGCTGAAAGCTGCGTGTGCGTTTTGAGCGACAGGACATTCTGATTGATGCTGAGAGACATATCGATTCCTCCTTGAATCGTTATCAGAGGCTTCCTTGCCTCAGATTAAAAAAACCTCAGTTATTTCCCACTTGCCCCCTTATCGGCCCCTTGTACCATCCCCCTTCCATGTCGAATTGGTAGAATTTTCCGTTTCTCTAGTATGTTTATCGTCCGATTCAGCCTGTTTCATTTGCGCCATATTTGGCGATTTTCTCGACTGAATCCAAATTTACAGAATATTTCTTTTTGTTTCATATTGCTTAGGCCTATTATCTTTTATTTTCACTACTAAAGGATATTCTTCATACAACAAGCCGACTCCCTGCCCTTCAACCGAAAAACCCGGCTCTCCGTGGGAGAGACCGGGTTTTTGGCTGGTCATATCTTCGAGCTTATCGGAACACGAGATACCCGGGCCGAAGAGCGCGATCGCCTGAAAGCGTGGTTTTCACGGTGCGCTTTTTCATGGGGTGCCTCCTTATCTGAGCAGGTCGAGAACGCGCTGCGACGAGACGTTCGCCTGGGCGAGCATCGAGTTGCTGGCCTGCTGCAGGATCTGATACTTGGTGAGGTTGATGACTTCGCCCGCCATGTCGAGATCGCGAATCTGAGAGTCTGCGGCAGACATGTTCTCGAGGGCGACGCGGAGGCTGTTCGTCGTATAGGACATGCGATTCTCGATCGCACCCAGTCTCGAACGTTCCGAGGAGATCTTCTGGAGCGCCTGGTCGACGAGGGTGATTGCGTTTTCGGATGAGCGGATCGTCGTCAGGTCGAGGTCCATGATCCCGAGGGCCGCCACATCCGTGCGGCAGATGTGCGCCTTCTCGGTCTCACCCTGATTCGCCCCGATCTGGAAACTGATCGACGTGTCCTTGACATGCACCTTGTAGGAATAATCGCCGATGCCGTTCGCATACGTCTGAGGCGTGATGCCGAGAACGGTCTGGAGCGTGTTCACGGAGCCGGCCGCCCCGCCGAGATCCGACAGCGTCACTTCGCCGTTCTTGCCGGGAACGGCCGAGAACAGCCTGAGGGTCTGCGTGGCCGTTTCGACTTCGGCCGCGACCTGGACGCCGTCCACGTTGGCCTGGGCGTTGATCATGTTCGCCAGGTCCCCGATCGCGAGGAACGAAGCTCCGGCGGTCCCCGCAGCGACGGAGATCGTCATGCCGTTCCCGTCGAGATCGGCGACATAGAACCGCAGCGGATCGGCCGTGGCAGTCGCGGTGGATTCGGGGATATTGAAGCCGTAGACGACCGCGCTGTCGTTGAACGCGAAATCCTGAACGGCAGCGGTACCGTTGACGCCCGTGTATGTTCCGTAATTGATGAAGAGGCTCGTGGCAATGGTTCCGTTCGCCGTGGCGATCGTGAATCCTGAATTGAAGCCCGTTTCCAGGGACTTCATCCGAAGGACGCCGTCGACGGCCTCGGCCCGTATCATGGTCCCGGCCAGCTGGTTGTTGATGGACTGAACGAGGGAATCAAGACCGCCGCCGGTGAAGTTCGCCGTCAGCTTGACGGTATAGACCGCGGTGGAATGGAAATCGGTGACGGTGAACGCGACGCTGCCGATACCGCCCGACGCCGTGGAGGTGAAGTCGAGAAGCGGAGGATTGGTTCCGGTCGTCGAGGCCCCCGTGCCGCCTGTTCCGGAGTAGCGTCCGTCGGCGATCCCCAGGGCATTTCCCGCGGGCGCGTTCGCGATGTTGACATACGCGGACGAGCCGGTGTCGGTTGTATAGAATTCGAGGGAGGATGCATCGTTCAGCCTGACACGAACCGTGGTTGCGGCGGTCGAGGAGGTGAGCGCCGTATCGACGATCGAGGCGATCTGCTCCATGCTGAAGGTGCCCGTCGTGATCGAGACGGAAACGATATTCGCGGCGCCCATGCCGGTCGAATCCTGCACCTGGAAGGTGAACCCCGAGGTGACCTTGATGGCGGGCACGGCGGCCTGGCTCGTCACGTAGGCCTGGGTGGGCGGAGTGAAGATGAGGTCGATTCCCTGGATGAGACCCACGGCGCGGCTGCCCGCGATCTTCGTGGTCGTGCCCGTCCGCTCGCCGACCGGCAGTCCGAGGTTGGTGACGGCGATCGAATAGACGGGGTCTTCCGGGGCGACCACTTCGCCGAAGCCGAGGGCCGAGATGAGATTCTGTTCACCGGTGAAGTTGATGCGGCCCACGAGGCCTTTCTTGCCGGAGGTGGCGAGCAGCTGCCCGTTCGTCTCGCCATCGTCGCTGAAGACGACCGTGGATCCGGTGAAGTCCAGGCCGTTGCCGAGCTGGTCCTTCGTAATCGCAGCCTGCATGCGCTCGGCCAACTGGTCGAGGGTGAGGTCCTTGCTGATGACGAAGGAGTTCAGGTGGTTGTCGCCCTGCACATACAGCGTCTGGGGGGTGTCGAGAATAAAATAGCCATCATTATCGCTGAAATTGGAGATCGACTGGAGGGTCGTCGAGCCGGAAGCAATCTGACCGTCGGTCCGCATGAAGATGTTCGACCGCTGCTGCTGCGCCGTGCCGGACTTGGTGACCTGGCCCTGGCCGGGCACGTTCGTCGTCTGGGGATACACGACCACGGAGAAGTCAGAAAAGGTGAGGACTTCGTCCGTCACGACGGCGTCGAGGTTGTCGGGATCGCTGGTGGAAATGACGGCGGTGCCCGTTCCGTCGAGCAGTTTTCTCGTATTGAACTCGGTATTATACGAGATGCGATTGATGTCTTTCTTCAACTCCTGGACTTCCTTCTGGATCTCCAGGCGGTCGGTGGTGGTAAGGGTGTCGTTGCTGGACTGGAGGGCCAGTTCGCGCATGCGCTGGAGCATGGCCTGGATCTCGTTCAGGGCGCCTTCAGCCGTCTGGATGAGGCTGACGCCGTCCTGGACGTTCATGATGGCCCGCGAAATGCCCCGCACCTGGGTGCGAAGCTTCTCCGAGATGGTCAATCCCGCGGCATCGTCTGCGGCACGGTTGATGCGCAGTCCCGACGAGAGCCGCTCTATCGACTTCGAGAGGCCACTGTCGTTGACTGCAAGATTCCGGTGGGCGGACAGAGCGGTAACATTGGTATTGATTCTCAGGGCCATATGGTTGCCTCCATACTGTCAGGGGCGACTCCTTTATATTTTGGCTGAAATAGCCTTTGCCCCTGCTCTATTATCTTCATCGGATTCCGCCGAGCTCTTTCATGAGGGCGGAATCAGACGAAATTCCTTATTATTCTCTCTCGATCTCTATTTTTCTCCGTTTTTCATGCCGGAATACATCATTTCGATTTCTTTCCGAAATTTTTCATGATGTCGAGAGGGAGGTTCTTGAGCGCGTCGAGCGACTTGATCTTGGCCGCCTCGCGGTTTTCGCGCTGAATCTCCTCGTAGACTTCCCAGCGGTGGACCTTCACGGTTTTCGGCGCGTTGATGCCGATCTTGACCTGGTCCTTTCCGATGTCGACCAGGACAATTTCTATATCATCACCTATAATTATTTTCTCGTTGATCTTCCGCGTCAATACGAGCATCAGCCCTCTCCCCCCTTTTTCTCGGAGGAGTTGAGGGAGTTGGTGACCTTGCGGATCTCCTCGGCGCGGCGCTTCATCTCGTCGAGAATGCGCGTCCTGACCGAATGGCGGTTGTTGGAGGAAATGACCTGCCGCCCCGTGCGACTTTTCGCGTTGATGACGATCGGCCCCTGCAGGTTCGCGGTCATGTCGGAGGGATTTTCTGGAATCGTGACGATCGCGTAGAGCACGGCATCTTCGGCGGTTTTGAGGCCTAAAAAATCGGCATCGCTGTCCGAAATGCTGAGATCGTACTCGAACATGAAGTTCAGAGGTTCGATGATGACGAAGGCCAGGTCGCCGTTCTCGACACACTGGAGCCACCTGAAGGGGCTTCCGTCCTGAGGATTGAGAATGACAAACCGGTGCGCGTCCTCAAAGCCGAGCAGTCCCTCGGCAAACTCGATGATTTCTTCCGGAATGACCTCAATCTCGCCAAATCGTGCGGTGGCAATCTTCATCGCGACTGATCCGTGCCCCCCTTAACTCAGAAAATCCATGAGCGTGGTCTGGAGAAGCTTGGCCCCGGTCTGCAGGGCAGCCTGGAAGGCAGTTTCGTATTGGGTCATCCGGGTGATGGCTTCCGTCATATCTATATCTTCGACCTCCGAGAGCATTTTTCTTAGATTCAAGTTGATCGTTTCGGCTTTTTCCTTCGCATATTCGAGCCGGTTGACGCGGCTACCGACCTCGGCATGCACCTTGAGAACCCGCTCGATATCCTCCTGGATGACCTTGATGCTCTCCTCGGAAATCGCCTTCGAATCGTTCCGATACAGGTTGTCGCGAAGATCCGCGAGGGTCTCGAAGATGCTTCGGGAGCCTCCCAGGCCCAGCGACGAGGCCGTGGCCGTCTCGCCGAGATCACGCACTTTGATATAGGCCTGGCCTTTCGTGTTGGTGATGTTCAGGTGCTTTCCGTCGGAATCGACCCAGGCGGCCATGTTGAAATTCGAATCCGTCGTCGAAAATTTTTCCATCAGCTCACCGACGGTCTTCACGCCGGTCAGGTCGATTGTTCCCGAATAATCGCCGCTCTGTACGTAGACTTTGCCGAGAGGCACGCCCCCCTCGTTAACGCGCAACAGGTCGATCTTCGTCGATGCGGTCACCGCCGGATCGATGTCGGTGCCGCGGATCTGCGTTTCGATGGTCTTTCCGAAAATCCCCAGGTCGGCCGCCGCGGAAGAGCCGATGTCGATGACTTCGAGCCAGCCCGAGCCGCCGGTCTTGTCGATGATGTCTATGCCGTTCCGGTTGGCGTTGATGCGAGCCTCGACGCCGATGCCGTTCGTGCGGTCGTTGATCCTGTCGAGCACATCTTTTATCGTTTTCGCCCCACGCAGGTCGATCGCCCGGAAGTTGCCCGCTTTGTCGGTGATGCGGATGACGCCGAGATTCGTCCCCTTGTTCAGCGTCCGCCCCGAGTTGAGCGCGGAAAGCTCGGTCGTTTCGTCGACCGCCGGGTTGAGATCGACGGAGCCGAGCAGGGTCGGAAGGGCTTTCGAGGTGATCGGCGTGCCCGTCAGGGTGCTCGTGGTGTGGTTCATGGCCCCCGCGAGAAAACCCAGGTCGCGCGCCGTGTTCGTGCGCTCCTCGATTGTGAAGCCCTTGTCGCCGTCGGCGCCGGATACATCGGCAACTTCGAACCGGTTGTAGGTCGAATCCCAGACGGCTTTGAATTTTCCCGTCTCGTTGATCCGGTCGAGCACGTTCTGGATGGTCGTCGCCTGTGTGAGATCGATCGAGGTTGGCGACCCATTGCCGCCACGGATGACGATCGTCCCGATTTCAGGCGGCGGGGTCAGCATGGAAAGCTGCGAGGCCGGGGTCAAGCCGCCGGGCGCGAGCACCGAGCCGATGATCGTTCCGTTGGTGGAATGCTGAAGCAGGCCGAGCTTGGCTGCGACGGTCGTCATGTCGCGCACGGAGACAGGCTGGGCGCCGTTCACTTCCTCGATTTTGAAGTCACCCGTTCCCACCGTCGTGTCGTTGATGACGAGGCGCTTCGAGGTCGGGTCGAGAAGAGCCGTCTGCGCACCGCCGGTCTGGGTGTTGATAGCATCGATGACGTCACGGATCGTGGCGGCGGCGGTCAGATCAACCCGGGTGGTCGTGCCGTCATGTCCAGTGATATCGAGATATCCCGTCTCGAAGCCTTTTCCCCCGTTAAGCGTGCTCAGGAGGGTATTCTCGTTCTCGACGGCCGGATCGTAGTTCTGGACGATCTGGCTCCCACCCCCGACGTTCCGAAGAATGTTCAAATCTGTCGCGGTATGCGAGGGAAGGTCCGTGATATACAACTGGGTCCGCTTCGACTCAATCGAGAACTCGTTCGTTCCCTGCGTGTTGTCGACGATCTGCAGACGCTTGCCGATGAAATCGTAGGCGGCGCTGACCGAGTTGCCGCCGTCGGCCGCGTTGATCGCATCGATGACATTCCCGACGGTCACGGCGCCGGAAAGATCGACACGCAGGTTCCTGCCGTCGCGCGTGTTGATGCTGAGAAATCCCTGTGGAACGCCCGACCCCGAGTTCAGATTGGAAAGAGGGGTGTTGCGATCGAGCATCGCCGGATCGGACAGGCCCAGGATCAGATTTCCCGCCGCCCCGCTCTTGTGGATCCCGAGGGCCGCGGCCGTATCGGAAGGCACTTCCTCGATTCCCGCCTTGAACGAACCGGTCTGCCCGATGAGATACAGAACGTCCTCGAGACGGTTCACATGGGTAAGATCGATTTTCCGCTCGATGCCGTTGGAGTCCTTGACGAGAATGACGCCGGCCTGGACGCCGTTTCCGTCGTTCAGCACGGAAAGGGGCATCATGCCGTTGAGCGTCGGCAGCTCGTTACCGAACGTCGGCTGGGGGCTGATCGTTCCGCTCCGGAAAAACAGTTCGGTGCCCGTCACGTTGCGCGTGGCGAGCACGTGACGGTCGATCTCTCCGGTCAATTTCTTCGAGTCGCCACCGTAGGAGACGTCGATATTGTTCCCGATATTGATGTCCTGGCGCAGCTGGCCGGTCGAGAACGTGATGATGTCGTTCATCGCGCCGGCCGTCTTGCCGCCGATGAGGTTGATCGTCTGTGTCTTGACGTCGTGGCCGGAAAAAATGTATTCGCCGTTCACGTTCGTGTTCGCGATATCGGCCACATTCTTGATCAGCTCATTTATTTCTGCAGCTATAGCATCGCGGTCGGCCTGCACGAGGGTATCGTTCGCCCCCTGGACAGCCAGTTCGCGGGCACGTTGGAGAATCGTTTCGAGGGTCGTCAGAGACGAGTCCGCACTGTTCAGCCAGGTCGTGGTGGTGGAGATGTTCTTCTGATACTGGCTGGTTTCGGACATCTGCGTCTTGTATGCCATGGACAGGGCGTTGCTGACAGGATTCTCCGAGGCAAGGCTGTATTGTTTGCCCGAACTGATCTGCACCTGGAGCTTGCTCAGGGCCGTATGGTTCTTGTTGAGAACTGTCAGAAAAGAGTTCGCAACCCATTGATTGGAAACCCTCATGGAACTGCCTCCTTCAGCGACAACACATAAATCTATTTATATATTTATCTGATTCTTACGGGAGCATGCCATTGATGATCTTGTCCAACATCTGGTCGACGGTCGTGATGACCCGCGAGGCCGCGTTGTACGCGTGCTGGAACTTGATCAGGTTCGTCAGCTCCTCGTCCAGCGACACCCCGGAGATCTCGTCCCGCTTCGACTGCAGCTGGGTCATCAGATCCTGCGAGGAGGTCGCCTGCGTTTCGTACCGCTGGCTGTGCGTGGCGACCTGGGTGATGATGGTGCTGTAGAAGTCATCGAAGTTCGCCTTCCCGCCGTTGAAGAAATCCTTCTGCTTGATCTGGGCGATGAGCGTGGCGTTCCCGCCGTCGCCCACGCCGTTGAACGTCGGCAGTTTGTCGGTCGCGTTCTCGAGCGTCCCCTGGGCGGCGGCGATCGTATTTGTATCGCCCACGATATAATCTTCCAGGGACAGGCTGGCGATGACGTTCTTGTAGGGGAGGCTCGGGTCATCCGTCGAAACGGCCTTGAAGAAGTTTCTTCCGGTTTCGCCGTCGAGGCCGAACCCCTTGCGATGGGCCTCGTTGACCTCGGAAATGAGCCGGTAGGCCATCTCGTTGAACTTGTCGCGGTAGGTCTGGATGTTGTTGTCGCGCAGTTCGAGAAGAGCGCTGATCTTGCCGCCGGTGACCGTCGGGTGGAGGTCGAGATTGGCTACGCCATGGGCTTTCAGCATGAGAGTCACACCGGAAACGGCGTCGGTGACCACGTTTCCCTGCCGCACGAACTGATTGCCGTTGTAGTTGAAGATCGCATCGCGCGCTTCCTGGTTTTGCTGCAGGTTGAGCACCGTCATCAGGTTGCTCGTTCCGTCGGCGAACGTCATCTCATGATCGGTGCCCGTCAGGGTCGAGGTCATCCAGAGCTGGCCGGATTCGTTCAGGCTCGCGTCGATCTCGACGTTCCCCTCGTCGATGATCGCGGCGAGATCCTTGATCGACGTGTTTTCGGCATCGAGATAGAAGGTGCGGCCGTTGACCGAGAACGTCCCACTCGAGACGCCGAAATTGGAAAGCGGCCCGGTCAGCGGGTTATATGACAGGAACGAGTAGACCTGATGCGCCTTGGCCGTCTGCACCACATCCAGCGTGATGTGGCCGGTCGCGCCCGAGTGGTTGAACACCGCCTCGGCCACGTCGGGCCTGTCGGACATCTGCGGATAATCGGAACTTCCGCTCACCGTCGTCGGGAGCGACTTGTCCTTGGAGACGACATGCAGGTCGTGAGCGAACGAATGCTCGACCAGCAACTGGTTTCCGGACCGCAGCGTAAGATGCCCGGCGGAGTCCCAGGTGGTATCGACGGCGATGAGCTTCGAGATTTCCTCGACGAGCAGCTGGCGCTTGTCGCGCAGGTCGTTCGCGTTCGCGTTGGCGACCTCCATCTGTTCGATCGTGACGTTCAGTTCGGCGATCTGCGCCGAGAGGCTGTTCACCTGCTTCACGGCATCCTCGAGCTGGTCGCTGATGCTTCCGTCCGTCGCATGGTCGATAACGCCCTGGAGCACATTCAGGTTGGTATCGATTTCCTTGAACTGCTCGATGAGGGTCTGGCTCTGCTCGACCAGGTTCTGGCGCAGTTCGATGCTTGAAGGGTTCAGCGAAAGCTCTTCCCATGCCGCCCAGAACTTGTCCATCTGGTTGCGGAGGGTCATGTCGTTCGGCTCGTTGAGGATCGCCTCGACTTCCTTCATCAGGTCGTTCGCCGTCGTTTTTTCCTGGAGGATCGAACCCTGGCGGATGATCTTTTCGTCGACGAAGGCGTCGCGCAGGCTCTCGATCTTCACGACATCGACGCCGGTTCCAACCTGTTGGGCGCAGGTCTGCGAAATGAAACTGGGAATCGACCACGGGTCCGAGGCGGCGAGCACCGCCCGCTGCCGTGCGTAGCCTTCGGTATTGGCATTGGCGATGTTGTGCGAGGTCACTTCCATCGCCGAGCGCTGGGTCAGGATTCCACGTTTGCCGATCTCGAT
>CAYMEN010000004.1:0-198033 GCA_964389325.1 uncultured bacterium | reverse complement strand
CATGCCGTCGATCTTCTGTTCAAAACGGCCACGGAGGGGAATCGCCTAATTTCCCCTATAATCACTATCGGCTCATAATGTTCATGAGTTGAGCGAAAAATCATCGAGGCGCGCAAAATGCAACAGGCACTCCGGAGTTTTCCCTCCAGAGTGCCTGTTACAGATGAAATTGTAGGGGGTATTATGCTTTCCGGTCGATCAGGACCGACGGCCGCTGCGGCAGCGATGTTCCCTGCTGGCCTGGCGGACGGTAGGTGACTTCCTTTGGAGGAGCGGTGATGAGTTTCAGAGTGTACTGGGTCAGCTCGAGGGCCTGTTCGAGCAGGCGCTGGTTCTCTTCGTTGATGGCGCGGATATGCTCGAGCGTCTCCTTCAGCTGGGTGCCCAGCATCCAGAGGTCTGACTTCAGGTTCGCGTCATCGATGAGGTCGAGGACTTCTTCGAGCTTCACGGAGGCCTGGCCGGCAATGGCCGTCAGGCAGTCGGCTCTCGCTGATCCGAGCTCGGAAAGCCGCGCCGAGAGCTTTTCTTCCTCGCTCACGATGTCGATGAGGTCGGTCGAAAATTTTTCGAGAAGCAGCTTTTTCTTGCGCTCAGACAGCTCGAGGAGCCGGCGATAGATCTCCAGCTCCTCGCTCAGGATCTGCTTGAGGGTTGTTCCCTGCTCGCTCAAGCCGCGTGTCAGCCTTCCCAGGACGTGAAGAGCGCCAGGCGGCCTTCAGCGCTCGAAAGAAGCTTTTCGGCGACTTGTTCCGGTGAGATGTTATACTGGCCTTTGTCGAAGAGAGCCTTGATGCGGGTCAGCTTTTCTTCCCTGATTTCGGGCTGGCCTGCGACGACTTCGGCCGCGAACTCGAGCGTTTTGACCGGGTCGGCTTCCGCCACCGGCTTGCCGGTCATGACCGGCTGATTGACATTCACTCCGCTGGGCGGATGGAAGGTCTTCTTCGGAGCCTCGGCCCCTCCGGTCGTTTCCTTCAGGATCTTCCCGAAGGCGTCGCCCGACTGTTCGGTCTTGGCCTTCTTGATCTGCTCCTGATAGATCTTCTGAATGTCATTCCTGGAGACCTTCATGGTTCCCTCCTGAACTCCCCGAGACGTCTCCCCCTGGTGTTTGGTCTGGTTGCGCGGGGGAAGCCTCCATTACCGGATATCGGCTCGAAATGCCGGTACTGTTAGTACGTACGATGAACATTTTTTCTCATTCTAGGCTGATCCCGCCGCAAAGTCAACCGCTCTGCCTGTAGGAATGCGCCCAGACAACGGCCCGGAGGGACGCCGGCCGCAGCCGTTCCACGGCCGCCGCACAGGCGTCGAGGGTCGCCCCCGTCGTCGCGACGTCGTCGATCACGGCCAGCCGTTTCCCTGCAAACGCCAATGGAATGAGGCCTTCAGCGAGACCGAACGCGCCGGCCGGGTTCGTCGCCCGGAGCGTTTCGTCGCACTCGGCCTGCGGTTTGGTATTGCGGATCCGGATGATCGCCGGCGATACGGCGGCCCCCCAGGATTCCGCAAGGATTTCGGCAAGCAGGCGCGCCTGGTTGAAGCCGCGCTTCGCCTCCCGGCTCGGGTGAAGCGGAACGGGGATGAGGATGTCGGGCCGTTCCGCCGTCGGCATCCGGGCCGCGACACGGGCGATCTCACCGGAAAGAGCCGTGAGGAGACGTGTCGACGGTTTGTATTTCACGACCTTCACAGCCTCGGACAAGGGCGGAACGTAATCTCCAAGCGTCATGACCGGGCATCTGCAGGCGACATCCCCGACGATGACGGGTTCGTGCATCGACACCGTGATGCGCCGGCGACAGTCGTCGCAGAGGATGGTTCCCGGAGGCGTCCGGACGCGGCAGACATGGCAGGAAAACGGAAGGAAGGCCTCGACGGCCGCCTTCAGCCAGAGAGACAGACGCTGCAGCATTCGAACACTCCCACGCACGACTCTCCCTCTACTCTACTTCACCAGAGACTCGAATGACAGGCCTTTCCAATTCCGAAACAGGGCGAGCAGATGAATCTCAGTGCCTCGTACCTGTTTCCCGTTCGTGCTGAGCCTGTCGAAGCACGAATGCAGTCCCCCCTTCGACAGGCACAGGGTGAGCGGATACGCGATGCCGGAACACTCGAACTCGGCGATCAATAACAGCGGTTGCGGAAACTGGTGCGCTCGTCCAAGGGGCTGAAAGCACGAAGGCGTCGTCCGATGACGGCGCCTTCGCGGGGTTTCCGGGTGAGGTTACTCGGAAGCTTCGCGTTCGGAGGGCGTCTCGCGGGTTCGCTTGTAGATTCCCCGGTTGCTCATGGCGAGGAACTCGATGAACTGGCGGATGTAGAGGTCGTTCGCTTCCGGCATCGTCGCCAGTTTTTCCTTCGCCTGGGTGACGTTGAGCTGGGAGCGGAAGAACATCTTGAATACGGACCGGATGGCATCAAGCGATTCGCGGGGCACGCCGTTGCGACGCAGGCCGACGGTGTTCAGGCCGATGACGCGGGCGGGGTTCCCGTCGATCTTGATGAAGGGCGGGACATCCTTGACGATCTTGCTCATGCCGCCGATCATGACGAATCCGCCGATTTTGCAGAACTGGTGAATGCCGGTGAAACCGCCCAAGGTGGCCCTGTCGCCGACATGGACATGGCCGGCGAGCGTGACGCAGTTCGCCAGGGTGACGTTGCTGCCGACCCGGCAGTTGTGGGCGACATGGACGTATGCCATGAACAGGTTTTTGTCGCCGATGACGGTCTCGTTGCCGGCACCTTCGGCCATGTGGACGGTGACGAACTCGCGGAAATGGTTCCCGTTCCCGATCTTCACGAAGGATTTTTCACCGCTGAATTTTCTGTCCTGGGGGGGGCAGCCGATGGACACGAAGGGGGAAATCCGGTTTTCACTGCCGATCGTCGTATATCCTTCGATATGGCAATTCGGCCCGACGACGGTCTTCTCGCCGATTTCGACATTCGGCCCGATGACCGTATACGGCCCCACCTCGACCGTCGGATGGATCTTCGCCCCCGGCGCGATAATGGCGGTGGGATGTATGCTCATGATGCGTTACCCTTTTCTCGCTGGTTTGACGATCAGACGATCGTGAACATGAGTTCGCCGTCGGCGACCGTTTCGCCGTCGACCTTCGCCTCGACCTGCACCTTGCCGGTCGCGCCGCGGACCTTCAGGACCTTCACATGCATTTCGAGCCTGTCGCCTGGAACGACCGGTTTCCGGAACCGGGCGCCGTCGATGCCGCAGAAGAAGGGAATCTTGCCCTTGTGCTCCGGCTGTGACAGGAAGAGAACGCCGGCGACCTGCGCCATCGCCTCGACGATGAGAACGCCGGGCATGACGGGCCGCTGGGGGAAATGACCGTTGAAGAACTCCTCGTTGGCCGTGACATTCTTGTAGCCGACGGCGGAGACACCGGGTTCGATCGACAGCATCCTGTCGACGAGCAGAAACGGATACCGGTGCGGCAGAATCTGCTTGATTTCTTCGATCGTCATCATACGGGCGTGGGTCCTTTCCTTCTGCTGATGATACACCGCGCACAGCCGTTGCGCCAGTTTCACGTTCCAGGCATGGCCGGTGCGGCAGGCAATGATATGTCCCTTCATGCGGCGTCCGGTCAAGGCCAGATCGCCGATCAGGTCGAGAATTTTATGGAGCGCGAACTCGTGGGCATCCCGGAGACCTTCGGGATTCATGATCGATCCGTCACGCTTGACCACGACGGCGTTTTCGAGGCTCCCGCCCAGGGCGAGCCGCTTTTCCTTCAGCATGTCGAACTCGTATTCGAAGCCGAAGGTCCGGGCCTGGCCGATCCGTTCGATGAACGTCGACTCGTCGACGACGAGATGGACGGATTGCGGCGGGATGATGTTGTCCTTGTATGACAGGCGGAACGTGATCTCGAACCTGTCGGAAGGAAGAAACACGATGCTCTTGTCGCCTTCCGAAAACGTGCAGATCTCCCGGACATCGCAGATCTTGGCGGGAACCCCCTGGCCGACGATCCCGGCATCGCGAAGCGCCTCGGCGAACCGCAGTGCGCTCCCGTCGAGAACCGGCGGTTCGGCACTGTCGACTTCGACAACCGCGTTGTCGACACCCATGCCATACAGGGCGGACATGACATGCTCGACGGTATGGATGACGGCGCCGCCCTCGCCCCGGATCGTCGTGCCGCGCAGCACTTCCTTCACATGCGCCGCATTGGCCGGAACGAGAGGCGTCTCCGGAAGATCCATCCGCCGGAAGGAGATTCCGGAACCCGGCTCTGCCGGTTTGAATGTGAGGGTGACCGGCTGTCCGGTGTGCAAGCCGACGCCGGAGAGGGTGACCGGCTTGCGGATCGTGCGTTGTTCGGGCGGATGTGTCATTGTCGTCCGTCAGAAGGATTTAATATATTGAAGTTTATATATTGCGTCTTCGCCGCCGTCTTCGTCATCACGGCGGGCATACTCGAGGCTGACGCCCGGGTACGGGCGCATCTTGATCCCGTAGGACGTCTGTCCCTCCACACGCTCTCCCGCAATGATGACGAGAGGCAGGATCGTCTTTTCAACGCCGACGAAGGACTTTTTTTCGGTCGTGACAGGGTCCTTGATGAAGCCTCCATGTACCGTCGCGGCGAAGGCTTCGAACGTCTTCGAGCCGGCGAAGTAGAAGACGCGCGACCCGAGGGTCATCCCGGCGTCGCCGACGCCCCAGGCGATATTGGGAATCACCGTATCTTCCTCGAGAAGATTCAGTTTGAAATTGATGACGTTCTTCCCGGACTCGGCATCGTTCAGGTGGCGCAGCAGGGACAGCTCCATGAGTTTTCCCTGGGCCTTCTGCGTGTAGATGACCATGTCATGCCCGGCATCGTTGATGTAGGAGGTTTCGCCCATCATGTATGCCGTCGGGAGCGAGATGTTCGACGAGCCGAGATACCGCAGGCGCGGGTTCCCGGCCGCTTCCGAAATGGCGGTCGAAAGGGTGAGCAGGAGAACAAGAGCCGTCAGGAGCTGAAAAATACCGGTTCGCCTCATTCCTTTTCCTCTGTTGCTTCGACGCCAAGCCTGGCCTGGATCTCCCTGACCGTCTTCACCAGATCGGGCAGTTTGCGGACAGCCGCCATGACACGTTTTTCCTCCATGTGCGGTTTGAGGGGGAAGCCCGACATCATGCTGTTCGGCGGCACATCCTGCGTGACGACGCCGCGGGCGGCGATCGTGCTGCCGCGGCCGACGGTGACATGGCCAACCGTTCCCGACTGGCCGGCGAGGGTCACGCGGTCTTCGAGAATGGTGCTGCCGGAAACGCCGACCTGGGCGACGATGATGCAGTGTTTTCCGACCACCACGTTATGCGCGAGGTGGACCAGGTTGTCGATCTTGGTGCCGTCGCCCACGCGGGTGCTGCCCATCGTGGCGCGATCGATGGTGACGTTCGCCCCGATCTCGACGTCGGCGCCGATCTCGACATTGCCGACCTGCGGAATCTTCGCGTGGCCTTCGGCCGTCGGGAGGTAGCCGAATCCGTCACTCCCGATGACGGCACCGGCGTGAATGATACTCCTGGGGCCGACCCGGCAACCATGGAGGAGCTTCGCTCCGGGATGCAGCCTCGCGTCGGCGCCGACGGACGCGTTGCGCCCGACATGCGCCTGGGCGCCGATCCAGGCTCTGGCTTCGACGACGGCATCGGCGTCGACGATCGCCATGGGCCCGATAATCGCCGCGGGATGGACGTCGGCGGCTTCATCGACGAACGCCGTCGGATGAATGCCCGCCTTCGGCCGGGCTTCGGGATGGAAGTACCGGAGGGCTTTGAGGAACCCTTCGTAGGCGTTCGCGAACCTGATCGACGGCAGGGGCAGCTCGCCAGCCTTTTCGGGGGCGATGACGGCCGCGGCGCGAGTCGATTTCACCTGTTCGAGATGTTTCGCATAGTTCTTCGCGTCGGAGAGGAAGGTGATATCCGTGGATGTCGCATCGGCAAGGGCTGCAATTCCGGCGATGACCGGCCCCGGCGCAGCGCCGTCAAGGCGGCCGCCGAGAAGTGTCGCAAGCTCGGCCAGGGAAAGGGTCTTCCCGGGAGCCTGGCTGTTTCCGGTGTCGGAATGCGGGTGCATCATGCGCTCCAATCCTTCCGTCGCTTGTGCGAGAAAGCGCCCGCGCCATCGGTCGGCGCGGGCGCCAGGGGAATCAGGTCACTTGCCCTTCTTCGCGGCCGGAGCGGCTGCGGGGGCGGCAGCGGGAGCCGCGCCACCGTTCAGGGCGGCCAGGACGTCGTCGGTGATGTCGACGCCGCCGAAGTAGCAGAAGCGTTTTTCGAACACGGCTTCGAGGTTCTTGGACTTGGCGATCCGGGAGATCACGGCATCGACCTTGTCATCGAGGGTCTTCGAGAGGCCACCCATCTTCTCTTCCTCGAGCTCGTAGAGCCGCTTCTGCGACTCTTCGAAAAACTTCTGAAGTTCGGAGTTGGCGTTCGCGAGCGCCTCGCGCTGGGCCCGCAGCTGCGGCTCGAGCGCCTTGGCCTCGCCTTCCTTCTTTGCGTCGCGCAGGTCCTGCATTTTCTTGGCGATCTCGACATACTTCCCGTCGAGGTCGGCAACCTGCTTCTTGCGCGTGTCCAGATCTTTCTGGAGCTTGGCCTTCTCGCTCTCGAGGAAGGTCTTGGTCTTCTGGGTCTCGGAGTATTTCGCGAACAGCTTGCCGGCATCGACGTATCCGAAGCTGAAGGCAGCACACGCCGAAGGCAGAGCCAGCAGAACGGCCGTCAGTCCGAGGTGCAGAAATGTTTTCTTCATGGGGGAGGGGTCTCCTTATGTATTGATTAATCTCTGAGTGTCAGAAGGAACTGCCGAAGTTGAAGTAGGTGCGGCCCTCATCGCGGTCCGTGGCCTTGCCGTAGTCGACAGCGACCGGACCGAGCGGGGTCTGGAGGCGAATGCCGATGCCGTAGCCGGCCTTCGCATCGAAGTTTTTGGACAGCCGGAAGTAATCGAGTCCCCAGGCGCTGCCGACATCGTAGAACCCGACCACGTCGAAGTTCTTCGCGATGTTCTGCCGAAGCTCGAAGTTGCCGTAGAGCAGCTTCGTCCCGAGGAATTCACGTTCGCGATAGCCGCGAACCGTGTCGCTGCCGCCGACGGAGAACATGTCGTAGACCGGCACGAACCCTTCGCCGATCGATGTGCGGCCGCCCACGCCCTGGACTGCGAACACGGTCTTCTTGTTGTTCGAAATCGGGATGTATCTCCGGAGAGAAAGCACGTATTTGGTGTACTGGTTGGCGCCGCGGAGGAGGCCGCCGGTCGTTTCGACCCAGAACGTGTCATGCAGACCGCCCGACGGGCGGAAGCGGTTGTCGCGGGTGTCCTTGTCGAGAATCGCCCCCAGGCTCTGGAGGCGGCCGTTCATCACCCCGACCGGGGCCGCGGCGAGCGTCTCGTCGGTGGGCGTCAGGTTGATATCCTCGTCGCGGAACCGGAACGACAGATCGACATCGCGGCGGATGCGCCGCCCGAGGGTGATGTTGCCGCCCTTGCGCTCTTCGTCGTACTCCGTGAGGGTGTTGCCGAGATTGTAAAGGTTTCTTGTATACTTCGTATTATATAAATCGATGCCGAAGCTCCGGGGCTTGTCGTTCAGCCACGGATCGAAGTATCCGATCTCGAACGTCTGGACGCCGCCGAACTCGGTCTTCCCGTAGACGCGCTTTCCCTCGCCCTTGAAGTTGTTCTGGGAAAGGTTCGCGAAGCCGACGAGGCCGTTCAGCGAGCTGTAGCCACCGCCGACGCCGGCCCGGCCGGTCTTCTGCTCGACGACCTGAATCACGAGGACGATCTCTTCGGGAGTCTTGCCGGGTAGATGGTCGCGCTTCACTTCCTCGAAGAAGCCGAGGTTGTAGATGCGCTGCAGGTCGCGCACGATCTTGTTGTTGTCGTAGACCTGGCCGGTTTTGACGGTCAATTCGCGGCGGACAACCTTTTCCTTGGTCTTCTTCAAACCCTCGATGCGGATTTCCGAGAGGATGCCCTCGGTGATCTCGACGAAGATTTTCGCGCCCTTGTCCTTCACGTAGGCGTCGCTGACCTTGGAGAACAGGTAGCCTTCGCGGGCCAGCAGTTCGTTGATGTTCTGGATGTCCTGCGTCAGAAGTTTCGAGTTGAAGACCGTGCCGATGCGGCTTTCCATGGCCTTCTCGATTTTCTCGTGGGAGACCTTGGTGCATCCCTTGACCTCGATGCCGTCGATGATCTCGTTTTCCTCGACCTTGAAGACGAGCAGTTTGCCCTTTTCGTCGTTGCGAATCTCGGCGCCGACGTAGGAGAAGTATCCCATTTCGCCGAGCCGGGCGATCTCAGCCTGGACATCGTTCTGCTCGAGGCGGTCCCCGATCTTCATCTTGAGATTCAAGAGAATCGTGGATTCGGGAATCATCTTGTTGCCTTCCACTTTGAAGCCGACGACGAGGTTGCTTTCGAAGCCGAAAGCGGTCCCGGCCAGAAGGGCGAGGCAGCAGAAAGCGCCGATCAGGAGTTTGTAAACGGTCGTGCGACTCGGGGTCATAGCACTCCTTCTATGGATAGACTAGGCTGAGCATGGGCATAATACGCACCGTTCCCGAGAATGTCAAGGAAGCGGCTCAGGAAGCCGTTTTCCGTCCACACCGTCAGTGCACCGGCACGGTCATCCACATATATATCGGCGAAACAGGCCCAGTGTTCCAACCGTTCGGGAAAACAACGCTCCTTGTCAGGATTTTCCGCATGCTTTATGCTAGACACCTGATTGTCGTGAGGAGGAATACCCGTGGCAAAATGCCCTGAGTGCAATCGCGAACTTCCCCTGAGCGGGAAATGCCCGTTCTGTCAGCGTGCCGCCGCCCCCGGCGGATTTTCCTTCAAAGATCTTCTCCAGAAGCGAACGGACGGAACTCCGCCGGCATCACCAACTCCGCCGGCTCCACCGGCCGGCCCGAAAGAGCCGCCCGCCTCCTCCTCCCCGCTCCCCTCGTTCACCCCCCCGTTTTCTCCTCCGCCGGAAACGGGAGGCACGGGAAGCGGCCCCTCCGTTGAAGAACCGTTGCCTGCCCCCCCTGCTCCGCCGTCCATCTCCGCATTGCCGCCGATGCCAGGCCTCCAGGCCCCCAGCGGAGGATCGGTTCTCGCCGGGCTTCGCGCAAAAGCCGGAGCGGGCACCCCGCTTCCCCCGGCCCCGCCGTCATCCCCGGAAACCCCGGATCTCCCTCAGGCCCCGGTGAGGCCCGCCGCCGCACCGGCCGCGCCGCAGCTGTCCGAGCGCGATTCCCAGGCGTTCCTGGTCCAGAAGAAAGGGGTTGCCGACGCGAAGGCGGCCCTCGGCGAGGAAAAATCCGAACGGGACACGAGCGTCTTCAGCTCGAAGATCACCGGTCTCGGCGACGAGGAGATGGAGTGTTCGGTCCTCGCCGGCCTCCTCAACGACAGCTACATTCTCGAGGCGGCCGCCTCCAAGGGGTTGATCGCGGACCTTTTCTCGACATCCTATTCCCGAGCGATCTGCAAAGCCATCATGGTCCTGCGCGAAGAGAACCGCGACGGCTCGCTGATCGACAAGATCATCATCAAGAACAAGCTGAAGCATCAGGGCGTGTTCGACCTGCCGATGCAGAACTACCTCAACCGGGTCATCGCGCAGCCCTCCCCCACCCTCGACCAGGTGCTGCATTACCTCGAGCTGATGAAGGAGCAGGCACTCAAGCGCCGGCTCAAGGAAATAGCGACCAATATTCACGAATTCATCGATAATCCCGACCCGAACAAGCCGATCGCGATCGAGCATTTCACCACCACCGTCATCGAGGATATCCGCAACGTCCAGAAGGCGAAGGCCACCAAACGCATCAACCTGGTGAAAGAGGAGATGCGCGAGATCATCAAGGATATCGACGAGCGCGAGGTGAAGGGCGAGATCGAGATCATCGGCTACTCGTTCGAGCCGTTCCATTACCTGAACGTCGCCGTCTCGGGCTTCCGCAAGGGCTTCATGTACGCCATCGCCGGAGCGCCGCGACGCGGCAAGACGACGTTCACGCTCGAGCTCGCCACGTCAGTCGCGACGAACTGCAAGATTCCCGTGCTGTTTTTCACCTACGAACAGACGAAGAAGAACCTGACCTACCGCCTTCTCGCGAAGGAAAGCCGGCTGAACCCCGACTCCCTGCAGCGCAAGAAAGTGCGCTCCGACATGATCATGGACGCGAAGTTCATGGGCGGCTGGAAGCGCATGCAGTCCTACATGGACTACTTCTACATCGTCGAGGCGACGAAGGCCGACACGATCGACCGCATCCGCACCTACGCCTACAACGTCATGCAGGACTTCAACACGCACGACCTGATGATCTTCGTCGATTACATCCAGAAGATGCCGCTTTCGCGCGCCTACATGGACGAGAAGTTCAAGGTCGAGGAGATCTCGACCGAGCTGAAGGCGCTTTCCATCGAGCTGAACAACCCGATCATGACGATCAGCTCGCTGTCGAAGGAAGGCTGCATGATCGACGCAACGGAAAGCCCCGAACGGCCGACGATGTATCACTGCAAGGGCTCAGGCGACCTCGAGTACGATCTCGACTGCGCCATGATCCAGGCGAAGGACTGGGGCGACACGAAGGAGCTGCACAACCAGCTCATGCACAAGGCCGAAGAGATGGGGAAAGACCCGACCCGCGTCCCCAAGGTCGACGTCGTCAACCTCTATCTCGACAAGAACCGCGACGCCCCGGAAGGCATCTACTCGACCCTCCAGTATCTGTTCTTCATCGAAGACAACAAGTTCATCGAGCTCGGCCCGAAATACGACGACGACCGGTTCCGGTTCAGCAAGATCGAGTCGCTCGTCAACGACCTGATCGAGCGGAACTACATCATCTTCTTCGACAAGGAAAAGGATGCCGCCATGCAGAAGGGCCGCGTCCAGATCAAGCTCAAGAATGTCTGAGCCGCACTGCCGGAAACACATCGCCCCGGAGGGCACATGAATAAATATTTCGCTAGATATATAGTCAAAGCATTTTGTGCGTTCCTGGCGGCGGCATGTGTTTCGTCCCTTCTCACCGGCTGTTCGGCGGGCAAGTCCGGCCTGATGCAGATCACGCCCCAGCAGTATTTCTACTCGGCCAAGGAGAAGCTCGAAACGATCGACGAGCGCGCCTACGACATCCGCGACCTCGACGAGATCATCCGGGTGCTCCAGAGCGCCGAGAAGGATGCGAAGTCCGGCGAGATCATCGACAAATCGCGGTTGTATCTCGTTCTCGCCTGTTCGATGAAGGCGCGCAAGCAGTATCAGAGCAACATCCTCAAGGGCGAATACCTGGCGAACCGGCCCGAGCCGTTCTTCGTGCTCGACGTGAAGCCCGTCCAGGAAACGCTGCGCGAGGCGAAGAAGTGGCTCCGGAGCTGCGAGGCGGGCTGGAAGACGAAGTCGCTCGATGCCGACCTGCAGTTCGTGAAAGGGTATTACTACACGCAGAAAATGCTGACGCAGAAAGGCAGCGAACATCGCGAAAGCCTCTGGACGGCGGTGAACGCGTTCAGGCGCTGCATCGGCATCGCCCCCGACTACAAGAGCGATTTCCGCCTGTTCGGGAAGGAACTGACCCCGCGCGAGGTGCGGCTGAAGCTGATCGAGTGCCTCGCCCTGGGCGGCGAGGTCGGCGAGGCGTATGGCCTCGTCTCGGAATACACGTTCACGCCGATGCCGGCCCTGACACCGCTTTCCGCACGCGCCGACTACGCCTGGATGCACATGAAGGGCCTCGTGCTCGCCATGATGGGGCGGTATGAAGAGGCCGCCGAGCTGCTGAAGCGGTTCAGGATCGTTCCGCCGCAGGATTATCCGACCGTCGAAGAGGCGCTCTGGGTGCTGGAGGGCGTGTATGACCGGCTCGCCGAGACGACGGACGACGACACGTGGCGCATGGAGGCCCGGATCGTGGCCTCGATGCTGAAACAGCTGAAGGGGCCGTATTCGAAGGAAAAATACACGACGGCCTCGACCATCTTTCCCCGCTGGCTTCCGGGTGATGAAACTTTTTTCGAGGCCCTCGTCCGGTTCCACCGGGGTGATTTCGACGAGGCGCGCGACACGCTCCTGCCCATCGCCCGGGGCGGGATGATGACGCGGGCGAACCGCCTGTTTTCGCGCGTGCTGGCCCTCGAAACCGAGCTGTATGCCGGCCGCAGGGTCGCGGACGATCTTCTCGAGGAGCTTCTCGGCATCGCCGTGGACAGGCGGCTTTCTCCCCTGCTCAGGGAGCGTCTGGGGTATCTGCTCGCCCGCTACGTCATGGGCGAAGCGGAAGAGTTCAAACAGGGGAGGCTCGAAGGCGAGCATCAGACGTTCGTCAAGGCGATCCTCGGCCGGCCGTGGGCCCTGTCACTCAAATACAGGCGCGGCGACTGGCTGAAGCCGAACGAACTTCCCGGAGGCGAATCCGGCTCTTCGCAAAAGGAGCGGCCGGCCCCGGAAACGAAACGCGGAGCGTCTCGCGAGAAAACGACTGTACGAAAGCGCCCCGCGCCGGAAAGCGGGCGCCTGTTCAACGCGTTTCCCGTTCGCGAGTCGAAGCGGGTTCCGCGCCGGCGCGACTTCGCGACGCTCGTTGCCGAGGTCTACGCGAACAGGTCTGAAGACTGGATCACCAGCGCGAACCTGAACCTGATCGCCCTCCCCCAGATGACGCTTCTCGGCGGCGGCCGCATCGTCGGCCGGGAGGAAGAGGGCAAGGGCTGGATATTCAAGGGCGAGGATATCGACGAACTGCGGCGGGGCGGTCGGTATCTCGCCATCTTCGAATATGCCGACTCCGACAGCGCCAAGTCCATCCAGGGGATCCTCTTCGAACCCTGATCCTTCCGGTGATTCCTGTAGGGGCGGGCTTGAAACCCGCCCCTGCATCTGCTTCTATTGGGTTGCCTGGAGGAGCCAGTTGACGCGGCGCGGGGTGATCATCATGAAAAACTGCTTCACCCGCGGGTCGGTCGGGTCATTCAGGATTTTCTCTTTTTCGGCTTCGCTCAGCGCCACAAACTTCTCGGTATACAGAATGGTCATCGAAACCTTGAACCAGACTTTCGAGTTCAGCGACAGTTCCGATTCGACGAACGAATCCGAGTTTCGGTAACTGTTGTCGAACTCGAACTTCAGGATCTGGCCGTCGTCGAACATGAACGGGCGCATATCGGAAATATCCGGGTCGCTTTCCTTGATGTTCCCTTTTTTCCCGCGGTACAGGCGCCTGGTGGTCTTGTCGAAATGATAGACGACCGTTTCCTTGGAGGAGAGGGGGATGTTCATGATATTCGCATCGTCCTGCAGCGAAGCTTCAGGCTTGTCGACGGCGTTTCGGAGCTCGTTGCGGATGCCGGACATGATGATGCGCGTCGTCTGCAGGATGTCGAGTTTGTTTCGGGCGTGAATGAAGCTTTTCTGGACGTTGCGGAGGATCTGGTAGATCGTGCCGCTCATCAGCATGATCATGCCGACGACAAAGAGCAGCTCGACCATCGTCATGGCGCGTCGCGCATGTCGTGCCCTCATGTGGAGAGTATGCAGTGTCGGCTGGATGTTCTTCATCAGTAGTAGTTATATCGCGGGTCGGTCAGGATCGTGACGAACCGGAGCGGCGGAATGTCCGTGAAGGTGCGCCCGGTCGCGGTGACGGTGATGATGATCCTCAGCAGGTTGACGGGCTTCGCGCCTTTCGGCAGGGGAACCAGCGGCTGGAGGTTGCAGGCGAACTCGAGATTGAAGCCGTTCTTCGCGGCGCTTTCCCGTATTTCGACGAAGTCCTTTTCCTGGGGGAGCTTTTGGGCGCGGTCGTACCCGAGCGTTCGGGCAAGTTCGAGAGCGGAAGCCCCGAACAGCGTCGCGATGACGCGCGTATCGGCGCGCACGATTCGCCGCTGGCCGGATTTCATCAGCGAGTAGATCGGGAGGATGCCGGCCGAGAGCAGCATGACGACGACGAGGATCTCGATCAGCGAAAAGGCGGCACGGGATCGTCGCGGATCAGTCATGTTCGTATTTCCATTCGAATTTTCCAACCCCTCCGGTGACGATCTTGGCGACGAACATTTCGTCCATGAGGGTGGGCCGATCCTTGCGCCAGATCGAATTCAGGGGGTTGTATTCTATCACATTGGTGCCGGGGGTCCGGAACGCGCTGTCGAGGTTCAGGGAGGGAGAAACGACCTGTCCCCTGATCCTGACGCTTTTGGAGCCGGCAACCACGATCGGCTCGCTCACGGATATGAGATTCGCCTCGATATAGCATGGGTCGTTCGCCGCCGTCGACGTGTCGATGACGATGCGGGGGGCGACGATGGTCATCATGTCCCGCTCGGGGTTGGCGTCGATGCTCGTCGCTCCGCCGCCCGCGGCGGCCGGGTAGAAATCGCCCAGGATGACGACGGGGCCGCCGCCCATCATCGGGCTGGAGTAGATGACCCCGTGGCCGCGGAACTTGAGATTGTTCAGCTTCAGCTCTTCGGAATCGTTCAGGGCGAGAATGCCGTTCAGTTCGAGAGCCTGCCCCTTCGCCCCGGCCAGATACTGACGCACGTCGTTGATGTACTTGAAATGGAACCGGTCATACACCGTTCCGCCGATCGAGATCGTCGTGCGGCCGCGGAAGAAGTCCTCGGTGCTTCTCGGAATGAAATAAAAATCCAGGAGATATGCTTCGGAAGGGTCGGGAATGGCATGCCACAGGTCGCCCTCGTAGTATTGCCGAACCGGAGATTGGCTGACGATGCTGCTCAGATCGGAGCTCATCCCCGGGTAGGGCTCGTTCGCCAGGAACGGGACCAGGTGTTTGGAGAGCGGTCCGGCATAGGTTTCCTGCTTGCCGGCAACGCGCTGGATCATGTTTCCAAGGCCTGCATTGTAGGGCTCGACGCCGGCGTCGCTCATGAACTTCTGGTATTTTTTCATTTCCGTGAGACCTTCCGGAATGTCGCCCCAATTGTCGTAGAGGGCCTGGGCATGGTCTTTCGGAACGCCGAACATCGTGAACAGCGTCATGGCCTGCGTGGCGGTCAGGTTCGTGCCTGGTTTTATATCCGATGGTATGGGAATCGGCGGCGGCGAGCCGTCGGATCCCGGGTCGATATTGATGAAGGGCAGTTCGAGCCGCTTTTTGTTCTTCGTCATGATCGACACGATGCGGTAATACATGCGCCACACCTGGCCATAGACGAGGGTCGGCGAGATGTTTCTCGTATTGATGCGCCCGTCTTTCGGCGAAGAGGGCTTTCCCTCGAGCTCGGCCGTCCCGAACAGGTCGAGGCCGCTGTTGGCAGGCTCGGGATACAACCGTTCGAGAAGCAGTCGTTCGTTGGGGGATGTCGAGGCTTTCAGCCGCTGGTTCCGGTAGTTGTTGAACGAGATCATCGCGTTGCCGAAAGTCGGCTCGCCCAGCGTCTCCTTCGTATCGGTGAGGATCTTGTCGGCCCCCACGTTGATGAGGCGGATCTTGGTTTCATCGCTCCAGCCTGTCCAGAGGCCCAAAATGCCGTCTTTGGTTTTTTCCTGCCCCTGGAGCGTCATGATCTTGTTGACGTAATGCTTCAAGCCGGTCCATTCTCCTCCCTCCGCGCTCGGGATGACGTCGAACTTGAGGAACAGGTTTTCCTGGGCGTTCAGCGGCCGCCGCGAGTCGCCGGCGTCGGATTTCATCTCGGTCAGCAGCTTCGTGCCGTTCGTCGACTGGAGAATGATCGAGGGCGGCATGTTGGCGGTGGGGTCCTGGCCGAGGTAGACGCGCCCCGGGGGCACCTGCGCTTCATACCCGTTGATGGCCAGGGCGTTTTCCCAGTAGGAGACATTGTCGACCGCGTCGAACTTTTCCTGGCCGGGCAGGGAACGCCAGCCGTGATCGAGTCGCAGGTTCTTGGGCTGGGCCCCGATATCCGACGGCGAGTTGTTGAAGAACGAGTCGCTGAACACCGTGCCGTCCTTCACGAAGAGCGTGAAGTAGTTGAACGGCGGAACGAACGTCTTCACGACGCGGATGAGGAAGGTGAGCGTCACACGCGCCGACTTCCCGCGATAAATCACCTTGGCGTTCACCGTCAGCTCGCCCTGTTTTTCCTTTTCCTCTTTTTTGAGGTTGTACAGGGTCTTGTTGCCGGATTTCGCCTCGACGCCGTTGATGTGCTTCAGGACGATCTTGGCATCGACCAGAAACCCGCGATCGATGGAAATACCGTAAATCTGCTTCGCCGTCTCACGGGTGTAGGTCGTCAACCGCGCCACCTGGGCAGCGTCGAGGGGGATCGCGTCGTCAACCTTCGTGTTGCGGGCACGAAGGACTTTGTATAGCTGGTTATTATTATCATCGTTATTCAACGAATGTTTCAGGCGCGCGACGAACTCCTCGACGGCCGATTCGGCCAGGTTGAACGCGACCTCGGATTCGTAGGACACCGCCGAGGAGAAGTCTTCCGACCCGGTGAAATACGTGATGGAAAAGCCGAGGATGAACAGGACGGTCAGCGCCGTCAGGGCCATGAGGAACACCGAGCCGCGGCGGTCAGTTCGCGTCATAGCGGTCCCCTGCCCGGTCGATGCTCATCTTGATGATCTCCGCGTTCGCCGTGCCGTCTTCGAATGCGGCGCGGAACCTCGGGTCTTTCTGCACGTCTTCCATGCTTTTCAGCATCTGGGTCATGGCTTCTTTTCTTCGGTTCACGTCGTTCATGCGGTGAAAAATCATGGCTTTGAGGTAACTCGTCCGCATCGTCACGTTCGGATCCCGGGGGTTGTCGCGCTGGACCCGGTCGGCTTCGCGGAGTGCCCCCTCATAATTTCTGCCCCTCATCATGGCGGAGACCCGTTCAAGGTCGGAAACGATTTTCTCTTCGCGTTTTCTGGCCTCGACGACGGCGGGGGGCTCCGCCACGGCCGGCTGGAAAGAAGATCGCTGCCGGGCGGCGTTCTCGGATGCCGGCTTCCGGGAGGGGTCCGCTCTCCCCTGGTCCTGCTTCGGGGTGCCCCGGTCCGATGGTTTTCTCATGAAACGACATCCGGCGGTGCCGGCCGACAGCAGGCACAACCAGACCAGACAGACAGCCGCGAGTCGCCTGGAAGGCGCGGCGGCGGATGGCGCGATGCATTGCATGTATCCCGTAACTGTACCCGATTCGTCTGGGGAAGTCAACGATACGCGCCTTGACAAGCCGTCTCTCCTCTGGATATCATCACCCCATGAATATGACTGCCACGCTCCGGGCTTATGCCCGCCCCGTCTGCCGCACGTTTCTCCCGCTGCTCGCCGCCGTCCTCCTCGTGACGGGCCCCGCTCCGTCCGCGCACGCGAAGGAAAAGAAGAAAAAGGCCGCCGAAACGCAAGCCCCGTCGTCACGCAGGTTCTTCGCCTTCGACGACGCCCCCTACTACACGTCTCCCGACAAGCGCATCGGTGTGAAGATGCTCATCGACTCGGCGAAAGTCGGGCCGACCCTCACCGCGCTCCAGCACCTGACCATGCTGCCGACGGCCGCCATCAAGAGCCACCGGCATGTTTACGTGACCGAGGCTGTGTATGTTCTCAAGGGCAACCTCACGCTCCGCATCGAAAAGGAAGTCAAGGTCATGGGCCCCAACTCGGTCGCGTACATTCCCCCGCAGACGTTTCACGAGTATCTGAACGATTCGGGTGACGTGGTCGAGTTCCTCCAGTACTACTCGCCCTCGGGACCCGAAGAGGAATACCGGAACTGGGAACGCCCCGACGCGCCGAAGAAAGCCGTCCAGGCGCCCACCGCCGAATCCGCCACCCCGACCACGATCGTCCGGCCTCCGCTCCCGCCCGTCCCCGGAAGTCCCCGCCCGCTTCTCGGCGCCGTTCACGACGAGACCCAGGCCGACACCGTCGCTCCGGCGGCGGCTCCCGATGCCGTCAAGACCACCCCCGCCCCCCGCAGCAGGCTCGAGTTCAAGCTCAAACAGGCGACCGGCACCGTGAAGCTCGAGGCCCCGGCACAGCCGGCACCGAAAGCTTCGAAGTAAGTATCGTGAGTCTTACAGACCGCCCCCGCTCGTATTTCAGCCCCGGCCTCCTCGAGGAATCGATCGAGGAAAACCGGAAGAAGCTCGCGGCCGACGTTGGCAACCACCTTCTCAGGCATGGTCTTGCCAACTCCCTGCTGAAAGCGGGTCGCGTCGATGAAGCGCTGGCCGAGTACAAGCTGTGCGTCGAGCAGGCCCCCTCCCCCGAATACCTGATGAATTACGGGAAATGCCTGCTCAACGCCGGGCGGTATGAAGATGCCGTCGCGACCTTCCAGCAGGTGATCCAGGCGAATCTGCGCTGGCCCGATGCGTATTTTCACCTGGGACGGGCCTATCGTGGCCTCGGCGATACGGCGAAGTCGGCCGAAATGCTGCGGGAATCGATCTCCCTGCACCCGAAATACCGCGAGGCCATCAACGAGCTCGCCCAGATCCTCGAAGAGCAGGGCCGTCACGAGGAGGCGCTCGTCGAGTACAAGAAAGTGATCGCCCTGTTCTTTGGCGAATACCAGTTCGAGGACACCGACGCCTACGACTACGAGCTGTCCGTCCTCTTCGACAGTCCCGAGCTGGTCGAGGAGTCGATCCGCCAGCTCAGGCAGTTCGTCCAGAAGTATCCGGGATACGCGGACGGGCATTACAAGCTTGGCCAGGCGCTCGAGGCGAAGGGCCTGGCGAACGAGGCAATGCTCGCTTTCCGGCGCGCCCTCGAGATCAATCCCCGGTATGAGAGTGCCCGGCGACGGTTCTGGAAGCGGTCCTGACTGATCGGCACGTCTGGGCCGTTCATAGATAGCATTCCATATCCTGGAGAATCATGACGATGCAGGCCAAGGCTCAAACGGCGCCTCGGAAGCGGCTCGGCGACACGCTCGTCGAGGCGGGCCTGATTTCGGCCGACCAGCTGAAGGAAGCGCTGCAGAAACAGAAGGCGCTCGGCCTGCGGCTCGGGAAGGTGCTCGTCCAGCTCAGCATGGCGACCGAGGAGAGCATTGCCGTCACGCTCGCCCGGCAGATGAACATCCCGTTCCTCGACCTGAACTCGCTGACCATCCGCCCCGAAGTCCTGACGACGATCCCCGAAGGCATCGTGCGCAGCCACACGCTGCTCCCGATCTCGCTCGAGGGAAACCGCCTGCAGGTTTCGATGTCCGACCCGCTCGACGTCTTCATCATCGACGAGATCAACTACCAGACCGGGTATGAGATCGTCGTCGGCATCAGCCCCGAGTCGCAGCTCGAGGCGGCGATCCGCCACTACTACGGCACGAGCGAAACGCTCCAGGCCGCCGTCGACACTCTCGCGGCCGAGCGGCGCGACGAGGTGAAGCGGCTCGACGAGAGTTTCTTCACGACGTTCGACATCGGCGAGGGCGACCAGGCGGCGGCGCCGATCATCAACCTCGTCAACACCGTCATCCAGCAGGCGATCGCCGACCGGGCGAGCGACATCCACATCGAGCCTGACGAAGAAGTGATCAGGGTCAGATACCGCCTCGACGGCATCCTGAACGAGCTGATGAAGGCGCCGAAATCGATCCAGAACGAGCTGCTTTCGCGCCTCAAACTGATGGCCCAGATGGACATCTCCGAAAAGCGACTTCCCCAGGACGGCCGTATCAAGGTCAAGGTGAAGGACTCCTCGATCGATCTGCGCGTCTCGGCGCTACCGACCGTCTTCGGAGAAAAAATAGTTATTCGTATATTGGACAAGAGCCGGATGCAGCTCACGCTCGATCAGGTTGGCTTCGACGACGAGCTGCTCGAGCAGTTCAAGACGATCTCGCTCTCGCCGAACGGTATCTTCCTGATGACCGGCCCGACCGGCTCGGGCAAGACCTCGACGCTGTATGCCGCGATCAACTTCATCCGCAACGGCCAGGTCAATATCACGACGGTCGAGGACCCCGTCGAATACCTGATTCCCAGCATCAACCAGGTGCAGGTGCGGCCCGACATCGGCCTCACGTTCGCCCGCACCCTCCGCTCGATCCTGCGCCAGGATCCGAACGTGATCCTCATCGGCGAGATCCGCGACTTCGAGACTGCGCAGATCGCCATCGAATCGGCCCTGACCGGCCATCTCGTCTTTTCGACCCTCCACACGAACGACGCCGCGTCGGCCGTGACCCGCCTGATCGAGATGGGCGTCGAGCCGTATCTGGTCGCCTCGGCCGTCATCGGCGTCGGCGCGCAGCGGCTCGTGCGGCGCATCTGCCCCTCCTGCCGCGTCTCGTATCAACCCGACACCGCCGCGAAAGCGCTGTTCGCCGGCAGCTCCGTCGCCCCCGAGTCGCTCACGCGCGGCACGGGCTGTCTGACCTGCCGCCGCACCGGCTACGTCGGCCGCACGGCGATCCACGAGATCATGACGCTGAATGACGAGATCCATGCGCTCATCCTGAACTCGTCGCCGGCCCGCACGATCCGCAAGGCCGCCGTCGCCTCCGGGATGCGCACGATGCGTGAGGACGGGCTTCGCAAGGTGGTGCGAGGCGTCACGACCGTCGACGAGGTGATGCGCCTGACCCGCCGCGAGGAAGGCGAGATTCCGCCGGTCGCCGGGCGATGAGCCAGCGCAGATTCACCTACCAGGCGCTCGACGCCCGCGGGAAGCAGTTCAACGGCGTCATGGAGGCGGCGACCCCGGAAGAAGTCGGCACCTGGCTGTCCGACCGGCAGTATTACGTGCTCGACATCGCCGAGGCCCCGCTCGCCACCCTCGTCGCCGAGGCCGAACGGGCGGCGCTCTCGGTCTCGCAGGCCGACATGAACTACTTCCTCATGCAACTCTCGAGCCTCCTCAACGCGGGCTGTCCGCTGCTCCAGAGCCTGCAGGCGCTTCACCGCCAGCTCCCGGCGGGGCCGCTCAAGGTCCTCCTGCAGGACATCAAGGAGAAGATCGAGTCGGGAAAATCCTTCTCCGACGCCCTGAAGCTGCATCCGCGCGTCTTCTCGACGCTGTTCATCACGATGGTCGAGGTGGGCGAGGTCGGCGGCATCCTCGACGAGGTGCTCGAACGATACGCCGAGATGTACGACTCAATGTTCCGGATCCGGGCCAAAGTGCGCAACGCGATGATCTACCCGGCCATCCTCCTCTCGATGACGGTCCTCGTCGGCTGGGCGCTGCTGGTGAAGGTGTTCCCGATGTTCATCGAGCAGGTTACGCGGCAGGGGCAGCTCCTTCCCCTGCCGACCCGGATCGTCATCGTCCTGTCGAATTTTCTGGCCGGCAACTCGTTTTATATACTTATCGGAATTATATTTGTAGTATTATTTCACGGCCACGTCCGCCGCACCGAGGTGGGCGGGCGGTGGCTGAGCACCCTGACGCTCGCGTTTCCTTTCCTTGGCAGCCTCGCCCGGCAGTTTCAGCTGGCCCTCTTCGCACGAACGCTCGGCACACTGCTCAAGTGCGGCGTTCCGATCCTCACGTCGCTGGGGGCCGTGGAAAAGATCCTGACGAACCCGATCTACCGTCTCGCCGTCGGCGAGATCAAGGCGGGGGTCGCGCGGGGCGAGTCGGTCTCGACCGGCATGGGAAAGCAGCGCGACCTGTTCCCGGACAGTCTCGTCCTGATGGCGGACGTGGGCGAGCGGGGCGGGAACATCGGCGCAATGCTCGAGAAAGCCGGCGTGATGTTCGAGCGCGACCTGGAGTCGGAGATCGAGGCGGTCGTCGCGCTGATCCAGCCGCTCCTGGTCGTCTTTCTGGCCCTGTTCGTCGTCCTGCTGGTTCTGGCAATGTATCTGCCGATGTTTGACATCATCAAGATGGTGCGTTAGACTTTTCGCTGTACGCAGGCTCAGCCTGCCGACGCATCCTGGGAGGCTCTTCATGACTCGGAACGGATTCACGCTCGTCGAACTGCTGATCGTCGTGCTCGTCATCGGCATTCTCGTCGCAATCGCCATTCCCCGCTATCAGAGCATCGCCGCGGTCGCCCGCGCGAAGTCGTGCCTTTCGAACCAGAAATCGATCGAAAGCCTGATCTCGCTCTGGGAAGCCAAGAACTTCGAACTCGACTCTGGCCGGAACCGCTACGCCTGGGTCGACCGCTCCGGCAACCTCCGCTGGAAGTATTCGAACGCGCTGCTGCAGCTCAACGACATCGCGAAGGACACGAAACTGTTCATCTGCCCCGAAGCGGCGAACCGCTGGGGATACGCCTGGCCGGGCTCGAGCTACCGGTTCTATAACACCGACAATACCGGCCTCTGGATCATCGGCTCCACCGGCAGCATGGGCGGCCGCGGCGTCGTCTGCGCTCTCCGCCTTGGGCCGCGCTGGATCGGCATGAACGGGCAGATGGGCCCCGACGGCTCGAAGGACAGCGCTCACCACTACTGGTAAGCCGACCCGACCGGCCGCCGGAGAAAGGCACGAAGCGATGCCGAACGGCGTTCGAGGTATCGGGGCGAGAGCGGCCTTCACGCTCCTGGAGGTCCTGATCGTCCTGCTGACACTCGGCATCCTGACCGGAGCCGGCATCAGATTCTATGCGTCATCGACGCGTGACACCCGCATGCGAACCGCCACTGATCATCTGAATGCTTTCGTTGCAGCCTGCCGGCGGCGGGCGTGCGAACGCGGCTTTCCCGTGCGGCTCTCCGGCGACGGTCACCGGATTTCCGCCATCGATGCGCCGGCGCTCACCTTCGACGCCACCGGCTGGACGGACGATTCGCGGCATCTGCTGGGCGGTCTCACGTTCGACGGAAACCGCGTCGTCGATGCCGGAGGCCGCCACATCGCATCGCTTTCTCTCGCGTTCGAGCTTCCCGGCGGCAGCCGGCAGCCTGTGAGGGTGGAGCTGCCGGCGCCGGTCCAATCGATCCCCGGCGGCGCAGTCCAGGCGACACCATGACGCGGATGAACGGATTTTCGCTGCCGGAGATCCTGCTGGCTCTCCTGGTGATGTCGGGCGGCCTCGTGAGCCTGATGGGCGGCCTTCGCGGCGCGGAGGCCCTCGAGCGCCGGGCGGCGTTCGAAGAACGCGCGGCTGCGTATGCCGAACGCGAGATCGAGCTTCTGAAAAACGATCTGCTGGCCGGCCTCAGGCCGGGCGGCCCGGCGTGCACCCACGGCCGTTTTCGCCTGCCGGGCGGCTGGAAGACCAGCCTTGTCTGGACGCCCCAGCCCGGCGAGCCGAGCATCAGGCTCGCCTGCACGGTCGAGTCGGGGAACAACCGCCTGGCGGTCGAGTCCTTCCTCTTCCTCCCGGAAGGCGGGAGGGCCGCGCAATGAGCGTCACGCGGGGATTCACCCTGGTCGAAGTGCTCGTTTCCATGCTGATCATGGGTATGACGGCCACGGGCCTGCTCCAGTTGCTGGATTACGGCGGCAGACAGTACAACGAAATCGCGCGCGGCTGGAAACAGCGCGAAGGCATTTCCGCCCTCAGGCGCGCCTGCAGACAGGTCGTCGCGACCGGAAACGCCGCCACGCTTTCCCCCACGTTCGGCGAGAGGGTGCTCGAACGCATCGATGCCCGGCTCCGACTGGCAGGGCTCTCCGTGCGGCCCAGCGCCCCGCGTGCCTGGTTCGTCCAGGCAAGGCTCTTCGACGATGCGAACCGGAACGGCCGCGAAGACAGCGGGGAGGCCCTGCCGCTGACGACCTGGTGTTTCTGCGAACGGAGGGATCCGTCATGATCCCGAACCGCCGCGGATTCGTGCTGTATATCGCCTTCGTCGTGTCTTCGGTCCTGTTGTTTCTCGTGCTGGGCGGCCAGGACATCGTCCGGCTCGGCCTCGACATGGGCCGTTCGGCCGCCCTCGAAACCGTCGGATTCCACGCGGCGGACGGCGGACTCGAACGAGGCCTCGCGCGTCTCTCGTCGCAGCCGGTCCCGTTCCGGTTCGCGTATCGGTCGAAGCTCGGCGAGTATCGCACCGTCGACGTGGAAGTCGCCGCGTCACGAACGCCGAACGGCCGGTTCGACCTCGAATCAGCGGCAACGGTGCGGGACGGCGGTCGCGAGGTCGCGCGCAAACGCCTTTCGCGGCGCGACGTGTCACGGCAGGGCGGCAGGCTGAGCCGCGGCCATTTTGAGGAGGCCTCATGAAGAGACATCGCCCCGACGGGCTGTATGCGGCGTTCGACCTGGGAACCTTCTCGGTCAAGGCTGCCGTCGTCGAGCGCCGACAGGGCCGCGACATCCTGCTCACGATCGACGAGGAGCGGCTTCGTCCGCAATCGGAGTTCGCAGGTGAAGCCGCCTCCAGGGATCACCTGGTCCAGACGATCCGCACGCTCGCCGCGCGGTTGCCCATCAAGGACTGCCTCGAGATCGCCGGGCTGTTCAACAGCCGGGAACTCCAGACGAAGATCGCGGAGCTCCCGGCACAAGTTCAGCTCGACCAGATCGAAGGCATCCTCCAGTTCGAGGGCCGCAAGCTGCTTTCCCCGAACTTCAAGCAGGAGCCCTTCATTCTCGGATACAGAATTTTGCGGGACGCGCCGCCGACCGTGCTCCTGACCTGCGTTCCCCAGTCTCTCCTGGTGAAATTCGCGGATCTGTTCGAGGCGGCCGGGGTCACCCTGAGCGGCGCCTACAGCGAGGTTTTCGCCTCCTTCGCCCTGCGAGGCCCCGAAGAGGCGGGCGCGATCCCGACGCTGGCCTTCGCGAACGTCGGCCATATCAGCACGCACCTCACGATCTTCGCCGCGGGCGAACTCAAGTTCTACCGGCACATCCCGGCCGGCATGAGCGAGATCCAGGCGATGGCGGCGGCGCAGGATCTCGACGTTTACTACCAGAAGATCCGCTTCAGCTTCGACTACTTTCGGGCCGTCAGCAAGCTCGGCCAGATCGATGAAATCAGGTTCTTCGGCGGCGGCACCGCCCAGGGCGAGTTCCTGGACCACGCCCGGGAGTATTTCGCCCCGACCCGCACCTCGCTGCCCGAGCTCTCCTCCCGCCTCGACATCACACCTGTCATGAAAGCCGGCGGCGAACAGGGAAAACAGCTGCTGCCCCATGTTCCGGCCATCGGCACCCTCCTTGCCCATCTCGATCGGGAAGGCGCCTCCGGCGATCTGCTCGGCAGACTGCTGGAACGGCGACGCGAAGCTTCGTTCGCGCGGCTGACGACAGCAATTCCCCTGGTCGGAGGCGGGATCGGCCTGGTTCTCATCCTCGCCGCCGCGCTGTTCCTGCGCGCCGGCGCTTCCGCCGAGCTTGGAGCAGCGCGGAACAAGACCGGTGTCGTCCGGGCGACGGTCGACCAGCTCCGGATGAAACAGGCGGGCTCGCGCACTGCCGCCGGCGCCCTGGCCGACAGGATGTCGCCGCCCGAGCGCCAGGCCCTCAAGCCCCTGCTGGCCCCCCACCCTGCGCCGGCAGATCTTCTGTTCCGCGTTGCACGGTCCCGCCCCGACGGCGTCGCGCTCAATCGCATCCGCCTCACGAGCCTGACGGACTCTTCGCAGGAGGAAACCGAAGAAGAAACACCATTGCCGCCGGGCGATGAAATCGGCTATACCGCCGAGTCCGGCTCTGTTCCTCCATCACCCCAGCCGCAGCCCGGGCTCGCAGGTTCCGGCCAGGCACCGGACCAGGAACCGAACGAAGAGCTTCGCGGCCGTCTCCTCGAAATCCGCGGCACATGCACGACGCCGGAGGCTCTCGCCGGCTTCTCCGCCACCCTGATCCGCAACGGGGCCCTCTCCCGCATCAGAAGCATCAAATCGAAATTCAACAGAAGCGCCGGTGACAGGTCGAAATTCGTTCTGAAGGGAGAACTGCCGTGAAGCACCTTGCGTATTCGACTGCGGCAACCCTTGCCTGCCTGCTCCTGGCGCTCTTCGTCGCCCACCGGATCCTTGTCGCCCCTCTCTACAGCGACATTTCAAGCGAGACCGCGGTCCTGGCGAGCCTCCAGGAAGAACAGGGGCAACTCGAAGAGGACGTCAAGCGGCTTTCCGAGCGCGTGCAGGAACAACTCAAGGCCGGCCCCCCCGGGCGTGTCATGAAACCGGGCGAGGAAAGCCTTCTGCTCGGCGGAATTCTGGCCATCGCATCGGCGACCGACGTCGTCGTTCAGGGGTTCGAGCTCCATCAGCCGTTCCGGGCAAAGGGCGAAACCGGGTCGCAGCATGCCCTCGCCCGGCCCGAACCCATGCAGCCGGCAGAACTTCCCCAGCTCGATGAGAACGGCATGCCGATCGGAGCCGAAACCGATGAGGGCGACGAGGAGTGGCCCGGCGTCGAAGTGCTTCCGGTCTCGATGAAGCTGAAGGCCACCTATCCGTCGTTCGGCCGTTTTTTCGACATGTTGAAAAAGAAGCTTCCGCTCTGGGGAGTTCAGACCCTGAACCTCGATCTCGACGGGTCCGGAATCGTTCGCGGCGACCTGCGGCTGACGTTTCCCACGCTCGGATCACCCGATGCCGGCGCGACGCGCCGTGCGAATTCAGGCCGGTAACCGGCCGAGTGGCCACACGGAGATGACACCATGGAAATAGGCAAAGAATCGTGGAAATGGGGCCTGGTCCTGATTTTGCTGGCAGTCTTTCTGGTGATCGGCCACCAGGCGTATGTCGCCGTCACCAGCCAGGAGGATTTCGCGCCGCCCGACGATTACAAGCTGGGCGATTCATACGACATCGAACGCAATCCCGGCCCCGGAGCCGGCCAGCCGGTCAGCCTGCCGGAGTCGGCCCCGTTCGCGACGCAAACGTCCGCCATTCCGGACCTCGAAACGCCCGCGACGGGCACGGTCACGGGTACGGAAGAGGCCATCCCCACCGAACTGCCGTCCAGTATGCCCGATTCGTTCCAGAACATCGGCGGCGACAACCCGCCGTCTCCTGACTGGAGCGACGTCAAGGACCCGTCACAGCAATAGGAGCCCCGGATGCCGCGCTTCTTCCCGTCGAACGCTTTTCTGCCGGTGCTGTTCGCATGCACGGCAGCCGTCGCCGAGGGCGGTGAACTGCCGGTCTCCCTGCGAACGGCCTCGGAGTTGTACAGGGCCGGCAGGACCGGCGAGGCGCGGGAAGAGGCGCAGTCGTTCCAGCGGTATTTTCCCGACGATGTGGAAGCTCTCGTTCTCCTGGGGCGCATCGATTTCGAGGCGGGCAGATACGCCGATTCGAAACAGTGGTTTCGCGCGGCATCGGCGAAAGCGCCGCGACATCCCGTCGTGCGGCGGTACAGACAACTTCTCGAAGAACTCGAATACAGAAACGGGCCCTTCGATGCCGTTCCTCTCGAGCTTCCGACCCATGACGAGGGTGAAACCGCGACGTGGTTCAAAAGGGCCTGGTTCGGCCCGGTCTCAGCGGCTTCAGGCGGCGATATCCACCCCCCGGTTCTCGAACCGGTCCTCAGCAGGGCCCCGCTTTGGGCTTCGGAGACGGCCGCCACACCGGATTTTCCCGCGGGCGGCTCGTCGGGCGATGTGTATGAAGCGGCCGGCAGGGACGCGCTGAGAGACGCGTTCTATTTGAAGTCATATATTATGTTTTCCCAGGCCGTGGCCCGCCAGCCGGCCCACGCCCCCTCACGGCTCGGCCTTGCCCGCGCCGCCATCCAGATGGGGAAATTCAGCGAAGCGCTCGACGCCCTGTCGCCGCTGCTTTCGGTCGGTGCGCCGCCGGAATCGGCCGCCGAAGCGCGCGCCCTCGCCGGGATGGCGCGAAGCCTCCTCGAGTCAGGCGGTCATTCCCACTGAGCTTCTCTGCGTGACTTCGGTTTGCCCGCGAGGATCACGATCTCGATCCGGCGATTGTTCTCGCGGTCCGCATCGGTGATGATATCCGTTTCGGGCCTCGAGTCGGCAAACCCCTGAGCGGAAAAGCGGCCGGATTCGAGCCCCTTCTTTTCGGTGAAAAACCTCAGCACCGAGCAGGCGCGCGCCGACGACAGCTCCCAGTTGCTCGGGTAAGCGGAGCTTTTCGCGGGCCTGTCATCGCAGTGGCTGTCGATCCGGACGAAGTGCTTCGACTCGCCGATGACCGTCGCGAGGGCGCCGAGAATCTGTTCGCCTTCGGGCTTCAGCGACGCCGTTGTGCCCTGGAAGACCGTTTTGGCAGGCATGCGGATTTTCACGCCGTCGCTTTCACCGGCGACGAACACCTGGTCGCGCATGTTCAGGCCCTGGATCTGCGTTTTCAACCGTCTCACGATGCGTGGAACCTCGGAGACATTCCGGGGGTTGGGCAGGAGAAGCACGCCCTTGCCACCCGAAACGAGCCATTGATACACGCCCTTGTTCTGGGCAGTGCCCATCGGCTGCTCAAAGGCCGTTGAGACGAGCCTCGACTCCTGCCTGTTCGCCTTCTTCATGCCGAATGTCGTGAACATCAGAAGCATCACGAAAAAGCAGAGCATGTTGGTGAGCAGGTCGCTGTAGGTCAGGCACCAGAGGGGCGCCGTCGGGCCGGTGGATCTGCGGTTAATCACCCTTCTTCAACTCCCCGGCAGCCGAGGTAAGGCTTCCAAGAAGCTGGCGGGAGTGGCCCGGCAGCAGCGCCAGCAGTCGTTCCCGAACGATGCGCGGGTGAGAGCCGGCCGCGATCAGCAGACAGCCCCGGAGGATGAGTTCCCCATACAGTTGTTCGCTGGTACTGCGTTCCTCGATTTTCCGGCCCCAGGGGAGAAGGAACATGTTGGCGGCGAGGGCGCCGTACAGGGTGGTCAGAAGGGCGAGGGCCATCGACGAACCGATCGTCGAGGGGTCATCCATGTTGCGAAGAAGCGTCACGAGTCCGAGGATCGTGCCGATCAGTCCAAACGAGGGAACGACGCTGGCATAGAAATCGATGGACGCTTTCACGTCGGCATGCCGCATCGCGCGCGAATGGATCTCGGCCGTCATGACATCCTCGATGACTTTCGCGTCGATCCCGTCGACGGCCATCTGGAGCCCGCGCTGCAGGAAGGGGGTTTCGATCTCGATGAGCTTCTTGTCGAGAGAGAGAACGCCGTTTCTCCGCGCGAGATCGGAGAGGCCGAGAATCTGGCCAATGATCTTGAGATAATCGAAATCGGCAGGCATTCGGTATGCCTGCCGGATCTGGCCGAACAGCGTCACGATCCGTTCCCGGCTGAAGGCGATCCAGATGGTTCCCATCGATCCGCCGAACACGACGAGCACGGACGGAAAATCGAGGAAGGTCATCACGTCGCCGCCGCCCAGCTTGAGGCCTGTGAGAAGGCTGGAAACGGCGAGCAGGGTTCCAAAGATCGTTATCTTGTCCACGGGCGGAGCTCCTGGAAATCTCGGAGGAATGGATCGGCCGGGGTCAGCCTCTCAGATCGAACTTGAACACCAACTCGCTCAGGCCGCCCCCGACGACCTTGAACTCGTCGACGGCGATATTGAACTTGTACGGCGCCACTTCGGCAATGCCGAGGATCTGACCGCGTTTCAGCTTCTTCAGATCGAGCCTTGTCGCAGGAATCTGGAGATCACGGACGACCTTGTCGCCCTCCATCAGCTTGATGCCGAACCCGATGTTCTTCAGCCTGCCGATATCATCGCCAACAACGTCCCACGACTCCTTGTAGGAAACTTTCAGCCAGTACCGGTGGCCGTTCAGAACGAGCGGCCTGTCGCGCAGAAACTCTTCCTCCTGCGGATGAGGGCTGTAGTTGAGCATGCGAACGTAAGAGAACAGGTTTCCTGATTTTTTCACGGTCGCCATCGCCGAAGCGGCTTTCACGCGGCTTGCCGGCCTGGCGGCCTTCTTCGCAGGTTGAGGCTGGACTGTCGCTGCCGCCGCGACAGCTCCGGCCGGGTTCACCGGGGTGACGGCGATCGGGGCATTCGTGCTCGGCAGCTCGGCAGGCGGAGGAACGAGAGCGAGGCTTCCCGGAACTGCCGGCGGTGCGGCGGGACGGACACGCGGTGCTGTTGCTGCGCGCTGGAAGCCGGGGACGGCGCTCTTCACACGCGACGTGGCCGCTGCCTGCGGCATGCTCGAAGCGGCCCAGGAGAGACTTCCCATGATGAGGATCCCCGATCCGATGAAGAACACCTTTTTCTTGTCCACCATAGAATTCATTCCTCCAGACATAACTCTTTATCCGCCGTTCGCGCCGTCAGTTGTTGCGGGCGCCGCCGTTGATCCAGTTGGAGAGCAGACCCTGGTCAGCGGTCGAGAGCGCCGACCGGTTCTTGGGCATGCGGGGGGTTTCGATTCCCTTGATGCGCTTGATCAGCTTGCTGCTCTGCGCGTCGTACGGATAGATGACGGCCCCATATCTGGAGCCCTTCATGAGGCTGGTGTAGCTGTTCAGCCGGAGGCCGGAAGCTGCCGTGCTGTCGTCGTGACAGCCGACGATCGAGCAGTTCACCATCAGAATCGGCAGGACGTTTCGCGAGAAACTGCCGCCCATCGACACCAGCGTCAGGTTGGTCGTCGCCGTCAGACCGTTGTCGACGGTGACCGTGATCGAGTTGGAGTTGTAATCGGTGGCGTTCGCCGTGACCGTATACACCCCCGGTTGGACGTCAGGAATGGTGAAATTGCCGTTGATATCCGTCTTGACCGTCGTGGTCGACGGCGACGTCAAAACGGAAGCGGCCGCGACGCCGATTCCCGTCTGGGAATCGACGATCGTTCCCGTGATACTGCCGCGCAGAGAGGTGCTCGTTCCGCAGCCGGCGGCGGTGAGCAGTGCAACACCCAACACCAGAGCCAGGAACACCTGATATCGTTTCAACATAGAACCCCCACTCCTTCCGTGGTGTGAATCCATACGGTTTCCCATCGGCACATTTCACGGGGAAGTTAAGCGGAACTTAGGTACATTTCCTGAGCCATGGTATAATCCCCCCATGACCCGGATTGCCTCACGTCGATCGATCAGGCCGCGCAGGCGCGGCGAGAGCCTCCTCGAGCTTCTCCTGGCGGCATGTCTGATGACGGTCGCGCTCGTTCCGCTGATCCAGCTGTACCGCATCTCACGGGCCCCGGAACGCAAGTCAGAGATGGAATTCACCGCGACGCTCCTGGCCCGGCACGTCGTCGAGCGCATCGTCGCCCTTCGACACGCCGACCCGGCCTACCTCCCCGGCATGACCCCGGAAGAGCCGATCGTCTCGACGGCCGACGGTTTCCAGGCGGTCTCCGAGCATTTCAAGGGCCTGTTCGGCCGGGAACACGGCCTCGAAAAGACTGACAACACAGATCTGTTCACCGCCCTCGAACCGTTTCGGTGCCGCATCGACACCTATTATCTCGATGGCGGCTATTACAAGGTCATCGTCTACATCCAGTATGAAGAAAGCGGACGCACGAAGCGGGTCTTCCTGGAACGCCTGCTGTCGGCTCCGACCTCCCCCCAGGAAGAGACCCCATGAACATGCGGCGCGGCATCGGCTCTCTCGAAATCCTTCTCATCGCCATTTTCGTGGTCATGATGGGCTCGACCCTCGTGATGGTCTGGCAGTTCTCCCGCATCTCCGTGCCAAACGCCCAGCCGGGAAAGGATCTCGTCACGGCATACGAGCACGCCGTGAACCTGATGGCGAACGACGCACGAAGGGCGCGGGCGATGATCGCCGGCCGCGAGCTCCTGCGCCTCGAGTCCGACGCCGGAAGCGTCGAATGGAGCTTTTCGGCCGGCAACCTCCGGCGCGCGGCCGGTTCCGCCGCCCCCGAAACCATCGTCACCAGCATCCGCGAAGGCGGCTTCACCACGGCCAGCCCGACTCCAGGCCTGTTCTCGCTCTGGATGGTTCCGGCCGACGTCTCGGCCATGCCGCTGTTCACATCGTTCGCTCTGCGGGGAAATGGCCTATGATGTCGAACCGCTCCGGCGTGACGCTGTATATGATCCTCGCAATGGTGCTCGGGCTCGTGATCATCGGCACGACCTTCACCCTCAACGCGATGAGAAAGATTCTGCCGCCGCCATTCCTGCTCGAACAAAAGGCCGATTACCAGATGGAATCGGCATTCGTATTCTGCCTGTCGCGTCTGAACGATCTGAAGACGGCATCGGACGAACCTCTCATCCGCCAGGAAATCGCTCCCGGCGCCTGGCTGACAGTCACCGCCAGGCCGGCAGGTACCGGCGAATGGATTCTCGACGCGCGGGTCAAGGCGGAGTCGTGGACCCGCACGCTTTCGGCCCGCGCCGTCAGAACTCCTGCCGTTTCTTCCCAGGCGCAGGTATCTGAAGCCCCGGATGCCGTTTTCGCGGCGTCTGAGACCGGTGAAATGACCGCTCCGCCCGCCCCAGCGTTCCACGGTGCCCCAGCCAGCCCCTGGCGGATCTTTTTCCTGCCCGCCGGCGAAGGCGCAACCCCGCTCCCCGCCGAAAGGCCGACTCCCTGATTCCGCTGTCCGGATCCGGAAGGGGGAAACGCCGTGCGGGGGTCGTGATGATTCTCGTGCTCGTTTTCGGAGGCATACTGCTTCTGCTCGGCGTCACCCTTCACCAGTATGCCGTCCGCCAGGAAGCGAACATCAACCATATCACCTCCGGCGAAGTCGCGCATTTTCTCGCCGAATCGGGACTGAGTGTTTCCATCCGGTCGATCCGTGACGCCCTCAGAACCGCCGGAATCGACGAACACGGCGGAAACGTCGAATTGCATCGTCTTCTGACCCGCCCCGGTGCACTTCCCGACACCTCGCTCATGCCTCTCCTCAAAGACACCTGGAACCAGGACCTCCGAAGTTTCGCCATGGAGGTCGACCGGTCCGCGAAGATCGGCGTAGAAGTCTGGCTTCGTGAGTTCGGGCTGACCGAGACGGACCCCGCCGTCTGGGCCGATCCGTGCGCGAAATCGGGGTATCTGTCGATCGAGGCCACCGGCGAGTACAAAGGCGTCAGGCGAACCCTTGCCGTCAAGCGCCGCGTGCATGTGGCGAATATCCTTCCGCCGGTGGTGTCGAAGTTCACCCTCCACGTCTCCGATGCCGCGCGCGGGCAGGAAGGCCGATATAATATCATACGCAATGATTACGCCGGCGGCGTCACCGACGGCCCGAAGCCTCTCATCTGCCTCAACCACGACACGCCCGAATCGCCGCTCGAGCCGAAATCTCTCGCCGAGGCCCTGTCGGCGAACGCCCCGCCCGAAGTCTGGAAACGACGCGGCTGGATCTACCTGGGCGGCCGGCGCGTGCGGCTGCAGATCACCTCGGGCGCCGGGGCGATGGGCGAGATTTTCCATTTCTACGACGTCAGCAACGTGAACATGTTCCAGGCCGTCCGGTTCCGCACGCCGGCCGCGCAGCTTCCGGAGATATTCTCGAGCCCGGCGGAGCTGCCCGTCGACAAGGATCCCCAGCGGCAGGCTTCTTACGCGCTCGGGCACGGCTTCGTCATCGAGGGGTTCCACGACCGGAGCAGCCGGGCCGACCACGATGCCATGTACCAGGGCAACATCCTCTCGGCGAAGGAAAAGGCGGCATACGGCGCCCAGTCGTCCCAGCTGCACATCTTCGGCGAAGCCAGGAAAGGCTTCCAGTCGAGGACGAAGGTCGTCGGCAACGTCCACGCCGCGGTTCCCAGGTTCGCGAATATCGATATCACCCCCGAAGACCCCGATATCGCGCGGCAGTTTTCGGCGCTTCGGCCGCCTCCGATGTATCTGCTCCCCTCGATGGCCGAATCCGATTTCGATCCGGGGCGCATGATATCGGACATTCTCGGCCGGAAAACCGGCGGCCCCATCCTCCTCGCGGCGCTTCTCTGCTCCGATTACCGGCAGTATGCCCCGCTGATGAGCGGCATCGTCGAGATTCCATATGCAAAGTTATACAATACGATGCAGGACGTGCTCGAAAACGCCACCCCCCGTCAGTATCCTTCCGGGCAAACGATTCTCGACGCGGATGACGGGGGAACGATCGAACTGGCGCGGGATGCGGCCCTGCTGTACCGTGGCCACGCCGGGGCGACGCACGCGGCGGACGTGATGCAGAGGCGTGCCCGACGTGCGTTCGCAACCATCGCCGATTTCTGGAAAGCCTGTCTCGACGAGAAGACCGGCATGCTCCACGTCAACGACCTCGTCCGCATCCGCAACAGCGAGAAGGTGACGTTCGCCCTTCCCCCCGCTGGGAAAAACCCGCCGCTGAAGGTGAGCGGGGGGGGCCTCGTCGTCCTCGAGGAAGGCAACGTGGCCCTCCGGGGCGTTCAGATGACCACGGCTGGCGACGCCCTGACGCTCGTCGCGTTGAACGGCTCGACGATTTCCGTCGAGAACACCCTTCCGAACCACGTGAACATTCTTGCCCCGAAAGCCGACCTCACCGCCCAGGCGCGCATCGACCTGGCAGGCACCCTCGCTATCGGGAACCTCCCGCCCGACCCCCGCTCCGCCGGCGGGGTCCTGCGGTACCGGCAGATACAGGATCCGACGCAGTCCGGCTACCAGACGTTCTACAAGATCCACATCGACGATCGGGACAGCGTGTGGCATGAATAATATCATAAATAATATATATCGCCGGGCGTTGACGCTCGTCGAGATTCTCGTCGCAGTCGCGCTCTTGAGCACCGTCATGATCCCCGTCCTCTTCTCGTTCACCGCCGGCAGCCGCGGGCTGGCGATGAGCGCCGAGGATCTGACCGTTCACACGGCCGCGATCGAACTTCTCGAACAGGTCATGGCGTCTCCGTTCGACCTCGTTCCGGCAGGCCTGTTTTCGAACGACAGGATCCGCGACGGTCAGCCGTTTTCGCCCGCAACGCCTCTCAGGTTTCATGTCAGCGATGTTCCCGGGATCGAACGGGGGCTCGAGATCACCGACGTCACGAAAAACGGCCGGGTCGCTCTGAAAAAGGTGACGGTGACGATAACGCTCACGTCCGGCGATGCGAAAAAGCAGCCCCGGCGCTTCTCGCTCAAATGCCTCCTGGCGAAGGAAACCTGAATCATGGTTTCACGTGAATCGAAAAACCTTGTGTACACAGCGTTTCATGGGTTCACCATCGTCGAGATTCTGGTTGTCATCGTTCTTGCGGCTCTCGTGATCGGCGGGATCCTGCTGGCATTCACGCAGTTCCGGCACGGGTTCGCTCGAGGAGAGGAGACGGGAATCACCCTCCAGGAAAGCGGCTTGTTCCTGGCGCGTCTGCGCAGCGACCTGATCAACGCCGTTCCCGACAGCCGCCTTCCCCCCGAGCGGTGGCGGGAGGCGGTGACGGCCACGTCGAACATCCTTTCCTTCACGGTGTACACCGGCGAGAGCGACCGGACATCGGTCGTCGAGTATCGGTACGACCACGAAAACGGGAAAGGCTCCATCACCAGGACCGAGGGCGCAGCCAGATCCCGGCGGCTCGTGAACGGGCGTATTGCCTCGCTCACATGGTCTGTTGGCACGGAAGAACTCGCCGGCAAAGGCGTCGGCTCGGGCACCCGCTTCCTCTGGATAGATCTCCGGGCTCGATTCCGGGGGGAAAAAACACCGGGAACGAAGGGCAAGGAAATCGTCGTTGCAACCAAGCTTTTCCCGGCCAGATTGATCCGCAGTCTGAACTGATCGGTTCGGAGGATGTCACAAAGCGGGTTTCCCAAGATATCCCCGCTGGAAGTATAATGTATTAGACGCATTTCCACAGGACAGGGAGGTTCTCCATGAACGCGCGATTCAGAATGCTCATGCTCGTTCTCATGTTCGCCCTCGCGACCGCCTTCCAGGCGGTTCCCGTGCCTGCGCAGGCCCAGTCGGGAAGCTATCTCGACACGCTGTATCAGGCGAGCGAGTCGGGCCAGAATGAAGAACCCGCCGCAACCGCAGAGTCACCCGCCCAGTCCGCTGAGACGGCGGCGGCCCAGGGCGACGGGGAGGCCTCCCCCGTTCACTTCCGGCAATGCCAGCTGACCGCCTCGCAATTCGAGGCGCTCATCAGGAACATCATTCAGCAGATCCTCTCGAAATACGGCTGCGGGATGGGTGGCAGGGTCATCATCATCCGGATTCCCCAGACGGGAACGAGTGGCACGACCGGCACCACGGGAACGGCCAAGCCCCCGGCAACGACACCGACAACGACCACCACCACCCCGACAACCCAGCCGACCACCACGGGCACGTCTTCCGTGGCCGGCCTGAAGGCCGAAATGAAGGCGAAATACGGCATCACCGCAACGGACGGGAACGGCGCCGTCTGGAGCCAGCGACAGCTGGAAGAGGCGAACAAGGTGCTCGCGACCCTGCCTGCAAGCTTCCGGTCGAACACGAAGAGCATTCAGCGCGATGCATCGTATATGAGCGCCAGCGTTCTGGGATATGTCAGGATGGGAATTCCAACGGTCCACATCATGAACAGCGCCTGCTATGACAAGACCTTCCAGGGCACGCTCGTCCACGAGATGACCCACACCTTCCAGGCCAACAACATGCACATCACCAACGCCTGGCAGAGCCAGTTCTGGTCCAGCGGGCGCCCCAACCCGCCCTCCGTTTCCAGCTACGGCAACACCCAGTCGGTCGAGGACTTCGCCGAATCCGTCAGAGTCTACTGGCAGAGCGGTGCGGCCATGAAGAAAAGCCAGCCTGCCCGATATGAATTCATCCGGAAACATGTGATGGGAGGCACGGAATACTGATGAACGCGCGTTCTCTTCTCCTCGCCATCCTCCTCCTCGTCGCCGTGACCGTTGCCTCGCAGGCGATGATCGCAACCCTCAAACTGCCCGATCTGGTGCGGAAATCCGAGATCATCGCGATCGCCACGGTCGTCTCGTCGACGGAAACGGATACCGACAAGGAACAGATCTCCACGTTTCGCAACGAGCTGAAACCCGAAAAGCTCCTGAAGGGTTTCTGGAAGCCGGACGAGCCGCTTGTCGTCATGACCCGCCAGTGCGGCAAGCCCGGCCAGATCGGCTGGATCGAAGACCAGCCGCAATTCCCCGACAAGGGCAACCAGTGCGTCGTTTTTCTCAAACGGGTCGACGTCGACAAACTCGAGATCGTCAACCTCGTGCAGGGCGTCTGGCCGATCATCGGCGGAAAGCCGGCCGGCATGGGACTCGGCTACGCGGTTTCCCAGATCGAGGATCTCGTCAGACAGCAGAAAAACTGATTCGCAACGAGCAGGAGGCGGGGTTCCCCCCGCCGTCCTCTCACACCACCGGACGTGCGGTTCCGTATCCGGAGTTGTCGCCGGATGATGACTCGCGCCACCCGCGCCATCAGCACATCGTGGTTCACACGATCGATGAACTTCTCCAGATCGAGATCAACGACCCAACGTCGCCCCTCGGCCACATACGAGCGGGCTTGCAGGACGGCCTGGTGCGCAGATCTGCCCTGACGGAAGCCGAAACTGGAATCCGAGAATGTTCCGTCGAAGATCGGACACAGCACCTCGGGCGCACATATCGAAAAAAAGCCCCCGCTCAGGGGGCTTTTTTTCGTCTCATCAGCATCCGCCATCCGGGCATTGGCGATCTTTGCAGGCCCTCTGCGACGGCAAGACCGGGAATCCAGACGATATCCCGGCCGCAGGCGACGAGCACCAGGCCGTCCCGCAGATGGCGGGGAACATGCCTGTCGATGAGCCACCTGGAAAGTTTTTTCCCGCCCGCCCCGCCGGCCTGGCGGAACCGGTCGCCCGGTGCGCGGGAGCGCACCACGAATGGGCCTTGATATATATTCATATCTATCCACACAATTTCGTGGTCACCGGCAGGACGGTCCGCGACGTCATCGGCACCAGTTTCATCGGCAATAACATATGTCCATTCCCCGATGCTCGCCGGCGCTCCCGGTTTCAGAAACGTTTCCGGCAATGACGGGCCCTGCATCCCGCCAGGAATCACCGCAAGTCCGTCACGCGTCCGGACGATCATCCGCCCCTGGAGGGGAACGCCGCGCCCGCACGCGCCCGCCCGGACCAGCTCGGCGAGGCGGTCGAGCAGAGCCCGCGACGGCTCCCCGGCCTTCAGCCGCCGGATCAGCCATCGGCGCAGGATTTCCCTGAGAAGGAAGTCGGGGTGCTTCGCGGAAAGAGCGATTGCTCCCTCATCCGATGCAGCGGCCCGGCGGCTGCTCAGCGCGCTGATGAGCTTCGAGGCGGCCTGAAGGTCCTCCGCCAGCGGGCAGATCCGGCCCGCAATGCCAGGCCGGAGGTTTTCGAGGATTGGCACGAGCTCGTTCCTGATGCGGTTCCGCAGGAATCTCGAAGAAGCGTTCGACGGGTCTTCCAGCCACTCCTGGCCGATTTCCTCGAGAAAACCGCGCAACTCCGCCCGCGAGAACCCGAGAAGCGGCCGCCAGAGCCTCAACGGCTTCCCGCCGATGCGAACACGCCGCCGTTCCCTGATGCCGCCGAGCCCTTGAAGCGAAGTTCCTCGGATGATGCGCATGAGCAGTGTTTCAACCTGGTCGTCGGCGGTATGCCCGAGCGCCACCGCATCGAGCGCATGCTCTTCAACCGCCCGGGCAAACGCGGCGAGACGCCCCGCCCGCGCCGCTGCCTCGCTGACCTTGTTCCCGTCAGTTTTCGCAAGGGCAACACCGAAGAATTCCATGCCCAGCCGCTCCGCAAGACACCCGACCCATTCGGCCTCGGAGCCGCTCTCCGGCCGCCACCCATGATCGACATGCAGAACCACGACCGTACAATGCCCCGCCTCATGAAGCGGCTGCAGCATACGAACCAGCGCGACGGAGTCCCCTCCGCCCGAAACGCCGACCCCGATCCGCCTTCCCGGCAACCGCCCGGCCAGCCGTTCCACCGCCCGCTTCCAGTCAGGTGGAGCCCCTTCGAAACGATATCCGTCACCCATCAACGGACAATCTTTTCAATCGCAGGCGTCGGCGCCGGTTTCGGCGTCCGCTTCTTCTTCTCTGTGGTCATGGGTTCACCCTCTCAATACGTCGTGCTGGTCCGCCGCTTCTTTGCGACATCCCAATCTTCGACGCGCCCAGCCTTGATATCCTCGTCAGCCTCCCGGAGTGCCAGCCGCTCTTCGTCGGTCAGCGGCTCATCATCCAGAGGGGCATCATTCAAGATTTTCAGGAGAAGGTCATTGGGAATCGGTTTCAAAAGAACACCGCCGGGGAAACCTGGAAGCGTTCGGAGAGGTGGCGTACCTGCCTGATGTTCAGCTCCCGCTTTCCGGCGAGGATCGCGGACACCACGCTTTGACCGCCAAGCAGGGGCGCAAGATCGGACTGTTTCAGGCCGTGCTGCTCCATCAGGAAGCGGATGCAGGAAGCGCCGGAGGATGCAGGCTTCTCGATGTGCGCCTCTTCGTATTCCCTGATGAAGCTCCCCAGGACGTGAAGAAGATCGGACAGCGGGTGTTCCTCGTCACTTCTGATGAGGTCAACAAGGTCATTCAGCGCTTCCGTCGCCTGGTCGTATTCCTCTTCGGATGATATCGGATGCAACGGGATATGACGGCGAAGGCTTGACCATGCCGATACGATTTCCTTTTTTCCAGACGATTTCATTGTTTGCACGCCCCCTTGTCATACTCCGCATGGGTCATCACGTGCCGGATGTAAACCCGACCGGCGTTGAAATGGATTGCCGCCACTAGACGGATGTTGTTCCCTCCGATGTTGAATACATACAGGCCCGCCACCGCATCGACGGAATTGAACACCCGGCGCAGTTCCGCCATATTCCGAAACTCTGCTTTCGATACGATGCGATACCAGTTTGCAAGCGGTTCCGCGCTGTCGGGATGTTCGACAACGAACGCTGAAAGGGCTTTCCGAGAGATTACATGCACACCCCAAAAGTATAGCAAACAGCTATGACAGTCAAGCGCGGCCCCGGCCCGGTTCACCTACGCCCAGGACCACCCCGCCCCGATCGCGCCGCCGGGTTTCCGACGACTTCACGGCCGAAGTCGGAAGTTGGATGGGCTTTCTTTGCCTCACGTAGGCGAGGCTCGCGGTGTTGCCGACCCTCTTTGTTTCCAACCCCGGGAAGGGCCCGTAGCCGTTCGTGAGTCGCCCATGATATGGGAGGCGTAACCCGGCCGCACTTCTGGGGATGAGGTATTGCCGTTAGGTGATATTCGGTTATATTTGCTTCATGACAGTCCAGTTTACCGAACAAGCACGGAAAGACTTTGACCGACTCGGGTTCCCGGTTCAGGCAAAGATTCTAGCGGCTTTGAAGCGGCTTGAAAATTGGCCGGCCGTTTCGGGTTGGAAGCCCATGAAACACGAGCAGGGTATAACCGCCTTCGGGTAGGTGACTGGCGCTTGATTTTTCGGCCCCCGAAGGCCGGGGAAGCCGTTCTCGTGGTCGCGAAGATCGGCCATAGGTCGGAAGTCTACGATGAATGAGGTGAAGCCATGCAACCACAAACGATTCTCGTGAAGGGTGAAAGATTCGTCATCATCCCCGAAAAGGAATACAACCGCCTCGTGAAGCATGACGCCGCCGGAGGCGTCGATGCCGTCGAGGATGCCCGGCGTTCCATTTCTGACGGGCTCAGGAAAGCCCGCGAAGCGGCAGGATTGACGCAAACTCAGCTTGCAAAAGCCCTCAGTCGCTCCCAGGCGTTCGTATGCGCCGCCGAAAAGGGAATGAAGGATGTCGGGGAGCGGTATGTCAACACCGTCCTGAAGGCGTGCGGACTCCCGGCAGACTGGAAGCCCGAACCCTGAACGGAACCGGAAGGACGTTTCGGCAGTGATCGCCGGTATATCAGGCTACGGAGGGTCGCGATGCAAAAGGGAAAGCCGTATTTCATTTCCTGGAGCCGATGGCAATATTACCCCGAGTGCCCGACATGCGGAAATTCAACATCCTTTTCTCTGGTTCCCCTTGTCGGCTCAGGGTTCTACTGGACTGGTTGCGCTCTTTTTCCGCTATGGTTCCTGATTCCGATTATCCCTGTGGGAATGTTTCTTGTGTGGCTTATTGCCGGACCGATGTACCAGCATGGCACCTGCCGGAAATGCGGTCAGTTGATCGTGTTTGAAAACAGTTCGGGGCATTACTGAAGAGTCACAGCGAGCGATGGTGGCGGCGAAGCGGTATTTCAGTCGCCATACCTTCGAGCCGTTCGGCTTCACGAGCAGATACAGCCCGCCGCCGTCGAAAAAGTTCTGATTTTTCGGTCCCGGTTTCAGCGTCCGGAGCTTGGTATCGGAGAGCGGGAGCACTCGTTTCATGATTGCGCCTCACTTTCTGCCGTGCTTGGGTATACGGCTTGTGAAATTGTCACTACGTATACCCAAAATGGGTGTATGTCCAGGGGTTTTCTGGGACGTTCAAGGATTGCCAAACAGCAAAAAACCCGCTATTTCAGCGGGTTTTTGAATGTTTTTGGACGTTTTGAAAACGTCCTGCGGTAGCGGGGGAGGCTACCAAAGAAACACCGCCAATCCGGCATCAGATAAGCACTCTTTACAACGATATTTCGCGAGTTACCCCCAAAGTTACCCCCGAAAAGTTTTTTGTCCCCTGCGTTCAAACTCCGTGAGTTACCCCCCCAACGAATAACATTACATCGCCCTCCGGCGTTCTATGCCGCCTCGGTCATTTCGATAAGCAGACGTTTTCCGAGGGCAGTCAGAGCCGTTTCGATGCTTCCAACATGCGTTCGATGGCGCGGGTCAAGCATACGTTGAAGTGCCTTCAATTCGATGCCGAGTTTCTTGGACAGCCCAAGGCAACTCAGGCCTGTTTCCTTCCACGCCAGATACAGCGCCGTCTTTGCTGCCATCAGCGCGGCAGGTGAAATGAGCGTCCGGCCTCTTACCGGGGAGGGATGCGGAATCGGCAGGTTGTTTTTCATGCGATACGCCAAGGCAGCGCCAAGGCAATCGACGGCCTCGGTCAGTGCTTCAGCCTTCGTCTTTCCATCGGTCGCGGCCCCTTCGAGGTCGGGAAACTTCACCAGGAAAAAGCCCTCCTGGTCAACGGTGATATTCACCGGGAAAGACAAGCGTTTATCCATGTCGTCACCCCTTACGCCAGGTCGGATTTCTTGAGGCCCAGGTCACGAAGCATCGACGCCAACAGGCCCGGTCCGATTTCCTTCGTGCGGTCCTTCATCGTCGTGAACCGGTCGCCAAAATGAACCATCCCATGACTGCCGTGGCCCTGGACCGGATCGAACCAGACACGAACACCAAGCCGCTTCCCGGCCTGCTTCAGTTTTTTGAAGAGTTCATGCCCGTTCATTCCATAAAGTTACGACAAATATGACGTAGCGTCAAACGGAACGCACGGCCGTCACCCGAAAGAACTGACCCGGCCGCCGTTCATTGAGGAACATGGTCCGGTTGCAGGCGGTTCGGTTCGCAACGGGAACGGCGCAAGAAAACTGCCTCTCGATATCCTCCGGCCTGTAATAAAAAAACCCGCCATTACAGCGGGTTTTCGGATGTTATTGGACGTTTTGAAAACGTCCTGCGGTAGCAGGGGAGGGAGTCGAACCCTCGACAACACGGGTATGAACCGTGTGCTCTGACCAACTGAGCTACCCTGCCATGAAGAAGGGCCGGCTATCGAGCCAGCCGACCCTTGTTCAATCGGTTGCGGGGGACGGATTTGAACCGCCGACCTTCGGGTTATGAGCCCGACGAGCTACCAGGCTGCTCCACCCCGCGTCGTATACAGTGCCGGGAGCCGGGCTTGAACCGGCACGGGTATTACCCCACCGGATTTTAAGTCCGGTGCGTCTGCCTATTCCGCCATCCCGGCGGAACGTAAGTTGAAGATACCACCGATCGTGTACGAAGTCAAGCCGTTATTTTCAAAGCCGGCCAATCTTTCTCCGAGTCAGTTTTGTACAGAAGGTTTCCATTCGCATTGCGTATGGTATAATGGGATCATGCAGCAAAGAGTCGTTTCCGCGTATCCCGTTCCCGTGGCCCGCGCCCGGAGCGGTGTGACGCTGCTCGAGATTCTGTCGGCGATGCTGATCCTCGCGTTCGCATTCATCCCGATTTTCGGGGTTATCAGCACGGGAACCGCCGACTCCGACATCACGAACTCCTACGTTTCGGCCCAGACCATCGCCAGGAACATACTGGACACGGCGCTCGACTCGGTGCCGTTCGAAAGCATCCAGGTGAACACCGGCCAAATCGCCGATATCGGCGAATCGAACAACGAGGCGAATGTCGGTCTGATGGTCGACGTCGGCGGATACGACGAGCGCACGTTCCTCGCCCAGCTCGGCAACAACACGACGGGCGACATGAGCACGCGCGGAGAGATCGTCGACGAGCGGGGCATCCGGTACAAGGTGAAACTGTTCGTGTTTCCCATCTCGGGAAACGCCCCCCTCGACGTCCCGAACAACGTGAGTTTCCGGTATCGGCCACGGCCGCTGTATGAAAACGCGGTCAACGCCCAGAACCAGCAGATCTGGTATACGACCGACCCCGCCAATCCGTATATGAACTCTGCGGCACAGAGCCCGTATTCGTATACCCTTCCAGCGCCCATCATCCAGTCAGCCCGGGAACTCGGCGCGCCGGCCGGTCCCTCCGGCGATTACTGCGTCATGAAGCGGCTTCTCCTGCGGGTGAAGTGGCAGATGCCTCGCGGGATCGAGCGATCGGTCACGATCTACACCGCCAAGGCGCATCTTTCGAGGCAGGATTGACATGAGCACCATCGGCAGAAGGCAGGGAATGGCGATTCCGCTCGTGCTGTTGTTCGCCACAGTGCTGGCCGTCATCGGCACCGTCCTGATCAAGACGACCCGCCAGACGAGCCGGCAGAATCTCACGAGCTACAACCAACTCCAGGCGCATTTCGTCGCCCGTGCCGGCATGGAGCATGCGCTGCTGAAGATCAAGTATCTCCAGCGCGAGCTGTACGACGCGATCTGTCTTTCCCAAGGGCGCAACCCGCTCTACGATTTTTCTCGCCCCATCAGCGCGACCAATCCGGGCCCCGCATTCCTGTATGCATCGGGCGAGTTCTCTCCCAATGGCTTTTTCACGCCCAACTTCACGAAAACCAATTCCACGGCCTGGGTCCAGGCGTTCACCGAGGACCTGGTCTCCGGAACCACGATCGACAGCGTCCAGTATAATTCGTGCCTGAGCTTCACCTCGCCGCCGGCAGCCGTTTCCGGGCTGATGCGGGAGCATTTCACCGGCGGCTACACCGTCTCGACCGTCGGCATCGCCGCCAACAACACGGTGGAGCAGTCGGCCATCGTGAACAACCAGAGCATCGTCGAGGTGAGCGTCGGCGCTTCGATCACGAGCGCACGGAACGAGACCTGGGATGCAACCCTGAAAAGGACGGTGCGCGTATCACGTGACAATGCCCTGTAACAGCCGCCTCCCGGCACGATTCCGCTCCGGGTTCACGCTGATGGAAGTGATTATAGCAGCGTGTATTTTATCGCTCTTCATGGTCGGTCTGTTCGGCGTGTTCCGCGGTGGCCAACAAGTCGGCGCCCAGGGGCTCTGGCTGCAGAAAACGGTCACGGAGCTCCGGAACGCGACCCGGCATATATCGACAACGATATCACGCAGCAGCTACCCTTCGACGATCGTGTTCCCGGGAACGATCGTCGAAAACGACAAGGACGATTTCAAGGCACATTATTCGTCCGAGCCTTGCATCGAGGCAAGCAAGGCGAAGGCGGTCGCGGTGAAGACGACGCCGGGAACCCAGTTCCTGCGGTTCACCGAGTCGATTCCCGAGCAGTCGGGCGGGGCGCTCACCAACAACGCCATCCTGTACTATCACGTCTACTCGCTCGCGAAGGACGGCAGGCTGATCTACAATCGGTATCAGCGCGACATCCCGCAGACCGCTTCCCCGAACTACATCAAGGATATCAGCCAGGCAGCCGTTCCGAGCGGCGACACGACGCTCGTCGAAAGCGTGGAACTGGTCACCGACGTCGCGTCGGTCGGCGTGGGGATTTCCGCCACGACAGCCACCATCACCCCCATTCTCATCGACATCGAGTGCGCCTGGCCGCGCGGCAAGACCAGGCGCAGCGAGCGCGCGGCCGCGCTTCCCAACGTTCCGGCACATAAGCACAATGCGACGACCGACGCGGACTGGCAATTGAACTGAGCCGCCCGTATTTATTCCCTTGCGGAGGTAACTGATGCTCTCTCGTCTGATCGTGGTTCTCCTCGTTCTGGTGGTAGGGGGCGTTTCGCCGACGACAGCGGAACAGGCTCCGCAGATTGGTCACTGCAATGTCTCTATGGTCGTCATGCTGCATCCGTTGATGGCGCAGATCGACACAGCCACCGGCCGCTTTCGCAGTTCAGCCCTTCCCAACGGCGCGACTCTTGTTGGTCAGGCCGCGATTGAACTCGAGGAACAGCGCCGGGAGGCTCTCAAGGAAACCGACGGATTGCGGCAGGAACTCGCCAAGGCGAACCAGGAGTTCATCAGTAAACTTCACGAACTGAACCGCGAGCGCGAAAAATCTCCCAAAGCCGGTCAGAACAAGAGTTCCCCAACTCCCAGTACAGATGAGTATAGTAATAAAAGACGGGCTCTCGAACATGAGCATCGTCAGAAGATTCTTGCAATTCGTGAAAAGCTGGCATTCAAGGAGTCTGCGTTGGAGAAGCTCAACAGCGAGGCGCGGTTGTCCGATCTGCTTTCGGTGACCGACACCGAGCGGGTGTTCAAACTCATCCTCGACGACGTCTCTGAAGCGGTCGCTATCGTCATCGAACGCGAGAAACTGGCGTTCACTTTCAACAGCGCGACGTCCTACCGGTTCACCATGCCCACCGCCCGTGGGGGAAGTGTCGAAAATCCAATCTCGGCGCTCCTGCGTTCGCAAAAGCCCGCACAGCCAGGCACCGACCAGGAATACGCCGAACTGAGTCGCCTCACCCGGTGGGCGACGGGCGAGAAATCGATGTTGTATCACTGTGGTGACGGACGCCTGACGCAGTTCGTCCTGAAGGGCGGGAAAGACATCACTCCCGCCGTCATCGCAGAGGTGTACAAGAAGCACCAGGTTCCATCCGGCGCCTGCGATGTCGTTCAAAAGCTGTTTCGCACGGGGATCATGAACAAATGACGTTTTTGCATGGCTGAGAAAGCCTGCGCGGCAAGGAGGTATCGAGTATGAAGAATGGCACAATCTGGCTGATGCTGGGAGCTTTCCTGTTTTTCTGTACATCCGGCGCGCCGATCGCGCATGCTGCAAGCGCCTCGAACAATGGCATGACCTATATCCTGCTGCCGCCGACGAATTCCGATCCGGCATATATCGTCAGACTGCAGCACCAGGATCCCTCGGGTGTGACCACTCCCCAGGCTCAACTCTACGCCCCGGGCTCCTCAGGCTATCCGGCAGGCCAGTATTTCGGACTCGCCGTCAGCCAGGAACGTGAAATCTTTCTTCTCCGGTCACCGATCCTGGGCGCAGACGACGGCTGGGCAACGGCTCCGGTCGGCTTTCTTCCGAACCCGAACGACTATCCCGCCAATTCCGATATTTTCATCAGGATGGCTGCTCCTTCCACATACGGCTCCTGGACAGCAGTTCACGGCCTTGACGGAGCGGGAACCTCCTACTCGTTCTGGGATAAAGACGTAACCATCAACGGCGTCAGTTACGATTGGGCCGTGTATGCAGGCGGCCCAGCTGCCGTCCATTACCTCGATCCTCTCAGCACAGCCATCGAGGGAACACCGATATGGAACGGTTCTGCCGGCAACCCTCATCCGACCGACCCCGACACATACGGCTACATTCTCCCCTCCCACTGGGGCGGAGTCGGATATTACGCATACGGGACCAAAGAACATCCGAATTTCCCTTGGAAAGCGCTCGACGGCCGCGAAGATCCGGTTGGTTCCGGCATCTATCGGCCACGGGTGTTGGTAACCGAGGTTCCAACGTATCACGGAAGCGACAATCAGAAGTTTTCATGCATCGTAAAGCGGGTGTATCAGAAGCGTGACCGTTCTCTGACGCTCATGCGCGGCACCGACAATCCCTTCTCCGCCCTGACAGACCAAACCGGGGCCGTCCTGAGCGCGACGGATATCCGGGGCATGGAGTATTTCGCCCGCGCCTGCGGTGACAACTGTATCCCCGGAGGTTCTGGTCCCGGTACGCCAATCGACTCCGCCCTCGCCAGGGTCACAGTCGTGACATCCACCCTGGGCCGCCGGTATGGGTTCAACCAGAAGGGAAAGATGGCCAGCCCGTATTCCGACAGCAAGCAGGCGGCTCTTCGCGTCGTCAGCACCGCAGGTGAGTCCACAATCGACATGGCAAACTCGGATGATACGGTTCATTCGAATATCACGAATGCCGCGTATCTCAACGGGAACGGCATCAAGGCAAGTGAGATCAGGTCATTCGGCGTCTCCTCAAACTTCGAGACCGGCGCCACGAGAGATTTCATCTACGGCTCGAAAGCCGATCTCTTCGCCATGCAGGACTCCTGGTGGGGCAAGGGCGGCATCGGATACGAGTATTACAAAGACACCGGTGAGATTTATAAACTCGACTATACGAACAACACGAATCCATCGCCCGAGTATCTCGGCATCCTGACCGGCAAGATCGACAACATCGGCGTCGATGGCGACGGGTTCCTGTATATCATGACCACCGAAAAGGACACGTCGGATGCAGCTGTTTTCGCTCTTGCACCGCCGACGAACTCGGTCATCGGGAATCCGGATTATCTCGTGAAACCTTCCGCCACCCAGTGGTATCGACCTGTTTACGAGGCGCCCCCAATCGTCGTTTCCGACGCTTCCAAGGTCGGGAATGATTACCGGGAAATCATCTATTTCCAGGGTATTTCCAAGGTTGTCAGAAAGTATCCCCCGTCGGCCGGCAACGGTTCTCTCGCAGCTCCCGTGACCACAGGCCAACTCTCTGGCTACTACGCCGACGAGTGGACGAGAAAGATCTGCTGGAATGGTTCCGAAGCTGCCTGGGAAGGCAGCTGGAGCCTCGAGAACCCAGCAAGTCGTGACTCTGAAATTCCGGGCGAACTCGCCGTCGTGAACATCGCGAAGCTCCCGGCCGTTTTCAATGAGACCCCAGCAGGCCCCCATATCTGCCGAGAAGACCGCACGCCATTCGAGACCCCTGTGACAGAAGACACATCGGTCAAATTCAAAGTCGAGGGCTACAAACCCTACATCACGGATGGGGACGGCACGACGCGCCGCAATCTCAAGTCGCTCGGCAGTTTCGGCTCAGCCTATACCAATGTCCGAATCAACTATCTGCCGACCGCGGAAGGCGAATACAATCATTACGAAGATCCTGACATCGCCTCCAGCGGATTCCCGACCAGCCTGTTCGAGGCGGATGGATACCCGACAACAATCGTCTGGTATGCCGATCTGGTCGACGGTACTGATACCTCAGCTTCGGTTCTCGAGAGTATCGCCGTGGCATCTGCTTCAACCGACACGTTCGGCGGAACAGCATGTGACTGGAAGTTCATCCCACCGCATCCAGGGAATTACGCCATATGGGCGAGAATCACCTACAATTATTTCAACTTCGCTGGCGCAGATCGTCCGACGGATCTAACCTCGAGTCAGCGCACCGTCTCAACGTCGAAGCGTATCCTGACAGTCGTTTCCCCATCATCGAAGATTGTACCGCCGAGCCTGATCTCGGAGATCAGCCTCGAACCGGAGCGAGGCGAATCGAAGGTTTTCCAGAACTGCACAACCTACGGGGATGCCGTCTACGACCTTCCAGAAGATGAGAAGATCGGCAGCCTGAGCATCTCGTTCAAGGCTCAATTTCTGTGCGATGCAAACTACCGATCCAACCAGTCGCTCAAGCTGACGACCTATGAGGGCATAGGTGTATGGGATTACGATACTTATTATATCAATTATAATAATAGCGGCGAAACCCCGAATTACACGCTGCAAGGCATTCACGTTTACAACTACGATCCAAGCGCAAGCAGCTATACCAATACCAACATATTCAATCCGGGATGGCCGAAACCAGGCAATCCCGGACCTGCAGATGCCGGAACACGCGTAGATTCCGGCACTCTTTCCCAGAACGATCTCAAGTTTCTCCGATGGAACCTGTTGCTCGAGAAGACATACACCGGATCAACGTTCCCAAGCGATCCGAAAGATCGCAGAGATGTCAATTTGGCTTCTGGAGACTTCACCATTGTTGGCGGAGCGACCATTCAGCCGACTGGCACTCTTGGCGAATATGAGATTTCCTTGGATTTGCCCCCAAGCGCACAAACCGCTGTCATCGCCACACCGATCGATCCCGACCAGTATACGCTCAGACTCGAACTGATCTATCCCCGTGTCACGTGGTATGAAAGCGGTTCGTCCGATGCAGAAAAGCAGTATCGCAGTATCATTTCCGATCCTGCCTCCGTCAGCGTGGTCTGCGAGTTGGACCATCCGATATTTCCCACGAGAAACACGTTGGCGGATGGAAGTTCGGCGTTCAAGAGTGTTCAGTCATGGCTGATCAGGTCTCGCGATGCCACGTTGCCGACAATCACGGATGATACGAAACCAATCATCCACACGACTGGCGATCCAGTTCCTGATGCATTGGCCTCGTTCACCATCTCAGACAACAATCCTCGGGCGCGATTCGACCCGTTCTTCATCGAGTATCAGATGGTCAATTCAGCACGGCCACGCGACACTGCTGAGACAAACAAGACTCTGAACGCAACGGATACGTCGAACTCCGGCATCGCCTCATCACCGGACTATGTCGACTTTTGGAAGAATAATTCGTACAAGATAAGTGCCACATACAAATCCAAAATCACAGAGTATGGGCCCGATGGAGACTTCAGCCCCGATGGCCTGCTCAAAAATTGGGTGGGAGTGCTGTATTACCATGTGAAGGGCAGTCTCTACGACGGTCTTGGCACCGATTCCAGCAACATCACCCATGAGTTTGGCTCGTTCACGGCCGATATCCCTGCAGAGTCCATTACGACGACAGACTGGGCGCTTAATCGGTTCGACAACGATCCTCCGGGCTTCCGCGTCGAGCTGATCTCCCAGAACGACAACCGCCGCTGGGTGGCCACTCTCACGGAGGGCGTCAAAGACCTCGTCTGCCGCCCGACGACCGATGCGGGCCTTGCGCCGGCCTCGCTGTCGGTCGCTTGTTATAACCTCGACGGCACGATGATCGGGGGAGCCCCGACCATGTCGAGCGTTCCTGGTTGTGCCCAGTATCCCACCCAACTCGGTGCCGCCAACGAGACGGTGAACGCGGGAAGCTTCGGGCTCGATTCGGCGCTAATGCCCCGGGTGCGCCGCTCGAGCCGTCTGCTCATCAATCTCGACATCATCGATAACGTCGATTACATAAATCTGAAGGCCGCCACGTTCGATATCATCGAGAATCTGGAAGCCGGCGGCACGCGGAGCCTGCTGCCGGGCGGCAACCCGGTGTCACTGCCCCTCGACGCGGCCTTCCTCGCCGACAACTCGCCGAATCCGAAGCTCCAGTCTCCGCGGGCCCGCTACACGGTCGACATGCCGATGAAGGTGCTGCCCAACCAGCCGCAGGTGAGCATGACCATCTCCGCGACGGATGCCCAGGGCAACATCCGCACGCTCGTTCTGCCGATCGAGATTGTCGACAGCTCGTTCGACGCCCGTGTGCTCGAAAGCAAGGAAAACAGGAACTGATCCCGGACCTTCCTCTCACCAGATCAGCGGGGGCGCCCCTACGGCGTCCCCGCTTTTCCGCTGCGCTGACAGGCATTTCTCATCCGACAGGCCCTGCGCCGCATGAGTTTAAACCCCCGAGCTATTATATGCTTCGATATATTCTATTCTTCGTTCTGATCGTTCTTTTCTGTGTTTCCGAGCGATGTCCGGCGCGCGCATGCTCGCCTTCGGACTTCGTCCTCGACGATTTCGCCGCCCGTTGCAAGGACCTGTCAGGGAAGATCAGGGACACCGAACTTTCCTACAGGATGCGGTTCCCGGACGCGGCGAGCCGGTCGGCCCTGCTGCTGGACGCGTGGCTTTCCTTCTTTCTCGATCACGGCGTCACGCCGCCGCCGGTCTACGCGTCGATGACAGGGCCCGCCTGGGAAAACGGGATGCGGAGTCTCGGAACCCGGATCGGCGGCCTGGGACGCGGAGAACCGGCGTCTCCCGAAGCGCTCGACCTGATGACGCTCCCGCTCGAACTTCTCGCCCAGCCCGATCACCTGCTGCCTTTTCAGAACGCTCTGGCAACGGCGACAAGAAGAGTCGAAGAGATCATGGCCGGCACCGGTTCCGCGTCGGCACTGCTGTCACCGGAACGCCTGGCGGCCGATCAAGAAATCGGCCAGTCGTTTGCGCTCATCAGCGGTATATGCGATAACGCCCCGGCGCTGCGGGCCCGGCTGTCGACCCTGTATTCGAGCCTGACGGCGCTTTCGGCGGACACGCCCCCGAATATGGCGTCCGCCGCCGGTCCGGTTGTCGGAGAGATGCCGCTGAACGACGAGGACCGGCGCGCCCTGCTGGAACTTCATCTCGGCAGTCTCCGCGACGAGGTGGCGTTTCTCTCGCCAATCGCCTTCTGGCTGCCTCAGCCCGTCGCCTCGCCGGCGAGCCGCCCCTGACGCGGAAAGAGCGCATTACACCACGAAGGCACAAAGGCACGAAAAAGCACCTGGTCTCCGAACCAGAGAGCTTCTTTCTCCCTGTGAAATGAAATCCGACCATTCGTCCCGAGTACGTTGATATTATATCTAATACAATATAATAACATCCGCAAAATCCGCGGATCATCCTCGTTTCACCTTCGTGTCTTTGTGTCTTGGTGGTGAATTGGTTCTCAGAGGACGGTGTAGTCGCTTTCCTTGCTCTTGCCTTCGCCTTCGGCGAAGAGGGCTTCGAGGAACTGCTCGGGGTCGAACGACATCAGGTCGTCCATCTTCTCGCCGACGCCGATGAACTTCACCGGGACGGACAACTGCTCTTCAACGGCGAACAAAACGCCGCCCTTGGCGGTTCCGTCGAGTTTCGTCATGACGAGGCCACTGATGGGAAGCACCTCGTTGAACAGTTTCGCCTGCTGAACAGCGTTCTGACCGGTCGTCGCGTCGAGCACCAGCAGAATCTCGTGTGGCCCGCCGTCGCTTTCCTTCGCGGCGATCTTCTGGACCTTGGCCAGTTCGGCCATCAAATCGGCCTTCACGTGCATGCGGCCGGCGGTATCGACGATCAGCAGGTCGGCGCCGCGCTTCTTCGCCGCCGCGATGGCGTCGAACACGAGGGCGCCTGGATCGCCGCCCTCCTGGCCGCGGATGACCTCGACCCCGACACGGTCGCCCCAGATACAGAGCTGGTCAATGGCGGCGGCCCGGAACGTGTCGCCGGCCGCGAGCACGACCTTTTTGCCGTCCTTCATGAATTTGCGGGCGAGCTTCGCGATGGTGGTGGTCTTGCCGACGCCGTTCACGCCGATGATGAGGAACATCGTGAGGCCGTTCTCGTTGAACTTCGGCGCGGAGGCGAACTTCGTCAGGCGCAGCTTGAGCTGCTCGCGGAGGAGCGTGTAGATGCGATTCGGATCGGAGATGCGCTCTTCTGCGACCTTCGCGTGAAGATACTGCAGGAGTTCCTGGGTGGTCTTCACGCCGAGATCGGCTTCGAATAGCGTCTCCTCGAGGTCTTCGAGCAGGTCGTCGTCGATCTTCGCCCGCCCGAGGACCAGGTTCTTCACCTTGCCGACGAAGCTCTCGCGGGTCTTGCGCAGGCCGGTGCTGAGCCGTTCGTACCAGGTGAGCGCAAGCTCTTCCTCGACGGCGGGTTTTGTTTCGAGTTCGGCAACCGCGACGGGGGGAACAGGAATTGTCTCGACGAGCGGCTGGACACCCGGCGTCTCGATGGCGACAGGCGGAGGCGCCGTGGTGGGCGGCTGGACGAGGATCTGTTCGGGCGGCTGTTCCGCCTGGAGTTGGGCTGGCGGCGGAGCTTTCTCGCCGGGGAGGATCTCGCCTTCCGGCGGCAGTTCCTGTTCGTCCTCGATCGGGACGAGCCAGGCGAACAGGAGGAGTGTCAGGCCGGAGAGGGCGGTGACCGACGAGATGATGATCTGGTTCGGGCCGCTCTGGTAGTAGATCAGACCGCCTTCGAGGAGGAGGCAGAGGCCGATCAGCAGGACGACGAGTCTCGGCTCGGTCCATTCACTGCGCGGTGCCGCCGGCGTTGAAGGGGCTTCCGGCACGGCCGCGGTTTCGGGCGGCTGGGTTTTGGATTCGCTGCTTTCGCTCATGAAGCTGACTCCCTGGACTGACCGAACTGGCCCGCGTCTGTTCCGGTGGCCTGCGCCCGCTCGGCGGCGACGGCGGCTTTCAGGCGCTCGGTCACGCTGACGCCCTTGCGGGCGGTGAATTCCCGGATCTTCTCCTGGTCTTCGAGCCTGATCGAGATCTGGCGCGACGTCCCGGATTTCTCGAGCGCGATGCCGTAGATGACGTCGACGGCCTGCATGGTTTCCTTGTTGTGGGTGATGATGAAGAACTGGGTCTTGTCGGCGAAGCTGCGAAGCAGGCGGGTGAAGCGGCGCACGTTCGCCTCGTCGAGCGAGGCTTCTATTTCATCGAGTATACAAAACGCCGGCGGCTTGACCTGCAGGATGGCGAACAGGAGGGCGATCGAGATCATCGCCTTTTCGCCGCCCGAGAACAATTCTATCGTCGACAGTTTTTTATCGGGAAGCTGGCAGACGATCTCGACGTTGCTCTCCAGCGGCATCTCGGGTGTCGTGAGCTTCAGCCGGGCCGTACCGCCGGGGAAGACGACCCGGAAGATCTCGCCGAAGGCGTTGTCGATCTGGCCGAAGGTTTCGAGGAACCGTTCGCTGGAGATCTTCTCGATCTCGGCGATGACCTGTTCGAGAGACGCGGCGGCCTCGGTCATGTCGCGAATCTGGCCGGTCAGGAACTCGAAGCGCTCCTTCGTTTTCTCGTATTCCTCGATCGCGAGCGGGTTCACCGGCTCGAGCATTTGCTGTTCGGAGCGGCGGGCCGCGATCTGGCCGGCCAGGTCGGCACGGCTCTGGTATTTCCGGAGCTGGGTGCCGATCTGCGCGACGTCGAAGTCGTATTCGGCGCGCAGGATGCTCTCTTTGTTCGAGATATGCGTCTTGATTTCAGCGAGCTTCACGTCGAGTTCGCCAAGCTTCGCGCGGGTCGAGTCGGCGATCTTGGAGCGGCTCTGCCAGGTGTGATCGAGCGTCTCGAGTTCCTTGGCGCAGGCGCGGTATTCGACCTGGAGGGCCTCGTGGGCTTTCTCGATCTCGGCCTTCCTGGTTTCGAGGGCCTGGATTTCGGCCTGGAACCCGGCGATGCCGCGTTCGGCTTCTTTCCGGGCCTTTTCGAGCTGTTCGATCTCGGCGGTGGCACGATCGCGCCGTTCCTGGGCTTCCCGGCGCCGCTTCGTGGCGGCCTCGATTTCGCGCTTGAGACCCTTCTTCCGTTCGACGATCTGCGCCTGGGCGAGTTTCTCGTCGTTCAGCAGGCCGCGCAGGGAGGTGAGCCGGGTCTGGATGGCCGTTTCCCGGCCGCTCATCTCCTGGAGGCGGGCGGTGAGCTCGGTGTTCTGGCTTTCGAGCGTGACGAGCTCCTGCTGGGCGGTCGTCTGCATCTGGCGGACGCGGTCGAGTTCCCTCTGGATCTCGCGGCGGTTGACGTCGAGGCTGTCGAACTCGGCGCGGCGGGTCGAAAGGTCGCCTTCGACGACCACCAGGCGTTTCTGGAAAAATTCCATCGACTGGCGGGTGCGGTTCAGGCTTTCCTCGCGCTGGCGGATCACCTGGCCGAGCGAGCCGCGCTCGGACCTGAGGCGGGTGACGAGGCCGGTCAGCTTCTTTTCGGACGCGGCCAGCGTCTTCAGCTTTTCTTCGGCCTCTTCGAGCTCGCGCTTGCGGGCGAGCAGGCCGGCCGACTTCTGACCTTCGGCGCCGCCCGTCATCGCGCCCGAGGAGCGGACGACGTCGCCGTCGAGGGTGACGATGCGGTTGAAGTTGCGGGTCGTGCGCGAGTAGGCGACCGCGTCGTCGAGGTTTTCGAAGACGAGGATGCGGCCCAGCAGGAAGTTCATGATGGAGTAATATTTCGCATCATATTGAACGAGGTCGAGCGCGACGCCGAGGCACCCTTTCGCGCGCGTCTGCTCGACGCGGGACGGCGCCTGAATCATGTCGATCGGCAGGAACGTGGCGCGGCCGGCCTTGCGCTCCTTCAGGATCGCGATCGCCCGCTGGGCGGTCTCCGCGTCGCGGGTGACGATGTCCTGGATGCTGCCGCCGAGCGCGGTCTCGAAGGCCATTTCGTAGCCCTTGGGCACGGTGATGAGGTCGCCGACCATGCCGCAGATGCCGGGCAGTTCGCGGTCCCTCAGGGCGAGGGCCTCGCGCACGCCGCGATGGATGCCACCGTCGGAGCGGTTCTTCAGGTCTTCGAGAATGTTGCGCTTCGCCGTGAGCACCTTGAACTGGTCGACGGTCGAGAGGAGCTCTTCCTCGGCGCGGCGCAGGTCTTTATCAAGGCGGTTCGCGTGGGACTGGTCGTCGGCAAGACGGGTTCCCTCGCCGGCGATGGTCGTTTCCATCGCCTTGAGTTCCTTCTCGATGTTCGCCTTTTCGCCGTTGAGCTTCTCGAGCGCGGCGTTGAGGGTCGTGACGTCGCCGGCGCCCTTTTCCAGCTGGCGTTCGAGGATCTGTATCTGCTGGTTCGCCGAGTTGATCGTGTTCTTCCTGGCGACCATCTCGCCGGCGATCTTGTAGGAGGACTCGCGGTCCTGGCTGACGCTCTTCAGGTGGGCGTCGAGCTCATCCTGCACCTTGGAAAGATTCGCGTCGATCTCGGCCATGCGGCCGGCGACGGCGATTTCCGCGGCCTCTTCGTCGCGCAGGCGGCCTTCGGCGTCGGCGATCTCCTGGCCGCCGTCGGCGAGGTTCTTTTCGATCTGGGCGACCTCTTCGGTGATGGCCTGGCGCCGCGCCTCGTGGCCGCGCGCCTCTTCCTTCAGGACGGCCATGCGTTCCCGGATGCCGTCGATCGTGAGGACGACCTCGCGGGATTCGTTCTGGCGGGCCTGGAGCTGGGCCTCGAACTCCTGGACCTTCGCGCGCACGCCGCTCTTGCGGCTGTCGATCTCTTCGAGGAACTTTTCGATCTCGGCGACTTTCGCGAGGAGGCCGCGGCGCATCGAATCGACATTTTCCGCGTCGCCGTAGAGCTGCGACAGGTCGAACAGGACGAGGTCGATTTCAAGGGTGCGGATCTCGGCGGCGAGCGCCTGGTAGCGGCGGGTCTTTTCGGCCTGCTCGGCAAGCGGCCCGAGCTGGTTCTGGATCTCGCCGACGATGTCCTGGAGGCGGGTGATGTTGGCGCGTGTGTGGTCGAGCTTGGTGAGCGTGTTCGCCTTGCGGTGCTTGAATTTTGTGATCCCGGCGGCCTCTTCGATGAGGGCGCGGCGGGACTGGGTGCGCTGGAAGATGATGTCCTCGATGTCACCCTGGCCGATGACCGAGTAGCCGTCCTTGCCGATGCCGGTATCCATCAGCATTTCCTTGACGTCGCCCAGCAGGGCGCGGGTGCCGTTCACGAGGTAGTTGCTCTCGCCGGACTTGAACAACTGGCGGCCGATGGTGACCTCGGAGAAGTCGAGCGGCATCATCCGGTCTTCGTTGTCGAGAATGAGCTTCACCTGGGCGAACGCGGCCGACCTGAGGGTCGGGGAACCGGCGAAAATGACTTCGGCCATCTTGTTGCCGCGCAGGGCCTTCGCGCTCTGCTCGCCGAGAACCCAGCGGATGGCGTCGCACACGTTGCTTTTGCCAGAGCCGTTGGGGCCGATGATTGCGGTGATGCCGGGCTGGAAATCGAAGACCGTCTTGCGGCCGAACGACTTGAATCCCATGATTTCGAGGGATTTCAGATGCATGGTCTCTCCTGCGTCCTTCGGGAAAGCTCATTCCACCGGGGGGAATGTCCGGCGGGAGCCGGTCAGTAAAAGTACCATATCCGGCCGGAAAATGACAGCCCCCCTCTCGTTCCGGATGCAGCATTCTTCTTTTTCTGCAGACGCATCATTCTTGACGAAACGCCTGTTTTCATGGAGAATTTAAGAATAATCCACGTATCTGTACGATTTTTCCCTCAAGGAGGGCCTCGATGAAGCGTTTCAGTACGAGTGTTGTCCGCGGAATCGCTCTTGCGTTTCTCGCCGTGATCGTCGTCACCGCCTGGCTCGGCGCCGGAACCCCCACCCTGGCACCGAACGAAGATCTGAAATCGGCGTTCGACTCGATCGCCGTTCCCAAGGGCGACATCAGCACGCGGGTCCGGCTGATCTGGAAGAACGACGACGCGCTGTATGCCCGCTGGAAGATGCTCGAGAGCGCGAAGGAGACGATCGACTGCACGTATTTCATCGTCGACAAGGACATTTTCGGCCAGGCGTTCCTCGGCCTGCTCGCGAAGAAGGCCCGCGAGGGCGTCCGGGTACGGCTGATGATCGACGGGCGCATTTATAGGTCAGGTTATATGAAGGGCATGCCCGACCGGTTCGAGGAGCTCGCGGCCGTTCCCAACGTCGAGATCAAGCAGTTCAACTCGATCGGCAAGTCGCTTCTGGCCATGTTCGAAGATTTCCGGGCGGCGTTCGCCAGCAACCACGACAAGATCATCATCGTCGACGGCAAGACCTCGATCATCGGCGGCCGGAACATCGGCCCGGACTACTTCGTCGGGAAGGGCGAATACGGCATCGTGTATCGCGACACCGACGTGCTGATGAGCGGCGAGCACGTGGCCGGCCAGCTCAAGCAGGCGTTCGACGACGAGTGGGGCTGCCTGAAGAACTCGGTTGTGAAGCCCGACACGTTCAACTGGAAAGACCAGTCCGCCCGGCTCGACCTCGCGAACATGGCGCTGCGCCGGTTCATGCTGGGCCAGGGTCTGTATGACGCATCGAAGATCAAGCTGTCGGGCAAGCTGCCCGAGGCGCTCAAGGAGTTCAACGAAGAGCTTTCCAAATACAAGAACCTGTCGAGCTACGCGTCGTTCCAGCTGTTCCGGGGCGAGCGGCCGAAACCCGTCAAGATCCTCGACAAGCACTCCCGCCTGGGCGCCCTGAACGGCATCACTCCTACCCTGGCCAAGTTCATCGACTGCAGCAAACACGAGATCATCATCCAGAACCCCTATCTGGTTCTCACTGCCGAGGCCGAAGCCGCCCTCAAGCGCGCGTCGGCGCGCGGCGTGAAGATCATCATGCACACCAACAGCGGCGGCTCGACCGACTCGCTGTTCCCCCAGGCGTTCCTGATGTCCGACTGGAAGAAGATGCTCAAGGACATGCCGACCTGTCGTCTGCTGGTCGCCCCGAGTATCAACGAGCGGCTCCACTCGAAGGTGTTCGTGTTCGACCGGCAGATCGCCGTCGTGGGCTCCTACAACATGGATGCCCTGAGCGAGCAGATCAACTCGGAAGTCGTCGCCGCCATCTGCGATCCGCAGTTCTCGACGATGACCGCCCTGCGCCTCTACGACGATATGAAGTCCACCGTCGAGTACAAGATCACCGTCGACAAGGACGGCAACGTGACCAAGGCCTACGGCCCCGAAGATCACTGCTCCAAGGAAATCGTGAAGAAGATGAACTTCCTGCGCAAGCTGACCTGGCTGCGGCCCGTGATCTGATCTTCATCTCAAGCCAGACTCCCCCGGGCATCCCCCGGGGGAGTCTTATTTCTGTCACTATTTTCACGTCGGGGCGGGGTTGAAACCCGCCCCGACGGACGCCCTGATGGCGAACGGGAAGTCACGGAGTCGGGGCGAATTCAGCCATCATCGCGTCGGAGGCAACCTCCGCCTCCTCTTCTTCCTGGACCAGTTCGAGGGCGCCGTTCCGTTCGATGATGCGAAGGCGGGGGATCTGCGGCAGGGCGGTGATGTCGTCGGGCTTCATGCGCAGAAAGCCTTTCCACATCAGCTCACCGAGATCGTGCGCCGTGACGGCGCGGCTCTTGATTCGCCCCTGAAGGAGGGCCTCGACCTCGGGGCCGAGTTCGCCGCGGACGGTCGGATTGATGGAGAATCCCGAGGGGTTCAGGAACAGGAACAGGTGGATCAGGACAACGAGAATCACCGTTCCTGCGAGCCGGGTGTTCAGCGACAATGGATCGATGTCGCCCAGAGCCTTCAGGAGCAGGACGACGCCGGTGACGACGAACAGCGGCATGCCGCCCGGGTGCGCCAGCGCCAGAAGCCCGGTGAAGGCATAGAAGATGACCATCGGGAAGTTTTCCTCGTCGATCCGGGAAAGGGCCATGAGGTTGGGAACCAGGAAGATGCCGGCGATGAGACTCATCAGCTGCTGATCGTCGGGATTCGGGAACAGGGTCGAGAGCGGCATGTCGCCCGAAACCGCGCTGGCGGCCCCCTCGGGGAAGCAGAGAATCCCGATGAGGGCACTGAGGATCAGCGTCAGGCGGTATTCCGATCGGAACAGCGCATAGGAAGCGACCAGCGCGACCAGCACCCAGCTATTGAGGCCGAGAGCGCTCGCCGCGGCCGTGATCGGGATCAGCATGACCCCGAACTTCTCCTTCAGCGCATCCGAGTCGAGGAGCGCGAGGAGGCCCACGGTGAAGATCAGCTGCAGAAGGGCTCTCAGACCGAGCAACGGCTGCATGGCGAAGGAGAATATTCCTAACACTATTAAACCTGGCAGTATTTCACGTCCCTTGAAGATCCAGTTCAGAAGGAGGCTGCCCAGAAGGAAAAACAGGAGGTGGCAGAGCGTCTTGAGGCCTGCCAGCGACGCGGCGGACTGGGCGATTCCGAGTGCGATCGTCTCGGGCAGGAGCGCCCAATTGATGTTCAGATCGAATTCGCGAGCGAAGAGGAGGTCCCAGTAGGTGCCCGAGGAGAACGGGCAGGAGCGGGTGTAGAAGAAGAGCACCGTCATCGTCGCCAGCAAGGCGAAGATGCGCTCCCAATCCCACGGTGGGGCTTCGACCGGCTCGTCCGCCGCGACGGGGAACGCCGGAAGGACCGCAGCCCGCGCCGGCATCTCTGCCGGTTTCGTGGCGGGATTGGAACGGAGTTCTGCGTCTATTTCCACGCTTCGACCCTCCTCAGGGATTCCCGATCAGCAGTCGACGAGTTTTTCCGGTTTGACCGGCATGATGCGGATACGACGGCCGGTGGCGTTGTAGACCGCGTTGGCGACCGCCGGAGCGATGCCCATCAGGGGCACTTCGCCGAATCCCTTGGCGCCGTAGGGGCCCTCGCTGTACGCGTGCTCGACGATGATCGGGTCGATCTCGGGGGCGTCCTCGGTCGTCGGCAGGATGTAGGTCGCGAAGGCGTTGTTCAACATGCGCCCCTGGGCGTCGTGACGGATCTCCTCCATGGTCGCGTACCCGACGCCCTGGAGCGTGCCGCCTTCGATCTGGCCCTCGACCTGCTGGGGATTGATGGCCTTGCCCATGTCATGGGCCGAGGTGATCTTGAGCACGCGGAGCTCGCCGGTTTCCATGTCGACCTCGACCTCGGCGACGTTCGTGGCGTAGCTGTAGGTGAAGTAGGCGTTTCCCTGGCCGTTCTTGCTGTCGAACGTCGAGTCGGGGGCGATGAACCAGCCGAAGGCACTCGGCTGAAGCCTGCGTCGATACATCTCTTTGACGACGTCGGCGAATGCGGCGGTTTTCCCGTGCGGCGCAGATCTGACGAACGCGACGCCCTCGGCCAGGTCGACCTCGTCGGGCTTCGCCTCGAGCAGGCCGGCGGCCGCGTCGAGGAGACGGGGCTTGAGTTCCTTCGCCGCCGCCACCAGGGCGTTTCCGGACATGAAGGTCGTGCGGCTCGCCACGGTGGGGCCAGAGTCGGGGACGAAGCCGGTGTCGGTCTCGACCATGAACACTTTATCGAAGGGAATGCCGAGCGCGTCGGCAGCGATCTGAGGAAGGATCGTGCGGGCGCCCTGGCCCATCTCGGTGTTTCCGACGGCGCACTGGACCGTTCCGTCCTTCATGATGATCATACTCGCGCCGGCCCGGTCGAGGTGCTTGCCGCCGGCACCGAGGCCGACGCCGTAATACACGGTCGAGATGCCGATGCCGCGACGCACATTACCGGTTCGCGCGGACGGGTGCTGCCATTTTTTGGTCCAGTCGGACTTCGCGACGGCCTTGTCGATCGTTTCGGGAAGGCCGCACGACTGGTCGATCAGCTGGCCGGTGACGGTTTTCGTGCCGAGTTTCAGGCCGTTGCGGCGCCGGATCTGGACGGGATCGATCTTCAGCTCGTCGGCGATCTCGTCGATGAGGGTTTCGCCCGCGAAGATGACCTGGGGCGAGCCGAAGCCGCGGTAGGCACCGCACGGCACCTTGTTGGTCGCCATCGCGAAGGATTCGATGAGGATGTTGTCGCAGACGTACGGCCCGAGGGCGTGGACCGTTCCGCGCCACAGGACGATCGGGCTGAGGGTCGCGAAGGCGCCGCCGTCGACGTAGTATTTTATATCGGCAGCGATAATTTTTCCTTCGGCATCGACGCCGACCTTCATCTGGATCAGCGCGGGATGTCGCTTGGAGCTGGCGATGATATCCTCTTCGCGCTTGTAGACGAGTTTCACGGGACGTTCGAGCAACTGCGCGATCATCGAGGCGTGGCCGGCGAGGATCGAGGGGAAGTCCTCCTTGCCGCCGAAGGCGCCGCCGGTCGTGGTCTGGATGATGCGCACCTTGTTTCTCTGGCAACCGAGGATATCGGACACGGCGTCGTGGACGTAGAAGGGGCACTGCATCGAACCGTAGACGGTCATCGAGCCTTCGATGCCGGGCACGGCGATCATGCCCTGGGTTTCGAGGTAGGCGTGTTCCTGGTAGGGGGTTTCGTATTCGCGTTCGAAGATGCGGGCGGCTTTCGCGAAGCCGGCTTCGAGGTCGCCATTTTTGATGACGAACCGGCTGAAAATATTGTCATTTTTATATAATCTCGGCGCGGACGGTTCGAGGGACTCCCTGATCGAAAGGACCGGTTTCAGGGGCTCGATATCGAGTTTCACCGCGGCGGCGGCGGCGTATGCCTGCTCCGGCGTGTCGGCCGCGACGAGGGCGACCGGTTCGCCGTGGAATTTCACGAACTCGGAGGCGAGAAACGGCTGGTCGTCGAGAACGAGAGGGTTTACGTTCCGGCCGGGGATGTCGGCGACCGTGAAGACGCGATGAACGCCGGGCATGGCGAGCGCCTTCGACGCGTCGATTCCCTTCAGCCTGCCGTAGGCGACCGGTGAGCGGACCGTCGCGGCATGCAGCATGCCGGGAAACGAATAGTCATCAATATACTTCGCTTTTCCGTTTACTTTATCCCAGGCGTCTTTTCTCGGGAGAGATGAACCGACGGCAGGCATGGGGGACCTCCTCGGGGCAGTTGGAATTGGAACGAATGGTTCGCCATGAGTGTATCACGGTCACGACTTGGTGTGCATCACCCAGATGCCGTCCCAGTCGTCGGGCGGCGGTTCGCGCAGGAAGTGGGCGCACCGGTCGGCGTAGACCTTCGACAGGGTATCGCCCGGGTGCAGGGTGAGCGCCTCGCCGAACGCCCGGCCGGCCGCTTCCCACTCGTGCTTGTGGTAGAGGTCGACGGCGCTCTTGTAGCAGGAGAGCAGCTCGTCCATGTTCGGGAACGAGGTCGTGTCGTGGTGGTCGAGGATCTCGTAGATTTTCGCGGGGCGATTCTTGCCCTTGACCCGCAGCAGGTCGACTTCGCGCGAGCGGTGCGGGTAGACGAGCCGGTTGAAGCTGTTCTCGCTGACGAGGATGCTCGTGCCGTAGAACTTGTTGGCGCCCTCGAGGCGCGAGGCGAGATTCACGCCGTCGCCGATGACCGTGTAGTCCATGCGTTTGAGCGAACCGATGTTGCCGACCAGGACGGTGTCGGTGTTGATGCCGACCCCGATGTCGATCGTCTGGAGCCCCTTCTCGACGCGCTTCCCGTTGAACTCCTTGAGCGCGCGCTGCATCTCGATCGCGGTGATGACGGCGCGGTCGGTGTCCTCGCTGGTCGTGAAGGGCGCGCCAAAGACGGCCAGCATCGCGTCGCCGATGAACTTGTCGAGGATTCCCCCGTGGTGGAACACGATATCGACCATCGTCGTGAAATACTCGTTCAGCATCGCGACGGTATCCTGGGCCCCGAGCCGCTCGGAGATCGTCGTGAAGTTCCGGATGTCGCTGAAGAGGACCGTCAGCTCCTGCATCTTGCCGCCGAGCATGCCGTCGGAGTTGAGGAGCTGGTCGGCGACTTCCTTGTTCATGTAGCGGGAGAGCGTGCTCTTGAGGCGTTTTTCGCCCGTCAGGTCCTCGAAGGCGAGCAGACCGCCCATGGGGCAGTTCTGCGCATCATGGAGGGGCGCGACAGCCATGTTGAGCGAGATACGGCGCCCCTTTGGGTCGACGATCTCGGCGTCGAGGAAGTTGTCGGCCTCCTGGGTCGCGATGACGCGGCGCAGGCTGTCGACGATCCAGTGGTTGTCGCCGGTGAAGAAGATGTCGGCGAATTTTCCAAGGATCTGGTCGGTCGTCACGCCGAACGTGCGCAGGGCCACGGCGTTGCACGTCTCGATCCTGCGCGTGGCGTTCACCGTGATGACGCCGTTGCTGAGGCTTTCGAGGATGCTCTCGCTGTAGTTCTTCATGTTCAGCACTTCGTCGAACAGCTTGGCGTTCTCGATCGCGATCGCCGCCTGCGCGGAAAAGGTTTTGAGCTTCTTCTCGTCGACGCGGGTGAACACCCCCACTCTCCTGTTGAGCACCTGCGTCACGCCGATCGTCTTGCCGGTTCGGTTGACGACGGGCATGCAGAGGATGTTCTTCGTGCGATAGCCGGTTTTCCGGTCGATCTCCTTGTTGAACCGCGGATCGGCGTAGGCATCGGGGATGTTGATCGTCTCGCCGCTGGTGAACACCTTGCCGGCGATACCGAGGTGGGCGGGGAAGCGGATCTCCTGGTCGTTGAGGCCGAGCGCGACCTGCGACCAGAGCTCGTTGGTCTTCTCGTCGTGCAAAAACAGCGTCGCCCGGTCTGCGTCGAGGATCATCGCCACGGCCTGCATGATCTTCTCGAGGAGCGGCTTGAGATTCAGCTCGGACGAGATCGCCGCGGTGACCTCCTGCATGCGGTCCTCGCTCTCGCGGGCGCGCCGGGTCAGCTCGAGATCGCGGGCGTTCCTGAGGGCCGCGGCCGCGTTGCCCGAGATGTCGGCGACGGCGGCGAGATCGGCCGGGGTGAACTCGCCGGCCGTCTTGTTGAGAAGCTCGATGACGCCGACGGGAACGTCGCTTCCGGCGACCCGCAGCGGGACGGCGAGGATCGATTTCGTGACGAAACCGCTCTGGCGATCGATTTCCTTGTTGAAGCGGACGTCGGCGTACGCGTCGTTGATGATCTCGGCCTGGCCGGACGACATAATAGCGCATGCTATGCTACTTCCCGGCGAGAGACGGATCTCCTCGACCTCGTTCCCGTGCATGACGCGGGAAAACAGTTCGCCCGTCTCGGGGTCGAGCAGGAACAGCGTTCCGCGGTCGGCCCCGACGATCCGGACGGCGATGCCGACCGTGATGGAAAGCAGGTTGTTGAGCAGGGACGTCGAGGCGTCGAGCAGGCGGGCGACCTGAGAGAGAACGCCGGTCAGCATGGCGCGCCCCGTTTCGGGCGATCGGCCGGCCAGGGCGGAGATGAGCCCGTCCACCTGTTCCGACGTGAGGCTCCCGTCGGCCAGCGCGGACAGCAGGTTCGGCGGAAGCGGCTCCCCTGCCTCACCGCAGGCCGGAGCACCGTCGACCCGCTCACCCGAAAGAATCTTTTTCAGATTCTCGACTACGCTGGCCAGTTTCATGCGTCCTCTCTCACCGCCAGTCTACCAGCGCACACCCGCGAATACAATCCCTCCGGATGCCGAAGGGCCCGCGCAGATCGGCGCGGGCCCTTCGTTCGGGTCGTTCACTCCCCGTTCGATTCGAGGGGTTTCGGGAGCTTCCCGAGGGACGGGACGAGCAGTTTCAGCGCGGCGTCGACCAGTTTCGTGCGGACCGGCTCACCGGTCACGGCTTCGAAACGGAAGCCGAGGAATATTCCGCGATATCCGTTGCCCGATTCCGATGTCCCGGACACGGAGAGGCCTGCGGCCCGGCCGTCTTCGGTTTTCACGAAGGGAGCGGCGGGGGCGTCGCACTCCATGATCGTCACGTCTTTTGACGACTGCGCCGAGTCTTCGCCGTTCAGTTCGAAGGGAACGGCGGCGCCGTCCTTCGCGGCGAACGAAAGCCGGGGAAGTTCGCGCTCGTCTTCGAGATAGCGGAACTTGAAGAAGCCTTCGAGCAGGGGCATGTTGGTGTTCTTCTGTTCGACCGACTGGGCGGCGAGGAACAGGGCTCCGCCGCCGGAGAGATACGTCACGAGGTCGTCGGCCGACGGGGCGAGCTCGCCGAACGAACTGACCGAGACGCTGTCGGTGAAGACGGCGCCGTTCCGGTACTGGCGGAGAATATCGGCGTATTTATACCCGAACACCTTGGGGTCCCACAGGACGTCGGGCTGAAGGCCGAGGTTCTTGAACGAGCGAAGCAGGAGAGGCAGCGTGCCCGGGTCTTCGACCATGCCGCCGGTGACCAGCACCTGGGCGTTGGCGCGATACTGCGGAACCCGCGCGACGAACTCGTCCCATCCCGTGTCGCGGGCGAATCGGAGCGACTTGTAGGCGGTCCGGAACTCGAGACAGTAGGGGTAATAGACCGACAGGCCGTAACTGTTGCCCATCCCCTGGGTGTGGCCCTCGGCGACGAGCGGGGAGCCGGCGGCGAAATCGGTCACGATCACGTATTCGCGGCCGGTGCGGTCGGTGAAGTCGGGGCTCGTCTTCCCGTTTGCATACTCGATGCGATAATTGATCTCGGTGACGTATTCGCGCTTCTTGGCGACCGGGTCGATCACCAGGCTGAACGGCCCGATGGAGCAGGCGTAGTCGCCGTTCGCGTCGGGACCGCGCAGGGGGGTGCGAACGAATCGCGAGTGCCAGACCGTGCTTCCGCGGGGCCGAAGCTCGGCCGGAGGCTGTTTCCAGCCGTTGTAGCCCCAGATCACCGCGCCCGGCGTGCGACGTTTGATGACGACGGGCCGGGACAGGCGGTCGGTCAGTTTCGGATAGCCGATCGTTTTTATAATATCAATACATATATTTCTGACCTCGTCGGGCATCGTCTTGATGGTGGCGAGCCGAACCGCGAGGTCGTGCAGGTCGACGAAACTGGCCTCGCTGTAGCGCCGGATCTTCGCGAAACTGCCGTACTCGTCGATGAGCGCCTGGGTATAGGCGTCGTGGTTCGCCGAGAGGGCTTCGCCGAGCTTTCCGACGAGCGCCGCGAGCGGCTCAATGCGCGACAGGTCGTAGGCGGATTTCGTCACCGGGGCCCCGCCGAGAACCTTCGTGGTCTGCGAACCGCCGGCGGCGAAGGATTTCACGTAGCCGGCGACCATCGCCCGGGCGGCCATGCGCGGCGTGATGCCGGGGGTCTCCCTGAGAGGCCGGAGGGTATCCTGATACGGCATGCCCTGGCCGGGCTCGGTTTCTTCGGATGCGATCATGAAGTCGCACACGTCGCGCAGTTCGTAGGCGATCTCGATCATGCCCATGAGGCAGGCGTCGAAGTCGATGATGTCGAAACGGGGGTGCTTCGGGTTCGCCTTCTCGAGGGCCGGCTTCGCCTGGTTGCAGGCCCAGACGATGTCGGGCACGGTGAGGTTGTTGCCGGACTCGTCGTCGTAGGAGATGCCGACCCAGCCGGCGCCGTGGTTCCAGATGACCGCCATGAACCGGTCGGCGGGGTAATTCTCGATGCCCCACGTCAGGAACTCGGCCAACTCCCTCTTGCTGCCCATGTCGCGTTCGCCGAGGTTCGCGACGAGTTTCGAGCCGATCTTCTTCGTGCGCTCGCGGACGACCTCATACCGCCGGGTGCCGATCCAGTTGCCGTCTTCGATCGTCTCGCCCTTCGCGCCCTTCTGGCGGTCGATCTGCACGACGATGTTGAGGTTCTCGTCGGAGCCGACCATCTCCATCTCGTTGAGGTCCTTCATGCCGCTGTTCTCGAGGTCGTTGTCGGCGTTGAGGAAGACCAGCACCGTCCACTGCTTGCGCTTCTGCGGAACCAGCGCGGAAACGGTCGCCGGGCCGTGCGTGACATACGGCACGTCGTCGTGCTGCGCGTCGTCATACCACCAGATCGGGAAATCCTTGCGCGGAACGTCGGCATACAGGCCCTTCACGGCCTCCCAGGCGTCGAGGGCGGCACTGCTCTGGAAGCGGCCAACAAGGGTTTCGAGCCGATCGGCGAGCCGGACCGTCTCCGGCGACGTGATCAGGCCGGAAGATCCGACGCGCTGGGCACGGCCGAACGCCAGGGCGTCAGACATGTGCTTGATGACGCCCGCATACGCCAGGTCGAGCGGGAACGGCGACGTCTCGGCGGCACCGATGATTTTTTCCCGGGCCGCGTCGTCGGCAACGCCGGCCAGGATGTCGACGGTGAGCTCGGCCATCTTGGCGTCATAATTCGCGAGAAGCTGTTTCCGATAGGCGCCGGTGATGTTGGCCCGGAAATTCTTCCGGATCGTTTCGGGGAAATCTTTCAGCAGGTCGGTCAGGAACGCCTTCGAGCGCGGATCGGCAAGGTATTTCAGCGTCACCTTTTTCTGCTGGACTTCACGGATCAGCCTCAGGTCCGAATCGAGGCCGGCCGCCGCCCAGGCCGCCGCTGCAGACAGCATCAGAACGCCGGTCAGGATTCCCGCGAGAAATCTATGCAAAGAAGCTTTCATCGAAGCATCTCCTTCATACGTGACGACTCTTCCCCCAAGGGGCAATCTATTAATCATACCGATTCCTGTACGCCTGTCAATACAGACAAGGAACACCAGCCTCAATGGCACGCAGGTATCGAGAACTTCTTCGTCGAGGCCAAGCCCATGGACTTTGAGTGGATCGAATGCAATCGGGTGGATACCGTTAATGGGAAGCCAGGAAGGGATGCACTTGTCCTGTACTTGTTTCTTGGAGAAGGGCATGGTATCGATATGTTGAGGAACTGCCCCACTGACTTTGGACCAGGATACATTTCTTTTTTAACAGGGAAGGTCGAAAGCCAGTTTGGCCAAAATTCAATGATCTGGGAGGAAATCGATGTTGAACAGATGTTGCGTTTTTTTGCTGTTGGGAGTGTGTTCCATGGCTCAGGCAGATCCTGCCGCCGACAAGGAAGCCGCACTGAAGAAGATGGGTGCTCTACAACAGGTTCAGGCGAAGGAAAATGCCGAGAAATCTTCGCCGCAGAGTGAGGCTGACAAGAAACTTCAGGCTATCCAGAAAATGAAGAGTGACAAATCTGCCCTGCCCGGCGAAAGCCAACTGGCTGCTGAGCCTATGCCTGAGGACGCCTACCAGGGAAGCGACAAAGCCCAGTTGCTGGAGCTGGCTCAGACAAAATGGAACGCCAAACACCCCGACAAGGAGATTCTTGCCAAGGGAATCGCAATGCGAAAGTGGGATCGCAAAACCACCATGCGCGAAGAGTCCCTTGACCCGCGAAAGAAATACAAGGTTGATTTTTCTTCCATTCAGGCCTGGGTCATTACGAAGACGGACGAGCGGGTCGCCACCCAGTATATAGTTGAAATCAGCAAAGACCACATGAAGGGTGACGAATTAAAGGTCTACGTGCCCGAAGATTTGCAGAGCAGCGGCATTTTCAAGACACACATGCTGCTTGAGAACGTCAAATAGAAAGTTTCCCGTAAAACGACGGGGTCTTCGATACAGTCCTGTCACGTGTCGGGAAAGTCGAAGACCCCATTTTTATGACCTCCTGAGATGGAAGGGCGGTCAATTTTGCTGTGCGCGGGGGGGACGGATATATGTTTTCGGGGAAGATGTTCGGTTGGTTGGCAGTATTCGCTGCTGTCCTGATGGCATTGCCGGGAGCGGCTTCGCCAACGTGGGTATGGCAGGCGGCTGGCTACAGTTCCAACGGCTTCGGTATCGCCGCGGACGGGAGCGGCAACGTTTATTGTACTGGGATGTTCACCGGTGATGTCAATTTCTCCCAGGACACGCTGGAAAACCCTACCCGAGGCAGTTCCCGGGCCGACATGTTCGTCGCCTCCTGCGTGCCGAGCCAGGGACTGCGCTGGGTGCAGCTGGTGGCCGGCAGCGGTAACGATGCTGGTCTGCACATTGCGGCCGGTCGCAGCGGAGTGTACGTCGCCGGGTATTTCCAGTCCCCCCTCAGTTTTGGCGGGCACCGTCTGCCATCCGCACCGGGCCGCTCGATGTTCATTGCCAAGTATGACTTCACCGGGACGGTGCTCTGGGTGCGCGCCGCCGGTGATGCCGAGACCATGGGTCCTGAAGGGTTGGCCGTAGATGCCGACGATAACGCCTATGTTTTTGGCTATTTCAAGGAATACGCCGATTTTGGGACGGTGCGGCTGGAAAAGAACATGGCGAAGAACCTGTTTCTCGCCCGCTACACTGCGAACGGCCGGCTCGACTGGGCGCGGCCGGTCACCGGTGGCGACGGCTTCATTTCCGGCCCCTGGGCGCGCGGTGTGGCGGTGGCGCCGGACGGGACGATTCTGGTAACTGGTACCACCAGCGGCAGCAACCGCTTTGGCAAGGTTCCACACGTGACCGCAGCAACTCGCTACGGATCCAAGTCCTTATTCAACAAGGAGATATTCATCGCTCGTTATAGCGCCACAGGCGAGGTCATGGAAGTGAAAAGCGTGGCCTCTTTTGCGGACGTTGAGGATATCGCTGTCGACGGCGAAGGCAACATCTTTCTCGCCGGCGCATTCAAGGGCGAAGCCTCGGGTGCGCAGCAGGGGGTCGCGCGGTTCGCTGGTCGGCCGTTGGCAGTGACGCGCAGCGACCGCAACCGTACCGATAATGCCGACATTTTCCTTGCCAAGTATGACCGCAACGGCGATCTGCTCTGGGTGCGCAGTGCCGGCGGAACCGGGGATGACAGCGGACTGGCCGTGGCGGTTGACCGGCGTGGCAACGCCTCGGTTACAGGCCTGTTCTATGGCACCGCTACGTTTGGCGCAAGGTCATTGACGGTGAACGGCGGACATGCGCTGAAGGCCGACATGTTCCTCGCCACCTACGCGTCCGATGGCACGCTGTTGGCATTGGAGCAGGGTGGCGGTGACGGGAACGACCACGGTGATGATATCGCGGTGGGACATGACGGGACCCGCTACGTCACCGGTTTCTTCAGCGGGACCACCCCGCATTTCGGAACCCGGAAACTCCGCGCGGGCCCGCGCTCGCTGCTATTTGTCGCCGGGTATCCCCCTGTCGGTTCGTGAACAACGACGATTATTGCCGGGACGCCGGTCCGTGACGAGATGTTGGAACTCGACCCAGTGTCACCCTCTGGTATGACCGGGCTGGGAAACGTATCCTCTGCGAAGTGGAAATCGAACCCGGCGTTGTCACCGTGGGAGGCGTGTTGTCCGCGGCCCCGGACTGGGGCGGTCGCAACGGGCAATTGTCTGGAAGTTCAGCAAGGTGTTTTGTCGTTTCGCCCCGAATGCTGATTTGCATAGGATCGAACAAACCAGATAAACTAGCGTCTCCATCGTCTCAGAACGGATCCGCTCCAAAACGTATCCGGCACCGGAGGGCACACGCATGAGTTCCACTTCTTCGGCCGAGCTTCTCAGCAATCTGCAGCGGGCGTTTCAGCTCGAGGACACCCGCCAGATTCTCGCGCTTCTCGAAAAAGCCGGCAAAGCCGATGACGAGCAATTTTTATTGTTTTTGATATACAAAGGTCTCGCCCATCCCGACGCGGACATCCAGCAGAAGTGCGTCGCGCTTGTCCAGCCGCATATCGACAGGGTGACGGAGCCGCTCCTTGTGCTCCTCAACCATCCGAACGAGAACGTCCGCTACTGGGCCCTTTCGCTCCTCGGCGGCGCCGGAAAACTGACCCGCGAGCAGCTGGCGGAAGTATTCACGCGCAACGAGAAGGACGAGACGAAGATCCTGGCGGCGGACCTGCTGCTTTCCGGCCCGGAATGCCCCGCGACGTTCGAGCTGCTCATCCGCCATCTCGGCGATCCGAGCTGGGCGCTGCGACGGCACCTCAACAAGCGGCTGGCGGCGTACGGCGAGAAACTCCTGTCACCCATCAGCACGGTTTTCGCCGGGGGGAACCTGCACGAGAAATACTGGGCCCTCAAGCTGCTGATCGACCTTTCCGGGCCGAAAGCCATGCACAACATCCGGAAATTCCTGACCTCGAAAGATTTCACGGTCAAACTGTACGCCATCGCTGCGCTCGAGTACGTTCCGGGCGACCAGGCCCTCGGCTTTCTGTTCGCGACCCTGATGGAGGAGTCGCCGGTCATGCGGTATCAGGCCGCCCACATCTTCGCGGCGAAGGGGGAGCGCGCCCTCGACGAGGCGGTCAAGTTCATCCGCGAGAAGGGCCCCGAGCTGAAGGACGATCTGAACGTCATGACCGGCAAGATCCTCGGGGAACGCAGCCGCCAATTTTTCCGCGACCAGCTCGAGAGTTCCGATCCCGACGACCGGTTCTACGCCCTGCGCGCGATCGGCCAGAATCCCGACCAGGAAGGCGTCCGGCTGCTGGTGCGGGCCTTCAGGGACCCCGTCTGGATCATTCGGAGGCTGGCTTCCGACCTGCTCGCGAATCTCATCCCGCGGGCGCACGAGGAGCTGATCGCGGCGCTGAACGATCCCTCCTTCGACACGATCTTCTGGGCGGCGAAAACGCTGGGCTCGGGGCGGGACGCATCGGCGGCCCGGCCCCTGCTGACGCTCGTCGATCACCACCCGAACCCGAACGTGCGGGTCTGCGCCGTGAAGGCGCTGTGCAAACTCGACGTCGAGTACGTGGCCGAACTGCTCATCCTCAACTTCCGCGACGCGCCGCCGGCGGTCCGAACCGCGATTTCCGAGGGGCTGGTCCAGATGAGCCGGCTGAAGGTCATTAAATATCTTGTTATCTATTTATTCGACCGAGACAAATCGATCTCGTTCTGGTGCGAAAAGACGCTGAAGGCGCTTCAATACCCCGCCCTTTCGAGCCTTCTCGGCATCCTCGTGACGCTCGACACCGCCCAGCAGGAGAAGTTCATCTCCTACCTGCACCATCTCAAGGCGGAACAGCTGCACAAGATCCTCGGCCGGGAAAAGGTGACGATGGCCGACTTCGATCCCGACCAGCTGCCGAGCGATGAATACGTGCTGGTGCCGCTTTCCCAGTATCGCACCCTCGACGACCTGCTGGCCCAGCTCAAGGAGCAGCACGGCTCGGACCTCCATCTCAACGTCGGCCTGCCGCCGATGTTCCGCGTTCACGGCGAGCTGACGCGCACCAACCTTCCCTCGATCACCGAGGAACGCGCGTCGCAGCTGATCCTGTCGATCTTCAACGAGGAGCAGCTCGAGCGGTTCAAATCGCACTGGGAGATCGATTTTTCCTACGAGGTGAAGCACGTCGGCCGGTTCCGGGCGAACATCTTCCGGCAGCGGCAGGGGGTCAGCGGCGTGTTCCGGCTGATTCCCACCCAGATTCCGACCTTCGAGGAGCTCGGCCTGCAGCGGTCGGTGTTCGAGCCGCTCTGCGAGAACCGGAACGGGCTGATCCTCGTGACCGGCCCGACCGGTTCGGGCAAGTCGACGACGATGGCGGTCATGGTCGATTACATCAACAAGTCGCGCCACGAGCACATCCTGACGATCGAGGACCCCATCGAGTTCGTGCACCAGCACAAGCGGTGCAGCATCAACCAGCGCGAGCTCGGCACCCACACGCACTCGTTCGCCGACGCCCTGCGCTCGTCGCTCCGCGAAGATCCCGACGTCATCCTCGTCGGCGAGATGCGCGACCCCGAGACGATCAAACTGGCCCTGACGGCGTCGGAAACGGGCCACCTCGTCTTCTCGACCCTGCACACCATCAGCGCGGGCGAGAGCATCAACCGCATCATCGGCGCCTTCCCGGCCGACCACCAGGACCAGATCCGGCTCGAGCTGGCCGGCGTCTTGCGGGCCATCATTTCCCAGAAACTGATGCCCCGCAGCGACCGGAAAGGCCGCGTGCTGGCCCACGAGATGCTCATCTGCAACATCGCCGTGCGCAACCTGATCAAGGAGGCGAAGACCGAGCAGATCATCTCGATCATGCAGACGGCGTCCGGCGAGCACATGCAGACGATGGACCAGGCGCTCGCCCGCCTCGCCGCCTACGAGATCTGCTCCGTCGAAACGGTCATGCCGCACGTGCAGGACAAGAAATCCTTCCAGCAACTGATGCAGGGCATGGACCCAAAGCAGGGAACGCCGCACGCAGCTCCGACGGCCGCACCCGCCGCCCAAAAACGGCCCGCCAAGCCCTGAGACCCGGGAACTGGAATCGCACACCATTCCGTTCGTGCTGAACCTGTCGAAGCACGAATGATTTCTCGCCCTTCGGCAAGCTCAGGGCGAACGGTTGATATTCACTCCGAAAGGCTGATGGAAAGGGCCCGCACCGTCATGCCCGTCGGCCCAGGCGGAGGGTCAGGGAGTTGAGGACGACGGAGATCGACGAGAGGGCCATCGTCAGGCCGGCGACGGCGGGCGTGAGGCTGTAGCCGGGGCCCCAGAAGGGCTCCAGCAGGCCGGCCGCGAGGGGCAGGGTCAGGAGGTTGTAAAAGACGGCCCAGGCCAGGTTCTGGCGGATCTTCGCGATCGTCGCGCGAGAGAGATCGACGGCGAACGGAACGAGCGACAGGTCGCGGCGCACCAGCACGAGGTCGACGGCCTCGCGGGCCGCATCGGCACCCGAGCCGAGGGCGATCCCCACCGTTGCGGCGGAAAGCGCCGGCGCGTCGTTGATGCCGTCGCCCACGAACGCGGTCGGGCCGCGCCCGATGTACTCGCGCAGGATCTCCAGTTTCTGGCCGGGAAGCACGCCCGCGCGGAACTCGGTGATGCCGGACGCGGCCGCCGCGGCGCGCACCGGTTCCGGGCGGTCGCCGCTGACGATGACGGGTTCGATCCCGGCGGCCCGGAGTGCGGCTGACACGCCTGGCGACTCGGCCCGGAGCGGGTCGGCAAGGCCGAAGACAGCGATAATTTCGCGGCCCGACGCGGCGAACACGGGCGTCAGCGCCTTTTCGGCGAATCCGTCCGGGAGTTTCGGAGGTTTCACCCCTGCCTCGGCAAGCAGATGCTCGCTGCCAATGAAGAGCCGTTCCCCCGAAGACGGCGTTCCGACGAGTCCGAAGCCGCGTTTTTCCTCGACGGAAACGAATGAAACAGAATTCGTATCTATATATTCTGAAAGATTTTTATGAATGCCGTGCGACAGCGGGTGCAGAGACCGCGACGCCAGTTCGGCGATCGCGGGAGCGAAGCGCCGGCATCCGTCCGGCGCGAGCCATGCGACGTCGGCAACGGCGGGCGTGCCCTCGGTGAGCGTGCCGGTTTTATCGAATAAAATATATTTCACGTCGGCGAGGGCTTCGAGCGACGACGGCTTCTTCACGAGCAGGCCTCTCGCCATCGCGATGCCGCTCGACACGACGACGGCCGTCGGCGTCGCGAGGCCGAGAGCGCAGGGGCAGGCGACGACGAGCACGCTGACGGCGTGCATGAGGGCCGTGTTGAGCCCCTTCCCGGCGAACAGCCAGCCGGCGAACGTCACGACGGCGAGCGAGACGACGACCGGCACGAAGACGTCCGACGCCCGGTCGGCGAACCGCTGGAGGCGCGGTTTGTCCGCCTGCGCGCGGCGCATCGTCCGGATCAGGCTCTGGAGCGTCGACTCGGCGCCGCGGCGGGTGGCCCGCACCCGAAGTTCGCCAGTGAGGTTGACGCTGCCGGAAACGACGGGCGAGCCGGGCGACTTCGCGACCGGCATCGATTCGCCGGTCAGCAGGCTTTCGTCGGCGGACGAGTCGCCGGCCGCGACTTCGCCGTCGGTCGGGAAGCGTTCTCCCGGGCGTATCACCAGCAGGTCGCCGGGCTCGACGACATCGACATGGACATCGACGAACGCGCCGTCGGGGCCGACGCGGCGGGCCGTTCCCTGCTGGAGGCCCGTCAGGCCGCGCAAGGAAGCCGCGGCTTCGCGCCGGGCGGCGGACTCGAGGCGTTTTCCGATCGAGATGAACAGGATGAGCAGGGCGGCGGCCTCGAAATGGATCATGCCGTGATGCCCGGCGAAGGCAGGCAGCATCAGGACGAGAGCCGAGTAGCCCCAGGCCGCGCCAACTCCGAGCGCGACGAGAACGTCCATGTTCGTGCTGCGGTTTTTCAGCGACCGCACGGCGCCCGAAAAGAAGCGCCGGCCGGTGGTCATCAGGAGAAGTCCCGACAGAACCATCTGGGTGAACCGGTTCGCCCAGGAGTCGGCGGCGCCCATCGCGAGAAAGGCGACGGGAAGAGCCAGCAGGGCGGTGAAAGCGAGTCCTGCGCGGCCGGATTCCTCGATCGGCTCGGAATCGACGGGCCGGGCTTCGAATCCCAGGCTGGCGATCTGTTTCCGGATCGCGTCGGGACCGATCTTTTCAGGATCGTACGAGATTTCCGCCGATTCGTCGGCGAGGTAGACGCGGGCGGAAAGAATGCCGTCGAGCCTGGAAAGCCCCTTTTCGATGCCGCGCGAACAGTTCGCGCAGCTCATCCCCCCGATCAGCAGGAACAGGCCTGCGGGGGTGCGCCCCGTGGCGCCGGGCTGATCAGAGGGCATCGCCCCGGGTGTCGGATGCGGGAGCCGGCGGGTTGGTCTTCAGGTGCTCGATGGTCTTTTTCACGGTTTCGAGGGTTTCGCCCTCGCCCATGCCGTGCAGTTTGCCGTCGGGATCGACGGGCCAGGCGCCCTGGACGAAGTTGTTCACCTGGTAGCGACCGGCGGCCCCGGGCACCAGGAACACCAGCATCTGCCGACGCGGCTTGAACACGACCTCGTCCTCGAATCCGCCGCCGATCGTGTCGACGAGAATCTCGTCGCCGGGCTTCGCCTCGCCCTTCAGGGTTTCATGGACCGTGAGAATGTTCTCGACTTGCGCAAAGCCCTTTTCGTCGGTGCCCGTTTCCGTGCTTTTCTTGAGGCTGGCAACCGCGATGAGCTCGGAACCGGCGATCAGCTGATCGTTGGGAATGGTCTGAATCATGGCGAAAGCGCCTCCAATCGTGAGCAACATGCCGAGCACGGCGGGGATCGTTCGAGCCCACAGCGGATGTTTCATCACATTTCTCCTTTGCCGGGCATGTCTCGCGGCCTTCGGCCAGATGCCCTCCGCTCTGCAAAACGCAGAAAATGCGCCAGCAGATTGCCAAAGCGACGCGTTTCATTTAACCATGATGATGGTCAAAACACAAACCACCCACCGGAAACCAACGTGAAGATTCTGCAACTCGTGAACGCCCTCACCTGGGGCGGCGCGCAGATCCTGGTCTCTGACCTGGCGCGCGCGGCCCGCCGTGCCGGCCATGCCACGGTCATCGCCGCGTTCCGCGACGGGCCGCTCAGCGCCCCGCTGCGCCGGGAGGGCTTCGACGTCAGGATTCTGGGCGAGGAGCTGTTCGACATCGCCGCGGCCTGGCGGCTTCTCGCCCTCTGCCGGGAGTTCGGCCCCGACGTGATTCACTCGCACCTCTCGCGGGCCACCTTCTGGGCGCGGGTTCTCCGGAGCCGGATGCAGCGGACCAGGCTGGTGACGACGATCCACGGCTTCGAATCGGGCAGGTTCCACTCCGTTGAGAAGCGCATGGCGAGCCTGTCCGACCGCATCCTCTTCCCGAGCGGGTTTCTCGCCGACTGGTACGAAAAAAGCATCCACAAACTGCCGGCCGGCCGCGCATCCGTGATCTACCCCGGGGTGGAAACCGGGCCGACGCCCCGAACGGTGCCGGCATCCCCGGAGCGCCCCCTCAGGGTCGGAACGCTTTCCCGCCTTCATCGGGTCAAGGGAATCGATATCCTGCTCGAAGCGTGCGCCGGGCTGTGTTCCAGGTATCCCCTGCAGATCGTGATCGGCGGCGACGGGAAAGAGCGGCGCAGTCTCGGGGAACTGGCCGCGCGGCTCGGCATCGACGCCTGCCTGGAATGGACCGGCCCGGTTTCCTCCCCGAAGGAGTTTCTCGACACGCTCGACATCTTCGTCGCGCCGTCGCGCGAGGAAGCCTTCGGCATCACCATCTGCGAAGCCATGGATCGCAGCCTTCCGGTCGTCGCCAGCAGGGTCGGCGGGATACCGGAAATCGTCCGGGACGGCGTCGACGGGTTCCTGGTGCCGCCGGAGGACAGGGACGCCCTCGCCCGGGCCATCGAACGGCTCCTTCAGGACGAACCGCGCCGTCTGGCGATGGGCATCTCCGGCAACCGCCGCGTCAACGGGGAGTTTCGCCGGAAAGCCTGTCTCGACCGGCACATCGTATTATATAATACTATATTCAATAGTTCGCCCGGTAATCGTCCCGCCCTCCATTTTGCCGTCTCGTCATGCGAACTCGGCGGCGGCGAGCGACTGGCGCTTTCGCTGGCGCAGGCGCTCCGGGACCGCGGGATCCGCATCACCGCCACCTGCGCCGGCGATCCTCTCGCGACGAGCCTCAGACAGGCGGGCATCGAGACATCCGTCGCTCCGATGACGGCCGGCGGCTTTTTCTTCGGCGTCCGCCTGGCCCGCGACCTCCTGGTTCACCGCCCCGATCTCGTCAGCGCCCACCTGAACAGGGCGGCCCTGGCCTCGGGCATGCTGCGCCTCGTCGGCGGGCCGCGCGTGATCTCCCACGTTCACGGCCTCAACCGGGAGATCTACTACCGGTTTTCCGACCATCTCGTCGCCGTTTCGGAATCCGTCGGCGAGCATCTCCGGGGCCAGGGCGTTCCGCAGGAACGGATTTCCGTCATCCCGAACCGCATCCCCGGACAAGCGATGGACCAGGCCGCTCCTCCGGCTCCTCCCTGGATCATCGGCATCCCCGCAAAGCTCCACGCGAACAAGGGACATCGCTGGGCTCTTGATGCTATATCGAATAATATTCATAAGCTGCCGGACCTGAGGATCGGAATCTTCGGCGACGGCCCCGAGCGGGAGTCTCTGCAGTCGTTCGTCATGGCCGGGCCCCTGAAGGATATCGTGACGTTCCACGGTTTTCAGCCCGACATGGACGCCTGGTATCCGAAGCTCCACCTGGTCATGCTGCCGTCCCTCGGCGAAGGCATCCCGCTGAGCCTGATCGAGCCGATGCGATGGGGCCTCCCCTGCATCGCGACGAATGTCGGCGGCATCCCCGAAGTCGTCGAGGACGGCGTGAACGGCGTGCTCGTGAAGCCCGGCGAAGAGGCGGGGTTGGTTGCCGCCCTGAACAGACTTCTTTCCCCCGCGGAGTATCGGTCGTTCCGTGACGCCGCCCGCAGGAAGTTCATCGCAATCAATGATTTCGACGGAATGATCGACCGGTTCGAACGGGTTTGCGCGCAGGTTTCCGGCCTGCCGTGCTTCGGCGCAGCCGCCCCCTCCGCGTCATGAGCCGCAGGCCGATGCTTTTCGCGGGCGCCGTTCCCTGGGCCGGCCTCCGTCAGCGGCACCAGGCACTCGCCTCGGGACTTGCCGACGACGGCTGGGACGTGACGTATCTCAATCCGCTTCAAAGCGGCGGCTGGGGAGCCGGGCTGCGGGACCTGGGCCGCAGGCTGAGAACGCTCTCGATCCGCGTTCCCTTCCGGGCCGCCGGATTTCCGGGGCTCCAGGCCATGGCGATACGACTTGCCATGGTCCACCTGGCGGCGAACGGCATCAGGCCGTCCAAAACCCTGCTCTGGGTGGGTGATCCCGCGCTTTCATCCATGACACGATTTCCCTGGAACTCGGTCGTCTACGACCGGTGCGACAGGCACGGTGCGTTTCCAGGCCAGCGACGGCAACCATGGATCGTTCACGAACGACGGCTGTACCGACGCGCCGATCTCGTCTTCGCCTCCTCGCCCCTGCTGGCCGATGAAGCGGCCAAGGCCGGGGCGACATCGGTCCATCTCGTGCCGAACGCCGCCGACGCGCACTGGCTCTCTCCACCGCCGCCAAAACGACCGGTGGGTCCACCATTCAGGCTGGTTTCGGCCGGCGCGCACTACGAATGGACGGATCACGCATGGCTCGCCGCCCTCGCCGGACAGCCGGGCGTCGAGCTGCACATCGCCGGGCCGGGCCGGGGCCAGGGCTGGAACGATCTGCTGGCCCGCCCCGGCCTCACCTGGCACGGCGTCCTCGACCATGCGGCGCTGCGCGAACTGCTTGACCGGTGCCACATCGGCCTGATACCGTTCCGGGACGATCCGCTGACGGCCGGGGTCGATCCGGTGAAAGTCTATGAGTATGCAGCCAGGGGGCTTGCCGTCTGGGCCCCTCCCATCGAGACCCTGCGCCGGCATCCCCTGGTCACCAGAACACTGATGCCGCATGAGGCGGCAGGCCGGCTCGGAGAGGACGGCGCGCTCGAGCCTCTGACGCTGAGACCCGCGACCTGGGACGACCGGCTTGCCGTGATTTGCAGACTGTTGAAGGAACGAGAGGGAAAATGACCGCCAGGCACCTGCTGTTGATCGGCTTTTTCGGCGAAGGCAATCTCGGGGACGACGCGATTCTCCGGGGAATCGCCTCCGCCATGCCGCCCGGCACTCCGATCCTCGCCACGGCCGGTGCCACGCCCCTGCCTGCCGGTGTTACCGCCATCCAAAGGCGCGGTATCGCTTCGTGGCTGTCGTTCATCGACGCCCTGAGAGATTCCCGACTCGTCGTCGCAAGCGGAGGCCTGCTCCAGGACTGGTCGTTCGAGGGTGTTTCCTTCTACGCCCTACGGCTGTGCGCCGCCCGGCTGGCCGGCGTTCCCGCGGCCCTGCTCGGCGCCGGCATCGGCCCCCTCCGCGGGAGGGCGACTCGCAAGCTGGCGGCAGCAGCCCTTTTTGGAATCGACGTCTGCATGCTCCGCGACGCCGAGTCGGTTGACCTGTTCCACCAGCTGACCGGCCGCCGGGCGGACCACGGAACCGACTGGTCTTGGGCGCTGGAACCGGCTATCTCCCAACACCGTCCGGCGGGTATGCCCCTCGATGGGGCAATAGCAATAAACATACGTCCATGGCTGCTCTCACACTGGAGAGATGCTGCAAAGCGCTGGTGGTCCGTCACGCAGGGTTCCCCCCGCGCCGGCATCGGGGCGCGCAGGGAAGACCGGCGGCTGCTGGAGAGCGTCTTCCCGGGGCTTTCCGTCCATGAGCCGGCAGATTTTCCGGCGCTCATGTTGACCGCCGCTCGGCTGCGGGAAGGGTGGGCCATGAGGTATCACGTCCTGCTTGCGATGCTCCGGGCAGGAATCCCCGTGCGAGCGCTGCCGTATGACCACAAGGCAAGGCAGCTTGCGGCAAGTGCGGGCCTGCCGATTCCCTCCCCTGACGACGCCGCCCCCCCCAAGCCTCGAACCGCGCTACCCGATTTCCTCGCCGCGGAAACGGCAAAAATCGCCGTCATGAAAGACCTTCTGCAGCAAACGTGGGAGAATACGGCATGAAGCCTTTATTGAGCATTCTTTCGCGGGTTTATGATCTGCTGGCCCAGACCGAGCGGCGCTTCTTCAACGCCGTTCCCTTTCTCGTCGAACGGCCGGCCGCCTGCGTCATCAGCGTCGGCAATCTTTCCGTCGGCGGCACGGGCAAAACGCCGTTTCTGTTCGAGCTCCTGTCCGATCCAATCGTTCCGGCAAACAGGATCGTCTTAACACGCGGTTACAGAAGCCCCTGGGAGCGAGGTTTCTATCTTCTGTATGGCCCGGGACCTCATCCGTCCGCTCTTACCGACGAGGCGCTCCTTCTCGCGTCCCTGTTCCCAAGCACTCCCATCTTCGTCGGGAAAAACCGTGCCCACTCGGCCCGTCTGGCAGAGCGATGGTTCAAGCCGGATGTCCTGTTGCTCGACGACGGGTTCCAGTATCGGAGACTCCCACACGACGTCGATATCGTGCTGTGGGACGCACGCATGAAGAAAGAAGAGGCCGGACTCCTTCCGCTCGGCAAGCTGCGCGAAAGACCGGAACGGCTTCGCGATGCACATCTCATCGCCATGACTCGATGCGAATTGGCTTCTGATGAGCAAAAGGAACACTGGCATCTGTGGCTGGCCCGAACGGCGCCGGGCGTCCCGATTTTGGAAATGGAAACGAAGCCAAGCGGCTGGATCGATCCGCAGGGACGACATTGCTCTCTCGAGAACGGGCCGGAACGGGTTCTTGCCTTCGCTGCCATAGCGAAACCCGAGTTGTTTGCCGCTCAACTGGCCGCTTCGGGGCGGAATGTTGCGGCAATACAGGGATTCCGAGATCATGACGGTTTTTCCCCAGAACGGCTTTCCGCCATTTTGAACGAAGCGAAAGTCCTCGACGCAGTTCCTGTCTGCACGACCAAGGATCGAATCAAAATTCCCGCCCGAGAAGCGGCCGTTCACGGCATCTGGACACTCGAGATCCGCATGAAACCGACTTCCGGTGAATCCTTGGGATCGGCCCTGCGTCGGTATGGGCTCGATCCGGCACGCCATGCGCGAAGCAAGGCCAAGCCGTCCGTCTTGCTATCGGCTGAATAATCATCACCTGCCGTATTCGGGAAAAACCCTGGATACTCCCGATAGGAAGCTGCTTTTGAGCATCCGTGCGCTCAAACCGCCAGCTGGCTGCCCTGCCCAAAATTTGTCAGAACTGGTGGGACAGTGCTCTTTTGAGCGGCTGTAGAAGGCCATTTGCGATAAATAGTTTCGATGGTACACGGTTTGCGTAATTATTTCTCAAATTGACAATTATCGAGGAGGAACGAATCGTGAAGCGACTCACATCTCTGGTCGGCATGATCCTTTGTCTTGTTCTGGCTGCCTCGACTGCATGGGCAGGATATACCAGCTATGACCTCGATCGCGCCAATCGCATGCGGGACCGCAGCGAATATTTCGAAGCCAGAAGATTGTATAGCGCCATCGCGAACGATTATTACGCATCTGACAACATTCGCCGTCAGGCAAGCTATTTTGTCGGCTTCTGCAGCGTCCGCCTTAGCGAGCCCAGAAATGCGATCAACGATTTCCGCCGCTTCCTTCGCAACTTCGACACGGGATACAACACCGTGTTGGTTCCCGATGCCCTCTATGTTCTCGGACGCACCTACGAGACCGTAAACGAAGTGGAGCGGGCGAGAAGCTGCTACCGTGACTGCATCAACCGCTTCCCTTCCGGAGAATTCAGCCAGAAGTGCCGTGAGCGGCTTCGCATCGTCGGCGGACATAACGATCCGTATCCTCACAACTATTCCATGGATCTCGTGTCCGATTCCATCGATGCCGGCAAAACCACCCAGAAGCTGAGCGGCAGCGATCCGTTCGACGGGTTCCAGATGGATCTCCAGCAGGAAAAGGTCGATCAGCTCAAAGAAAAGTTCGAAGCTCTTCACGCGCAGCCCTGAGCGATTTGTTGCACCGAATTTCACGAAGAGACGAAGGCCAAGCCTTCGTCTCTTTTTGCATCGGCCCGGTTCAGGAACCGCAAGTTCACGAACTGCTCGATATATTTGCATCAACATATCGTCACATGCCGTTTTCAGACAATTCCAAAGCCGTTTTGAATCCTCGGCAATGTCTCGAGATCGGATACCCGACCAGCCGATTCGAGAACAAGACTTCGCATGGAACAGAAACCCTTTTTCGTATATCACGAGAGAGTTCACCGGCGGATATCAGCGATATTTCGCCATAGCACGCCAAGATCTGGTCAGGGAGTTACAGGGAGTAAAAGGAAGTGGTCTTCGAGTATGACCCGCGCAAAACCCCGATCTTCTTGGAAACCACGAAGAATTCTTCCGGAAAAGACAGCTACGTTCTCAGCGAAGAGAAAACACCCGCCATTCGCTGACACGGCGCCTCCAAGCGATTCCAGCAAACGCCTCGGAATGTTTTCGGGGCGTTTGTTCGTGTCTGAGCATGCGCCCTGCCGGGCGCACACAATGAAAAACCCCGGCTTTTCAGCCGGGGTTTTGTCCGCGAATTGGCAACTTACTTTTGAATTTTCAGGGCATTGAATGTGGCCTTGGCCTCGTTATAGGCGGACAGAGCCTTTTTCACTTCCGCTTCATCGGCGCCGGTGCTGCAAAGGTTCTTGTAGGTATCGAACGCAGCCTTCATTGAAGCTTCGGCCGTTTTGATGTCACCCGTTACCGGTGCAACCGCCCCTTCCGCTTGGTGAGCGACTCTCTGTTCGGGTTCCACCGCTGCCTGAGCCTCGGATGAGGAGGCAGAACCGCCGAGAGCGGCAGTCGCCTGGACAACCAGCTGCGGTTCGGTCACCTTGAGATCTTCGCTCGTATAGGTGATCTTCACCTGAGCACCGCTGAGAGTCGAGGTGTATTGATTGCCTGCAGATGAAACACTCTTATAATACATCGATGCAAAGCGTTCGACCCATTCCGGATTGGAAACCGTTTTCGAGGGGCTGGCAAACGATAGGTACGAATCCAGGGCCGAGGAGAAAGACCGATACTGGTCCTTGATCAACTGAATGTTCGAAACCTGGTCGGCTGTCGTCGAATAAAGCAGTTTCTCGAATTCCTGCCGTCTGGACACCATCGTATTGTAAGCGGATCTCATCCATGTGTCGCTGACGGATGCAGACTTGGCAACAGTCGCGGACTTGGCAACCGAATTGTAGGGGTCGGTGTTGCCGTTTCCACCCGAATAGGGGTCGGTATTCCCGCTTCCGCCGTCATACGGGTCGGTGTTTCCGCTTCCGCCGTCATACGGGTCGGTATTCCCGCTTCCGCCGTCATACGGGTCGGTGTTTCCGCTTCCGCCGTCATACGGATCCGTTTCCTCGTCTTCAGGAGGCCGTGTCGCTTCGTCAATATAGTCCACCTGGGCGGAGCGATATGATTGAACGGCGCTCAGCAGGCTGGCAAAACTGGCCTTCAACAATGCGCCCTGATCGTGGGGAGTCCGGATCTGATATTTGCTGATATCGACCACCCTCTGGTAATACATGTTGGCCTCAGCCGTATTGCCCAGTTGTTTCTGACATTCAGCGGCATAGTAGAAATCATGAAGAGCCTGATTCCCACTTTTCTGGCGCTGCTTGGTCTCGTAGTCACCTGCATTCACCGTCTCGGTCTTCAACTTGATTTCATTGGTACCTGCCCGCTTCACGAACTCCGTGTAAGCCTCGGCATACTTTCCATCTTTGAAAAGTTTGTCAGGATTGTTTCCACAGCCTGTTAGCCCGATTGTGGCCATGAAAGACACCATGAAAAACAGCACGGCTCTTTTCATCATTTTCGGTCCCTCCCCAAGTAGAATTTCTGTAATATATTTTAAGGCTACTCACGAACCAACGATCTGTCAATTTGATCGGGGTGTCGTTGCCAGAATACATTCTTCTCCTTCTCATGTCGCAGAGTGTTCGCTTTGCTCTGCCAATATCAATGAACAATGCCACAGACCAGTTCGGATCCACCGTCTATGGACGATGTTCTATCCCGAGGTGAAACATGTCGGCATGTTTAACGGCCTTCATTCTGACCAATACATCCTGGGATCACCGGCCCGTCGCCGAAGAATGGTACAGAAGTGTGTCAGACCCGGATGTCCAGAGCATCCGAATCGTTCTGCCGTATATCACCGATCCGGTGCTCAGAACCAAATTGAAGCAGACCGTGGAGGCCGCCATGGTGTTCGGCGATGATTTCCATCGCGCAGGCACCTTCGACGGCTCGACCTTCGAGAAGATTTCAAGCGCTGCCGCCGCAATCATTTTCCGGCCGTTCATGTGAATTCCGGGGACCCGGCGTTCCTCGAACATGCGGAGGAGCAGACCAGAACCGCCGTCGGACGCGCACGACCAGCCAGGCCACGCCCATTCCAAGCAGCCATCCCACCAGGACGTCGAAAGGGTAGTGAACGCCGATATATATTCTTGAATATCCAACGGCGAACGACAGAGCCGCCACACAGACACCGGCGGCAGGGCCTGCTTCAATCCAAATGACCGCAGCCGCAGCCGCGGTGTTCGAAGCATGCGAGGACGGGAAGGATTTGCTTCGTTTGCAGGGGACCAGCAGGCGGGCGTCCGGTTCCGCGCAGCAGGGGCGTTCGCGGCCGACGGCCTTCTTGATGATCCCCGAGGTGAGGTAGTCGCTTCCGCCGATGCCGAGGGCGATGAGAAGCGCGAGAGCGCGGTGCCGCCCCTGCGCGCCGAAAACCAGCCAGAGCCAGGCGGTGATCAGAAACGGGGCCCAGAGCTTGGCATCGGTGACGAGCGTCATGGCGATGTCGAGAAAGCCGCAGGTCCAGACGCCGTTGAGCAGGTGGAACAGGGCCCGGTCGGCCGCGAGAATCGTCTCCATGGGCTGCCGGTCCTACTCGCCCATGTATTCTTCGGTCATCATGGTCTCGAGGTTGTCGAACCGCGCGAAATGTGGGAAGAACGCCATCTCGCAGGTGCCGACCGGCCCGTTGCGCTGTTTGGCGATGATGACCTCGGCCTTGTTTTTGCTCTCTTCCTTCTTCTGGTTATAATATTGATCGCGATACAAAAAGATGACGACGTCGGCGTCCTGTTCGATGGCGCCGGATTCGCGAAGGTCGGACAGCATCGGCCGTTTGTCGGTGCGCGACTCGACGGCGCGCGACAGCTGGGACAGGCAGATGACGGGCACGCTCAGCTCGCGGGCGATTCCCTTGAGACCGCGGGAGATGGCCGAGATTTCCTGCACGCGGTTGTCCTGGCTGCTGCCGCCGCTCTGCAGGCTCATCATCTGGAGGTAGTCGATGACGATGAGGCCGATGTTCTCCTGGGCTTTGGCGCGGCGGGCCTTGCTGCGCACCTCCATGAGGGTCGCGTTCGGCGAGTCGTCGATGAAGATGGGGGTTTCCTCGAGCACGCCGGCCGTCATGGTCAGCTTCGCCCAGTCCTCGTCGGCCAGGTAGCCGTTGCGGATCTTCTGGCCGTCGATGCGGGCTTCGGACACGATGAGACGCTGCATGAGCTGCTTGCACGACATTTCGAGCGAGAAGATGAGCACGGGAACGGCGTTGACGGCGGCCACGTACTGCGCGATGTTGAGGCAGAACGCGGTTTTCCCCATCGAGGGGCGGGCCGCGACGATGATCAGGTCGGACGGCTGGAAGCCGGAGGTCATCTCGTCGAGCTTCGTGAAGCCCGTCGCCACGCCGGTGACGGACTGCTTGTGCTCGTACAGGCGCTCGAGCTGGTTGAACGTTTCGGCGACCAGGTCGCGGATGCGAATGTAGGACTGCGTCTTGCCCATCTGGGTGAGCTGGAGGACCTTCTGCTGCGCCTCGTCGAGGACGGTCTGGGCGACGACCTGCGGCTCGAAGGCGGTGCGGGCGATCTCGCCGCTGACGCCGATCAACTGCCGAAGCAGGGATTTTTCCTTGACGATCTTCGCGTAATGCTCGGCGTTCGCCGCCGTGGGCACCACGTTCAGCAGCTGGGCCAGGTAGCTCGCGCCGCCGATGTCCTGCAGCTGGTTCTGCGCGCGCAGTTCCTCCTGCAGCGTGACCATGTCGCAGGGTTTGCTTGCCTGGAACAGGTTCACCAGCGCCTGGAAGATGGCGCGGTGGGACGCCTGGTAAAAATCGTCGGCGACGATGAACTCGACGGCCTTCACGACCGCGTCGACGTCCATCATCATCGAGCCGAGCAGCGCCTGCTCCGCCTCGAGATTCTGCGGGGGAATTTTCTGGAACGTATCGCTCATCGTCTCACCTCGAACCCGTCGCCGTCGAACAAACCGATGTGTTTTTTCAGGGAAACCGCCTCACCACAGAGTCACAGAGGCACTGAGAATATTTCACCACAAAGACACAAAGACACAAAGGCACAAAGGCACAAAAATCAACCGTTATATAACCACAAGGGCGGTTCGCGAACCGCCCCTACAACAGAGGCCGCCGATGACCGCACCGCACATCATCTGCCGGGGCGGGTTTGAAACCCGCCCCGGCATTGCACCTGCGAGAACCTGATCGAACACGACGGATCACGAAGGACACGGAGGTTTCACAGAGAAAACGGCATTCTCCGTGAAACCTCTGCGTCCTTCGTGTTCTCCGTGATGAGTGTTCTTCTTCGTCTGCCCGGATCAGGCGGTGACTTCGGCGGCTTCCTCGGGGAGGACGACGAGCTTCACGGTGGCCTTCACATCGGCGAAGAGCTTCACGGAGACTTCGTGCTCGCCGAGTTCCTTGATGTGCTCGACGACGACGCTGCGCTTGTCGAGCGGCATGTCGATCTTCTTGCTGATCAGCTCGGCAATCTCGGTGTTGGTGACGGAGCCGAACAGGCGGCCCTTCTCACCGGACTTGCGGGTGATCTTGATGGTGAGACCGTCGATCTTCTTGGCGACCGCCTGGGCCTCTTCCTTCTCCTTCACTTCCTGGCGCTTCCAGGAGTGCTTGAGCATCTCGAGGTTCTTCATGGTGCCCGGGGTGACCGGCACGGCCAGGTTGCGGGGGAACAGGAAGTTGCGTGCATACCCTTCGGCGACGCGCTTGGTCTCGCCGCGCTTGCCAACGCTTCCGACGTTCTGGATCAACAGGACTTGCATGGTAATTCCTCCTCAGAATTGATCGAAGAATGACGACTCTCCGTCGTCGTTGTTCACCTTTTTGGGCGGTGGGGCCCGGAAATCGAGCCACACATCGGCGATGCCGGCCCAGACGAGCAGCTGGGTCATCAGCAGGGCCAGGATCGACAGGCCGAAGCGATTCGGCGTGCTGATCTCGTTTTTCTCGAAGAAGTAGAACAGCAGGGACATCCCGACGATGAAATACAGGATCTTGCTGACGGCAATGCAGTTCGCGCCGATCACCCGGACGACATGCCGGATCTCGAGCTGAACGATGCCGTCGGCGCCGTTGTAGAGCAGCCAGCCGGCGAGGAACACCCAGATCAGCTTCCAGTCGAACCGCCAGCTGGAGAAGGCGGGAAACGGCTGAACGGCCAGTCCGTGTTTCGCCGCCGTCATCGACATTCCCAGATACATGACCGTCAGGGAAAACAGGTGCCAGCCGAAGAAGAAGGTCACCGGGACGAGCAGACCGACGAACTCCATCCAGTCGCGGAACTGGCGCATCACCGCTTCCGTCGCCTCGGCGGCCTCGGCCGCTTCGGTCGAGCCGATGACGGAGGTTTCGGAACCGGGGACGGCCGCGGTTTCGCTCGATGCGGCGCTCTTCGAGGCGACATCGCCGCCGGGTGTTTCCCCGGTGGCCGTCGTCGCCGGCTTCGATGCCGCGCTCCGGGTGTTGAGCTTGCGCACCTGCTCCTCGAGAATTTTCGCCTGGCTCTCGAACACGCTTCTGAGCTTCCAGACACGGACACCCGCCTCGCCGAACAGCGGGGAAACGCTCCAGAGGCAGAAGGAAAACAGCATCGCGCCGGCGACCGATATCCCGATCGCCCGCAGGGCGGGCAGCCCCTTCGCCATCGCGCGCGCCAGCAGGCCGGCAGGCAGCAGCAGGGCCGGAACGAACAGGAGTCCCGCCGACGAGCCGCCGTAAGCCGCCAGTCCCGCGAGCGTCAAGCCGGCATACAGGGCGAACCAGCCGCCGCCCCACGCCAGACCGGCGAACACGGCGGGCACGCCCGCCATCGCCATCAGCAGGGTGCTGAACATCGGGGTGTGGAACGAGACGAACAGCGTCACCAGCGTGAGAGCCGCCATGAGGGCGGTCCCAGCGGGACGCTGTTCGACGATCCTGTTCATGATGCGCAGCTCTTGTCGGGCGTTGGCCGCGGAAGGAAGCGTCCCTCCCGCGGCCGCCCGCGCCTCAGGCGGCGATGAAGGGCAGCAGGGCGATGTTGCGGGCGCGCTTGATGGCGCCGGTCAGCATGCGCTGATGCTCGCTGCAGGTGCCGGTGGTGCGGCGGCTGACGATCTTGCCGCGATCGTTGATGAAGCGGCGAAGCTTGTTGGCGTCTTTATAATCGATGAACGTCGACTTGTCCTTGCAGAACTGGCACACCTTCCGGTGGCGGGGACGACGCATTTCGCGGGGGGAATCATTTTCGGCCATGATATATATATCCTCCAGAATTTTTCAAACAGACCGGGCCAGGCCCGGCACGGAATTCGAATCGGATCAGAAGGGCACTTCGTCGCCGCCGGGAGCGGGATAATCGGCATCGCCGCCGCCGTAGTCGGGAGCGACGTCGCCGCCCTCATCTGGGCCGCGGCCGGCACCGCCGGGACCGCCGGGGCCGCCGGCACCGCCGAGGAACTGGACGCTGTCGGCGATGATCTCGGTCACGGTGCGTTTCTGCTTGTCCTGGGTCTCGTAGGTGCGGTTCTGCAGACGCCCCTCGACGAAGACCGGCCGGCCTTTCGTGAGGAACTTGCTGCAGTTCTCGCCCGATTTGCCCCAGACGACGATGTTGAAGTAGTTGACTTCCTTCTTCATTTCGCCGTCGCCGCCCTTGAACTGGCGGTTCACGGCGATCGCGAACTTTGCGACGGCCGTTCCCTGAGGGGTGTATTTCAACTCGGGGTCACGAGTGAGGTTGCCCATCAGGAACACTTTGTTGAGATTTGCGGCCATGCGCGTCGTTCCCGATTACTGGGGGCGGGCGGTGGTCATGAAGCGCAGGATGTTCTGATTGATCAGATAGAAGCGCTCCAGTTCACGGAGAACGTCGCCGGTGCCTTTGAAGTCGATGAGGACGTAATAGCCCTCATTGTGCTTCTCAACAGTGTAAGCAAGCATGCGCTTGCCCCAGCGGTTGACCTTCTCGACCTGGCCGCCGTAGCGGGTGATGGCGCCCTCGATCTTCGCAACGACGGCGTCGACGGCATCCTCGGCAATGGTGGGTTCGGTGAAAAACAGGGTTTCGTAAGGTTTCACAGGGTCGTAATGACCTCCCTTCGGATGAATGAACATTCAGCCCCCGGCCCGACCCGGACGCGGGAGCAGGGAATGGTACCCCGCAGGATAGCACGAATCGAACGCCGTTTCAAGTCCCTCCCGAGGGCGAGATACAAAGACCCGTTCACCACCAAGGCACAAAGACACAAAGCTTTGGCTTCATTGACATACCTTCTGTCGTTCTTCGTGCCTCGGTGCCTTTGTGGTGGAACAACCGCCGGGAGACAAGGGGCATTTCACTCGATCGGGGCCAGGGGTTTGGCGGGGGCGCCGTCGCTCCAGGTTCCGGTCGCGCGGGACGCGGGGGTTCGCAGCAGCGCGTCGTCGCGGCTTCCGCCATGAAACGCCGCATCGACCAGGCGGTCGAGGCACCGCCACGTCACCCACCAGTCGAGCGCGCCGGGAGGCCGGACGGCATCCCGTTCGAGGCCGGGGGCGCCGAGCAGTTTCGAGAACGCCTTTCCGGCCAGCTGTTTCAGCTTCGGGAAGCGCGTCGGCGCGGGTGGCTGCCCCGTCGCGCCGTCTATATCATACGATATATCAGCGGCCTGCGGGAAAAAGTGGTCCGCGACCATCGGGGGCTCCCCGTGCCGGTCGGATTGCACCAGCGCGATCACGTTGTCGGCCGAAGCGACGCCGGTCGCCCGGTCGTGGAACACCCGGCCCCGTTCGAGCGTCACGCGCCGGTCCTCGTCGCCGATCAACGTCAGCAGCATCGTGCCGGACGGAATCAACGTCAGGTCCTCGATGAGGCTCTTCGGCCGCAGATGGAGCCGGTTCGCCGACTCGCTCCCCTTCGCGTCGGCTCCCTCGACGCTCAGCACGGCGAGCGGCCTCGGCAAGCCCTCACGGGCCGCCACGGCGGCCAGGTTCATCGCCATGCAGCCGCCCAGCGAGTGGCCGGCCAGCACCATGCCTTCAGGGCGGGGCCTGACGCGGCCCGGTTTTTCAAGCTCGGCGAGCGCCCGTTTCAGGGCCGCGACGGCGTGCGGCACCGGCTCACGCACCTGCATCCGGCCCGTCTGATAGACGAGCCAGACGACGATGTTTCCGCGTCGGGCGAGATGCTCGATCCAGGCGCCCTGCCCTCTCGGGTTGATGCCCAGCCACCCGTGCAGGAGAACCACGAGCGGCGCCGACGCGGGAACCGGGTCGGCCGGGGTGACGAGCAGAAACGCCTCTTCCCCGGCGCCCTGCCAGAGGCGCTCCGCCCGCGCGTGGGGATAGACCGGCGCGCCCGGCCCCGCTACCGGCGGTTCCGGAGGAGCGGGCTTCCGGGCGGGCGTTCCGCCGGGTTCGGCCGAACAGAGTGCCGCCAGCAGGCAGAGGGCGACGACGAGCGCCACCGGCACCGGCCGCCAGTGGCGCCGCTGTTCCCGATTCGGACTCAGGAGGGCTGCGTCGCTCGCTCTCTTCATGTTCCCGATCAACGCTGGTTGGCGAACGGATCGTGGACCGCGGTGACGCGACGGACGAAGCCGTATGTGCCGCCGCCGTATTTCAGGACGCTGCCGCCCCGCATGTTCCGGTCGATCTCGTCGATCGTCTGGGGCCGTCCCTGCCTGAGGCAGTCGGCAAACATCGGGGTCCCCTTCTCGTTCATGCCGATGTAGGCGAACCAGTGATGGGCGTCGTTCGTGGGGTTGTAGGCCGGGTCGACGTCGTAATGCACCTTGACGTGGATGAGCATGCCGGGCTTGAGCGTTCCGGCCTTCGCGGCATCGTCGAGGCTGCCGATCTCGGCTCCGCGCAGCCGGGTATCCGGCGGATACGCGAGATGCGGATATATAGCATCAGCTTTTGTCGGCTTCGCGCCCGCTCCGGCGGCCATCGTTCCGACATACTGGAGGCACTTGTTGGGCGTGGTGAACCATTTGCTCCGTTTTGCCGCTTCGATCCCGTCGAGCAGGCACTTCGGGATGCCGGGGCCGTTGATGCCGTCGGCGGAAGGCTTCGTCGTGACGTTCGCGGAGCCCGTCACGGGTGCGGGTTTTGCGGTCGAACCGGCATAGGGCGATTCGCGCTTCCCGTCGTAGGCCGGCACGCCGGGGATGTCGACGAGCGAGACGTGGACGAAGGCGAAGCCGTTTTTGTGCCGGATGCGGTACCAATCGCCCTCGCGGGCGACGACCTCGATCCGCGTGCCCGGCGCGAAGCCGTCGATGATCTTCCCCCAGGGGCCGGTGCGCACGTTCAGCCGCCACCGGCAGTTCACGTTTCCCTCGCAGGGATACTTCGCAGCGAGGCCGGCGGCGGTGTCGTTCTCTCCCTGGCCGACGGCGGCCTGAGCGGCCTGAGCGTCGGCCGCGACATCGTTCCGATCGCGAACGACGACCGGGGCGTTCGGCAGGAAGGGAAGCCTGGGCTCCGACTCGGCCAGGGCTGCCGTTCCGGCTGCCAGCAGCATGACAGGAAGCATTCCCACCCAGCTCAGATACTTCATCGCTCGACACCTCCGATGATGTCCAGAATTCATGGTTTCGCTTTCACTATACCGCCGTTTCAGGAAAAAGTTGCCGCCTCTCTCAGATGCGCTTCGGGCACAGAGCTGCGAGTTCACACCCCTGGCAGTCGGGCGCCCGGGCGGAACAACGGGCGCGACCGTGCAGGATGACCGCGTGGGAAAAGGCGATCCAGCGGTTTTCCGGAACCAGCGCCATCAGGTCGATTTCGATCTTTTCGGCGTCCGTCTCGTTCGTGAGGCCGAGCCGCCAGGAGAGGCGCGTCACATGCGTGTCGACGACGACGCCGGAGGCGATGCCGAACGCCGTGCCCAGCACCACGTTCGCCGTCTTGCGACCCACGCCGGGCAGGACGACCAGCTCCTCGAGCGTCCTGGGAACCGCGCCGCCGTGGTTTTCGACGAGCGCCTTCGCGCACGATATAATATTTTTCGCTTTATTTCTAAAAAACCCCGTCGAGCGGATGTCGTTTTCGAACTCCGCCTGGTCGGCCCGCGCGAAATCGGCGGCCGCGCGGTATTTTTTGAACAGCGCCGCCGTGACCATGTTCACCCGTTCGTCGGTGCACTGGGCCGACAGGATGGTTGACACGAGCAGCTGGAGAGGATTCTCATGTTTCAGGGCACAGTGGGGGGCGGGATAGATGGAGAACAGCGCCTCGAGCAGCGCCGGCACGCGGGCCTGCGCGCCTTTCACCGGATCGGCTCCGGTCCTCGATGCGGCGGCCGCCACGGGCTTCTTTTCCCGCGCAGGCGCCTTGTTTCCATCCGTTGCAGCCGTTTTCGCTCCGGCCGTTCGTTTCGCGGGCATCCGGATCATCCTTTCCGCCCGGTTTTCCGTCCACGGAACCAGGCTGTCACATCATCGGAGGTCATGCTGTTCAGAAGCTGTCCTGCTTCGAGTCCGCCCTTGCGGGCGATCCCGAGACCGAACCGGGTGTAGGCGAGGCTCTCCCGGTCATGGGCATCGGGGCCGATGACGAACATCAGTCCCCGATCGCGCCAGGCACGGATTCTCCGCCAGTCGAGATCCATCCGCTGGGGCTGTGAGTTGATCTCGACGGCGACCCGGTTCGCGACGCACGCTTCGAGCACACGGTCCAGATCGATTCCATATCCTTCCCGGGCAAGCAGAAGCCGGCCTTCCGGGTGGCCCAGCACGCGGGTGAAGGGGTTTTCCACGGCTTTGATCACGCGGCGGGTCATCTCGTCCCGCGACATCGTGAATCCTGAGTGGACCGAGGCGATGACGAAATCGAACCCCTCGAGAATCTCCTCCGGGTAATCGAGCGAGCCGTCGGGACGGATATCGCTTTCGATGCCCTTCAGCAGCACCAGGCCGCCGCCGTCGTGCGCGCGGTTCCACGCGTCGATCTCGTGCCACTGTTTTCTGACCGTCGCCGGGTCGAGACCACCCGCGTAATGAGCCGAAACAGAGTGGTCGCTGATGCCGAGCCAGCTCCAGCCGAGCGCCCGCGCGCCGGCGGCCATGCCGTCAAGTTCTTCCAGCCCGTCGGAAGCGGTGGTGTGGGCGTGAATCGCGCCCTTCAGGTCTTCCGACCCGACGAGGGCCGGCAGCGTGCCCGTTCCCGCCCACTCCACCTCGCCCAGCCCCTCGCGCAGCTCGGGAGCGACCCACGCAAGGCCGAGCGCCTCGTAGACATCCTGCTCGGTCGCCATGGGCGAAGCCGTCTCGCCGTCATACAGGCCGTATTCGTTCAGTTTCAACCCCTTCGAGAGGGCGAGCGAGCGCATCTGCGTGTTGTGCTCCTTCGAGCCGGTGAAGTAGCAGAGCGCCGGGCCCAGCGACTCGGGGGGAACGACCCGCAGATCGACCTGCAGGCCGCTTTCCAGCAGGAGCGACGACTTCGTCTCCCCCGACGCGATCACCTTCGCCGTCCCGGGGAACCGCAGAAACGCTGCCATCACGGCCGGCCCGCCGTCCGTCGCCGCAAGCACATCCAGGTCGCCGACCGTCTCCCGTCGACGCCGGAAGCTTCCCGCGGCATGGTATTCGGCCCCCGGAGCTTCCCGGTGGAGCCATTCGAGCAACCGGTTCACGACGGATTCCGCGTCGGAAAAGAGAAATCGGCCGCTGAACTTTCTGACAAGTTCTATACCTTCAATAATATTTTTAACGCTTTTTTCGCCGAACCCATCGAGCGCGACGATCCGGCCATCGGAACAGGCGGTTTCGAGCTTGGCCAAATCATCGATGCCAAGCTTTTCCCGAAGGCGCGCGACTTTTTTCGGCCCGAGACCGGGAACGCGCATCATCTCGAACAGCCCCGCCGGGAACGAGGCTTTCAGCTCATCCATCTCGGCGAGCCGGCCGCCGGCGATGAACTCCTCGACGTGCCTGCACATCGACTCCCCGAAGCCTTTGGGCGGGGAATCGAGAAGCTGTTTCAGGGGAACGGCCTGGGTCTGGAGCGTCCGCGCGGCGTTCCGATACGCGCGCACCTTGAACGGATTCGCGCCCGCAAGTTCCAGCAGATCCGCCATTTCCTCGAACAGCGCCATCAGTCGCTCACGCGATTCCATCGCTCGTCTTCCCTCCCCCAGGCAGTTTCGTGTGTACGGTATCGTCAAACACGAAACCCGGTCAACCGGGTTGCAATTTCGAAACAAATGAGGCAGATTGGACGGGAAGAACGGCCGGGCTGCCAAAGAAGCACAAGACCCGGCCAAATCGTGAAAGGAGCTTGTACCAATGAAAAAACTGTCCCTGTTCCTTGTCGTCCTGGCCGCGTTCCTCTTCCTGACCGCCTCCGCCGAGGCCGGAAGCTACACGAAGCAGAACCATTCGCTGTATCTCGACGGCAAGGTTCTCGTCCGCTTCGACCAGCTTCTCCTGGGCTGGACCCGCGACCAGAAGGGAATCGACCGCATCCGGTTCAAGATGACCTGCCTCAAGGGCAAGGCCATCCTGGATAACGTCGAGTATATCGACGCCGCGATCGACGGCAGGGAGACCGTCCGGTGGGCCAAGTCCCAGGCCCCGATGAATCTCGACTTCTCCGCGAGACTGGGCCACATGGATCGCGCCCATCGCGTCTCGGTCGCGCAGACCACCGAGTTCAAGGTCGCCCCGTACGATCTGAAGACCGCCAAGGTCCGCTTCCACATCCAGGCGTCCGGCCGCAGCTACAAGGTGACCTGGGTCCCGCTGACGGGCGAGGTTCACGCCATCTGGTAATCGGTTCGGGAAATCACGAACCCCGGTCGGCTCTTCGGCCGGGGTTTTTCTTTTCCGGATTTTCTCAGGACCGGCTTCTGCGCTTGCTGTACCGCAGCTCGTCCACCTGCCGCCGCAGTTCGTCGAACTTCTGCTGGGCTTTCGCGACGGCGCCGATCTCGTCATAGATGCGCACCGGCTGAAACGCCGCGACACCAAGCGCCACCGCCAGGACCGTGGTCATGAGGCCCGAAAACCCGAGAACCCAGCCGTCCCAGCCGAGGAGGGAAAAAGCGCTCCAGCCGGCGATCCAGGCAACGATGCAGGCGATGAGCACGAAGGCGAGAGTGCAGAGAACCCTCACCGGCAGGGGCCCCTGAAACTCTTCGCGGTCCAGGTCGAGCCGGCGCCGGAGGATGTCCTCGATCACCGGGTCGGGGTGAAGGCCGTTTTGGAGCCTGAGAACGACGGCGCGACGCCAGTCGAACGATTCGAGCCGCAGAAGATCCTGGTCGGGAGCAGGCTCGGAAAGCGGAGGCGACGCCGGGGAAGGCGCCTCGGCCTTGTCGGCCGGCACTGCGCCTCCCTGCGGCGATGCTGGAGCAGCCGGTGCTTCGGGTGGCGAAGCAGGCTTGGAATCGGCTTGCGGTGCGACGTCGGGACACATGATGATCGGCCTCCGGATCAACTATACCACAAGGATCTGCGTATTTGCCCCAAAGGGCGGCAGAGCGTACAATGAGAGCATCGAAACGGAGGCGCCCATCATGCCCGATTCACACCCTTTTTCCGTTCGCGCGGCCAGAGTGGCGGCGCTTCTGCTGCTTTCCCTCCTGTTCGCGGCGTGCGGCTCACCCGCCGGGGCCTGGTCGTATCACACGCACCGGAAGATCGTCTCCGACGCCCTTTCGTTCCTGCCTACGGCGTTCCAGGAGCGGTTCCGCCCCTTCAAAGACCTGATGATGAAGGGTTCGACCGATCCCGACACGGTCATCAAGGATTTCATGAACCATGTGTATCATGTCAACAGCCGCACGGGACACGACTCGGCGGTACGGATCAGCAGCCTTTTCAGCCAGGCCGTGCAGCAGCTGAAAGAGCGGGGGCCGGGCCCGGAAGCAGCCTACACGCTGGGCCTCATCGCCCACTACGTCGCCGATCTCAACCAGCCCCTGCACACCGCCGGGAGCGAAGCGGACATCGCCGAGAGCGACTACCACTCCAGGTTCGAGAGGGATGTCCAGGCCCGGATGACACGCATTCCCGTTCCGGTTCCGGCCGGCTATGAGCCGGTGACAGACCCCGAACGGCGCGTCGTCGAGATGGCCAGAGCCGCTTCGCCGTTTTACCCGCGAATCGGCGCAGCCTATCGCGGCGGCAACGGGATTTTCGATCTCGACGACGTGGTCAACACCCAGTATGCGGCGTCCGTGAAGCACGTCGCCGACTTCTGGCTCGGCATCACGAACCTTGGCGGCCAGCCGATTCAGCCGGTTCCGCCGACCGCCATCGAGGCGATTCAGACAGCTTCGACAGCGCAGGATCTTCCGCCGCTCCACCTGACCCGGGAAGAAGGGGTTCCTGCATCGAAAAGCCAGCCGGTCGATCTCAACACGGCAACGGCCGACCAGCTCATGGGTATTCCCGGTATCGGTGAAAAGCGGGCACAGGCGATCATCACCGCCCGCAGAATCCGGCCGTTCAGGTCAATCCGCGACCTGGCGAACGTCACCTACCCCGCGAGCGGGAAGAAAGCCTTCAATCCACGCCTGATCGACAGGCTGGAAGAACAGCTGACGGCGAAATAGCCTCCGGGGCTTATTTTGCCTGTTTCACGGCCTCGAGGGCGGTTTCGTAGTTCGGCGACCGCGAAATCTCCTTCACCAACTCGGTGTAAACGATGGTACCGGTCGAGTCGACGACGAAGACAGCCCGGGCGAACAGTCTCAACTCCTTGATATGCAGGCCACAGGCGTCAGCGAACGCCATCGAGTAATGGTCGGAGAGAGTTTTGACCCTGTCGATGCCGGCGCCGCCGCACCAGCGGGCCTGGGCGAACGGCAGATCTGCCGAGACGGCGTAGACGGTCACGTTCGGGAGGTTCGCCGCTTCCTGGTTGAAGCGCCGCACCTGGGCATCGCAGACGGGCGTATCGAGGGACGGCACGGTGGTGAAGACGCGCACACCCTTCGTGTCGGCCAGCTTCACCGGTTTGAGATCGACGCCGATGAGCGTGAAATCGGGCAGTCTGCTTCCCCTCCCGCGAGTTTTGCTGGTGAGCGTGAGGGGATTTCCCTGAAACGTAACGGCACCCGGCTGTTCCACCATGTGTATCACTCTCCTGATATGTCTGTCTTCCGGCGCTCGCGCCCGGTTTGTCTCTTCGAGCATCCCTGCGGCGTTGACAGGCGCGCCGGTTCACCCTATCATACCATATATGAGCGAAATGAATATTGAGAGTGTCACCCAGGGTGAGGTCACGATCCTCAGGACGCAGGGCTACCTCGACGACGTCAACGGCAAGCAGCTGAAGGTCATCTGTGAAAAGCTGATCGAGAGCGGCAGGAACAGGTTCGTCTTCAACCTCGCCGGTACGCCGGCGATCAACTCGACCGGGTTGTCGATGGTGCTCGACATCGCCGTGAAGGTCATCGATTACAACGACGGGAAGATCGCGATCACCGGCCTGACGAAGCTGACGCGCACAGCCCTCCAGATGACCGGCATCCTGACCCTCTGCGACGCGTTCGAAACCGAGCAGGAAGCGGTCGCGGAGATTTCGAAGTGAGACCAGGGTGGTCCTCCGCGACAAGGCTGTTCCTCCTTGCCTGGTCGGCATACGCCGTGGGTGCGGTCTCCCCATATAATATAGTAACAAATACACATCCCTCCCCCGGAATCGGGTCCGTCCTGTATGCCCAGGACCAGAGCGGCAGCGACTCTGATGCCGATGCCGCGCCCGCCGAACCGAAGATCGACCCGGCTGACAAGATGTACGGCGAAGCCCACATGAAACTTGCCAGGCGCAATTTCAAGCTGGGAAACATCGACCGGGCCACGGAAGAACTTGACCTTGTCATCGAGCGCATCTCCACGCACGCCGAGGCCCGTTTCATGCGCGCGGTGATCGCGGCCAAGGCCAAGGATTTCCTGGCCGCCTGGCGGCACATCTCGATCGCCGAGCAGTCGGCCCCGAACCACCCCCGCATCAAGGAGTTCATCGCCAGGCTCGAAAAGGCGATGCCGCGGCCCAGCGTCATTCCCGACGAAGTTGCGGCGAGACCGGCCCCCGTCCACGCGTCCGAACTTCTCGGTGACGCGATCGAGGCGCTGTTCGCGAACAAGAAAGCCAGCGGCGGCATCTCCTCCCTCGGCTGCACCGGCATCGAGGAAACCGGCGGGAAGATCGTCGCGAAGCTGACGTTCGAGGGCAGTGCCCCCCTCGACGAGCCCTCGATCAAGGACACGCTGAAAGAAGCGTCGAAAGCCGACATCGTCGGTTCGAAACCGGCGAGCGCCGGCGCGACGCTCGAGGTCGCCGTCGAGATCCCCGGCCTTCCCCTGCTGAATCCTTCGGCGAAGCCCGTTTCCAGCCTGGGCGAACTGCTCAAGACGGCGTCCGAAGAGACTGACGTCGCCCTCAAGAACAGCTCCGAAAGCGAACCGGATGCAGACAAGCGCATCACCGGCACCTACACGATCGTCGCGGCCAGCTTGCGCAGCGTCAACGATTTCATGCGCAAGCTCTCGGCTGATGCGGTCGACTGCCGCATCGTCCACCTCGCCAACACGACGATGAACGAGCAAAACGTCTGGAAGGGTGAAGTCAGCTTCCGATTCCTCGTTCCCTGAGCAGGGCACCCCTCCCTCTTCACAAAGGTTCGTCATCAGCCGATAGGTATGCCGGATTCAGCATGCCAACCGAACCCCTCTCTTCTCACCACCCCCAGGAAGCAGCTCCCTGCCGCCGTTTCGCCGGCGGGCTTGCCGTTGCACTCATTCTCACTGCCGCCATCGGGCTTTCCGGATGGCTGATGACGGGGTCCAGCGCCGCTTTCACCGGCCGCGATCTTGCAGCACTGAACATCGCCGTTCCGGCCGTCACCGCGGGTTGGCGGGCCCACCGGCGCGGCACCCCGGTCGGTCCTGCGATTCTGCAGGCTCTGGCTGGAGGACTGTGCATGCAGAAGGCGATGGAAACGGCCGCGAAAGTGCGCGATGACGATCCCTGGCGTGCCTGGCGTGCGAAGTTTCTGATGAACATCGGGGCTTCGCTCGCCGAATCGGCGCCGGAAGGCCGGTTCCTCTATCGCATGGATTTCGGCCCCATCTGGCTCGAGGCCGGGCCCGGCGGCTGCCGGCTCAAACCCGGCCTTCACGGTTCGCTCGCCCCGCTGCTGAACCTGGCCGACGGCGCCCGGGTCGACCTGGGCCGCTCGTTTCGCCTCGGCACGCTCGCCTTTGAGCGGAACAGAAACAGGGACGGCACGATCGGCCACAACGGCGCCCTTGCCTACAGCAACGCGAACAACCTTGTCACCAACCGGAATGGCGACCACGTGGCTCATGAATTGATCCACACCTTCCAGTATCGCCGCGACGTCTTGATCTGGCCAAGCCTGGGGCAATTGGTTCCCGGCATCCGATCACGCGCCGGCCGCTGGGTCGACGACACCGGCTGGTCCGTCGCCTGGGGGAGCCAGTGCGCCGCGGCAAGAATGGCCGGCCAGGACCGGGACTTCGACATCCTGATGGAACGCGAAGCCTACGAACTGACCGACACCTACCGCAATTTCCGCTGAGCCTCCGGGCGCATCGCGATGTGCCGCTCTTGATTCCTGCATACCAAAAGCCGATTTCGTGTTTCCGTTCGTGCTGAGCCTGTCGAAGCACGGGAGACCTCTCGCCCCCTTCGGCAGGCTCAGGGCGAACGGGCGGTTTGCGAACACCCCTACGGATAGAGAACGGTTGTTTTGTGGTGAAGCTGTTTTCCGAGCCGGCGCTCGACGGCGGGCGCGCAAAGAGTATACTGTCTGCATGAACGGACGCGTGTCGCACCTGTCTGCCGCATGGGCGCTCATCGGCATGAAGACGCGGGTGATCTGGAACACCCTGCGGGCGAAGCGGGGCTTCTGGAGCCTGGCGCTGATCATTCTGTTCGGCCTCGTGTGGTGTGTGTTCGCCGCCCGCGAAGCCGCCTCGATGACCAGGTCGCTCGGCATGCTCTTCCTGGCGGAGCCGGCCAGGCAGCTGCTCTCGGCGATCATCGCCTATGCGTTCCTCGTCGTCTTCACGAGTGATCTGCTGATGGGGCACACGCTGAACGTCGGCCAGATGAGCACCGACGCCCCGTTCCTGTCGACGCTTCCCGCCGCTCCCGGCGCGCTTCTCGCCGCGAAGCTGTATGAGCGGCTCGTCACGGACTGGATCGGTTTCATCGTCCTGTTCAGCGGGTTTCTCGGCCTTGCCTGGCCCGGCGGCTTCACCCCCAGGTGGCTCGCACTATGTATATTATTATATATAGAAATCGAGCTCGCCTCCGGCCTCGCCGTCACCCTGATTGGGGCCGCGATGCAGCGGTTCTTCCGGCCGGCGGCGATTCAGAACATGTTTTCGCTGTTGGGATACCTGTGCGCCTTCGTCGGTCTGGTTCCGTTCCTCATCGTTTCCTCCGCGCCGGTCGAGTCGGCGGCGGCGTTTCTCGCCGCGATGGAGTCATGGAGAGGCATCGCCGGCACGGCGATCGCGCCGTTCCGCTGGCTGACCGACTCGCTCCTCGACGGCTTCGCCAGCCCGTCGTTCCCGGCGTTCCAGTTTCTGTGGGCCGGTGCCATGGCCGCGGGGGCCGGCCTGTTCCATCTCGTCGTCCGGCTGAACTGGCTCACCTGGGTTCATCCGGGCCGCCGCCGCGACATCAGGACCTCCCGCCACCTCCTCTCGGGGCTCCTGCGGAAGGAGGCGGTCCTGCTCCGAAGCGACTGGAACATCCTGACGAATTCCCTGCTGCTGCCGATCTCGATCATCATCATGCAGCTGTGGGTGTTCAGAAACGTGCTTTCGACGAATCCCGAAGCACACGGCCTCAACATCATCGCCGCTGCCCTGATGTATTTTTCGATGTTCGGCCCCCTCAATTCGATCGGAAGCGAAGGCATGGCCGTTTCCCTGCTCGAAACCCTGCCGGTTTCACCGGGGCGGGTCATCGCCCTCAAAACACTCTTCTGGAGCGGCCTCGCCGCCTGCTGTTTCATCCCGTCGGCAATAGCTATCGGTATATTTCTCGCCATTCCCCTGCCCTCGATCGTCCGGATCGCCGTCTGGACGTTTCTCGTCATTCCTCCGCTGATCTGGGTGACGATCTCGATGTCGGCCATCTACGCCCGCTACGAGGGGAAAATCCTGCAGCAGCGGTCGCACTTCTCGGCGAAACTGCTCACGCCGCTCGTGGTCGGCCTTCTCGTCGCATCGAAGACTCTGTCCCCGGACTCGCTTCTCAACCTCGCCGTCTTTCTCCTGCTGGCCTCGTCGCTGCATCTGAAGGCGTCCGCCACGATGGCCCGGCGGCTCGACCCGGACGGCCTCCGGCAGCCCCGCTTCGCCGCCGCCGACGCCGTCCTGGGCATTGGCATCCTGCTCGGCATCAGGCGCTTCATCCTGACGGTCGCGGATCTCGTCGTTCCCCCGGACGTCCAGGGACTCTGGCCCTGGGTGTTCTCCCTCCTCATCGGAACGGGCGTGGCGGCATACCTCTGTTACGAATACGCACACGACCGGTTTTCCGCCCCCGCGCATGCCATTGGCTGGCGCCGATGCGGATTGGTCGCAGCCTTTGCGGGCGTCGCGGCCGGCGGCCTGCTCGGCGGCGGCGCCGGCCTCTGGATCAGGCACTTCTGGCCGGACGGCTTCGCTGCCGCCGAGACCGCCAGAACCATCATCGAGATGTTCTTCGGCTCCCCGACGAACGCACTCCTCCCGTTCTTCCTGTTCTTCATCGCGGTTCCCGTCATTCACGAGACGTTCTTCCGCGGTTTTCTGTGCCAGGCCCTCACCGCTAACGGATACGGCCGGTTCACCGTCATCGCCGCAAGCGGAGCCGTTTCGGCCCTTGCGTGGCCTTCTGCGTTCATGCCTCCCGCTGCGGCGGCCGGCATGGGGTCAGCCGGCCTGTTTCAACACACGAACAGTCTGCTGCCGGGCGTCCTGCTCCAGATCGTCTTTCATAGTATCGTAATCTATATACATCTCACTGGGACCCATTGACAGAGTCTCGGATCGCACCGACGGAGGTCGAACATGCTGTACAGAACCATGCCGAAAACGAAGGAGCCACTGTCGATCCTCGGCTTTGGCTGCATGCGGCTGCCCACGGCGAACCGCGGTATCGACGAACCGGCGGCGCTGAAGCTCGTGGATATGGCTCTCGAGCGCGGCGTCACCTACTTCGACACCGCGGTTCCCTACCACATGGGCGCGAGTGAGCCGTTTCTCGGACGCGCGCTCGCACGGGACGGCAAGCGTTCGAGAGTGAAGATCGCGACGAAGCTTCCCCATTGGCAGACCGCCTCGATACGGGACATGGAGGCCGTCTTTTCCTCCCAGCTCGCGAACCTGCAGACGGGCGTCATCGACTACTATCTCGTCCACAGCCTGAACGCCGACACCTGGGCCCGGGCGCGCGAAGCCGGGGTCATTGAGTTTCTCGAGAAGGCGAAACGCGACGGCCGGATCAGGTTCGCGGGCTTTTCCTATCACGGCTCCCGCGACGGGTTCACGCCGATCGTCGATGCCTGGAACTGGGATTTCTGCCAGATCCAGTACAACATTCTCGACGAGCAGAACCAGGCGGGAACGGCCGGGCTCGAATACGCCGCGTCCAAAGGCCTCGGCGTCGTCATCATGGAGCCCCTGCGCGGGGGGAATCTCGCCCGCACGCCGCCCTCCGAGATCCAGACGGTCTGGAACCGCGCCGCAACGAAGCGCAGCCCGGCCGAGTGGGCGCTTCGCTGGGTCTGGAACCGGCCGGAGGTCTCGGTCGTGCTGTCGGGCATGACCCTCCCTGAGCATCTCGAGGAAAACGTGCGAATCGCGGAAGCGGCCCTGCCCGGCTCGCTGACCGCCGATGAGCTTTCTCTCGCCGGCGAAGCCGCAGCTGCCTATCGCAGGCTGATGAAAGTGGGTTGCACGGGCTGCCAGTATTGTCTTCCCTGCCCTGCCGGCGTCGATATTCCCGGCTGTTTCGATGCCTACAACAATTTTCACCTGTTCCAGGACCGGAGCGCGGCCGGCTTCTACCTGATCCGGATGAGCGGCGCTCTCGGAAAGCCGGCGCTCGCCTCCCAGTGCGTGCGATGCGGCGCCTGCCTCAAAAAGTGCCCCCAGTCGCTTCCGATCCCGGATCTTCTTCCGGACGTCGCGAAGACGTTCGAGGGGCCGCTCTTCCGGATCAAGGCGGCCGGGCTGAAGACCGCCGTGAAGGTGCAGCGGCTCTGGACGCTGTTCAAGGACAAGCTCAAGGCTTCCCGAACGAAAAATCGGTCTTGACGGTGAATTCGAAGAACCGCGTCCGAAGGCGATTCGGGCGCGGTTTTCTGTACCATGAAAAAAATCTCCTTGCCAAACCAGGCAATCCTTATACATTTCTGCCTTGCGTTCATTACATGGAGGTGCAGTCATGCGTTCAACACACATGTTCGTCTTCGGCCTGCTCGTTCTCGCAAGCGCAGCCTTCGCGGCACAGAATGTCAGAAACGTTTCCGACAACGCGCGGTTCGAAGTCTCGCCGAATGAGGCGACGAGTTCCGACGCGGCGTTCGGGTTCACGCAGTACAACTCGAACACGGGCCGGTATGACCGGAACGCGGACGGCCGCGTCGATCTGATCGTCGCCGACCGCAACGGAGACGGCCGCGGCGACTACTGGGCGACCGACCGGAACTTCGATGGCATGATCGACGACTACCAGTATGACCGCAACTTCGACGGTCGCATCGACCAATGGGAATACGACCTGAATTACGACGGGGTTTCCGACAAGATCTACGTCGACGCCGACAGCGACGGCCGGCCCGACATGTATGCGGGTCTGAACCCGGGCGCACAGACCTACACCTGGTATGGCAATCTCTCCGGTGTCCAGGGTGCCGGCGGCCTGGCGAAGAAAGGTTCCAAACGCCGCCTCGCCTCGGGCCGCGCCGCGAATTCGTACTGAAAGCACCTCACATCCCGTATCGTTCGTCCCGGGGCGGGTTTCAAACCCGCCCCTACGTCATTTTTCTCGTTTTCTGACTTCAAACGTCGAACTTCCCTCCGGCGCATTCACCTTGGCATACTGTGGCGGTACTTTCACATGCCAATGCCGGAGGGCAAGCCCGCCCCTCCAGCATCATTTCGCATGATTTTTTGACACCTCCCTGGGGACAGGACGTATAATTTCGAAATACCGTCCTGTTTTCACGCATATTCTTCCAGGGAGGTCCGCCATGATGCATATACGCTCCACCCGTCTCTGGAGCTGGCTCCTGTTGTTTGCTTTCGTCGGCCAGATCGCGGTTGCCGAGGTTGTTCCGGCCCCCGCGGGGGAAGTGGTGCCGGCGCGCGAGGTCGTTCCGGTCACGGCGACGCCGAAGGCCCCGGCCGGTGTGCCCGCCATCAATCCGTTCGTCGGCGAGATCGCGGTCGGCGTTTCCCTGCTCATCACCTACGGGCCGCAGATCCTGGCCCTGGCCGCCACGATCGCCTCGCTCGCCGCGGCCGTCAGCGTGATCATCAACACGACGAAACAGTCGGCGGGCCTCGTCAAGTCGATCGGTTCGAAGATGTCGAACATGCTCCAACTGCTGCTTGGGCCGCTCGGCATCAGCACCGGCACGACCAAGGACGGCGTCACCGGCCTCAGCAACGAGCTGTTGAACGTCACGAAGTTCGTCACCAACAGCATTTCCACCCCGGTCAGCCAGGTCCAGAGCCAGGTCGACAAATCCCTCGCGATGTCCCGCGACGTGCAAAGCCTCGCGAGCCGCGGCTGCAACGTCGCCGGCCGCATCGGCCAGCACGCGCGCGCCACGTCGGCCGAGCTGACCGGCATCGTCGCCGGCGGCGAGGTCCAGCTGTTCCGCGACGGGGCGAACCGGGTCGCGCAGCGCCTGAACCAGGAAGCCGCCCAGGCCCAGACCGCCTGCCGGCTCACCCTCGACAATGCCGCGATGACCACGGCCAGCCTCGAGCGCGTCCAGAAGACGATCGGCGACGCCCTCGGCGCCGCCGGCAAAGACGCGAACGACGTCACCCTCCACGACATCAACCTGTCCGGCGCCAAGCTGAGCAAAGAGCTGATCGAGGCGCGCAAATACATGGTGATGTCGAACAACGCCCTCACGGCCGCCGAGAAGTCTTCCAGGGGTATCCATAGCGAAATCATGGCGATTCTCAACGACGTGAAAATCGAGCTCGAGGCGTTCGCCCTCGCCCACGGGGTCGACCGGGAAAAGCTCGACCTCATCACGAAGGAGCAGCGTGTGAAGATGTCCGGCCCGGCCGCCGAGTCGACGCTGCCGCTCGCCGGCACCGAGAGCCAGAAGATGACCGCGAAGAGCATTTCCGAGGAAATCAGCTTCATGGTCGACAATCTCGGCCGCATCAGCGCAAACGCAGCCAGGCAGTCTCCGACCGTCCATGCCGCTCAGACCGGCGCCAAGGGCAATGACGCCGATTCGATCGCCAGGTCGAAGCGTGCCGCTGATACCGACGCGGCCTACCAGAAGATGATCGACTCGTATAAGGCGTATCTGAACGTGATGACCGCCGATCCGGCCGACAAGACCGGCATCGACGCCGCCAAGGCGGAATACGACGAAGCGCAGAGCGCCTACCAGAAAACCCTTCAGCCCGCGCAGTAACCCCCGTTCATCCTCGCATCCCGCTCTTCGCGTTCCGGAGAGCGGGATGTTTTCATCAACCCGTGGGTACAATCACTCGTTCCGTTCGCGGTGAGGTATCGAACCACGAACAAGCCTGTTCATGAGCTTCCGGTTTTCTCCACCGCTTCTTCTGTCTCACATATCGAAAATAATAGATATTTTTAGGAAAATGGCCATTCAGACGCTCAATTTCAACCAAATGTCGTTTCATCAAGCCAAATTTCGATCATTTCGCCCACATTGCCGTAAACAATCCAATGGGAAATGCCGATGATATTTACAGAATCAGAAAAGCCGAAATAGGGTTTTTTCGGCAAGCATTGAGCCAAGGAGGGCACATATGCAGATTTCATCGCTTTTTCCGACACCCCAGGAGTTGCTCAAACAGATCGAGGAGTCTCTTTCACAGGGAGATCCCCGCTCCGCCGAAGCCGGAATCACCCCTCCGGCCACTCCCCCGGTTTCCGACATCTACGAGGCTTCCGCACCGGCCGCCGAGAGCGCCGAATCGACGGATGCGGCCGGGCAGGCGAAACCCGACGGGCTGCGCATCTCGTATCACTTCGATCTCTTTTACCAGCTTTCCCAGAAAATTCAGACCCGCATGGGCCAGAGCGGCCAGGAAAAGTTCATCGAGACGACGGGCACCGTCGCCGAAACCTTTCAGGGCAATTTTTCGCTCGAGATCGACGCCATCGGCAACTTCATGAAAGGAACCGATGCGGCCCTGAACGTTTCGAACGAGACGGCGAACGAGTTCTTCGACGCGGTCAACGGTCTCGCCGAGCTTTCCCCCGACGCGCTCGAGAATTTCCTGAAGGAGTCGGGAGAGTTCTTCGACGAGCTCGAGCGGACCTACGGCGAAGCCGGCGGCGCCTTCGACGAGATCAAGGCGCAGATGCAGGCGCAGGCGAAGGCGTTCTTCAAGGGCGTCAGCGCAATCCGCGGCGAAGCCACTGGAGAAGCCGCTGAAGCCGAAACGTCGCCTGCCATACCCGAAACCACGGAATCAGCCGAGGCCACCTCTCCGGAGATCAAGCTGGCCGTCGGCCCCCAGAAGGGGCTCGGAGTTCGCGAAGACGTCTACCAGAAGTTCATCGACAGCTTCCTCGAATATATTCGTCGCTATCGTGAAACGCTCCATGACGCGAAATCCGGCGGAACCCAGCAGGTCGAGCAGCCCGTCGCAGTGACGGACGCCCCAGCTGCCGCGGAGCAGGATGCCCCCTCGGCCATCCAGAAGCCCGCCGCCCCCGAAACCCCGTATCCGATCCTTCCCAACATGCCGAACGGCAAGTTCCCGATCGGGTATTACCTCGCCACTGTGAAGACGACCTCGGTGTTCAGCCGCTTCGAATTCACCGCCGAGCAGCCGGAAACGGCCGCCGGGACCTCCAAGCTCGATACCTCCGCCTGAGGAATCGGATCGTTCTTTCGTTGCCTCCAGTCGCGCCGCGGGCACCCCGCGGCGTTTTCTTTTCTCGGGTTCTTTTGTTTGCGACGAGGGCCGGATCTATGCTAGAACAAAGGAAATCCCAACATTCGAGAGGAAGCATATGGCCGAATTCGACAAGCTCATCGGTTCGAACGGAGTCCCGACCCACTGGTACAATATCGTTCCGGATATGCCGAAGCCGCCGGCCGTTCCGCTGCACCCGGCGACGCACCAGCCGGTCACGCCGCAGGACCTGGCGCCGATGTTCCCGCCATCCCTGATCGAACAGGAAGCCTCGAAAGAGCCGCTGATCGCGATTCCCGAAGAGGTCCGGGACATCCTCTCGATGTGGCGCCCCACCCCGCTCCGGCGCGCGCGCAGGCTCGAACAGGCGCTCGGCACCCCCGCGAAGATCTTCTTCAAGTATGAGGGCGTTTCGCCGGCCGGCAGTCACAAGTCGAACACGGCCGTTCCCCAGGCGTATTACAACAAGCAGGCCGGCATGAAGCGGCTCGCCACCGAGTCGGGCGCGGGCCAGTGGGGCACCTCGCTGGCGCACGCGGGCTCGATATTCGGCCTCGATGTGGCCGTCTACATGGTGCGTTCGAGCGTCGCCCAGAAGCCGTACCGCAAGGTTGCGATGGAGATGTGGGGCGCGAACGTGTATCCGAGCCCCTCCGAGATGACGAACGCGGGCCGCGCCGAGCTCGGCGTCGATCCCGACTGCCCCGGCAGTCTCGGCATCGCGATCTCCGAGGCGGTCGAGGACGCGACCGGCCGCGACGACACGAACTACGCGCTCGGCTCGGTCATGAACCACGTGCTGATGCACCAGAGCGTGATCGGCATCGAAGCCCGCCAGCAGATGATGGACATGAAGGAATACCCCGACGTCGTCATCGCCTGCTGCGGCGGCGGCAGCAACTTCGGCGGCATCGCCTTCCCCTTCCTGCACGACAAGTTCACGGCGGGGAAGAACGTGCGCGCGATCGCGGTCGAGCCGACCTCCTGCCCCACCCTGACCAAGGGCGAGTTTCGCTACGATCGCGGCGACGTGGCCGGCCTCACGCCGCTCCTGATGATGTACACGCTCGGCCACTCGTTCATGCCGTCCCAGCTCCATGCCGGCGGCCTGCGCTACCACGGTGTCTCACCGCTGGTGTCGCACCTCTTCAGCGAGGGGCTGATCGAGGCGAAGGCGCTCGAGCAGCTGGCCATCTTCGAGGCCGCCAAGGTGTTCGCCCACCACGAGGGCATCATCCCGGCCCCTGAGAGCGCCCACGCCGTCAAGGCCGCGATCGACATGGCCCTCTCGTGCAAGGACACCGAGAAACCGATGACGATCCTGTTCTGCCTCAGCGGCCACGGCTTCTTCGACCTGGGCTCGTACGCCGACATGATCGCCGGAAATCTCGCCGACGCGGGCTTCTCACCCGAAAAGATGCAGGAATCCCTCGGCAAACTTCCATCCGTGCAGGTCCGCTGGGAATAACGGGAAACCGGATCGACGCCCCAACCGGAAGCACGGTACCAACCTGGCTTCCGGTTTTCGTTTCCGGACGTTCCCGTTCATGCTGCGCGTGTCGAAGCATGAGAGGCTCTCGCCCCCCTTCGACGAGTTCAGGGCAAACGTGACATTTTCATTCTCCAAGGCTCAACACCGGCAGCCTCACCAGTGGAAGACCACCGGGGGGATCAGCAGCAGGAGGGCGATGACGAAAAAGACGATCTGGAGGGGGATCAGCCATCGCAGCCAGGTTTCATAGGGAATTCCCGCCAGGCCCAGGACGCCCATCGTCACGCCTGAGGTCGGGAGAATGGGATTGATCCAGCCTTCCCCGAACTGGAAGGCGAGGACGGCCGTGAACCGCGTCATCTGCAGGACATCGGCGAGGGGCCCCATCACCGGCATCGTCAGCGCCGCCTGCCCGCTTCCGGAATGGATGAAGAAGTTCAGGATGCCCTGTGTGACGAACATACCCTGGGCGGCCAGGATTTTCGGCAGGCCAGAAATCGCGTTTCCCATGTGGAACAGCATGGTGTCGATGATCTTGCCGTCCTCGGCGATGAGCAGCAGGGATTTGGCCGTGGCGATGATCAGGGCCACGCCGACCATGTCCCGGGCCCCTTCCTTGAAGGCGTCGGCGATGGCGGAGGCCGACAAGCCGCTGATCAGGCCGGACACGATTCCGAGCGCGAAAAACAGCCCGGCGATCTCGACGATGAACCACTCGTATTTGAGGATTCCCACGACCAGAGCGACCATCGTCAGGACGAACGAGCCCATGACCAGAAGATGAGCGCGGGTCACGCCGGAGCCGCTTTCCCCGGTGTTTGCCGTCGCCGTTTTGGAGGTCTGCCTCGCCCGATCGATCTCGTAGACCGGGCTGAGGGTCGGATCCCGCTTGATACGCGCCCCGTACCACATCACGAAACCCACCACCCCGATCGTGCTCACCAGCCAGATGAAGACCCGATACCCCAGCCCGGTGTCGTACGGCATTTCGCAAATCTTGAGCGCAACGCCGACGGTGAAGGGATTGAGCGTGGACCCGGCGAACCCCGCCGCCGCACCGAGAAAGGGAATGGCGGTTCCGACCAGGGAGTCATACCCCAGGGAAATGGCGAGGGGGATGAAGATCAGGATGAAGGGCATGGTCTCTTCGCACATGCCGAAGATCGAGCCACCGAGGGAGAACAGGGTCATCGTCACCGGAATGAAGAACTTCTGCAAGCCCGGCCGCCGGGCGAAAATCTCGGCCACTCTCTCGAGACAGGCATTGATGGCGCCGGTCTTCTGGATCACCATGAAAGCCCCGCCAATCACGAACAGGAAGACGATGATCTCCGAGGCTTTGGTGAACCCCTTAACCGGCGCGGTCATGACCGCTCCCAGTCCCTGCGGGCGCCCCTCGATCGCCGTGAACGAATTCGGCACGACGAGGGTCTTCCCGTTGACGACCTGCCGCTGGTATTCTCCGCCCGGAATCACCCAGGTCAGAACCGTAACCGCCAGGACCATCGAAAAAATCATGACCAGAGGATGGAATTGGAATTTCACGTTTTTCCCTCATTCGAGTGCCCTGGCGAAGAAGCGGGCACGGATTTGCAGATCGATATTTATATATCGAGTGATTTCCAGAGTTTCCTGCCGTCCTCGCCGTCGGGGTAATACCGCGGCAGGGGCTTCGTCAACCGGTAGCCGTGCTTTTCGAAGAAGCGGATGGAAGCGGCGTTTCCCGCGCGGGCCTCGGCGCAGGCCGACCGCATTCCTTCACAGCGGAAGATGTCTTCCATGGCGGCAAGAAGGAGGCCGGCGGCGCCGGTTCCCTGAAGGCTTCGGTGGAGGGCGATCTTGTAGATGCGCCCTGACGGCGCGCCCCGGAAACGGCGGAGCAGTCCGACGATCTCAGCTTGGATCGTCCCGTCGGGATCACGAACCACGAGGCATCTGCACGTCTGGGAACGAAGGATGCGGCCGATCTGCGCCGGTTTGAAAACATCGGCCGCTTGAAACAGCTCCCGCTCGAGGGCAATGATCCCAGGACCATCGTGAGGGTGTGCCGCCTGGAGCATAGATGGATCGGCGATGCGTTTCAGGTGAACAGTGACTTGAGGCGCGAGAAGATTCCGCCCTTTCGCGACTTCACGACAGGCTCTTCGCCGGTCAGTTGCCCGACAAACCGGACGAGATCGGCGGCGGCAGGTGATTCAGGGAAGCGCTCCACGAGCGGCGCCCCTGCAAGCTCGGCCTCGGGAACGGCAGCCAGATCGAAGGTAACCGTGTCGATGTAGCCGACCGGGAGTTTTCTGAACTCGTCCAGAAACGCCTGCTGGCCCTCCCGGTATCTGTTGACCAGGATGGCGAACTTGTCCTTGTGATAGTTCAGGCGGCTCATGACGCGGAAAAGCCGGTGCATGCGCGTGATACCGGCGATTTCGCCGAGGCTGGCCAGAACGATGAGGTCCGCCATGTCCCAGGCGAGAAGGGTCTGCTCGTCGATTTCAGCCCGCGTGTCGATGACGATGAAATCATACTGTTTGCCGAGCACCAGCAGAATCTGGTTGAGCGCCGTCCGGGAGATGATCTCCGCTTCCTGGGGAAGTTCGGGGCAGAACAGGAAATCGATCTCGTAACGACGTGTCATGAATCCCTTGATCCGGTCGAAGACAAGTCGTTCTTCCTTCTGGATCAGCCGGCCGACGTTCAGGGCTCCGGGAGCGCCGACGAACAGGCTCGCGTCCCCGAACTGCATGTCCCAGTCGAGGAAGGCGACACGCTTTCCCGTCCGCGCGAGAAGAACGGCGGTGTTCACGGCAAGCGTGGTGCAGCCCATGCCGCCCTTCGGGGCGTAGAACGAGATCACCTTTCCCATGAGGTCGGGGGCCGAGAGTGCCTCGCGGTAGGTTCGCGACAGGGCGAGAAGCAGTTTCGTCCCGACGGATATCGACTCGATCATGAGCTTCTGGAGACCGTCCCGGTCCATGACCAGAAGGAGTGTGAACTCGACGGCGACTGCGGTGCTCATGTAGATCTGGTTTTCCCGAAGCAACGCCTCTTCGCCAAAGAAGCCGCCGTCCTTGATGACGCCGAGAGTCACGTCATCAGCCGAGTCGATCGACGGCCGCTGAACGATCTTGACCGCCCCGGATTCGACGATGAACAGCCGGTCTGCCGGGGAGTCCATCTTGATGATGACCTCATTTTTTGCGGTTTCCCGGTGAGTCAGATATCTGCGCAGGATATCGAAATCGGAATCGGAAAATCCTTTAAGTGCATACATATCGTTATATATTTACTATTTCGGGAGTTTGACGGCATCCGCGACGGCTTCCACGATCGGGAAATGCCGTTCGAAGCCGACGAGCTGGAAGACCTTCTTGATCGTCGGGTTGCAGCCGGCGAGGATGAGTTTTCCGCCTTTGGTCTTGAGCAGGGAAACGTTCGCGACGATCCCGCTGATGCCCATGCTGTCGATGATCGTCGCCTTCTTGAAATCGAGGATGATGATCTTGTGGTCGGCCTCGAGCTGCTGCTTGATCGCGGCGGCCAGTTCCATCCCGTGGTCGCCCGTCACGTCGTCGGGCACAGCTATGACCTGACATCCATCGACCGTCGAAACATGGAAAACCATTCTGCCCTCCCGCTCAAATGTCGTTTCGTGCCGCATGTTACCAGATTTCCCGCCCCCCATCAATGAATTCTCCCTTTTTCCCGCCGAAGATTTCCGCACGGGGGCATTGCCGACAGGGGTTTCCCGGTGGTAGTGATGAAGGCATGTCGATCGCTTCACCACTTCAACGCCACCTCGTCGTTCTCGGCGGGCCGGAAATTCCCGAGGCCTCCGCGACACACGACGCGGACTTCGTGGGAATGCCGGAAGGCCCCTGGAGCGACATCATCGCGGTGGACGGGGGGGGGGACACGCTGCGCTCGTGGAGCGTGGCCGCGCGTTCCGTCGTCGGTGACGGCGACTCGATCACCCCCGAGGCGACGGCGTTTCACGAGGCCGCCGGCGCCGTCTTTCACCGCTTCCCGGCCGACAAGGACGCGACCGATTTCGAACTGGCCCTGGACGTGCTGAACAGCGCGCCGGAAGACGAGATTCATATCACCGGCATGACGGGGGGGCGCACCGACATGTCGCTCGCCAACCTCCTCGTTCTGGGCGGCCGTACCGGCAAGGGTCTGTTCACATTCGATCTGCCCGACGGCTGCGGCGGCGTGATGGGCCCCGGCTCGCTCGAGATCGATCTGCCCGCCGGAACGCCCTCGGCGCTTCTGGCCCTCGCGGCGTCAGCGACGGGAATCGTTTCGCACGGGGTCCGCTGGCCGCTGAACGGTGAAACGGTTTCGCTTCACGAAGCCCGGGGTGTGAGCAACATCGTCACGGCTCCCCCGTGGCGCCTGAGCCTGGCCTCAGGTGCGCTTTTCTGGCTTCTGCGCGGCCTTCGCCGCCGCGATATCCGTCTTGCCTGGGCCGCGCCGTGCCAACCGTCGAAACGCGGGAGCCTATCGTGACCGTGAACGAACTTTTCCGCATCGCCGGCGAGTTCCGGCCCATCGATACGATCGCCGATGTCCGCCCCTACGGCGCCGGCAACATCAACCGCACGTTCCTCGTCATCTGCGGCGCTCCCGAGGCGGAGCGGTTCATTCTCCAGCGGATCAACTCCCACGTGTTTCCCCGGCCTGACCTGGTCATGAAAAACATCCGCGTCTTCACCACCCACGCATCGCGCAGGCTCCAGGCCGAACCGCTCGCCGGGAACCGCCGTTGGATCGTTCCCGAGATCGTCCCGACCCTGCGCGGCGAAGACGCGTTCCTCGACGAGGACGGGGGGTGCTGGCGCGGGTTGAGTTTCGTCGGGCACGCCGTCGCCCACGACATCCTGAAAACCCCGGAGCACGCCCGCGAGATCGGAACGGCCCTCGGAATCTTTCACTCGCTCGTCAGCGACCTGCCCTGTGCCGACCTTTCGGACACGCTCGAAGGGTTCCACATCACCCCCCGCTACCTGAACCAGTTCGACAAGGCCCTCGCGACCGGGCGTCGCATGGATTTCGCAGGTTTTTCCCACGCGGTCCGGTTCGTCGAGACACGGCGCGAGTTCGCCGGCGTTCTCGAGAAGGCCAGGGCTGGTGGCAGACTGTCCCTGCGGCCCATCCACGGCGATCCCAAGGTGAACAACATCATGCTGGACGAGACGAGCGGCCGGGCTGTGAGCATGATCGATCTCGACACGGTCAAGCCCGGCCTCGTGCAGTATGACATCGGCGACTGCCTGCGGTCCGGCTGCAACCCGCTCGGTGAGGAGACCGAGGATTGGGAACTGGTGCGGTTCGACACGGCGATGGCACGCGAGATCCTCCGGGGGTATCTCGTCGAGGCGCGTCGTTTTCTGACCAACGACGACGTGGCGTTCATCGCGGATGCCGCACGGCTGATCGCGTTCGAGCTCGGTCTGCGATTCCTAACGGATCACATACAAGGAGATATATATTTTAAGGCAGGGTATCCCGGTCACAACCTGCATCGCGCCCTCGTCCAGTTCAGGCTCTGCGAAAGCATCGAGGAACAACTGGGCGAGATCGCCGAAATCGTCCGCACCTGCCCATGAGACGGTCGACGCACCCCTTCCGTCTCGCGCCGTTTCCCGGAAGCGCGGGCACTTCGGGAATCTCGATATCCGGCTCCATCTCATGCCGGGCAGGAATCCTGACGGTCCGTTTCGAGATGTCCGGCAACATCGGCAATGTCGACGTCGCCCCGCCGGTCGATGTTCCCGAGCGACACGACAATCTCTGGGAAGCGACATGCTTCGAGTTGTTCCTGGGGATTCCCGGTTCCGACGCCTACCTCGAGTTCAACCTCTCACCTTCGCACCATTGGAACGCATATCGTTTCGACGGATACAGGACAGGCATGCGGAACGAAACGCTCCTGCGGGAACTCCCTTTCACGACGGAGCGGGCCTCAGACCGGTTCAGCCTTTCGCTCGAGGCCGGAATTTCGGGGCTGGTCCCCGGCAACCGTCCGGTCCCGGCCGGCATCACCGCGGTCATCCGGATGCGCGACGGGATGACGACCTACTGGGCCCTGGCGCACACGGGGGCAGAGCCCGATTTTCACCGGCGGGACAGCTTCATTCTTCAGCTTCCGGGCCATGAAGGCGTCTGAACCGGATCGCCTCCGGAAGAGCATCGAGGGGGGCTGAGATTGCGGGCTGCAGGGCCGCCGGGTCGTTCCCGGGGAGGCCGGCCAAGGGCGTGGATGGAGCCGTATCCGGAACCGGCGGGCCATACGCCATCGCTTCCAGTTCAGGAACTCGATTCCGGCTTTTTCGGCGGCTTGGCCTGCGGCTTCTGCTGCGACTGGCCCGGGAACCGCGCGAAAGGCCGGTCCGGCCCGCCGCGAAGGGGGTGACTGGCCGGCCGGGGAGAACGCACCATCAGCTTCCGGCCGAGCAGGGTATTCTGTCTGTTCGCTATCCCTTTCATCTCCTCACCCGTTTCTGGGCGGAATGCCCTCTCTCTGAATTATCCCCGGGGCCACGGGGTCCCGGAGGCCGGTCGTTTTCTGAAGTCCCGGCCGGTCGCCACACGGATTCGTGCCATCGGATCACCTGGGAGCGAGATGCAGGCGCCGGGCAAATTTCGTGAACGCAACGATATTCGGGTCGGTCCAACGGTCCTTGAGGCAGTACAGGGAGAACTTGTCCTCGCGGATCCGGACGTTCGGGAATATCCGCTTCAGACTACCGGTCTGCAGTTCGCTCTGGACGCAGTACGCCGGCACAAGGGCAACGCCGGCGCCGGAGGAGGCGAGGTTGATGAGCCCCCGCAGGTGATTCACCGGAAGCATTTTGTCGGGACTCAACTCGGTATCCGACGGCAGCTGGACCAGGAACCGCTGCCACCAGTCACCGTCGGAATCGAGCGTCAGCCAGACGGCACGGTTCAGATCCTGGAGGCGCCTGATTCGCAGCTTGCCGATCAGGGACGGGGCGGCCACCAGCATGTACTGTTCGCGAAACAGGGGTTTTCGCGCAATCTCCTCGCGCGCATGGACCCGGCAGTCGATAATCAGGTCCAGCTCATCGGCCAGAAGCGGCTGCAGAAGATCGTGACTGAACGTAAAGCTCATCTCGAGCGAGGGGTATTTCTCCAAAAACGGCGCCACACTGCAGGCCAGAACACTGTTTCCGAACTCGATGGTCGCCCCCACCTTCAGCCTGCCAACGAGGGTTTTCGCATCTCTCTGCAGCATCGCCTCGCGGCAACGGCGCAGGTCGGTGAAAACTCGGCCGCACGTCTCGGCGAGAAGGCAGCCCGGGCCGGTCAGGCGCACCGGCGGCCGATTTCTCGCGAACAGGCGCGACCCGGCGCTTTTTTCCAGCTTTCGTATCGCGTGGCTCACCGCCGACTGGCTGATATGCAGGCGTTCGGCCGCTTCCGTGAAGGTGCGCGATCCAGCAGCGACATGGAACACATACAGCTGCTGGAGATCAAACGGCTCCTGCTCATGCATTGCGACAGCATACTGCGGCACGGCCATCCCTGGCAAGTTCGCGGGGAGGTCCGTCGTTTTGCGGACATGGCATGAATGATTTTCATGAAATCAATGACTACTATTCACTTTTCATCATGTTTGGTCTTTGGCATGATCCGTGGAGCAGTTCATCGAAAAGAGGAGAGACAACGACCATGCCCCTGCTCAATCTCCATACGCAGTGTTCCCGGCCGGCGAACGAGCCCGGCTGTTCCTACGCCCCAGGCACCGAGCCGAGACGGGCTCTCAAGGCGGAGCTTGCGAAACAGTCGCAGCAGCCGATCGAGATCCCCCTCCTGATCGGCGGCAAAGAGATCCGGACGGGAAACCTCGTCGAGATCCGGGCACCGCACCGGCACGATCTGGTGCTCGCGCGGTATCACCAGGCCGGCCCGGAAGAGGTGAAACTCGCCATCAAGGCGGCGCTCGACGCGGCAGCCGGCTGGGCGGCCCTTCCCTGGTCCGAGCGGGCGGCGATCTTCCAGAAGGCGGCGGAGCTGCTGGCTGGACCATATCGCATGATATTGAATGCGGCCACGATGCTCGGTCAGAGCAAGACGGCGCACCAGGCCGAGATCGACTCGGCCTGTGAGCTGATCGACTTTCTGCGGTTCAACGTCCATTTCTGGGACGGCATCTTCGCCGACCAGCCCCCCGTCTCGCGCACGCCGGACGCCTGGAACCGGACGGAGTACCGGCCGCTCGAGGGCTTCGTCTTCGCCGTCACCCCGTTCAACTTCACGGCGATCGGCGGAAATTTGCCGACCGCCCCCGCGATGGCCGGCAACGTCGTCGTCTGGAAGCCGGCCGGCACGGCCGTGCTGAGCAACTACCACCTGATGCGCCTCCTCGAGGAGGCCGGCCTGCCGGCGGGCGTCATCAACTTCGTGCCGTCGCGCGGCTCGACGATCGGCGAGGTCGTGTTCAACCACCCCTCGTTCGCCGGCCTCCACTTCACCGGCTCGACCTCGACGTTCAACGAGATGTGGCGGCTGATCGGCGAGAACCAGGCGAAGGGCGTGTACCGCAACTACCCGCGGCTCGTCGGGGAAACCGGCGGCAAGGATTTCGTCTTCGCCTGCCCCGACGCGGACCCCGTGCCGCTCGCGGTCGCGCTGGTGCGCGGCTCGTTCGAATACCAGGGCCAGAAGTGCTCGGCCGCGAGCCGCGCCTACGTGCCGGCGTCCCTGTGGCCGAACGTCAAGGCGATGATGGGCGAGATGCTCGCGAAGATCAAGATCGGCGACGTCGCCGATTTCACCAACTACCTCGGCGCGGTCATCGACGAAGCCTCGTTCAAGAATATTTCAAACTATATCGATTTCGCGCGCAGTTCGGCCGAAGCGAAGATCGTCTTCGGCGGCACCTGTGACAAGTCGAAGGGCTGGTTCGTCCAGCCGACCGTCATCGAGACGACGAACCCGAAATTCAAGCTGATGGCCGAGGAGATTTTCGGCCCGGTGCTGACCGTCTACGTCTACGACGATGCGAAACTCGACGAAGCGGTCGCCCTCGTCGACGCCACGAGCCCCTACGCCCTCACCGGCGCCGTCTTCGGCAAAGACCGCACCCTCCTCGACTCCGTCTCGGGCCGGTTGCGGTATGCCGCCGGCAACTTCTACATCAACGACAAGCCCACCGGCGCCGTCGTCGGCCAGCAACCCTTCGGCGGCAGCCGCTCCAGCGGCACCAACGACAAGGCCGGCAGCCCCCTCAACCTCCTCCGCTGGGTCTCCCCCCGCACCGTGAAGGAAACCCTCATCCCGCCCCGGTCCTTCGAATACCCCTTCATGTCCGAACCCTGATGGAGATCGCCACAACCACCCATGGGATTTCTCATGGGTGGTTTTTCTTCTCCACCAGAGGGAAGTCTGAACGGGTCAGGAGGAGCGGAAAACCTTGTAGATGCGCACGTGCTCCTTTGAAACGACCGGCAGCAGGTCTTCGGGCAATTCAGCGGCCCATGCCGCTTCGGGAGGAAACGGATGGAAAAGGACGAGGTAGTCCGCCTTCTCTCGAAGCCGGGAAAGCCAGACAGCACGGTCGCCGCAACGCAGGACGTCTTCGGGCGTCTTCAAAAAGGCGTCGATGATCTTTCCGGAGGTTGTGATCGGCGTGTAGAAAACCGTGTTTTGGAGTTTGCGTCCCAGGAGCGGATACATGAACCAATTGTTTCCGCCCCGGCCATCGTATCCCACCGACATGGAGACCCGCAACGGGCACCCCGGACGATCCACGAATATCCAAGCCGGAACCTGGTCTCGGGGGAAATCGTGAAGCTCGTACGCCGTTTCAAGGGCGCGATGCCTCAGCGACGCCTGCAGGAAAGGCGCACCCCCGATCCATACGACCAGGAAAACGGCGATCCCCCATGCACACGCCCCACCCGAAGGGAAAACTCCCGGAGCCGATCTTACGAACGTTCCGCACAGCGCCGCCGCCACGGGAATAGCATATAATATAATATTAATAACATTACTTCCAGCGTTCCAGGACAAGGGGGTCTGGAGAAGGAGAGAGCCGGCAATGCACCCCCATACCGCTTTCTCGATCATCGCCGCACGTCCGCGACCGCTGAAGCATGCCAGTGCCGATATCAGCATGACACCGAGGGGAAACAGGAGAAATCTGGACGACGAAACGGCCCAGAGGAATCGTATCGGAAACATTCGTTCCGAATAGTATCCGCTCAAGGTGATAATCGCTCCCGCGAGCAGGATGGCCGTCTTTCCCCACCCACCACCGGCACCCAACCGGAGCAGTCCCCAGGGAATCAACGGCGCCAGGAACAATACGAGCGGACCACAGGTTGTCGCCAGGGGGAGTATCGTCATAAACGGCGTCACCGCAGACACGGGAACGTTCCTCGACACTTCAACCGCCTTGGCGAACAAAAACTCCTGATACTTCTGATGTTTTGCTGATTTCGGAAACAGCCTGACGCCGGCAATCGACATGCCATAGGGATACAGCGGAGAACCGGTATGAACCCATGCCCTGATATACCAGAACGAAGATGCCGCGAGAAGAATTCCCAGGAGCACCAGGCCCGTAATCACCGGCCTTCTGGGGCGACGATCATTCGATATATACATATATAGAATGACGAGCAGCGCCACTGCCAGATGCGGTACGGCGACCAACTTCGTTCCGACCGCCAGTCCGAACGCTGCCATGGAAATGCCCAGAAGCGTGCGACTCCGCACACCGAGTGCGCGAAAAAGGAAAAGGTATCCCGTCAGCAGATGGGCCGTCATGCCGTTTTCCACGTAGGCCGTGTTCACGTAGCTGAAGACGGCAGCATTGAAGCAGAGAGCCAATCCGCCCAGGAAGGCTCGGGACGGCGCAATGCCGAACGTGCGCGAAAGTCCGTAGAAAGCCCCGAACATCTGGAGCAGGAACGGATAATTGATCAGATTGACAAACCGGTCATCACCAGCGAATCTGAACATCCACGCCGCGATGATCTCCCAGTTCAGGGGGAAAAACTGGCAGGTGTCCCAGTTTTCCGGAGCATGAAACAGATAGAGCCCATTTCTCTTCGCCCACTCCGCCGGCAGCCAGAGATGGTAAATCAGGCTGTCCCAACTGAGCGGAGGCAGGATGAACGCCCGGAACACGGCACACACCACGGTCCCGACGGCCAGCCATACGATACCGCGCTGCCACGAAGCCAGTTCTGACAAATCGAGGGCAGCGCAGGAACGCAACACATCCCGGAGCAGCTCACGAAAGCCGGTCCAGGTGAAAGACGCGACGATTGCTATCGCAAGTCCCAGCGCACTTCCAGCGACGGAAAGCGAGAACATCCCGAGTTGCAGCAACGGCAGCGCGAGAACGACAAGAAGGAAATGCCAGATGGTGACTGCGGCGGCAACTCGTCCGGCAAGGCTCTCGCCAGGAAGCAGTCGCTGGGACGCCCCTGACGCGGCGATTCCGCCACCGAGGATGAACAGGCAACAGGCCGCCGTCGCGCCAAGCGAAGCGAGAACGTCCGCTGCCATGGCTCCGAGCTTACCAGCGCTTCCAGAACATTGCCGGGATGGCGCGCGAAATCGTCTTCAGTTGATTGAAGATATGCTCCCGCGGCTTCCTGACAGCCTTCATGAGATGTTGCAGGCTGATGTAGAATGTCCGGTAGGCTTTCTTTGCCGTCGCGCGGATCTGTGCGTTCGAGAATTGCGGCATGTCGGGCTCGCCCTTTTCGTTCAGCCAGCCGTTTCTCTTCATCTCCTCAAAGTATGAAGTCCCCGGGAAGGGGATCATCAGCTGGAACTGTGCCGTATCGGGATTCAGCGAATACGCCCACCGGATCGTCTTCTCGGCGGATTCGACGGTCTCGCCGGGGAAGCCGAACGCGAAATCCCCGTGGATCATCAGCCCAGCCTTCTTGGCATCGCGGGTGAACCGGGTCATCCGCTCGGGGGTAAGCCCTTTCCTGATCCGCTGCAACACGTTCGGATCGGCCGATTCATACCCGACGTGCAGGTTCCGGCAGCCGGCCTTTTTCATCAGCTTCATCACGTCGAGCGAAAGGTTGCCGCGCGAATAGCACGACCACGGCAGCCTGTTCCCCGCCCTGAGGAAGCCTTCGCACAGCTCCTGCGCCCGCGGCTCCGTCAGCGTGTCGTCCTGGAGCATGATCGATTTGACGGCAGGCATCTTCCGCGCGATGAACCCAAACTCCTCCACGACGTTTTCCACGCTGCGGGTCGTGTAGCTTTTCCCGGGAATCAGCGTATGCACCCACAGGCAGTAGGTGCAGAGGCCCCAGGAACATCCGCGGCCCGTGAACATGTCCATGTACGGAAACAGCTCGGAGGGCGTGTGATAGCGGTACATGTCGACATTCCGCCCCAGAAAATCAGAGACGAAGGGGATCGCATCCAGCTCCGCCGTGGTGAGAGGCGCGCGACGAGGATTCTCCACGACCTCCCCGCCGTTTTTCCTGACGAGGTTGGGAACCGACGCGGGGTCGTCACCATTGGCAAAAGCCCCCAGGGGCAGTTCGAACGGCCCGGTGACGAGATGTTCAATCATCTCTGACTTGGAGAGGGTCGACTTCGGATCGATCGATGCATAGGGACCGACGAAGATGCCGCGACAGCCGATCTTCTTCAAGAGGGAATCGGCGAACGCCACGTCGTTGTCTTCGCTCAGTCTTCCGGAATAGACCGCGATCAGGTCCGGCCGGAAGTCTTTGACGATATCCGCCGTCGCCTCGTGGGTGAGACCGTGGGCGGGAGCATCGATCAGCCGGACCGTGTGTCCGAGCTTCTCCAGCCATGCTCCTGCATAGCCCAGCAGGATCGGGTACCACTGGGTCGCCGACAGCGAAACGAAATCACAGCGTGCGTTGCGCATGTATTCGGCTACAAACGGCGGGCTGAGAAGGATTATGCGAGCCATGAGCGGCGTCTCCGTTCTGCATGGATGTTCGTCCAGGCAATCATTCAGTATTCAGGTTTTCTTGCGATCAGGCGGATCAAAGGGGCATAGCGTCTGGTATGGACGGTCTTTCCGAACAGCCTGTCGGTGATCGAATTCAGACCGTACCAATGATACGTCATGGTGACGGTAAAGCCTTCACGGGCGAATGCGGCGTTCAGCACGTCGTCATCGATACCCCGCTCCCCCCATTCCGACAGGCGGTAGAGGGCGTAGGTCAGCCGGGAGTCAGACCGGCGGTATTTGCCCGGGGAAAACCGCAGGAGCCGGTAGAACAGCAGCAGCGGCTTCCACACCCGGAAGAAGGCGGCGCTCATATCGTGGTCGGCATAGAACATGCCGCCCGGTTTGAGGATGCGAAATGCCTCGCGGGCCACGGCCGTCACATCATAGAGATGGTGGAGAACGGCAAACGCGGCAACGGCCGCGAAGCTGTCGGGGGCAAACGAAGCCTGATCGACGCTTGAAGCGACGGCCATATCGAACCGGTCCCGGTATGTCGCGAGAATTCCCGGCGAAATATCGGTTCCGATGCGCGTCTGGAAAATACCGGCGGCGCATTTCGAGACGAAACCGCTTCCGGCACCCAGATCGAGCAGCGGCCCGTCGGGCGCGTCCCTTCGCAGGTGTCGAAGGATCGAACGCACGTAGTCCGAGAGGTCCTCCGAGCGTCTGCCGTCGACAGCCTCGTACCGGTCGGCCAGAAGGTCGTAAAACCGGCGGTTCGCGTTGCGAACGTCTTCGGAGCGGACATTCTTCATGCGAGAAGCCCCTCGCGCCGATAGTATTCGATCGCGGAACGGAGCGTTTCGCCGATGCCGAACCTGGGCCGGTATCCGAGATCCCGCTCCGCGAGGGCATGGGAATAATATTTGTAGAGAAATAGATCTTCGAGAATCTGCGGCGTCAGGAATCGCCCTCCCGCCAGCCGCGCAGCGACGGTCGCGCCGGCGGCAACGAACCATCGCGCAACTCCCGGCACCGGTATGAGAAGGCGGCGGCCGGGGAACTGGCCGGCGATTTCCCGAACGAGATCGGCAAATGTCAGGTTCACTCCTCCCAATGCATACCGTCTGCCCGGAACACCGTTCAGGTGGGCGGCGAGGATGCCCTCGCATGCGTCGCGCACATCCACGACGTTCGTCCCGCCCGGCGGCAGCGGGACGATGCGCGATCCATGAACCTTCCTGATCATCGTTCCGGAGTTCATCGTCCGGTCTCCCGCCCCGAAAACGGTCGTGGGGTTGACGATGACGACCGGGAGCCTGCCCCGTTCGTTGCACTCGAGGCCGGCCTTTTCCTCCTCGAGTTTGCTGGCCATGTACGGGTTCCGGCTCACCAAAGCAGACGAAGGGATATTGGTTTCATCGAGAACATTCGAGGGGTCTTCCGAAATACCGAGTGTACAGGCGCTGCTCACCACGGTCGCCCGGCGGATGCCGGCGCGCTCCGCCGCCGCCAGCAGGCGACGGGTTCCCTCTCCGTTCACCGTCATCAATTCATCCAGCCTCGAGGCGTCAAAGGTGATGAGAGCCGCCATGTGGATCAGGCCGTCGAGATCCGGCGGAAGTTTCGTCGCGAGATCCGGGTCCAGGATATCGCCTTGAATGGAATGCACCCCGGGCGGCAGTCGGCACGCGCCGGGATTGCGGACGAGAGCCCGGACGTTCATGCCGTCGCGGAGAAGGCGGGGAATCAGGGTCTCCCCGATGAAGCCCGTCGCTCCGGTGACAAGAAGATTCATGCCGGCCGCTCCGGGCCGAAGGCGACATCCCAGGGAAGCGGAAGCCTGGCGGCACCGCAGGTCTTCTTCAGGACATCCTCGCGGAACCGGTCATCCGTCGATGCGAGGCATCGCGGATGATACGTCGAAAAATACGGGTTTGCGATCGCCCGGCTCCTGATATCGGCGACGGACTCGTCGAAGACGTTTCCGGCGGTGACGTGGATGAACGGGCAGGTCAGCACATCTCCATACGTTGTGATATACAATATTTCCTTCGCCGCCCCGCAGCCGTAAGGCCCGAAGTTCGCCTGGAAATCCGTCCGGAGAAGGGAGGAAGACTGGGTCAGCGACTCGATATATGCCACATCCTCGCCGGTCAGAAGCATGTCCGTCACGCCGGCCCAGCGACCGGCCGGAACCGGAAAAATGAAATACAGCAGGACCTTCAGATCCTGGGCGAGCTCGATCAACCGTTTCAGCCCCTGCGAATGGACGGAACTGTGGGTGACCACTGTCCCCAGCGTCACCCGGAATCCCATCCCGAGGGCGAGCTTGATGCCGTTGACGACGGCGGAGAACGCCCCCGGCTTTTTCCGGAACCGGTCATGCTCCTCGGGAATGCCGCTGTCCAGGCTGACCGTGAGGATATCGACCCCGCACGTCCGCAGCTCGCGAAGTTTTTCGGGCGTGATGAGCATTCCGTTCGTCGTCACGGAGATGACGTTCATCCAGGGATTCACCGCCTTGATGATCCCCGGGAGTTGCGGCATCATCAGCGGCTCGCCGCCCTGGAACGAAAAGTTCACGGCTCCCAGCGCCATGCTCTGCTTCGCGACGCGGCGATAATCCGCCGGCGCCATCCGCCGGCGCGGAACGGGTGACTGCAGGGCCGTCGCAAAACAATGCTCGCACGCCATGTTGCACTCGAACCCGATCGAAAAATCGACATACCGCAGGGGCGGCGACCGAAGCACGTAGGAGCGGAACACGGCATGCGCGAGTCGGGCGAAAAGCAGCGGCTTGTCCGGCCTGAACGCATACCGCACATTCTGGAGAAATGTCTTGATTGAGGTGTTCATATGCAGAGCCTCCCACATTCATGCCTGGCCGCCGAAGCGCGCACGTTCATTTCGTCCCTTCGCCGATGCGGGCGTAGTTGCTGGTCTGTCGGTAGAACGGGTAACTGACGGCCATCGCCAGCAGGATGGAGATGGAAATGAGATATCCTTTCACCACCGTCGTGATCGGAAATTTCGCGGACTCGTCCGGAAGGGGCACGGTGGAGAACACGAAGCTCGTGATCACGAACGTCAGAAGGACGCAGGTAACCCCGAGGATCAGCGGGACGTAGCTTCCGAGGGAGATAAGGGCGCCGGCAATGAGAAACCACCAGATCAAGAGCGCCGGCAAGAAGAGCTGCTGTCCGATTCTGGTGATAAACATGGTTTTACAGAACATCCCCATGTCGGGAAGCCGGTGAAGGAATCGCAGGGATTCCCTCAAAAACGCGTTGCTTTTTCGGAATTTATGGGAAATGAACATTCCCGGATCCGTGGGAACGCGGATTTCCTGAACGCACGCCTTGTGGGAAAAAATCGTCCGCCCGCCGGAAGCATGGCCCGAATAGGCAATATATATATCATCTGCTATAACATCTTCGGGAAACGCCGTGATCAGGGAGCGCCTGAACGCATAGCAGGGGGCGACCACGATCGAAGAGCAGCAGGCGTCGCTTTCCAGGAACCGTCCCTTGTTCTGGGAAATCCAGTGGTATTTTTCCATGTCGAGGGCCTGAGGGTGCGGCGAACAATAGGCTCCCACGACGAGAACATCCGGTCCACGCGCAAACTCGCCGACACACCAGCGCAGGCAATCCTTTTCCATCATCGCATCGGCATCGGTGTTGAAAACGATGTCCCCTTTCGCCTGCGAAAGGGCGAAGTTCAGCTGATTGATTTTTCCGCCCCGCGGAGATCTGATTACCCGATAGGGCTCTCCCTCGGCGATCGATGATTCAAGAAGCGTTGTGGTCCGATCCGTCGAACCACCGTCTACAAAAATGACATCGAGTTTTTCCACCGGATACGATAGTTCCCGAACATTCGCAAGTTTGTCGAGAATACCCGCCTCTTCATTGAAGCAGGGGATGATCACCGTGATTTCGGGGAACTCGGAAGGCAGTTCCGGTGATTTGACGCCGTTGAGCACTCCAATGATTCTGAGCAGCACAAAATACCCGAACATCATCCAGACGATGATGCCTGTGACAAGATAAAAGCTGAACTCAAGAAGCCACATTTCCGGATTCTCTCACCTGGTCGGTCTCCGAGCGGAGTTTCTCCGAGGGCACAAGACGCCCGTCTTGAGGCGAGTATAAGTTACCGTTGTTCCAGCTGTCCAGGGAAAAGAGGGGCCGCACAATCTCAGTTCATCGTCTCTGCCAGTGAAGCAATACAGTTATGTTTCTCAGGAGCAGCAGAATGGATGTATTCAATTTCTCTTCCTGGTGCTGGTACCATTGGCATGATGAGATGACGGGGTTGCTCAAATGCCTGACTGCACCGACTTGTTTCAAGAGACGAACCGCAATGGATTCATGAACACGACGGGCCACCAGATGAACCGGGTGGCCCGTCGTTTGCTCAGAGTTTTCAGCCCAGGGTGACGGTGGGTTTGCGCTTCCAGGAGTTCGGCATTTCGCGGAAGGTGATCAGGCCGGTGACGGGGCAGACGAAGCTGCAGACCATGCAGCTCAGGCAGGCGTCGTCGTCGAGGTTCGGGCGGCGCTTTTCGGCGTTCCAGGAGAGGGCGCTGCCACCGGCGTCGCGGCAGACGATGTAGCACTGGCCGCAGCCGACGCAGCGGTCGAGGTCGTAGGTCGCGATCCCTTGGCGCATGACGTCGAACTCGCCGGTCTCGTGGACGTTGCCGGCGGCCTTTCCGACCAGGTCGGCCACGCGGGCGATGCCGCGCCGGGCCATGTAGTCGGACAGGCCTTCGATCATGTCCTCGACGATGCGGTAGCCGTAATGGATGATGCCGGTCGTCACCTGGACGGTCGTCGCGCCGACCAGCAGGTATTCCAGCGCGTCGACCCAGGTCTCGATGCCGCCCATTCCCGAGAGCGGCAGGGCCAGTTCGGGATTTTTCGCCATCTGGGCGATGAACTTCAGGCCGATCGGCTTGATGGCCGGGCCGGAATACCCGCTCATGGCGCCCTTGCCGAAGACGTTGGGCCGCGGAACGTAATCGTCGAGGCCCACTTCCGAGATGCCGGCCACGGTGTTGATCGCCGAGATGCCGTCGGCGCCGCCGCGTTTGGCGGCCATCGCCGGCTCGTTCATGTCAGCAATGTTGGGCGTCATCTTGGCCACCAGCGGCAGCTTCGTGACGCCCCGGACGGTCTCGGTGAACTTCTGGACGAGGTCGAACACCTGTCCGACCTTGGCTCCGGAGCCCTCGACCGTCATGTGCGGACAGCTGAAATTCAGTTCGAGCATGTCGGCGCCCGCATCGGTGGAAGCCTTCGCCAGGTCGGCCCACTCCTGGTTCGAGAAGCCCATGATGCTGGCCATCACGATGTGCTTCGGGTATTTTTTCTTGAGCCAGGCGATGTCGCGCAGGTTGGGCTGAAGGCCGCGGTCGGTGGTCTGCTCGACATTCTGAAGGCCGATCAGCCGCTTCTCCCCGTAATGATACCCGTGCATGCGCGGCGAGGGGTGGTAGATGGGAATGCGGTCGCTGACGAGGGTTTTGTAGGCGACGCCGCCCCACCCCGCCTCGAAGGCGCGGGCGACCATCTCGGCGCTGTTCGAGACCGGCGACGACGACAGCATGAACGGGTTCTGGAACCGGACACCGCAGAAATCGACGGAAAGATCGATGATTTTATTCGGCATACTATTTTTCTCCCCCGCTCGGCGTTTGCAGGCCGAAATGGGCCATGACGGCCCGCGCCGCGTCCTTGCCGTCGGCGACGGCCTCGACGACCGTGGCGGGGCCCCGGACGATATCGCCGCCCGCGAACACGCCCGGCAGCGAGGTCCGCCCGGTCCCGGCATCCGCCACGATGAGGCGCGCCCCGGTCACGGTCACGCCCGGATACAGCTCGGGGGATCCGGCGGGAGCCTGGTTTCCAATGGCCTCGACCACCGTCTGGACGTCGAGAATCCACTCGGAACCGGGCATCTCGACCGGCTTTCGGCGGCCCGACGCGTCTTCGCCGCCAAGCTGCGTCCGGACCAGCCGAAGCCCGGAAAGGCGCTTGCCGGCGTCGCGAACGGTGCCGACCGGCTGGTTCAGCAGGAGAAAATGAATTCCCTCGGCGAGGGCTTCGCGGCGCTCGTCCTCCTCGGCGGGCATCTGCTCGTAGGAGCGGCGATACACCAGGTATACATCACGCGCGCCGAGTTTTCGGGCGACCCGGGCGCAGTCGATCGCCACCGAGCCGCCGCCGACGATGGCGACCGCTTTTCCCGCGCAGGCGTTCGCCAGCTCCACGGATTTCCCGGATCGGAACGCTTCGAGAAATCGGATGGAGGAGAAGATCCCCTCGCCCAGGCCAGACTCATCGAAGAGGCGCGCCGGCTCCCACAGGCCGGTTCCGATGAACACCGCCTGATATTCTTTCTTCAGCAGGGCCTCGACCTCGCCGCGTCCCCGGAGAGGCGTCGAACAGCGGAACTCGACGCCGAGGCTCTTCAGATCGTCGAGCTCGTGCGCGAGGAACCTCTCGTCGAACCGGAAGGAGGGAACGCCGTATCGCAGCACGCCGCCCGGCTCTTCACGCTCCTCGAAGACCGTGACGCCGAACCCGTTCTTCGCGAGCTCGGCGGCGCAGCTCAGGCCGGAGGGCCCCGCACCGATCACGGCGACCTTTTCCCGCCGGGGAAGAGGCTTTATATATCGTGGATTATCGAACGGTTTGAACCCGATCTCGCGCGCGTGCTCGACGAGGAACCGCTGGATTTTCCCAATGCGGACGGGCCGGTCGATGCCGCAGGCGCTGCACGCCTTTTCGCACATCCGGGCGGTCGGGCACAGCACGCCGCAGGCGCCTCCGAGGATATTGTTTTCCTTGATGGTGCGGATCGCGCCGGTCACGTTGCGAAGGCGGAATTTCCGGATGAAGGCCCCCGGATCGGTTCCGGCCGGGCAGCCTTTCGAGCAGGGCGGTTCGTGGCAGAGCAGGCAACGCCCGGCCTCTGCCACTGCCTGATCGAGGGTGAACCCAGGTTCCATGACAGACAATTCAGGTCGTGATGTCACGAAGATTTTCCTCTCTTTCGTCTGATTCTCTACTGAAACACGTTTCTTTTCCGTAATCATACACTAGACATCTTTGCTTCGTCTCGATGTTTCAAGGTGGCAACAGGCTCCAGGCACATACCGAGGAGAGCGGGCATAAACTCCTTGCCAAAGCGGAGCAGGTCGAGTATATTTAGTATATGAACAAGTGTTCACATATTCATATTCCTGACTGGTGCTGCGACCATCGTCTCGGCGAGGTCGCCGAGCTTTTCAAGTGCCTCGCCGACCCGACGCGACTCAAGCTGCTTACGGCGATGGTCTCGGGAGAACGGACGGTCGGGGAACTGGCGAGCGCGGCGGGTGCGACGCCGTCGGCCGTTTCGCATCAGTTGCGCATTCTGCGAACCATGCGTCTCGTGCGGGCGCGCCGCGAAGGGCGGCATATCCATTATTCGCTTGCCGACGAGCACGTTTCGGACCTGCTCGAGGTCGCCATCACGCACACGGGGGAACCGGCGGCCCCGCATGTCACGGAGTTCGAAGACTGAATCGCCGCTGACAGCCGTTGAAAGGATGTTCGAGCCATGAACAAGCATCCGACACACACACATGTCTGGAAGGTCGTCGGTCTCGACTGTCCCACATGCGCCAGGGAACTGGAGACGGAAATTCGCTCCAGAAGCGGCGTCGCCGAGGCGGAGCTCGATTTCATGGGGGGCACGGTGCGGGTCACCTGCACCCTCGACGAGGGCTGCGAGGCGATCATCGACGGCCTGGCCGACGAGCACGGCGTGACGTTCCAGCCCGTCATGCCGGCGGATTCGCGGCAGCCGGCCGGAGCCGCGGAGATATCGACCGCTCCGGCGCCGTTCGAGGCTGCCGTCATGGTCGTATCGGGGCTTCTGATCCTCGTTGCCTGGCTCAGTGGGCATTTCGTCCCCCTCCCTCTCGCGATGATCGTCGCGGGATGGCCGGTTGCCGGCAAGGCCGTTGCTGAGCTGAAGCGCCGGAGTCTCGGCATGAACACCCTCATGCTGTCAGCCGCCATCGGCGCGGGCACCATCGGAGAGTGGCAGGAGGGAGCGACGGTGCTGTTCCTGTACTCGATCGCGAAGTGGCTCGAACGCCTCAGCAGCGAGAAAGCCCGCTCGTCGATCGAGGCGCTGCGCCGCAACCTTCCCAGCCTCGCGCATCTCGTCGACGAGGACGGGCATGAGCATCCGACGCCCGTCGGCCAGATTCAGGCCGGCGCGACGCTCCGCATCCGGCCCGGCGAGACGGTGCCGATGGACGGCACGGTGCTCGAAGGCTCGTCGCACATCAACGAAAGCAGCATGACGGGCGAAAGCACGCCGATCGCCAAAGCGGCCGGCAGCGAACTGCTCGCCGGGACGCAGAACCTCGACGGTGCGCTCCTGATGAGCGTCACAGCCCCGGCCTCGGAATCGAGATTCTCGCGCATCATGATGTCGGTCCAGAAGGCACAGGCGCAGAAAACGGCGTTTCAGAGCGGGATGGACCGGTTCGCCGCCGTCTATACGCCCGCGGTCGTCGCGATCGCGATCGCGGTCGCGGTGCTGCCCCCGCTGTCCGGCCTCGCAACAACGGCGACATCCGTATATGCCGCTCTCGTCCTGCTCGTCATCGCCTGTCCCTGCTCGCTCGTGCTGGCCTCGCCGGTGACGCTGGTGTCGGCCATGGCCGCCGCGGCCCGATCCGGCATCCTGGTCAGAAGCGGCAGCGTGCTCGAGGAAGCGGCGGACGTCACGACCGTCGCCTTCGACAAGACCGGCACCATCACCGTCGGCGAGCCCGGCATCCTCGATCTCATGCCGGCCGGGGGCTTGTCCGAAACCGACCTGCTCCGCATCACGACCGCGCTCGAGGCCGGCTCGGAGCATCCGCTGGCGCCGGCGTTCCGCAGGCGGGCCCAGGAAGCCGGCATCGCGCTTCCCCACGTCGAGGGGTTCAGGGTTGTCCGCGGTCGCGGGGTGATCGGCCGCATCGGAACGACCACCTACCGGTTCGGCACGGCCGAGTGGGCACTGGAAAACAGCCCCGACGCCCTCCGGAACCTGCCGGCCATCCCCTCGTCCTGCGTGACGGTCTCCTGCCTTTCGGACGGCCGCTCGCTTCTGGGCACGGTCACGATGGGGGATGCGATCAGGCCCGAGGCGAAAGAAGCGGTCTCGCGGGTGGTCGGCACGGGCATCACCCGGACGATTCTTCTGTCGGGGGACCGCGATGAAACGGCCCGCGAGTATGCCGCAACGGTCGGCATCGTCGAGGCCGAAGGCCGATTGTCGCCCGACGCGAAGTGCAGCCGCATCGAAGCGCTGACCCACGCTGCCGGGCCGGTCATGATGGTCGGCGATGGCGTGAACGACACCCCCGCCCTCGCGGCCGCCGCCGTCGGCGTCGCGATGGGCACCCGCGGCACCGACGCCGCGCTCGAAACCGCCGGCGCCGTGCTGCTGCACGACGACCTGCGCCGCCTGCCCCTGCTGCTCGCCATCGCACGGCGCTCCGACCGGATCGTCAGGCAGAACATCGCCATCTCGGTCGGCCTGAAGCTCGCCGTGTTCGCCCTGTCGCTGGCGGGCTGGGCAAGCCTCTGGATGGCCGTGCTGGCCGACACCGGCGCCTCGGTCATCGTCGTGGCCAACGGCCTGCGTGCCCTGAAAAGCCCATCGATCGGACATGGAGTCCCCGAATGAGGTCTGCACGATGAAAACGCCCCGTTCGCCCTGAGCTTGTCGAAGGGCGGGAACCCCCGTGCTTCGACAGGCTCAGCACGAACGGGAACGCGAAAGTGATTTTGTCGTACAGGAATCGATAAGGATTTCCGACCCGTTCAGGGCTTGCGGAACGTTCCGATCGTATCGACCAGTTTCAGCAGATCCGTGCAGGCCTGCGCAGGATCGGTATTCTGCCGGGCGGCTTCGAGGTCGGCGGCCAGGCCGTAGGGGTCCTGTTTCGGGTTGAAGAGGGGCAGTTCGAGCCACTTCGCATACCCGCGGGCCAGTTGCGCCAGCAGTTTGGCGAGATCTGCGTCCGGCCGGGCGTCGCACAACCGCGCGGCGCACGTTCGCACGCCGCCGAGAAACGCGCGGAGATCGTCCGCGTTGATCCCGTCCATGACGGGCTTGATGAAGGCATCGTACGGAGGCAGCGTTCCGGCGGCGCGACGGCGCTTGTACTGCTTCTGGAGCTGCATGAGCGTCCGCGCGGCGATATCCTTGCGGTCGAGCCGGAGTTCGGCGTCTTCCGCCGGCTCCCGCATCTCGGGAACGACCTGCGCATCCATGGCCCCGAGCCAGCGGGGAAGCACGCGCGCGGCGGTGTCCGAAAGCAGCCAGCGGCCGTTCTTGCCGATCTTCTTGTGTCCCTGCTTGAGGGCCTTGCCGGGATCGATCAGCAGAAACTCCTTCGCCAGATCGCCGCGCTTCACGGCGTAATCGACATCCGAAGTTTTCCGGATCCGGGCGGCGATTTCCCCGATGCGCCTGCGCACGTCCGCCTTCATCGTCCCGCTCATCGCGCCGGACTCTTCCTCCAGCCTGGTCGCCAGGGTTTCCAGGAGTTTGCTTCCCCGCGTTTTCCACAAGCCGGCCGGAGCCGCCCAGATGAGATCGGCGGCCTTGCCGAGCGCGCCCGGTGCATCGTTGGCCTGGCCGACCCGGACGGGATTCCGCAGGTCTTTCGGCGGAATCAGGCACGGCTTGAAGTCGTCGACGATGCAGGCCTGGGCGTCCGTCAGGATCCCCCCGACCTCCTCCTCCATCAGCGCTATCCGATCCTGCACGCCCCCCATCGTTTCCTTCATCTCGTGTTCAAGCTTTTGCGCCTGCTCCTGCGCCTCTTTTTCCGCTCCCGGCGTCAGGTACAGCGCATCGCGCAGGCCGGAAAACGTTTTCAGGATCCGTTCCTTTTCCTTCAGGAACGGTCCGACGGCCGAGTCGCGCAACGCCTGTGCCTGACGGGCCAGGGCGGAGATTTTCTGCACCTGGTCCTTCGAAAGATACAGGCCGCGCAGAAGGTTCAGCAGGGAAATCTCCTCGTGGATCTCCTCGAGCTCCGCCACCGGCCTGGGCGCCGCCCAGGCGGCGCGGGGGAAACCGGCGACGGAAGCCGCGCAAACGGCAATCGCCAGGACGGCGACCCTCGCGGCAGAGGCGCTAATATTATACTTTATCATATTTAATTTCCTCGGGGTAAGCCGGAACCGCTCCAATGGCCGGGGATATTCGTCCGGCAGAATGGACATGCGCCATCGACGAGACCGTTTTTCAGCACTTGGAATCCCAGGCGCTCGATGAGCGTTCTGCCGCATGTCGGGCAATAGGTGTGGTTTCCCTCGTGGCCGGGCACATTTCCGGTGTAGACGTATCGCAACCCCGACTCCATCGCGATCCGTCGCGCCCGGTCGAGCACGCTGACCGGCGTGGGCGGAAGGTTCTTCAGCTGAAACTGGGGATTGAAGCGGGTGAAATGGAGGGGCACGTCCGGGCCGAGCTGCCTGGCAATCCAGTCCGTTTCTGCCCGGATCGTCGTTTCCCGGTCATTCAGGGTCGGCACCAGCAGGGTGACGATCTCGAGATGCTTCCCGGCAGCCGCGATCCGTTTCAGGGTTTCGAGCACTGGCGGGAGCGAACCCTTGATCACCGATTCGTAATACTCGTCGGCGAACCCTTTCAGGCCGACCGTAAACGCGTCGATCAGCCCCAGGAGGTCTTCGAGCGGCTTCTGCTGCAGATATCCGGCCGTCACCATGACCGTCGGCAGGCCCGCCTTCTTTGCCAGGCGGGCGATGTCTTTCATATACTCGATGTAGATCGTTGGCTCGGTATAAAAGAAGGCGATGCCGCCGGCCTTGTATTCCTTCGCCTTGGCGATCACCTCGTCGGGCTGAAGCGAATAGTTGCGCGTTTCTTCCGGGGTTTTCTGCGAAAACTGCCAGTTCTGGCAGTAGCTGCAGCCCAGGTTGCATCCGGCGGTGGCGATCGAGAAGGCGTTTCCCGGGAGCGGATAATGATATAGTGGACACTTTTCTATAGGATCCATGGCCAGGACGCAGGGAGCGGCATAGACGAGCGTATAATATTTTCCGCCACGGGGCTCCCGCACGCGGCATTGGCTGCGTTCCCCATCGCTTCGGACACACCCGTTCGGACAGAGCTGGCAGTGGATCCGACCGTCCGGGAGTATCTCGTAATACTCCGCCTCGCGGGCCTGCAGCGGAACTTCCGCGCACGCCTCGATATCCAGCAATTGCGGAGGGAGGATCGAAAGAAGACAGGCGCCTGCGCAGCCTCGTAAAAAGGTTCGGCGATGCATGTGGAAGCCCTTTCCCCAAAGGACGTACGGTTCGAAACCTTTCAAGGATAGCAGGTTCCGGCTCGTTTGTCGAAGCGCCTCAGCGCTCCGGTTTTACGGATTGGCCCTCCCCGCCCCGTTCACGGGGCGACGCTCGGCAGAATGCGAACCGCTTCGCTTCCCCCGGGGGAAATCAGGGCCTTCTGACCGGCTTCCATCGCCAGTTCAACCCCGCCGCTGCCGACAAGCCCGATCGTTCCGCCCTCCAGGAGGATCTCGGCTGCCGCATCCGGGCGAATGACGACATCGAGGCAGGCCTCCCCCCTCACCCGCACCACAACCGGGAGCAGGATGCGGAACACACCGTCGATCCGCTTGAACTCCATGTGAACCGTTCCCCGCGCCGGAATCACGCCTTTGGGCTGGAATTCGAGCCGGGAACCGGGCCCCATCGCATACGTCGCCTCATCCCTCATGTTTTCCAGGTGCACGACGTCCCGGGACAGGTTGTCGAGGACATCCCGCGGAAAGAACGGGAACCTCCAGGGAGCGTTCATGAGGAACGGCTGTGCGGTGCGGGTTAAACGGACGAGCGGGTTCGACCGGTCAGCCAGTTCGCACTCGGCGATACCGCTCATGACCGGAACATCCCGCGGATTGACCAGGTCGTGGCCGTTCTCCAAACCGGAGGCAGAAATGGGCAACAGTCGGAATCCGAGCACGAAAAGGCTGATGGCCACCCACCGGGCCGTCGCGGATGTCATCGATTGCCTCGTCACAAGAGTTGCGAGAGGATCTGTTCCACCTCGTCGACGGCGGCTTTCGAGCTTTTCTTCTGGATGGCGTGAGCAAGGCAGTGTCTGACGTGGTCGGTCAGGACGATGCGGCGTGCGCTTTCGAGCGCCGAGATCACGGCCTTCATCTGCTGAAGGATCTGCGTGCAGGGTTTCTCTTCGCCGATCATGCGGCGAATCCCTTCTATATGACCAGATATGCGAGCCAGCCGGCGGTCGACATCCGGATGCGACTCGTGATGATGATGATCGTCATGTTCGTTCATGTCCGCTCTCCTTCGCTTCGTGATCCCATCCCTGAGGATAGCACCTTCCGGCCGTTCATGCCTTCGGTCGTTCAGATTTTCACTCTTTCTCCGGGTACGGTATCATGAGACACGTCAACTTTTACCATGGGAGGATGGATGAGATGGCAGAGTTCAAGATTTGCTCGAAGGACGAAGTGAATTACGTGGAGATCACTCTGAAGAACGAATCGGTCCGGACCGAGTCCGGGGCGATGCGGTATATGCAGGGCGAGCTCGAGATGGAGTCGCAGGCCCCGAGCGTTGGCGGTTTCTTCAAGTCGATGATGTCCGGAGAAACGGCGTTCAAGCCGATCTACAAGGGAACCGGCAAACTGGTGCTCGAGCACAGCTTCAAGAATTATCACCTGCTCGAGCTCAAGCCTGGCGAAAGCTACATTCTCGACCAGGGCGCCTACTACGCCTCGGATATCACGGTCGAGGTCAGTGCCTACCGAAACGCGGCCTTTTCGGCGTTTTTCTCGGGCGAGGGCTGGTTCCAGACCCTGGTCAAGGGGCCGGGCAAGGTCGTGTTCTGTTCCCCGGGGCCGGTGGAGGTCATCGAGATGAACAACGACCGGCTGGTCGTCGACGGCAGTTTTGCCGTGGCCCGCAGCGAATCGCTGAAGTTCGAGGTCGCGAAGGCGACAAAGAGCATCCTGGGCTCTCTCACCAGCGGTGAAGGCCTGGTCAACACCTTCACGGGAACCGGCCGCGTCTACCTCAGCCCCGTTCCGAACCGTCTGACGGCTCTCGGCTGGCTCGTTTCGTCGATGATCCCGAGGGGAAAATGAGCCGGTCCAGATGATGCAACGCCGGGCTTCGGCCGGGGATCCGGGCTGACCCATGGACGAACGGGCATTCCCTCGCAACGGCCTCTCCGGCTACGGAGGGGTGATTCACCCTTCCGTGCCGGGCGGCCAGGCGACGGGCCTCGTGCGCATCTTCGCCGAGACGCTCACGTATGACGATCTCGAGCGGAATCTCTCCTTCGAATATCCCCTCGCCCGCTGCCGCCCCGTTCTCGGCGGCCATGAGAACGGAATCCTGTATCTTCAACCCGAAGACGCGTCAGACCCGGTCTTTTACCTCGATGACCTCGCCCTTCTCGACCGGCTCGTCGAACTCGTCCCGCCCGAACGGCGACACCTCTACGAAGCCTTGAGGCGGAAAGGGCGCCCGGGAAGCGGCCCCTTCGCCTGCTGCCTCACGTCCGTCGTCGCGTTCGTCGCCCTGCTGGCTGCCCTGTTCGGCGTCTCTCCCTGACCCCGGTGAAGGAAATGGTCAGTTCCCCGTCTCGCACATACCGTTCCGGTTCGACGTTCGCTTCCGCGGGGCATGCATCATGGGATGATCGCTTTCAGTCCCTCCAACGGTCATGCACAGACAGAGCGCACGTTCCGAATCCCCCACAGGGAACGGGCAGAAGGCAACGGATGGATTTCCGTTATAGGATTAACTATGAAACATGAGAGGAAGGATAACAGGACCGTCGGCACGATGGGTTCAGATATGTTGCAAAACGGCCGGGGAAATCCCCGCCCCTCCGCTGATGCTCGTCCCGCCCGCGCAGGCGCCTGGCGCATAACCGCGGTCTATGCAACCGTCGCTCTTCTCTGGATTCTCACCAGCGACGAGATCGCGCACACGGTCACAGGCTCATTCCTGTCCGAGCGGGCCATTCAGTCGCTGAAGGGCATCGGATTCGTCCTGGTCACATCCGCCCTTCTCTGGTGGCTGGCATATCGCCACCTTGCCGACATTTCCGAGTCCCGGGCACACCTGGCGCTCGTCCAGGAGACCATGCCGATCGCCTGTATCGTTCTCGACCGGGATCTCGTTTTCAAAGACTGGAACCACGGTGCCGAGCGAATTTTCGGCTATGGAAAATCGGAAATCCTCGGAAAAACGCCCGATGGTCTCGGTCTTTCGCCCTATCCCGACGGGTATATCAAAGACTTGCGCGAGCTCATCCGATCGCAGCAGCTTTCTTCGTCCGCCGAATTCTGCATTCACGAGAATACGGTCCGCGACGGCCGGCGGATCCTGTGCGAATGGCGCCACACGCTGCTGATAGATGATGCAGACGAGTTCATCGGCATCCTGGCGATGGCCCAGGATGTCACGGAGCGCGAGCGGAACAAAGCCGAACTGGCACAGCACCGGGAGCATCTCGAAGATCTCGTCCGACAGCGCACGTCGGAGGTGGAAGCGGCCATCCGCGAACTCCGGCAGCTCGAAGATCTGCGGGACAACCTGATGCACATGATCGTTCACGATATGCGCTCGCCGCTCCAGGTCATCATCGGCAATCTCGAACTGATCAAAATGGGTCCAAAGCCGCTCGATTCTGAAACATTCAAATATCTCTGCGCCGTCGAAACAGGAGCAAACAGGCTTCTCCAATCGATCAGCGACCTGCTCGACGTCAGGAAGCTCGAGACGAATCAGATGCCGCTGACTCGTACCGCCGTCGATCTCGGCATGCTCACCACCCAGGTCATCGACGAGCTGAAGGCAGTGTCTATATCTCATACGATCGTATTCGAGCCATCCACCCCCCCCGTCGTCACGAGCGGGGATTCCGCCCTTTTGCGACGGGTGATCGCGAACCTGATCGAGAACGCGTTGAAATACACCCCCACGAATACGGCGATCCGCATCTCCCTTGCCGGAGCAAACCAGACGGCGGTCTGGGCCATTTCCGACAACGGCCCCGGCATTCCTGTGGAATACCAGAGCAGGGTCTTCGATCTGTTCAACCATGTTCCCGCCGTCAAGAACCAGAAGGCCGTCTCGAGCGGCGTCGGCCTCGCCTTCTGCAAGCTCGCCATCGAAGCACATGCAGGAACCATCGTTCTCGAGAGCGAGCCGGGCAAAGGCTCGACCTTCCGCATTCACCTTCCCCTCGCCTGAGTCGCCGGCCCCGGAGTATCGGTTTTCGGCCGGCCCGTCATCGGGAAAATTCCTCATCTCCGTCGTCATTTCAGGATCTGATCGGGCCCTCCCATAATTAGAGAAAATTTTCACGATTTCTCTTGACGCATCCCCGTTCTGCCGATATACTCATATCGAGAAACATTTCTCGTTATAATTTTCACATTCGACTCGGGGGCGTCCGGAAAGCGCATGGAATGGACGGGAGCCAGCCGACCAACCGGAGGAAATGATGATGACAGACGGAAAAACGGACGAGACGGGAATGCCGAGAATGACGCCGGAACCGACCCTGCGTCGGCTTCCTCTCTATCACCATTATCTGAAGACGCTTGCTGACCGCGGGCGCGACGTGGTTTCGTGCACGCATATCGGTACCGATCTGCGTCTCGACCCGACTCAGGTGCGCAAGGATCTCGCCGTCACGGGCATCAGGGGCCAGCCCAAGGTCGGGTATCGCGTCGGCCAGCTTCTGACATCCATCGAGGAGTTTCTGGGCTGGAACAACCTGACGGATGCGTTTCTCGTCGGCGTCGGCCATCTCGGCCAGGCACTGCTCGGCTACGAAGGGTTTCACCGGTATGGGCTCAGGATCGTCGCGGTTTTCGACAACGCCCCGGCGAAAATCGGCACGACGATCGCCGGTTTCAAGGTGCTTCCCTCCGAGAAGATCGCGAACCTCGCGCGCCGCATGCAAATCAGGCTCGGCATCATCACGGCCCCCGCATCCGCGGCCCAGCAGGTCGCGGAAGCCATGGCCGAGGGCGGCATCACGGGCATCTGGAACTTCGCTCCCACCGCCCTTTCCCTGCCGGAAGAGGTGACCGTTCAGACCGAGAACCTCGCCTCGGGCCTCGCCGTTCTTTCGACGAAACTCGGCCGCAAGCTCTCTCAGGGCATATCCCGCTGATTTTCCACACTCCCTTTTCCTCTTCACACCATCAGATCATCGAAGGAGCCGAATACATGGAACCGGTCACGCTCACCCGCAAGTTCGACAAGGTCTGCGAGATTCTCGACCGTCACGGCCGCGATCCCGGGAAGTTGATTCCCATTCTGCAGGCCGTCCAGGAGGAGTATCGCTACCTGCCCGAGGAGGTCATGGCCTTCGTCGCCACCTCGCTCGACCTGCCGCCCGCCCGCGTCTACGGCGTCGCGACGTTCTACGCGCACTTCGCGCTCGAGCCCAAAGGCAAGTACATCATCCGGATCTGTGACGGGACGGCGTGCCACGTGAAGCAGTCGATTCCGATTCTCGAGGCGATCAGGAAGCGGCTCGGCCTCGACGAGAAGCGCCGCACGACGCCCGACATGCTGTTCACCGTCGAAACCGTCTCGTGTCTCGGCGCCTGCGGCCTCGCCCCCGTCATCGTCATCAACGACGAGGTTCACGGCCAGATGACCCCCCCGTCTGCCGTCGCCCTGATCGACGCGCTCGCCGCGAAGGAGACCGCGAAATGACTGCAACAGCCGATCTGAAAACCATCGCTTCGACATTTTCCGCCGCTGCCGCAAAGCCCGAGCGTCGTGTGATCATCTGCGCCGGCACCGGCTGCGTCGCGAACGGTGCCCTCAAGGTCCACCAGGCGCTGATCGAGAAGATCGCCGCCGAGAAACTGTCGGTCATCACCGAGCTGCGCGAGGAAAAGGCCGACGAGGAAAAGGCCGACAATGCCGTCTGGGTTTCGAAAAGCGGCTGTCACGGCTTCTGCCAGATGGGGCCGCTCGTCACGATCCTGCCCGAGAACTACCTGTATACGCGCGTGAAGGTCGAGGATGTCGCCGAGATCGTCGAAACGACGCTCAAGCAGGGAAAGCCGATCGACCGCCTCGTCTACGCCGACCCGACCAGCGGCGCCCACTGCGTTCGCGGGACGGACATCCCATTCTACAAGCGGCAGCAGCGAACGGTCCTCGGTGAATGCGGCCATATCGACCCGGATGATATTCGTGAATATATTTCTCACGGCGGGTACGAGGCTGCCCAGACGGCGTTCACGAAGATGTCCGCGAAGGCGGTCTGCGAGGAAGTCGAGGGCTCCGGCCTGCGCGGACGCGGCGGCGGCGGCTTCCTCACCGGCAAGAAGTGGGAACTGACCCGCGTCCAGCCCGGCCCGAAGAAATACGTCATCTGTAACGGCGATGAGGGCGACCCCGGCGCGTTCATGGACCGCAGCGTGATGGAGGGCAATCCCCACAGCGTCATCGAAGGCATGATGATCGCCGCGCGCGGCATCGAGGCCGACGAAGGCTACGTCTACGTTCGCGCCGAGTATCCGCTCGCCGTGAAGCGCATCCGGTTTGCCGTCGAGGAGGCCGGTCGGCTCGGCCTGCTGGGCGACAACATCTTTGGAAGCGGCCTCTCGTTCCGCCTTCACGTGATGGAAGGCGCGGGCGCGTTCGTCTGCGGCGAGGAAACGGCGCTCATCGCCTCGATCGAGGGCAAGCGCGGCATGCCGATGCCGAAACCGCCGTTCCCCGCCCAGAAAGGCCTCAACGGCAAACCGACCGTCATCAACAACGTCGAGACCCTGGCCACCATTCCGCTCATCATCAGGAAGGGGGCTGCATGGATGCGCGGCATCGGCACGAAAGGTTCGACCGGCACCAAGAACTTCGCGCTCACCGGCCACGTCGCGAACACCGGCCTGATCGAGGTTCCGTTCGGCACGACCCTCCGCGAAATCGTGTTCAACATCGGCGGCGGCGTGACGCGCGACGACGGCACCATCTGGCCCGACGGTTTCAAGGCCGTCCAGATCGGTGGTCCGTCGGGCGGCTGCCTGACGAGCGAGCATCTCGACCTGCCGCTCGACTTCGATTCGCTCAAGGGCGTCGGAGCGATGGTCGGCTCGGGCGGCCTGGTCGTGATGAACCGCGACACGTGCATGGTCTCGGTGGCCCGGTTCTTCATGCAGTTCACCCAGAACGAGAGCTGCGGAAAATGCGTGTTGTGCCGCGAAGGCACGCGCCAGATGCTGGCCCTGCTCGACGACATCATCGAGGGTCGCGCCACGGCCGAGACGATCGAGACGCTGGAAACGCTGGCCGTCGCGGTCGGGAAGGGCTCGCTGTGCGGCCTCGGCAAGACCGCCCCGAACCCGGTGCTCGCCACGCTGCGGTATTTCCGGAACGAGGTCGACGCGCACGTATTCCAGAAGCGCTGCCCAACCGGCCGGTGCAAGGCATTGCGCACGATCACGATCGATCCGGCGAAGTGCAAGGGTTGCACCGCCTGCGCCCGCAAATGCCCGGTTCACGCCATCAAGGGCGAAGTGAAGAAGCCTCACGTCATCGATCCGGCGATCTGCATCAAGTGCGGAGCCTGCGCGACCGTCTGCAAATTCGACGCCGTCATGGGAGTGTGACAACGATGAACAACACGACTGCTACTGTTCTGATCGACAACCGCCCCGTCCCGATCGAGGGCGAGCGAAACATTCTCGAGATGGTGCGCAAGGCCGGCATCGAGCTGCCGACCTTCTGCTACCACTCGGATCTCAGTATCTACGGCGCCTGCCGCATGTGCATGGTCGAGGTCGAGGGGCGGGGTCTGATGGCCGCCTGCTCGACGAAGCCCGAGGCCGGCATGAAGGTGAAAACGACGACCGAGGAGATCCGGCAGATGCGCAAGATCGTGGTCGAGCTGCTGCTGGCCAACCACGACGGCCAGTGCCCGACCTGTTCGAAGAGCGCCGCCTGCACCCTGCAGAACCTGTCACGACGGCTCGGCATCACGAAGAACCGGTTCAAGCCGATTCACCAGCCGCGAGCGATCGACGTCTCCAGCCCCTCGCTGGTGCGCGACCCGAACAAGTGCGTGCTGTGCGGTGACTGCGTGCGCATGTGCGCTGAAATACAAGGTATCGGCGCGATCGACTTCGCGGGCCGCGGCCGCGACGCCGCCGTCCTGCCGGCGTTCGGCAAGAATCTGGCCCAGGTCGAGTGCGTGAACTGCGGCCAGTGCGCGGCCGTCTGCCCCACCGGCGCCCTCACCGTGCGCTCGTCCGTCGAGGATGTCTGGAAGCTGCTCGACGACCCGTCGAAAACGGTCGTGGCCGAGATCGCCCCGGCCGTGCGCGTCGCCCTCGGAGAGCAGTTCGGCCTCGAGGCGGGCGAGGTCGTCACCGGCCAGGCCGTCGCGGCTCTCAAGGCGATGGGATTCAAGAAAGTGTTCGACACGTCGTTCTCGGCGGACCTGACGGTCATCGAAGAGGCGGAGGAGTTCCTGACCCGCTTCACGAAGGGGGAACGGCTGCCCCAGTTCACCTCCTGCTGCCCGGCCTGGGTGAAGTATGCAGAACAGTATCACCCCGAGCTTCTGCCGAACCTGTCGAGCTGCAAGTCGCCGCAACAGATGTTCGGTTCTATAGCGCGTGATACACTTCCGAGGGCGCTCGGCATCGAGAACAAGAATCTGGTCATCGTCTCGATCATGCCCTGCACGGCGAAGAAGTTCGAGGCCCAACGGCCCGAGTTCGCGAAGGACGGCATCCGGGACGTCGACGTCGTGCTCACGACGCAGGAGCTCGCCCGGATGATCGAGGAACGCGGCATCGATTTCCGGAGTCTGTCTCCCGAGTCACTCGACATGCCGATGGGCTTCAAGACCGGTGCAGGCGTTATCTTCGGCGCCAGCGGCGGCGTAACCGAGGCTGTGCTGCGGTATGCCGCCGAGAAGGTGACCGGACGAACGCTCGAAAATGCCGATTTCGTACAGGTCCGCGGGGAAGACGGCCGGCGCGAGATCGAACTCGACGTTGCGGGAAAGAAGCTGAAGCTGTGCGTCGTCCACAGCCTCGCGAACGCCCGCAAGGTCGCCGACGAGGTGAAACAGGGGAAGAGCGCCTACCATCTGGTCGAAGTCATGGCCTGCCCGGGCGGCTGCGTCGGCGGGGCGGGCCAGCCGCTCAGCCGCGACACGGCCGCCAGGCGGCGGCGCGCGAAGGGGCTGTACGATGCCGACAAGACCCAGCCGCTTCACAAGTCGCAGGAGAACCCCTACATCACCGAGCTCTACAAGCGGAACCTCGGCGAGGTCGGCGGCCACAAGGCGCATGAACTGCTTCATACCGGGTATCATTCGCGCCGCCGCCTGGGCGACACCGGGATCCCCCTGATCACCGGGACGGCCGCCGAAAAGCTCAAGATCACGGTCTGTGTCGGCACGAGCTGCTACGTGAAGGGATCGCAGACCCTGCTCCAGGGGCTGGTCAAGCATCTCGAGGAGCGCGGCCTCACGCATGCCGTCGACGTGCAGGCATCGTTCTGCCACGAGCGGTGCGACCGCGGCCCGACCGTCGTCATCGGAGACCGGGTGTTCGAAAAGTGCACCCTCGACACGGCCATCAAGACCATTGAAGGCCTGATCAAATCCTGACGGGGCGACGTGAACATCGAACGATTCACCGCCGGGGCGCTGAGGCGCAGAGACCTCTGCGTTTTCACACCTCGGCGGGGGAGCGTTCGGAGCTGATATAGTCATGATCGTGATCCGCCCTCGTTCCGGCAGTGAAGGCTGTTCTCCTGATGTGGCGGGTACTGGTATGATGGGGGAATGAACGATATGGAACGGGATCGAACGGCAATGCCGGGCCAGGTGGTGTTCACGAACAAGGCGCAGTGCCGGGACTGTTACCGGTGCCTGCGCGTCTGCCCCGTCAAGGCGATTCGCATGGAAAACGGCCAGGCATCGGTCGTTGCCGACCGGTGCATCGCCTGCGGCACCTGCATCCGGGAGTGCCCGCAGCATGCCAAGACCTACCGTTCCGATCTCGAGCGGGCGATCAAGCTCGTCCGGGAATCGAGGAACGTCGCCGTCAGCCTTGCCCCGTCGTTCGTCGCGCTGTATTCGACGTGGGAACAGCACCGCATCCCGTCGGCCCTGCGGGCGCTCGGCTTCGCCCGGGTCGCCGAGACGTCGGTCGGCGCCTACCCCACTGCCCAGGCGACGGCGGCCGTCGCAGCCCGCGAACCCGACCGTCCCCATCTCTGCACCGCCTGTCCGGCCTTCGTAAATTATATTGTTAAGTACAGAACTGAACTCGTCGATGCCCTGACCCCCGTCTGCTCGCCGATGATCGCCCATGCCCGGCTCCTCAAAAACCAGCCGGGCGGCGCCGACCATGTCGTCTTCATCGGCCCGTGCGTCGCCAAGAAGGCCGAGGCGGACCGTCCCGATCTCGCGGGCATCGTCGATTGCGTGCTCACCTTCGAAGAGCTCCAGCAGTGGTTCGAGCGAGAGAACATCAGGCTCGACCGCCTCGAGGAGAGCCGCTTCGACGACGAACCGGCGGGCGCCGCCCGGTTCTTCCCTCTTCCGGGCGGGCTGACCAGGACGGCGGCGCTGGGCGCGGACGCGCTCGTGTCCGACGTCGTCGCCGTCAGCGGCATCGAGGACGTGAAACGTCTCCTCGACGGCATCACGAAAACGAAGGGGCCGCGGATCGTCGAACCGCTGTTCTGCAACCAGGGTTGCGTCAACGGCCCCGCCATGCCGGGCAACCGGCCCCTCCTCACGCGGCGCGACGGTGTCCTGAGCTACGCCGAGGCGGAGCCGGGAACGGCTCCCAGCCGTCGCGAAGCCGATTCCGACACATCGGCGCAGTATTGCCCGGAAACGAACGATACCGATGTTGAAATCACCGAGGAAAAGATCCGGAAGGTACTCGAGACGACCGGCAAGGCGGCGCCCGAGGATCAGCTCAACTGCGGCGCCTGCGGGTATCCCTCATGCCGCGACAAGGCGATTGCGGTCATCAGGGGCATGGCCGAGGCCGAGATGTGCATCCCCTGGATGCGCCGGCTCGCGGAGCAGCGCACGGACCGCATCATCGAAACGAGCCCGAACGGGATCGTCATCTGCGACGAGCAGCTCCGCATCATCAGCATGAACCCGGCATTCCGTCGGTTTTTCTACTGTTCCGAAGGGGTGCTGGGCAAGCATGTCTCGGTTTTGATGGATCCCGAGCCGTTCGAAAAGGTTCTGACCGGGGTCGAGCAACTCATCGAGGCGACCGTCCGGCACGAGCGCTACAATCTCGTCGCCCACCAGATCGTGTATCCGCTGCGCGACGAGAAACAGATCGTCGGCATTTTCGTGAATGTCACCATGGCCCAGAAGAGTCGCGAGCAGCTCGACGACCTCCGGCTTCAGACGATCTCACAGGCCCGCGAACTCCTGACGCACCAGGTCGATATGGCCCAGCAGATGGCGAAACTGCTCGGAGAGAGCAGCGCCCGGGGCGAAGAGCTGGTCGAGAATCTCCTCAGGCTCGTGAGCGACACGCCCGGCATGAAAGAACCCGATGAGAAGGGGACGACGGGGAACCGGTTCACGCCATGGGATATCTTCACGTCGAAGTAGACGCGGCCAGCTCCGCCAAAAAGCGTGCCGCCGCCTGCGGCGATGTCTGGAGTGTCGAACGCACGCCGGAAGCCTCGACGATCCTGCTTTCGGACGGTCTCGGCTCGGGCGTGAAAGCGGCTGTCGCGGCCCGCATGGCTGTCTCCCGCATGACCGAACTCCTGCGCCGGGGGTTTTCCATCCGCCAGGCGTTTTCACGCGTCGTTCACACGATGCACGAGGCGCGCGGCACCGATCTTCCCTACGCCGTCCTGAGCGCGATCCGCCTTCTCAACACGGGTGAGGCGACGGTTCTCTCCTACGAAATGCCCACGCCGCTGTATCTGACGCGGAACGCCGCCGTCCCGCTCCAGATGCGCACGATCACTCTCGAAACCGAACTCGTCGGTGAGACCGGCCTGTTCCTGGAGCCGGGCGAAGGCATCATGCTGATGAGCGACGGCATCACCCAGGCGGGCATCGGAAAGACGGTCAAGCTCGGCTGGCGAACCGAAGGCGTTCTCCGGTTCCTCGACGAATGCCGTTCCGGCGGCCACTCGATGAGCGAGATGGCCAGGCTCGTCCACGACCAGGCCCGGACCTACTGGGAAGGTCCTTTTGGCGACGATTGCACCACGCTGCTGGCGCGGGTGAGATCAGGTATCGTGATAAATATATTTACGGGACCACCCGCCGACCAGCGCCTCGACGGCGAGATCGCAGGCCGATTCCTGCGGATGCCCGGCATGCACATCGTCTGCGGCGCCACGACGGCCCAGATCGTCGCGCGTCGTCTCGGCAAGCCGATCGGCATGGAACCGGCTCCGCAGAGCCTGATCGCACCGCCGGCCTACCGGTTGGAAGGTGTCGATCTCGTCACGGAAGGCGCGGTGACGCTGAACCAGGTGTTCAATATCCTCGAGGCCGACCCCGTCGAATACGAGCCGGACACGGGCGTCACGCAGCTCTGCCAGGCCCTGCGCTCCGCAGACCGGATCAACATCCTGATCGGGCGCACCGCCAACGTCGGGCATGCCGACATCGCCTTCCGCCAGCGCGGCATCCTGCCCCGTACCGCCGTTCTTCCCCTGCTCATCGAGCGGCTTCGGGCCACCGGCAAGCTCGTCGTCCCAGAATGGTTCTGACGGCTGCCCACTCAGTTTTTTTCGGGAACCCCATTCCAGAACCCCGATAATGCCCGCTGCAATTCGGGTTCGGAACGAACCGTCCGGGCGTGCGACCACTCGCTCGGGAACAGGCTCCGGTATCCGTGCCGGAGGAACCGTTCGTCGATCAGCAGGACGACGCCGCTGTCCCGTTCCGTCCGGATGACCCTGCCTGCTGCCTGCATGACTCGGTTCATGCCGGGGTATCGGTAGGCAAACTCGAAGCCCGTTCCCGCCTTCCGTTCGAAAAAATCGCGGATCAGGTCCCGTTCGAGGCAGATCTGCGGCAGCCCGACTCCGACGATGATCGAACCGATCAGCCGCTCACCGCGCAGGTCGATTCCCTCGCCGAAGATGCCTCCCATGACAGCGAAGCCGACGAGCGTGGCGGATGCGTCTGTCGAAAACTCCTTCAGAAAGGCGTCGCGCGCCTCTTCGGCCATTCCCGAAGACTGTTCGAGGACCCGGATGTCCGGGAATTTCGCCGTGAAGATCTCACGGACGGCGCTCATGTATTTATATGATGGGAAATATACAATATAATTTCCCCGACGCCCGGCAACCGCCGCATGGATGATGTCGGCGAGCGCCTCGTAGCTTTGCTCTCGGACCCGAAACTCGGTCCGGATCTGCGGCAACACCATCAGTCCGAGGTGCGCGGAATCGAAGGGCGAGAGAAGGCGCAGGATGCGGTCCGGCGCATTTCCGCCCTTCCTGCCGCCCAGGATCTCGAAGAAATACGTCATGGGAAGCAGCGTGGCGGAGAAGAAGACGGTGCTGCGGGCACGCTTCAGGGCCTCGGCGAGCAGATCCGACGGGTCGAGGCAGAACAGCCTGGTCCGCACGTCCCGGCCCTCGGTTTCGGTGTAGCAGACGAAATGGTCATCGAACGCCTCGGCCACCCGGACAAACGCCGTGGCACGGAAATACGTCTCGAGAAGCGCGGTGCGGGCTTCCGACGGCTCCGGTTCGGTCAGGCTGGCCTCCGCGGTCTTCAGAAACCGCCGGAGAGCCTGCACCAGCTCTTCGGGAGGCTCGGCGGCAACGCCCGCCGGACGGTCTCCGACCGGCACGGCCTGCGACGATTCCCGCGAGGCCCGCGTGAAATGGGGGGTGATCTTCGCGAGCGTTCTCGCGACCGCCGGAAAGGGAGTCTTCACCGTCTTTTTCAGCTCCGCGAACCAGCTTTTCCGCAGCTCAGCCGAGAACATCTCCCGCGCCCGGTCGGGAAGGTTGTGGGCTTCGTCGACGAGGAACGCATACTCGTCCTGGGGCGGGTCGAAGAAGCGGCGCAGATACACGCGCGGGTCGAACGCGTAGTTGAAGTCGCCGATGATGACATCCGACCAGAGCGAGAGAAACAGCGAGAACTCGAACGGACAGACCCGATGCGCCCGCGCGACCTCCTCCACCGCCGGCCGGTCAAAGGAGTCACGCTGAAAGATCGCCTCCAGGGCGTCCTTCACGCGATCGAAATATCCGCGGGCATATTCACAGGCCTCGGGTCGACAGTCGGGGGTATCGAGAAAGCAGATCTTCTCCTTCGCCGTGAGCGTCAGAACCTTGCACCGCAGGCCGGTTCCCGCGAGCGTCTTCAGCGTGTCCTCGGCGACGTTCCTCCCGACCGTCTTGGCCGTGAGGTAGAAGATCTTCGCCACGAGCCCCCCGCCAAGCGCCTTCAGCGCCGGAAACAACGTGGCGATCGTTTTCCCGATGCCCGTCGGCGCCTGGGCAAACAGGTTCACGCCGTCGGCAATCGCCCGATAGACACCGACCGCGAACGCCCGCTGGCCCCCACGGTAGCCCGCAAAGGGAAACGCGAGGCCCGCGATCGAGGCGTCACGAACCGACCGCCACTCGCTCATCGTTCGCGCCCACGCGAGATACCGCGAAACCAGATCGCCGAAAAATGCTTCCAGCTCGGCGATTTCGTAGTCCTGCCGCAACTCGAGCGTCTCGAGCGTGTCCAGGTTCAGGTAGGTCAGCTGGACGCCAATGCGCTCGAGCCCGTGCTGCGCCGCAAAAATATAGGCATAGACCCTGGCCTGGCCCCAATGAAGGGGCTGGTTCTCGACCGTGATCTCCCCGAGAGGCATCGTCGTGGTCTTGATCTCGTCGATGACGACCGGCTCGGCCCCGCGCCACACCCCATCGATCCGGCCCTTGATCTCGAGCTCGACCCCAGGCGCGGCAACCCTGAACGCAACCGCGATCTCCGCCTCATACCCCTCCGGCCGGCTTTTCTGAATCCGTTGATGCCCCCGCGTCCCCGCCACCGCCCGTCCCGCCCCAACGAACGTACCGCCGCCGAGATCCCCCGTCTGCATGACGAACTCGACCAGATCCCGCACCGACACGTTCATCCGTTTCGGCTCGGTCAACTCAGTGTTTGCGCGAGAATCCGTCATACAAAAGCGACATTCCGATCACACGGGATTTTTCCGACTGCCTCGCGATAGCCTATCAGCCTGTGGATCAAATCACGATTTCCGTTCGTGGTGAGGTATCGAACCTCGAACAAGTCTGCTATGAACCACCTGGGTTCAGAATTTCCGAGAGTTCGAATGCCAGCTCGACCGCTTGTTCCGCATTCAGTCTGGGATCGCATTTTGTCTGATAATTTTTCAGAAGGTCCTTGTCGAGAATCTGCCCGGAACCTCCGATGCACTCGGTTAGGTGCTCGCCGGTCAACTCCAGATGAACACCGCCGGCCCGAGAGCCTTCCGAGGAATGAATTTCCCAAAATGAACGTATTTCCTGAAGAATATTTTCAAACAACCTGGTTTTCAATCCGTCTTCATTTGTATACGTATTTCCATGCATTGGATCGCAGCACCAACCAACTTTCAAGCCTTCTTTGCTGATTTCACGAATTATTTTCGGCAGACACGATCTGATTTTATCGTGACCGAATCTGGTAATTAACGTAATTCTCCCAACCTCGTTTTTGGGATTGAGTTTCTGAATGAGAGTTATTATATCCTTTACCTTATAATCAGGACCAATTTTAATGCCCAGAGGGTTACGGATTCCCCGCAGGAACTCCGCATGTGCGCCATCCGGCTGGCGGGTCCTGTTGCCGATCCAGAGCATGTGGGCACTCGTGTCATACCAGAGTCCCGTGGTCGTATCGAGTCTGGTCATCATCTCTTCGTAGTCCAGCAGCAGGGCTTCATGGGAGATGAAAACGACCGCCTCATTGGCCTGGGGAACATTCACGTCCAGACCGATCGCGGAAGTGAAATGAAGCGCCTTCCGAATTCCTTTTAGTATTTCGTCGTATTTTCTTATCGGAAAGCTTTCCAGGCGCCATGAATCAGCCTGGCTTATGGCTGCATACCCTCCTCTTGTAAAAGCTCTCAGGAGGTTCAAGGTCGCGGCGGCGCGGAAATACCCGTCAAGAATTCTCGTCGGCTCAGGAACTCTTGCCTGAAGGGTTTGGTGAGCCTCGTTAATCATATCTCCACGGTAAATGGGTATGTCCACACCGTGAATGTTTTCGGTATCTGAGGACCGTGGTTTTGCATACTGTCCTGCAATCCGGCCAACCTTCACCACTTTTTTTTCGCCCGCATAGGCGATGATGACAGCCATCTGCAAAATCACTTTCAAGAGGTTATGAATATAGGGTCCGTGGCATTTTTCGAAGTCTTCCGAGCAATCGCCCGCCTGCAACAGGAACGCACGCCCCTCTGCAACGTCGCCCAACAAGCCGTGCAGCGACCTGGTTTCGCCTGCGAAAACAAGGGCAGGCAGCTTTGAAAGGCTGTTCAGAACGTTCGAACAAGCTTCTTCATCAGGCCATTTCGGTTGCTGAAAGACCTGAAAAGATCGCCAGGAACTTTTTGTCCATTCTTCCGACATGAAATGTCCTTCAATCTGCAATTGGGCTATCTGCCGGTGTCAGCAGGGAATGAAAACACCACGCTTTCCGGCCTGAGCTCCGCCGGCCACGCCTCCGGGACCGAGTATTTCGGAACGCCTGCAACCTCATACTAAACCACCCGGCAGCGCTGAACAAGGGGAACCGGATGGACATATGCATTGCTGCGACAGTCCTGGACTATTGTCTTGTTCCTCCTCGTCTCATATGTCAGGCGAAAACTATCACGAGTGAAATATATTGTATCTGGGCCGAGATGACACATCCGTTCGCCCTGCGCCTGTCGAAGGGTGAGAACACTCGTGCTTCGACAGGCGCAGCACGAATGGTGTCAAGATGGGTGAGGCATGCGGCGCAGGCCTGCGTGCCAATCTACGATCTGCGAAGCCAGCTCCACCCTCTCTTCGATCATCGAAACGGCCAGGTCCAATGATGGCGAGCCGTATACCTATCCGAGGCTCCTGTTTACGGAGGTTCCGAAAGCAAAATCAGAAGCCGAATTGCACGCCCTGCCTCCACAAATTCTCGACCGCGCCCGCCTGGAGATCGTCTGAGATACTGGTGTTATTTATCCGCTTACCATGAATTCGCCGGCAAGGAGCTTCCGGAAATTCCTTTTTTTCAGAACCCGCGCCAGAAACGACAGAACGGCGTTTCGAAAGCTTCCAATCCCGGAAGGGCAAACGCCGGGAGCGAGAGGAGGCTGAACATGACGGTCACGAACCAGATCGTCTTGCATTCGAAGACAGGGTGCGGTACACTTCGGCCGCGTCAATTCTGCTTTCAATGCTGATCAACACGAGGTAGAGGCCATTATGCATACGTATCGTTCACACACCTGCGGCGAGCTTCGGGACACGCACATCGGGCAGCAGGTCCGGCTTTCGGGCTGGATCCAGCGGAAGCGCGATCTGGGCGGCATGCTGTTCGCCGATCTGCGCGACAATTATGGCCTCACCCAGATCGTGGCGCAGCCGGGCACGCCGGTGCATGCCCAGCTCGATGCGGCCCGCATCGAGTCGGTTATCACGATCGACGGCACGGTGCGCACGCGCGGCGAGGGGAACATCAACACCCGCATGCCGACCGGCGCGATCGAGGTCGAGATATCGACCGTCACGGTGCAGGGGGCGGCCGAGGTGCTTCCCTTCCCGATCGTCGATGACACGACGGCGCCCGAGACGACGCGCCTCTCCTACCGGTTCCTCGACCTGCGGCGCAACAAGCTGCATCAGAACATTCTGCTGCGCTCGAAGGTCATCTCCAGCATCCGGCGGCGCATGACCGACCTGGGCTTCAACGAGTTCCAGACGCCGATCCTCACCAGCAGTTCGCCGGAAGGTGCCCGCGACTACCTCGTGCCCAGCAGATTATATCCGGGCAAATTTTATGCTCTGCCCCAGGCGCCGCAACAGTTCAAACAGCTGCTGATGGTCAGCGGCTTCGACCGCTACTTCCAGATCGCGCCGTGTTTCCGCGACGAGGATGCCCGCGCCGACCGGTCGCCGGGCGAGTTCTACCAGCTCGACGTCGAGATGTCGTTCGCCACGCAGGACGACGTGTTCGACGCCGTCGGCCAGGTCATCCACGGCGTGTTCACCGAGTTCTCCGACTGGACATCCACCCCCCTGCCCTTCCCGCGCATTCCTTTTGCGGAGGCCATCCGGACCTACGGCAGCGACAAGCCCGACCTGCGGTTCGACCTGAAGATCCAGGACGTATCCGACATCTTCGCGACGTCGGGCTTCAAGGCGTTCGAGTCGGTCGTGGCCGGGAACGGCGCCGTGCGGGCGATCCGCGTGCCGGGCGTGGCCGACAAGTCGCGCAAGTTCTTCGACGATCTCGAGGCGCTCGCCAAGGAATCCGGCGCCAAAGGTCTCGCCACGCTGCACTACACGGCCGGCGGCGAGATCAAGGGCACGCTTTCCAAACCGCTCGCGGACGGCGTCAAGCAGGCGCTGCGCGATCGCATGGCGGTGGAACCGGGTTCGTCGCTGCTGTTCGTGGCCGACCAACCGACCGCCGCGTCCGTCGTGCTCGGCAAGATCCGCGTGAAACTCGCAGACCTGCTCGATCTGCGCCGCAAGAACTGCTACGAGTTCTGCTGGATCACCGACTTCCCGATGTTCGAGCGCGACCCCGAGACGAACGAGATCGTCTTCAGCCACAACCCCTTCTCGATGCCGCAGGGCGGCCTCGAGGCGCTTCTCACCAAGGACCCGCTGACGATCAATGCGTATCAATACGATATCGTATGTAACGGCGTCGAGCTGTCGAGCGGCGCGATCCGCAACCACCGGCCCGACATCATGTACAAAGCGTTCGAGATCGCCGGCTACTCGAAGGACCAGGTCGACGCCAAGTTCGGTGGCATGATCCGCGCCTTCACCTACGGTGCCCCGCCCCACGGCGGCATCGCGCCCGGCATCGACCGCATCGTCATGCTGCTCGCCAACGAGCCGAACATCCGCGAGGTCATCAGCTTCCCGATGAACCAGAACGCGATGGACCTGCTGATGGGCGCGCCCTGCGATGCCACCGAGAAGCAGCTCCGAGAACTCCACCTCACGATCAACTACCCTGAAAAAACCGACAAGCCCTGACAGGGGGCAGGGGCACCAGAATATATATATTTATTGATATTGACGCTGTGCCCATGGTCGAATAGTATTCCCGTTGAGGTCCTGTAGGGGCGGGTTTGAAACCCGCCCCTACGCGCAATGGGATGAAGAACATGATATACTGGGTCGCGAGTTCCAAACAGACAGAGGAGGATTGAGATGAGAAACCGCTGGTTGAGCTGTTTTCAGGTGGCCGTGCTCGGCGCGATGCTGCTGCTTCCGCAGACGGAGGTGCTCGCCAAGAAGCATCGCGAGAACAAGAAGGAAAAGGAGCGAAAAGAAGCTTCGCACCCGAAGCATGTCGCCTTCGAATACGACCATTACCTGAACCAGAACGTGTATTACAACCGCACGACCCGAACGTATTACTGGATCGATTCGGGGAAGTGGCACCACGGACACAGCCTGCCGTCTCATTACACCGTCGGTGGCGAAACGAAGCGGATCAGGATCGGCGGCGAAACGCCGTATGAATACCACCGGGTCAACTACGAGCGTCTTCCCTACACCTACGGCAGAAGGCACTTCGGGAAACGCCGCGGACCGCCCCACCACGCCCCGGCCTGGGGATACAGGGAAAAATTCGGTTACATGTACTATCCGAACTGCGATGTCTACTACGACCCGCACGCGAAGCAGTATGCCTGGGTCGAAACCGGCAAGATGAAGATCGGATACGAACTCCCCGACTGGATCAAAGTCGATCCGTACGGCGGCATCAACATCGAACTCGAAAAGGCCGTCAGCCTGGAGAACTTCAAGCGAGGCCTCCGCTGACATCACCCACCCTGCGGAAAGCCGGAACGCAGGCCTTTCGCAGGGCGCAACGTTTCTTCACGACCGAAGTCATTTGCAGTCCTCTGTCATATTGATTCCTGCATACAAGCCAATTTCGTGTTCCCGTTCGTGCTGAGCCTGCCGAAGCACGAACGGGGGGATCCGCCTGCAGGATTCGCTGATCATTCCCCCTGCGTCTCTTTCGCCGGCTCCGGCCACTCGACGAGGCCGAGGTCTTTGACGAACACGGCATACAGGGTCGGAACCAGCAGGAGCGTAACCAGCGTCGCGACGGCGAGGCCACCGATCTGGGCGTAACACAGCGGTTCCCAGAGCGGGCCGCCATGCCTGGCGAGAGGCAGCAGGGCGATCAGGGTCGCCGCGACCGTGATCATAACGGGCCTCAGCCGCATGATGCCGGCGTCGAGCAGGGCGTCCTCGAGGCCAGCGCCGCGTTCCCGCTCCTCCTCGATGAAGTCGAACAGCACGATGATGTGGCTGACGATGACCCCGATCAGGCTGGCAACCCCGAGAAACGCCATGAATCCGAACGGCGCGCCCTCCCAGAGCAGCACCAGAATGGCGCCCAGTATCCCGAACGGGATGGCGCCGAACACGATGAGCGGCTTCACCGCATGGGAAAACTGGAACACGAGCGCCAGGTAGATCATGCAGACCGAGACGGCGAGCACGACCGCCAGTTCCCGGAACCCCTTGTCCTGCTTTTCCTGCTCGCCGGCGATTTCCAGGCGGTATCCAAGGGGCAGGGATTCGGCGAACGAAGCCAGCCCGGGCCGGAGCCATGCGATCACCTGCGACGGCAGATACCCTTCCGCCGGGAAGCATGAGACGGTCACGCATCGAAACTGGTTGCGCCGCAGGATCTTCTCGGGCTTCAGCTGGTATTCGAGGTTGGCGACCTGGCCGAGCGGCTGCCGCTGGTTCGTCAGGAGCGAGAACACATACAGGTTTTCGAGGTCCGAGAGGTGCGCCCGGTGTTCCATCGCAGAGCGAGCAATGACCGGGATCTCCCTGTCGCCTTCCCGGTATTTCGTCAGGGGGAAGCCGTTCACCGCGATCGCCGCCGCCGACGTCACGTCGAGATGCGTGATGCCGGAGAGGTTGGCGCGGTCGCCGAGCGTCTCGAGCGAGAGCGTCAGGTTGGGCGTTCCCCAGTTGTCGCGGACGCGCTCCGAGAACGGGCAGGCCGAGAGCAGCTTTTTGAGGCGCGCCGCCCGCTCGCGTAGTTCCGCGAGGTCCTGTCCGTAGATGCGCAGGGAAACGGGCACCCCGACGGGCTCGCCGGTCTCCAGTTGCCGGACATCGAACCGGGCCCCCGGAACCTGCGCCGACAGGGCTTCCTGCAGACGCGGCACCAGGAACTGCGTGGCATGCTTGTCGGTGACTTCGACGAGGATCTGGGCGTAGTTGAGCTGCTGCAGCTCGGGCGAGACGGAGAACCAGAACCGAGGCCCGCCGCCGCCGACGAATGTCGTCAGATTGGCCAGCACCCGCCCAGATGTTCCGGTCATCACCGGATGTTTCTTTCCCCACTCCTCCGCGGTGTCGCGGATGACCTTCTCCGCCTTCGCGGCGATCTCGTTCGTCGCGGAAAGCGGTGCGTCATCCGGCAGCCAAACGTCGACGTAGCTGAGATAGGAGAGATCCTTCGCGAAAAACTGTCGCGGAAGGCTCGAAAACGCGACCGTTCCGGGAACCAGCAGGCAGAGCGCAAGCAGCAGGACCTTCTTCCGATGGGCGACAGCCGTCTCCATGAGCCGCCCGTAGAGCGCATACAGCGGGGATTTCCGCACCTCGGCAATCGACGGTTCGGGAACGGGCCGGAGCAAAGAGCGGCTCACCAGCGGAACAAATGTCAAAGATACAATATTAGCAGCTATAAGTGAACAGGTGATGACCACGGGCAGGCTGTACAGGAAGCGCCCAACGTTGCCGGACAGCATCAGGAACGGCAGATACGCGACGATGTTCGTGAGGGTGGCGAAGAACAGCGCCTTGTTGAGCCGCGAGGGGCCGAGCCAGCAGGCATGCGAGGCCGGAACGCCGTTTCCCAGCAGGCGTTTGATCGAATCCCCCGCGACGACGGGAACGTCGACCAGCAGGCCCAGCGCGATGATCAGCGAGGCGATCGACACCTGCTGCAGGTCGATGCGCAGCAGGTGCATCATGCCGAAGGTCATCGCAAGCGTGAGGGGAATGGACGCGGCCAGCAGCAGCGCGGTCCGCCAGTCCCAGAACCCGATCCAGGAGATCAGGACCACCAGGATGACGGCCTCGACCAGGCTCTTGATGAACAGATGGATGTTTTCGCTGACCTGAACCGGCTGATCCGAGGTCCGCTCGAGGATCAACTCGGGCGGGAGCTGCTGGCGGACCGTTTCCAGCACCCGGTCCACCTCCGCCCCGAACCGGCCGATCTTTTCGCCAGGCCGCATCTGCACGGCGATCGTGACGGCAGGCAACCGCTTCCATCCCCCCCTCGCGTCGGGCTTCGAGAGGTAGTTCAGGAATCTGGGCGGATCCTGGTAGCCGCGGAACTGTTCGAACATGTCACGAAGGTAGAGCGGTGTTCCGGAGTTTCCGACAGACAGGAGCACGCTGCCGAGCTCCTCCGGGGTCTGGAAGGCGCCCGATCCCTCGATCATGATGTTCCGGTCGGCGATGTTCAGCATGCCTCCCGGCTGAAGGCGATTCCTGGCTTCGAGCAGCGCCGGGAGATCGGAGGGTTTGAGCCCGTGGGCGGCAAGGCGTTCCTGCTTGAAAACCAGATAGATCGCCTCCTGGAGGAGGCCGACCCGGTTGACCTTCGAGACCTGCGGCAACGTCTCGAGGTTTTTCTGGATCAGCTCGGTCATTGTATCGAGCTGTCTATAGGAAAACTTCGGCCCCGCCACAGCGGCCATCGATTCACGCGCCGTGGCGGGGTCACGCACGAGGAACGGCTCCCAGGCTTCGAGCGAAAGTTCCGGCCATCGCATGTTGTCCTCGAGAAACCCCTTGATCAGCACTCTGAGGCGTTCGTCGGGCAGCGGGCTGGAAAAATCGGCCCCGGCCATGCCGGCGATCTCGAACGTGCGGATATCCGTCGCCCGGGCTTTCTCCTGCAGGAACTGAGCGAACATACGAACCGGCCGGGCCAGGAAATCCCGCACGGGAAAATGCGGCAGACACAGCACGGCGGAAACCCTCTCCGTTGTAGAGGCGCCGGCTCGCAGACGCAGGATTTCATCCTCGAGGAACCGGGCGCGGACCTCGATCTCCTTTTCCTCGACGAGGGGGCTCGCCACGGTCAGCATCAGCGCCGACGTGTCGCCGAAATCCTTGATGAAATTGATCGGCCCCGCTCCGGCCGGCAGGGAGACGGTGTTCAGCTTGAGGGCAATGTCGTCGAACTCCCTGCCCGTCTCGGCAAGACGCTTGTCAAGCGTCACGAAGACGATCGACACGTTCGTGCGCGATGTCGACTCGATGGTTTCGACCCATGCGTTCTCGGCGACCTTCGTCTCGATCCGCCTGGTCACAAGTTGCTCGATCTTCTCGGCCGAAGCCCCGGGCCAGGTCGTGATGGCGACCGCAAGATGGACCGGAATTTCCGGATCCTTGCGCTGGGGCATACTGAGATATCCGTATATTCCCCAGAGAAGAGCCGAGATCAGTAACACCCAGGCGACCTGCCTGGACCGGACGAAGAACCGGGGAAGAGCTGTCTGGAGGGATGTCTCCTCCCGGGAAGTGGCGCAGAGATGCGATGACATGGCGCCTCCTCACCGCGACTCTTCGACAATATGGACCTGGTCGCCGTCTTCGAGAAACGCCGCCCCCGATATGACGATTTTTTCCCCGGGAAGAACGCCGGATTCGACGGAGATACGGTTGCCGACCGGCCGGCCGAGCCTCACCTCCCGGCGATGGACGATGGCTCTTCCCTCCGATGCGGTCAGTTGGAAAACGGCAAAGGATTTGCCCCCCTCGGGCCCCGGAACGATGGATTCGAGGGGGATCAGCCCCCCTCCCTTCCCCATGTCCGGGGACAACCCGACCTGGATGATCATTCCCGGTTTCAGGACGGCTTCGGGATTTGGAACCGTGACCTCGACGTCGAACAGGCGCGTCTTCGGATCGGCGCTCAGGGCGATTTTCGTCACGTTTCCCCGCACGCGGTATTCCGGCCGGAAGTCGAGCGCACCTTCGAGCTCCATACCCACGGACACGTTGTCCAGGAGCCGGTCGGGAATGGAAAACCGAAGCTTCAGCGGATCCATCTGCGCAACGACGAACCCCACCGTTCCCGGGCCAATGAGGCTCCCAGGCTCGATGTTCCGGGAAAGGACGAATCCATCGAGAGGAGATCGGACCGAGGTGTCGCTCGTCACGGACTCGATTTCCCGCACCATGGCCTGCGTCGCCTGAATCTTCGCCCGGACGGCCTCGACGGAAGCCCGGGCGGCGGCGAAGGCTTCATCAGCATTGCGGCTGCGCGTGCGGGCTGCATCACGGTCGACGCGAGTGATGGTGTCGTTGGCAAACAGCCGCTCGGCACGCTGATAATCGTCCTGCGCCTGCCGGGCCGTGTTCGCGGCGGCGGACGCCTGGGCCTGGGCCGCGATCAGCCCCGACTGCGCTTCGAGAACGCCTGCCTGCGCCTGCGACATGCGCGAGCGGTATTCCCGATCCTCGACCTGAGCCAGAAAGGCTCCCGAGGCGATGCGGTCGCCGGTCTGCAGGAACCTCGGGACCCCCGCCTGCTCGACGAGTTCGGCGATCCGCTTCACGTATCCCCCGGTTCGGAAGGCCACGGGAACGACGATCCCCGGCTCGATGGTGCCGGAATATCTGAGCGACACCGCCTGTTCGTGGCCCGATACGGTGCCGACGGTTACGGGCACGGGACGCTTCACCACCGTCCGTTCTCCATCGGTGCAGCCGGAGAGTCCGGCGAGGAGGGCCGCAAGGGCGAACGGTGCAATCCGCATGATCGCCGACTTCATCGATGGCCTCCGAACCGCCACGCAAAATCATAAAATGCATTATATATATAATAAATAATATTTATCATGCCTTGCACCCTTTCGCCGGCCGTTTTTTCGAGCGTCCGACCGCAACAAACCCTTTGTCCAGAGGGGGAAGCAGGATGTTCGCGATCACGCGATTCATTCCCTTGGCCCCGGGATTCGTCGGTACGTTTATCAGGGCGGACTCCATCGCCCGGAACAGGACGGCATAGATGGCCCAGGCCAGATCGGCCGGATCCACGCTCCTGAACTCGCCGGCTGCGATTCCGCGGCGGATGATGCCTTCCAGGGTGTTCAGGAACCGTCGGATGACGGCATCGACACGTGCGCAGATGCCGACCTCCTCGGAATGGGAAAACGCCAGGCTGAACAGCAGCTTCGTCAGGACGTGGTTCTGGCCGGATGCATGAAGCCCCCGCCGGCACAACTCGAGAAGCTGTTCCCTGGCGGACAATCCGGCGGGCAGATCGTGCTGGAGAAGCTGGTCGTAGGCGATCAGCGCCTGTTCGACCAGCGCCTCGAACAGCGCCTGTTTGTTTTTGAAATAGTAATACAGCATGGGCTGGGTGACCCCTGCGGCGGCGACGATGGCGCTGACGGTGGTTCCGCCGTAGCCGTTCCGGGAGAACAATTCCAAGGCAACATCCAGAAGCCGTTCCCGCATCTGCGCCCCCCCGGAAGACAGGACCGGATCGATTTTCGCTGGCGACATCTTTCGATTCTCCCGATGCCTACTATTTAGTAGGTTACTTATCAGTAAGTATAGGCCGGTTCTTCGCTCCTGTCAAGGCCGGCGCTCCTGTCATTCTCGACATGGCCGAACCCGTTTCCGGCACAGGGAGGATTTCATGACTCTCCGTGAGACCTCGTGCCCTTCGTGATCCCTATCATTCAGGGGGGATGGAAATGGTATAGTGGAATAACCCCAAACGAATCCGGAGTCAGGCTGCAGATGAACCGTTGGTCCCTGCTGACGAGATGGATCGCGACATGCCTCGTCTTTTTCGCCCTGCCGGTGCTGCTCGTCGCGTACGGTCTCGGCATCCGCTGGAGCACCATCGAGCAGGAGTCGATCGAGGAATCGTACCAGCTTCTCGACAACGTGCTTCTGACGCTTCGGAAGCGCGAAAGCACTCCCGAGCTTCTCACGAAGCTCGTGTACAAGCTTCGCCAGCTTGCAGACAGGTCAAATGACCGAACCGGGACCATCCATCGAGGCATTACAACGCTCGAGAAGCGTTTTCCCGGCGTCCTTCGGTTCACCGTCACCGACTCCCAGGGAACCATCATCCCGGAACTGACGGCCGGCACTCCCTCAAAGCTTATCGTGAAAAGGCTGTATGAGGCCGTTTCGAAAAGGCCCCAGGTGCGTCCCGAAGACAACGAAAACGATGTGATGCGCAGCAAGATAACGCCGATGTGGTCACTGTTCCAGGCGTTTATCGGTCGGGAAGCCTCGATTGGGCGCATCAGCCTCTCCCAGCGCAGCCTTTTCGAAGCCTCCTTCCTCGAGGAGGGGCGATGGTTCGGATATACGACATCTCCGAAGGGCGGCCTTTTCGTCCACGCGAATCACGTTCCGGACTGGTCCCTGCTGGCCATCCGAGACTTGATGGCACGTTTCATGAAGACCCGCGCAGAACGCTTCGGGATCCGTGTCGGCGTCCAGAATCTCAATTCCCAGGCTCCCATTCCTCCCGATCTCGCGCTTGCCCTCGGAGAGTATCAGCAGTCTACCCGCGAGCATCACCTGATCGACGACAACCTGTTCACCGTGATGCCGTTCACGCCGACGTCACGACTCTGGGCGACCCGGCCGAGGAGCGTGGCCGTCGACTTCACCTGGGCACGGCTGCTGTATACGGCGATCGCAACCTTCCTTTTCAGCATCTGCACCGTCATCAGCTATCTCGTCATGGTCCGCGGCGTCCGGTTCCAGTTTCCGATCAGGTGGCGACTCGTCGTCCTGTTCGGCTTCGCGAGCGGCATTCCTCTCGCCGTCGTCATCTTTGCCGGCATGGATTATCTCAATCAGAAGTACAAAGCCCGCATCCGCCAGACGCATGACGAATGCGAACGGGCCCTGCGGGCCTTCGATGCGCGTTTTCCCCAGATGCGCGGCACGATGGAAACCACGCTGGGCAAGCTGGTCAACACCTGTCGCACCGACGGCAACGATCTCTCCCGGGTGCGGAAAGTGATGGATCATTTCACGAAGCGGTATCTCTCGAACAACATGGTTCTGTATGATGCCGCTGGTGACATCGCCATCGACCTGGACAAGGAAACAGGCGAAGAGGGTCGGAAGGCGCGAAAGATGATGGGACTTGTCGGGGCACAGGTCATCGCCAATCTGAACCATGAAAAATACTCCGGCAAACTCGATACTGCGTCTCTCATCATGGAAACGTTCGCCCACGGGGAGAACCTCGCGTCCAACCTTACCCGCGAAATCGGCCGCGTGCTCAACCTGTCGCTGGCCGGGAACGAGACCTGGATGCTGATGCTTCCGGTCAGGAATTCAACCGGCAAGGTCACCCACATGATGGTTGCCTACTGGAGGAAGTTCGCTCTCGAGTGCGTCTACCTGTCGAAATCTCTCATCCCTTCGCAACGTGCGTTGCCGGGGCTGCGCATTTTCGGGTGGAACTCGAGCGAGAGAAACACGCCTCCCGACTTTCCCCTCGCGATACGGCTGGCCCCGCTCCTTTCCGATCTCAGGCTCAGGCAGTCGACGACGATCGGCCAGCTCACCGGGCTCAACCAGGCCTGGCTCGCGACCGGCATCAAGCCGAAGGAACTGGCGAACCATCTCCTGGTCGGTCTCATCCCAAAAGCCCCGATCATCGAGGAAATGAAGCTGCTCGAGCGCCGGATCTGGATGTTCGCCGGCATGATCGTCGTGATGAGTATTTTCCTTGGCATCCACCTCTCCCAGCGTTTTCTCACGCCGATCGGCGAGCTGGCCACAGGTGTCGACGCGATCAGCCGGCGCAGATTCTCGCATCGCGTTCCGGAAGAAGGACAGGACGAGCTTGGCGATCTTGCCCGGACATTCAACGGCGTGATGGAAGGCCTCGCCGACCTCGAGGTCGCGAAAATCGTCCAGGAGAGCCTGTTTCCCTCGAACGAGGTGAAGGCCGGCGAGTACGGGATCTACGGTGAGTCCCACACGATGACGGCGCTGGGCGGCGATTATTACGATCTCCAGCAGCTGCCCGACGGCAGGGTCCTCCTGCTCATCGGCGACGTCTCGGGCCACGGCGTCCCGGCGGCCCTCGTCATGGCCATGGCGAAAGCCGTCGTCGAGCGCGAATGCGAACAGACGACGGCTCCAGAATCTATTCTTAATGTTATACATCGTGTTTTATTCAGGACATTGAAGCGAAAGCGGATGATGACCTGTTTTCTCGCCATTCTCGACCCCGTCCAGAACAAGATGCTGTATGCGAACGCCGGCCACAATTACCCGGTGAAGTTCCGCGTCGGCGATCCGCCGCTCTTTCTCGAACTGAACGGGCTGCCCCTCGGAAGCATGAAGAAGAATCTTCTGACGCCGGCCGAGACGGATCTCGCGCCTGGTGATCGCATCGTGTTCTATACTGACGGCATCATCGAGGCGAAGATCGGTGGTCAGCCGATCGGCTACCAGCGCATGACCGAGGAGATCGCCGTCCGCCTCTGCGACGACGCACGCAGGAGCTGCGAGCGCATCTTCGCCTGGCATCGCGATCTCACGGCCGGCACGATGCAGGAGGACGACATCACGCTGCTCGTTCTCACCCGCGCATCGACCCACGCCACGCCCGAATCGTCATCGACCACGTCGTGATGCGCAACGGCCTGCCTGCGTTTCCCATCACGGCGACGATTTCCGAGATCCGGCGCGTCCTCGCAGACGGCCGGAATCTCGTCCTGACGGCCGCGCCCGGCGCGGGCAAGACGACGATCGTGCCGCTCGCCCTCCTCGACGATGGGTGGCTCGCCGGCAGGCGGATCCTGATGCTCCAGCCCAGGCGCGTGGCGGCGCTGTCGTCGGCGCGCCGGATGGCGACGCTTCACGGGACGCGCCTCGGTGAAACGATCGGATACCAGGTGCGGTTCGACAAGCACTCCGGGCCGGCCACGCGGCTCGAAGTCCTGACCGAAGGGCTTCTGACGCGCAGGCTCCAGGGTGATCCATTCCTCGAGGGCGTCGGTCTCGTCATTTTCGACGAGTTTCACGAACGCAGCCTGCAGGCCGATCTCGGCCTGGCCATGACACGCGAGATCCAGCAGACGGTGCGGCCGGACCTGCGGATTCTCGTCATGTCCGCCACCCTCGACACGGCTCCGATCTGCCGCTTTCTCGCCCCCTGCCCGTCGCTCGAAGGCAAGGGGTTCCTCCACCCCGTCACCCGGGTGTGGGCGTTGAAGCAGCCGGGGCTGGATATCTGCAGATCGGTGGCCAACGCGGCAGTCCGGGAACTGGCGAACGATCCGCTTCGCGGCGACATGCTCGTTTTCCTGCCGGGAGCCGGGGAAATCGCCAGAACCACGGACCTCCTCTCGGAGTCGACCGCGACCCGCGACGTTTCGCTGGTGCCTCTGCACGGCAGCCTTCCCCTCGACCGCCAGGACGACGCCCTGAAACCATCGGGAAAACGAAGAATTATTATATCTACAAATATAGCCGAGACATCCCTGACGATCGAAGGAATCACGACCGTCGTCGACAGCGGCTGGTGCCGCATCCTGCGGCTCGACCCGCAGACGGGCCTCGAGAAGCTCCAACTCGAGCGGATCAGCAAGGCGAGCGCAGAACAGCGCGCCGGCCGAGCCGGCCGCCTCGGCCCTGGCCGGGTGCTCCGTCTCTGGCCGGAAGCCGACCACGTTCTTCTGCCCGATTCGACACCCCCAGACATCCAGCGTGTCGACCTTGCCGGCGTCTTCCTCACGCTCGCCGCCTGGGGAAAGACCGATCCGGCGTCCTTCGGCTGGTTCGAACTCCCCCCGGCTCCGGCGATGGCCGCCGCCGTCGAACTTTTGAAAACGCTCGGTGCTCTCGACCGATCGGGTGCAATCACCCCACTCGGCGCGAAGATGGCCGAGATCCCGGCCGCGCCGCGCCTCGCGCGCATGCTCCTGTTCGCCGCCGGCCACGGCGTGGCGAAGCAGGGGGCCGATCTCGCGGCCCTTCTCGGGGAGCGCGACCTCGCCGTGCGCACCCAGGACCGCGAAACCCGCATCGTCACCCGCAGCGATCTTCTCCTGCGGCTGGATCTGCTCGAGGAGGCCCGCGCATCCGGTTTTCGAGGCCATGGCGACCGGATCGACATGCGGGCGGCATCGACGGCAGACCGTGTCTCGCAGCAGCTTTCGGCGCTGGTCGGGAATCGCGGGAAAAGCACGCCTGGCCCATCCGAAACCGAACGCGAAACCCTGCTTCTGAAGACCGTTTTGGCGGGATATCCCGACCGGGTGGCGCGCAGGCGTGCCGAGAACAGCCTCCAGTTCAGGATGGCGGGCGGCCGCGGGCTCGTTCTCAGCCCCGCCTGCTCCGTGCGCGACGCAGAACTGATCACCGTTCCCTCCGCCGATGCCGCGGCAGGCCGGGGCGTCGGAAACGAGGCGCTGATCCGCTGGGCATCCGCCGTGGAGCCGGCCTGGCTCGCAGACCTGTTCCCCCACGCCGTCGGAACCGAGCGGGAGGTCTTTTTCGACACGGCGAAGGAAGCGGTCGTCGCACGCAGGCGGAAGCGGTATCTCGATCTTCCACTGGAAGAAGCGGTCGTGCCGATCGCCCCCGACGAGCAGGAGGCCGCATCTCAACTCCTGGCGGCAGAGGCGGCGAAAGACCTGCGCCGCGCCTTTGCCTGGCCGGAGGAGTTCGACCAGCTTCTTCTGAGGCTCGAACTGCTCCGCAGCGCCGCTTCCGAATATTCCATTCCGGTCATCGACGCCGGCTGGTGGTCGGAACATCTTCCGGACATCTGTCTCGGCTCGAGAAGCTTCGCCGAGCTCCGGCGACTCGACCTGTGCCGTGAGGTGACCTCGCGCCTCACCCACAGGCAGCGCCAGGCCGTCGAGCTGCTCGTTCCGGAACGTCTGCCGGTGCCTTCCGGCAGCCGCATCCGCCTCGATTACCAGCAGAAAGGACCGCCGGTGCTGGCCGTCAAACTCCAGGAACTGTTCGGCCTCACCGAGTCGCCGAAGGTCGTCGACGGGCGGGTTCCCGTGCTGGTGCATCTGCTCTCGCCCGCCGGCAGGCCGCTCCAGATCACCCAGGACCTGCGGAGCTTCTGGCTGAACGCCTACCCCGCGCTCAGACGCGAGATGCGCGGCCAGTATCCGCGCCACCCCTGGCCGGAAGACCCGTTCACGGCCGTTCCGACCCGCCGGGTCACGCCGAGAAAAAAATAACCGCGGTCAAAGACCGCGGCGTCATCGTTTCGGGGAATGGCTCAGGAAAGCAGCTGAAGCACCTTTGAGCGGGAAGCCTCGTCGATCTTGAAGACCCGCATCGTGGCTTCCTGCTGGATCTGCTGTGTCGTCATCTGCAGGACCGCCTGCGCCATATCGACGTCGCTGATACGCGACTGCGCGGAAAGAGCGTTCGTCAGCTCCTGCTGGAGGCCGGTGATCTCGCTGGTGATGCCGTTGCTGATCGCCCCGATGCGCGAGCGTTCGGAAACGACCGATTCGCCCGCACGCCCCGCGGCCGTCATGGCGGCGTTCGCGCCGTTCACGGTCGTGACGTCGATCGCCGACGTGCCGAGTCTCGCCGAGTCGAGGGCCGGAATGGCGAGCTGGTTGCCGTTCTGGAGTTGGATGTTCAGGCTGCCGTCGAGCAGCGGCTTCGTGTTGTAGTTCGTGGAGCCGGTGATCTGGTCGATGCCGGCGTTGAGCTGGGTGATCTCGGCCTGGATGGCCTGTCGGTCTTCGGTGGTCAGGGTGCCGTTTGCCGCCTGGACGGACAGCTCGCGGATGCGCTGGGTCATCTCACCGATCTGGGACATGCCGCCCTCAGCCGTCTGCAGCAGGGAAATTTCGTCCTGCCGGTTGGCAATCTGCCCGGTCAGGCTGCGCGTCTGCGACTCTATGGCCATCGACATCGCAAGGCCGGCGGCGTCATCGGAAGCGGAGAGAATCTGCTTGCCGGACGCGATGCGCTGGACGGTTTTCTCGAGCGAGCGCTGGATCTCGGCGAGCCGGTTCGCGGTCATCATCGATGTTTTTTCGACCATGTGCCTCACCTCTGGGCCCCCGATGTTGTACAGAAAATACGGCTGGGGGCCATCTCTACTCTAAATATAGCCGCGAACCGACGCTTTGTCGATCATCCGGATGTCAGAAAGATCCGACAGCGGCATCCTCGGTCGGAAAAGCCGTTCCCATCCTGAGAAGGCCGACCATCTTGAACACGTTCATCGTCAGGTCGTTGAGGCCGGTGTAGGCAAGTTTCCCTTTTTTCTCGTCGACAACGATCTCGGTGATTTCGATCAACTGGGCGATTCCCTGCGAATTGATGACAGGTGAGCCCTCGAAATTGAGCACAAAATTCCGAAATCCTTTGGGAAAGGCATCTTCGACAGCCTTCTTCATGACGGTTCCAGCGTTTTCATCCAGGTAACCGGTGCTTCTGAGGACAAACACGGTGCCCCTGGCTTCCCCCGTGCACGTGTACTGGCTCATGGGGGCATCATACGTGCCCCAGACCTGCAATGTCAAGGAATCAGCCAGCCGAGCGCTTCCGGTTTCAGGTATCCTGTGTGCGCACCGGGCGCATCGCGATGCGCCCCTACGTGTCGCTCGCCAACCCTCATGGCGTAGGGGCGGATCGTGATCCGCCCGGCATGCCCCGAGGAATCAACCGGCTAAACTTCCTTTAAACTTCACTCTTCAAACTTCTTTTCAATAGGCCATGATCAGCTGAGCGAGAATCTCGTTTCCCTCTTTCGAAACCGGTTTGATCTGGCCGTTGAATTCTGTCCCGACCGCGGGAGGCGCGGCAAGGGCTGTTCCGATCTCGATGAGATAGGTATCCCCGGAAGCGCCAGCGGGTTTCAGGGTGAAACGCTTTCCGTCGGCCGAGACATCTGTGATGTTGCCGGAGACATTTTTCGGCCGCTTGTCGAATTTCGGCTTCGCAGCCGTTTCCGTCGTTTTCCCCGGTTTTTTCGCCGGCGTCGAGGGCGGTGCGAGGACCAGGAACCAGATCAGCGCCGTGGCGACCGCTCCAACGAGGACCGAGGCGATCGCGAACGGCACCAGGCCCGGGTCGGCTTTCAGTTCTTTCGCCCCTTCCGCCTGCTGTTTGCGGATCTTCTGGATGTTCGACAGGGCGTACGACGGCTGGGCCGTGGCCTTCTTCGCCCGCTCCGCCTCGAACCGGGCCCGCGCCTTCCCTTTCAGGAACTCGAAATGTTTCTGGGGCTGTCCGCCGGAAGACAGGCTCTCCGCGGCCTCTCTGCATAGGGCGAGCAGCATCTCCTGCCGCGTCCCCTGGGTATTCTCGACGATTCTGAAGATGCTGATCCAGAGGTCCTCGTCCATGTTCGCCTTGAAGATGGCTATATATTGACCGATATTTTCCGGGTCCTGTTCCCGTTGAAGAGAGGAGATCAGCATCTCGCGAACCGGGGGAAAATCGAACTGCGAGGCGCACGAGATCGCGTAGGCCCGCTGCCTGGGCTGGATCGAGGCGAACATCTTCTCGACAAGCGACAAGGCCTGTTTCTTGTCGAACAGCGCGAACACGCGCACGGCGACGGCGCGGACCTCGTCAGCCGGGTGCTGGATCAGCTTCGGCAGATACGGCGACAGCACGTCGAGATCGAGCGAGCCCAGGGCCTCGATGGCGGCGGCGGAGACGGGGGGCTCCCCGCCCGTCAGATAGCCCGTGATCAGCGCCGCGTCGGACTTGTCCCCCGCCCGTCCGATGGCCTGTACCGTCAGCAAACGCTCTTCCGCCGAGCAGCCCCGCATGAACTCACGCAGTTTCGGTCTCAGCTTTTTGAACCGCTCGCTGTCGAGACCTGCCAGCAGACGCATTCGCTGTTCCGGTTGCAGCTTCTGCAGGTCCAGGTCGGCTGCGGCCGCGGCTTTTTCGTCGATGGCCGCAAGCCGTGAGCGAATCGCCGTGCGGACGTCGGCATCCATCTCGCCGGCAATCCAGCTGTCGAGGCAGGTGCGGGCCTCAGGGTATCCGAGCCGGGCGAAATCGCACAGGCGCAGCGCCGCCTGTTTCCGGGTCTCGGTGTCCTGCGAGGCAAGCGAAAGTCTGCATCCTTCGATGAGCTGGCGGGCTTTCCGCCGCTGGTAGACTTCCTCGAGCTCGAGCGTCAGCTGGTCGGGCGTCTTCTGGACAAGCCCCGCCTGGTGGAGGGACTGGATCACCCCCGTCAAAATCTCGCCGATGATCTTCCGCTTCTCGCCGCGGCAGTTCTCGCGAACTTCGAGCAGCCTCAGCGGCTCTTCCGGAGCTGGATTCGCCCGGAACAGGAAGCCGGCCTTCTCGAGCAGGGACGGGGCGTCCTCGATCGCGATGAATCGCAGCATGAGCGGCTCGATATCGGGGAACGGGAAGAAGAACGCCTGGAACAACGCGGCGTTGCGGTCGTTCGCATCCTCGGAAAACAGCGCCGCCTCGAAGTGGTTCAGCGCTTCCTGGGGGTCCCAACGATAGAGGAGCCTGATCGCGCGGGAGCGGATGCCGTGGACGGGGTTCACGAGCAACGGGACGATCAGGTCTTTCAGGCTGTCCGGGCTCAGCTTCTCGAGCGCCTCGACCGCCGTCGTCAGGACGCGCGGATCGGCGTGGCGGCACATCGTCTCGATCTGGGCCACGTCCTCGGCCGAGCCGAACTTCTTGAAGAACTGGAGGATCGATGGGAGCAGTTCGGCCGAAAAGTTCCACCAGGCGGCTTCTCGGAGGGCGATCGCGGCAAGCGGCGCCTCGCCGCGCCGGATGCCTTCGACGACAATCGCGAGGCTCAGATCGTCGCGTCCCGGATCCTTCAGGAGGGCTTCGAGTTCAGCCAGGGCGCCTTCAGAACCCGCCGGAGCCGTTCCTGATTTCCGCTCGATCCGTGCGAGCAGTTTCTGCATCTGGAACCGCGTTCCGGGGTCCGCTTCCGCCGCGGCACGCCGTTTGAAAGCCGCGAGCGTTTCGGCCGTCCATTCGACATCCTCGATGCGCGACAGAACGGAAAACCTGATCGTCGGGTCAGGCGACGACAGATCTTCGAGAAGCGCCGCAACGGGATCGATCGCCAATCAGCGTTCCTTCAGCCGGGAGTATTCCTCGCCGGCAAGGACGTAGGCCGGTTTCATCTCGGAAACCAGCCGGAACATCTCGCGGGCGCTCGACCGATCGCCCTTCGCGATCATCAGCAATCCTATATTTCTCAATACATATCGCTGGACGGGCAGTTTCCGGTTCTTGTAGAACGCTTTCTGGAGCGCCTGTTCGGCCGTCCTGCGGTCGCCGGCGGCCCATGCGGCGAGTCCGCGGAGGTTCTCAGCGGCAACGGCCAGCTCGACGGGTACGCCAGCCGCTTCCCCGCTTTCGGTCACGAAGCGGTTTAACAAGGCCTCGGCCGCTGGGAAATCGCCCTTCAGATACGCCTCGCCGGCAAGCACATACAGGCCGAGAAGCTGGTCGAATCTCTTTTTGTTGAGGTCAATGCCCTTTTCGGCAAGCGACGGTCCCAGCTTCGGATCGCTTTTGAGAAGCTCCTGGAGCTTGTCGAACATCTCGACGTCGGTTTGGGCCTGGAACGGCGTGATCATGACGTCCCGGTACAGGCAGGGCCCGCGGACGGCCTCTCCCGGCCTGAGCCTGTCGTCGTAGGTGATCCACATGTCCGGCCCGAGGGGATAGAAGCCTTCCTCTTTGTACAGGGCGAACGCCATGTCCGTGAATGCCTCGTGCATCTCGGGCCAGGCATTTATCGTTTGAGCTATTTTGTTCGCCTCTTCGGGGAAGCGCCGGCCGGCTTCGCGGATCAATTCGGCCTTCGGTGTCCGAACCCGGAGTTTGCAGCCGATCGAGCCGTTCGGGAGCGGGCCGGCAGGCGTGACGGCGAACCGGAACAGCCGGCTGGAACCCGATCCGAGGCGGCCCTTCGGGGCTTCCCGGGCCGCCTGGGTCCATCCCTGCGGGAGGATGAGGGAAACGTCGACCTGCTCGAGATCACCGAGGCGGGACGTGACGGTGGCGAGGACCTCGACCGGAACGCCGATTCGCGGGATGTCAGCCATCGAGGCTTCGAACCCGTACCAGGACGGCAGTTTCGGCATATCGGCCGCAGCCGGAGGAATCACGCATACTCCGGTCAGGAACAGGCACAGAAGAAGACGCAGGGACAGTCGCATGGGGAAACTCCTTCGGTCAGTTCACCTTGTTGTGACGAGGCGATTTGCCGCGCCCGTGGCCCGAGGCCGAGCGACCGGAAGAGCTCTCGTTGGAGGGGTCGTCCGGTTCGTCCGAGTCGTCGCCATCCCCCTCGTCACCGGGGTCTCCCGGTTCGGGGTCGTCGGCGACCACCGGGATCGCATCGGCCGTTCCAGCTGGCTGCCGGCTTCCGTAGAGGATCTGCATCAGTTTCGGATACGCATCGTCCACGATATAGGCGACGACCATCATCGTCTGCATGGCCTGGGCCCTGGTCATCGTGCCGTCTTCGATGATGTGGGTGCAGGCGGCCGAAAGGCTCTGGCCGTCCTTCGCCAGCTCGAACCTGATGTCGAAATACTCGTCCATCAGCTGCATGAGGGTCATCAGCAGGTCGAGACGGCGCAGCTCGACGTTGCGGATGAAGCCCGGCACGCGCACCACCAGATGTCTGTTGTGCGCGTAGACGAGCATCCGCATCGTGAGATTCTTGCCCTGGAGATACATTTCGAGGCAGGCGTCCGACACATACTGGAAGCGGTATCCCTCATCGGTCAGGTGCTTCGCGACCGACTTGATGATCTCGATTTCCCAGGCGGAGGCCTGCGGAGCGGACTTGTCTTTCAACGAATGATCCTGTTTCATGCTGCCACCTCGCGGAATGCGGCCTTGACCGCATCGGATGATACATTGAGCGCCTGAGCGGCAAGGATGACCATCTTCCGCTCGAGTTCGTCGATTTTCCCGTCGCGGATCACGGCCGCCGCCAGCCGCCGGAGGAACGCCTCTCTCCGGAACTCGCCGCCGCCATCGGTCATGGGGCTTCGCGGGGTGGCGGCAACCGCCCCGTCGAGAATTCTGGCGTGCGCCTGGTCGGATATGCGCAGAACCGCGCGAAACTTCCCGAGAAGTTCCGCTTCCTGCTGCGACACCTGGCCGTCACGCAGGATCTCGGTTACGATGATCGAATAAAACTCCTCGGGGCCCATCGCTCCCTCGCGCCCGGGCTGGGCGTCGCGTCCCGCATCGGCCGTCGGGGCGGGGGAAGCCGGGGCGAGCTCGGGATGGCGGGCCTGGAGCTCAGTCTTCAGGTCATTCCATTCTTTTTTATATATATCAATAAACATCGTTTCGATCAGCGCAACCCGTCTCGTCACCCAGTTTCGGAAGAAGGCGGCCGCCGACGTGCCGGCCGTGCGATCGAGCAGGACGCCGTAGCCCCGCAGGGTGGCGATGAACGCGCCGTTCAGGCGCAGGATCTCGCACCGTTTCATCGTCTGGAGAACGAAGGGATCGGCCAGCCAGCCGGCTTCGGCCCGCAGCAGGGCGGCGAATTCGGCGGGCGAGGCGCCGCAGGCGGATGCCATCGCGAGGAGATGCTCCTGCGCCTGCGGCACGTCGGCCCAGGCTCCCAGGAGGCGCATGTTCAGCGAGGCGAACAGCCGCGATGCCTTCTGCGCTTCGGCGGCAAGCAGCCTGGCGAAGTGAAGCAGGGCGTTGAGATAAAACTGGTCGCGTTCGAGCGCCTTCTCGAACATGGCGCGGGCTTCGGCGTTGCGGCCGGCGCGCGCGAACAGGATGCCGAGATTCGCGAAGGCGTCGGGCATGGCCGGCGTCATCTCGATTTCACGCCGGTAGGCGGCCTCCGCTTCCTCGTTGCGGCCCAAAAGGCGCAGGCACAGGCCGCGCAGGTTCGCGGCTCGGGGCAGTCCCGGCACCTCGGCTTCGGCGCGGGCATAGGCCTCGACGGCCGCATCAAGCTCGCCCCGCATCTGCTTTTTGATGCCTTCGTGCAGACATCCCGAGGCGTCGAACGGCTCGAGCTTCACGACCGCCGCATCGGCATCCTGCGATTCAGGGACATCACCGGACGCCAGAAGATGCGCTTTTCCGGACGTCAGTGCGGCCAGGAATTCCCGCGGCAGGGTCACGGTGGCAAGGGCACTCCCCGACTGGAAGGACAGCAGGATGGCACGATCGGGGCTGCCCGGCGCTTCGGCGAGCAGGGCAACCGGCTGGCACATCCAGTCCTGCCAGGTCATGGCGCCGCCGTCCGGCCGGAATACGATCGCCGGCCGCCCGCCGGACATCCGGAATGTCGTCTCACTGCTCATCGCCGCTCAGCCTCCTCAATCAGGAAATGCCCCGTCAGGGCGCGGGGGGAAACTGCAGACCGGTCGTGTCATGTCGCGACAGCTTCGTGATGCCCCACCGTTCGATCCGCTGCCATTCTATCTGGACCGGCTCCGAGAGCGTTTGTGCAGCCCCCTCGGCATCCTTCCAGGAGCAGTTCAGCGTTCCTGCGCACAGAGCCCATGTTTCACCATTCGAGGTGAACTCCCTGCCGTCGATGCTCAGGATGATGTCGCTGGCCGACGCGAAGAAGTTCTGAAAGTGTTCCTGGAAAGCGGAATACCGGAGGAACCCGTTCGTTCCGGCCCGGAAATAATATATATTTGAATCTACACAACGCATCGCGCCGGCGATGCTTTCGGAATTCACGGCCTCGACGAAACCGTCGACCTGGGCGCCGATCTCGGGCGCCAACGGGTCTGCGTCTCCGCCGTCCCCTCCACCTCCGCCGCCGCACCCGGTCATGGAGACCGTCAGCAGCGCCAGGAAGAGAACGCAGGCGAGCACGAGCGATGTCGGCCCTGCCCGGAAAAACACGGGCCGGAGCGGCGTTGCCGCCGCCCCGGCGATCGTGGTTCGTCTGTCGGGCACCTCAGGCCTTGCCGGCGCAGCCCATCAGGCGCATCTTGCGGCGGACGACCTCGCGGATCGAGTCGCGGGCCGGGCCGAGATACTTGCGCGGGTCGAACTCGCCCGGGTTCTCGGCGAACACCTTGCGGATGGCGCCGGTCATCGCGATGCGGAGGTCGGTGTCGACGTTGATCTTGCAGACGTTGCTCTTCGTGGCCGCCCGGGCGATCATGTCCTCGGGAACGCCCTTCGAATCCTGGAGCTTGCCGCCGTATTTGTTGCAGATGGCGACGAGGTCTTCGGGCACGGAGCTGGCGCCGTGGAGAACCAGCGGATAGTTCGGAACGGCCTGCTCGATCTCGGCGAGGCGTTCGAAGTCGAGCTTCGCATCGCCCTTGAACTTGTATGCCCCGTGGCTGGTGCCGATCGCGACGGCCAGCGAGTCGCATCCGGAGCGCTCAACGAACTCCTTCGCCTCGCGAGGATTCGTGTACACCGCGTCCTTCTCGGATACCGACACCGCGTCCTCGATGCCGGCCAGTTTGCCAAGCTCGGCTTCGACGCTGATGCCCCGGGCATGGGCATAATCCACGACCTGCTTCGTCAGCTTCACGTTGTCTTCGAAGCTGTGCTTCGATCCGTCGATCATGACCGAGGTGAAGCCGCCGTCGATGCACTTCTTGCAGATCTCGAAATCATCGCCGTGGTCGAGGTGCAGGGCGATCGGGATGTCGATCCCGGAACTTTTCGCCATCTCGATCGAAGCCTGGATCAGGTGGATCAGGTACTCGTGCCGCGCGTATTTGCGGGCCCCGGCCGACACCTGGATGATCAGGGGCGACTTTTCGGCGATCGCCGCCTCGAAGATTCCCTGGACGATCTCCATGTTGTTCACGTTGAAAGCGCCGACAGCATACCCGCCCTTGAGTGCGCGTGCGAACAGTTCCTTTGTTGTGACCAGCGGCATCGTGTAAAGCCTCCTCGTCATTGTGGGGTACATGACCCCGAATTGGAATCCGGTCAGCGGAAAAATGGCCCCGGCACGGCATGGACACATGCCCGCCGGTATGGATGCAATCTAGCAAAGGGACAGGAAAATGTCAAAGGCCCTCCCCATTCCCGACAAGTCGGGCACATGCGATTCTGCTCGAATCAAGCGAGATCGAGCCCGAAGCGCAGAGGGCACGGGGTTGTGAAAAAACCGGAATGGTGGGAAAAACTCGGAACATGGGGTATCATGGGGCGAGAGCTGAATCAGAGGAATGAGTCGATGGGAATGCTCCGTCCCCGCCACGGGTATCGCACATTGTATATCATACGATATGCAATTCTCGTTCTTTTTTCGGCATCCGCCCCCTTGTTTGCCGCGCCGCAGGCCATCAGGCAGTGGCTCGAAAAGGCCGAATTCTACTTCCGCGGCGGGAATCTCAAAGCGGCGGGAACTCACCTGGAACAGGCCAGGGCCGTGGCGCCCGACGATCCCGACGTCGTCCGCCTTTCCCGGCTGATCGCCGAGGCGAAGGCACGACGCATCGACGCGGCCCTCGGCTCGGCCCGGTTTTACCAGAGCGCCGGCAACCTCCTCGACGCCGAGAAACAATACCGGGAAGTCCTCGCCGTCGATCCGTCGAACGCGGCCGCCCGGAAGGCGCTTGAAGAGCTCCAGAAGGTGAAAGACTCGGTCGAGAAATACCAGGAAGCCGGCGTGAGCGTCGCCCCATCGACCGGCCGCACATACGACGTCGTCACCTACTCGCTCGCCTCCCTCCTTCTGCGCGCCCAGGCGGCCTTCGGCAGGGGCGATCTCGACACCGCCGATACGCTCCTGAACGATCTGCTCAAACGCGAACCCGCACACGGCCGGGCCCTCGAGCTCAAAGCCCGAATCGGCAAACTCCGCCAGATCAACGCCCTCCTGGCCTCTCTCGACGGCGAGTTCGAGAAGGGCGATTCGTTCGCGGCCGTGACGACCCTCGATAAGCTGTTGTCAGAGTTTCCCGGCCGCCCCGATCTTCTCCTGAAACGGGGAAAGGCCCTTCTGAAGGCAAACCGGCCGCTCGAGGCCCTTCGCGATCTCGAACGGCTCACGGCGACATCCACCCTCCCCCCCGACCTGCTTCTGACCATGGCGGACGCCTACGACGCGGCGGAGATGCCTCTGAAAGCGGCGGCTGTGGCAGCCTCGCCTGCCGGCAATCCGGTGAAACCCCTGCATCGCCGCCTCATCCTCATCTGGAAGGCCTACCCCTTTTCAGGCACTCTCCTCCTTCTCGGTCTCCTGGCTTTTCCCGCAGCCTTGTTCTGGACATGGCTCCAGTTCGATCGGCTGTCGGAACGCCATCCGCCCGGCCAACTCTTCACGCTCGCCCGCCTCTCCCTTCACGCGATCCTCTTCGGAATCCCGGACACGCACATCGAGGGCTGGAAGTCGCTTGCGATGCACGCAGGGAACCCGTGGCTCTCCTATATCGCCGGCCTGCTGCTGCTTCGCCAGGGAGACGCAGCCGCCGCGCAGGAACCGCTTCAGAAAGCCCTGGAATCTTCTGCGCTGGCTCCGCGCGCATACTTTTTCCTGGGAATTCTTCGCACCCGCCTCGGCCAGTCCGTCGCCGCCCACGACCTCGAACAGAGCCTGCTGTCGACATTGCGCGGGGTCGACGCCGTCTTCCTCCCGGGGTTCCTTTCCCAACTCGAGCGGGGAATCGCCGAGCAAGCCGGTTCGACGGTCGAAACCTGTGCCAAAAGCATCGAGGACCTGTCGCGGCAGGCAGCCCTGGAACTCTTCGGCCAATCGAACGACTCGACACAGCCGCACGGAGGTTTGAAATGACGCGGTCAAACCGGTTCAGCATCCATCTTTTTTCATTGGCACTCGTCTTCTTCACCCTGGCGGTCCATTCCGCATGGGGCCAGATCGAAAATCAGCTCATTGCCCCCGGCTTCATCACGATCACCTCAGATTTCGGCGACTCACCTGTCGACACGTATGAGGATGTCGATGCGATCACGAACATCCACATCGTCACCCCCTCCCCGACAACGCTGTTCGTGGTCTGGTCGCAGCTGATGAACCTCCTCTCGAACCATTTTGACCATGCGACGCTCGGAACGCTCCAAGCGATGCTGAGCACCCCCAAAGTCATCCTGGGGGGGCCCAGCGGAGCGGACGACGTCGATAAGTTCTACCGGAAATACGCGTTTCTCGCCCGCGGCCCCTGTCCAGGCGGTTGTAACAATCCAAGTCATGATCACTCGAATGCAAAATGGCATTACAACAGCGTCGTCACCTGGAGCGGCAACACCGCTCTCGACGAGCCCCCGTGCGATAAACCGGATTCGATCGAGTATTTGGCCGGACTCAACGGCGGCTGGCGATATGTCGATCCCATCACGTCCTGGCCCGGTCCTCACTTCACCTGCAACTGCGGCAAACGCCCGTGCCCGGATACGGTCTGCGAAGAGCATGATGTCCCCGATCCCACGCCCACAGATCCCAACAATACGAAACCCGAGCGGGATCATAAGCGGGCAACCGAGAACATCTGCTACGACAACGAACCGGTCAAATCGTCTCTTGAAGCGCATAAAGCCGGGAAGAAAAAGGAACCGGAAGGCACGGCAACGTTCAAGATCAACTGGCGGGACCGCACGCCGCCCCGCATCTCCGGTCCGTCGGGAACCGCGATCGGCCGTTTCCCCGATCTCGGCCGCATGCCCGTCCCCGGAACGAGTTCCACGGCCCGGCCCGCGACGACCGGCGACTTTTTCAAGCCCAGCGATCTCATCGCCGAAGACAACTCCGGAGGCATGCTGACGTCCCGGTTCGCCATCGGGCGGATGAACGGACCGGCTGACGCGACGTCGGCCTGGACGCCGACCGAGGAATGGAGCTGGATCGGTGAGGCAATGCAGTCACTCAGCGAAAAGCCGCTCGCAAAGCACGTTTTTCTCCCGAACGACTGCCTCGGCGAAATGAAATACTCCGTTTTCGTCTGGGATAAAAACAACGTCCTGAATCCCGGCTGTCCGAATATCGTCGAGCATTCCCCGAAAACCACCTACGGCATGAACCAGGGCGACCTCGGCCGCGACCCGAGAGAGGCCCAGCCCTTTCCGTACACGTACGACGAGACGAATCCGATCGATCCTTCCCAGCGTTTCCCCGGCGGTGAAGGGAAAATCTGGATCGAGGACAACGATTTGCCGAACCTCCTGATCAGGCTCGTTTCGAAACGCGACGAGGGAAAGCCCAACAGCGTGCTGATCTTTCCGCCCCCGGTCCAGAGCATGCTGACCTTCGACCCCGACTACAGCGGGTTCATCCAGAACTCCGTCCGGACATTCGAGGATCTCGACGCCGCTCCGAATGATAGCGATGCGTATATAAAGCTTCTCGAGATGGATCTCGGCAACTGCCCGACGTCCGAGCAGGGGTGGAAGTGGAAGTTCCGGGTCGAGCCTCCCCCCTTGAATTTATCAGGCCCTCCGACCCCCTTTCCGGACACGTTCTGGTACAGGAATTTCCGGCTCGAGGATTACAGCCAGTCGGACAACGACCTGAACGCTGACCCGATCGACGGGGACGAGACGACGTTCGCGAAGCGCAACGGGTTCGGCCGCTCCGCGGTCGCTCTCTGCACGATTCCGGTCATCGAGGATGTCCAGTATGATCTCACGCTCTGGGCCGAAGACAACGTCAAATGGCTCAACGACGAGGACAACCTGCTCAACCTGCCGGTCACGCAGATTCCGGCGCCCTATACCGGCGTCGCGCATGCGCGGCTCTCGTATTCGGTCGAAAACGTCTACCCGCCGCAAGCGGCCTCGGTCGAACTTCCGAACACCGCGTTCTCCTCACAGCCGCTGCCGGTCATCTTTCGCGAACCGACCCCGCCGCTCAGCGCGGGTACGAACCTCGCGACTCTCCAGAGCGGCAAGTTTCCCTGGGTCGAGGCCATGGTGCGCGATTACGCCGGCCAGACCAGGTCCCTCAAGATCTTCTTCATCGTGACCGATGAAAAAACCAGGATACGCGTCCTTGAACAGAAGCATATCCGCAACTGAATCCGGCCGCCGGGGCCTGTCGCTCGTCGAGCTGCTGATGGCGTTCTTCCTGATCGCCCTCATCATCCTGCCGATCATGCGGGCCCTGCCCCAGTCGTTCGGCATCGCGGGCAGGCAGGCGGACCAGGAAATCGCCATCAAGATCGGAGAGTCGACCGTCAACACACTCCTCGCCGTTCCCTTCGAGACCGTCAGCGGATCACCCGGAACCAAACACGTGCCGTTCGACCTCCAGACCGGTTCGGGAACGGTTCCGGTGAGCCTGCAGATCGACGGCACCCTTGGCTCCGGTTCGGTCCGGATCGGCCGCACGGACTACAAGATCCGCATCACCCTCAAGCCCGAGTATTCCGGCCCCCCTCCCGCTCCGACGGCTCTCGTCTTCGGCTTCGCCGCACCGCCGCCGGGCGCCGGCGTCGCCTCGTATGCCTGCCCCGACCTGTTCATGATGATCCGGGTGGTTGTCGAGTACGGCCAGCTGGGGGTTCCCGTCACGCTCGCGACCTTCCGGGCGGACCTGAGGCAGTGACCATGAGAAAACGCACGACGCCGCGTCACGGGTTCGCCCTTTTCAGCGTTCTTCTGGCGGCCGTCATCATCTTCGTCCTCGCGGCCACCCTGTATTTCAACACCCGATCCCAGACGGTCGCCCATGCAAGGCTCGCCGAACAGACGAAAGCGCTGATGGCCGCGAAAGGGGCGATGCAGCTCGCGCAGTACAAGTTCCGCATGCTCCCGTCTGAATTCTATATTCTCGAGCATATTCGCCGCACGGGCTCCCCCGTGGAGATCGCGAGCCACACTTCCGCCTGGATGGACGATTTCGATCCGGCCCGCCCCGACTCGCCCGCCGCTCGTCTCTCGGCTTCGCTCAACGCCGTCGAAAGCGGCACCTATCAGCTCGGCGTCGCGACCTTCACCCTGCTCACCCGCGCGGGAAAAGGGTATACGAAAGACTTCCTGCGCATCGAAAGCTGGGGAAGCTACAACGGCATCCGCCGCTCGCTCGAAACCCTTCTCGAGGTCGAGGTCACGCATTGAACCGTTCCGGCATCACCTTCATCGAGCTGATGGTCACCATCTTCCTCGTCGGCCTTTTCGCTGGCGGATTGTATTACGTCTATCGGAACAGCATGAACGCCTACCAGGCCGCTTCCTGGCGCCAGGAGCGCACCCGCCAGACGGAAATGTTCTGGAACACTCTCCGGAAAGCCCTCGAAGAGGCAACCGATACGCTCATCCGCGACGGCACCGGGCCGGAGTGGGTCGTGCGCGCCGATCCGCGCCCCCTGCGGTGGAAAGCAGCCACATCGCCGGCAAACACCAGGGTGCTCGCGTGGAAAACCGACCATCTCTCCCCGACCGGCGACCTGGAGTATCGGCTGGCTTACCAGGTCACGCTGGTCGAACGCAGCCTGCGCATGAGCGCAAGCGTCGAAAGCGGCTCCCCGCCTCCGGGTTTTCAGGCCATGGCAGACCGGGTCATGGTCGATGACGTCGTCTCGTTCGATGCGAAAGCAGCCCTGATCAGGGTTCATACCGGAGATGAGTTCAGGGAATATATCGACACCGGCACGGGAAGCCCGTCAGACCCGGTCGCCGGCAGCATTCTCGAACTGTTCGTCGTGCTCGCCCCGCCCCCCGGAGCTTCGTTTCCGGCCGGCCGGCTGCCTCTGAACGGGAAATTCAAACTCGCGATCGGCACGGCGACCCCGTAGGGGAAGCATGAAGAGTGACGTTTGAAAAAGGAAAACCAGGTTTGAGGGACGGGAGGAATTGGTGTACAATTTCCGGTATCCGATGGATATAACCCGAAACTGAGCTGCATGCGACGCTTCATCTTGGCGCTGGCTTCACTCGCGATGCTTCCTGCCGGCGTTCGCGCGGCGGAGAGCGTCGAGTTCGTCATGCCGCAGAGCCCCCTGCCCTGGGCCCTGTTCGCTCTGTCGTCCGCGGTGGCGGTCGTGCTGGCGGGCGGTCTGATATACGTCACCCGCTATGTTCTTGGCGACCGGCGGATCCGCCTGCGCGACGAGACGCGGCAACACATCGAGAAAGCTTATGCCGACCGGCTGCGCGAGGAGTATCAGAAAAGGAACGACGAGCTCAAGACCCGGCTGCAGCAGGTGCGCCGCCAGGCCTCGATGCTGTTCAGCAAGGTCAAGAACCTCACCACCACCCTCGACCCGGAGAAAGTCTTCAACGCCATCACGGAGATGCTCGTGCAGGAGCTTGGCGTGGCACGCTACATCCTGTTCCTCCACGACCGTTCCAGGAACGAGCTGTACCCGTTCCGGTGGGCCGGCTTCAAGGACGAGATCAGAGACTCCCTCATTCTGCCCGTCGACAAGGTCGAGCATTTCCTCACCTGGTCGTTCTCCCGGGGCCAGCTCGTTTACCGGAACGCCGCCCTCGACGACCCGGAAACGCGCGGCCTCGTCGACCGCGACCCCCTTCCCGACACGCTCGTGGCGATGCCCATCGGCATTCCAGGAGAAACATTTGGAATGATATATATCGAATCATTTCAGGACAACCGGCAGGAAATCGACGAGGCAGACCTGCGGTTCATGATCTCGCTCGTTTCCTTCATGGGCATGGCGATCTCGAACGCGAACGTGTTCCTCCAGACCCGCACCGAGCTGACATCGTCGAAACAGCTCAGCGAGCGTGAACTCGCCGAGAAGAAGAAGCTCAAGGACATCTTCTCGAAATACACCTCGGCCGAGCTGGTCGACACGCTCCTGGCGAACCCGGGTTCGGTCAACCTCGGCGGGATCGAGAAGAACGCGACAATCCTGTTCTCGGATATCGCCGGGTTCACGGCGTTCAGCTCGGGCCTGGCCCCGGCCCAGGTCGTCGCGGCGATGAACGAGTATCTCTCGGCGATGACCGACGTCGTCCTCGAGCACGACGGCGAGATCGACAAGTTCATCGGCGACGCCGTCATGGCAAGATTCGGCGTTCTCGGCGACCTCCCGTCCTCCGGCAGGGCGGCGATCGAGGCCGCCCTCGCGATGCTCGACCGCCTGCGGCAGCTTCAGGCCAAATGGGCGCAGGAAAACCGCGAATGTTTCAAAATACGTATCGGTATATCAAGCGGCCCGGTTCTGGCCGGCAATATCGGCTCCGAGCGGCGCCAGGAGTTCACGGTCATGGGCTCCACCGTCAACCTCGCATCACGGCTCGAAGCGCTCAACAAGGAGTTCAAGACAACGATCCTCGTCGACGAGAACACCTTCGCCCAGGTGGCGAAAGAAGTGCGCGCCATTCCGCACGAAAACGTCCAGATCAGAGGCATGGAAGGCCGTCTCCGCGTCTACGAGATCCAGGGGTTGGTCCGAAGCAAACAGGAAAAACGGAAGGAACTCGTGAGCGTCCGCTCCCGGCTGCCTTCCACCCCGGCCGAACCCTCCGCCCCAGCCACGCCTGCCAACACGTCTCTATCCCCCGACGCCCCGCCGCAAGGAGAAGCCCATGACGAGCCATCGTGATCGCCTGATTCTGTTCGACATCGATGGGACACTGCTTTCGGCTGATCGGAGCGGGTATCATGCGATCGAGCGGTCGATGATCGACGTGCTCGGCGCCGCGCGCGGTCTCGAAGGGATCCGGCTCGACGGGAACACCGACCTGAACGCGATCAGGCAGGTGTGCGACCGCGACGGAAGGGCGTTTCCCGACCCGGAGTCGATCTCGAAATTCAAGGACCATTACACGGCGATCCTGCGCCGGGAAATTGCCGGCAGGGGCCATTTGAAACCCGGCATCGAACCCCTTCTGACCGCCCTCGCGTCATCCGGCCGCGCCTGTCTCGGCCTGGTAACGGGAAACATTCGCGAAGGCGCCCGGATCAAGCTCGACCGGTTCGGCATCGCCGGTTTTTTCCCCTTCGGCGCCTTCGGCTGCGAGCATCCGACGCGCGCCGAGCTGGTCGGCCTCGCGATGCGGCGCGCCGCCGAGCTGGCCGGAAAGCCGTTCGGCCCGGAGACGGTGACGGTCGTCGGCGATACCGTCCACGACGTCGCCTCCTGCCACCCGTGGGGCGTGCGAAGCCTTGCCGTGGCCACCGGGTCGGCCTCCCGGCACGAACTCGAAGCTGCCGGCGCGACCTGGGCTCTCGACGATCTCTCGGATCTCGACACCGTCCTGAAGCTGCTGCTCGACTGATGACACCGCCCCAGCAGCATCGCTCCTGTCCCAGAATCGACGACTGCGCGTCGCACGCGTCGGGGCCGGACGAAAAGACCGTCGCCTACTACGACGATCGCGCCGCGGCCTACGCCGAATCATCGTGGCGGCAGGATCTCTCGTTCCTCCTGACCCCCTTCTCCGACCGCCTGCGCCCCGGGTGCCGGGTGCTCGACCTCGGCTCGGGCGCAGGCAGAGACTCGGAAGCCCTGCGCCGGCGCGGATTCGACGTCGTCTCCCTCGACGCCTCGGCCGGCCTGCTCGCGGCACACAGGGCCCGGGGCGGCCGTCTCCTCCTGCGCGGCGATTTCCTGCGCCTTCCCTTCCGCGACGCGTGCTTCGGCGGGGTCTGGGCCTGCGCCTCCCTTCTGCATGTCCCGGCCGCGCAAGTTCCTGATATATTACACGATATACATAGAACGCTCCTGCCGGACGGTATTCTCGCCGTGTCGCTGAAACTCGGAACCGGCGAAAACCGCGACGAGGACGGCCGCCGCTGGACCTTTTACCTCCCCGAAACGGCGCGGGCCGCCCTCGAACGGGCAACCTTCACGGTCCTGGAAGAAACCCGGAATCTCGACACCTCCGGCCGAAGCATCGAATGGCTCAGCCTCCTTGCCTCTCCCGCCCGCCCCCCAAGGTGAACGAATGAGTTTTCTGCCGTGTTCACAAGAGCGGACATGAATCCCAGAGAACAGGATGAACGCAGAGGTTTCACGGAGAATTTCTTATTTCCCCTGCAACCTCTGCGGCCCCTGCATCACGCGATTCAGCGGTTGTAAAAAACCGATTCGTTTGCCATGGGCATTCCCTGATCTTGCCGGTTTTGGGTTTCTCCGTATAATGAAGAGATATTGGTACACTTTGCTGGCCTTTGGGGAGGATGAACGAATGAATGCACGAACGCCGATGCCGGTCAGATATATCGTGGGGCTTGTCTGCATGTTCGTGATGCTGATCGCATCCGCTTCTTCCGGATGGGACAAACATTTCCTGCTGACCAGCGTCGCGGTGAACGCGCTGGAGGACGAGCTGCCCGCCCTGGGCACGGTGGTCAGGCCGACCACGCTCGCCTCGTTCGTCGCCCGGAACAACGACGCGCTCAAAACGGCGCTCCGCCTGTTCCACGAATGGAAGCAACGGGTGTATCCGTATCCGCACTGGCTCCTCTCGGATTCGAATGCCGCGCTGCTGCGCCAGCCCGGAACGATGTCCCAGAAACAGTTCCTCGAAATCCTCGGCGTCGCCCCCGCAGCCTTTTCGAAAGTCGTCATCCCTGCCGGTTTCGATGCCGTTCAGAACGCCGCCCTGGCGAACCCGAGCATGGCGCGCAGTGTCGGCGACTGGCTGGTCCTGTTCTCCGACGAACCCGACTGGGGCATGGATCAGGGACTGTTTGGCGCCGGAGACCCCCGATACGGCGACATCCCCTACGGTTCGGTAAAGGGAACGAGCTCCCAGGCACCGTTCCACATGTATTTCCCCTGTGAAAACTGGATATCCCTCAAGATCAAGCCGTCTCTCAAACAGGGCATGACCCATCTGCGCTTCGTCGCGTTCGCCAACCTGGCCCAGGTTGCGCTGTGCGCCGGCGACCGGTACTGGGCCGCCCGCTTCCTCGCGTGCGCCATTCATTACCTGCAGGACATGACCGTGCCGTATCACGCGAGCGCCGTGCCGTTCCTCAATCCCCTGGTCATCGCGAAAGCCATCCTCGCGAAAGACAAGGAACGGTTCAGCCGGGACAACACGCAGTTGCTGTCGAACCGCCATTTCCTCTTCGAGGCCGTCGCGGCCCGCATGCAGCTCCTGGGCGCCGCAGCCCCGGAAAAGCTGTATTCCGGCCTTTCGCAGAAAATCGCCGCCCTGTGCGACGCGCAGGACGAGCGGGACGATCCGCCCACCACGACGCTGATGCGGCAGTTCAAGGCCCGCAACAAGAGCGCCTTCGACCGCGCGCACAAGATCGACAAACTCGTGGGCAAAGCCTTCCCGAAGAAGCTGGTCGGCGATCCGAACCACGACCCCTTCGCCGACGGCGCGTTCGACGTTTCTCCCTATTTTCCCGACGCGTCCGTGCAAAGCTGGATCGACGGCCATCGGAACAAGAAGACCCAACTTCTCAACGAGATCGGCGCCAGCCTTTCCAACGCCGTCGAGGCGACCCTGGCGGCTCTGCTCGCCGTTCTTCGCTGATCTCATCCGCTCCCCCGGCAGAATTCCCCGCTCCCCCGAACCGGGCCGCTGTGTTACATTGATCCCTGAACGTCCAGGGAAATCGCGCGGCCCGGTTTTTCCTGCCGGCAATCAGACGGCGCCCCGGGCCGGCGGCGAATATACGAATGAGAAGGTGAGAGACACGTGAGCGTTTACCGATCGAATGACGTCGTCCAGGCTGCCAGCGGCCTGTCTGCGGTGACGGGGACCGAAATCGAGGAACTGCGCAAACTCAAGGCCGAGAACACGACAGCGTTGAACGAAGCCGCCAGAATGCGCGATGAGGAAACCCTGCGACTGGCCGTGGCGCTGCTTCCCGAGCTGACCACGCCCGCGCTCGAGCGCGCCGCGCACCTGACCGGCTGTCCCGTCCTGTCGCAACCTGACCTCGTCGCCCAGCGCGAAGAGGACCGCCGCGCCCGCACGGCCGAACTCGCCGAGACCGAGGCCGACCCGCGCTTTTCCAACGCCGAGAGCATCGTCGCGCGGCTCGGGGAAAAACGAGCGGAGCAGCTCGCGGAGACAGCGCCGGCCCGCCAGTTGTCGGCCAAGGTCCAGCACGCCCGCCTGAACAGGCTGATCGAGTCCGGTTACGATACTCCATCCTATAGAACGGCCTTCTGGCAACTCGAATTCTACGACGACTGGAAGGCGGGCGATGAGCTTCTCGAGCGGTTTCCCAACCTCGAGGCGTTCGCGCAGCTCCGGCCGAGAATTCTCGACGCCTGGAAAATCATCGAGGAGTCCGACCGGGCGATCGCCGAGACGGACGCCCTGCTTGCCGACGTCGAGGCCGTCAGGCAGCGCAGCGACGAGCTTCGCCGGTATCTCGAGCATCTTGACGAGCGACACCTCGAACGGGCGCACGAGCTTCTCGTCCGGTATCTGCTCGAAGGCGACATGGCCGCGATCGACCGGTGCCTCTCGGCCGCCCCCGACCTCGCCGAAGCGTTCAAGATTCTTCGCGGCACGGCGGCGAAAGCCCTGTATCTCGAGCGCATCAACACTCAACTCGATGCCGAGCTGACGCAGCTTGCGCAACTCAAATACAAGGTCGATCGTGACGTATACAAGTGGCAGCGGCCCAAGCGATACAATGAAACTCTCGCCGATACCGACTACGACCGCCGGTATATCCTGCCGCGCGACAAGATCCGGAGGCGGCGCGAACGGTATGCCCGCATGACCGGCACCGTTCGCGGTTTCAACGAGTACAGCCGCGTGAACCTCGCCGGCAACGTCCTGTGGTGGGATGTCTTCACGGACGGCGCGTTCGACGGCGACTTCATTCCCGAAGTCTCATCGTTCCGCCACGACCACCCGGACTACCAGGGACCCCATCACCATCTCGAGGCGGAAGAGGCCGCGGCGGCGGCCGAAGCGGGGCTCCTGCACGGCGGAACAGGCCCCGGGCGTTACGTCGACGCATCGTAGCCACGCTCATGGGCCAGACGCTTCGGATCGTCAACTACGCCGTCAACGGGGCGGGTGTGGGGCATCTCACCCGGCTGACCGCGATTTCCCGCTGGCTCCGGCGGTATGCGCACGCGCTCGATATAAAGCTTGAGGTATGGTTTCTCACGTCCTCCGAGGCCGATGCGCTGCTCTTTCACGAGCGGTTCGCCTCGTTCAAACTGCCGTCCAAGACCTCCGTGGCCGAGACAGGGATCGACAAGACCGCCTATCTCGCCCTCGCCAAGCAGTGGGTCTGGCACTCGCTCGGGCTTCTGCGCCCGGACCTGTTCGTCGTGGATTCGTTCCCCAGGGGCAGTTTCGGCGAGTTGCTGCCGGCGCTCGACCTCTGCCGGAAACGGGCATTCATCTTCCGCCCGATGAAATCCGCGTTCGCCGAGCGGGCCGAGTTTCAGGCGATGCTGCCGCTTTATGACCGCATTCTCGTCCCCGAAACCGACGTCCCCGTGCCGGTGCCCGACCAGATCCGCACGCGCGTGACGCACGTCGGCCCTGTCGTCGCACGGGAACGGGCCGAACTGGTTCCGCGCGACGCGGCCCGCAGGCATCTCGGCGTGGCCCCCGACCGCCTCGCCGTCTACCTGTCGGCCGGCGGCGGGGGTGACCCGACGGCCGCCGCCCAGCTCGAATCGACGATCGCCGCCCTCGCCCCCGATCCCTCCCTGCACCTCGTCGTCGGGGCCGGGCCGCTCTATCGCGGCCGGCAGATTCCGGGCGAGCGCATCACCTGGCTGTCGGGACTCGGGGCCTCGGAGCTGATGGCCGGCCTCGACATCGCCGTCTGCGCCGCAGGCTACAACACCTTCGTCGAGCTGATGCAGGCCGGGGTCCCGGCGGTTTTTCTTCCCCAGGAGAAGATCGCCGACGAGCAGGACGCCCGCGCCGCGAGGGCTGTGGCTGCCGGAGCGGCGGCGTTTCTTCCACCGGGCCCCCTGTCGGAAACCCTGCCCGCCCAGGTTGCTGCCTGGCGGGACCCCTCCGCCAGGCAGAAGGCCTCGGACGCGGCGCATGCTTTCATGCCCGGCAACGGCGCCCGGCTCGCGGCGGCGGAGCTCCTCCGGCTCCTTCTTCCGGCCGCCCAGGTCGAAGCCGCCGAAGCCCTGGTCGGAGACGGTATCCTGCGCGCCGCGGCGGAGTTGAACCTTCCCGAGGCGCTGTTCGTCGACACGGCGCAGGCCCTCAATCACGACCACGGTCACGACAGGGCCGCGCCGGACGCCGACCCGGCCCTGGCAGGCGCCGGCGCGATCGAGATCGCCGCCGAGGCCGCCGGGCGCGGTCTGCCGGTTGAAGCCGTGCTCCGGGCGGTCGTTTTTCTTGCGAAACGGCTTCCCGGAGCAACGCCGCGCGTCCGCCTCGATGCCGCGCGACGCCTCACGGGGGCGGCCGCGCCCTTCGGCGACTGGGCGGGCCTCATCACCCTGCTCAAGATGTTCGGCAACGAGCGTTCCGATGCCGCCGGTTTCACGGCCGAGCTGTGCGCGTTCCTCGGGCATCTTCTCCGACGGAAGGAAGACCTGTATCGCGGCATCGCCCGGCTGACGGCGTGCCAGGCATCCGACGGCACGCCCGTTTCGAACATCGAGCTGGTGCGCGCGGCGATGAGGAGCATGACGTGACGCAAGGTCCCCTGACCCTTCATCTCGACATCACGAACGCCTGCAACACCGACTGCGTGACCTGCTGGGACCACTCGCCGCTCCTTGCGTCACCCCGCGCGCCGGCGTGGAAGAGCCTGAGGGCCGACGTCGACTTCCTGCTGGCGACGGTCGCGGAAGCCGCATCCCTGGGCCGGCTCGCGAACGTCATCGTTTCCGGCATGGGCGAGCCTCTCACCCATCCCCGCGCGATCGAACTTCTCGCCGGCCTGAAGGCGATGAATCTCGGCGTGACGCTGATCTCCAATCTTCTCGCCGACGCCGCCGACCGGCTCCCCGCATCCGGAGTCGATACTATTCTTGTTGGGATACATGCTGCCGACGAAGCCGGGTATCGCGCGTTTCACCCATCCGCGGCCGCGGATGCCTGGTCCCGGCTCACGAGACGGCTCGCCGCCAGGCGCGACGCCGGCCGCCACGACCGGCATGTCCAGGTCATCTGCGCTCTGAACGCCGACAGGCTTGGCGACATGATCGATCTCGCCGCCGGATACGCTGCCGAGCGCGTGAACTTCAAGCTCGCGAGTCTCGGCCGCGGCACGGAGGCCGTGCGCGTCACCGACGAACAGCGTCGGCGCCTCCTGGACGAGTGGGTCCCGGAAGCCTCCGTGCGCGCCGAACGGCGCGGCGTCAGGCACAATCTGGCCACGTTCCGGGCGCAGCTGCTCGCGGGCGGGGCGGCGACGGCCCCCATCGCCGAGGTCGGGTGCCACATGGGCGACCGGTACGCGCGGATCGCGGTCGACGGCACCGTCTACTTCTGCTGCAACACCGAGACCGCGATCGGCAGGCTCGGCGACGGGACGGTTTTTTCCGATCTCTGGCACGGTACCGGCTGGAACGCGATGCGCATGAGGCTCGCGAGGGGCGAGTATTTCCCCGGCTGCGCGCGGTGCGGGAAGTTCGAGCAGAACGCCAAGCTGGCAGCGAAGCTCCGCCGGGCGGAGAACGTCGCATGAGACAGCCGACGATCGAGTGGCAGGTGCTCGGGTCGTGCAATTATAATTGCAGCTATTGCATTCAAAGTCCGAAGCATCGGGTCGGCGTGCCGGATGCGGACGCGATCGATGCGATCCTCCGATTCTACGCGAAACTCCCGGCGCGGTATGAGATCAAGATGAGCGGCGGCGAGCCGTTCACCCATCCGCTGTTTCTCGACCGGATCATCCCGGGGCTGGTTTCGGAAACGCCGCACCTTCTCTCGGTCCTCACGAACCTGTCGTCGGACAAAGCGGTCCTGGAACGTTTCGCCCAACGCGCCGCCGGCCGGATCGGGATCGTCTCGGCATCGATGCACCTCGAACGCGTCACGCCCGAAGCCTTCGTCGACCGGGCCCTCCATCTCAGGAGCCTGCTCGCACCCGATGCCCGGCTCGTCGTGAACTCGGTGCTGGTACCCGGCCGGCTCGAAACGATCGCACGCGCCTCGGAAATGGTGAAGGCCGCGGGACTGCGTTTTTTCCCCCAGCTCATGAAGACGAAGCAAGGGATCGCCGCCTACGCGGAAGACGAGAAGCCGCTGCTGGCTGAGCTTCTCGGCCACGCGCCCACGCCGCGCGAGGCGAATCTTTCGCCGAGCTACCGCGGCCGGCGCTGTCATGCAGGCATCGAGTATTTCGTCGTCACGCAGACCGGCGATGTCTGGAGCTGCAGAACCGCGCGGCGGAACGGGACGGGGCATCTCGGCAACGCCGTCGCAGGAGATTTCCGGCCGTTGTCCGAACCCCGCGTCTGCCCGTGGGATATCTGTCCCTGCACCGTTCCGGCCAACCGCGGCATGATCGAGGGGCTCGCCTCCGGAGGGGCAGGCGCATGAACGCGACGCCGCGGCCGCCGGAGGGCGTTGTCAGCTGGAACATGACGACGCTCTGCAACCTGCAATGCTCCTACTGCACCCAGCGCCACAAAAGCGACCGGGGCCGCCCGCCCCGCGCGGCGGCGGGGTTCATCCAGGCATTTTCCCGTCTGCCCGGCCGGTGGGAGATCAAGCTTTCGGGCGGCGAGCCTTTCACGCACCCGGAGCTCGACGACATCGTTTCGGCCATCGCGGGCCTCGGCCACCGCGTCTCGGTCGTGACGAACTTCACGGCGTCCCGCGACAGGCTCGCCGCTTTCGTCACGGCGGCGAAGGGCCGCATCGGCGTGTTCGCCTGTTCCCTGCACCTCGAGCACGTGAATGACGCGGCGAAGCTCGACGAGTTCGTCGATCGCGCGCGATGGCTCGCGAATCTCCTTCCGCGCGATGCCGATCCCGGGCTGCCCCGGCCGCATCTGTGCGTGACCTCCGTCGCCACGCGCGCGGCCCTGCCCCATCTTCCGGGGCTGGCCGCCCGTTTCGGAGATCTGGGCATCTCGTTCAAGATCCAGCCGGAGAAGCAGAACCGCGACGTCATCGAGTACACCGAGGCCGAACGAGCCGCCATTCTCGCGCTCGGCGGGCATAATATGACCGGCGGTATACAACACTCGTTCAAGGGACGGCCCTGCTGGGCCGGCTCACGTTCCTTCATTCTCGACGACCTGGGCGGCGCCTGGCGCTGTTACCCGGCCCGCCGATACAAGACGGAGTCGCTCGGCGACTTCACCGGCGAGCGGTTCACCCTGAACGACGGGCCGCGTCCCTGCCTGTACGACTACTGCAACTGCACCGTTCCCATCGCCCGCGGCATGATGCCGACGGAGTATCCTTTGTCAACGGAGTCGGAAATATGAGATACAAGACGTTCCGCGCCCTCGTCATCCTCGGCCTGCTCGGCACCGCCGGCGGCAGTTTCTACGCGTTCCAGCAGTATCAGGCCCAGTCCGAACGGCAGGAGCAGGCGCTCCGTCGTGTGAACGAGGATCTCGAACGGTTTCGACAGGCTCAGCGGCAACGAACATCTTCGACCGCCGCCCCCACGCCAACGACGGTGGCAGAACCGGCTGCCCAGGCAGCTCCAGCCGCCACGGCGAACCCTGACACGAAGCTCCCGGCCGGCTTCGTCGCGGTGCGGCCCATGGACGTGGAGATTCTCGCCGCGGCCGCGGCGAATATTTCCGGCGACAAGGTCAAGGATGCAATCCGGGGCCGGTCCTGGAAGGTGAACCTGTTCAAAGACCCCGGCCAGGCGAAGGTGAATCGCCTGAAAATCGACCTCGACCGCGACGACAAATGGGACGAGAAGTGGTCCTGGGACCCGGAAGGACTCCAACGGCAGGTCGCTCCGGCAGACGACGAGCAGTACACGGTCCAGGCATGGTATGACGTGAACCTGAATGCCTGGTCGTCCACGAAACCGGCAACCGGCCCGGCCCCCACCGTCGCCGAAACGGCTCCCGGCATTCCCTCGCCCGCGCCGGATCAGTTCACCCTGCGTCCCATGGATGCCGAAATCATGTCGGCTGCAGCGGCGAATATTTCCGGCGACAAGGTGAAAGACGCCATCAGGGGCCGCTCATGGAAGGTGAATCTGTACAAGGACGCTGGCGAGCCGCAGGTGAACCGGGCGAAGGTCGATCTCGACCGCGACGACAAGTGGGACGAAAAATGGACCTGGAAGGACGACACGGTCACCCGGGAGGTCGCGTCAAACGACAACGAAGTCTACGACCGGACGTTCACCCTTGACCGGGCCGGCAAGGCCTGGCTGCCCCGCTGAGGTCAGGGAAACGCCCGGCAGAGCATCGACTCGAACAGGGTCCCGGTCCTGCGGGCCTTCAGCAGCGATACCGCCGTCCAGGAGAAGTCATCCTGCCTGGGCTTGATGAGCACGGCCAGGATCGGCCGATCGAGTTTGTCGAGGTCGAACGGGGGGAGTTCGGGGGTCCAGGGAAGGGCGACGGGTGCCCTGGCGGCCCAGTATCCGCGTCCCGTGATCGGACCGCCGTAGGCGGCCGGCATCAGGCCGTTGTCGGCGAACGCGAGCAGCAGGGGCTCGAGGGCGGCCACGGTACTCGGCAGGGTGTCATGCATCAGCACGATGCCGCCGCGCGTGTCATTTCCGAGGTGAAGCTGGCGCTTCACGTTCTCGCAGGTGCGCACCATGCTCCGGTTCCGCCAGTCGTAGGGATCGACGGACCAGAGCATCACGTCCATTCCTTCCTGCCTGACGGCCTGAAGAACGTTCTGGTTCAGGGCTCCGTAGGGAGGGCGGAACACACGGGGCCTCGTTCCCGTGATCTTTTCCACGAGGATGTTGAGCTGCCGGATCTCGTCGAGCGCCTTTGCGACGCTCGCATGCGCGAGATTGGCGTGGTGAGCGGTATGGTTTCCGATGACATGCCCCTCGTCGTGGATGCGGCGGAGAATCTCGGGGTATTTCCTGACGTTCGTTCCGACGACGAAGAAGACCGCTTTCATGCCGTGTTTTTTCAGCGTATCGAGGATGTGGGGCGTCGTATTCGGATTCGGACCGTCGTCGAAGGTCAGCAGAAACTGCCTGCTGCGACCCATCGTCGAGGCGATGAACTTTCTGTTGTAGAACACGCTGCTGCCCTCGGGGGGGAGGCCGGCTTCCGTGGGGGCGTTCACCGGAGACACCGCCGCCATGGCGAACTCGACCCGGGAGGCGACTCCCGCGTTTGCCGCGGGAACGGCTTCGGCGCCGGTCACGCCGAGAATCATGAGGGCGGAACACATCGTTACGATACGCAGTGCGCATGCGGTCATCTTGTTCATAGCAGTAGATGTATCGGCACATCCCTGTCCGATTCTGAGAACCTCCCGTGTGGTATGCTGTGCGGAGCGAGTTCATCATTCCTATCATGGATTCACCTTCTATGGAAAATCGGCTCATGACGGTGCTTCGCCGGTCGGTACCGGCTGCGGTGCTTGCCGTCCTGTTTTTCTGCGGGTTCCCGGCATCGGCCGGCGACGGTGGTCATTTTTCGTGAAGAAGTTTCGATCCGTCATGAGGGCAATCCCGAGGCGAGCCGCCGCGGCCGCTGCTATTTTATCTTTTATTATATATTATGCATGGGGCTTCGCCGTCCCGCTCGCCCGGTGGCAGATTTCTATACCAATAGCCATTGATCACGACACGGAGGCGACGCTTCCCTATCCCACCCTCGAGACGGCCGGCATTCTCACGGCCTATCGCGCGGTCGCGACGCCGATTCTGAACGAGGAATCGGCCCGGACCGGATACCGCTGGAACATCGCATACGTTTCCTCCCCCTCGGCGGGGCTTTCCCTGACGTTGACGGCCCCATTCACCTCCTCGGTCGCGAAACAGGCGGACATTCTCGTCGCACGCCTTGCGAACGCCCTGGAAGCCACCAGGAGCGATCTGTTCGCGAGCATCGGCCTCAAACTGGCGCATGACATCGAACTTCTCGAGGCCGACCGGCAATCCTCCGCATCGGACGGGGATCCGCTTTCAGACGAATCCCAACTCGATAAACTCGACGACATGTCCCGGAATCTCTCTCTCGCCGCGGAAAATCTCCGCCGGGAGCTCGCCCTGATCGAAGCCGAGGCCGCCCATCTGAAATCAGCCGCACGAAAGACTCCACCGCGGCCCACGGCCCCGTCGAAGCCTCGCACCCGGATACGTATACGCCCCTGCGAAGGTGAAGGCTGCGATACGCCAACCCTCGTCCGCGTTCCGGTTCCCCGACGCAGGACTCCCGTGCGGAATCCGGTCACCGCCACAGCCCAGGCGGACGCCGAGGCGCTCAGGCACCTGAAATCCGAAATCACCCGGATACGTCAGGAGATCGACCTGATCGCCCAGTCGACGCAGCAGGTTGAAGAGCGAAGGCGCACCGTCGCGATGACCCAGACCGGAGCCCAGCAGAAGAAGACCGAACTTGCGCACTTTCTCGAACAGAACAGGACACTGACAGGCCTGTTCAGATCGGGATACGGCAAACTCGACCTTTCCCGCCAGGTGCGCGCCTTCCCATCATGGGTTCTGGACGCCTGGTTCGCGGCACAACCGCTCGGACTGCTTGCTGGGCCGTTCATCGTCTGGCTGGCGCTCCGCCGGAAAAAATGCTTGTCGCAAGGCTCGATTCTCTGCGATCAGCCTCCTGTCATCGGCAGCATTCCCGCCCTGCCGGGTGAAACGATCGAAGAGATGCTCCGCCCCCTTTCGTTCGCCGCGACATCGCCCCGCGACGCACTTTCCCTGACGAAAATGGCGGCCGATCTTGCCAGAAAAGCCGATGAAAACGAGTGCCGCACAATCGCCATCGTCGGCTCCCATCGCGGCTGCGGCACATCCGTCGCCGCCGCCCTGATGACCGCCGCGTTCGCGAACGATCAGAAGCGGCCACTCCTGATCGATCTGCACTGGAGGAGACCGGCTCAGCACAGGCTCTGGTGGCTCCCCTGGGCAACCGGGACGGTCAACTGGATCGTCTCGAATGCCGTACCGGCACAGATCAGTCGCGGAAACACGGACGAAACCGCCCGCGCGCTCGTCATCCCCGCCGGCCCCCTTCCTCCGTGCCCGGAAAAGGCTGTCGAATCGGCACCCTGGAAGCTGTGGCTCGGGAAATTCCCCCGCGAAGCGGCGCAGTATCTGTTCGCGGACCTTGGAAATGTCGAAGACGCTCCCGACCTGATGGCCGGGCTCACATCTGCGTTCGACGGATTCATCCTGGTGTCCCGCACGGAAACCCCCGAACAGGCGGAAAGCGCCGTGGAAACGCTCGCAAGGTCCGGCAGGCCATTCCTGGGCTATCTGTATGCGGGTGGCGGGGACACCGCATCATGAAATCACCCTCCGGCTCCCGAGGCATTCTCCTTCTCGCCGTCCTGCTGCTGTTCCCAACCGTTTCGGGGGTGTGCGACACGCTCGAGATTCTGATGCCTTCCCGCCTGAATTTCCCGTCCTGGGTTCTCGATTCGCTGAGAAAGCGCATGGGAACGATGCTGGCGCACGAGGTCTCCCTGCACCTGCTTCCGATCTCGACCGAACCCGGCCCCGTCGACGTGGCCTCCGTTCCGCTGCTGCTGATCGAGGAAGGGACGCATCTCGCCTCGGTCTCCGCCAACATGCGCCCCACCCCGATCACCCTCCACGTTTTCTGGATGCTGGGCACACGAATGGACCTTCTCGCGCCCGTCGCGTCAGCACCTCCGGCAAATCTGCCGGAGTTCGACGATCTTCTCGAGAAACTCCGGCTTCACACCCCCGAGCATTATCCGTGGTTCGAATCCCTCGAGGCGCCGCTGACACTGTTTCGGCTCCGCCAGGCCATGCGATCGGGCCCGATCGATATCACCCCCGCCCGGATTCAGAAAGCCCTCGACAGGAAGTGGCTCAATCCGTACTCGCTCGAGTCGGATGAAAGCCTGGCACATGAAGTGTTCGAAGCCGGCGATGCGGTGTTCACCTCGCTCTGGGTCCCCGGCGATGCCATCGCCTCGCCCGCCTCCGTCGCCAGCGGCACGATCCGGTTCTCCCCCTTCCCCGGCCCCGCTGGGCCGACGGCCGTTCCGCACATCCGGCTGAGGCTCTGGGCCGATCGCGACGACCCGCGCTGGTCCGGCCGCACCGCCGCGCTTTTCGTTCCATCAAGGGACATCGGACATGCCGTCTTCCTTCCCTGCGACATCCCTTCGGAACGTCTCTGGGTGAAGCGCGAAGGCTCGCGCTACTTCAACCGCCTCGTTGAAGGCGAGCCCTGACTGGAGCAGCCATGTACATTTCCCTGCGAGTCAAGATCCTGTCGGTGCTGTTCGCCGCCATCGCCGCGCTCGGCTTTTTCTTCACCGAGAGCGCAACCCGTCTCATCGTCGAAAAAACCGAGGAGATCTTCCAGGAACGCGTCGAGACGCTCCTTCGGTCGATCCGCTCTTACTGGGAATCCGAGCGCAACCAGGTTCTGCGCATGGCAACGCTGTATTCCGAGTCCGACAAACTCGTGAACTACTCTGTCTACGGCCTCACGAACCTGCTCCAGAAGGAGATGAACCGGTTCCTTGCGAACTCCGGCTATTACGAACTCCGGCTCCATCTGAAATCCGGCCTCACCCTTTCGACCCGCGCCACGCCCGTGCGCGGCCCGGCGATCGCCGCGCCCAACCCCCGCATGACCCTGTCGCGCATCGAACTGACCCCCATCGGCGACAAGCTCATATTGTCTGCTATAGTACCAGTTTTCAAAACCGAGGAGTTCATCGGTTTCCTGTCGCTCCATCGGGAACTTGACGACAACCGCGCCCGCCGGATGGCGCGCAACCTTCTCGCCGACGTCACGATCGCCGTCCAGGACACGGTCATGGCAACCTCGCTCACGGCGAGATCCAGGCAGGATATCTCACAGGCGATTTCGCAGAAGTCCGATGCGCCGGCGCATATTTTCACACTCCGCATGGCCGGGGTCCTGCATTCGGTCGGCCAGGTCGAGCTGGCCGAAACCGTCGACAAGCAGCCGTTCCGCATCTTCTGCACCATCTCCCAGGAAGGGATGCTTGCGCTTGTCTCCCAGGCCCGAAGCCAGACATTGAAAATCACGCTCCTGGCGCTCGCGGTCGTCATGCTGATTTCCGTCTTCCTCACGAACAGGGTGCTCCTGGCCCGCATCCGGCAGGTCCGCGACGGTGCCCGGCAACTGTCCCAGGGCGATCTTTCCTATCGCCTTTCCGAACGGGGCCGTGACGAGCTGGGCGATCTCGCCCTCTCGTTCAACGAGATGGGAGCCGCGCTTCTGAAGGGCCGCGAGGACATCCAGCAGACGATCGACCATCTCGAAACCCTGAAAACCTACATCCAGAACATCCTGGCGAGCCTCAGCACCTCCGTCATCACCTTCAACCGCCAGGGCTGCGTCGAGACGGCGAACGGGGCGGCATTCAGGGAGCTCGCCGGCGTCTTCACCCCCGAGCCGGGACTTCCCTTCCGGAAGCTCTTCCAGGTGATCCACCGGGATTCGCGGCGCGCGTTTCTCAAGGCAACCCGAAAGCTTCTCGACGAAGGCGAGGAAGGCGTTTCCTGCGATATCCAGTTCGACCTCGGCTCGGGGGGCGGCGTGAAGGTGATGGAGACCCGGTTCACCTTCCTGCGTGACGCCGATCAGAAGCCGTATGGCATGGTCATGACCCTCGACGACATCACCCAGCGGCGCATCATCGAGCAGCAGCTGTACCACGCGGACAAGCTGAGCTCGATCGGTCAGCTGGCCGCGAGCGTCGCGCACGAGATCAAGAACCCGCTCGCCTCGATCAAGACCCTCGGCCAGCTGCTCCAGGAGGAAACCCCCACCGGGGACGGCCGCCGCGAATACATCGACGTGATCGTTTCGGAGGTGAACCGCCTCAACGGCGTGGTCGAGAAGCTGCTCACCTACGCCCGCCCCGAAAAATCGCAGATACGCCCCATCGGGTTCGCCGAGATCATCAACCCCGTCCTCGCCCTCGTCGATCACGAAGCGGGCCGCCACCGCGTCGGGCTGAAAGCCGAGTATCCCTCCGATCTCGAGATCCTCGTTGACTCGGAAAAGATCAAACAGGTATTGTTAAACCTGATTTTCAACGGAATCCAGGCCATGCCGGACGGGGGAAGCGTGACGATATCGGCGAGTCATGTCGCGAACAGCCCCTGGTCCGTCATCCGGGTCGCCGACACCGGAACCGGCATGCCGGTCGACGTCGCGGCACGGGTCTTCGAGCCGTTCTTCACGACGAAGCAGCGCGGAACCGGCCTCGGGCTTGCGATCGTCAAGAAGATCATCGACCTCCACGGCGGCAGGATCGAGGTCGAGAGCCGTCGGGCGGCCGGAGGGACCGCACCGGGGACCACCTTCACCATT
>CAYMEN010000003.1:0-267229 GCA_964389325.1 uncultured bacterium | reverse complement strand
AGGACCACATGGCCAACCTCATCATCGCCGAACTTCTCTTCCTCGAATCCGAGGACCCGGAGAAAGACATATCGGTGTACATCAACAGCCCCGGCGGCGTCGTGACCGCGGGCCTGGCGATTTACGACACGATGCAGTACATCAAGCCCGACGTCAGCACGATCTGCATCGGCCAGGCGGCCAGCATGGGCGCGGTTCTGCTCGCGGCCGGCACGGCCGGGAAACGGTATGCGCTGCCCAACTCGCGCATCATGATTCACCAGCCGCTCGGCGGCGCGCAGGGCCAGGCCAGCGACATCGAGATCCAGGCCGGCGAGATCCTGCGCATCAAGGAAAAACTCAACGACATGCTGGCGCACCATTCAGGCCAGCCTCTCAAGCGCGTGAAGAAAGACACCGACCGTGACTTCTTCATGTCGGCCATGGAAGCCAAGGAATACGGCATCATCGACGAAGTCGTTCAACGCAAGCCAATAACCGCCAAATCGGCCGGAGAGTAACCGCATGCTGTCTAAGAGCCCCCAGTTCCGGTGTTCTTTCTGCGGAAAGAGCCAGGATCAGGTTCGCAAGCTGATTGCAGGCCCCGAAGTCTACATCTGCGACGAGTGTATCGGGCTGTGCAATGACATCATCGTGGAAGAGGTCGACGACGACCAGACCCACGAGCTGAAGGGCATCATCAAACCCCGGGAAATCGTCGACGTTCTCGACCAGTATGTCGTGGGCCAGCAACGGGCGAAGAAGATCGTCGCCGTCGCGGTCTACAATCATTACAAGCGCATCAGTCTCGCCCGGTCGCCGATCCGCAAGGACGACGTCGAGGTCCAGAAGTCGAACATCCTGTTCCTCGGCCCCACCGGCTCGGGAAAGACGCACATCGCGCAGACCCTGGCGCAGCTGTTGAACGTGCCGTTCTGCATTGCCGACGCCACGACCCTCACGGAAGCCGGCTACGTCGGCGAAGACGTCGAGAGCATCCTGCTCAACCTGCTGCGCGCCGCCGACTACGACGTGCAGAAGGCCGAGAAGGGCATCATCTACATCGACGAGATCGACAAGATCGCCCGCAAGAGCGAAAACCTGTCGATCACCCGCGATGTCTCAGGTGAGGGCGTCCAGCAAGCGCTTCTGAAGATGCTCGAAGGCAAGATCGCACATGTGCCGCCCCAGGGCGGTCGCAAGCACCCGCACTCCGAGTTCATCCAGATCAATACGAAGGACATCCTGTTCCTGATGGGCGGATCGTTCGAAGGCATCGAAAAGATCGTCGAGGGCCGCACCCGCACCACGTCGCTCGGCTTTGGAAGCACGCCGATGGCGCGGCGCGACAAGCGCATCAGCCACCTGCTCTCGCAGATCATGCCGGAAGACCTGCTCAAGTTCGGCATGATTCCCGAGTTCATCGGCCGCGTGCCGATCGTCGCCACCTTCGACCAGCTCGGCGAGGACGACCTCGTCCGCATCCTCACCACTCCGAAGAATGCCCTGACCAAGCAGTTCCAGCGCCTTCTCCGCATGGAAGGCGTCGACCTGGAACTCACCCAGCCCGCCCTCCAGGCGATCGCCCGCAAGGCGATCCGTCAGAACACCGGCGCGCGCGGTCTGCGGCGCATCTTCGAGGAAATGATGCTCGATTTGATGTATGACATCCCCTCGAGCAACGACGTCTCGAAGGTCATCATCACCGAGCGGACGGTCGAGCGGAAAGAACCATATCAAGTGCTCTACAAAATGAGCGAAGAAAAAACCGCCTGATATCTACCCACTGTCCCCCACGCAGGTGCGAGCTCCGGCCCGCACCTGCGTTTCTTTTCGGCCGGCGATCGGATATGATAAACTGACGGAGACATGAAGAAACTCCTGTTGCTTGTCTGGATGGTATCCTGCATGCAGATCGCCTCTGCATGCAGTCTGGCGATTCACGACTGGCAGCTCAGATTCTTCCTGCGATTTTCACCGGACCTCACCATCCTCCCATTGAGTGAAGCAGACGTGCTTCACGAACGTGTGGCGGACGGCTCGATCAAAACCGTTTACCGGCTCGAAAAGCCGACAATCTATGGCACGGCTCTGAACATCCTCCTGACGCTCTTCGGAGGTCACGATACGGTTGTAACCTGGATTCCCGTTCCTTCCAGCCTGGGCCTCGTCGATATTGCTTCCCGGGAAGGAGGCTCGACCGCCGTTCTCAGCTCTGACCGGCACTCCCTGACGCTCGCCCTGTTTTCGGACAGCAACTCTCTCAACCGCTGTCATCAACTCGTTCTGTATGAAGCCAAGCGCATTCGGGCGATTCATCCCCATCCTGAGCGCCCCTGGGCCGAGGAATCGGTCGGCACCGCCTGGATTTCACTCGTCTTTTTCGAGTATCCGGTCCCGGGAAGCATCCTGTCCCTCTCGGCCTTTCCGCTTCATGAGAAGATCGAGGACCTGTATGCGAATCTTCCTTTCATCAAATCCCTGGTCCGTACAGGCGTTCTGAAACGACGCCCAGGCGCCGAATACACACCGGAATCGAAAGAGATTCCCCCCATGCCGGAATGAAAAGCGTATCATATTTTTTACATCTGTCGCTGTTTTTTTACATCCTGTGCGCAGGCACGCTCGCAGCCCAGGAGTATCGTCGCGTCGACCTCGAGCGCCTGTTGCGCGAGCACCCCCTGATGAAGCGGTTCGATCCCGAAGTGGCGCGCTTCATCAAAACCCCCGGCGATCGAAAGGACGTCGCGCTCATCCGCATGGAAGTAGCCGAGATCGAGAAGCATCTCACACAGGCCGAAGCTGCGAAATCGGCGGTCGTCAAAGGCAATCTGCTCTCGCAGCCCGATTCGAGAGCTCGCGAGGAGGCCTGGACGCACATCAGAAAGATGGATTCCGAGATCGCCGTCCTGAAGAGTACGTTCGAACGTCTTTCGAAGCATCTCGAGGCAGGGGGGATCCCCACGCTCAAAGCGCTCATGGACGACGTCAGATCACTTCTGTCCGACATTCTCTCACGGCAATCGCACGGCAGCACGGCGATCCTCCTGAATGTTTTTCCACGTTTTTCCGCTCCATGTCCCGCTTTTCCGGAAACAGACCTCAATGATTTTCTGAGCTCAAAGGATGCTTCCATCCTCCGCACCTACACGTCCTTTTCCTGTTATACGGGACTTCTGTTCCCATCCTGTTCTGAACCCATTCTTTTCCCTAAAGGAGAAAACGAAAGATGAGACGCTGCCTGGCATTTTTCGTTTCCATCATCCTGTTGTCTTGCATCTCCCCCAGTTATGGAAGCGAAGTCAGAACGAAAACGGCAAAAATCAATCTTGGAATCGCGGCAAGCCTTCATCCCAGAATGTCTCTTTTCGATTTTCAGAACCTCGGTTTTTTCAAGGTTCCCCTCGGGCTTTCGAAAGAAGCCTTCGAGGAAGCCGTTGCACGAACAGCCGCCGGCACCTCATCTCAGGCGTTGAACAAGCGCCTCGATGAACTGGATGTTGAATTATCGGAAATCACTCGCAAAAAACAGGTCCTGTTCCAGTCCTCCGCCAGCGCGGAACCTGGGAACGAAGGCGCCAGATCGCAACTCGCCGCTCTGGACGACCAGGCCCGGCGGCTTCGCATCGAGCGGAGCGAAACGGAGTTCGCCATCGAACACCCCGAGCTCACCCCCCCCTCGGAAACTCGAAGTATATTAAAAGATATAGATAATGAGGTCATGGAGACGGTCAGAAGCGTCGCGACGGAAAACGGGTATGGCGTGGTCTTGAATTCCACCTTTCCCGTGCCGTTCGGGTATCCGCTGACGTACCGCACCGGCAAGGAGTTCGGGCGGGGCGTCTCGGGACTCGATCAGCAGGTCTTTTACGCTTTGACCGCCAACCACGACGACCTGGACCAGCAGGAGACAAAGGAAGACCGGTTCTCGACCTGGCTTCAACTCACCGGACATCCGGAAACCCAGCGGTTCCTTCCGATCCAGCCCTGGCCGCTCGTGGTGCATGGAGGAGAAAGCATCACGGCCGACGTCGTGAGAACCATCTACGCGCGGCACAAGATTTCTCCAGAGATCGTCGACATGGTCGTTTCCGTCATCGGGGAGTTCGAGTCATCCCCGCCGCCACTTCCGGGGGAAAAATGATATCCTTTCCTTTGAATCCTGCGAACCTGCCTTCAATTCATCACTCGATGTTCCATCCACCTTCGAGGAGCCCGGCAATGAACCTGATCGCGAATCGAACGGCATTTCTCCTGTGTTGCTGCCTCTTTCTCCTGCAAAGCCCGCTCACGGCGTTCGGGCAGGTCGCGGGCGGCGCGCTCATCGGGCACGTGGATTTCCGCGCCCTCGTACTGCTGCATCCATCGATGATGGGATACGATACGCAACTGTCAGCCTTCCGGGTTGAGCCGTCGAAAACGACGCTGCCCCAACAGGTGGAGCGCCGTTCCCAGGAGCAGAAGCAACGGATCGAGGAGCTGGAAAACGAGATTCGCGCTCTCCGGGCGAAGATAACCGAGCTCCACCGCAACTACACCCGCGATGTGACGGAGCTGAATGACCGTTATACGGAGGGGATCATCGAGCTGGCCACGGGGCCGGCAGGAATGAAACGGCAACAGTTCGAACTCGACAAGATACAACTGGATTCGACCTACCAGGCAAAGCTGCAGTCGACATCGGGGCGGTGCGTTGCCGCGACGGAAGAACTCGAACGGCTGCAGGGGATTTCCCTCTCTCCCGGCTACACGACGCCCGAGGAAACGGAGGCGCGCTTCAACGCGATCGTCAAGGAGATTCGGCAGCTGGTGCAAGCCGTTGCGGCACGAAGAGGCATTCAGATCGTGCTGAACTCGAGTTTTCGCCGGGCTCTCCGCCGGGAACTTCCTTCCCGGGAAACCGAAGCCCCGGTTGAACTCAGCTATCAGAAAATTTTTATAACCCCCTTCACGCGCGAGGTGGGAACGAGTCACGACTTCACGGCGGGGTATTACGAGAACATCATCAGCATGACGCGAAACTGGCTCGATCACGGGGTGCGGATCCTCAAGCCGGCAAAGTCGTCTTTCATCGATTCAGACATCATCTGCGGGGGCATCGACCTCACCGGCGAGGTCCTGTCCACCCTGTTCGCATCCTACAAACTCAACCAGAACATCGGGGCCGCCGTCATCAAAGCCGTCCTCGAGTGACTCTTTCCGAAAGCGGTACAATTTTTGCGACAGTATGGACCGGATACAACTCCCTCTGCTGACTGCCAGACCCTGAAACGAGAAGATACCCTATGAATGACCAAAGATGGAAACAGATCCTCCTGGTGATACTTCTCGTCTTTATCGGCGGCCTGTCGATCGCTTCGGCGGCCGAGCAGGATGCGCGCTACAAGCGCAACGGCGAGGCCTATCTCCTCATCGGCAAGGAGTCGGAGCTTCCCACCGGGAATATCGACTATCGTGGAATCTGGCGCATGAGCGATCCCGAGGGCATCTTCAAGCTGAAGGAGCCCCAGTATCTTGTCGGGGAAGTCGACATCCTGGACATGACCGTCGACTTGTACCGCAACATCCACACGCTCAGCGATCCGAAGAAAACCACGATCGGCGACAGTTTCAAAATCAAGCGGCAGGTCATCGACGACGGCGTCGCCATTTCGGAAGCCGACAAGGGCTGCCATTCCTACATCCACACCGATCACCGCGGGGCGTATTGGGGATACAAAACGGATGTCTATAGAACCGGCCCGGCCGGCCGCGGCATCTGGCGAAGCGGTTCGACGGCCAAGAAGCCCAAATACTGGTCCGGCTTCAAGTCGGCCGGCCCCGGCGTCGAAACGAAGGCCCCGGACAACCCCGACGCCTACCTGCCGAAATTCTCCAATAAAAAGCTCCAGCTTGGCGTCCATTCGGGCAAGAAGTGGTATGAGATTCCAAACGGCGCCTGGTATTCGAGCTGGAACCGCATCAAGGGCTGCCAGTATTTCTACCAGGTGTTCGCCGACAAGGTCAGCGGAACGCAGTATGACTGGCAGCTTCAGCAGTGGAAACCGAACACCGCGGCAACGGTCTACACGAAACAGGCAGGCAAGCCCTTTGCGACGACCTACGACATGCAGATCAAGCGCGCGACCCTGGCCGGCTGTCTCGACGGCTGCGGCGGCGCGTCCGGTGACGACGCGGTCAAGACCGACAAGATGATCTTCAGTTCGGCATTCATGCCGATGCTCGACAAGCTCGGCAACCCGACCTCGCGCACGTATTTCTACTCCCGCCCCGAGGGAAAGTCGAACTACGCGATCACGACGACTGGCGAAGGCAGCTCGAATTACGTTGTCAAGGGTGATCCCATCGGGTATGAGAAGGTCCCCGACACCCAGTGGCTCGGCGTCTCGATGAAGGACGCGAACAGCGACTATCTCTACTGTCTCGGCAACTCCGTCATCAAAAAATGGATCAAAGACGGCGGCGGTAACTCCACGGGCATCAACATTGCGGCTGTGACAGTTTCGAATCAATGGAACCAGAAGGGCGGCATCGTCTTTGCGTTCGACGCAAAGGAGAAGATGGTCTACAAGTTCGTCAGAGACGAGACAGGAGTCCATGAAAACTCCGCCTTCCCGATCAGCGACATCCTCTCCGGGATCGGCGCCGACGACAATGCGAAGATCGACGACATCAAGGCGGACGGTGACGGCAACCTGTTCGTCGGCCTGACGTTCCCCGGAGTCGACCTCACCGTGAAGGAAGTCACGTCGAAATGGACCCTCAACAACGCCTATGGGTATGAGCTTCTGCCCCCCGGAAGTGAGCTCCAGAAAGGGTCACTCCTGTTCAAGCAGGATTTCACGAAGTCCATTTTCCGCATCAGCGCAATGGGCGAGCCGCCGAAAGAAGTCGGCAAGAAGGTCGTGGCCACCCAGGTCTACAAGCGTGACGTCTCCATGGATCCGAAGGGCTGGTTGGAACTGAAGACCGCCGGCATGGGAAGCGTCGGCACCATCGTCGCCTCGTGGACAACCCCTCCGGCAAAAGGCACGATAAGCGATTATTCCCTGTACACGAAAAAATCCACCGACCCCGATATCGGTCGCGCGAGACTGGCGGTCATCAACGTGCCGAAACCCCCCGACGTGTTGAGCCTGGGAGGCGATAAATCGTATCTCGACATCATCGGCGCCTACAAGAACAACATCCCGATCTTCGATCCGAACAAGCGTTCAACACAGCAGAATGCCAACGACCGGTATTCCGGAACACTCGATACGAGACAGCTCTATTTCTACATGGTCGAAAACTACCCGATTCCGACCGGAGCGCAAAACCCGACGGTCACGCCGGATTACGACGGCGACGGACGCTTCGGCGGGTTCGTCTCGACGATCATCAAACCCAACCCTTCGACCGACCAGTCGGAACCCGGAACGATCCGGTATCACTGGCGCATCTGGATGGTCGCCCGCCAGACGGGTAAAGACAAGAACGGGAATCCCATTTTCGAGCCCCTGAACCCTCCGGAACCGATGTCAGAGGCGGTTGCCGGTTCGTATTTCAACTGGTTCTACACCCCCATCGGAGGAAAGTTCATCATCACGTGCCGTGTCGATTACGATTGGTATGACTACACGCTGGTTCCGTTCGGCACCACGATCACAAAGTTCCTCGCGAAACCCGGAAACGCATTGAAGACGGGAACGAAGGCCGTCCCGAGTTCGGGCGGCAGCAAACTCCTTCATGAAAAGTCCACCAGCCGGCTCGATCAGATCATCGGCACGACGGATTTCGCCTTCATGAAATCGGCGGAAGCCTCCTACAAGAACAGCATTCTCGGAACCGACGGGAACCGTGAATACCATGCCGTCGTATCCACGGTCGTCACCGACAAGGAGCCGCCGGTTCCCCAGGATCCCAAGGAAATTGCGCGTGTCCAGCGCTGCGATGTGAAGGGAAACGATCCCCTGAAAGCGGCCCATTGGTATCCCCAGACGTCCATGAATCCCAGCGACGGCTTTCACGGGATTCAGGCCGGCACCGAGTACCGCTGGCGCATGGACGTGGCTTCCCAGGCCGTCTTCTTCCAGCCTCTGGAAAAGGCGCTCAACGCCGTCAACTATGCGTTCATCGCCAACAAGCTGACCAATCCCAAGGAAACCGCTTACTATGTAAACGGCGATCCCGAATTCCAGTTCGACAAGACCGGTGACGACCTACGCTGGTTGCCTGGATCAAAGCCGACCATCGAGGCCTATCTCAAGTATCCCATTCCCCCGCTGTCCGGGGGAAAGCCCACCTACGTGCAGCACAATCTCCTTTCTGCAAGCACGGAGGTTCCCAGCCAGAATTTCGCCTACTTCACGACGAAGACGGATCTCCCGCCAACCGATCCGTTCGAAGCGGAACTGGTCATCGAGATGAGCCAGATGTTCCAGTATGATATGCGCATTTATGGAACGATCAACGGCGTCAAGCGCCTTCTCGGCAAGGTTCCCAACCTGCCCAAGAAGCTGACCATCACGGCGAAAACGAAGGTCCTCATCATCGACACCGTCTCGCCGAACGTTGCGTTCGCCAAAACATATCCGACCCAACTGTATGGCCTGACCGGCCGCGTTCTCGAGTCCGGAACGAACGACAACCCGTCGTCGATCAAGTTCCAGGTCACCGACAACGACCCCTGGGACGGCGTTTCGGGGATTTCCTCCCACGCGAAATATTCCTCTTCGAATATCCAGTCGAACAAGACCACCATCAAGGACTACTACGGAAAACCCGGATCGGCGAATTACAACCTCAAGCCTGTTTTCAACACGTCGAACCGCGGCGTGCAGATGTATTGGAACGTCGCCAGCATCAACAACGACAGGCGCGTCACTCTCTCCACGAATTCATACAAGCCGAGCTACGGCTATTTCAGCCCCGGCACGGGCCTCGGAACGCCCAGTATCACCAGCGCGAAGGACCCGATGACGAGCACCTACTACTCGGCCCTGGACTTCAACGTGCTGCTCTCAGGATTGAACAACGGGAACCCGATAAATCTTCCGAAATATTATGCCAACAATACTCCTGGCTACCAGCCCTACATGTTCTGGGTCAGTTCGCGTGACTGTTCGGGCAACGAGTCTCTGGACACCCTGCTGAATCTCGTCATTCACATGAAGGACGATATCCCGCCCGATCCGTACGGCATCATCCAGGAATACAAGACGAACAAGATTGCGCGCTTCCCGAATAACGGGAACACCTTCAGCGACAACGACGCGTTCATCGGTTCCTTCCGGAATTCCACCTCGTTTCTCCAGAGCTTCGTTTCGCGGGGCAACTGGTCTCCGCAGTCGCCTGGCGACAACAAGAACTGCCAGATCTGGGACGGCACCTTCAACACGGGTCTCAAGGCGCTCTGGTCAGTCAGCGATACGATCGCCGCGCTTCCCGAAACGATGAAGAATATCGTCACCACTCCCGGTGATATTCAGGTCGAGGATAACGTCGAAGTGGGGATGTGGGCAGGCGCTTCCGACAATGCGGGTGCCGCGACGGCCAGGCTGACCTACCGGTATTACGACATCGAGAAAAAGGAACTGACCGAAGCCACCAGCTCTGCGACCTTCAGCCTGCCCGGGGTGACGGCGGACACGAGCAAGAAGGTGCAGTCGAGTCTTTCGATGTTGCGGGCGATCTTCCGCGAAGGCAGCATCGACTTCCCGCTCGCGATCCCGATCAACGTTCATGCCGTCGACGATGCCCGCAACTGGGACAAATACTCCTCAGGCACGGTCAACGCAGACGGCACCTGGAGCTGGGGCCCCTACGTGAAGGGGACGACCGCCGCCAACAAGCGCCTTCTCAAGACCACTCTCCCGGTCTATGGCTCCGAACTCTCCATCCGGACCATCGAAACCGGCGTCCGGACCCCCGGCAAGTGAGGCAAGGCCAGGCCTTCCCGGCGATATCGCCGGGGGGGCCTTCCTGTGCCGCTCCCTGGAGCCACTCATGAATCGACCCTCTCAAACGCGCCCCCGAACGGGCTTCACCCTCGTTGAGGTCCTCATCGCCACCGCCGTCTTCTCGCTCTTTCTCGGGGGGTTGTTTTCCCTGTATCGCATGGGCAGCAGGATGTTCCAGGCCGGGAGCTGGAAGCTCCAGAAGCAGAAAGAGGCCGAGCGCTTCCTGGCGAGCCTGAAAGAGCGGCTGGAACAGGCTTCGCATGTGGCCATCGTCAATCCCACGGGAAATCCCCAGCTCTCGGAGGCTGATTCCCAGATAGGATATGTAGGCGGTAGTATTTATCGTTCATCCATCGCCGCCAAAACCCGGCGGATCCTGCTGTTCACCGTCTGCAAGCCGAGCATCAGCGGCACACCGGGGCTCCTTCTGTATCACGGTCTGCGCGCCAAGCCGACCCCGGGCCAGAAAAACCTGTTCGATCTCGAGATGATCTCGACCACCAACCCGAACCATACGTTCTTTTCCGGCACGACGTTCAGCTTCTTTCCCAAAGACGCGCCCGATCTCACCAAGTTCAACAAGTCGGGTGGACCGAACCCCGGCACATTCCGCCTCGGCGGCGATCCCAATATCGTCGATCTCACGGAAGTCGCAAGCATGACGATCCTGCAAACCGGCGTCGCCTCGGAGAGCCTGCTCAGCATCGAACTCGAATTCAAACATCCGAACCCGCGGCTCGACCAGACCCGCGTGACTCAGCGCATCGTCAGCCGGATCGTGGTCCCGGCAGCCTCTTACACGCTCGGAGGCATCTGATGATCATGAGACTGCCCCTCTCCTCCCGCGGCGTCACCCTGATGGAAGTGATGCTGGCGGTCGTCATTCTGGCTCTGTCATTCATTCCGATCATCGGCGTCATGGGCGCCTCGGTCAAGGCAACCGGGAAGGAGGACTCGCTCAACCGGGCGATGAACCTCTGCCAGGAGAAACTCAATACCAGCCTCCAGTTTACCTTTCATCACTTCGACCTGAATCTGGGCACCGAGATCAACTCGACCATGTCCTCAGGCTCTCTGGTTTTGAAACTGGGGTCCGAAACGATTGAAGGCGTGACGTACACCTCGTCTCTCACCGTCACCGACAGACCCGGGAGTTTTCTCGTTCCCGTACGAAATCTCGGTGTGGGAAACCAGAATGATCCGAAGACATGGACGTTCACCGACAAGACCGTCAAGTACGCCAACCTGGTCCATGCCCACAAGGTGAAGGTCAGCTGGGTGAGCAAGGGAGATGACACAGCGCGGTTCTACACACTCGTGACCTTCCGCGCAAAACTGACCGAGGAATGATATGAACCATTCACCATCCTTCGCTCCGACCGGCAGACGTGGAACAGCCATCGTTCTCGCGCTGGTTTTCGCGGTGATTCTCCTCCAGTTCGCGATCGCGTACAGCGGTCTGCTTGGACAGTCGCGCCCACAGACGGAGATCATCGACGAACGAGTCAGGCTGAATTACCTTTCCAAGGGCCTGACCGAGATCGCTCTTCTGAAGTTCCAGAAGTTCCCGACGGATTTTTACAACTGCTGGAAAGCCCAGGCATCGACGTCGAAAAATCTCAACTCCTTCTGGCTCGACAAGACCGGACCGCTCGCACGGTTCACGATCGCCGCCCCGGAGTTCAAGGAGTATGAGAAAAACGGATTCACCGAGTCCAGGTCATCGTTCAATGTGATGCCCATTCGGTTGAAACTGACGGAAATGCGGCTGATGACGTCGAACCAGTGGAATATCGAAGCCCTGCAGATCAAGGCGAACGCCCATTATACGGGCCGCTCCGGGAAAAGCATCAACGTCGACGCCGTCCGGATCGTCCGGACCGAGCGGATAACCCTGAAATAACCAACGTTCCGGACACCACGCCGGGGTGTTTCATGCGAAACATCGGCGCGGGAAAGCGTGCCGTTACAGAGATTCGACGGGAGCCGCGAACCAGTTTTTCACGCGCGTCACGGACTTGATGACGTGCGTCTTCTGCTCCATTTCGAGGGTGAGGCGGGGGCGCTTCGCCGGCTCGCGGGCGTTCAGCCAGGAGATCAGCGGACCGTATTTCACGGTACCGTCCTCGACCGCGATGTGGTCGTCTTCGGAGCCGAGATTGTCGTGGAGATGGCACTCGAACAGGCGGTTTCCAAGGCGTTCGAGCCACGTTTTCATCGCCGTCTGCGAGAACAGGTTGAAATGGCCGGTGTCGAAACAGGCGCCGGCGACCTTTTCCGGATACGGTTCGATGAGGGCGGCGAGATCATCTGGACAGGCATCGTAAATGTTTTCGAACGCGATGCGCAGCCCGGCCTTTTCGGCATGGGCAATCACGGTATCGAGCACGGGACGGGCCCGGTCGAACCAGTGCGCGAAGTTTTTTCCGAGGACATAGGGGCCGAAGCCGGGGTGAACGACGACCTGGTCGGCGCCAAACCGCTTCGCGAGGTCGATCGACCAGGTGAGCCGGTCGAGACTGACCGCGCGGATTTTCGGATCATGGGCCCCAAGGTTGAGGTCGAAGAAGGGGGCATGCCAGATCGGCCTGAAGTTTCTCGACGCGATTTCGCCCTGGAGCTTGTCGAAGGCCTCCGGGGCCGTCGAGTCGATGTCGTCGCCGGAAAAATACAGTTCGGGCTGGAGTCCCTGGAGGGCGAGAAAGTCGAGCTCCTCGGCTTTCATGTGGCGATAGGAAAGGTTCACATAGATCGTCGGAACTGTCATGATTTTTTCGGGCCTTCGCCTTCCTCGGGGATTGTCGCTTCGTCCACGAGCATGACCGGAATGTCGTCCTTGATCGGATACCGTCGCCGGCAGGCCGTGCAGTTCAGGGTGTCCTTTGCCGTATCGTGAACGATCTCTCCGTGGCAGGCCGGGCAGGCAAGAATTTCCAGAAGTTCCTTCTTGATCGGCATGAACAGCTCCTTTCCGAGGTCCAAAACGTGGGCAACAGTATAGACGCCCTCCCTCGAAAATTCAACCCGCCGCCGGAATTCTTTCCCACGGATCATTTCTGGGATGCACAGAGTTGTGAAGTGCCCCCGTTCGCCCTGAGCCTGTCGAAGGGCGAACGGTTCTCGTGCTTCGACAGGCTCAGCACGAGCGGAATAGCAAAATTGCCTTTCGTCGTGAAGAATTCATTCATGGCCTGAAAGGCAATGGTGTGACTCCTGGCGTTCTGGTATAGTGGCAGCGTGAAGAAGACATCAGGTCCGGGAACGACGGAGCGCCGCTGTTCGTTCGCCACGCCGCTCGCCCAGCTTCAGCATTTCGACCGGAAGTTCCGGCTCGGCGCCGATATCGACGCGGTTCTCGAGGCGTGCTCGGCCGAGCAGAGAGACCTCGCCGACGCCACGGATGCGGTGTTCAAGTGCCTCGCCCGGCATCTGAACCCGACCATCGCGTTTCTCCGCAGCTTCGACGAGCATCTCGAGATGGCGACCTTCACGCACGGCTGCCTCCGGGAGCTGCTGGAGCAGTCGGTCCCTGACCTGTTCGAGATCGCGGAGCCGACGACGCGCATCACGCCCGCCCTTACCTGGTTCGCGGTTCCGCTCGATATGTCGGGCGAGACGGTGGGCGTGCTCGGCATCGCGTATCAAATCGGGGCGGTTCTCCTTCCCACCGACCACATCTTCGATCTTCTCGACACGGTCGCGGAAGAGCTCGACAGCTACTTTTTCACGATCCGGGACAACCGCCGCAAACACCTGTTCATCCTCGAGCTCCAGCAAGCCCTGATGAGCAGTATTCCCGCCAGGGCCGTCCACACGGCCGCCACCCTGCTGCAGCGCGAAGCCCCCTCCCAGGAGCTGCTCGTCATCTACCGGGAAGAAGACCTGATCCCGCCCGACGGCATCCGATACGTGCTGTTTCGCGAAGGCCAGCAGCTGTTCGAGAGTTGCCTCGCGCCCCATCCCGTCCTGAGCAGGATCGTTCAGGAGCAACCGGACGAACTGTTCCAAAAGACCGAGCAGGTTCTGGCCGGCCTGTTTCCCGACGTTCAGCTTTCGATCTTCCACATGGCGGGCCCGTCTCCCGATAAACCGCGGGGTATGGTCATCGCGACGCCGATCGAGGGCGCCACCCTGCCCGTTTCGGTCCAGGACAGGCTCCAGTTGTTCGCCGAGGCGCTCAGACAGAGGCTCACCGACTTCAACAACGAGATCCACCGGCTTCGCCGCAATTTTCCTTCGTCATCGGCCGTCAGGCTGATCAGCACCACCGGATACCAGGAGCGTTTTCTCATCCCGAGAACGATGGAGGTGGGGCGCATGGCCATCACGCCGCCCTGTCCCCTCGACAGTCCCGGCGACGATCCGAAAGACCGGCCCCTCCTGGCCCGGCTGCTGCATGAGTGGCTCTGCATGGCCACCGAGCGCCTTTTCGAGCAGGAAGCCGCGCTGGAACCGTCATCCGCCGGCAGTCTCACGGCGCTGTTCGGCCCGCCGTTTTTCGAATCGTCCCGCCGGCAGACCGTCGAGCGGATGGCCGCGGCCGGAATCCGTCTCAAGGCCGCATGGAATGAACTCCGCACCCGGCCTGACTTCTCGTCCCTCCAGACGTTCCGGATGGCCCCCAGGATCGCCATGACGCTCGAGACGGTGTATATCGCCTATATCGGCCCCTACCGCGACATTCACGCCTTCCCGACGGGGCCGGACATTCTGCCGGCCATGCTTTCGGCGATCGGGCCCGGCGACTGGATCTGTTCGGCACCCGTCACCACCGAGGCGATGAGCGTCATGCCCGGCCGCTGGCGTCTCGACCAACCCATATATATCAAAAGCGATATATATGGTGAAAAATACGAATCCTACCTTTTGAAAGAGTAGCGACCGACAACCATGCCGGGGACCCTTGTCATCCGACTGAAGGGAATGGGCGACATCGTCCATCTCCTGCCCTCGCTCGAGATGCTCGCGCGGCAGGAGCAGCTCCGTCCGATCGCGCTTCTCTGCCAGGCGCCATTCGGCGACATCGTCCCCGACGACCTGGGAATCGAACTGTTCCAGATCCCGGCCCATGCCTCGCCGATGCAGATGTTCGAACTCGTCCGGCGGATCAGGAAACGGCGGTTCGATCGGCTGTTCGATCTGTTCGTCAACCCGCGGACCGCGCTCATCAGCTTTTTGAGCGGCATTTCGCGCCGTTGCGCCTTCGCCCACCGTGGGCGGATGTATGCCTATCACGAGACGTGGACGCCGCCGGATCCCAATCTCCATCTTACGCATCTGTTCCGGGAGTATTTCGCGCGGTTCGGCATCGAGGGAGAGATCGGGCATCCCCGGCTGGCGGCCCCCCCGGAATCGGCCATGAGGGCAGCTTCCCTTCTCTCGGAATTGAGCCTGGGGCACCCTCTTCTGGGGGTGAACCAGCACGCCACATATCCGTCGAAAGCCTGGCCTGAAGGCCATTTCGAGAATCTGGTCCGGCGGTGGCATGACGCGACGGGACGGAGAGCGCTTCTCTTCTGGGGCCCCGGCGAACGCGCGGCGACCGAGCGTCTGCTCGCAAAGCTGGGTTCCGGGCTGGCCGTGACGCATGAGGCGCTGTCGATCCGGGATTTCACAGCCCTGCTCGGCCGCCTCGACCTGTTCGTGACGGGCGACACAGGGCCGATGAATCTCGCCTGGGCGCTCGGCACACCGACGGTCGCCCTGTTCGGCCCGACGACGCGACGCGCCGTGGCGCCCGTCGGGGAGCAGCATCTCTCGCTCCATCACCCGACGCTCGCATGTCTGCAGTGTCACAAGGAGACCTGCGATGACGGCCGGTGCATGACCGAACTGGCGCCGGACATGGTATTTGATTCGATATACAAGAAACATCCCACCCTTTTCACGGAGACACGCACATCATGATGCGCCGCGCCGTTTTTCTCGACCGGGACGGTACGCTCAATCCCGATCCCGGCTACATTTCCCGGCCCGAAGACTTCGAGCTGTTTCCCGACACGCCGCAGGCATTGCGACGCCTGCGGGACGCGGGTTTCCTTCTCGTCATCGTCACCAACCAGTCAGGGGTCGCCCGGGGGCTCATCCCTCCGCTCTCTCTGGAGAAGATCCATGAAAAGATGCGGAGGAAGCTGGAGACAGCGGGAGCCGCCCCGGATGCCATTTACGTCTGCCCGCATCATCCCGACTTTCCCCAACCAGGGCATGCGGCCGGCACGGCCTGCGGCTGCAGGAAGCCCGAACCCGGCCTCGTCATCCGGGCCATCGCGGACTGGAAGATCGACGCGGCATCCTCGTTCGTGGTCGGTGACCGGATGACGGACGTGCAGATGGGCCTTGCGGCAGGTGTCCCGCCGGTTCTCATCGCCCCGAAAAAGCCTTCCGACCTTCCACCGCACGTACCCTGCCTCCCGGATCTTCCTGCCGCGGTCACCTGGATTCTCTCGCAGGGCTGACCAGCGCCGGAATGCCACGTCCGCTCAACGACCGTACATTTTTTTCAAAATTTCACCACACCCCCCCGCCGGTTCGTATAATCGAACTATTGATCCTGACGACCTCGAGAAAAAAGAAGAAGGAGAATAAGATTATGTTGAAGACTACCGCCAAGGTCCTCTTCGGAGCCCTGATCGCCATCGGCCTTCTTATTCCCGCCGCCCCCGACCAGGCCGAAGCGAAATCAAAGAAAAAAGCCGGCTTCTTCACCCGTGTGAAGCGTGCCGTGAAGCATAAGGCCAAGATGACCGCCAAGAAGACCCGCCGCGCCATCGTGAAGGCCGGGTGCGCCGTTTCCAACGGTGTCATGGATAGCGCCGTGAAGGCCAAGTCCGCGATCACCGGCAAGAAGGCCAAGAAGGTCTGGGTCAAGGGCCACTACAAGACCCACAACAAGAAGCACACCAAGGGTCACTTCACCCGTGTGAAGCGCAATCACAAGTCCTCCGGCGGCGCCTCCGCTCCGGCTCCGGCTCCGATGCCTTCCGATCCGGCGATGCCCCAGTAAGCAAAACCGACATCCCGAAATCCCGCGCAGCAGCGCGGGGTTTCTTGCTGTTCGGCATCTTCAGGCCTCCTGCGGGAATATCAGCGCTGCAGCCAACCAATTTACCGGCGAGCCTGAACCGTGAAGTCGGAACGCGTTTCGGAGAACCGCAAAAAACGCCAGCGACAGCCACGTTCTGTTCGAAGCTTCACTCGCAAACGAGGTTTCACAGGATTCACACCACCGCCCCGCAATGGCATATACTGTCCTCATACCCAATGTTGAATTCACAAAGGAGATCCCGATGAAATCATCACATGGAATTCTGAGGATGCTGCTCGTCGTCACGGCGGTGCTGGCCGTCATCATGGCCGGCACGACAGCAGACGCCGCCGATTTTGCCAAGCCGCTCGTCACTTTCCGGATGCCGTTTCCTGCCGGCCTTGCCGGCATGAGTCCGGCCGTTTCGGGCTTTCCCGAGCTGAAGGAAGAGTTCCGGAAGATCGAGGAAACCGTCAGGAAGCGGATCGATTTCCTTCCCGACCAGGACCTGAAGGAAATCCGGCTGTTCGTTCTCGACGACGGCGGCACGGGAAGCCTTTCCGAGGAGATGCTTTTCGTCCAGTTGAAAGGGAACCTCGATCAGGCCAGGCTTATGCCCGCCCTTCCGAATCTGGTCAGCATGCTCGAGAAGAAGTCGCTCGGCGAGGGCGCCGTGAAGATCGGCCGGAAGGATGCCGTGAAGGGGAAACTCATCACCGCGTTCTTCTCGGCCGCCGACACGTTGTGTATCGCTTCGCATAAAACCGCCAAACAGGCGATCGAAGCCGGTGACACCTTCTTTGCGCAACTCGAATCACCGTCTCAGCCGACTCTGTCAGGCATCGATCTCCAGATCGACGTCGCCCGCCTTCTCGAGCGGCAGCCGGATTTCAAGGTCCAGAGCGGGAAACTTCCCGAGGGATTCAGGCTGATGCTCACGTCGCTCCAGGCCAGCAGGCTTTCGGTCGAAGCGGGAGTTCTGAAACTCAGGCTGGATTTTTCCCAGGCCGGCGGTGCCGAAGTCGGCTCGTCGATGATCGACTCGTTCAAGAGCATAGCCGCGGCGAAAATTCAGGAAGAGAATGGCAAGCTCGATCAGAAAGCCGACACGATGGATCCCGGCTCGCTTCTGCTGGAATGGCGTATGCAGAAGACGTTCCTCGCCATCGGTGCGGCTCTGCTCAAGCGCGTCACGCTGGAAAAAACGCCGACGAGCCTTCTGGTTTCCATCCAGCTTCCGGAGTTGCTCAAGGAGGGAAATCCGCTGTTGCTGACCTCGACGGTCGGCGTTCTCGCCGCGATCGCCATTCCGAATTTCCAGAAAGCCCGGATGCAGGCCCGGAAGACGGCCTGTTTCGCGAACCAGCGGATACTGTTGGGCGCGATCGAAATGTATAACATGGACAATGCCACGATGAAGACGTCGCTTTCTCCCGAAGATTACGGCCCTGGCGGCGTTCTCGTCATGAAGGGATATCTCCCTTCGGGGCTGTCTCTTCCCGAGCCTGGCTGCGTCTACTCGTCCGTCGGAGATCTCTCCAGGGGCGGATCGATCAAATGCGCCATTCACGGCGGCGTGGTTGAGAAATAACTATTCCGGTTTTGCCCCACACCCCCCGGTTCGTCTGTACAATCAGAACATAATTCCCCCAGCGGATTCGAAAAGAACACGGAGGAAAGAAAAGATGATAAGCCGTTCAAAGATTCTCGCGGTAGCTCTTCTCGCTCTTGGCGTTCTGTTCGGCGGCGGTGAGGCCAACCAGGCCGAAGCGAAGGGGCATCACAAGAAGGCCGGCTTCTTCACCCGCGTGAAGCGCGCCATCAAGCACAAGATCAAGATGAAGGCGAAGAAGGTCCGCCGGGCGCTCGTCCGCACGGGCTGCGCGATCAAGAACGGTGTCATGGACAGCGCCGTGAAGGCGAAATCGAAGATCACCGGCAAGAAGCCGAAGCGCGTCTGGGTCAAGGGCCACTACAAGACCCACAACAAGAAGCACACCAAGGGCCACTGGCGCCGGGTGAAGCGCGGTCACAAGCAGTCGGGCGGCTGCGCGAACCAGGGTGGCGCGACCCAGGCCCCGGCCCCGATCTCCGGCGGACAGCCGCTTCCCCCGCTCGATCCGGCTCTTCCCAACTGACGAACAGCGTTCATCACCAGCGACCCCGTGCGACCGGCACGGGGTCGTTTCCTTTTCACCCTTTTCTTTCTTCGCCGTACCCCCTATAATGACGGCCATGACGGAACAGGAGCATGGCAGCGACCGGCACGCCGCTCCGCCCGCCCGCTGGGAATCCTGGCTCGGCGCGCGGGCGGGCGAGGGTTCCGTGGCGCTGGTCGCCCTGGTGTATTTCTTCTTCGTCATCACCTCGTATTACGTGCTCAAGCCGATCCGCGAGGGACTCGCGATCGAACTGGGCGCGCACCGCATCCCGGCGCTGAACATCCTGTCGATGCTGTCGCTGATCGGAGCGAACGCGGGGTACAGCTGGCTCGTCGGCAGGTTCGACCGCGAGCGTTTCATCACCTGGCTGACGCGATCGTGCAGCGTCGCGCTCGTCGCGTTCTGGGCGATTTTCCAGGTCACCAGCCAGCCGGCCACGGGCATGAGCATCTGGATAGACCCAAATATACTTCCGGACTGGCTTCCAGACTGGCTGGCGGTTCCAACATGGCGGGTCTGCCTGATCACGGTGTATTTCATCTGGGTGAACCTGTTCGGCCTGTTCATGCCCAGCATGTTCTGGTCGTTCATCAACGACTCCTTCACGACGGACCAGGGAAAACGGCTGTATCCGACGATCGGATATGGCGGCCTCGTGGGCGGCCTGTGCGGCGGGATCATCACCGTCGCCCTCACGAGCGTTCTCGGAACGGCCAACATGTTCCTCGTCGCCGCCGTGCTGCTCGAGCCGACGATCTGGTGCATGCGGTTCATCAACAGGCGCTGCAGCGCCATTTCTGCAGTTTCCCGGGAAACCCCGCCGGCAGAACCTGTTTCCCAGACTGTCGGGCAGGAGGTCCAGGCAAGGAAGGCGAGTCCCTGGGACGGCTTCGTCGTCACCTTCACCTCGGCCTACCTGACGCTGATGGCCCTGGAAATGTTCCTGTACACCTTCGCGAGCAGCATCTTCTCGTATCAGATGAACGCGCTGATGGAAGCCGCCCGGCTTTCGCCCGACGCGCGCACCGTGTACTGGGCGAACATTTACAACATGATCAACGGACTCTCGCTCGTGACGCAGTTCTTCGTGACCCGGCTCGTCATGGGCTTCCGATACCCGACGATCGGCCTGTTGCTTCTGCCGGTTTCCCAGATCGTCGGTTCGATGTTCCTGATCCGGATGCCGCTGCTCGACATCGCCGCGGCCGTCGGCGTGGTTCGCTACGCCCTCAACTACTCGACCGGCCGCGCCGTTCGCGAGCTGCTGTTCACGCCGCTCAGCCACGACGAGAAATACCAGGGAAAGGGCTTCATCGACACGCTCGTCTTCCGCGCGGGCGACGGGCTGTCGTCGGTGCTCCTTCTGTGGGGTCTCGCCGTGTGGGGCTCCGGCCCCTGGGTCGACGTCACGATCGTCTCGACGATGGGCTTTTCCGCCCTCATCATCCTCGCCCTTGGAAATATATTTTTACATATAGGAACTCGCGACACCCCGCAGAAAGCGCCGGTGCCTTGAAGGACCTTTCACCACAAAGACACGAAGGCACAAGGAAAGGGCCGTTGCTCTTTTTGCATTTTTGTGTCTTTGTGACTGGTATGTGTGTTTCACGTTGAGAACCAATCCGGAGATGGCGCTGATGAAGCAGATTTCGCAGATGAAATTCTGAAAACCTTCTTCCCGGTGAAGGGCTGAAAATCGAAAAAGGCATTTGCGCGGGGGAGGATTTCCTGTTACCATGGGGCCTCTTCAAATCCGCATCAAACCGGAGGACGAACGATGAGCGTCAAGATGATCGTGGTCGGATCGATTGCATACGACACCCTGCAGACACCGAAGGGGAAGCGTGAGCGCGCGCTCGGCGGCTCGGCCACCTACTTCTCGACCGTGGCGAGCTATTTCACGAAGGTCGGGCTCGTCGGCGTGGCCGGAACGGATTTCGAGGCCGCGCATATCGAGTTCCTGAAGGGCCACGGCGTCGACACATCCGGCTTCGAGCGCGTCGAGGGGAAGACGTTTCACTGGTCGGGTTCGTACAGCGAGGATTTCGGCGACGCAACGACCCATTCGACCTGCCTGAACGTGTTCGAGACATTCGATCCGAAGCTGCCGGCCGATTACGAAAACGTCGAGTTTCTCTTCCTGGCCAATATCCACCCCGCGCTGCAGATGCGGGTGATCGAGAAGGTGAAGAAGCCCCGCCTGATCGCCCTCGACACGATGAATTTCTGGATCAAGAGCGCGCTCGACGACCTGAAGAGTGTTCTCAAGCACATCGACGTCCTGTTCCTGAACCAGCAGGAAGCCCTGATGCTGAGCGGCGAAAAGAAGCTGTCTGGGGCCGTTCCCAGGCTGCTGTCGATGGGGCCGAAACGGCTCGTCATCAAGCTTGGCGAACTGGGCGCGTTCACCGTGACCGAGGCCGGCAGGTTCTTCGCCCCGGCGTTCCCCTGCAAGGACATCACCGACCCGACGGGCGCCGGCGACTCGTTCGCGGGCGGCTTCATGGGCAGTCTGGCCGAGCACGGCGACCTCTCGGAAAACGGCTTCAGGCGCTCGATGCTCTACGGAAGCACGATGGGCTCGTTCACCGTCGAGAACTTCAGCCTCGACACCTACAAGACCCTCACCCGCAAAGACATCGACGAGCGCTTCCGCGCGATCAGGGAGATGATCGCGGTTTCCTGAACGAGACCGGGAAAACCCTGCGGGCGCGTCTCGACCGAGGCGCGCCCGCAGTCTTTTCAGGAGATGATCCCCTCGGCGGGTTTCTGCCGGCAGCGGCACCGGGTGTGCTCGCGCGGGATGGCTTTGATCAGCGGCTCCATGATGCGGCGCAGGTTTTCGGCGTTGTGCTTGAACACTTCCATGACCTCGGCGGCCGTCACTTCGGGAACGTTCCCGACCAGCCCGGCGTCAAAATCCGTAACAAGCGCTATATTTACGATACAGATCCCGAGCTCCTGCGCGAGCACCACCTCAGGATATTGGGTCATATTGATCGTGTGCCAACCCATCTGGGTGAACCACCGGCTCTCGGCTTTCGTCGAAAAGCGCGGTCCCTGGATGACGACGATCGTGCCGCCATCGTGGGCCTTGATGCCGTTTTCGCGGATGACGCGCACCGCGATTTCTCGCAGTTCCGGGCAGTATGGGTCGGCTGAGGAGATATGCATGACGGACGGGCCGTCGCAGAAGGTGTCCTTCCTGCCGTTCGTGCGGTCGACGAACTGGTCGGAGACGACGAACTCGCCCGGCTTGATGTCGGGTTGGAGTGATCCACAGGCGCACGGGGAAATGATGCGGGACACACCGAGTTCGCGCATGGCCCAGAGGTTCGCGCGGTAGTTCACGGCATGCGGCGGAATGCTGTGGCCGCGGCCATGTCTCGGGATGAACGCGATGCGCACGCCGCCCACGTCGCCGATTTCGATGGTGTCGCTGGGCGCGCCGTAGGGCGTGTTGATTTTCACCTCTTCCATCTTTGTCACGAACGAGTAGAAGCCGCTTCCGCCGAAGATCCCGATATCGGCCCGCGGAGGTGTTTTTGTCGTCGCCATGTGAGTCCCCTCTCCTTCGATGCATTGTGAAATCTGTTCAGTCTCGACGATATCATATTTTCGCCCCTGCCACCGATCCGCTCAACATGAACATCCCGGTTTTTTCAGGCGATATCGGCTGTAAGGGTGGGTTTGAAACCCGTCCCTACGTCGCAATACCGATGAACATGCCAGGCGCAGAGACGCAGAACATGATGCAAATCGAGGGTATCTGCGTCATCTGCGGATGAAAAGAGAACCGCCCGGCAGTTCGATGTGCCGGGCGGTGCGGGTTCGGTCTTGGAGCGGTTAGTTGCCGCTTTTGAGCATCTGGTTATAGAGGGTCAGATATTTCTGGTATTCGGTGTAGGCCTGCTGGGCGGCCTTGGCATCGCCGGTCTGGGTCGCGGCCATGTAGGCACGGTAGGCGGCGAGATACTGGTCATAGACCTGCTCGGATGTCTTTTCCCCGGAGGTGACCGTCGCGGTCGAGGTCGGGGCCGCGGTTGCCGCAGCGGCGGTCGTGCCCGTTTCGGCCAGGCGGCGTTCGATGATCGACTTCGAGCGTTCTTCCTGGATCGCCAGTCTTTCTTTATTGATGAGGATTGCGCTCTTGCCCGTGAGTTTCTTGATCAGCGCGGCGATGCCGCGTGCGATGAGGCCGCCGCCGATGACGCCGATGGCGAGCATCGGGAAGCCCATTCCGGCCATGAGGAGGCCGCCGCCGACGGCGCCGAGAACGGTCGCGACGTTGGCGAAGCTGGATGTGGCCCAGCCCATGAGTTTCTTGGCGACGATGAAGCCGCCGACCCCGCCGGCGACCATGCCGATCGGACCGCCGCCCACGGCCATGCCGAGCACGGCGCCCATGGCGGCTCCGGCCAGGCTGCCCGCCGTGATAACGGCGCCTTTCAGGACCTTGCCGACGCTCTGGAGGAAGCCGGCGTCGGCCCGCTGCGGAACGGCTGCCCAGAGGGAGAAGACCATCGACAGAATCAGGAGGATCGAGACTTCCTGACGCCTGCGATACGTGATGCTCATGTTCATAGGATGTTCCTCCTGCGTGAAGAAGGGCTAAGGTGCGTACGAGACTATTTCATTATACGCACCGCCCCCGGGGGGGCGGAAGGTACCCTCGCATAACGCCCGTGGCGTGTCACTTCTGAGTTCGGGCGGAGTCGGTCGCATCCTGCGATGCGGGGGTGCGGTGCAGGAGAAACGCTTCGACGTCGGCGAGGCGCTGGGTGATGAGAGGCGTGACGAGCCCCGTGTTGAACCTGGAAATATCCAGCTCGATCCCCCCGTCGGCCAGGCCGAGCGTCAGAACCCCGCCTTTGAAACGGTTTTCGAGGATGGCCCGGACGGCGGCATCCAGCGCGACGTCGAGGCGTTTCACCATGCTGGCGGCGACTTTTCCCGGCGCGAGGCCCGACTGGTCGCCATCGACGCCGATGACCAGGAACGACGATCGGCGGGAGGCCTCGATCAGGCCGAGGCCGGTGCGTCCGGCAGCGTGATAGATGAAGTCGGCACCTTCGGACGCCATCTTCAGGCCGAGCTTTTTCCCCATTTCGGGGGAATTGAACGCTTCGGGGGTATCGCCGGCATACTCGACGAGCAGGTTCGCCTGCGGATTCACGAACGCGATACCGTTTCGGAAGCCCTTTTCGAACGCTGAAATCACGGGGGATACCATGCCGCCGAGGAATCCGATGTTCTGCGTTTTGGTCAGAAGGCCCGCGAACGCACCCGCGTAGAACGAGCCTTCCTCTTCGTTGAACAGCACCGACAGAACGTTGGGAAGCTCGACGACCGAGTCGAGCAGGACGAACGGCACGTCGGGGTATTTCGATGCCACCCGTCGAACCGCTTCGTTGGCGAAGATTCCGATCGCCGCGACCAGGTTCGACCGTCGGGCGGCGAGGAACTCGAGGCCGCTCTCGATCGCAGCCACGTCTCCCGGTTCGACCACGTCGACGATGCAGCCGGGCAACTGGCGGAGCTTCTGAATTCCCGCATACGCGGCGTCGTTGAAGGCGTGATCGCCGAGGCCGCCGACAGACAGCACGATGCCGACCCGCACCGATTTCGCGGGCGCCCGGGAGGCGGTTTCCGCCGACGCGCTCAGGACACAGGCGCACAGGAAAAGCGAGCATATCAGAAGCCGAGTCACAAGCCGCATGATGATTCCTCCGTGAAGGATGTTACCTGCAATGAACCTAGGACTGGGAAGCCGTCTCCTGGGGAGGGGCGGAAATCGGGCGCACTTCGAGGATGCCGAGCTGTTTCAGGACCTGCTGGAGCGACCAGAGCACGCGCTCGTCGTATTTTCCGCGTTTGTCCGACATCTCGACGATCGATTCGCGATACGTTCGTTCGGCGGCGTACGGCCGGTAATGGGTCATGGCATCGAAGGCATCGGCAACGGAAACGATCAGGCCGGCGAGCGGGATGTCGGGGTCCCGCAGGCCGCGCGGGTAGCCGGAGCCATCGGGGGATTCGTGGTGCGACAGCACGGCATCGGCGACCCGGTCGAAGCCGGGAATCTCGCGGATCATGGCCGAGCCGACCATCGCGTGCGACTCGATCTGGCGGCGCTCGGCGGCGGAAAGCGGGCGGCGCTCTTCCAGAAGCGTCGCGGGAAGCGAGACTTTGCCGATGTCGTGGAGCAGGCCGGCGAGTTCGAGGTCGACGAGTTCGCGCTGAGAGAGGCCCATATTCCGGCCGATCGCGACGCAGTAGTTGCAGACGCGGTCCCAGTGGCCGAACTCCTCGATGGCCCTGTTTTCGAGAACTTTCAGGAACAGCCCGAGCAGGGACTCGAGCCTGACGAACTCGCCGAGGAGGCCCAGGGCGGATTCCACCTCTTTCGGCTGGTGCCAGCCGGAGAGCGTCGTTTGCGCCCCCTCGGCGGCACGGAAGCTGACCAGCCAGGTCATCCCGGCGGCCGAAACGGGCTTCCACCAGCGGCCGGCGAAATGCATGCCCGCATGGGCCGACGGCAGCTCTTCGGGCAACTCGGTCGGAGGCAGCGAGCCGCGGTTGTCGTGTCCGCGCCAGGTACGGCCCCAGGGGAACCAGACCTGGACCTCCCCGCCGACGCCGGCGATCGCCGTCGCGATCTGCGCCAGCACGGATTTCCAGACTTCCGAGATCGAGCTGAGTTCGAGTGGTTTCATCGTCGCGTCCTCCCGGGGTGATCCCACCTGCACCCACTGGTATTTCAAAAAGCATACCCCGCCCGCCCCCTCAAGGCAACATCTTCCATCCCGGCTCAGATCGAGGGCATCCGTTGCACAACGGCTGACCGGGAACCGGTTCCCGCAGCGAGTTCCCCTTTCACGGGCATGCCGGTCGCGTGAGGCGAATTCCTTGACAGGCCGGAAAGCGGGTGACTATACTGACGGACTGTCTGTATACCAAACGCCGCGCGCGTCAGGAGAGGTGTTCATGAGCAGCAACTTCGAAAACAGGCTGGCCCTCAATCCCGCTCTCATCATCGGTCTCGGGGGCACCGGCAAGCGCGTCCTCATGAAGTTCAAGGAGGCGTTCCTGAACAGCCCGCAGATCCGCGAGGCGTTCCGCCACGCCGCCGACCCGCGGCCGACCCTTCCCGATTTCATCGATCTCTTCTGCATCGACACCGATCTGTTCGACGCCAAGGCCCACGAGAAGGTCGAAGGCGCGAAGCTGAAAGAAGAAGAGTATCACCAGATCAACATCCAGAACGCCAACCAGATCACCGGCAATCTCGACACCGACACCTACGGGTATCTGAACGAATGGTTTCCCGCGAAACTGAAGCACCACCTCGGCCAGATCAGCCAGGGCGCGCACCAGTTCCGGTTCACCGGCCGGTTCGGCCTGTTCGTCGATATCCAACGCATCTACCAGCAGCTCAAGGCCAAGATCAGCCGCGTCATTTCACGCAAGAACGTCAATCAGGAAGACCAGATCGTGCCGCTGACGAACAAGCAGGGTCAGATCCTGACCCCCGAGTTCTACGTCGTCGGCTCGCTGTGCGGCGGCTCGGGTGCCGGCATGTTCATGGACATCGCCTACCTGCTGAAGATGGCGTATTACCAGCTGTCGGGCGGCAAGGGGAAGCCGAGCATGGTCGGCATCCAGCTCACGCCCGAGGCCTTCACCCAGATCGCGATCGACCCGAACGTGAACGCGACGGGCCGGCTCGAGGCGAACGGGTATGCGTCGCTCGTCGAAGCCTTCTATTACATGAACAAAGAGAAGTTCCCGCCGACCAAGAGCGCGAAGGACATCCTGACGCAGGACCGCCGCAACAAGCTGATGGTGAACTTCGGGCCGATCGGCAAGAGCCACGACGCCACGACGTTCGGCGCCACCTGCGAGGAAACGCCGTTCGACCAGCTGTATCTGCTCGGCACCAGCGGCCTCGACGACATCGCCACCTACGACACGATCGCGGCCGAGTTCGTGTTCACGAAGCTCGCCACGAACCTGCGCCAGGCGCAGAACTCGATGCTCGACAACGCGTCGCAGGTGCTCGGCCAGCTCAGCTCCGACCTCGAGGGCAAGCAGCTCAAGTGCCTCAGCACGGCCGGCTACAAGAGCTTCTACTACCCGCTCGACGTGATCATGGACCTGTACACCTACAAGCTGTCGATGGACGTGACGCGGTGGCTCAAGCTGTCGAGCGACAACATCACGATCGACGGCATGGTGAGCGAGTTCGCCGAGTCGAACCCCGACAAGCTCGACCTGACGCCCGACGGCGTGTTCGCGCTTTCCAAGAAGCTGATTCCGCGGGCCCAGTATTGGGACAACCCGCAGTTCCACACGATGCGCACCGAGGCCCAGCAGCAGGCGGGCGAGTCGGCCACGGCCTACATCCTGCGCAAGATCGACGAGATGGACCGGGTCAAGGTCAAGAAAGACGAGATCAAGGGCCGCGTCCGGGTCGAGTTCGAGAAGGCCGCGATCGAAGGCGGCAAGGTGCTGAAGGCGAAGATCATCGAGATCATCGACAACCCCGACCAGGGCGCCCTGATCGCGATCGACTTTCTGTCCGCGTTCGAGAAGTATCTCCAGCGCTTCCCGCGCGACGTGCTGGGCCGCAAGGATGAAGACCTGCGCAACCGCCAGCTGAAAGAACAGCGTGAGTATGTCGCGGCCCGCGACTCGCTTTCCAACCGGTTGAACTCGATGTTCGGCCTGGGCGGCAAGTTCCTCGAACTGGGCACGCTGCTCTCGGTCTCGAACATCCGCGAAGAGTTCGCGAAGCTCGAGAAAGAGGCGCAGGAAGCGGTCGAGATGGAGTACGAGCGGTTCTGCCTCTCGTGCGCCGCTGACTTCCTCAAGTATCTCGGCATGCAGGCGCAGAACCTGCGCAAGCAGGTCGAGGAGTTCGGCCGCAAGCTCGACGCGGTGTCGAAGAACGGCATGATCGAGCGCAGCTACGACTCGTGCCTCGACAAGATCAAGCCGTATTCGCGGGTCCAGGCCTACGTGCGCACGTTCATCTTCGAGGAGCGCGACGTGGAGCCGTTCTACAAGTATCTGCTCGGCGATTTGTCGAACAACGACATCGAGAAGGAGTTCCTGGTCTCGATCGACCTCGAGAAGAACTGGGACGCCTACACGAACCCGCAGAGCGACTCGCTCGAGAACGATATCGTGAAGTATTGCCACGGCCTGATCGGCAAGCGCATGCTGGGCGGCATCGAGGAGTTCATCCACTGGAAGGACTCGGCGAAGCCCGGCTTCAAGAAGAGCCTGATCGAGAGCCTGATGAACCAGTCGGCGCCGCTGATGACGATCAACGACCGCGGCAACAACCAGCCGACCCGCATGAACATCGTGACGCTGGGCATCGCGGAGGAGCACAGCAAGCTGGCCGAGGAGATCCGCGAGAGCCTGCGGAAGGGCGAGATCGGCATCACGATCGCCCCGACGCGCAACCGGTTCGAGATCAGCCTGCTGCAGACGCTGCACGGCATGTGCCCCTACAATCTCAGCGCGATCACCCAGTGGCAGGCCCTGTATCGGAAGAACAACGCCAAGATCAACTGCCACGCGATGCTGACGAACGACGCCTACCCGGTGCTCTGGTCGAGTTACGGGCTGATTCCCGCGAAGACGCTGGAAAACCTGTACATGGTCTACGTGCTGCTGCGGTACGAGATGCACGCCGACAAGGCGAAATCCATGCACGGCATCGAATACAACTCCGAACTCGTCCAGTTCGAGCTGCATTACCAGCAGGAAAAGCCGGTCCCGATGGGCCGCACGATCACCGAACTGTTCGATTATCTCAAGAACAATACAATGGGCATTTACCTCATCAACACCGTCTACAAGGAGGGGTGGCTCACCCTTCCGCTGCCCCAGCAGAACGCGATCATCAAAAAATACGTACCGCTCTTCACGGACAAGGTCAAGCAACTGGAGGCCGGGGTCGAGCAGGAGATCCGGACGAACCACGAGGTGTCGGCGGCCAGCGACGAACTGCTGTCGATCAAGCGCGGCATCCTGCGCGTCCTGACGGACATCCAGGAACAACACGAGGCGATCTTCAGCCAGCGGCCGTCGGGAATGGCGGCGCGGGCGGAACTGCCAAAGCCCTGACAAGGAGTCGAATTCCATGGTCGAAGTCAATCCCGGAAAAACCGAAATCAAGATCCAGTCAGGGTGGCTGATCTTCACGAGCGTCGCGGCGGTCATTTTCGCCCTGGTGTTCCACTTCGGCGCGCCCACCGGCACCCACGCGATCATCGCCTGGTCCCTGGTCGCGGCGGCCCTCCTGGTCGACTGGTGGTTCTTCCACGCCCCCGGCCTGATGATGATCGTCCTGGCAGGCGTTCTGGCCGGCCTGGCGTATCATTTTCACCTCTATTGATCGGCCATGGTCGAAGTCGCACCGCGAACCACCGAGATCAGGATCAACCCCTGGCGTTTCATCGCGTTTCTGGCTTTTCTCGCGCTGATCGCCGTCGGGACGCTCTGGTCGATCTACTCCTCGTCCTGGGGCGCCAGCAACTCGTTCGCCGAGTGGCTGCGGAAGTATCTCTCGGTGGTGAACCGGTTCCGGCCGAACACGAAGCCTGAAGACAACCTGGCCTCGGCCCTGCGGCTGCACGGCATCGAGAAGCTCGGCGAGAAGCGGTACGCCGTGCTCTTCACGGTGACCGACAAGAACGGCGACCCGCTGACGACGGTGAACGCGGCGGATGTCGAGGTCCAGCTCGGCGACAAGCCCGCTTCGCGTCAGCGCGCGATCGTCGACCGCGTCGCGCCGCTGCACCTGACGAACCAGCCCGACCCGGTCTCGTTCTCGGGCGTGATGGACTACTCGGGAAGCATGTTTCCCGAAGACATCTCGGCGATCGAGTCGAACTACTCGGCGTTCCTGAGCTCGATCATCATGCCGTTCTCAGGATCGGTCGTCAAATTCAATAACACCGTCAATACGATGACCGACCTCACGGCGAGCAAGAGCGACATCGAAAAGGCTGTCAAACAGGCCGTTCCGCTCGAGAACACGGCGCTCTACTCTGGCATCGACAAGGGCATCTCGACCGTCCAGGCCCGGCGCTGGATGCGGTTTCTGCTGCTGACGACGGACGGCAACGACAACTCGTCATCGCACACGCTCGATGAGGTGCTCCTGCGATCGCGCCAACACTTCGTTTCCTGCTTCACCCTCGGGTTCGGCTGGCTGAACGTCGACATCCTCAAGCGCATCGCCGAGGAGACGGACGGTTACTACGTCTACGTGCCGGACAGCGGCGAGCTTTCCACGTGGTTCCCGAAGATCTCGAAGATCGTCAACAACGTGCAGATGGCCGAAGTCGCCCTGCCGTCCGATCTGAATCTTCCCCTGTCGGTCTCGATGACGGTGAACGCGAACGGCACCCGCCTCCAGCGCAGCCGGTAACCGGCGGGATGATGAGGAGACACGAGACCACAACGGAGTCTGCGCCCCTTTCCATCGAAGGGAAGACAGCCGCCGCGGCCTCGCTCCTGAAGCATGCCGACCTGCTCGCGCGCTGGTGCGAGTCCGCGCTGGAGTCGGTCAGGGCGCATCCGAAGCAGTTCGGAGACATCGATGTGGCCGGCCTCGAGTTCGGCATCACCTTCCTGCGCCGGCGCCTCATCCCGCACGTCGTGACCGGCGGCACACTGCCCCCCGTGGCGTTTCTGTGCGGAGGAACGAACACCGGCAAGTCCACGCTGGTTAATACAATAGCAGGATATATCGTTTCTCCTTCCGGCTGCACCGCGAGTTTCACGAAGAGGCTCGTCGGAGCCGGGCGGGAAGAGGAGCTGAAGGCGGTCACGGCCGCGCATGCCGGCTTTCACCTCGCTCCGATTTCGGAACTTTCGGCCCCTGCCCCGCGCCGGCACGCCCTCTACGCCGACCACGATCCGGACTGGCCGCGCGATCTTCCGATCGTTCTCGATACTCCCGACATCGACAGCTCGGATTCGAAGTGTCGCGACGCGACGCGGCTCGGGCTAGGGTTCGCCGACCTCGTGGTCTGGGTCACGACCCAGCAGAAATACGAGGACGAGAGAGGCATCAGTTTTCTCGACGAGGCGATGCAGCTGCTTCCCCGGCGGATCGACGTTTTCAACCAGTATCTTCCACAGCACGCGGGGGCGCTGGACGATCTGACGCGGCGATACGGCGAGAGATGGCCGGATCACAAGAGGGCGGTGCTGGCGATTTCCATGCAGGAAACGACCGGGAACGGCGCTCTGCCGGCGGAAGCCGTGAAAGAGCTCAGGCGGCATCTCGCGGATTCAGCGACCGAGGCGCCCGTCCGGCGGATCGAGTCACTGGAACACGGTCTCGGGAACGCGGAGACCGCGCTCACGGGATCGGCCCGGCATATCCTCGCGCGACAGGACGAGTGTGAGGAGATGATTCACGAGTTCAGACAGCGCATCGAGCGGTCGCTGAAACAGCCGATCCGCGAGTTCGCCGGCCATGCGGGGTATTTCGAACTCCAGGACGCCCTCGTGAGCGTGCTTCAGCCCCGACTGAAGACCTCGTTCGGGGACCTGGTGAGCGACATCAGCCGGAAGGCAGGCGATGCGTATTCGATGCTTCGCACCACCTTGTTCGGGAACTCGCCGAAACAGGGCCCCGTCGATCCGATCGCGGAGCGCGACCGGCGCGATCTCGAAGAGACGGCGAAACTCATCGAGGCGGCGCGCGCCGACCTGCTCGACCGGAGTCGCGCCGCCGCGCAGAGCGGGAAGGCGCTGGCGATACGCCTGCACGACGAGCTGCGCCTGCTCGACTGGCCCGACCCGGCAGCGCTGCGCGAGCGGCTCAGGGAGCACCTGGCGGAGCGCGGTCGCACGCAGATGCAGCCGGTGATCGACAAGTTCGCGCACGATCTCGCCGATTTTTGCGACGGCAATCCCGAGATCATCGCGGCAATGCGCGCGGTCATCCCGGGATTCTCCGCCCTGACGGGCTTCGCCGCGGCGGTCATCGCGGTCAAGACGGCCGTCATTCTGCCCGGCGTCACGGAGTATCTGCTGGGGCCGATCGGCCTGCCCGTGTACGAGCGGCTCGCGGGCTGGCTTCCCGCCAACCTGCTGCATTTCGTCGACCAGGTGTCGCTCTCGCGGGAGCCGTTCATGTCACGGACATACGACGCCTTCGAAAAGACGCGACGCGCGATCTTCCTCGAGCCCGCGGACTGGCTCACCAGGCCGGTCGAGAAGCTGTTCCTTCCGGTCGCGCTCGACCGCGGCGACGTTCCGCTGCTGCTGGAGCAGATCCGGACCGACTGGGAGTCCGTCCGGGCCGAGTGGGCGGCTACTTCGACCAGGTCGTCCTGAGGGCGAGCTCCTCCTCGGTGACCCAGCCTTTCTGCGTTTTTCCGTCAGGGCCGGGAACCGACTCGACATGCAGGGTGTCGCCGACGATTTCGAGAACGCGGAGTTCGGAACCCGCCTTGATCTTGTACCGGCGCGGCTTGAAGAGAAAGTTCTTCTTCAGGACGTTGTGCTCGTCGCCCCGGCGCTGATAGACGTACAGGTCGGTTTTCGTCCGGTAGATGGCCGTGCGGTCGGGCTCTTCCCGTTTCACCTCGTCCGTGGCCGGCTCGGTTTTCGACGGCTCAGGCGCCGGCTTCGCCGCTTCGGGAACCACGACTTTCGTACCGCACTTCGGACAGAACTTCACGTCATCGAGAAGCTTCTGGCCGCAGCCGGAGCAGTAGGCCGCCCAGGCGGGAAACGCGCCGATCAGGCAGAAACATACCATTAAAAATAGTTTTCTCATCTTCGATCCTCCATCTCATCGTTGCGGGTTCTTCCCTGACTCAAGTGTATACCGTGCACCTCGAAAAGAAAAGCAGCACGCCCGCTCAGACACATAGATTGTTTCACCACAATACAGCCCAGGAGCGGTTCGCGAACCGCCCCTCCATCGCAATGGCGAGTGCCGGGGTGAGATTTCAGGATTTTCTCTGCGCCTCAGCGTCTCAGCGGTGAATCCCCCTGTTGCTCAATCACGCGAAACACAAGTGATGGGGAAGCGGATCCCTCCGGGAGGAACAGATTCGGGCGGGAGACAGTCCAGGCGTGTTCGGGCGGAAAGGGCGGAAAGAAGACGAGCGTGTCGATCCGGCGTTCCGAGAGACGGCGGAGCCAGGCTTCTGGGCCGGCTTTCGCGGTGATGGCGGTCGGATCGTCGTATTCGACGATCGAGCCGTCCGTCGTGATCGGGACGTAGGTCAGATCGTTCTGGAGCCTTCGGCCGAGAAGAGGTGCCCAGTACCATTGATAGCCCTGGTCTTTGTACCATCCCGTGGAAAAGGCGATCCGGCGCGGGGTAGCCGGGTCGTCGCAGAGGGCCCATCCGGGTGCGATATTGCGGTCGGGGCCGTGGGCCTCGTAGGCGGCGACATACTGGCGCGGCCGCATGAATCCGTCGATCTGCGGCAGGAGCGAGAGAGCGGCACATCCCAGGATCAAGGCCGCGGACACACACACCGGTTCGGACCAGGCCAGTCGCGGCAGGCGTCGGACCGGCAGGAGCGCAGCAGCAACGGGGGTTCCCATCAGGACCAGGTCGAGTGCCCGAAAGCCGGTCGAAAACTGTTCCGGCAGGCCGATGACGACGGCGGTCGCGCCCATCAACAGGACGAGCGAAAGCACTCTCGAGCGGGCTTCCTCGCGCCAGCGTTCGAACGAGAGGATGCCGAGCAGGGCGAGGATGGCCGTCATGACACTGATCAGCCGGGCGTTGATGCTCGCGTACGAGACGTGGAACTTCCACATGCCGGAGCCGAGCAGGCCGGCCGCGGAGCCGGCCAGCAGGAGGAGAAGGAAGGCGCAGAAGCCCCGCCGGCCGGTCTTCCAGAGATACGCGAGGCCGGCGGGCGCCATGACGGCGAGAACCAGGCAGGCCGGGCCGAACGACATCGGCCCGAAGCCGAAATACCATCGCAATAGATATACAATCTGTTCCAGCAGCGTTGCGCCGGGCATCATGAGATCGGCGGCATGATTGATTCGTGCGAGGTAGGAAGCCCATTCCGCGCTGCCGGAAAACAGCGGCACTCCCGGAAAATTCAGCGGCAGAGGCCAGGTCGGGGAGCCGTGGGTCAGATACATGCGGAGGTAATGAGGAACACCGGACAGGGCCGCGGGGATCGCCGCGAGAAGCCATCGGGCGGGGCCCAGTCGCATCGACGCCGGGGCGAAACAGAGCAGGAACAGCATGCCGAGAGCCGCCGTCACGCCGGCCAGGCCGAACACCTTGATCGCGAGGGCGTTTCCGAACGCGGCGCCGCACAGGAACAAGGCTTCCCGGGACCGCGTCTCCCAGGCTTCGCGAAAGAACAGCATGCCTCCGAGAAGCGCCCCGAGCAGCGGGATATCGACGTAGGTCGTCGCGAGGAACGCGAACACGGCCGGCATGAACCCGACGAGCGCGGCCGGAATCGCGGCCCGGCGGGCGGGCAGGCCGAGGCATCGCCCGAGTTCGTAGAGGGCGGCCATCGCGAGCCCCCAGGCCGGAAACGCCGCGAGGCCGGCCACCAGGTCGCCGTGGAACGGCAGCATCAGCCAGGCAATCATCCCCTCGCCCGCCGCCGGGTAGAACCGGTATTTGATCCCCCAGGGGCCGGGCGAGTCGAGATCGAACCAGCCGCCGGTCCGGACGAAGTTCCCGGCCAAAAGGTCGTGGTAGGAAAGCGAATCGAAGGAGATCGAGAGGTTCAGCGCGCCCCGGACCGCCGCGACGCCGGCCGCGGCAATGCAGAACAGGACGAGCCTGCGTGCCGGTCCCGCGAGAGCCTGGTCGATGCGCGTGCGAAGATTTTCCGCATCGGTGCGAAGCATCTCGGCCAGGGAGGCATCACTCCGGGGAAAGCGCCCCCGGATGAAGACGACGATCGCCGCGAACGCTCCGGTTGCGGCAATGACGGGCGAAAGCCGGAACGCATGCCCCTGCGCCAGGAGTTGAAACAGGCAGATCTGGAACCACTGCCCGATCACGACCGCCCCGGCCCAGCGTCGGGCCGTGGAACCGCGCGGGAGGAGCCACGCGGCCAGACCATACGCCGCATATCCGAGCAGAGCGAGCAGCAGGAGCGCGGCAATGGAATTGCACAAATCATTCATTATATATCACACTCCATTCGCGCACATTCCGAATCATGTTGAGGGGCAGGCGATGTCCCCGCTCATTTCGGAGCGCCGTCGATGACGTCGCGGAGGCGGATCATTCCGATCCCCAGGCCGAGGAAGAGAAGGGTCACCCCGACGAACAGCAGGATGAACCAGATATGCATCCCGCGCTCGAGGAGGGCTTCCCGGGGGCGGTCAGGATTGTAATACACCGTGACACGGGTTCCGACGGCATAGCTTGCCACGACGGACTCGGCCCATCCCCTGTCGCCGGAGGAGGTCTGCAGGCTGGAGATATCTTCGCCCTCGAACGATTGCGAGGAGGAGCCGACGCAGTAGGCGTATCGCACGTGGGGGGCATACATGTGATGGGTGCGACCGTTCTTCCACTCGCTCCGATCGCCCACCCAGCTTTTGACGATCGTTCCCGGCGCCGACGGCCAGGAGAGCGAAGCGTAGTCGGATGCCACGAAATACCCGACCAGGGCGCCGCCGAAGACGCCGGTCAACAGGAAAAACACCGCCATCTGGATAGCCAGGCCCCGCCGGGATGCGGAACATTTCCGCAACCATCGTCCGATCTCCGTCATTGCCGATTCCTCTCCTTTTGCATCAAGCGAAATACCATCGTCGGGGAAGCCGGCCCCTCCGGTTCGAACAGGTCGGGGCGGGCAACGACCCAGTCATACTCGGGCGGGTATGGGAGAAACAGAACGACGGTATCGATCCGTTGTTCCGAAAGCCGCCGGCGCCACGCGTCGAAATCCGCCTCTTCCCTTATTCTATTCGTATCATTATATTCTATGACGCCTCCGCTTTTCGTTATGGGCACATACGTGAGATGGTTCTGGAGCCTGCGCCCCATGAGATACGCAGCATACCATTTGTATCCGAGCATGCCGTCCCACCCCGTCGAGAAGGCGATCCGCCGGGGCTTCGCCAGATCATCGCAATACCCCCAGGCGGGCGAGGTGGTGCGGTCCATGTCATATCCTTCGAATGCGCTCATCAACTGGGTCGGCCGCAGCATATCCTTCAGCGCCGGCAGAAACGTCAGACCGATGATCAGAACCGCACTCCCTGCGGTCACCAGCCGTCGCCCGATTCCCGGGAAGGGGGGAAGGCACATCGCCGGACACAAGAAGGCGATGACAGGCAGCATCATCAGGCAGATATCAAACCCAGGAAAGCCCGTCGACCAGGTCACCGGGAACGAAACCAGGAAGCCGAGGATTCCCAGGCCGGCCATTGCGGCGAGTCCGACGGTCCGGGTTTCTTCGCGCCAGCGTTCCAGGGCGATCGCCCCGAGAAGCACCAGGAGGGCTGCGGGGAACGTATTCAGGCGGGCGTTCACGCTCGCGAAGATGACATGGAATTTCCACATGCCGGCACCGGCGAGACCGGCGAGCGAGGCCGCGAGCATCAATCCGGCGAACGCGGCGAATCCTCTGCTCGAACGATTCCACACGTTCCAGAGGCCGATCGGCGCCAGAACGGCGCCGACGAGGGCCGTCGGCCCGATCGGCACGGGACCGAATCCGAAAAACCATTTTGCCAGCCAACCGATCTCGTACGGCAGAGACCCGCCAGAAACCTGGCGATCGGCGACGACCGCCAGATACGCGAGCATCTCGGCGAACGGGCGGCTTCCGGGAAAGAGGGGAACGCCGGGCAGGCCGAGGGGAAGCGGCCAGGTCGGCGAACCGAATCGCATATAGAGATCGATATAGTGCGGGAACCCCGTGACGGCCGTCGCCGCCGTCACGAGCAGAGCCGGCAGGATGCGGCGGGACGAGAGCGACCGCCCGGAGAGCATCACGATGGCCCCGATCGCGCCCCCGAGAGCGAAGATCTTCACGGACAGTGCAGCGCCCATGGCCGTTCCACACAGGATGTGAGCCGCCCGCCCGCCCGTCTGCCAGGCCTGGAGGAAAAACAGGGTGCCGGCGAGGAGAAGGCCGAGCAGGGGGATGTCGACATAGGTCGAGGCGACGAAACCGAACACGGCCGGCATGAAGCCGACCAGGCAGGCGGGAACGACGGCCCGGCGCGGCGGCAGGGCAAGACTGCGGCCCAGTTCATACAGCGCGGTCATGGTCAGGATCCAGGAGGGGAAGCACGTCAAGCCGGCCAGCAGGTCGCCGTGGAACGGCAGCATCAACCACGCGGTGAGCATCTCGCCGCCCGTCGGATACAGCCTGTATTTCACGCCCCAGACGCCGGGCATGTCGAGATCGAACCAGCCCTCGTTGCGAATGAAGCCTCCTGAAAATATCATATGATATGTAAGCGAGTCGGTGACGATGGGGAGATTGATGACGGCCCGGATGAGAGCAACGGCGGCGAGGGCGGCAAGCGCCTGAACGAGGCGTCGCGCCGGGCTTGCGAGGGCTTGTCCGATGCGGTTTCCAAGGTTTTCCAGATCTTCCTGAAGGCGTGCCCGCAAAGGGAGTCCGCATCGGGGCCGAAAAGCCCGGATCAGCGCCGTCACTCCCGCGAACAGCGCGACGACGGCAAGCGCCGGGACCGGTCGGAACGCCGAAACGCGGGCCAGGATGCGGAAGATGCCGAGCTGAACCGCGTGCCCGATGACGATCGCGGCCGACCAGCGGCGGGCCGTCGACCCGGCCGGAAGCAGCCAGGCGGCCGCGCCATACGACGCCGAAGAAAGCAGAAAAAAGATCAGAAACGCCGCACAGGCATCGAACAGCGGAGACAGTGCAAGAATCTGACCGGTCATGAAATGACGTCCTGAGCGTTCATGTGAGAACCGGAGCAGCCCCGGATCCGGACCGGGAACGCCCGATGCCGCGATCATAGCATGGCCCGGCGAAGAATTGCACGGAGAGGAAACGTAGGGTATGCTCATCGATACATGCACACGACGCTTCCCGCCCCTTCACCTCATGTCGCCCAGAATCTTCGAACGCTGATCGCGGCGTCGAAAGCTCTCTGGGGCCGCCCCTTTCCGGCCGACGAGGCGGAGGCCGGGCGGCGGATCGGCATCCTCGAGAAGCGCGAGAAAAGCGTCTGCAACTGCCTGCTGACGGTCATCGCCGGCGGCACGAACGTCGGCAAGACGACGCTGATCAACGCCCTCGCCGGCGGGAACATCTGCGAAACCTCGGTGAAAGCCTGTTCCACCGAACAAGCCGCCCTGTATGTGCACAAAAACGGCCTGGCAACCGCGAAGTCTCTCCTGCACGGGATTCTGCCGCCCGACGAACTGATCGTCACGCATGAGCGCGACGAACTCGAGCACCTGATCCTCGTCGACACCCCCGATCTCGACGGCATCAAGGAAGCGAACCGGAACACGTTCGCCAGGCTTCTCGAACGCGCCGACCTCGTCCTGGTCGTCGTCACCGCCCAGAAATACGATTCACATGCCCTCTTCAAGGTTCTCACCGACTCGATGGGCTTCAGGCGCGCCGTCATCGTCCTGAACCGGCTCGACGAGGGCATGAAGACGCCGCGCGAGCTGGACGAGTTCGTCAAAAAGATCGTCGAGGATCTTCACATGAAGATCGGCGCTCTGGACCTCGAGACCCCCTTGGGCGAAGAGCTTCCCGTCTTCCGCATCTCGGCGAACAACGCCCTGCTCGCGAAGACCGGCCAGGGGGGCGGCCCCCGGTGGGATTTCCCGAAGCTCGAGGAGTATCTCAGCAAAAAGCTCGCCGATACGATCGTCCAGCGCATCAGCAGCGAGAACCAGGCCGGACGCGCCTTGGAAACCATTGCCTGGGTCGAAACGGCGTGCAACCTGGCTTCGGCACGCCAGGCCGTTTCCAGCCTGCGAAGCTGGAAGGACGGCTATCTCCGGGAAAGCCGCGACAAGCTGAGGGAAGCGGCGCTCGCCGCCGTGGGCAATCTCGCCCCCGAGCTCGTGCGACGCCGCGAGTCGGCCGCAGCCGAGCGGCTCGGCGGGCCGTTCGGGGCCTACGTGCGGGCCTCGCTCGCCGTTTCCATGATGGCGATGCGGTTCCAGAGCCTCGTCACATCGCCGTTCGGCGACCCCGTCACCCCTCTGGCCAAGCACCTGGCTGCCGCTGCCGGGGCGACGGCCGACGAACTCCTGGCAAGCGGCAGGCGGCAGGTCGTCGAAACGCTCGACCGCGCCGGGCTCGATCCGATGCCGGTCGCCTCGCGCATCGACGCGTCGCCCGCGCGCAGCATCACGACGGAGCAGCTTGCCGACAGCGTGCGGCGGTTCCTCGACGAGCCGCGGCCCGGGCGCATCGCGACGCTGCTGCTCAACGCGCTTCCGCTCACGATCATCCTTCTGCTGGTCAGGTATTTTCTGACGGCGCTCCTGTCGGCTCACGACCCGGCCGCCGGCATGTTCATCGGCGGGGGCCTGCTGTTCTGGCTCGTCTGCCATCTCCAGGCGGGCTTCTGGCTCGCGCGCCAGGCGGGCTCCCTCGACGGCCTGCGTGACGCGGTCGAACGGGAGTTCTCGAACGAGCTTCACCGCCGCCTGACCGAGCCGCTGGGCCGCTGGGCGGACGAGGTCGAGTCGCTTCGCGCCTGATTTGCTCTCGACCGGCGTTCCGCCCTATAATGCCAATCAGATAACGACCCCGGAGGCCGCAACATGATGTCCGCTTTCCGTCCGACCGCCCCTGATTCCCGCACGCTCCACCCGCGCCGTCGGCCGTTCCGGCCCGTCCTGGCGATGCTGCTGATCGCCCTTCTCTTCGCCGGGTTCACGGCGCGGGCATCGGATATCGATTTCGGCATTCCCCTGTTCAACCTCGAGGAGATCCGCCTCGAAAAGACGAAGGCGCCGGATTTCAACCTCTCGCTGCTCAAGAAGTATCTCTCGGAGCACCAGAAGACCCCCCTCGCCCAGCTGCACGCGATGGCCCAGTGGGTGACGCTGATGAAGATGTCGGACACCCCGCGCACCGCCGAGCTCGAAAAGATCGTCCTCAAGCAGATCGCCACCGAGAAGTTCAGCGACGAAACCAAGGGGGAAGGGCTCCGCTACCTCTTCCTCAAAGGTCTCCTGACCGCGGCCGACAAGGAGCCCGATCCGAAGAACGTGCGCGATCATGCCTTCGAAGAGCTCCTGCTGAAAGCGGAAGAGCCGTTCGAGCGCACCCCCGAGTATCACCTGATCAAGGGCATCCTTTTCCAACTGCTCCGCAACCGGCCCAACAATTACTTCGGGCCGATGAAGCCGTTCGAGGATCTCAAGCGCGCCGCCGCCCTCGCCCCGTCGGATCCGCACTATTACTACGTGCTCGGCCAGGCATTCCGTCTGTTGGGAAGCGAGGAGCCGTCGCTGTTTCTCGCGATCGCCTCGTTCGAGAAGGCCGCCTCGCTCGCGCCCGGCAACCCCAAGCTCCAGAACACGCTTCTGGGCATCTACATGGGATTGCATGAGGGCTACAAGAGCCAGGCGAAAGACGAGCCGTTCTGGCTCCAGGAGGCGGTGTACAAGAAGATTCTCACCCTCTCGCCCAACAATCCGCACGCCCTGAACAACCTGGGCTTCCTGTATGCCGAATACGGCGTCCACCGCGAACTGGCCCAGTCGCTGGTCCAACGCGCCGTCGACCAGATGCCTGACAATCCCGGTTTCCGGGACAGCCTCGGCTGGGCTGCCTTCAAGAACAGCCAGACGGAAAAGGCGGTCCAGGAGCTCGAGAAGGCCGTCGCCATGTCGCCCGACACCTACGACCCGCATTACCATCTCGGCACGGTGTATTACGTCTCGAAGGAGCATGAGAAGGCGATTCCGATCTACGAGAAGGCAATCGCCCTGCGGCCGACCTCGGCCGAGGCATTAAATAACTATGCATATCTTTTAACGGAACTCGACCGCGACCTCGACAAGGCCGAAAAGTTGGCCGCCCGCGCCGTCAAGATCGAGCCCAACAACGCCTCGTATCTCGATACCCATGGGTGGGCGCTGTTCAAGCAGGGAAACGTGAGCGAAGGGCTCCGGCTGCTCCGGAAGGCCGCTTCCCTGGCACCCGACGTCGGCGAGATCCTGATGCACCTCGGCAAGGTCCATCTGCAGATGGCCCAGTTCGAGACCGCGATCGAGTATTTCCGGCAGGCGATCAAGGCCGATCCCTACCTCGAGAACATGCAGCGCGACCTGTATCTGGCAATCGTCCTGCGCGCGCAGTATCGCGCCGTGGCCGAGTATCACGGCCAGTTCGGCGCCAAGGCCTCGCCGGTGCACCTGAACCGGATTCTCCTCCAGCTCGTCCGCATCTTCCAGGAAGAAGGGATGTTCGACCGGGCCATCGAGATGACGCGCCTCTGCGAGCGCCTCAAGCGCGGCAACGTCGATCTGTCCAAGCCCCTGTTCGACTACTACACGATCGAACTCGCGACCGCGACCGAGACCGTGACGGCCACACCCACCGAGAGTCTCCCACAGGCAGCCGGCGAAGAAGGTTCCTCCGAAGAAAACATCATCTTCCAGGACCCGGATGATCTCGACAGCATGGAACCCGGCACAGAAGGGGCGGAAGCATCGGAAACCGCGGTCGCCGAAGGGGCGGAGGGCGGCCTCGAGCCCGTGTTCCCCGACGTCGCGCCGGTTCCGCTCGCCCTGAATGTCGGGCCGGCGATCGCATCGTTCGCAGCCGACAGGCTTCTCGCCTTTCCCGAATTCGGCAAGCTGTCCGTTTCCCTGTTCGTCAAGCGGCTGAGAAAACCCGGAGCAAATTCCATCCTGATGATCGAGTATCCCGGGTTGGAAAAGCGCAAAGCCCTCATCGCCGCCGGCCATCATCTCGCCCTCATCGGGTGCCGCATCTCTTCGGAACCGGCATCGATCGCGGGCTTCCCCGCTCTCCGCACCAGCCTGCTCCACCGGCCGCTCTGGCTGATTCACGCAGGCAACGCCCTGCTGGCCGGAACGGGCAGTGAGCCGTCCGCGAAAGAGCTTCCGCTGCTGCTGGGCATGTTCCCCTACAAACCGGATATCCTCTCGGGAATCTTCATCGACTGGCGGCTCTGGGAAGCGGAAATCCCGCTGTTCCTCCGCGCGTGGGTGAAGAATCCCATTCGCCCCTTCCTGGCGCTGTATGCCCGCCATCGACTCGAGGGCGACAACGTCACCGAGGTGCTGCAGCAGCTCCCGTCGGGGCCGGTTCAGCAGAAACAGATGAAGGAAATCGCGGATCAGCTGTTCGCGTTCAAGCGGAAAATGCTCGAATGGAATATTCCCGTCGAGGTCAGGGTCAGCGCCAACGACGGATGCGTCGAAATGGAAGCGACGTTCGGCAAGTTCATTCCCAGGGTTCGCGAACTGCTCGAATCGTACAAGGCCCTCATGTGGTTCCTCGAGCCGCGTTTCCGGGTCTTGACATGTTTCGCACGCAGATTTTTCTTCGGCCGCACCCCTGCGGATCTCGCGAAGATCTGCCCCGACGGCGGAACGGTGACCATCGACGGGCCGTCCGGAACGCTTCTGTGTTCGAAACATCCGGCGAGGGGCCTGTTCCCGATGCTCGCAGGCGGTCACGAGCGGTGCCTCTACACGCGGGAGCGCCTCAAGGCGATCATCGCGACGATCACGTCGCAGGTGAAACCCGGCTTTCAGAAAGAGGGGTTGATAAATAAGATTCTGATGATATACAATATGAGTTCCTGCCCAGCTGGTGGGAAGTATACGCTGAACGCGGACGGTTCGATCGAGTGCAGCGAGCACCCGGCCCCGACCGGCCGTAATCCATAATCGAAGGCATCAGGAGGAACCCGCATGCCGGCCATCAACATCCAGGACACCATTCTCCAGGTTTTGAAGAAGCGCGCTGAACCCGTCAAAATCTTCCTGATGAAGGGCTTCCAGATTCAGGGAACGGTTCTCGATTTCGATACGTTCGTCATCCTGCTCGAAGCCGAAGGCAAGCGGCAGCTGATCTACAAGCACGCCGTTTCCACCATTCAGCTGCCTGACGATTTCGTGATGCCCCACGCCGAGGCCTGATCTCCGGCGGCAGGTTCCTCAGGAACCAAATCCGTATTGTGGTGAAAACACCCCGGTGTGGTATGCGCCGGGGTGTTTTCTTCCCCGCCCGAACATTCCCGGGCTGAGCAGGATTTGCACACTCTCCGCGGCAGGAGTGTTGATTTTTTTTGCATCAGCCCCGGATGCAGGCCGCCAATGACCACATTTTTGGCACTTTTCCCCCGAAAACACCTGGCACAAGGTTTGCATTATAGATACTTGAGCACTGAACGATCTTTCGTCAGTTGTCTTCAATCATTCCTTTCCTTGATTGAGCTGCATGCAAATGCAGCTTTTTTTTTACGCGGCATTTTTCATGGTATACATGAATATCTGAACGAACGGACGGATCGGTTCATGCGCAACATCGTCACTTTCCCTCGCTTTCTTCTCCTGGCCGGCCAGATCGCCCTGATGGTTCTTCTGGCGGCGGTCGCCCCGGCGGCCGAAGCCCTCTCGATCCCGGCCCTCTGCTACCATCAGGTCAGGCCTGGCGCGAACGGGCAGTTCGAGCTGACGCCGGAGGCGTTCCGGGAACAACTCGGGATTCTGAAGGCCCAGGGCTATCGCAGTCTCTCGTCGGACGAGCTGCTGGCCATTCTCGCCTCCGGCACGGTTCCGGCGAAGCGTTCGATCGTGCTTTCGTTCGATGACGGGTATGCCTCGGTCTATGATTACGCCTTCCCGATCATGAAGGAAATGGGCTTCACCGGCATCGCCTGCATCTACCCCCAGTTCATCGGGGCCGGCAATGCCATGACCTGGGACCAGCTCCGCGAGCTGGCATCGGGGGGCTGGTCGATCGAGTCCCACTCGATGAGCCACGCGAATCTCGCGACCGGCCACGGCACGCCGGCGTATGCGAAGATGCTCGAACATGAGGTCGCGGGCTCCCGCGCCCTGATCGAGAAACAGCTCGGCCTCCCCGTGAGGTTCATGGTCTGGCCCTACGGCATCTACACCGAACAGGCGGAACAGGCTGCGCGCGACGCCGGGTATGCCGGCGCGATGACCGTCGATGGCGGCGCGAATTATCCCGGCCTCGACCCGTTCCGTGTGAAGCGACAGGTGGTATATCGCAGCGACACTCGGGATAAGTTCCTGATCCGGCTCGGCATGGCCTCGATCGAGGTGACCGACCAGCAGCCGCGGCCCGGCGAGGTGCTCACCGCCCTCGCGACCGTCAGCTGCCGGCTCCCGGCCCTCGCCGGCTACTCGGCCGAGACCCACGTTCTGAACGTGAAAGCCACGGGCGGCAGCCTCGAGTTCCGGTTCGACCCGCAAAGCCGCGAGGTGCAGGCCCGGCCGAAGGGCGCCCTCAAGCCGGGCCACCGGTTCATCGACGTCTACCTGCGTGACAAGCGCACCGGCATCACCGCCCAGCACGGCTGGCTGTTCACGATCAAGAAATAAATATCTATCGCAATATTTTTCCAGCAGAGGCGCCGAGGCGCGGAGCAACAAGCCGATCCGGTTCCCGCCAATCGTCCGTAGCAGGCTGCGGATGAAATCGGTTCCGGTCATCCTGAGGTATCGAAGGGTGACCGGAACCTCATGAACAGGCTTGTTCGTGGTTCGACACCTCACCACGAACGAAAAGTGTGATTTCATCCGCAAGCTGGGAGGGGCGGGTTTGAAACCCGCCCCTCCGGCGCATGAGCGAGTCGAAGCCGCTTCAGAACGAGTCGAAGGTGTCTTTCGTGATCGTCGATTCGGAATAAGTCAGCAGGTTGAAGGCTTCGGGCATCTCTTCGGTGCGGTAATCGGCCGAGTACAGGCTCGTGTCCCACAGGCGGCGGCGGAGAACGGCGTCGCCCGTGTATTTCCCGTCGATGAAGTAGCGGGGCTCGGCGCCCGCGAGCCTGACCTCCGAGCCGTAGACGCGCTGGATGACGAAGCGGGGCTTTTTCAGATACTGCACGATCCCGTCGCTCTCGCCGCCGGGCGCGTTGCCGATCTCGTCGAAGACCTTCGGAAGCGCCATGCCGACGCGCCATTTCGAGGCCCGCCGGGTCGAGCTGACCAGCATCGCGTTGATCGTGATCTCCGGCGGCCAGAGGCCGTCGGTCGGGCTTTTCTTTGCCTCATCGAACAGAAACGCCAGCATCGACATGACCCCGCAGTCCGCGGCCGGCTTCTCGAACTCTTCTTTCATGGCCTGGAGCATCGCCTGGCCGACGATGTCCCGTATCTCGGAGGGGTCGATCAGGCCGTCATCGCGGCAGTCCTCGACGATCTTCGTGATCAGCTTTTTCCGCTCGATTTCGTCGCGGATGCCGAAATGCGGCTTCCCGTCGTCGGTTCCGGACGGGGTGAACAGGGCGATCAGGTCTTCCATCTGGGGCGCGGCGAGCGGCCCGAACGGATCGGCGCCGGAGTTCTGGCAGAGCCAGGCGATCGCCGCGAAGAAGGGAATCGGAACCCCGGTGTTGGGGTCCGGGATCCCTTCCCCGATGATGCTTTTGGGCTTGCCGTCGGCGGGGCAGAAGTTCTCCCGCAGCAGCTTTTCCTGCTCGGCGTTCACGGGATGGAGCGCAAGGCCGATCGCGAGCCGGAGGGCGGCCGCCACCTCGTTTCTGGCGAACAGCGTCGGTCTCGACGTGTCGATCAGCACGCGTTCCCGTGACATGATGAGGGCGTTGACCTTGTGGTTGTCCCCCCCCGACGAGGTTTTCCCGTTCATCAGCTTCGTTTTATAGTCCTGATAATACAAATCGGGGTAATCCTGCGGCGTGGCCGGGTTCTGGTTGAAATCGCCGGCGACCACGACGTCCTTCTCGCAGCAGATCGTCACCGGCCGGTCTGGGCAGCCCCAGATTCGCAGCGGCACCTTCGAGTAGATGATGTATTTCCTGCCGCGCATTTTCGAGAGCGGCCCCGGGTCGTCACACCCCTTGGGGGCCGGCGCTTCCGAGCTGTCCGTGCCCGAGGCGATCACCCCGACGTTGTAGCCGCCGAAATCCACCTCATAGTAGGTCGATTTCCGGTCATACGGGTTCTTCCACGCGCTGATCGGGAAGGTTTTCTCGTCGACGACGAGGCCGCCGCTCTTGAGCTCGGCCGCCTCGTTCCTGATGCGCTCCATCTGGAGGTGCGTCAGCTTGATCGGATGCGCCCCGTGGGCCCCGTCGAGCAGGTAGCCATCCCAGGCCTTGAACTTCGAGAACGCCATCGAGTCGTTCGTGCGGTCGATGGTCGTCTTTTTCTTGTCGACGAAAGTCACCCCGGTCGGCACGATCGAGCGGATCATGCCCGGCGTCTCGATCTTCTCCATCTCGGTCAGGACGCTCCCGCGGTCGGCGCCCCCGGTCGTGTTCAGCACGATCCACTGGTAGCCGTACACCCTGCCGCGCCTCAGCTCGTTCGGTCTGTCGATGTAGGGACCGTAGGCCGTATCGAGCATCTCGCCATCGAACAGGATATGCTCGGCGGTCGGGAACCGGCGCTCGATGAGCCCGGTGATGCGACGGTACGAGTTGTTTTCGGCCTTGGCATCGGCCCCGGCGCGGGCGACCACGTCATACTGGACGTAGATGTTCTGCTCTTCGAGCGTGTCGGTGTCCCTGAACCCTTTCGAACCGCGGAACGGGGCGCACTTCAGCTTGAATTCGCCGAGCGGCGTCCGCCCCGTGTAAACGCCGGCGGAGATTCCATCGAGGTCGATTTCACCGACCTCGCCGATGCCGCTCGCACGGCTTTTGACGGGTGACTTCCAGCCCTTCACCAGGTTCTTCAGTTTGCCATCGTAATACCAGTGAGTATAATATGTTCTATTATAGTTGAGCTCGCCGATGACGCAGTTGAGGCCGGCCTCGGCGATCGTGGTCGCGACGTAATCGCGCGCCGACTTCGACCGGAGCGTCTCGGCCCCCGAACGGAGACGGCCGATCGTGACGAAGAACAGCGCCATCAGCATGATCAGGATGACGACGACCAGGAGGCCCGAGCCGGCACGCAGTCTGACGTTCATGGGTGCCTCCAGATTTCCTTGCCCCGTTTGTAGAAGCAGGTCTGCATCGGGAACCGGAACACCTCGCCACGCTCGCCGCCCATACGAGTCCGCTCGAGCGTGACGCGCAGGTGCACCACGTCGTTGCCCGTTCCCTGGACCGAGGCCGGCTGAGGCTGGACGAGCCGGTCGCCGAGGGCGTCGACGTTGTGCGGCGGGAGGGGTTTCCTGATGGTCCGGAAGACGACCAGGTCGCGGACATCGTCGCAGATGACGTGCCGCTGGGTCGATTCGCCGGACCCGCCGTGCTCGTCGACGGACTCGATCCGCACGAGCCGGAACCTCGGGACCGACGGTTCGAGCGGGTTGGGGTTGTCTTCGAGCTCGTAGACGATCGTGCGTTTCACGGCAATCTGGCCGAGGCTGTCTTCGCGCTCGAGCGTCGGGTCCTGCTCTTCCTTGGCGATGCGCATCAAGGGGCCGGCCTTCGTGGCGAGCGTCCGGGCATCCTCGAGGCGGATCGGAGCAGGCTCGTCGATGCGCGTGGACTCGCGCACGTCGTTTCCCACGAAGGCCAGGATCTTCCGGAAATCGTCATTCACCTTGATCTCCTCGAGCGACTGGCGGACCATGCGGGTCTGCTGGAAGAACACCTTGTATGAGGCGAACAGGATCAGGGTGACGAGGAACATGACGATCAACAGCTCCACGAAGGTGAATGCCTTCGTGGATCCCGTCGTTTGCGGTGTTCCGGCTGCGTTCACGGTTGCCTCAGTTCAGGTCGGATATAGCCGTAGATATAATATACGGATCGGGCTCCTCGCCTTCCGGGGTCTTCCATTTGACGGTCACCTTGACGAACTTGATCTTGAGCGGCGTGCCGAGAGGACCGCCCGGCGAGGGAACGCCCGTCACCTCGACCTTCCGCTCGTAGGTGCTGCCGCCCGCCTTGAACACGGGCTCATACAGATCGGCGACCCCGCCCGGGGCCCCGGAGGTGTTGAAGTCGGTTTCGGCGCTGAATTCACCGGCATCCTCGTCGTCGAGGGTGCCGAAGGGAATCGCCCGAAGGCCATCGATCGCCTGCTGGGCGAGGCCGATCGCGGTTTCGTAGTCTTTCACCTTGCGGGTCTGGCGCATGCCCATCGAGAAAACGATGCCCAACGAAAACAGGATCGACAGCAGCAGAATCGTGATCAGGATCTCGGGCAGGGTGAATGCCCGGCGCTCGCCGCCTTTCAGCCGACCGGAATCTGGAGATCGTCTCACGCGCCCCTCTCAACCCTGGGTTTCATTGCCAGCAGACCTTCCAAGAATACCATGATTCCACCCACCCCGCCATAGGAGGCCTCAGCCAAGGGGCCGGACATCATTGCGGGAACTCCCCTCTCAAATCCGCCTTGCTATTGCCTAGATTATTATGTATAATGTTTATGTATTCAATAAACATCTAGCGGAGTTGTTGTATGGAAAATCTGAACGAGCTATTCTGGAACGCCTCTCTCGACGAACTCGAGCAGGGATACCTTCACCAGGAAGCCGGTGATCTCTATACCTGCCTGATATGCGGTAAGAGTTTCGCCTGCGGTGTCATCCATCCGGTGAACGGGACGCTGTATGAAGCGCGCAAGGCCGTCGAGCGGCATATCGTCGACTGTCACGGCTCGGTGTTCGCGTTTCTTCTGTCGCTTGACAAGAAGCTGACCGGTCTGACCGACCACCAGAAGATCCTCATGGAATCCTTTCATTCCGGCAGAAGCGACGCCGAGACGGCAAAAGAACTCGGCACGAGCACATCGACGATCCGGAACCACCGCTTCCAGCTTCGCGAAAGGCAGAAGCAGGCAAAAATTTTTCTCGGGCTGATGGAGCTCCTGCAGGGAAAAAACCGGTCGCACGGGGATTTCATCACGATTCCCCGGACTGCCCGCCAGGTCGACGAGCGGTTCGCCATCACCGAAAAGGAGAACACGGAAATTCTCGGTGAATATTTCCCGGACGGTCTCGATGGTCCTCTTCGGAGCCTTCCAACGAAGGAGAAGAGGCGGGTCGCGATCCTGAAGCACCTCGTCACTTTTTTCGATACCCAAGCCAGGTATACCGAAAAGCAGGTCAACGAGATCCTCGTGCGGTTCCATCCCGACTGCGCGATGCTGCGCAGGAATCTCATCGAGTATGGCTTTCTCGATCGCATCGCCGACGGAAGCGCCTACTGGGTCAAAATGGCATGAAGGAGAACGTCATGGACGCTCAAAAACGCAAAGAACTGAAAAAAGCCGCGAAGGAAGCGGTTCCATCCATGGGAGTGTACCGGATCACGAACGCCGTCACCGGGCGAAGCATGCTCGGATCGAGCATGAACCTGGGCGGCACCGCCAACAGTTACCAGCACAAGCTCGACTTTTTCAGCCACCACGACGCACGGCTGAAAGCCGACCTGGAACGCTGCGGCATGGCGGCATTCACGTTCGAGGTGCTCGAAACGATCGATTCCGCCGCGGTCGAGCCGGCCGAACGCGCCGAGGCCGTGCGCGAGCTCGAGAAGAAGTGGCGGGCAGAGCTCACCACGAGCGGCGAAATTGGCTATGACACCCCCGGGAACCCGGTGGAGCCCTGATCAGGTCGGGCGGCCGACGGACGACATGTAGATGACGCTCTCCTGTTTCCCGTCGAGGCCGAGCAAGGCGTTCACCTCGTCGTCGAAGAGGGCAGCCATCTGGCAGGTGCCGAGGCCGAGGGAGGTCGCCGAGGTCGCCAGGGCGTGGGCGACGTGGCCCGCGTCGAGGTAGACGTAGCGGTAACTGCGCTGCCCATATTTCCAGACAGTCCTCCCGAAGACCGCCGACCAGACAAAAACGACGGGCGCCTCGCGGCACTGGTTCTGCTCGAGAGCTGCATGGGCGAGGGCCTCCCCGAACCGTCCCTCGGCAAGCCGCTCGAGGGCATGGGCGCGGACCGAGTAGTGATACACGCCGGTTTCGAGGCCGTCGACTGCGTTGGCGACCACGTAGGTTTCGATCGGATACAGCCCACCCGCCGACGGCACCGTGCGGCGCACGAGACCCGATTCACGGCCACGCGACCCGCCCGAGGCCCAGAGCATGAAGGAAAGCTGGGCGATCGTGACGGGCTTCGACGCGTATGTCCGCACGCTGCGCCGGTTCTGGACCGCCTGTCTCAGCGAACAGGGTTTGACGCCGCCCGGCTCGGGCAACGTGACGACGGGTTTGTCAGGGTATTCCTTGAAGGGCGCCGGCATCTTCGAGAACTCCGGCGCGCCACGCATGGCTTCCCTGCGATACTTCGTCTCGTCCTGGAACACCTCTCCGATATGCTCTTTCATCATCCCCTCCTCGGTCACGCGCAACAACATTCTATAATACTTTCTATTTAAGAGCGATCATCGAATCGCCGTGTAATGGTATTCCTTCGGATAGAACATGTCAAACACTGATTGAGAGCGAGGCCCGGGCGAAACGTGAACCGCCCGGATTCGCCACTGGCATGCGCGCGTTGCCCTGTCAGGCGCGGGGGTAGCGGGAGTCGAGTTCCGCGGCGGTCATCAGCCCGGCGGCCCCGCCGTTGTCGCCGATCTTCCAGCCCGCGTAATATACGGCGCGGGCCAGGGCGCCGGCGGCGTCGCCGTATCGAAGCCAGCCGTCGAGGAACGCCGAGAAGAGAGCGTCTCCCGCTCCGATCGTGTTGACGACGGGCCGCGGCGTGACGGCCGGGACGAGCTTCGGGGGCCGCCCGCGCTCGGCGAGGAGGGCGCCCTCACTTCCGAGGCCGATCACGAGGAATCGTGCGGGAAAGCGCCCGAGCAGTTCCGCTGCGAACGTTTCCGGCGGGCACGGAAGGCCCTCGTGGCTCATGAACAGGACATCCGCCTTCTCGAGCCAGTCGCGGTTGTACTCGTCGTCGAGGGAGCCGAGCGCGTGCAGGTCGGCGGCGATCATCTTCCCGAGTTTTTTCGCCTCGTCCAGCAGGGGCCGCGCGAAGTTGATGTTGCACAGAACCGCGATCTCGGCATCACGCACGGCGGCCGCGAACCGGTCGACGGGAAACGCCTGCCCCTGCATCTTCCGGAGGTCGAGATTGATCTGCCGCCTGCCCCCGCCATCGACCAGGATCGCCGAGTGCGCGGTCCCGCCGTCGCAGGAGGTGATGTCGGCATCGTCGATCCCGGCGGCGCGAATCTCCTCGCGACAGATGCGGCCGGCCGGGTCGTCTCCGAGGATCGACAGGAAGCGGACGTCGTTTCCGAGCACATGCAGGGCCCTCGCGACGTTGAAGCCGACCCCGGAACACGTGGCACGAACGCCGCTTTCGGCGTATCGCACCGGGAAATACCCGATGGGGAACCCATCCACCCGGACGGTCATCTCGAGATTCGTCAATCCGCACACGAGCAGGCTCGGCATATATTTCTCCACGGCAGGCCAGATTCGGACACCGGTGGCATCACCGATACGATACCTCATTCCGGGTTGTGAAAAAAATACTATTTGCCAAGCCGGACGTTTTCACATATATTCGAAGTAGGTTAGATGAAGCTAACTTTTGTTGTGCTGTTTAACTCATATTCACTCATCTAACATTTCATCCCGATTCTGAACAAAAGGAGGAACCCCGATGAGAACTCTCATCGTTTCGCTCATCATTTTGACCGTCGCCCTGTTCGTCATCCCTGTATTGAACGCAGGATCATGCTCGTGCGGCGAGTGTTCGTCATGCGCACGCTGCGTCAGCCATCCCTCTCCCTCCGGAAGGAGCTCCGACTGCCCCGGCGGCGTCTGCACCGTCGAGCCCCCCAAGCCCGTCGAGATGAAGCCGATCACATCGAGCGGCTCGATAATCACCACCGAGGGACTGAAAGCGCTGCTGTCATCCGGAGTACCCATGCACATCGTCGACGCCCGCAGCGGGAAATACGACGACGGCCGCAGGATCCCGGGCGCGAAGTCGCTGAATGCCGCAAGCAAGGTCAGCGCCATTCTCACAATGCTTCCCGAGAAGGAGGCGCTGATTGTGACATACTGCTCCAATCTCAACTGCCCCGCCAGCGGCAAGCTGTTCAAACACCTGAAATCTCTCGGATACAAGAATCTCATCGAGTATCCTGAGGGCATCCAGGGCTGGCTGGGCGCCGGCCACGAAGTCGAGACCGTCGGCAGCAAGTGATTCCCTGAAGCCTCCCTCCTCATATTCTCCTCCTGATCAACGAAACCGCTTTTATCTCCCGGGCTCAGCCCGGGAGTTTTTTTTGCCCGCGCTCACGATGATGTAACTTTTCCTGCAGAATCCGGTAATATTCCATGAGTTCAGGAAATCGGAGGAACACATGAAGACGCATCGGATCTGGCCGGCAATGCTCGTTTTGGCCGTCATCCTGGGGATTCCCCTCGGCGGCTTCGCCCAGGACCCCCTCGAAATCCTCCAGGAACACGACGTCACGACGAACGTCAACGAGGCTCCCGGTATGGGTGCCGCGCTGAACATCCGTGACGCCGCGGCTCCGTCGGCCGCGAGCCCGGCAAAGAAGAAGAGTGACGTCTACACGATCGGCGTTCTCAGCGATCTGCATATCCGGAAAGACAATCTCGACGGTCTCGAGAGCGCCATCAAGGCGATCAACAGCCTCGCGGGCATGAACGCCGTCGCCATCACCGGCGACCTGAACTCGAAAGTCGCAAGCCCCGACGAGTTCGACCTGGTCCGGAAGAAAATCGGGGAGTTCAACGTTCCCGTGTTCGCCATCACAGGAAACCACGATTATATCTACAACGATACACTCAGCAAAGACGGGAAAAAGAGCCGCGCCACAAAAAAGCTCAGAAGGGAAAAACTCGACCGGTTCCGCACCCAACTGCACCAGAAGGGAATCCGCTATTCCGTGAAAGCGGGTGGCCATCTTCTGATTTTTCTTTCACTCGATGCCCTCGATGGGAAGCCGCTTGCCCAGTTGTCAGACGCGAGCATGGATTTTCTGAAGAAGACGCTTTCGGAGAACCCCAAGCTGCCGACGGTGGTTTTCTGTCACGCCCCGCTCACGGGGAGTTACGAGCGAAAAACCGACCTGGGCGAGATTCATGGGAACATCCAGCCCTCCGACAAGATCCGAAGCCTGCTGAAGAAGAATTCCCAGGTGTTTCTCTGGGTGGCCGGTCATCTGCACATCCGGCCCGGATCGAAGGATTTCTCATCGAAATCGAACAAGGTCGACGGCGTCACCGTCCTCCATGTTCCCAACATCCAGCCGAAAGAAGCCTGGGTCCAGACCATCAGACTGTCCCCGGAAGCGGCCGTCGTTCGGACCTACAGCACCCGGGCGAAGAAATTTCTCCCTGCCCACGACCGGATCTTCCGTCATACGGTCACCACGCCGCCGGCTCAGACTCCTCCGAACATCGACGACACCCCGGGGAACGATACGGAGAACGGCGGCAAGAAGGGTGAGGTCGGAAAACCCTCCTCCCCGCAGACGCTCGAGCAGAAGTTTCTGGTCCTCGTTCAGCGCATCGTCGACCGGCTGACTACCCTTCTGAAAAAGATCAACACGCTGCTGGACAAACTCCATAAAAAATAACGGCACCCTCGGGTTCCAACGATTGCATCCCGCTTCGGCCGCACAGGCCGAAGCGCTTTCTTTCCTGCCTGTCCGGGACTGTTCGCCGGGAGACAGTTTCTGGTATCATGGGGGAGCACGAACGATCGAACCTCCATGGAGGGAAGCATGAATCCTCGCAAGACCGCGTATCTGGCAGGGGCTCTGGTTGCCGCGTTCCTGGGTTGCACCGCCGTCGATGCCGCAGATACCGAAAGCCGCTGGGCGATCGGGCTGCCCACCGAGACCGCGAAATCCGTCATCAAGAAAGCCGACGATTCCCAGATCGCCTGGACGACGATCGGCGCAAACACCGTCTTCGTCTGCAGAGGCCGTTTTGCGGAAAACCTGGTCCGTCGCCACCCCGAGGCTTCGGCGGTCCCCTTCCGGCCCGGCGAGGAAGCCTGGCTGCTGTCCACGAAAGACCCGGCACTTCGCGGGCGCGTTTTTCCCGGCGTCCGGACGGTCTTGAGCAGGCAGGGCTACCATGTCATCCTGGCCGGTGAAACGGCGCGGATGGGCCTTTCCCGCTGGCTCTCGGAGTTCACCCGGCTCGACCCGCTGCCGGAAGACACGGTCGTCCTGACTCCGCCGAGCAGGCCGGGAAGAACCGAACCGTCACCGGAAGATCCCGTCGCGGCCTTCGTGAACGGGCTCGACCGGGGCGCCTTCGCCGCCGACCTGAAGGCGCTCACCGACCTGCAAACCCGCTATACCTACGCCCCGGGCGGCGCAAAGGCCCTCGATTACTGTGAAACCTCGCTGAGGAAGATGGGCCTGACGGTCCGCCGCCAGGCGTTCGGCAGCGCGGGTGCGCCAAGCGCGAACATCGAGGCTGTCCAGCCGGGATTCGACCCGGTGAACGCGGGCGAGATCATCATCATCGGCCACCTCGACAGCATCTCGCCGAAGGCCTCGACGCTGGCTCCGGGTGCCGACGACAATGGCTCGGGGGCGGCCGGCGTGCTCGCCCTGGCGCGGCTGATGCAGGGCCGCAAGGGCCGTGCGACGGTCAGATACGTCGTCGTGATGGGCGAAGAGCAGGGTCTCCTCGGCTCGAAAGCCTACGTGGCGGCGCTCTCTCCGGCCGAGATCGCCGGCATGCGGGCGGTCATCAACATGGACATGATCGGCTTCGACGCGAAAGCGCCGCTCTCGGCGGTTCTCGAGACGGCCGCGTTCAACCGTGAGATGGCCGAGCGGATGGCCGAACTCGCGACCGTCTACACCACGCTGTCGACGCAGATCAGCACGAACCCCTGGGGATCAGACCACGTGCCATTCCTGAAAAAGCAGATTCCGACGGTGCTGACGATCGAATCCGAGTATGACGACAACCCGACGTATCACCAGGTCACCGACACGTTCGACCTTGTGAACCTCGATCTCGCGCACCAGATCCTCCGGCTCAACGCGGCGATGCTCGCGGAGTCCGCATCGGTCGAGCGCATGCCGCGGCCCTGACCGCCGCTTCCCCTTCACAGCCATGTCGAAAAACACCATCTCACACGCAACTCCGAAAACGAAACCCGCCCCAGCTTCCGTCGCCAAGCCCCGCAGGCAGGCGGCAAAAAAAACCGTGACGTCGCGCCCCGCACCGTCCGAGCCCGCTTCCAGCGAGAAAGACACGGTATTTTCCGACCGCGTCACGACCGTTGAAACGCTGAAAGACCTCGTTCGCGGCTTCATCAGCGAGCGGGAGTGGGCCCCGTACCACACCCCGAAGAACGTGGCCGCGTCCGTCGCGATCGAGGCGGCCGAGCTCCTGGAGCACTTTCAGTGGGAGCACCCGACCCCGGCCCAGCTTTCCCGGACCAAGCGCGGGGAAGTGGCCGACGAGATGGCCGACGTGCTCGCGTATCTGTTGAGCCTCGCGAACGTGCTCCAGATCGACCTCGCGGACGCCCTGCACCGGAAGATGGCGAAGAACCGCCAGAAATACCCTGCCGACCGCTTTCGCGGGACGTGGGAAAAGGTGAGGTCCTGAGGCCGGCGCATGAAGGACTTTCTCTGGGCATGGCTGTTCTGGGCTGCGACGATTTTCTGCTCGCTTCTCGCCGTGAGCCTGATGGCCGCGTGGCTGCTGTTCTCGACCGCGCCGCACCACCAGCACACCTGGATTTTTTCGGCCGGCTTCGGGTTCGCGTTCGGCTTCATCGGCATCGGCTCGCTCACGCTGTTCGTTTTTGACCGGTTCTCCCGCAAGTTCCGGGAGAAGGAGGAGGTCGAGGGGGAGTTGTTTCGGAAGATCGTCCGCGAGACACCGTTCTTCTTCTTCACCCTGTTTTTTTTCTTCGCGATGGCGTTCTACACCGGAATCCTCCTCCTGATGCTCCCCTACATCAGAACAGCCGCCGGCGGCTGACGTGGCGGATACTATTATACGATAGAATATATTAGGGAGGAATCAGCGATGCCCCGTTCGTTCGGCCTGCCGCAACTCGTCGCCCTTCTGGTCTTTGCAGCCATCATCTGGGCAGGGTTCGGCATCGGCGACGCCGCCATCCGGGTCGGCGTGATCGCGCCGTTCACCGGCTCGAACTCGATCTGCGGCATCTCGATGCGGAACGGCATCCGGCTTGCGACCGACGAGGTCAACGCAGGCGGCGGCATTGCCGGCCGGCGCCTCGAGCTCGTTCTCGCCGACGACGCGAATGACAGGCTCACGGCGGCGGAGGCGGCCCGCAACCTCATCTATCGCGAGAACGTGAAACTGGTGATCGGCTCGGTGAACTCCGACACGGCGATGAACGTCCAGCGCGTCTGCGAGAAAGCGCGGATTCCAGTGCTCACGCCGGGGAGCACGGCCCCCGTCATCACGCGGGTCGGGTTCCGATACACGTTCAGATGCCTGGCGGACGACACGGCCCAGGCGTCGGAACTCGCGGCGTTCGCCATCCGGACCCTCCAGCTCCGCCGCGTCGCGATTTTCCACGATTCCGGCACGGACGGCTCCACGGGCGCGCGCGCGTATGCCGGGCAGGCGGCCAGGCTCGGCCAGTCGATCGTCGCGGCCATTCCGTTCGACGGTGGCACCGTCAATTTCGTCAGGCATCTCGAGAGCATCAGGCCGCTGAATCCCGACGGGTTGCTGATCTGGGGTTTCGTGCAGGAGTCCGGGCTGCTCGTGCGGCAGGCGCGCGAACTCGGCATGCACATGCCCGTCCTGGGTGGCAACGGCATGGCTCCGGCCGGATTTCCCGATCTCGCCGGCCCGGCCGCGGAGGGAGCGATCGTCACGATGCCGTTCAATCCGGCGAAGCTCGGCCAGACGACCCAGGCGTTCATGGAACGCTACCGCGGCGCGTTCGGAAGCGATCCCGACTCGTTCGCCGCGCACGGGTTCGACGCCCTCCACCTGGCGGCATCCGCCCTCCGCTCGTCAGCGGAGCGCGGCATTCCGGTTCGCGACGCTCTTGCCGCATTCACCACCTACGACGGCGTGACCGGAAAAGGCGGCTTCGACGCGAGCGGCAACGAGACCCGGCCCGTCGAGCTCGCCCGCGTCCTGGGCGGCCGTTTCGTACCGGCGACGGCTCCGTGAGGACGGGAGGCGCATCATGAGTTCACGACATCCGCCGGCCCGCGTTCTGAACGGCTCGCGCCTCGTCTTCCGGGTCGCGATCCCATTGTTATTGATAGTGATATATAGTTATCAATCTATTTCAGCGCAGCCCGACTCCGCACGAAACGGCTCTCCGGCATACCCCACGCCGCAGGCCGCGGCCGTGCAGACGACGGCGGTCGCGCCTCCGCCGCTTCCGGCCGACGCGCCGATTCCGCGCGTCAACGAGCGGCTTCCCGTCGTGACCGCCGACGAGAAGCCCCCGGTCGTGGCACCGGCCCCGCTCTCCGGAACCGGCGCCGCCCCCCGGACCATCCCGGCCTGGTGGCAGGCATCGACGCCGCTCCCCCCGGTAAACGCTCTTCTCGTCGCTCCGGACGGCCTCGTCTGGGCGGCGACGGAAGGAGGTCTCGCCCGCATCACGGCGGGGCAGGCCGCTCTTATGACACCGGAAGAAGGCCGTTTCCCGGCGAAGCCGGCGACGGCGCTCGCACACGACGGCACGTCGCTCTGGATCGGAAGCTTCGACGGCCTGTTCCGGAGCCAGGACGGCCGGCGGTTCCAACGGTATACCGCAGCGGACGGCCTCGCGCACGAGATGATCTGGTCTCTCCACTGGGACGGCACAATCCTGTGGGTCGGCACCCAGAACGGCATCTCGTTCCTGCTTCCAAACGGGCGGTTCGAGACGGTCACGAAGCAGATTTCGAACGGCGGTCTGGCGGGCTTCTGGATCGGCTCGATCGGCAAGCTCGGCCACTACGCCCTGTGCGGGAACGACGACGGCCTGAGCGTCTGGGACACCCGGCTGCCCGCGGCGAATCCATCCGCCTGGTCGACGATCGACACGTTCGCCACGGACCTCACGCACAACAGGATTCTCGCGATGGCCGTCTCGCCGCAGGGCGCGGTCTGGGCGGCCACGCCGGGCGGGTTGTGCCGGCTCCGCACCACGCTCGAACGGATCATGAGCGGCGCAAACGCCGACTGGGAAACGTTCAACCGGTCACGCGGGCTGCCTGCAGACCGGATCGACACCGTCCTGCCGGTCGGTGACGACGTCTGGGCCGGCTGCACGGGCGGCCTGGCACGGATCCGCAACGATTCGGTGCGGGCGATCACACCGGCCGACGGGCTTCTCGCCTCGGACGTACGGGCCCTCGCGGCCGGCTCCGGGACGGTCTGGATCGGCACATCGGGCGGTGCGCAGGCTCTGGCGCTCGACCTGTTCGACCGATGACGGAAGGCATGAGATGACGACAACCGACCCCACCGCCCGCATCGAAGAACTCCGCCGGCGCATCAGGCGGCATGAATGGCTGTATTACGTGAAGGGTGAACCGGAGATCTCCGACCCGGAGTTCGACCGGCTCATGGCCGAGCTCCGCGATCTCGAAGGGGCGCACCCCGAGCTTGTCTTCCCCGATTCGCCGACCAGGCGCGTCGGCGGGGCCGCGAGCTCGTTCGAGACCGAGCAGCACCGCGTTCCGATGATGAGCCTCGACAATGCCTACAGCATGGGCGACCTCCGCGAGTGGATCTCCCGCATGCAGAAGATCGCCGGGGAACACGTGTTTCCGATCGTGGCGGAGCTGAAGATCGACGGGCTGTCCATCTCGCTGACCTACCGGGGGGGGCGGCTCGAGGCGGGCGTCACGCGGGGCGACGGCCGCATCGGCGACGTGGTGACGGGGAACATCCGCACCGTCCGTTCCCTGCCGCTGGCGATCGAGAGCCGGTTCGACATGGACATTCGCGGCGAGGCGTGGGTCCCACGCTCGAAACTGGCCGAGCTCAACCACGAGCGGCTCGCGGCCGGCGAGGAGCCTTTCAAGAACTGTCGGAACCTCGCCTCGGGCTCGCTGAAAAACCTCGACCCGGCCGTCACGGCGGGGCGCGGCCTGCGCGTCACGGTGTATGACATCGCCCAGGCGCGCGAACTCGGTTTCACCAGCCACTGGGAGACGCTCGAGTTCCTGAGCCGCCAGGGCTTCGTCGCCAACGCGCCGGCCAGGCTGTGCCGCAGCGTGGAAGATATCGAAGAATATATTTCAACCGCCGACCGGCTGAGGAAGGAGCTCGACTTCGACACCGACGGCGTCGTGCTGAAGGTCGACTCGCTCTTGCTGCGGCGCGAACTGGGGGTGACCGCGAAGGCGCCCCGGTGGGCGATCGCATACAAGTTCGCCCAGGAGCAGGCCGTCACGCGCCTCCAGTCGGTCGTCTGGCAGGTCGGCCGGATGCAGATCACGCCGGTCGCCGTGCTGGAGCCGGTCGAACTCGGCGGAACGACCGTGTCACGCGCCTCGCTCCACAACATCGACCAGATCCGGGACAAGGACATCCGCGTCGGTGACCTCGTCGTCGTCGAGAAGGCCGGCTTCATCATCCCCTACGTCGTCGAGGCGCGGCGGAACGAGCGGACGGGCGTGGAAACCGCGATCGAGCCCCCGGAAACCTGCCCGGCCTGCGGCGGCCCCACGCGGGTCTGCCGGGAAGCCGAGGAAGGCGTTCCCGGCGCGGGCGAGTCGACCGTCGTCCACTGCACGAACGCGGCCTGCCAGGGCATGCTCGCGCGGCGAGTGACGTATTTCGTGACCATGATGGAGATCGAGAACATCGGGCCGCAGCTCGTCGAGCGGCTCGTCTCGGCCGGCCTGGTCGCCGAGCCCGTCGACCTGTTCCGGCTGCGACGCGAGGATCTGCTCAGCGTCGAGCGGATGGGGGAAAAGCTGGCTGATAAAATTCTTATAAATATAGAAAAAGCGCGGGAAAGGCCGCTGTCGAAGGTCATCGCGGCGCTCGGCATCCCGAACGTGGGCGCCGTATCGGCGGAGGACCTGGCGCACCGGTTCCCCACGCTGGCGGCATTCAGGGCCGCCACGGCCGATCAGCTTCTCACGATCCCCGGCATCGGGGACAAGGTCGCCCAGTGCATCACCGGGTTTCTGGCCGCCCCGGCGAACGTCGCCTGGATCGACCGTCTCGCGGCGTGGCTGGTCGAGCCGCCGGCGGGTGAAGCACCTTCGCAGGCCGCACCGACCCTCGCGGGGAAGACCTTCGTCATCACCGGCGAGGCCGGCGTTCCTCGGAGCGAGCTCGAGACGCTGGTCAAGCGTCACGGAGGCCGGGTAAGCGGCTCGGTATCGGCAAAAACGAGTTATCTCGTGATCGGTTCCCTCGAGGGGCCCGGGTATACATCCGGAAAGAAAACCAAGGCCGAATCGCTCGGCATCCCGATCATCGACGAGTTTGGCCTGCAGTCGATGGCGGAGTCCGGGAAGGAACCGGGAGGACAGCATGGCTGACACAGGCGCGAAGCTGATCGAAGTATTCCCTTCGATCCAGGGAGAGGGCATGCAGGTCGGCCTCATGCAGTTGTTCGTGAGGTTCGCCGGGTGCAACCTGCTATGTCGCAACTGCGATACGCGACGCTCATGGGATGCCGGGCCGGGCTTCACGCTCTGGCCGTGGCCCGGCAGACGTTCGCAGCAGATCGCGAACCCCATCGCCGTCGGCGATCTGTATGATACGCTCACGAGCGAGTACCCGATGGGCGATTTTCACAGCATCTCCCTGACCGGCGGCGAACCGCTCATCCAGGCCGAATTCATCGAGGCGCTCGCCCGGCTCTGCCGCCGGGACGGCCTGAAGATCTTCCTCGAAACGAACGGCACCCTTGCCCCTCAGGCGGCCAGAGTGGCTGAGTTCGTCGACTTGTGGAGCGTCGATCTGAAACTCTCGAGAAACTGGGGCCTCAACGGCCGGCTGGCAGAGAAGCACCGCCGCTTCCTGAAGATCGTGCCCCCGGAACGGTCGTATCTGAAGCTGGTCATCGACGCGATCGACGATCCCGGCGAGATCGTCCGACAACTCGAGAAGATCGACGTGCACCGGTACATTGCCGTGGTGCAGCCGTTTTCGGCGAACGCCTCGTCGATCGGCGACTGGGACAGCAGGCTGATTCTCGAATGGCTGCAGATGCTGCGCCCGCATTTCCGCGAAGTGCGCTGGATTCCGCAGGTACACAAATTGTTGCGCATCCCCTGATCGTGGTGTATGCTGCAAGAGAGCCTTTTCACTTCCAGACGGCAGCATCAGGGGAACAGTCATGGTATTAAACGATAAACTATTTTTCCAGAAGTCGATCACCTGCCCGGTCTGCGAAAAACCGTTCACCCGGTACACCCTGCGCAAGACGCAGTTCAGCATCGCAAAGCGCGACATCGATTACCGCCCGATCTACGTCGGCCAGGTCAACCCGCGGCTATTCGCCGTGTGCGTCTGCCCCAACTGCTTCTATGCCGGAGAAGACAGGTTTTTCTGCCCCCGGATGAGCGAAGACGACCTGCGCCGCCAGGAGTATTTCCAGAGCCACAAGGCCCAGTGGGAAGCCCAGAGCCGCGTTCGCGCGGCAAGCTCCGGCCAGCAGATCTGGAAGGACCAGGCCGCGGAAAAGCTGAAGGCGCTCACCCCGGAAGACCTGATGATCCTGCGGCGGATTTCCCCTCTCCTGCAAAAATCGGCGGCGAGCATCATCGCCAGGGGCAAGCCGTATAACGAGCTTCAGAAGGAGGGCGATCTCGACGCGGCGATTCGGGCGTACGAGCTGGCCGCCATCTGCTACAAGGCCCGCAAGGCGAACCACCGGATTCTGGGCTACACGTATCTGAACGGTGCCTGGGCAAGCCGCGACGCGGCGGAGCAGTTCACCGACGAAGCCGCGCGGAAGCCCTACAAGGAGTTCGAGAACGCGTTCCTGCGCGAAGCCATCAATTTTCTGACGATCACGAACAAGTCGACCAGTCTGGAAGACGCCTTCATGCCGGACGGCACGAAGATTCCGAAGGAAAACATGCCCGAGTCGCGCATTTTCGAGATCATGTACATTCTCGCAGGCGCGAACCGCATCGTCGGAAATCTCGAGGCCAGCAACAAGTTCATCGAGCAGCTGCTGTTCGGCTCGTCGGGCGCCCAGGGCGTCATGCTGTGGTTCACGAATCAGGCTCGCGACATGCGCAACGTCGGCGTCGGCATGGCGTCCTCCTCGGCGGCGGTCGCCGCGGAAGAAGAATCCGACGAGGACGAAGAGGAAGACGAAGAGTAAACGCCCCGCGCCCCGCGCCTCACGCCCCCGGCTTCAGGAGCCCTTCCAGTGCTTCCCCGGTCATTCCGTGCGCGCGGAGCATTTCGGCGAACGTCCTCGACGACCCCGCCGGTCGGACCGGCCCGAAGCGCGACATCGGCATTCCCGCGCGTGCGGCGAGCCATTCCGCGGGGCCACCGGCAGGGAAATGGCTTTCCAGGACGATTGAGCGGCTGGCCGAGCGTGCCAGTCTGGCGAGTTCCCCATCGGGATCCGCATAGTCGAGGAAGCCGATCAGCTCGAACTGCCCGGCGACCGTTTCCGGCCGGCCTGCCATCCACTCCAGCGCCATCGCGAGCAGGTGAGGATCAGATGAGAAGAGGCGGACGCGGCCGGACTCGCTGCCCCCGCCCGCGCGATCGAACCGCCAGCGGCGCCAGCGCAGGGGGGCCTCTTCTGATGGCTTCGGCAGCTGGTTCGCGAGCGGCGTGCGATGCAGGCGAAGATACGCGGGTGTCGACCGGCGACCGGCAGCCCGATCGTCGGCATACCGGTCGAGGAGCATCGCAAGCAGATTTCCTGCATCCTCCGGGGTGAGCGGCTCGAAGACGTCGAAGCCGCCCAGGGCCCGGATCAGCCCGATATCGTTCAACGACTGGTGAGATTTCCCGTCAGTGTGGTAGTCGATGCCGGCGTAATGGCCGGCGACGATGACGGGAAGCCCCTCGGCCGAGATCGCGAACAGCTGGTCGAGCGCGCGCCTGTGAAACGCGGCATAGGTGTTCACGACGGCCACGCCGCCGCCGAGGGCGATACCGGCCGCGATCGATGCCATATCCTGCTCGCTGATGCCCACTTCGATGAACCGGTCGGGATAGCCGAGGGCAATCTCGGTCAGGCGGCAGGATTTCTCGAGGTCGGCATCGAGGACGAACAGCATCTTCCGGAGCGACATCATCTCGTGAAGCGCGGTCACGAGGCCGGCGGCGGTCGAACGGGAAGCCGCGGCCACGGTCAGGCCGGGGCCGGCAGGCACCGCCGTCGCCGGCTGGGGGGCGTGCTCGCGCCGCCATGCGGCGAACGCGTTCGTGATATCCGAGTCGCCGAGCCGTTCGACGAGTTCGGCCACCATGGCCATATACTCACCGGAGTCGGGGATGCGGGCATGCCAGACGCCCTGGCGGCGCTCCGTCTGAGGCGTCATCCCGGTCAGCGAGGTCCCGTATCCCTTGACCGTTTCCGCGATCACGATCGCCGGGCGACCGCACTCGGCGGCAGCCTTGAGCGTCTGGTCGAACGACCTGACGGAATGGCCGTCGCAGGTGAAGACACGCAGGCCGATTCCCGAAAAAAGGCCGTTCCAGTCGTGGGCGTCCTTGATCTCTCCGCACCGGCTGTCGGACTGGAGGAAATTCCGGTCGATGATGGGAATGCACCCGGATACCCCGAGCCGGGCGTGCATCAGCAGGGACTCGAACACCTGGCCTTCCTGGAGCTCGCCGTCGCCGAGGAGCACGTAGCAGTGATGGGATATGCCCGCGCGACGCCGGGCGAGCGAGAGGCCGAGCGCTTTCGACAGCCCCTGGCCGAGCGAGCCGCTGTCAGCGTCGACGCCGGGGACCGACCGGTCGCAGTGGGCCGGCAGGCCGCCGACCGTCTTGTATTCGACCAGTTTTCCGATCGGGAAGAGGCCGCAGGCCGCGAGAACGGCATACTGGGCCATCGCCGCGTGGCCTTTCGACAGGACCACCAGGTCGCGGCCGGCCGCCGGCAGCGTGGGGTCGCCGATGCGCAGGTGGTAGAGAACGGAGAGGATCTCGATCGCCGAGAAGCTGGCGCCAAGCCAGCCGTGGTTCGCGGCGAACAGCCCTGCGAGCGTGTTGATGCGATGAATCGCGCAGAGCTTGTCGAGAAAGCCGTACCGACAGTCGCCGGAGGCGTAGCCGAGGGCGTCCGTGAGCCTGCCCATCATGTTTCGGTCGACGAGGAACGGGGTGAAGGAACCGGCCGCGGGCGCGTCATGCATGGTGTTCATGCTACCAGCATTACCGCACTCCGGCCCCGCACGCAACCCGAATTCGGCGCACGTTCGATCTTGTCGGTCACGAGTTTCTGCCGGTGTCCGGCCAGAGCGAACGTGAATCACGGCGCACGCAATGTTCAGGCGGTTCCACGGAGACGGCATCTTTCCTCCGTGTAATCTCCGTGCCCTTCGTGAGCTCTGTGATTCAGCGATTGTGCGGATCTGATGCGTTTGCCGTCCCTTGCCTGCGGGAGTTGCAGGGAACGGGGGATGCGGCTATAATGGGGCCGATGAACCCGAACAACCCGAGAAACCTGTGTTCGCCGATGATTTCCGACACGCGGAACCGTCGCGGTTCCATGGTTTTCGTCGCCCTGATCGGCATTCTGCTGGGCACGGCGGCGGTGGTGACCGGCGGCCTGTATCTGCTCGGTTCGAAAGCGCAGGGCCGGTTCGACGGCCATCTCGAGGAAGGCCGCCTCGCCGTTGAAAAGGACCGCGGAGACCTTGCACTCGCCGCATTCACCAAGGCCGAGGCCGAGTTCGGCATGCCGCTGCGGACATACCGCAAGATCGCGGGGCTGGCCGGCAGAACGTTCACGACCGGCGCCGAGCTCGACGAACTGATCGTCGGCGCGGCGTTGATCCAGGCCTACGACTCGTTCTTCAATCTCCAGAAGGCACCGGACGCCGTCGCGACAGCCGATAAGCGGGCCGCGAAGCTGACGAGCCCCGAAGGTCTCGAGATGAAGCGGGCGGCCGCCACGGCGCGCGACGTGAACGCTCTGGTCGAGAAGTTCGAGGCCCGGGCGTATGCCGACGTGATGAAAGGGATTCTCGCCGCCGAGAAGAACGCCCAGGCAAGTGACCAGGACTTTTTCATCATCGAGATCCGCCTGCTGATCGCGTGCGGCAAAGCCATGAAGGAACAGGCCATCATCGATCACGCACGGGAGATGCTGTTTTTCCTCGCCTACGAGGCCGGCATCAAGAACAAGCGCATCGATCTTCTCTGGACGCAGCTGGGCCGATGAGCCTCCGGTACAACCCGCACCGGATCGCCCGCGACGCTTCCCGTTGGCCCCCGACCTCCGCCTCCGCGGGATCGTTCGACGCCGACACCCGGCAGCGTGCCCTCCAGACCTGGAGCGGGCGGGAGTGCTGGCTTCCGGTCGTTTCCATGCCGATTCCCGTCGATCCGGAACTCGCCGCCGAGTATGGATATGATACGATATGTATTGCATCCCTGACCGCGGGCGATGCCCTTCCCGACGAGCCGTTGCTGGAATCGGCGCATCGCTGGCTCTCGCTGCTCCATGAACGTTCAGAAGCCGCCGTCGCGGCGGGCCCGGACGTTCCGGAATGCAGCGGCTGGGACGCCGCTCCCTGGCTGTCCGCGGCCTTCGCGGCCCGCGATCATCTCGTCCTGCGGGCGCATGCCTACCCCGCCCTGGCCGCGGTGCGCAAGGCCTGGAAGCACGCGCCGGCCGGCCCCGCCGTTCCGCACGCCGGTATGCGGCTGATCTGGGCGTTGCTGCTGCCGTTCGCGCCGCTGCTCGCGCGCTCGTTTCTCGAACGGACGGGCGGCTGGCCGGTGCCATCTCTCGAGAGCCTCGCCGAGCCGTTTCTGCCCAGGCGGGCGGTGCGCGTCGCGCTCGAGCGGGGGGGATGGAACTGGATCGTCGTCGATGCCCGCCGGTTCGCGGCCGAGCCCGAGCGAGAGATCGCCGGCGTCGGCTGGATCGTGGAAGCCCTCGGAGACCGTCCATGGACGCTCCGGAGCGAGGGGGAAGGATGGAGGGTATGTCTGAACCGACCGCCGACGACCGCCGCCAGTTCCTGATTCTCATCGTGGGCTCGCTCCTGATCAACCTCGTCGCGGCATGGTGGGCGACGCACGCCGTCAGGCCTGCGGACGCGGTTCCCGCCGGAGAGGCCCTGATCGACACGCACGTTGATGCGAAGGGGCGGGTGTGGGGGGCTCCCATCGCCGAAACGGGGCGGCAGGCGCCGTCGAAGGTGGTCATCAACACGGCCGACCGGCCCGCGCTGCTGGCCTGCCCCGGCATCGGGCCGATCATCGCGGACCGGATTCTCGCCGAGCGGCGCGAAATGCCGTTCCGGAGCTGGGATGACCTCCAGCGTCGCGTTCCGGGACTCGGTCCGGCGAAAATCAATCAGCTGCGCATCGACGGCGTGCGACTGGGCGAGGAACCGTGAAACGGCGACAGGCCTCCCAACCCCATTCCGGCAGCGGATACGAAACCCTGCCGTTCTTCGTCGCGGGGTTCATCATCGGGCTGCAGCTCGCCGACTTCGTGCCGGCATCAGGTTCGTGGGTGTTCCTGGGGCTGGCGCTCGCCGGGGCTGTCCTGGCGTCTCTCCTGCCGCTCGGAGGGCGTGCCGCGTGGGTGCCGTTGCTGAGCTGCGCGATCGCCTGCGGCACGTTCGCGGGAACGGTCCGGGCCGAGCCGCCCGCGACACCCGCCGAACTGGTGCCCTTCGACGGCTCATCCGGGCGCCTGACGGGCGTCTGCTCGGGCGATTTCAGGCCGATGGCCCGCGGAGGCCTCTCGTTCACGATGTCCCGGCCGGTGTATGAAACGGCGTCACAGGAAATCGCCCTCTCGTGCGACATCCGGGTCGAGACCCGTCGCATCGACATTCTGCCGGAGCCGGGACAGCGGTATTCCGCGGCCGGCACGCTCTCGTCGGGGGACAGCCGCCGCCTCGCGAGGTTCAAGGCGGCCGTTCTCGGCGAAGCCACGGGGTCGGCCGCGCTGGAACCGGCGCTCGGTTTTCTCCAGAAACACACGCGCGACGCGATCTCGCGGCTCCTGCCGGAACGTCACCAGGGTTTCATGCAGGGGCTGCTGCTCGGCGACACGAGCCGGCTGAGCCGCGAAGACCGGCGTCTGTTCAGGGACACCGGCGTTTCCCACCTGCTCGCCGTCTCGGGCCAGCATCTCCTCGTTCTCGCATTTGTATTGACAGCTATGCTTCATTGGGGCGGGATTCCGCCGGTCTCTCGGGCGCTGTTCACCGTCGCCGTTCTCGTCGGCTACGCGCTGATGACATCCGGCCAGCCGTCCGTCTGGCGGGCCGTGGTCATGTATATTGCGGTAGCTCTATCTTCCCTGCTCGAAGCCGATCCCGGCCCCATCAGGCCGGTCGCGGCGGCGGCGCTGGCCGTGCTGCTGTGGGATCCCGGCTGGGTCCACCATATCGGGTTCCAGCTGAGCTTCATCGCCGTCCTCGGCATCGTCCTCGGCCGGCCACCGCTCGAGTCCCTGTTCCTCCGCCTGCGCCTGCCCAGGGTCCCGGCCCGGTATCTGGCCGTGTCGACGGCCGCGAGCCTCTCAACGATGCCGCTGGTCGCCTGGCATTTCGGCATCGTTCCCCTGGCGGCCTTCGTCGTGAACCCGCTGGTCGTCTGGTCGTTCGACTTCATCCTTCCGATCGGGCTGCTCATGGTGATCATGAGCGTCGTCTGGTTCCAGGCGGGCGTGTTCCTCGCCGCCGGGCTTGCCCTGGCGCTGGATGCGTTCATGGCGGTGGTCGGGGCCGGCGCCACGCTCCCCCTCGCGCTCGTCGATGTCGGCAGCATTCCCGCGGGCATGGTCGCTGCGGCGTATGCGGCCCTGCTGGGAATCGTCGCCTGGCACCAGAGCCTGTCATCGGCCCAGGCGCGGACGACACGGCCGGCCCCGCCTTCCCCGCCCCCTTCGGAAGCCGCTCCTGCCGCACTCCGCGTAGTCAGGCAGCCCGAGGAGCGCACCAAGCGGCCGCGGCTGAACCCGCTCGACAGCGACAGCCTCGTGGAAGCGATCGACGCCCAGCTCGCGGTGTTCCCGAAGCGCGCGCTCAAGCAGCAGCAGGGGCGCATCGAGACGATGACGTTTCCCGTGCAGGCGCTGAGCCCGGAAAGCCAGAACATCTTTCATCGGATGGACGATCTGACGCTCGAAACCCTGCGCGGCCAGCCCGACCGGCTGCTCGAAGCCCACGTATACTGCATGGCCCTGCTGGGGAACGAGCTGCTGTCGCGGGTCGCCGTGAAGCTCGAACCGCCGCCGACGCCGGCCGACATCCAGGTGCGCAGAAAGGCGCACAACCGTTTTCTGGCGCTCGTTCTGACCTCGGAAGCCTTCTTCAACTCCCCCCTCCCCGGCCGCGCGACCCGCGCCGGTCTCGCCATGCTGATTCCGCAGGCATACGAGCTTCACGAGGCCGGCTGCGAGATGTTGTATGCCTTCACGAAGCTCCGCGACGAGGGAAAGCGGCTCGAGCATTTCGAATACCGCACGGCGGTTCTCGCCTGGTGCAGAAACCTGCTCGACGCCCTCGCGGCGGATGAAAAGCGCCGCAGGCCGGCGACGAAGCCGGAAGACCCGCATGAATCCTGAAAAATGCAGTTCCCGTTTCCTCAGGGCCGCCTCTGCCCTCGCCGTTCCGCTTGCGACGTTCATCGCCATCGTCGCGGCACCTCAGGTTCGCGAGCCCGCGCGCCAGGCCTTCGCCATCGGGATTGGCCTCATCGGCCTGTGGGCGCTCGTCACCGCCTGCCGGAAAACCGAACAGAGCCTCCTTCTCTCGAAAACCCTCCAGAGTCTCGCGGCCATCGGAACCATCATGGTTCTCCTGACGTATCTTCCGATCGCCGGATACCTGTGCAGGCCGCTGCTGCTGCCCCATGCCGAGGGAAACGCGGATGCGATCCTGGTCCTGGCCTCAGGTGTGTCGAAGCAGGGTGAGTATACGTATGCCGGGCTCCAGCGGGTTCTGCACGGCGCCGAGCTGCTGCGTGCCGGGCGGGCCCCGCTGCTCGTATTCAGCACGGGCGACCCGCTTCCGAACCGGCCGATTCCCGAGGCCGCCTGGGTCGCCTCGTTCGCGGCCTTTCTCGATCTGCCGAGAGGGTCATACGAGATCCTGACCGGGGGCATCACGACGACGCGCACCGAGTCTCGAAAAATCGCACAGGTTCTGCTTCCACGCGGCATCCGGCGCCTGCTGCTGGTCACGAACGGGCCCCACATCAGCCGCGCCGCTGCCGTATTCGAGGCCGCGGGGTTCGAGGTGCTTCCGGCTCCCGTTCAGTCGGAAAAGACGATCGACAATGCCTGCGAGAGCGGCTTCAATCTTTTTTCCTACGCCATGCACGAATGGATCGGAACGGCTCTGTACCGCCTCCGCGGCGACTTTTCCCGACGCTGATCCGGGCGGTTCCAAAAAAAAAGATTTCCCCGACCCCACCCTTCGATTGATGTATGGGCAGATGCGAAAGCGCATCGATCACACATTCGTCGAGGAGGAACCCATGATTTCGTTGAACAAGGTCGTCATTGCCGGCTATCTGACCCGCGATCCGCAGTCCAGGCAGGTCCGCGACGGTTTGGCCAAGGTCGGGCTTTCCGTCGCCGTGAACCACGCGTTCAAGAACCCCGACGGCCAGAACAGCACCGAAACCAGCTTCGTCAACGTCACCACCTGGAACGCGACCGCCGACCGGTGCCAGAAACATCTCCGCAAGGGAATGCCGGTGCTCGTCGAAGGCCGGCTCCGCGTCTCGAAGTTCGACGCCGCCGACGGCAAGCCGCGGTATTACACGGAAGTGGTCGCCGAATCGGTCATCTTTCTCTCCCGCCCCGACGAGACCGCGCTTCTGAACGGCGAAGGCGCCCATGATGACGCGCCGCCCACCGGCGATTCGTCCCCGGCGGAATCCGGTATTGCCTTCTGATCATTGGTGACCGCCGCGGCGTGCGGGTGTATGATGGTTCCACGTTCATGGAAAAGATACGACGGCATCCGCACCCGGAATCGCGCCGCGGCGCCATTCCCACCTATCTCCTGACGGCCGTTCTCGCGCTGCTTACCTTGGTTTCGATATATATCGGTAACCATCGATCGAACCAGCGTTCGATCGAATCGCAGAAGCGCCGCCAGGAGGAACAGGCCCGGCGGATTCTCGACGCGATGTCCCTCCATTGGCGGCTGCGCGACCAGATATCCATCCACGCCTCACGGATTCTGGCGAAGCTGGAGGACCTCACGCTCGCGCAGAGCACGCAGCCCTCCTGGCCGTCCCTGTCGTCGGAGGTGCGTCGGCGATTTCCGGGGTCGCGCGTCTGGATGTTCGACTTCCGGCAGGCGGCCCCGGGGGGCCCTCCCCGCCTCGTCGACGCGCCGCCGGGAGGGCTCATCGGCCGGCAGGCGATGCTCCAGGCGTTTCATCATATCGTCAGGCACCACGATGGGAAGCGCGGCTCCGAGGCCGATGAACGCCGCATCGCAAAACTGCTGACCACGCTTTTCGGCAACGGCATGGATATCACCCCGCTTTCCCAGAGCCTTCGGGGAATCCCCATCAAGGTGATCACCGAACGGGTCCAGCAGTATCTCGTCTGGGATATGATCACGGACGGCACCTCCTCCCCCGTCGCCGGCTTCGTCATTCTCGTTCCTGACACCCCACGCGCCGCCGCCACGGCGATGCGGATATCGGCTGCCGCCGTCAGGAGCAGAAACGTCCGCTGGAACGGCTTCGTTCGCGCCCATCCGTCTCGGATCGGCGATCTGTTTCCCCGGCATCTCCAGAAGTCTCGATCGCTTCGGTCCTGGTGTTCGAAGGTTCGTTCCATTCCGTTCCGCGAACGGGAGCATGCGCTGCCGCCCTGGGGCGAAGCCCTCGGCAGATACCGGATCTACACCAGGGCGATCCTCAACTCCTCTCATCTCGCGACCGTTCTGTTGCCGATCGAGCCGCCGCCGGCGCTCCCGCTTCCGCTGAAAGCAGCCGGCCTCGCGTTCGGCGTCGGCGGGCTGCTCGTGCTCACCCGGGGCCTGCTCCTGGGGGCCTGGCCTGCGATACCGCTCGCCTGGCGCTTCGCCGGCCTGTATTTTCTTGCCTGCGCGTTCCCGCTGTCGCTGGCGATACAGACCTGTTCCGGGTATGTGGACGAACGCCGGGACACGCTGATGCAAAGTCTGGAGCGTAGGCTTTCCTCGACGCTGTCGACGATCGACCAGAGCAAAGGCGAGCTCGAGAACCGGTATCTTGCCACGTTCCTGCGCATTCTCGCCTCCGACAAGTGGCGAAATGCGGTCGCCCTCCACGGAATCCAGTCCCCGGGCCTCACCGAGTGGATCGTCGGGGAGTTCGCGAACGCCTCCCCCTCCCTTCCGCTGTCGGCCATGTTCCTCTTCGACATGCAGGGAAACGAGCTCGCGACGGGCGGCAGCATGCTGACGTCCGAGCAGGTCGAGGGCATCCATCGGTTCTACCGGATATTCCTCGTGAATGTCCTCCGGAAACGGTATCAGATCATGCATCGCCGGCCGCCTCCGGGCGACGACCCTCTCTCGCAGCGCGACATGCTCTTCTGGAACGCCTTCACGCAGATCACCAATTCAAATACAATGCAGCATATGGAAATCCGGCGCAGCGTTCCCGAGTTCATCAAGGCGGGAAGCCACTGGCTGGTCAAGCTTCATGATTTCGTCCAGACCGAAGCGGGCGGAATGATCGCGTTCGTCGTCGCCTGGCACGACAAGTTTCTCGAAAAGGAGGCCGTCAGAAGCGCCACGATCGAGTTCTCCCGCACGGCTCCCGACGGCATGTTCCTGGCGTTCCGGAAAGAATACAACCGGCTCGTCCCGATCACGTCGGCCTCGCGCCTGCAGCGACACGTTCTCGAAGGCCCGGCCCGGGTCGCGATGGAGCAGGGCGGGGTGTTCGCCACATCCGCTTTTGCCCGGGACGAATGGTTCGTGCTGGCCGGCCCTTCCCGAACCATGCGGGACGTCTGGCTTGCCGCGGCACTGCCTGTCAAACCCGAATTTGCCGCGTTCGAGGCCAGGCGGAGACAGCTGCTCGGGTTTCTTCTGCTCAGCCTCACGATCGTCGTTTTCCTTGGAGCGGTCACGGCACGACACGTCGTTCCATCGATCCAGTCCGTCAAAACCGGGCTCATGGCGGTCACCAGCGGGGACCTCGACATCCGCGTGAAGCTCGACAGGCCCGACGAACTCGGCATTCTGACCCAGGCGTTCGACGAGATGACGGACGGTCTCAGACAGCGTCAGAGGCTCTCGACCTTCGTTTCCGGGGCCGCGCTCCAGGCGATATCCGCGGGAACGACTGAGAAGCCCAGACGCGGACCGGGGATCGTCCTGGTTTCGGACATCCGTTCGTTCACCACGCTGTGCGAGAACCAGCCGGCCCCCGCCATCACGGGCATGCTGAACCGCCATTTCGACCTGATGGCCGAGATCGTTCACCGGTTCGGAGGCCGCATCGACCGATTCATCGGGGATGCCATCCAGGCCGTCTTCGAACCCCTCTCCTCCGACGACGAGAGCCTCGAACGGCGCGCGGTCACGGCCGGGATCTCGATGCTGGACCGAATGGAGTCGATCAACGCCGAACGCCGCGCCGCCGGCCTGTTTCCATACGCCATCGGCGTCGGACTGAGCCGCGGCGAGCTGCTGTTCGGCGGCATCGGCGACCCCGCCCTCCGGTTCGAGATCTCGGTGCTCGGCAACGCCGTGGCGGAGGCAACCGGCCTCGAAACGCTCTCCAAATCCGCTCCCGGCCTTCCCCTCGTCATGACCCCGGAGATCGCGGAATCGGCTGGCGCACTCACGGCTTCGGCAATTCCTCTCCCGGGGCACGACTCCCGCGCGTTCATCTATCGGAGCGACGTCACGGCCCGACACCTCCTTCGGCCGGAGGGAGGCGGAGCATGAGCCGGTTCGCGAAGCACCTTGTTTTTATTGTCGGTACGCTTATTCTTTTCCTGCCGCCCTGGCTGATCCATGTCACGCTTTCCGAAAGTGAAGCGCTCGAGTGGGCGCGGCATCGCCAGACGGACTCGGAGCTGCTCGACACCTCCCTCCACCTGGCCAGGCACCAGGACCTGGGCCGCCTTCTGCTCGTCGACCGGCTCGAGGAGGAGATACAGCGATTCACCGGGCGCGTCATGTCGAACGTTCGCACCGACCTCGACCGCGAACTGCGCAACGCCGTGACGCACCTCGGAAGGTCAGGTTCGCCGCCCCTCTTCGCGCTATGCCTGCTCGACAAGGCGGGGCGTGCCGCCGTCCATGGCGAATACACTCGCGCGGAGTTCGATTTTTTCCATCGGTTCCTTCAGATGAATGTCCGGAATCTTTTCGAGGATCTTCCCGCCAGCGAGACGCAAGCTATCTCCGGCATCATTCCTGACGTTCTCGGATCGATCCAGGCCTTCGGCTATTTTCATGACGAACTCCGCGGTTCCGCCGCGCAAGTCGTTTTCAGAGGCAAGGAGGCGCTTCTGTTCTGGATGCCGCTCATCGACAGGCGCCAGGCCGGGCTCCTCCTCACCTCCCCCATCCCGCCCGCATCGTTCGAACGGGGCACGTCGGCGCTCGCGCCGCACGTGCGGCGGCGGATCGTCTGTGGAGGCATCCTCTTTCTCATGTCCCCGCCTGCCGTCGGAGAGCGCAGCATCGCCTCGACGATCCGCAGGTATGCCTCCCGCGGCATCCGGCTCGCGTTCGTTTCTGAAGACGGGAAATCGACGTTCGCGCATCCCTCCTGGCGCAAGCCGCCTCTCCAGACCTGCCTGGATGGAGCGCCGCCGCCGCAGGGCTGGGTCATCAGCCGCGGAACGGCCATTCTCGGCCGGCGGTACACCCTGCTGGGCGCCATGAAACAGTCTGACGGAGCAACGGGGCCCAGCGGAAACGACAGCCTGATCCGGACGTGCTGCTGGGCGGCCGCCGTGATGGCCGTCCTCACGTGGTTTTCAACGTTGTTCCGGGGCGGAGGCCTTTCCCGGAGCCTTGGCCGCCAGCTCGCCGCCGGTTTTCTTTTGGCGGCACTGTTTCCCTTGTCGACCATGTTTCTCGTCATCGGCCCGTTCGTCGCGGAGCGGCATGAAGTCAGGGTCCAGGAGCTCCGGAACGACCTTCGGAGAACCATCGGTCTTCTCGAACTCCAGGCCTTCACGCACCGTCCCCGTCTTTGGAGCCTGATACGACGCCTGTTCGGCGAGCGGGTGTTCCTCGACGCCGCCCGGCGCGATGCCGCCGGCACCGATCCGGCGGCCAGGGACGACCTCCAGGGCCGGCTGAAAAATAAATTTCTTTCACTTTACAAAAAGCCGATCGATCTTTCCCTGCGCAAGCTCGTCATTGCCGGCATGGGAAACTATGTGCGCGACCAGTCACGCCTTTTCGATCCCAGCGACAGCGCCGGGATGCTCACGGGGTTGCTGAGCTACACCGCAAACGAGGCGATCGCCGCACGCGGCGGGGAGATTGCCCCGCACGCGGCAGGTTCAATATCGAAAGATATAGAACGCGGATCCGCCCTGGCGACGAAGCGCGAAATGCTGTGGGACGTGGGCCGTGAAATTTTTCTCTCGATTCTCGGTCCTGAATCGTTTTTCGACTGGCTGAACGGGAAGAACGAGCCCATCCTGCTCGAAGTCGGCATCGGCATGGCCATGCTGTATGAGATCCTTCTCCCGAACTCGACCCGGCCGGAGTTTCTCGTCTCCCTCCTGATCAAGAGCGAGTTTCACGAAAGCAACGCCATGGGGCGGGCGGTTTCGGGCCGCTGGCGTGACGGACCGGTCTTCGCCTTCCAGAGAGACCAGATCGGCAAGAAGGTTCACCCGGAAACCGGCGAGCGACACCCGTTCCTCCGCCGCATCGCCCGCCAGGTGGACGCATCGTCGAAGTCGCTCAGCCTGAGCCTGAGCGACGGGGGAACCCGGTGGCTGATCGAAGGGGCGCCCGGCGTGTATTCCCGGCAGTTCGTCTTCGTCGCGCTCGCCGACGAAGCGCCTCTCCTGGCCGAAACGGCGGCGTTCAGGCACAGGCTGACCGGGCTGTTCCTGGTCGCGGCCCTGATAACGCTGCTGCTCGCTGCGAGCGCGACTCAGGACATCGTCTCCCCCGTCCGTGGCCTGATCGTCGGCATCCAGGCCGTGAGCGAGGAAGACTACTCGCACCGCGTGCCGGCGGACCGATCTGACGAACTCGGCGAACTGGCCGACGCGTTCAACAAGATGGCACGGGGGCTCGAGGAACGGAATATATTGAAAAAAATGGTTTCGAGTTCGGCGCTGACGGCGGCGACATCCGGCGACGACGAGAACAAAGCCCGGGAAGGGACACGCCGGGAGTTCATCGTCTGCTTCGTCTCCTTCGCCGGCATCGAGACCGCCATGGCCTCGATGTCTCCGGAAGCGGCCCTCGAGCTTCTCAACCGCCACGTCATCGTCGCCTCCCGAATCCTGCACGCCGCCGGGGCGGACATCGACAAGCTGCTCGGCCAGAAGATTCTCGCCGTCTTCCCGCCGGAACTCGGCGCTGCCGCCGTGAAAACGGCCCGCCGCCTCCAGATGGCGCATCAGGAGGGCGCGCTCTCGTTCCGCCCCGCGGTCGGCATGACGATCGGCTCCGTCGTCACGGGCATCCTCGGCTCGGGCGACAGGCGCGACCATACGATCATCGGCGACACGGTGAACCTCGCGGCCCGGGCGGCCGCGCTGGCCGAGCGGTTCGACCCCGTCGCGGTCGTCCTCGACGATTCCCTCCGTCTCCACGCCAGGGACATCGGCAGTTACGAGTCTCTCGGTGAAACCCGCGTCAAGGGGAAAAACCACCCCGTCCGGCTCGTCCGGCTCCTCGACCCGAAGCGGAGGAAATCCTCCACCGCGTCGGGCCGGCCATGAGAAAAGCGATGGCGGGTGTCTTGGATAAATCGCCGGCGCGGAGTATAGTGGCGTGAGATATATTAGCCGCGAGGGGGACCGATGAGACAACTACCGCTGATCAGCGGCAACTCATCGCTGATATCCGACGTCGAGCGCCTGCTACCGGAAGAAAGCAGGCGAAGTTTTCATCTCAGTGTCATTCCCGATTTCCAGACGGCGCGCGAGTATCTCACCCTCGAAATGCCCGAACTGGTCCTGATCGATTTCTCGAACCCCGATCTCAGGCCGTTCGAGCTGCTCCAGTTCATCATGACCGACGCCTGGCTCGCCCCCGGCGGCATCATCGCCTTCCACGACAACGACGGCGAGATCCGCCGGCTCGAATCGATCCGCGAGGCAAACTTCATCGTCATCGTGCACGAGCGCAACCTCGAAGACTACCTGCCGCGCATCATGAGCATCATCACGCGCAATCGCCGGATCCTCTTCCAGCACAGCCTCGGTGGCGGCCTGCTCGCGAGCCTTTCCGGCTCGTTCATCCTCGAGAATCATGTCATCGAGGCCCGCTGCTACGCGAACCTGCTGTGCAACTTTCTCTTTTCCTGCGGCCGGATCGACCTCGAAGGCAAGAACAACCTTGCCTTCTCGATCTTCGAACTGCTCATCAACGCGATCGAACACGGCAACTGCGGCATCTCCTTCGAAGAGAAGAACGCCTGGCTCGAACAGGGCGGCTCGATGATCGATCTGATCGACCGCCGCAGCGGCGAACCCGACATCCGCGACCGCCGGGTGACGTTCGAATACCAGATCTGCACCCCCGGCTCGAAATTCACGATCATCGACGAGGGACGCGGCTTCAACTGGAAGCTGTTCCTCGAGCGCGGTTCCGACGAGTCCCAGTTCCGCCTGCACGGCCGCGGCATCATCCTCGCCAGCCGCTTCACCCGGAACATGTCCTACAACGATACCGGCAACGCGGTCACCTTCGAGATCAACCACGCCGCCGACTCGGTCCCGCTGCCGCCCAGCCTGTTCCGAAACCTCGAACCGATCACCGTCCGGAAAGGGGAGTTCCTGTTCCGCGAGGACGACCCGAGCACCTACCTGTATTACATCGTGAAAGGCCGCTTCGACGTGATGACCAACGGCGCCGTGATGACCACCCTCACGCCTGACGACATCTTCCTCGGGGAACTGGCGTTCCTGCTCGGGAAGAACCACTCGTCGGCGGTCCGCGCCCAGACCGACGGCGCCCTCGTCCGGATCTCGAAACGCGAATTCATCGAGGCCGTCAAGCGGCGCCCCCACTACGCCCTTCTGCTGTCGCGGATTCTCGCCCAGCGCCTCCAGCGCATGAACACCCGGCAATCTCCCCAGAACCCATGAACAAGCACACCGAGATCAACCTGTTCGACTTCCTCAACTGCCTCTCCGACGTCATGGACTGGCTGAGCCCCGCGCTCACGAGCCACCACCTCCAGGTCACCCTCCTCTCCGTCCGCATCGCCGAACACCTCGGCTGGTCGCGCGACGGGCTGAACGACCTCGTGATGGCGGCCATGCTGCACGACGTCGGCGCCCTGTCGCTTTCCCAGCGGATGGAAACGCTCCTGTTCGAGGACCAGACCGGCCAGCGCCACGCCGTGACCGGCGCCGCCCTGCTCAGCCAGTTCGAACCCCTCTCGCGGGCGGCGGCAATCGTCAAATTCCATCATATTCCCTGGAACGGCGGCGACGGGCTGGAACAGGGCGGCGAGAAGGTTCCGCTCGGAAGTCACGTCCTCCACCTCGCCGACCGCGTGAGCCTGCTCATCGACCGGAACCTCGAGGTCCTCGGCCAGGCGGATTCTATCCTACACAAAATACGAGAACGGGTCGGCACGATGTTCCACCCGGAACTCGCCGAGATCCTGTTCAAACTGGCCGGGAACGAGTATTTCTGGCTCGATCTCACCTCGCCCCTCCTCGGGAAGGTCCTCGCCCGCGCCAGCCGCCTCGGCACCATCGCTTTGAACAACGAGGAGCTGCTCTCGTTCGCAAATATATTCAGGCGTATCATCGACTTCCGCAGCCCGTTCACGGCGACGCATTCGAGCGGCGTCGCGGCCAGCGCCGAATGCCTCGGCCGGCTCACCGGCCTTTCCGCCGACGAGTGTCTGCGGATCCGCATCGCCGGGTATCTGCACGACCTCGGCAAGCTGGCCATTCCCACCGAGATCATCGAGAAGAAGGGCAGCCTGACGGCCGAAGAGTACAACGTCATGCGCAGCCACACGTTCTGCACGTACCGCACGCTCGAACAAATCGACGGGCTGCAGGACATCAACCGCATCGGCTCGTTCCACCACGAACGGCTCGATGGCAGCGGCTACCCCTTCCATCTCACCGAAAACGAGATCGAGACGGCCGCCCGCATCATGGCCGTCGCCGACGTCTTCACCGCCCTGACCGAGGACAGGCCATACCGCCCCGGCATGCCGTCCAAGAAGGTCCTCGCCATCCTGCTCGACCACGCCGCGAACAACAAGCTCGACCCGAAACTGGTCGAGATCGTACGCCAGAGCTACGCCGTGATGGACACCGCCCGCGCCGAAGCCCAGTCAGCCTCCGTCCTCGAATACCGCGCCTTCCTCGAAAAAGTCGGCTGACCCTCTCTCCGGACATTTTCCCCACCCGGAAACGGGTACGTTTCACCACCGAGGCACAAAGGCACAGAGATTTTTCGAAAATATTTTTCAGACCTTCCGTCACATCTTCCGTAGGGGCGGGTTTCAAACCCGCCCTTCGCCGCACAACCGCGATGTATGTAATCGAACTATATGTTATATAAAGATCATTTTATGAACGGAAGCAGGCTGTAGACGGCGAGCGCGTCGGCCACATCCCGTTCCGCGACCCACTCGTCGACGATGTGACAAGCGTCTTCGCGGCCGGGCCCGTAGCCGAGGGTCGGGATCTTCTCCTCCCCTGCGCTGAGCACGCCGTCGGTAGAGAACGGCCAGATCTTGTCGGGCGGAACGACCCCGCGCACGCTCGCGGCAGCCGCCCGGAGCAGTTCGGTGAAGCGGTTGTCCCGCGGCGTTTCCCAGGCGAGATGAATCGAGGGCCAGTCGGCGACTTTGCAGGTATACGATGGGCCGCGATAGACGACGGGCTCGATCTCGACGTCGGGCCAGCCGGGCCGCCCCTTCAGGCGGGCAACGATCGAATCCCAGTCCTGGCCGGCCGCGAGCCTGACCGTGACGTCGGCCGCGGCGCCCTCGGGAACGCTGCTGGTCGTGAACGGCTCGGTGCGAAGCGTCGTGACGACGAGCGTCGATCGCTCCAGAACCCGTTCCGGGGAAGGGCCGACCTGCGCGTATTCCTCGCGGTCGAGCTCCCCTACCTCGATCGCGGCCCGGGCCAGCTTGTAGGCCGCGTTGTCGCCGACTTCGGGAACCGATGTGTGGGCCCGGCGGCCGCGGGCGCGGATGACGAACTGCATCTTCCCGCGCTGGCCGCGCGCGATCTCGAGCTGCGACGGCTCGCCGAGCAGCACCCAGTCGGGCCTGATACCGAGATCGCGAATGATCTCGGCCAGGGCGAGCCCTTCGGCGCCCTCCTCCTCGGTCACGAAACACCCGAGAACAGCCTGCCGCAGGGAGTGTGACGCCGACAACCGCGCGCTCGCCACGAGCGAGACGGCCATGGCCACGACCGCCCCCTTCATGTCGCACGTGCCGCGCCCGTAGAGCTTCCCGTCACGCCGCGTCATCGCGAACGGCGGCACGCTCCAGGCCGCGAGATCGCCCGCCTCGACGACGTCCATGTGGCCGTCATACCCCATCACCGGCATCCCGGCCGCTCTCGCACGCTCGACGGCTGTCTTGATCCGCTCAAGCCGCGCCGAATCCCCGCCTGTCCCCATCTCGGGCTTCATCTCCGGCGGAACGACCAGCGCCAGCACCCCGCCCCTCGGAAGCCGGCACGCCGGAATCCCCTGCCCGTCGAAATACGCAAGCAGCAGGTCCGCCTGCCCCCGCTCCCGGCCGGTGAACGACTCGACGGCAATCGAATCTCCCAACAGTTTCAGACACTCCGGAAACAGCGCCGCCGCCTCATTCTTCACCGCACCCGCCAGCTCCGCCGACAGCATTCCCGAATTTTTCTCGCTCATATCGCATTCTCCATAACTCCGTTGCTGATAACGGTCCCCTTTCCCAGAGGGCCCGGGCACCATCTCGATAACAGAGTGTAATTCAAACCAGGCAGAACAGGAGCACATGCAGAGGCCGGGGTTGATTCCCTCCTCGCCGGGCCATCGGGCAGGGCCCAACGCCTCGTTAGAGTCACTCTTCAAATGCCCTTCTTCCCATTGTGCATTTCATTTCCCTTTTCCGAGGACATCAGCAGCAAATATAATCGTATCCCCATCAAATTCCATGGGATGCTCTGCAACGATTCTGGAAAATTCATCTGCAAGGCCAAAGAATTTCATAGAAACTGCAATTTCAATGATTTCTTTGAATTGGTTGCAATGAAAGAATGATTCTTTAAGGGAATTTTCATCAACTAAATGCTTACTGTTGTTGCCACTTTCTCTTTCAATTTCGGAGACAATTTGTTCCGGAGTAAATTTCGTTTCAACCCCGGCTTTTTCTTTAATTAATGCCTTTATCAGGTTCATTTCCAAATCTTTATCTTCGAAAATCAACTTTTCCGCATTCTCTTTGGAGAACGCAATGGCTAAGGCCGTTTCAGCCCCTTGAAAAAATCGCTGTGCCCTTTTGTTGTTTAAAATATGAACCAACTTGGATTCAATCCTATCTCGAAGGGAGGGGAACCTTGGAACTACGAATTTTGAGAAATAGAGGCCTTTTGCGAATTCCTTGTCATTCGTTGAATACAAATCACTGACAATATTTTCTGCGTCCGAAATTGTTGCTGATTCGCTCAAAAACAGCCTTTCGATGTCTTTTGAAAATTCGCCTCTATTGGCACTCTGGGAAAATGCCACAGTTGGAAAAAGAAAAAGAAAAAGAACAAGGGCTCCCCAGTGGACTCGACAGCGCATCATGATTTCTCCTATTTTGCCTCTAACGCCCGTTCGATGGCGCCGACGATCTCGCTGCTCTCCGGATCGACGCGGCTGCCGAAGCGGCCGATGACCTTCCCGGCGCGATCGACGAGAAACTTGTTGAAGTTCCAGGAGATGGCCCCGCCGAAGCCCGGGTGGTGCACATCGTCGGTCAGGAAGCCGTACAGCGGGTGCTGATCGGCCCCTTTGACGGAAATTTTCGCGAACACCGGGAAGGTGACCCCGTAACTCGCACGACAGAACGAGGCAATTTCCTCGTTGGTGCCGGGCTCCTGGCCGAGAAAGTCGTTGCTGGGAAACCCCAGGACGGAAAACCCGCGCGCCGCAAACCGTTCGTGCAGGCGCTGCAGGCCGGCATACTGGCCCGTGAAGCCACACCTGCTCGCAACGTTGACGACGAGCAGAATCTGCCCGGAATACGAGGCCAGCGCCACGGGCGTGCCGTCGAGCAGGGGCAGGGAAAAGGCATGCAGGGTGTCAGGCCCCGAACCGGGCGGGTGCCGTGCCGCATCGACCGTTCCCCACGAACGCCACACCAGGAAACCCACCACCGCCAGTGCGAACCCACTCAGCCCCATCAGGCGTCGCATCATGATCGTCTCCTCCCCTGAACCGCGTTGAGAACCTCGAACCAACTTACCCCCTCAGACACTCCGGAAACAGCGCCGCCTACGCTGACGGCATTCCCGAATTCTTCCCGCTCATATCGCATTCACCTTTACTCCGTCGATTATACTCCTCGTCTCACAAGGAACACGACACTCACCCACGGACATGAATCACAGAGGACACGATGAACACAGAGTTTTCACAGAAAATTTCATTTTTCCCCTGTGAAACCTTTGTGAACTTTGCGCCCTCTGTGATTCAGCTGTTGTGAAAACCGAGCGTCTGCCCTTCGGCGACGATTATATGCGATTCGATATAAAAAGGCAAAAGAGAGCCAGGCCCGGGCCCGGCTCTCTCGCGTGAGACTGTTTTGGTGAATCTTACTTCTCGAAAGGCCTCCGGGAAGCCAGGGCTTTGGCGTTGGCGAGATCGTATTTGACACTCTTTGTCTCGCCGTTCGTCATGAGCGCGCTGAGCGTGACGATGTTCGTGCCGTTGAAGGTGATGCTCGCGGTTCCCTGTCCCGAGACGTTCATCTGGAGTGTCCCGCTCACGGGGTACGGATTGTTCGTGTTCACAACGACCTGGTTCAGATCGAGTCGGACGATGCGAACATTGTTGACACTTCCCTCGGCTGAGCCTGTGACAGAAACCAGAGATGGGTTCTTGATACCGTCGAAGATATACGATTCACTCAGGCTGACCAGTGATGATCCCTCGTAATACTTGATGATCGATCCTGCGCCCAGTTTGGTGATGAGCGGCGAACTGCTCAGGTAAGGATAGTGATTGTAGGCGTCATCGTAAAACACGAGCAGTAACGATGATCCGGCATCCATATAGCCTGGGATATAATAGAACCAGTAGTAGCCGTAATTCGGTTCCCATGTCCAGCTTCTGACGCCTCCGGCAACACTCCCCTTGATATTTGCGGCAAATGCGGACGCATCCGTGGCGCCGAAATACGGCTTGTAATTCTGGTAACTGACGACGAACTGGTCGACCTGTTTCGTGAACGAAGACACGGCGGCAAGATCAGCAGCAGTCGTGGTTCCCGTGGTCCCCGTCGTGCCGGTGGTATCCGTGGCGGCAACGGGGTTGGCGCCGCCTCCGCCACCTCCACCGCCGCAGCCGGCCAGGAGCGATGTCACGCCGACGATGAGGGCGACAAGCGCGAGACAGCGATACGTTTTCATGTATTCCTCCACGAGTGAGTATAGTTTGGTATAGCTTTCAGCTATATCTACGCCTTGTATTTTCAATTATTAAAAGTTCCCCTATTATTTCTTCCGCAAGGCCGCGGGTTCCGCATGGAGTCGGCGTCTGAAGCGATATTGAGTACCGACCGTTCGCCCTGAGGTATCGAAGGGCGAACATCGGCAACAATGGTCGAGTGCTGGTTCGTGCTTTGATACCTCAGCACGAACGGAGCCAACAACCGGCTTTCGCTGAGCAGAAATCACCACTGTTGCCTGCGGAGAACTGCATGTCATCACGTTTGCAGGTAGACATACCCGAACACCTGCTGGACGAGGATTTCCCGGATGCACTGAGACAGTGGCCGGCGCCATCTTCCCGCGCAGGTTTCCAGGTCCCCGCACGTGTGTTCCGCAAGCCAGATTCTGATGTTCTCGGAGTTCTTCCCCAGCTCCGGCGTCGTCGCCCGCCCCGTGCGCGCATGAGGGGCCGAGCCCGGGAAGAGGCGGCGGCGCGTCGTCCGTTTCACATGGGCGCCCTGGCCGGTCAGGGCATACGAGTAGCCATAGAGGAAGCCGTGGATGAAGAACCGGATGACGCCCGAGCGCGACAGCCACAGGTGGTCGCCCACCTCATCGATCCGCTCCCTGAGGGGCTTCGGAATCCAGATCTTGATCGGAACGCTGCCCGTCTTCAGATCGGGCGATGCCTGTTCCAGCGACACTCGCTCCCCCAGCCAGAGGAGGTGTTCGGCCACCTCGCGCCGTTTCCTGCCGCCGCTCATGCGTGCGATCCTTTCCGTTGCCGTGATGTGTCCTCATGTCGCAACTGGTATGCCAACACCCAGAAAACGGGTGCCGGCGCCCGCCACGGCGGCAACGGAGGCCATTTCACAGGTTTCAGCCTGTTCATGAGTTTCCGGTCACCCTTCGATACCTCAGGATGACCGGAACCGATTTTATTCACAGCCTGATAACGTTTCGTGTTCTCGCATAATATTTTTTCTGTTTCTTTTTCATGCGAGCATCGACGACGGCCTGTTTTCCGCACCAGAAGAGTATTTCGTAGGTTGGCACCTCGATTGCAATAGATGGTGGTATGAAAAACACAAACGTGTTCGTCGTTCCGGAAACAACTTTTGCAGCGCTCCCGGCATGTCTGGACCGTTTCGTGTTCGAGGAGGCAGGGGGCACGTTCGAGCCGGTCGCCGGCCGGGCGCCCGTCGGGCTGTTCGCCGGACCGGAGGAGCTGCGGCGGGATCTCGGAACCCACTTCCCGCGGTGCTTCGCGGAAGGCCGCGCCCTGCTCGGCATGCGGCTGGCGCACCCCGCTCTCGATGCGGCCCTGCGCGCGAAGCCGTCGGTTCGCATCCTCGACCTGGGCTCCGGGACGGGCGGATTCGTCGCCGGCCTGGTCTGGGCGCTTCGTGAGGCGGGGATCGTCTCGCCCGTCACGGTCACGGCCGTCGACGGGAACGAGCGGGCGCTCGAGATCCAGAAGCGGATGTGGCAGGCATTCGGAGACCGGGCCGTCGAGTACGTTCCCTGCCTCCGGGTTCTCCCGAGGCGCGACTGGTGCCTTTCCCTGATGGACCTGGACGACGGCTACGACCTCGTCGTCGCGTCGAAGTTTCTCGGCGGGATGACCCCGGAGACGAGCGACGAACCATTCCGCGAATTCGGCACGGCCCCCTTCGAGTTTCTCGAACTGACCGAGCAGAGCCTGCGCGCCCCCGGTCTTGCGATCATAAATGAGGTCCTGTCACGCACGCAGGCATCTCCCGGGCGTCACCCCTTGTTCGCGGAGCTTCTCGGCAGGGCGACGATCCGCCATGCCCGGCGGCGGCACGCACCTCTCCGCCTCGTCCTCCCGGTTCCCTGCGCCCTGTACGGGTCGGCTTGCGAGTTCCCCGACACGTGCGTCCAGGGGCTCGTCACGAAGGTCACGCACTCCGGAAAGCCCGGCGGTGACAGCTCACACTCGGTTCCGCGCGTCTGGGCGACGGCGGAGCTCGTCGATCGTCTTCTGGAAGGCATCGACCCCGTCGGCGAGTATTCGATTGCCACCGTTCGAGGCAGGCATCTCGTCTGCAACGGGGGCTGTCTTCGTCACGCCGCCACGAGAACGCCCCGATGCGGATATACCTTATTGCCTCCCGCAGAATGAGAATCAACCGTTCGCCCTGAGCTTGTCGAAGCCTGTCCTGAGCCTGCCGAAGGGGACGAGAGCATTCGTGCTTCGACAAGCTCAGCACAAACGGTATCGAGTATGCGGGTGAGTGTCGTGTTCCTTGTGAGACGATTCGTAGCAGCCGAATTCAGCGTTCCTTGGGCGTCTTCGCTTGTGGCTCTTGGTCAGGCGGCCTTCGCAAAATCGACGATGAGGCGGGAGCCGAGCGTTTTCAAGACGGCTTCGATGCTTCCGATGTGGGTTCGATGTTTCGGGTCGAGCATGCGCTGTAGAAGAATAAGACCGATTCCAAGGCGCTTGGAAAGAGCAAGGCAGCTCAGGCCGCTTTCCTTCCATGCGATATACAACGCCGTCTTCGCGGCAATCAGGGCGGTTGGCGAAATCATGTGAAGCGTCTTCTTCGACGGTTCCGGAACGGGTTCACCATTCTTGATGATCGCAGCCAGGGCTTCATCGAGACAATCGACGGCCTCGGAGAGCGCTTCCTGGATCGTTCGGCCATCGGTCGCCGCGAACGGAATATCGATGAACTTCACCAGGTAGAACCCGGTTTCGTCTTTTTTCATGGTGATCGGAAAACTTAACCTGCTCATGCTTCCCTCCTGCCCTCAACCAAGAATGTCGCGCTTGGTCAATCCGAGATCGGCAAGCATCGTGCAAAGCAATCCTTCGCCGATCTCCTTCGTGCGGTCTTTCATCGACGTGCGTCGGGCACCGTAATACACCGTACCGTGGCTTCCCTTGCCACGCGCGCAGTCGAAAAACACGGAAACGCCACGCTCCTTGCCAAGTTTCTTGAGCCGCTTGAAGAGTTCATTTCCGTTCATGAGATAAGATTACTACATATATGTAGTAATGTCAACGCAGGATCTCCTTTCACGAACGTCAGCGGCCATACCGCTGAACGAGGATTTTCTCAAAGTGAGAGAAGCGGGTTTATACTGTCGCAAGGATGAATCCCATGAAGAGCCAGAACCGCGATCACGTCACCATCGAAACCCCCGAAGGGCCGCGGCAGGCCGTGGCGCCCGTCATCATCTCCGCGAGCCGGTCGACGGACCTGCCCGCCTTTTACGCGGAGTGGTTCGCCCGGCGTTTTCAGGCCGGCTGGGTCCGGTGGGTCAGCCCGTTCAACCAGCAGAGCCAGTGGGTCTCCTTCGAGCGGGCCCGGGCCATCGTCTTCTGGTCGAAGAATCCCCGCCCCCTGCTCGCGCACCTCAACACCTTCGCCCGCATGAGCTGGTATCTGACCTTCACGCTCAACGATTACGTCGCGGAAGGACTCGAGCCCGGCGTTCCCCCCCTGGCTGAACGGCTGGAGACATTTTCGAGATTCGCCGACCTCGTCGGCCCCGACCGCGTCATCTGGCGCGCCGACCCGCTGCTGCTCCTTGACGGTCTCGGCATCGACGGCCTTCTCGCCCGCGTGCGGGCCGTCGGTGAAAAAATCCGGGGCAAGACCCGCCGGCTCGTCTTCAGCTTCGCCGACATCGCCGAGTATCGGAAGGTGGGAAACAACCTCAAGAAATCCGGCATTCCCTTCCGCGAATGGAACGAACGCGACATGATCGCGGCCGCGACGGGGCTCGCGGAGATCGGAAGAGACCTGGGCATCGAGGTCGTTTCCTGCGCCGAAGCAATGGACCTCTCATCCGTCGGAATCCGGCACGGCCGCTGCGTCGATGACGAACTTCTGCATCGCCTGTTCCCCGAAGACAGGGATTTACAGCAACACCTCGGCTACATTCCCGCCCAGCCGACGTTCACGGGCTTCGAGAACGACCGCCCTTCCCTGAAGGACAAAGGCCAGCGAAAAGCCTGCGGCTGCATCACCAGCAAAGATATCGGCAGTTATAACACCTGTCCGCACGGCTGTCTGTACTGCTACGCGAATACGTCTCCCGACCACGCCCGCCGACTGGCCGCCAGCCACGATCCCGCTTCCGATTCGATCGCGCCCTGAACATCGGCTCACGCCAAGCTTCATCGAGCCATGGCCGCACTTCGCTGATCTCTTTCGCATGGCCTTTCATCGACGTGCAATCCGCTCCAAAACCCACACTCCCGTGGATGGATTATATGATCAGCAGTATAGTCATGCCTTTTGAATTGGCCGGGAGCATTTCAATGCGGCGAGGAGAATTGGCTTTGCCCATTGGGGCGCAGTGGAAAGATCGCACGTTTTTCGGAGACGGCAGGCCTTCAAGTCGAGGATCAGTTTTAGTCGAGGGTGCTTTCCCTGACGTGGGTTTCCTTCCGCGCTGTTGTCATACACCAAAAGGCGGGACAGCTTCGGCAGGAGCCGAATCAGATTGAGAGGGCTCTGAACATATCGAGCCCGAATTTTATCTTCGGGAATATCATGACCACCGGCAGCCACCCTTGCCTTTACTCGGTCGATACAACGTTCCGGGCTATCAAGACCGACATACCAAACCCAAACCGAAAGACCGGCAGCAATAGCCTTTTCGAGCAACTCCGTCATGGTCTGGCCGCCAAGGGTTGTCTCGAACGCGTAATCGAGACGCTCAGCTATCGCCCGCTCGAGAAGGCGTTTTCCCTCCTCCCAGGCAATGCCGTTTGCTTCAGACAACGACAGCCCCGGGTTCGCCTTCTGGATTTTTTTTGCAGCCTCATCGGGATTGAAGTAATCAGCCGAATTTTTGCGGATAACAGCTCCGCCAACGCTGCTTTTTCCTGAGCCGTTCACCCCGGCCAAAACATAAATGATGGGGGAAGAAACAGGCATCAGCGCTTCTTTTTAGCAGCGGCCGCGGAGGCTGATCCAAGCTGTTTTGGAGTAGCGTCGAAAGAAGCCCTGAGGCCCTTTTTTGCTTTTGTCTTTTGCATACCGATCAAAAGGTCATCGAACTCCGACCGAAGGGTATCCAGCTGATGGCCGGCCCGGTCGGTTATAGCCTGGAATTCGTCGTACGAAAGGACAACCGCCTTCGGTTCATCATGTTTGGTAATGACGACGGCTCTTCCCTGGGCAATCATTTCAAGCACATGACCGAATTCATTTTTGGCGTCTGTTGCGGTGAATGATGATGTATTCAAAAGGCGGCCATTCACATAGAAGGGCCGGCAATCACGGGAAAAATCTTTTCGATTCATACGAAACACCTCTTACCACAAAAATAGCCATATTAGCTATTTTTGTCAATAGAACCGCACGACGAGCCCCCGCATCCGGCCATTCCCGCAGAATCACTTCTTCGGCCTTGGAGAGCATGCTTTCGGGGCGGCGACCATGCCTCTCAGCAGTTTCATCATGAGGGTGCGGCAGAAGCCGGGGATGTCATCCCAGAGGATGTCAAAGTGGGCCGTTTCAGGGAACAACCAGGCCGGCGCGCTGTTCGGGGCGTGTGAACGGCAACTGCAGGGGGTCTGGTTGACGCGATGGTTGACGTCGACGACGGTGTTGTCTTCTGAGCACATGACGTACAGCTCGTAGGCGAACGCCCCGGCTTCGTGATATTTCCGGTGCTCCTCGATGTTCCGGGGCTGGAACCGGAAGCCGTACACGACGCCCTTTTCCTTCGTATGCCCGATGACCTTGACTCCCAGGCTCTCGATATCGGTTCTGACGCGTTTTCCAATGATATCCGCGGCGGTTTTCATGGTGATCTCCTTTCACGCCTTCCCGGCGCTTGCATTCTATAGCAAACCTGATGCCAATATGTACGGGGGTTCGGGAGGGCGGGTTTGAAACCCGCCCCTACAGATGAGAAGCGTTGTCAGACACATGAAAAGGCGAAGGAAAATTTGCGAGGGGAGTTGGCGGGGGGATAAAATTGTGTATAGTGGGAGAAACTTTTTTCCGGGGGGGCGGGATGGGCAGTTCGAAGGAAGCGCGGCGGATTCTTTTCAGCTGGCTGGGCGAAGGGGAGCTGCTCAGCGCGGACCTCAACTCGTCGGGGCTTGCGCGGGCCATCAAGGCCAGGAAGTTCCACGAGGTTCATTTGCTGGCGAACGTCGACGCGACGCGGGAGGTGAAAAAGAACGGCACGAATTACGGCAAGGTTTACACGCGCCCCTTTTTCCAGAAGGTGAAAGAGCGGCTCGAGAGCATGAAACTCGCGCGGGTGACGATCCATGAATGCGTGCTCACCAGCCCGACAAAGTTTTCAGAGATCTTTCCCGTCGCGCAGGACACGGTGCGGGATGTTCTCGAAGCGCAGAGCGGCCCCGTCGACCTGACCTACCATCTCAGCTCCGGGACGGCCCCGATGATCGCCGTCTGGGTGCTCATCGCCAAGACCCGCTTCAAGGGGGACCTGATCGAAACGCGGTTCCCGGAAGACGTGCGGAAGAAGAAAGAGACGACCTTCGCGGTGGAATCGGTCGACGTTCCGTTCGAGATTTCCGCCGACTTCCTGCCCGAACTGATCCGGACGACCGACCAGGCGCTCGGCGCACGGCTGATCAGCGCCCCGAGTTTCGATGAGATCAAGCACCGCAGCCCGAAGACGAAGGAAGCCATACGCCTGGCCCAGATGGCGGCCCAGCGCGACGCCACCGTCCTCTTGCTGGGTGAGTCGGGCGTCGGGAAGGAGTTGTTTGCCCAGGCCATCTGCGACGCCAGCCCGCGAAAAAACAAAAAACTGCACCCCTTCAATTGCGGCGCATTACCGGAAAATCTCGTCGAATCAGAACTGTTCGGATACAAGAAAGGCGCCTTCACCGGCGCCGATCGAGACAAACCTGGGCTGTTCAAGGAAGCCGACGGGGGGACGATCTTCCTCGACGAGGTCGGGGAGTTGCCTCCGGCAACACAGACCAAGCTTCTGAGGGTTTTGCAACTCGGAGAGATCCAGCCCGTGGGCAGCACGAAGACCGAAACGGTGAATGTCCGGGTCATTGCGGCAACAAATCGGAACCTGATAGACGAGGTGAAGAATGGTCGTTTCCGGGAAGACCTGTTCTACCGGCTGGCAGTGATGGTCATTCGCATTCCGCCTCTTCGTGATCGCGAGGAGGATGTTCTTCCGATTGCGGAGCACGTTTTCGGGAAGCTCGCCGGGAAGTTCGGGATGACGAAGAAGCACCTCTCGCCCGAGGCAAAAAACGTTCTCAAAGCCCATGCCTGGCCGGGCAATGTGCGTGAACTCGAAAACGTCCTGACCCGCGCCATGCTCTGGACCGAACACGATCGGATCAGCGGCGAGGATCTGCGCCGGGCAATCCTGGTATTCCCCGAGCACGTTCAGACGACCGTCCTCGACCGCCCGATCGACGGATCGTGGCAACTGGAAGCCATTCTCGACGACGTTTCACGGCATTACCTCGATCGGACCATGCAGATCACGCGCGGCAACAAGACCGAAGCCGCGAAACTTCTCGGGTTCAAGAATTACCAGACCCTGAACAACTGGCTCAGCCGCCTCGGCATCGAAAAAACCGATCGGGGCGGATAACTCGTCGAACGGCCGTCTGGGCGGGTTTGAAACCCGCCCCCTACGACCGCAGAGGTTCGGCCATTGTCGCGTTGAGGTTCAGCCGTCGTTGCGTAGGGGCGCATCGCGATGCACCCGGATAGGCGTTGGGTGGTGAGTCAGCCTTTGCCCAGTTTTTTGTCGAGGTGCGTCTTGACAACCTTGAGAAAATGGTCCGGCTGGACAGGCTTGATGAGAAAGTCCTTCGCTCCGGCCTTGATGGCGGCGGTCATGGAAGATGACCAGCCCATGGAAGAGGAAATGATGACCGTGGCCTCGGGATCGATCTCCAGGATCTTGGTCATGGCCTCCATGCCATCCATGTCGGGCATGCACAGGTCCATTGTCAGGAGGTCCGGCTTCAGTTCCGGATAGCGCTCGACGGCTTCTTTTCCCGTTCCGACTTCCGCCACGACCTCGTAGCCGACCTCTTCGAGGAGGTCACGCAGCATAGCCCGAATCATGGGGGTGTCATCAACGATCATTATTCTCCCGGCCATTTTCCATTGCCTCCCATTCCCGCATAAAATCCGGCGACCATGCCTCGGCCTGAAGGGACGGGCACCGGTTCCCGTCGGATATCGGAACATCTCGAACAAGCCGTTGTCATTTACCGACCGAGTATATCACCCACCGATTTTTCTCGACAAGGCAGGATTTTCCCTGATGTTCTTTGCGAACGATTCGGTCCGCACTTAGCAGCCTGTGGATAAAATCACGATTTCCGTTCGTGGTGAGGTATCGAACCACGAACAGGCCTGTTCATGAGTTTCCGGTCACCTTTCGATACCCCAGGATGACCGGAAACGATATTATCCACAGTCTGCAAAGTATTTTTTGAGAAATATGACATCCGAGAATGCAACGCGAGAAACATTTATACTACTTTCCTATATATCATGATCATCAAAGAGGTCTGGACCGGCGTCACCAGTCGGTGTGGCAGCGGCGGCAGACGCTTTTGTCGTTGTGGCAGGCGGCGCACTTGTCGGGGTTGGTCTGGGCGGCGATGCCGTGGCGGCGTTTGACCCAGGCGAGAGTGTGGTCGCGGGGGCGGCGGCTGTGGCAGGCGACGCAGCTCGAGTCGGTGTGGCACATGCCGCACCGCTGGGGGTCGTTGCGGTAGGCGATGCCGTGTTTCTTCTCGTAGTTGCGCACGTGGTCGGACGGCCAGGGGGTCGGGCTGTGGCACATCGTGCAGTTTTTCTTCGCGCGCAGGCCGTCGTGACACTCGAGGCAGGATTCCATCGACGTCCGGCAGTGGGCGCCGTCGAGCGAGTCCCAGCCCTCGACGAGCGGGTGACAGACGATGCAGTCGTTTTTCGCGTGAGCGGAGTGCGAGAACGAGACGCCGTGTTCGAGGCGCGTCCGGTCACGCTCGGTCCTGGCAGGCTTTCCGAGGTGGCACAGGCCGCAGTCGCTTTTCTCGCGCGCCGCAAAATGGCATTTGAGGCAGACTCTTTCGGGGGGCCGGCCGAACGACGGCGGGTCTTCGGCCGGCTGGACGATCACGGGCGCCGAGCCGGGCATCGGAGGCGGCGCTCCCGGCACGATGCGCGACGGGCGCAACGGCGCGAAGCCCGACGGCACGTCGTCCGGCAGAACGGCGCCCTCGACGACGCGGTGGCACCGCTCGCAGCGAATCCGCTGTTCGCTGTGGGTCTTGTGGGAAAAGCGCAGACTGGCCTTCACCGGCGGCGCATCGGAAGCGGCGGAGACGACCGCCCCGCCCGGCCACGCGACGAAGACGGGCACGAGCAGGATCATCGCCAGCCACAGGCCGGCGACGGCCGTTCCGAACGATTCGCGAAGGCGTTTCATGACGTCTCATACGATACGTCATTTCCCGTTCCCGTACAAGCAGGGAACAACGAACGACAGACTCAGAGATCATTCATCACAAAGGCACCAAGGCACAAAGAACGGCAACAGACCCGAAACAAAGGAAACTTTGTGTCTTTATACTCCAAGTGGCACCGGCGATGGATGGAGGAACGCCTCGCAGATGTTCGGCAGATGGCTGCGTTGAGCGGGCAGGTGTTTTCGTGGTAATTTTCTCGTCGGCGCTTGGCTTCGCCAGGGTCGCGATTCGCTGACAAACGCCGGGAGGAAGAGAATGAAACGGGTGCGACTCCAGGAAAAAACGCAGGAAAGAGCCGATTGGACCTATGGAGACATGCTGACCTGGCCTGAAGATGAGCGCTGGGAGATCATCGACGGGGAAGCCTTCGCCATGGCTCCGACGCCAGGAACGCCTCATCAGCAGATTTCCCGGGAACTCTGTTTCCAGATCCGGAGCTTTCTCGAAGGAAAACCCTGCCAGATGTTCAATGCCCCGTACAGCGTTTTTCTGCCCGTCGCGGATGAAGCGGAAAAGGACGTCCGCACGGTTGTCGAGCCCGATATCATCGTCGTATGCGATCCGGAAAAGATCGTCGAGCGTGGATGCCGGGGCGCCCCGGACTGGGTGATCGAGATTCTCTCGCCTTCATCCGCCGGTATGGATCACATTCGCAAACGTCATCTCTACGAGCGTCACGAGGTGAAAGAGTATTGGATCGTCCAGCCCGGCGAGCGTTCGGTGTGGGTCTGCCACCTGGCTGGAAAGAAATTCACCCGGGGGGTCGAACATGGCGATACCGCCCGAATCAAGGTCAAAACCCTTCCGGGACTCGAGATCGACATGTCCAGGGTATTCCCGCCGCGCCCCGTATCCCTGCGCGAACCCCCGCGCCGATACGGCTGATCATGAGTGAGGAGGCTCTCGCCCTTCGACAAGCTCAGGGCGAACGGATGCGCCATACCGGTCCAGATACGCTCTACTTTCGCTCGGGATACCCGTCACCCACCAGATGAGGCAAGAAGTGATGCGCGTCGCCGGGGGAAATATATTCTATTAAATATATATATTCAGGTTCAGAAGATGATCTGGGTTTCGAGGAAAGGGGTGTTGTTCTCGTCGAACTGGCCGACGGGGCCGAGGGCGTCGGTCGATTTGCCGTTCACGTGGACGCCGCCGATGAACTTGAGGTAATCGCCGCGCTGGAGCGACATCTGCGGGGTCAGCACGTATTCGCCGGTCGAGAGGTTGCCGACGCCGTTGAACTCGATGAAGAACGTCTCGCTCTTGAAGCCCTTTCTCAATTGAAGCGTCGTCATGAACTCGGTTGGGTTCAGCTGATACGGGGTTTTGGTCTTCATGTCGGAGATATGCGAGACGATGCCCTGCACGTTGAGATAGAGGTTGTTGCGATACGTCTTGTCGGTGCCGAGCAGCATGCCGAAGAAGTTGCTCTGGAAGCGCGGCCCGATGCGGCCGTCCTGCCACGACGCGAACGTCTTCGTCGGCGACCAGGCCATCTCGTAGCGCACCAAAAAATCCTTCGCCAGCGTCACGTTGCCGTCGATCGCGAACGTCTCGTCGATCGGGTATTCCGAGCGCAGGGTGCCGCGCGGCGTCAGGTCGATCACCGGCAGGCGCTCCTTCAGCCAGAGGTAGTGATATCGTATCTCGTATTTTTTGAACGCGCTGTTGAAGCCGAGGTGATACTGCTCGCGCACGCGGGTGTCGTCCTCGCGCACCAGCGGTGTGCCGAACAGGGTCATGCGGGCGGCCTCCCTCTGGAACGCCGTCGCCCACCTGGTGTAGATGCCGGGCAGGTCACTCGCCTGGAAGACCGGCATGTAATGGAAGTCCCAGCTCATTTTCTTGTTTATATAGTATGAAGTTTTTATAGCGGGAACTTCTTTTTTGTCGCGGTTGTAGTCGTTGGCGAGGCCGTTGTGGTACCGGCGCGAGTTGATCTTGTCGATGAACGAGACCTTGTCGCCGCTGCCGAGCGTGTCGACCAGCAGCCCCGTCCTGACGTCGAAGTTGCCGGCCTTGAACTTGTAGTAGCTCTCGCCGAGATACGAACTCCAGGACTTGTTGTCTTCCTCCTGGTAGTAGAGGCCGTTGATGCTGACGAGAGCTTTCTGGCCCTTCGCGCCTTCCTGCTCGAAGTCGATGCGGAGCTGGTCGTAGGAGGAGAATGTGTTGTATTTCCAGTTGTGCCGGCCGGTGATCGTCGGCCGTTTCACGGGCTTTTCCTCGGGTTCGGGCTCGGCGGGCGCCACGACCGTCGGGGGCGCCCCGTCGTCGCCCTTCTCGATGATGATGCGCGGCATCTGGAACACCTCGCGCGCGCCGGGCACGGTCGAGGCCATATCCGCGCCGGTGGCGGCAATTCCGGCAGAGGCCCGGATACCTATCAATGCGGGCAGCACGACGGCCAGAAACGCGCAAACGAACCCGGCAAGCCGCTTTCCCGACCGGCGGTTACCGGAAAAGGCCGCGCGACGCCGATCCGAACGGTACGGACCGGCGGATGGAACCAACGACACGTCGAGCGTGGTCTGCCTCCAGAGTCTTTCTCACTTCTCTCATCGGCATTTCCCCCCCGACTCCGAAATTCACCGAAACGGCCGGAAAGAAAAATCCCGACCGGGCCGTCGGGCGCGATCGGGATTCGGGGACGGATCGGGGGATCAGCTTTTCTTCATGTTGCGTTCGCTGAAGGTTTCTGCTTCGAGCTGGAGGTCATACTGGATCGTGTTGATCTTGAGCTGGGTCGAGGTGTTCTTGCGCAGGTCCTTCATCTCGACCAGCTTGGGCGTCCAGATGTCCTGGATCTTCGCCAGGTTCGACGCGACCATTTCCTTGATCACCTTTTCGGGGTTTTTCTTGTCGTACATGACCGCTTTCAGGATGACCATCTTGTCTTTCGAGACGTAGAGGTTGGACTTGGCGTAACTGGTCTTGCCGTCTTTCTTCACGGTGTCGATGACCCAGACGGCCTCCTCGCCGAGCTTTTCCTCGCGCAGGTTCGAGCAGGTGTAGTCGGAGGCGTGGATGTCATCCATGTCTTCGTAGGTGAAGTCGCTCGAGACGAAGGCCATGCCGAAATCGTCGGAAACGATGCGCCGGATGTTCTTCATCGCCGAGAGGTAGATGCGCTTTTCGCGCTCGCGGTTCTTCTCGTTCACGAGGTAGGTCGTGTCCTTGATGTCGCCCGGCGCCAGGAAGTGGATGAAGTTGTCCTTGTTGTCGTTGTCGACCTTCTGGCGGTAGATGTCGAGTTTGCGGGTGCGCTTGCCGCCGTCGGCCGAGATCAGCACCATGTCGGTGTCGGCCTTCGAGGTTTTGCCGACATACCGGTCCTCGACGCCCTGCAGCACCTCGTCGGCCGTCATGGCCCAGAGGCTCTGCCCACAACACAACACCGCCGCGACCAGGATTCCAGCGATACACAACCGTTTCATACCCGCTCCTTTCAAGCTGCGCAGCCCGTTTTGCCCAATGGATGCCGGGCCGCTTTCATAAACGGGGCAACCCCGTCTCCGGATTGCCCCATCCGACGTTTCATTGTATCAAATTCGCCCCTGCCACTGAAGCGACCTGTTGAGCGACACAAAAAAAGGGTCTACAATACCGGAGCAGGGAGGAACAGACCAGATGCAGATACCATCGGACCCCCAGGATCTCGACAAGCTTCTTCCGAAAACGGTGAAAGTCGATCTCGACACCCCTCTCGAATCGGCCTGGACGGCCCTGGCGTTCCTGTCTGGCGTGGGCTGCTTTTTCATCCTCCAGATCGGATTCATCGGCGGCAAGCACACCCCGCCCGATCCGACGTTCCTGAACTACCTGCCGGCCGGGCTTCTCACGCTCGGGTTTTTCATCGCCCTGCGCAAGTTCACCGACAATTACTACATCGTCGACCGGCAGCGGAAGGCGATCTTCTACCATTTCGAGCTCGCCGTGATCCGTTCCGTGACCGAGTATCTCAGGTTTTCCGCCATCGACGCGGTCGTCGTGAACGGCTCGATTCACACCTCGAAAAATTCGCGGTGGTATGAATACGGGATTCTGCTCGTGGAGCGGGGAGGCCAGACCCACTCGTTCAGCGATTCGGAACGGGAAGCCGGACTCTCGGCCCTGAATACGCGCGCCGGGACGCTTGCGAAGATCATCGGGTGCAGGCTGGTCCCGGGAGCGGCGGAACACGCTCTCACCATCACGCCGGGAGGGGCGGGCCAGGTGATCATCGTGTCGACCCATGCCCCTCTGCACGGGAACGCCACGGACCTCTCGAACATGCAGATTCCGGGGTGGGTCGGTCTGCTGATCCTCATGCTCGTGCTCGCCTTTTTCGGGTTCATCTTCTGGGCGGTCCTCAAATGATTGCGGGGTCCTGACATGGACTGGATCTTCTGGCTCGAGCTCCTGCTCGTCATGACGGTTCTGGGAAAATGTTTCACCATGTTCGTCTTTCCCCGCATCCTGTCGCGCTGGCTGGCCCTGAACCATAAGATGACAAGCGAGGAAGGGTATATCGCGACTCCCGATCATTCATCGCTACGGGGATGCGAGGGCGTGGCTCTCACGGACCTGCGCCCCTCCGGAAAAGCCGACATCGACGGCCGGAAACTGGATGTTTCCGTCCGGAAAGGCTGCCTGGACAAGGGGACCCTGATCCGGGTCATCGAGACCTGCGCCGGAAACATCTACGTCGAGGCTGTTCCCGGCCCGGCAGGTGAAACGACCGAAATGCGGAAATCATCGTGATGAGGTGCGAAACGTGACGGATGGTGGAAAAGCCGGCGGCGATCTGCCGAGAACGGTGAAGATCGACCTCGACACGCCGCTGGAACGGCTTTGGAGCGGATTGGCATTTCTTTCCCTGATCGCCTGCCTGGTCATTCTGTGCGTCGGCATTCTCGGCACCGACGAATCGCCTCCGGATCCTGCATTTCTGCGGTTTCTTCCCTGGGCAATCGGCGCGGGCGTCATTTTCCTGTTTCTGCGGAGTTTCACGAACAATTACTACCTCGCGGATATGAAGCGGCAAGCCCTGTATTACCACTTCGCGTTCGCCGGGTTCAGGTCGGTCAGGGAGTATCTCAGGTTCTCGGACGTCGACTCCGTCATCGTGAACGGCTTCCACGTCACCACGGAGGACTCGGAATACTATGAATATCAGCTGCAATTGATCGATCGAGGCGGCCGCATCCATGAGTTCAGCGACCGTCTCAAGGGGCCTGAACTGGACAAACTGAACGACCGGGCAGAAACGATCTCGGAGCTCATCGGGTGCAGACTGGTCCCGGGAAAGGCCGAGCACACACACACGATCACAGGCCAGGGTGCGGCAATACGGATATCCACGGTCCACGACCCGTTGAGCTCGACCGGCGCCATCTGCAAGACCTTTTTCCGCATCGACCGCCCCGAGATTCTGGTGATCCTGGCCCTGGGCATCTTCACCGCCATCCTCGTTTTCCTCCTGTGACGGCATGACGAATGCCAAATGCAGGGAAAGCCCCGCCACATGAGGCCATTCGGACAATTCAAAGGTCCGACCGTCCGGGAATTGTGGGAACTCGCCTGGCCGCTCGCCCTGCAGGCACTGTCGTTCTCGATGCTCTCGATGCTCGACCGGATGATGGTGGGCCAGCTGTCGGAAACGGCGATCGCTGCCGTCGGGGTCGGCGGGCAGATCCTGTTTTTCGCCCAGACCCTCGCCGGCGCCGTCGCCTCGGCGGCGGCGATCCTGGCGGCCCAACTGCGCGGCGCGAAAAGCGCCGGCGGCCTCGCCGCGCTTTCCGGCACGACGCTTCTGCTGATGAGCTTCATCGGGGCGACCGGAAGCGTCGTCATGACGCTGGCCGCGAAGCCGGCCTGCCTGTGGCTCACCGACGGGAACCGGATCATCGCGGAGGCGGGGGCAGGATTCATCGGCATCATTGCCTGGACGTTCCCCCTCGTTCTCGTGATGTTCGCCGTCACGGGGATCATGCGCGCGCTCGGCGACACCCGGACGCCCGTCGTGACCTCGGTCGCCGCGGTGGTTGTGAACACGGTCCTGAACGTTCTGTTGATCAACGGCTATGCCGGACTGCCGCGGCTCGGCATCACCGGGGCGGCGATCGCGACCGCCGCGGCGCACCTCGTGGGCGCATGGCTCGCGATGCGGGCCTACGGCCGGATGGCCTTCGAAGGGCGGCGGTTCGGTCTTCGCGACGTCGGCGCGGCCCGGCGCGATATGGCGGCACACCTGGTGCGGCTGGCGTGGCCGATCGGGCTCGACGGCCTGTTCTGGCAGGCGGCCTCGCTCGCCTACACCCGCATCGTCGGGATGGTCGGCGGCGACGCCATGGCAGCCTATTTCATGTATCACAGCGTGCGCGGCATGGGGTATATCCCGCTCGGCGCGCTCGGTTCGGCGGCATCGATCGTCGTCGGCCGGCATCTCGGGGCCGGCCATCCCGGACGGGCCAGGATGGCCGTCGGCCGGGCGTCGTTCCTTGCCATAGCGTCGGCTCTCGTGACGGGCGGCCTCGCCGTCGCCGCCGCCGGTCCGTATCTCGCGATGTTTTCCGTCAAGCAGGCAGTCGCAGCCGATTCCTTCCGGCTCATCACGTGGTTCACCCTCGTTCTGCCCTTCGAGGCGGTGATCGTCGTCTACTCGGGAACGTTGCGGGCCGGCGGCGATGCCCTGTGCGTCAGTCTCATCACCCTCTCGACCTTCTGGCTCGCGGGAATCCCGCTCGCGTGGTATCTGGGCGTCCATCTCGGCTTCGGGCTCATCGGCTGCTTCGCCGGCATGTCGGCCGAGTCGGGGGTGAAAGCCCTGCTGTTCCATCTCAGATACCGGTCCGGCTCCTGGGCCCGGCGTCTGGCAGGCTGAGGGCGGACCGATCTGATTCGCGTTCCTTCTGCGGCCGTCAGTTCTCGGGGTTCGGTTTTGCGAGGGCCTGTCGTATCAGGGCGAAGAGGTCGCTGCCGGTGAAGGGTTTCTGGATGAACAGCACCCCCTCGTCGAGTACCCCGTGGTGAGCGATGGTATTGGCGGTGTATCCCGACATGAACGCGCACCGCAGGCGCGGCTGGGAGCTCTTGAGCTGCCGGGCGAGATCGCGGCCGTTCATTCCGGGCATGACCACGTCGGTGATCAACAGATCGATCTGACCGGGATGCTCCTGGGCGACGCTCAGCGCCGATTGCGGCGTCGCCGCGGTCAAAACGGTGTAGCCCTCCTTCTCGAGCATCAACTCGGTCATCGTCAGGATGGCCGGCTCGTCTTCGACCAGGAGGATCGTCGCTCTTCCGGAAGGGTGGCCGCCGATGGACGCCGGTCTCTGGGCTGGCGCCGTCGCTCCGTTATAACGTGGTATATATATTTTGAACGTGCTTCCCTCGCCTGGTTCGCTATAGACATTGATGAACCCGTTGTTCTGCTTGACGATGCCGTACACCGTGGCCAACCCCAATCCCGTTCCCTTGCCGATTTCCTTGGTGGTGAAGAACGGTTCGAAGAGATGGGGCAGCGCGTCGCGGCCGATGCCGCACCCGTTATCGCTGACGGCCAGCACGATGTAGTCGCCGGGCTGGATTTCGGGATGCATGGCGCAAAAGGCGGCGTCGAAACTCGCATTTCCGGTTTCGATGGTGATCTTGCCGGTGTTCTCGATGGCGTCGCGGGCATTGACGCAGAGGTTGGCGAGAATCTGGTCGATCTGGGTCGGATCGATCTTCACCGCTCCGATCAGCTCCCGGGGCCTCCATGCCAGATCGATGTCTTCACCAATCAATCGACGCAGCATTGCAAGCATGCCCTCGACCGTTTCGTTGAGATCGAGAACCCTGGGCGCCACCGTCTGTTTGCGGGCGAAAGCCAGGAGCTGGCGAGTGAAACCGGCTGAACGCTCCGCGGCCTTGCGGATCTCGGAAATCGCATCATGGAGGGAGTGCGATGAATCCAGCGTTGCAAGCGCCATCTCGGAGTGGCCGAGAATGACGCTGAGCATGTTGTTGAAATCGTGAGCGACACCGCCGGCGAGACGACCGATCGACTCCATTTTCTGAGCCTGGGCCAGTTGTGCCTGGAGCCGTTCACGTTCCTGGATTGTCCTCTTCTGTTCGGTGATGTCGCGGACCCATTCCATGAACAACTCGACCCGGCCGTTCGCATCCAGCAAGGGGATGATGCGAACATCGACCCAGCGGCCATCGGCAAGGCAGACCTCTTTTTGCACCGGCTTCGAGGTTTCGAGGACGCTTCTGGCAAGGCAGTCGGGGCAGACCGCATCGAGACCGCGCAACGTGCGGTAACACTTCGTATCGACTTGCCGACGATCGACGGGAACGTCGGCAAAGCCCTGCCAGTTGCAATACAAGATCGTCATTTCAGGATCCTGGATCGAGATCATGTCGGGAATCAACCCGAGCATGCTTTGGAAACGCTTTTCGCTTCGCCGCAGCGCTTCTTCCGCGCGCCTCCGCTCTGTCACATCGGTGTGGGTGCCGATCATCCGTTTCGGTTTTCCGGCTGAATCCCAGGTGACGATTTTCCCGCGACCGCGGATCCACATGTAGGAACCATCCTTGCGGCGGAAACGGAACTCGATATCGAAAATCGCTGTTTTCCCGGCGAGATGTTCGTGAATCGCTTTCACACAGGCTTCGAGATCTTCCGGATGGAGGCGTTGCGACCACTCATCGAATCGATGGGGGAACTCATTGGGCTCGTAACCGCACATCGTGAAGTAGCGGGCGTCGAAGAAGGCGGTGTCCGTGGTCAAATCCCAGTCCCAGACGCCGTCATTGGCAACGCCCATGGCCAGGTCCAGTCGTTCCTGGCTCAGGCGAAGGGCCTCCTCGACCCGCTTCCGCGCGGAAATATCGGTGTGCATTCCGAACATCAGGAGGGGGGCGCCGCCGGCGTCACGGATCATGATCCGCCCCCGATCCAGAAGCCATACCCAATGACCGTCTTTATGACGCATGCGGATCTCGCAGTCGTATGTGTCGATCTCTCCCGCCGCACAACGGCGCAACAGTTCTTGCGCCCTCACAAGATCGTCGGGATGTACGAGATTCGCCCAGGTTTCAAAGGTGCAGGGGAACAACTCGTCGAGGGAGTATCCGAGCAGGCCGGCCCATGCTTCATTGAACGCGGTCTGGTTGGTCTGCATGTTCCATTCCCAGGTACCCAGACCGGCTCCGTCGATCACGAATTGCATCCGTTCCCGTTCGCGCTGCAGGGCCTGTGTTTCGTTCTCACGGTCGGCAGGATACTTGTTCACGATGCTCCCTCGGGGAAAAAATGAGGACACGGCGGGACGCCATGCTCGAAGTGAACGGCGGTCTATTCAAACCCGACGCTCTCGGCGAGGCCGAGTTTCCGCATCGCGGCTTTCATCTGGAGCAGTTTTTTGGAGGCATACCAGTCGCCCTTCTGCAGGAGTTTGAAGGCGAGCATATCCCGAATCTGCGTCAGGAGGGAGACGAACGCCGGCAGGTCGGCCGTGTCGAATTTCGAGACGCGGGCGATCAGCTTGTCGTGGGTCTCGTAGCGGTTTTCGTCGTACTCACGCTTGAGCCGGCCCAGGATGAATTTTTCGCGGCTGGCGATCCGGCCGGCGGCGATCTGGTCGGCGGGCCGCCCCTTCAGCCTGCGCCACTCCTTCCGGATCTGTCGCAGACACACTTCCATGGGGCCCTCGACCGTGAGTTTGTATGATATCGTACGCGCTATAGATATCGTGATGCGGCGCCCGATGAAGGCGCCGACCACGCTGCCGGCGCCGGGGGCGACGGCCGATCCGGCCATGGCGCCGAGCGTCGCGCCGACGAGGCCGCCGGTCTGGCCGATGCCGGCCCGGATGATGGCGACGCAGCAAAAGTCGGCGAAGCTTCCGTTCGTGACCGCCTCTCTGACAAGGTCCCGAATCCGGTGCGAGTCATGCTGAACGGCGTTGGCGACGAGTTCCGCGCCCGTCGTCGACAGGGATTCCTTCGAGAACGAGGCGAACGTCTTCGTCACGGCCTGGGCGACAAGGCGGGAATTGAACTCGGCCGCGAAACCGCACAGCGTATCGGCGGCCTTCATGAAGGCGATACCGCCGGCGATGTCGATGAACTCCTTCGCGAGGTCGTAGACGAGCCGGTCGAGGAACACCACGACATCGCCATGGAAGCGGAAGCCGATCTTTCCGCCGCTGCGCTTGATCGAGAACAGGGTGAGGTCCCATGCGATATCGGAATCGCTTGTGAAGTATCGATCAGACAGATCGTCCGGGAACGGCAACTTCCCGGTGAACGTGGCGGCCCCGTCGAACATGAGGAACAGCCGCCGCAGGTTGCGGTCGTAAAACCCGTGGCTGATATTGAGCCGCACGTGGTTTCCCGCGTTGAGGTGCTCCGCGAACACCTTTGCGCGGTTCTGGATCACGACGGCCGCCTTCACGAGCGAGGCGTCGGCTTTTTCGGGCAGTCTCTGCAGAACGCCGGCCACACCGGTTTTCTCCGCCTCCGCTGCCGCGAGCTGGACGGCCCCGCTCACGAACGCGATCAGAAGAGCCAGCACCAGCACGGTCGTTCGCCGCATCTTGTTCATCAGACGATCCTCTTCGGACGTATGGTTTCATGGTAGCACAGAACCGATGATCCCTTGATGCTTCATTGGCAAACGTTGGCGGATCACGATCCGCGAGGCGTGGAGGAAATTGATTTTCTTCGCGGTTCTCTGCATACTTCCGGGAAACGAGATGTCGGAGGATCGATGTTCAACACCATTTCGAACGACCGCTGGTTTTCGCTGTTGCTGATTCTGCTGCTGGCCGGGCCGTTCATCATGGCCCGGGCGGACACCCCGGAACCATCGGCAGGCAGTGCCTCGGTTCTTCCTCCGATCCCGGAACAAAGCACAGAACCCGCTTCGGACACAGCCAAGGAGCGTAAACCGATGTCGAATCATATCATCCGGTTGATAGCCGTTTCCCATTGCAAACGGGGACCTGATCATTGCGCGAAGTGCCGCGCCATGGGCGGCCCCCGCATCTGCCTGCTCGACATCGCCCCGCCTGACCAGGGAATGGTCCAGCGCCGGGTGATCGAGCTGGAGATCGACGGCGAGCGCGTCTGGCGGGAGTTCGACGTCATCCGCATCTTCGCCGGCGAGGCCGAGGCCCGCGCTTATGCAGCCGCCAACGGCGTCGCTGACATCGACCTGACCAGGCTGGCTGAGTGACTGGCCATCTGTGGGTTGCTCTTTTTTCATTCTCTGGTGTATAAAACGCAGTGTGAAAATTTCGGCGGGAACCAGAAACATACCCCGCCCACTGGGAGATCTTGATGATTGACCTGGGAAAAGTGTATCCCAAATTTCGCTCCGACCTTCTGACACGCACGTCGCACGACGCCGAAAAGCAGGAATCCGCCGGGGAATCCGCGACAGCCGCCAGGGAAGTTCCGGCGTCCCGCACCGACGGCATCAAACAGCAGGAGTGATCCTCCGCCCCTGAAAGCAGCAAACCCGCCTTGCGGCGGGTTTGCGCGGCGTGCTTCGTCAGGATTTCAGCCGGTAGACGTGGAAGCTCTCGTAGATGAAGGAGCGGTCGATGTCGAAGAGGCGGCGGGCCAGGTCGGGCTCGGCGACGAGTCGGTCCGAGTTGGCGGTGTCGAGCTGGCGGGGGCGGGCCAGGGTGTAGCGCCAGCACAGGCGGGCGCCGGGCCGGCTCAGGTCGATGAGTTCGCGGACGACGCCGTTGAAGAAGTCGTGCTCCATCCACTCGAAGATGTTCGACATCTGGAGGGCGTCGAAGCTGGCAGGGCCGTATTTTTTCAACACATCGCCGCAGGTGCCCTGGTAGACCTCGAGGCGGCCGATGTTCGCCTTCATCTTCGGCCAGTTCGATTCGAGCAGATACGGCGACATCGCCTGGCGCGACCAGTGGCCGCCCAGCAGCATCAGCGCCATAAAATAGTTATCGGGATTGAAAAAGTCGGTCATCCCCTTGTCGATCTTGCGACTCAGGTTGCTCGCCAGATCGGGGTCTTCGACCATCGCGAACGAGTGGGCGCCCTTGACGAGGCTCAGCACGAACTTGTTCAGCAGCATGCCGTTCAGGAACCGCCAGCGACGTCGCTTCATGCCGAGATACTGCTTCCGCTGCGCTTCGAGATCGGGGCATCGGAACAGGTCTTCCATCTTCGAAAAGTCGTAGAGCCATCCCAATATCTTTCGATACAGATCGAAGAACGCCTCGACCTTTCCGCACCAGAAGGCGCCCTTCTCGATGATCTGCGGGTTCTCGTCCCAGAACTCGGCCGCCTGGGCGGGAAGGTGCTTCCGGACCTTCCGGTACAGTTCGAGCCGCTGCGGCCCTGACAGACGCGGCGGTTTGCCGTAGAACGGGACGCCGATCACCTCGAGGAAGTCCTCGTAGTCGAGCTCGATGATCGCCGCGCGCTTCAACTCGAGCATCGCCAGCTGGGCCGGGTTCAGATCGATCGACACGACCCGCGACGGGTCCTCGAGCAGCAGGCACAGGGAGTTGCACCCGCCCGACGTGATCGAAAGCACCGACTGCCCCGGCTTCACCTGCAGCGCCTGCCGGTTCAGCTCGGGATCTTCCCATACGTTACTATATACAACCGCCGGCTTGTTTCCCATATCGTTGATTTCCTTTCACATCGTGTTCCGGGAGACGTGGTTTGGCGTCAGGGCGGGTTTAAAACCCGCCCACAGAAGAGAGATAAACGTCTGATCAAGAATAAATTCTACAGGATTTGGGATCATTCATGTATTCCATGGCAGGGCTTCTTCAGCAACAACGCCTTTCCTGCGCATTTTCTGACGATGTTCCTCATCCACATCCCATCTTTTTGGATTATTCGTGATGTATGCCCTGATTTGATCTATGGATTCGTCGTTTCGAATGACGTGTTCATAATACCCGCGCTGCCAGACGGACCTTCCCGGCATCCCTCGCCATTCGTTGATACGGCGTGCAGAAAACGATTTCAACGCCCGTACAATTTCCGGTAAACCATGGCGAACGAATTCCTTCGTGGTTCCTGTAGGGGCGGGTTTGAAACCCGCCCCTACACCCGCCTCGGTGATGACGATGATCCCGTGAATATGGTTTGGCATGATGACAAATGTATCGGTCATGACATGGTGATAATGTCTCGGCAGATCATCCCATACCGTTTGGCCAATGCGCCCCTCATCGGAGACGTTCAGTCTCCCATCAACGATTTTCCCGAACAGATGCCTCTGGTCATATGCGCGTATCGTAATGAAATACGCCCCCGGCCAGGAATAATCGTATTCATGGAGTCGAACCGATCGTCGCCGGTGTCTCATCACGAACTCCAATCTGCGTCATTCATCTGTGTTCTCTATCTGCGTCATCTGCGGATTCCTCATTCTTTCTGGCGGCCGCGGTCGAGGTGGGTGCGGAACATGCAGATGAGGGCGGGCATGATGGTGATCTCGCAGAGCATGCCGAAGACGATCGTCAGGGCGAGCAGGCCGCCGAACAGGATGACGGACTTGATGCTGGCGAAGACGAGGGCAGAGAAGCCGAGAGCGTATATAATAGAAGTCGCTATAACAGCGGGACCGGCCTCAATGAGGGATTCGCTGATCGACTCGACCGGGTCGAGGTTGCGCCGCGCCGGCTCGTAGAACAGGAACAACTCGTGGATCGTGTCGTCGACGGCGATGCCGAGCGCGATCGAGGCGATCGTGACGCTTGCGATGTCGAGCCTGATGCCGAGCCACCCCATCATGCCCATCGTCATGATGATGGGGAACACGTTGGGAATGATGCCGAGCCAGATCGCGTCGAGTCGCTTCAGCAGGAGCGCCATCGCGAGGAAGATGAAGAACAGCGCCGTCCCGAAGCTCGTGACCTGGCTGGTCGTGATATAGTTGATGATACGCGCATACAGGGGGACGTAGCCGCCGAACCGGACCGTCACGCCCGTTCCCTCGAAGATCTTCGCGAGCAGCTCCCCGGCCTTCCGCTCGAACTCCCGCAGGCCGGCCGCGCTCACCATCGGCAGGCGCACAGTGAGCCGCGCCTCGCTGTAGGTGGGCATGTCGGTCATGTGCTCGAGGTCGTTGTCGGGGTCGGACTCATACAGCATCAGCAGCTGGCTCGCCGCGTTGAACGAGTCTGGCGGCCGATACGAAGCGGTCGCGCCGTCGGACATCACCTGGTTGAGCTTGCACAGCACGTCGAGAATCGACGCTGCCCGCTCGACCTGGGGAACGGCTTCGAACTCGTCATGCGCCTTCTGAAGCCGGGCGAGGAACTCCGGATCCTTGACGCCGTCCGTCCTGCCCGTCATCAACCGGATTTCGAGCGGCAGGTAGTTGCCGTAATCGCGTTCGACGGCATCGCTGTCAACGCGGACCGGGTTCCCGGGGTGCAGGAAGCCCATCGAGTAGGTGTCCACCTGCAGTTGCGAGATGCCGGCAACGCCGAACACCGTCGCAACGGCGAGAAGTCCCATGACCAGCTTGTAATGCTTCGGCATCAGCCTGACCCACGAGTCGATGACGCCCGAGAAGGGACGCCGCAGCTCGAGTTCCGTCCCGGGCTTCAGCAGGCCGAGCACGAACGCCGCGGCGACCATCGACAGCACGTATTCGGCCATGCAGGCCATTCCGGCAAAGAAGCCGAAGCCCTTCAGGACGGCCATCGGGCTGGTCATGATCGACCAGAAGCCGAACGCGTTGGTGATCGATGTGAAGAGGCACGGGGAAAGACACTCGCCGAACACCAGCTCCAGGCCCTTTTCGCGGTCCTCCTCGACCTTCGCCCGGTTGAACACGTAGTTGTTATAGACGTAGGCGACGTCCGAAATCGACAGGATCATCATCAGGGTCGGCAGCACGATCGTGACCATGTTGAAATTCTGCCGGAACAACCCGTAGAAGCCGATGAACCAGCCGCCGCCCAGCATCATGACCAGTACGACGATGCCCAGGAACGGCTTCGACCGGTACAGAAGGTAGATGACGAAGGCGATGACGAAATTCGAGATCAGGGAGAAAACGAGCCCGTCCCGTATGCTGAGCCGGTTCAACTCGTCGTACATGACGCCCATTCCAGCCAGTTTGTACGAGAACCCCTGCAGCTTCTCGCGCACCGCCGCGATCATCTGGGGGCGACGCACGTCCATCTCCTTCGTCGCCACGGGTTCTATCAGCAGCACGGCGTACCGCTGCGACATGTCGGTGAGCAGCTTCTTCTTCAGTGGGTCGCTCAGAAACTTCTCCCGGATCGCCTCGGCATCGGCCGCCGAGGTGACATCGGCGGTGATCAGGTCCTCGACGATCAGCGTGTCGCCGCCCTGGAGACCGATATACGGCGCCACCCCGATACTGAGCACGCGCCGGAAGTTCGTCTCGTCGGCTTCGATCGCCTTCGAGGCCTTCCACAGCTCCTGGAGCCGCTGTGGATCGAAGATCTTTCCCGGCCCGCCGCAATCGACGAGCGCCAGGATGACCTCGTCGTTCCCGTATTTTTCCTTGAATTCGCGGTATTCGACGAGGGTCTGGTCGTCCTCGAGGAACCACATCTCGAGACTGTTGTCGATGCGGATCTGCGTGGCGAACGGCAACCCGGCGAGCACGCCCAGGATCGTCAGGACGAACAGGACCGTGCGATGCCGCACCAGCAGCCTGGCGCAGGCCGCGAAGAACGGCGACGCCCGAAGTGAGCCGTCCTCGCTCATGCCTCAGTTTCTCCGGCGCGCTCGACGATCCGAACGATGCCCGTCGTTCCGTCCATCTCGACCAGGTCGCCCGTCTTCACGCGTTTCGTAATGCCCGTTATACCGACGATCGCGGGCAGGCCGAGCTCGCGGGCGACGATGACCGAGTGGGAAAGCATGCTTCCCCGCTCGATCAGCAGGCCGGCGGCCGTCGCGAACAGCGGCACCCAGCCCGGATCGGTGCGGGCGGCGACGAGGATCTCGCCGTTCAGGTTCATGTCGTCGCTGGGGTTGAGGATGACCTTCACCCGCTTCCGGACGACGCCGGAACAGCCCCCGATGCCCTGCAGCACGTTCGGGTCGTCGCTCTGCTGCACCTTCAGCACGCTCCGGGTCAGATCGTTCGTGTAGACGACGCCCTTCGTCTCGATGCGGTCGGGCAGCTCGTCCATCTGCCGGTAGGCGTCGAACTCGGCTTTCCGGATCGCGGCAAGCTCGCGCAGCTTCTGGCTGGCGGCCGTTCCGACGACGAAGGACATGATCTCGTCCTTGTGGAGGTAGAAGACGTCTTCGTGGTGGTCGATCACGCCGCGCTCGGCGAGCCGCCGGCCGATGCCGATGTAGATGCGCCGCGCCAGGCCGTACATCTTGGTGCGGGCGAACCGCTGGTATTCGCGCACCGCGACGGCCTTCTTGGCGTATTCCGTGACGAACTTCATGATCGGCAGCTTGGGAATGAAGCCCCAGATCGTCTGGTCGCGCAGGGCCTCCTCGACGCGCTTTTCGGCGGCCTCGCGTTTCTTCGCTTCCTGCATGCCCGTGTCCTCCTCGGGCGGAAGCGCGCCTGCCGAGTAGTTTTTCAGCATGCTGAACAGGAACTCGGGCTTCTCGTTCAGCGACGGCTCCTCGAGCTTCAGCTCGTTCATGGTGCGGAAGCCGAACTCGTCGAGATACGCATGGATCTGGGCCGCGAGCTCACGCTCCTCCGCCGTCGCGCCCGGCTCAGAAGCCGGCCCGGCGATGAACCTGCTCTTCAGGGCCGCCGCATCGAGCGTCTGGAACAGGCCCGCGAGGTTCGCATGCGCCTTGATGAACCGGGCCATCTTCTGCATGGCCCGCATCGGAAGCGTGCTCTCGACATTGCCCTGGCCGGCCACGAGGTCGTTCTGCAGCGAGTGTTCGGCGTTCGGCAGCCAGGCGCCGATCAGCGACTTGAGGACGCCGTAGAAGATCATCGCCATGAAATCGTTGATGATCGGCGCCTTCCAGTTCCCCAGCACGGTGGTGACGAGCTCGTTGTAGATGTCGACAAGCCGGTGCGCGGGCTGATGGTCGAAGTCGAAATCCTTGTATTTGTTATACATTTTCGTGTATATATCCATGAATTTCTTCACTTCGGCGTCGATCGTCCAGAACTTCCAGGCCAGGTTCACCCCGACCCACCCCATGCGGGGAAGCTCGATGAGCCAGCGCCGGAAGAAGCCCGCCTGCTTCCGTTCTTCGTGGGTCTCGGTCGAGAAGTCGAACGTCGCCTTGACGCCCATCATGCCTTCCATGAACCGGGAGTTGAACGAGTAGCCCGGCAGCACCGAGACGAGGCGATACCAGTTCTTCAGGTTGTAGTAGATCCTGCCGTTCAGCAGGCCAAGCATGTTCCCGAAGTTGAAATCGTATTTCTTGATGATCTCCTCGGGAACCCCGAGAACCTGGCAGAACTGGACGTAGACGTTGTGATACGCATTGAGGGCGAACGAGAACGTCAGGGGCGTCGTGACGCCCGAGTAGCTCTCGACGATGTTCGAGTTGTCCCACAGCGTCACGTAGGGCCGTTCCGAGGGCCAGGGCTTTTCCACGGTCGTGATCGGCCTGGCCTGGAGCACCTTGACGCGGCCGTCACGGCTGACCGTCCACTCGATGTCCTGCGGCACGCCGCCATATTCGCGCTCGATGCGCGTGCAGACGGCGGCCACGGACTTGATCTGCAGGTCGGTGAGGCAGGGTTTCGCGGCCTCGTCGGCGGGTATTTTTTCCTCGATCGTGCCGTAGCCCTGCGCCCGGTCGAAGACGACACGCTCTTCCTTGTGCGCGATCTCGGACTGGTCGATCGGGAACTCGTCCTTTTTGAGCACCACGAAGCGGTCGGCATCGACGCCGCCCGACACGAGCCCCTCGCCCAGGCCCCAGACGGCGTTGATGAGGATCTCGTCTTCGTATTTCGTCTGGGGGTTGACGGTGAACGTCACGCCGGACGCAATGCCGTCGGCCATCTCCTGGACGACGACGGCCATCGAGATGCCGGTCTGGGGAATGCCGCGCATGAACCGGTAGGAGACGGCCCGGTCGGAATACATCGACGCCCAGCAGTTGACGACCGCGAGGGCGATCTCGCTCTCGGTGCGGCAGAACAGGTAGGTGTCGAGCATTCCCGCGTAGGAGAACTCCTTGGAATCCTCGCCCAGGGCGCTCGATCTGACGGCGACGAACGCGTCGGTTCCGATCTGGGCGCGGAGGGCCGCATACATCTCGTCGGCGATAGGCTGTGGAAGCGGATGTGAGTTGATGCAGTCGCGGACGGCCTTCGAGGTTTCGGCGACTTTCAGCGGGCTCGAGCCGTCGAGCCGCCGGACGGCCTCGTCGAACTCGGCGCGGAACTCCCGGATGAACGCATCGAAGCATCTGCTCGAGACGATGATGAAGGGCGGCACCTCGGCTCCCGCCGCGACGAGCCGCAGCAGGTTCGCACCTTTTCCGCCGGTGATGGGGGCGGCTTCGGCCGGCGTCATCGAGTTCGGGGTGATGATACGGTGTGTCATCGCAGAGTCTCCTTATGTGTTGAGCAGGTAGAAACCGGTGTTGAGGTAGGTCGCGAACGTCACCCAGGCCAGGTAGGGAATCAGCAGGACCGCCGAGACGGGGTGTTTTCGCCACAAATGGGTGATCATAGCAACCAGGGTGGCGACGAGAATGAGGATATCGACGAGGGCCGCCGCAGGATTCTGCCGGCCGAAAAACAACGGCGTCCAGGCGAGGTTCGATGCGATATGGGTGCCTATCAATACGTTGATGCGCATCGGCACCGGTTCCTTCTCGGTGCGATAGAACAGGAACAACGATGCGGCGATCATCAGGTAGAGGACGGTCCAGACGGGGCCGAACACCCAGTTCGGCGGGGTGAGCGGAGGCCGTTTCAGCGTCGCGTACCAGGCGTTCATGCGGATTGGCCTCTCACCTTCACATGCCGCAGGGGCCGGGGGGCGCCCAGGCGCGGATGACGCCCGTGAGGATGGCGATGTGATAGCCGAGCAGGTAGAGGGTCACGACGCCGCGGTACAGCTTCGCGTCAGTCGTCGTCGGCGATGAGGCGTATTTGATGCCGGCAAGCGTGACGAGGAGGACGAGCGCCCCCGCGCCGCCGAGCAGCATCTTCGGCCAGGCCGGGAAGATAAACGACGAGGCCGCGGTCAGCAGGCCATACCCGGTCAGCATGTTCACGATGAGCAGGACGACGGCCCCGGCCGGCTTCAGGCGCAGCGAGTAGGAGTCGACACCGTCGCGCTCCTCTTCGCGGCCGAACGTTTTCCGGCCGAACTCGAACACGTTGAACACGAACCAGTTGCCGAGGGCGAAGAGGGCGAAGCCCTCGCCGCACGCCACGAGCGGCCGGCCGGTCGCCATCGAGAACGAGAGGAAGCCGAGCATGGTCGCCGAGAACGTGTGCGTGATCGCGTAGATCTCGAGCTTCGGCCGCATCCAGTCGCCGACGAAGAACTCCATGCGCATCATCAGGGTGAAGCACAAGGTCATGACCATCGTCGTGAACGAGGCCCAACCCATATTTGCCGCTATTGAAAGTTCGACGAGAATCACCAGCAGGGTCACCGTGCCGAACTCGCCGAGCCCGATCAGACCGCGCGCGAGGGGCCGTTCGGGGTTGTGTTCGCGGTCGACGGCGTAATCCTTCACCTCGTCGAACAGCCGCATGTGAAGGAACACCAGCCAGACGACCGCAAATCCCGCGGCGAGCCGTACGGGATCCCAGGCGAAGCCGGGATCCGACGGCCGGCCCATCAGCACGTTCGCGCCGTAGAAGGCGGCGACGGTGAGCGTGATGCCGAACGGGTCGTGACGCTCTCGAAGGAACTGCCACCAGCGCCGGATGAACGCGATCATTTCGCCACCAGGCCTTTCATCAGAGCCCGGCGAAGGACGTCGTTTCGAACGTCGGCGCCGTCGAAGAACCCAGTCGATCCGTCGTGCCGCTTTGCATATTCCGTCAAGGTGCCTCTCCCCCTCAGGTTTTGCTGGCTGACATCAGGTACAGTACCAGTTCAGGCTATCATGCCGGCCGCAGGGAAACAACGTTCATCCGTTGCCCTGAGGAGGGTGAAGGTGACGAAGAGCGGGCGGGGTGTGATATGATCGTTGGAGAAGGACCGAAACCGCGAGAGGAGCAGGACATGATCCGGACAGCCCATTTCATTCTCTATGTCGCTGACCAGAAGAGGGCCGCCGCGTTCTATCGTGCGGCTCTCGGCCTCGAACCGCAGCTGGACGTTCCGGGTATGACCGAGTTCGGGCTTCCTGGCGGCGCCGTCCTCGGCCTGATGCCCGAGCGCGGGATAATGAAACTTCTGGGTCCCGCCCTTGCCGATCCATCCTGGGCATCCGGCGCCCCGCGGGCCGAGCTGTATCTGCTGGTCGACGATCCCGCCGGGGCCCATCAGCGCGCCATCGGCGCGGGTGCCGTCGAACTCAGCCCGCCGGCACCGCGCGACTGGGGTCATACGGCTGCCTACAGCCTCGACCCGGACGGCCACGTCCTGGCCTTCGCGCGTCCGACCGGCCGGGCATAGGCCCGCCGCTCCCGTTCACCCACGGCTACCGGCGCTCCCGGGAGCGCGATACTTCATGAATACAGGAATCGAATGATGAGTGAGAGCACGCACAAAGAACCCCATCCCATTTTTCCGGCCTTGCAGGCACCGACGGGCACGAGCGTTCCGCGCAGCAAGATCGTGTCGGCGGCTGAGGCCGTCTCGATCATCCGCGACGGCGACACGCTCGTCACCGGCGGTTTCGTGGGCATCGGCTTTCCAGAAGAACTGGCGATCGCGCTCGAGGCGCGGTTCCGCGACACGGCGGCGCCCCACGGTCTCACCCTGATGTATGCCGCCGGCCAGGGGGACGGGGCCGAGCGCGGCCTGAACCATCTCGGCCACGAGGGCATGGTGAAGCGCGTCGTCGGCGGCCACTGGGGCCTCGTGCCGAAGCTCCAGAAGCTGGCGCTCGAGAACAAGATCGAGGCGTACAACCTCCCCCAGGGCGTCATTTCCCACATGTATCGCGACATCGCGGCCCACAAGCCACGCACCATCACCTCCGTCGGGCTCGGCACCTTCGTCGACCCGCGGCTCGGCGGCGGCAGGATCAACGCCTGCACGAAAGAGGAACTGGTCGAGGTGATGACGTTCGACGACCGCGAGTATCTCGCGTATCGCATGTTTCCGGTCAATGTCGCCCTGCTGCGCGGCACGACGGCCGACCCCGAGGGCAACGTCACCATGGAGCGGGAGGCCCTGACGCTCGAGGCGCTTTCCATCGCGATGGCGGCGAAGAACTCGGGCGGCTTCGTCATCGTGCAGGTCGAGCGCATCGCCGACAGCGGCACGCTCAACCCCCGCCAGGTCAAGATTCCCGGCATTCTCGTCGACTGCATCGTGATCGGCCGGCCGGAGAACCACGCCCAGACATTCGCCACGCCGTACAACCCGGCCTACTCCGGGGAACTGCGCGTCCCAATGGGCTCGCTGCCGCCGATGCCGCTCTGCGATCGCAAGATCATCGCCCGGCGCGCCGCGTTCGAGCTCGAGCCCAACAGCGTCGTCAACCTCGGCATCGGCATGCCGGAAGGCGTGGCCGCCGTCGCGAACGAAGAGAAGATCGTCGAGTATCTGACCATGACGGCCGAGCCCGGCGTCGTCGGCGGCGTTCCCGCCTCGGGCCTCGATTTCGGAGCCGGCACGAACACGCAGGCGATCATCGACCAGCCGTACCAGTTCGACTTTTACGACGGGGGCGGTCTCGACGTCGCATTCCTGGGCCTCGCCCAGACCGACCGCGAAGGCAATCTGAACGTCAGCAAGTTCGGCCCGCGGCTCGCCGGCGCCGGCGGCTTCATCAACATCAGCCAGAACGCGAAGAAGGTCGTCTTCGTCGGCACCTTCACCGCGGGCAAGCTCGAGCTCGAGATCAGCGACGGCAGGCTGAGCGTGAAGAGCGAGGGCAAGGCGAAGAAGTTCATCCAGCACGTCGAGCACGTCACCTTCAGCGGGAAACACGCCGTTCTGCGCCAGCAGCCGGTGCTGTACATCACCGAGCGCGCCGTGTTCCGCCTCACCCCCGAAGGCATGGAGTTGGTCGAGATCGCGCCGGGCATCGACCTCGAACGCGACATCCTGGCCCAGATGGAGTTCCAGCCCGTCATCAAGAGCCCGCCGAAGCTGATGGATCCACGCATTTTCCAGGAGGGCCCGATGGGCCTCCGCGACGCCCTGCTCTCCGTGCCGCTGTCGGCCCGCCTGACGCTGAACGCGCAGCAGGGCGTGCTGTTCGTGAACTTCGAGGGATTCAACATCAAGACCGAAGGCCAGATCCGCCAGATCGAGGAGGCCGTGGCCGCGCTCATCAAGCCGCTGGGCCGGCGCGTCGGCGCGATCGTGAACTACGACCATTTCACGATCTCCCCCGACCTCGTCGACGCCTACACGACCATGGTCGAGCGGCTCGTCAAGACCCATTACAGCGGCGTCACGAGGTACACCACCAGCGCCTTCCTGCGGGTGAAACTCGGCGAGGCGCTGAGCGAGCGGGGCGTCTCGCCCTACATTTACGAGAGCCGCGAGGAGGCCGAACGGGCCCTCACGCACATCAAGGGCTCCTGACGGAATCCGGATCACGCGGCCGGCCCCGGGACCATCTCCCGGGGCCGGCCGTATTATATATTTACAATAATATATTTTAAGATTCAGTCCCCGGACCCGCTCGTGGCGAGTCCGCCGAGCCACGAGCGGTCCCTCGCGCTTCGACGGACTCAGGGCGAACGGAAGTGCCCGGGGCCCGTTACGGCATGCTGGCGACGGGAAAGAAGCCCTCGGCGGTCTGCGCGTTTCCCGTCTTCGTCGTCGAGGGGTGGATGGGCAGGGACCGCTCGATCACGATCGGCGGCGAACCCGGCATGCTGATGCGCATCATGACGGCCTTGTTCTTCTCCGCGCCGCTGTTCAACTCGAGCACGTCGCACTTCGCGGGCGCGCCCGTCCAGAACCGGAACACCTCGGTTCCCGCCTTCGAACCACGCTCGATCTCACCGCGGGATGGATATGTATCGTATGTTATCGTTCCTTCGGGCCGGGAGATGATCAGCGACATCTCGCCGCCCAGGTGAAAATCGGTGCGCCATTTGAGACACCCTGCGAGGTCCTTCTCGAGGCGGTTGCCCAGCGAGAGGAACACCGTCTGGACGTGCGACTGTTCCGAACCGGTCCGGCTCTGGCGGCCGAGCTTCGAGAAAATACCCATGACGAGCGCCATGAGGATCGCGGCACCCGCGATGTAGGCGAGCAGTTCCGCCATGGACACCCCGTGCCGGGCGAGGCGGTCAGTTCGGCGGCGCATAGGCGAAGCCCTTGATGCTCATCTTGCGTTTCGGCGCATTGGCGGGAGCCCCGGGCATGCGGAACTGGGTCTCGACGTCGATGAGCCTGTAGCGCGGATCGGCTCCGGCGATCACGTTGACGGACATGTGATACGTCACGCTGCCGACCGTCCGGTCGCCGTCCCATCGCTGGAACACCTTCGTGAACGTCGCGTTCGTGGCGTTCGCGATCTCGTCGAACCGCATCGCCTGGAAATCGGCGAGGCAGGAGAGGAGCTGCGAGTTCGCCACGACGGCGTCGCGGGCCGCGATCGAGACGCGCCGCGTGCTGACGAAGTGCCTGACGAGCGGCAGCAGCAGCACCGCCAGCACGATCATCGCGACGACGAGCTCCACGAGCGTGAAGCCGCGGCAGCGGGAACCATCGGTGCGTGGCTCTGCCGCGAGCAGCTTCCCCGTTGTTGTATCATATTCCATAATATTTACTCTACAGTTTAACAATGTCGACACGTCTGTTCAGGGCCTGTTGGGCTTCGGAGTCGCCGGCCTGGCCGCGCTGTCCCTTTCCCACGTAATCGATCCTGGTCGATTCGATGGCGTGCTCGACGAGCCATCGTTTCACGGAATACGCCCGCTGCACGGAAAGTTCGAAGTTGTAATCGACCGGGCCCCGGTAATCGGTATATCCCTCCACCCGGATTCTCTGTTCCGGCCTGCTTTTCATCATGGAGAGAATGGCGTTGAGCGCCGGAATCGATTCGGCCTTGATCGTCGCCTGGTCGAAATCGAACAGGATGCCGACGGACACTTTTCCCGCTGCGTCCAGTTCCTGCGAGAACGCTTCGCCGGCAATCCCGTCGATGCTGACGTCGAACCCGTCCTCCTTGTATTCCGGCACCGACTGGGATTTGAGGGAAACCGGCTTTTCCACGGGCTTCGGCGGCAGGGCACCGGTCGGTCGTTTCACGGGGTCTCCGACGATCGCGGTCACGGCGGTGTCATCGGGAGAAGGCATGGGGTTCGAGGCGACCCCGGAACGGGCCGGCACAACCTGCATCTCGACCTCGTTTCCCTGCTGGCCGAAAATGATCCCGAACCGTCTGACCTGGGCGAAGAGGTCGCTGGCAAGCATAGCAAAACAAAGGGCACCGGACAGAATAAGAGCCGATTGGCACCTCAAGGCATCCGCCACTTTCTTCAAGAATCTTCTCCCGTGCGTGTTCCGGCTGCGATCCAGCCATGCCCGCCCCTCGAATCACTCCGACAACTTCACGATATCGACGCGCCTGTTCAGCTTCCTCTGGGCCTCAGAATCTCCCTCGGCGCCACGCATCCCCTTTCCGACACTGTTGATCCGAAGCGAGGAGATGCCGTTGTCGACAAGCCACTTTTTCACGGCATAGGCACGGTCTTCCGATGCCGCCTGACCATAGTCGAGAGCCTGGCCCAGGGCGTGCCATTCCATGACACCCGTGTAATCGACAAATCCCTCGATGGCGAGCTTGAGAGTCGGACGGTCTTTCATCATCTTCAGGATGCTGTTGAGTGTTTTCACCGTCGTGGCATCAGACAGGTCAACCTCTCGGGCATCATTGTCGAACAGGATCGCAAGCGAGAGTTTGCCGGTTGCATCCAGGTCATTCGAGATCGCTTCTCCGGCCACGCCGTCGATGCTGACATCGAATCCGTCCTCCTTGTAGTCCGCGACCGACTCGGACTTCAGTTCGACGGAAGCGGCCGGAGGGTTCGGGGAAACGGCCACCGTCGGCCGCTTTGAAGGGGCAACGACAATACCCTGCACCGATGGGTCGGTCGGGGCCGGCATGGCGTTCGTGGCTATCCCCATGCGGGCGGGAACAACCTGCATCTCGACTTCGCTCCCTTCCTGGCCGAAGGTGACGCCATACCGCGGCCTCGGCTCTGCCGCACCCGCCGTCGCGCCACCGACCAGCCAGATGGCCAGCGCAACGGTGCATGCAGTCCGGGGCAGGGCATTGTTGAAGAACCGGTTCATGCAACCACCTCCTCATTCGACGTTTCACTGGGCAATCGCGCGGTCACTCGGAATCAAGGCGCCAATTCCCTGACGCGGAACAGCACCTTCGCGTTTTCGCGCAATGGTTTTCCAAAGGTATACACTTTCGTCTTGCCGTTCATGAGCCTCTCGATCCCGTTGCCTCTCAGCGTGTAGGTCACCTGTTCGAGGCCGCCGGACGTCATGACTTCCATGATGCAGCCGTCGGTCGTTGGCTCGAGTTTTCGGGCCATCCTCGAGTCGGCATGGAACGCATCCATGAACATCGCCGCCGCCATGTAATACGCGGCGACATCCTGATCGTTCGCCGAGAGACGGCCATGCTGGCGCCAGACGTAAAAATACGCCCCGGCGACCAGCGTCAGAATCAGCACCACGACGACAAGTTCGATCATGGTGAAGCCCCGGCCCCCGTTCGGAACCGGCGTGCGGATGCCTGGAACGCGATTATTTGCCGGGCTCGACGACATACTCCTCCTCTTCGGATACCCTGTACCGGTAGGGAGAGCCGGCCGACATGGCCGATGAGACGGCATACGGGTCGAACCTGGGATCCCAGTTGATCTGCTTCTTCTGAGAGTTCACCATGTTCGTCAGATCGATCTCCCCGGCGGCAATGCCGCCCCTGATCGTGAAGGCGTTGCGCGGCGTCAGCTTTCCGCGCAGACAGATCAACTGGGCTTCGACCGGTTCTGATGTATCTATCGTTATATTTTCAGTGCAAACCAACGTCAGGGGCTCGGCGGACCGAATGCCGGCCCGGATGTCGATGTTTCCGCCGACGACGAGCACGCCGCCGGCCGTCACGTTCCATTTCCTGTCGATGAGCAGATCCTCAGGTCCGAGATATACGACCCCTGCCACCGCGATGTTGCCGGCCCGATCGAGATGTCTGTCGAGATACGCCTTCGGCGTGGCATACATGGCGGTGATCTTCGGCCCGAACTCCCGTATCCCTTCGATCTCGCCAAGACCACCTTCAAACGCGGGTTTTCCGGAAGCGCCGAAGACGCCTTCCGCCTTGCAAAGCCCTTCCGCCCCGCCCGCCCAGAGGTCGAGGCCGGTGACGGCGTCGGGTGGCGGGTCGGTGTATGCCTTCGATACGGGGTTCTGCACCGTCCCGGTTTCCCGCTCGGTGACCGCAAGGTAGTTCAGCCCCTCGATGAACGGTTCCGACACCAGCGACGTCTGGGAACTCCGCCACTTGTTCCAGCCTGCGGCGAGGCCAGACGCGTCGGCGACCATATTCCATAGCTGTGCATATAGAACGAAATCGTCGGCGTAGTCACGCGGCGAGGTCGGCGGGTGAAGGAAGGCCTGCTTGTAGCTCGACTCGTCTGGAAAGCCGGGAACGCCGACTTCCTTGAATGTCTTTTCCACTCCCGAAATGTTGATCTTGCAGTCCACCGACCGCACCCGGAGATACCGTCTGAGGACGGGGCCGAACAGAAGGGTCGGCGAGAGGTCGCCGTTCGTGCCGAACGGCCGGATGATGCTTGCCTTGGGCAGCGCCGGGAACAGATGCCGCACGCTCAGGAAGTCCGAGGCGACGACGACGGAGCCGCCCTTGCTGATCGTGTAATCCCGTTTCAGGCCCTGGAACTTCTCGTTGACCTGCGTCACCGTCGTTCCGCCACCCTGAGGCGGGGTGTTGGCCGCCGTCTGCAGCGCATCGTTGCTGTAGGCTCCGAACCGGAGCATCGACCGGTCGTCATAATCGGTGTCCTGGGCGGAACCGGCAAAGTTCAGTGTCCACGGTGTGGTGTCGGAATTGAGGAACACCCACCCGGAGGTGTTCGACAGTTCGTTGAGCTCGGGCAGGGCACCCAGGTCGAGAGCGGGGGTCACCACATTGAATCCGCTCCCGGCGCCGCGATTGTTCAGAATCAGCGGGGTGCCGTTCGAGAAACCGGTGCCGTTCGTCGTGCGCTCGAGAGCGTTGACCAGGTCGTCGGAGGCGGGCTTTTTCCGGATGAAACAGGTGAACTTGCCGATCACCGGATGCACCCCGAGATACACCTTGACCCCTCGGCTCATGCGGACCTTCCGATGAGCGTTCCCCACCTCGGCAACGGCCTCCACGTCGATGCGGCCCATTTTTTCGACCGGATCGTCCTTGAAGCCCGGGGCACCCGCGGCAAGCGGCTGCCACTGGGAAAGCCGGACCCGAAGGGACAGGTCGCCACTCAGCTTGTTGATATACTGTTTCAGCTCGTCACACGGTTCGACGTCGCCCTCGTATTCCGCTCCCCCGTCGCTGAACATGGCATCGTAGAAGTCGCGACGGACGAATTCGGGAGAAGCGGTATATGAGCCGCTGGCGAGAGCGGCGATCGCCCATCCGGCACCTGCCTCGGCAAGCCCGAGCGCCCGGCTGGCGTCGATAAAATACGCAGCACTATGCACCTGGCCTCTCGTCATGAAACTGAGAGCGCCGAACATCAGGGCCAGCACGAGTGCGATGAGAACGATGGCTGGCAGGAGAAACCCGCGGCGTGCGGCGGGGGCCGTCGGTCGCTGCGCACTCTGCATGGGGCCGGTCATCGGTTCTGACATCGAATCTCCGTCATACGTGCAAGGGACCGGCAGAAGGCAAGCCGCCCCTCCTCATGATACCACGACAAACCCCGGAACGGTTCACCACAAAGGCACGAAGACACAAAGGAACACTGATTTTTGCTTCGTGTCGTCGTGCCTTTGTGGTGAAAACGAGCATCTCCGGTATTCGAGACCACAGAAAGGGCGCCAGGGGGGTCAGTTGCCGCCGAAGCCGTCGCCGCCGTCGCCGGTCATCGTGTCGGGCTGCTGGTAGACGGATTCGGGCTTGTTTTCGAAGGGGCTCTTCGGCTCCGTCGTCTGCTTGTCTGTTTCGGGTTTCGGCTTGTCGGCCGGTTTTTCGGCCGGCTTGTCAGACTGGGGCTGTTTGTCGGGCTCGAGAAGCGGCGTTTCCTCTTCCTTCGCGGGAATGACCTTGTCGATCTTTCCGGCGGCCAGGGCGAGCGTCTGGCCCACCCGCCACTCGAACTCGGCCATGCCCTGTTGTTCAGGCTGGACGGCGACCAGGCCTTCGACCAGGGTGACGGAGCCGATGCCGTCACTCAGCTTGAAGTCGATGGTCGTTCCCCGGACGCCGAGCACCGCGCCCGGAACACGCACCGAGAAGCCTTTCTTGCCGCGCTTGAACGCGGCGGTGAACGCGGCGTTCTTCGTCTCGAAGCCGTCGGGGCGGCTCTGGATGACGCCTTTACCCGTCACGTCGATCGTGCCGCCGTCGTCATAGGCGAGCCGGACGGCGGACGAAGCGTCGGCGAGCTCGACGACGCCACCGGCCGGAACAGCCGTCGCCTCGGCCGTGATCTGCTTTTTCGAGCCGTCGGGAAGGCCGATCGCGCCGCCCTGGCCGGAAACGGAGGCCCAGGCTTCGACAGCAGGAGCCGGCACGGGCGCGGAAGCGAGAGTCTGTGACGCGGCGGGAGCGGCGGCCCTCGTCTGCGGGGTTGAAGCCGGTGGAGCCTCCTTGCCGCATCCCGGCATGAACACCACGGACAGGATCATCAACAGACAAACGGCCATGGCCGAGCGTTGAAATTTCTGCCATGTCCGCATTCCCAACATCCCTCTCAATTCGCGCATGTTTTCGTCCATCCTTTCATCTCATCATTCTCACGGAAGCTCCATGAATTTCCAGACGCTGGCCGGCATTGGCTCCTGACGGAACAAAAGACAATGCGGCGTTCCCGTTCGCGCTGAGCCTGTCGAAGCACGAGAGGCTCTCGCCCTTCGGCAGGCTCAGGGCGAACGGATGGTTTTCACTTTGCGGGATTCACAAAGACCCGCTTCTGCCGTTCTTCCCAGATATTACCTCGAGAGTTTCATTTAGTTTTCACAATCGCACGAATCATTGGGCGCCGATCCTCACGCGGATCGTCCGGTGATCCGATCGGCAACGAGCGACGCGTGGGTCCAGGGAAGGGCGTGGCCACCGCCGTCGACGACGGTGGAAAGGACGCTCGGAATCGCCGCTCTGACGGCATCTGCGCTGGCGGTTCCGGAAACGGCATCCTCGGCGCCGGTGATCATCAGCACGGGGCAGGTGAGCGTCACCATTCCCTCAAGAACCTTATCGTAGGTATCGAGAAATATATTTTTGTCCCTGAACATCGCCTCGAGCGAAGCGAAGGTGGAGAATTTTCCAGCCAGCTCATCCAGGAGATTCGGGGCGGCTGCGGCCGGTTTGAACGTCGTCTCCAGGTGCTGCCGGATTTTGCCTCCGGCTAGCAGAGGAAGCAGCAAGCCCAGGATCGCTCTCAGAAGAGGGATCCCGAGGAGCCCCGGGAGGCCGGACGGCTTCTCGTTCTTGTCCCGGGGCAACAGATACGGCGCAACGAGACAAACCCCGGAAACGAGGTCGCGATGGCGCTGCGCGAGGTCGAGCGCGACGTATGCTCCCATCGAATACCCGGCGACGATGGCCTTTCCGCCCGCGGTCGAACGGAGAAGCGCTGCACAGGCGTCGGCCGCCCGGCCCGGTTCGGCCGGCAGGGGACTGCTCAGACCATGCCCCGGCAGGTCGATGGACAGGCATCTGAACCCGCGTGCGGCGAGAAGTTTCGCCGGCCCTGCCCAGTCGTCCCGGTCGCCGGGATTCCCGTGAAGCATGAGCACCGGCGTGCCTTTTCCACATTCACCGAACGCGAGGACCTCCCGCTCCGGAAGCATGATGCTCCCATCGTTGAAAACGCCCATTTCACCCCTCTCCCTCTCTCAGAGGCTCAATCCCTTCCGTCGAAGCATGCCGATCTGTGACGGCGTCGGATTCCGCCTGTAATCGACAGCGTCGGTGCGGTTGGGAATGCCCACCCACCGCCCTTCCCGCCGGACCCTGCCGAGCACGTCGAGCAGCGCCTGCGCCTCGACCCGGCTCGAGGCCTGGGGAATGTCGAGGTAGCAGCGCAGCCCCTTCACGTCGACCTCGCGCCGGACGAGGATGTCGCCGTCGTCGATCTTCGCGTTCATCCAGTGGATGGTGAAGCCGACCGGGCGCCCCTCGGCCCAGGCCCACAGGTCGCACATCGTCCCGCGATTCTCCGGAAGTATACCATGATGTATATTTATGCACCCGATCGTCGGGAGGCCAAGAACGATATCTTTATAGATATTTCTGGTCCGCATGTTCACGATCAGGTCAGGGCGGCGGCTGCGCAGCCACTCGACCGTTTCGGGCCGGTTCACGCTGTCGCACCGGAAGACGGGCACGCCCGCCCGCTCGGCGGCGTCGGGGCGGGGGTCGCGCAGGCAGGCCCGCATCAGGTTGCGGGCGAGCGTGAAGGCGAACTGCGGCGCCCCAACGAGCGGCAGCCCGAGAATGTTCTTCAAGAGCACGGCCCGACTGACGTGCAACAGCACCAGTCCGACCGGCTCGACGCCTGCCGGCAGAACGTTTCTGTCACAGACGCGCCGGACGAGGGAATGGTAGTTGTCCCGGACGTAGGTGACGTCCGAGGTGACGAACACCACCCGCATGGGCTCAGCCATGGCCGCCGCTCCGCCCGTACCGGGCATGGGCGCCGGCGAACTCGTCGGCGGCCATCGCCGCGATCAGCGAGATCTCGCCGGCCAGCACCGCGGCCGCCACGATCTCGGCAAGCTTGCGCGCGCGGCGCGGACCGTCGCATTCGAGGATCTGCAGGCAGGCCTGCTGGGTCGGAAGCCGCGTGCCGCCGCCGACGGTACCGACCATCAGGCCCGGCAGCGTGACCGAGACGGCGAGCCGGTCGCGGCGCAGTTCGAGGTTCGTGACGCCGGTCGCCGACTCGGCCACGCAGGCGGGGTCCTGGCCGGCCGCGATGAACATGGCGGCCAGGATGTTCGCGTAGTGCGCCTGGGAACCGAACGCGTGGGCGTGCAGCGAGGTCATCATCGAGAGCTGGCCCAGCCGCACCATCCGGTCGGCCGAGGTGTGGAGATGCTTCTCGACGAGCGGCAGAGGGATCTCGACCTCGGCGATCACCCGTTTCCCGCGGTTGCGCGTGAAGTTGACGCCGTTGATTTTCTTGTCGCCCGACAGGTTCGACTCGAGGAACCAGTCGGTCATCGGCCCCCGGTAATGCGCGGCGATCCATTTGATGGCTGCATGGGTCGCGATCGTGGTCATGTTCTGGCCCGAGGCATCACCCGTCGAATACACGAACCGCAGGCACAGGGTCGAGCCCATCGGGAACGGCTCGATCTCCTCGAGACGGCCGTGCCGCGTGGTCGACTCGGCCGCCGCCTTGAGGTCGTCGTAATGGTTCTCGATCCACTGGTTGAAGGACATCATGTCGTACAGCGTCTCGAAGACGAAGATCGGCGCCCGGACGAGGCTGTCGGCGATGACCTTGACGCGCGCGCCGCCCGAGAGCGTGATAACCTGCGCCCCGCGCGCGACGGACGAAACGAGCGCTCCCTCGGTCGTCGCCAGCGGAATGTAGAAATCGCCGCGAGCGTGATCCCCCGCCACCTTGAGGGGGCCGATCAATCCCAGCGGAATCTCGCCGAAGCCGATGAAGCCCTCGATGTTCCCGTTCAGGAAGCGCGCGTCCTCGGGCCTCGGAATGCATTTGACGTTCGCCCCCGTGCGCTTCTGCAGGAACCGCTGGCGCGCCTTCACGGCGTCGGGGCTGTAATCGAGAAGTGGGGGCAGGCGCCCTTCTATCTCGGCCTCGTCGAACACCGCTTCTCCGGCCGCGACACCGCCGCCGGCGATCAGCAGGTCGAACAGGCCACCGAAATCCTGCACCGTCTCGACCTGGAGCTCGCGCATCGCGATCCGGAACTCTTCGCAGAGCTGGGAAACGAGCGCCACCACGCCGAGCGAATCGAGCTGCAGGAACTCCGCGAAGCGCTTCTCTCGTGTAATCGCCTCGGGGGCGACGTTGAGGAACCGGCCCACGATTTTCCGGAAAATCTCGAACTGCCGGTCGGCTTCGACGCCGCACGGCACGGGTGTCTTCTTCGCGGGCTGTTGCGCCGCGGCAGGCGCCGCGCCGCCTCCCAGAAGCTCGAGAAGCCGGTTCCGCTGGACCTTCTGGCTCGCGGAGCGCGGCAGCGGCGCGGAAACGACGTGAATTCTGCGGAACCGCTCCCATTCCGGCCAGTCGGCGGTGATGCGCCGGATCTCCTCTTCGATGAAGGCGGCGGCTTCGGCCGGCTGTTTCGTCTGCAGAACCGCCTTCGACGGCTTGACGACCAGCGCCGGATACTCGCTACCGTTTTCGGATAAGCCGAGCGCGGCGTATTCCTCGGCGAAGGGCAGCACACCGAGCCGCATTTCGAGCTCGTCGGGATAGACGTTGACGCCGCCGGGCGGGATGATGACATCCTTTTCCCTGCCGCGCACGTATAAATAGCCATCGCTATCGATCTCACACAGGTCGCCGGTCCGCAGAAACGCTCCCGAAAACAGCGCCTTCGTATCCGCGTCACTGCCGAAGATGCCGCTGCACAGGGTCGGCGAGGAAACGAGCAGTTCGCCGACGCCGTCCTTCACGTTCTCGAGCTGGAACTCGACCCCTTCGGGCGGCCTGCCGACAGCGCTGACCGGGCCGTCCATTGACGCGACGATGCCGCCCGACGTCTCGGTCATGCCGTAGCCCTGGAGCGCCCTGACGCCACACGTCCGGAGAGCCTCGATGACCTTCGGCGCGACCGAAGCGCCGCCGATGATCATCGTCATGCTCGGAATCGGCATGGGCTGGGCCATCTGCCGGAGCGCCATCACGAAGATCTCGGCGAGACGGGGAACGACGAGCAGGAAGCTGACGCGGAACCGCACGATCGCCTGCAGGATCTCGATCGGATTGTAGGAAGCCGTCATGACGATCTTCGACCCGATCATCAGCGGGCAGAGGCCGGTGTTCACGAGGCCGTACACATGCGTGAACGGTAGCAGGGCCAGCATCACGTCCGTCTGCTGAAAATTTCCGAGAGACAGGCCCATCTTCGCGGAAGCAACGAGCGCACGGTGGCTCAGGATCGTCCCCTTCGGACGGCCGGTGGTTCCCGACGTGTAGATGATCGCGGCGGTGTCTTCGGGCTCGATCGCCGTCGGAGCGAGCCGTGAGGGTTCCTTTTCGCCGCGCACGCGCACCAGGTCGAAGTGAAAATTGACGACGCCGCATGTTGCACCCAGCTGGTCGACCAGCGCGACCGTCTTGTCCTGGAACTTCTTCGAGGTGATGATGACTCGGGGGTTGCAGTTCTCGATGATGCCGAGCAGTCGTTTGTCCGCGAGCATCCCGTCGACCGGCACCGCGACGGCGCCGTATCCCGTGATGCCGAGAAACACCGGCAGCCACTTGTAGTGATTCTCGCCGACGAGAAGGATCCGGTCGCCTTTTCTGACGCCACTCTCGCCGAGGATGCGGCCCACCTCGCCGACGATCTCGACGAGCTCACCGTAGGTCATGTCGACCCAGCGCCCCTCGCCGACATCGCAGGAAACGGCAATGCGGCCGGCATCGAACGGCAGTTGTTCAATCCTCAGGATCTTCTCGAATAGCAAGGGGAACCTCCTCGCGAAAATCGCGTATCAAAACGGTATGTATTCAAGTCTACGCGAACGCGGGAGCCCCGGCAACAGGAATCGACGGGCCTTCCACGGGTAGAATGGAACCAAGCAGACTCAATTCTTCCCGATTTGTGCACGACATCCAGCCGAAACCACAGCTCCACTCGTGGTGAGACCGTGGAATCATGGGAGATTCTCGCCCCCTTCGCCAGGCTCAGGGCGAGCGGGGACCATTCTGCAAAAGGCAGGAACCAATCAGGCCGGGGGAAATCGTGCGAATCAGAACTCGTAGCCGGCTCTGAGAGCGATGTCCTTCTCGAGATCCGAGTCGGCGCCGCCGGAAATCAGGGCGAACCTGAGCTCGTAAAATCCCCAGTCGACGCGCCGATGAAGCCGGCTTTCCATGTTCTGAACGTTCGTTTTGCCCTGGTCGAAACGCGTTTCGGCGAGCGTCAGGCCGATCCGGGTGCGTTTCGTGACGACGCGCTCGACCGTGCCGGAAATCGTGCGGCTCACCGAAGCCACCCCCGACTCGACCGTGTAGCCGAGCCCCGCAGAGCTTTCCCCGAGGCGGGTGTTCCCCCAGGTGACGTTGCCCTCGTAAAACGTGCTGTCCGGGATTTTTTCTTTTTCGAAGAAGAACCGCCCCCCGACCGAGCTTTCGAAATACATCTGGCCCGACTCGAACCCGGCGGTCGCCCGGCCGACCCCCGAGTTGGTCGCGTCGTTGTAGTTGAGCCGGTAATCGGCGGTCAGATCGACGCACTTCCCGTCGTAATACTGCATGCCCATGCGCCAGGTGTCGGTCGCCCCGCTCGAGCGGTATTCCCCGATCAGCCGGAGAGCGTCGATTACATATCCGAGCTGAGCCGCCGTGTACCGGTCGCGCCATTCCTGTTCCGACAGGACCGCGAACGTTGCCTGCTCGTTGAACCGGTAGTTGAGACGGCCCTCGAAGTATCCCGGCTTGCTCGAGTCGTCCTTGAGATCATGCGTCGCGAGCCGGCCGGCTTCGAGCGTCGTGCTCAGCCGCCTGCCCCACGGATACGTCCAGGAGCCGCCATCGATCGACCGGAACTGGCCGTTTCCGCTCCAGATGCGGCCCACCTTGAAGCTCATGGGGGAATTCATGTTTCTGCCGGAAAACGACGCCTGCGTGAGAAAGTCGCGGCCGGTCTTGGCACCCCATTCATGCTTGAAGATCGCGTGCCGGAACTGGAATTCGCTCGAGAGATACGGCGTGAAATGGCCGTAGGTGACCCGCTGCTCCGACCGTTCGCGCCAGGGGCCGAACGGAGTGGTGACGTTCCGCTCGGTACGCTCGAGAGAGCATGACGGCGCCAGCTGCATTGCCGATGGAAGGGCGAACAAAGCTGTATTGGACGCGAAAATGCCGATGAGCAGCGCGATTGCCGCCCACCCGGTGCGGGATGTTCCGTTTGCTCTCCGATGCGCCTTCACATGTCTTCTCTAGTGTATCGGCGTAACCGGCTTGAAATCTGAATCTGTCCACTCCTCGGTACAACGAGTATAATAGTGAAAAAGAGATCAAATGATGAGCAACTCTTACGACAGAATCGATTTGAGCGACATCCGGTGGTTTCTCGTCGGATGTGTTCTGCTGCTCATTCCGCTGGTGTATATCCTCGTCACCATCGAAAAATCGACGGAAGAACAGTCGTTCTCGTCGCACACGCTCGAGAGCCGCGCATCGGCGTTCGATATTCTGCAAACCCGTCCTTCGGGCGCTGGCGGCGGCACACCGGCCGGCGGTGGAGGGGTCATGGCGCAGATCGAGAGCGGGCAGGGCCATGTCGAAACAGAACTCGACAAGGCCTGGGAAAAAATCCAGTCCGCTCCGCGCCACCAGGCCTACCCGCAGGAGATGACCCCCGAAGGCGTCAGGATGTCGGAAGTCGCCGAAAACCCCGACATGATCGAAGCCAACGCCAGCCTCGACCATGGCGACCTCAAGGCGGCGGAACTGTTTTACAAGAACGCCCTGTCTCAGGCCCGCGACAATGCGTTTCTCGAAGTCGAGGCATACGGCGGTCTCATGGAAGTCTACAAGCGCACCGGCAACATCGCCGAATTCGTGAAGGCGTTCAAAAATTACGCCCTCGCGGCGCAAAAGCTCAAGCACGTCTACGGCCCCGTGGCGGATAATATCGCCAGGGCGTCGGAAATGTTCGCCCAGCTCGCGAAGGTCGATCCGGGACGCCTGCGCGAAGAGCTGGTCAAAGGCAATCTCGCAATGGGAACCAACGTCGACGTGACGGCATTCATGAAGGCGATCGAGGATGCCCGCAAACTGCACCCGACCGACCTTCCGGACAGCGAATCCATCTATCCGAAAAATCCGGGCGGCTGATGGCGGCATCACGCTCCATGGCAAAACAGGGAGAAAAACATATGCGAACCAGGCAAGCATCCGGTCGGCAAGGCAACATCCTTTCCGTCGTCATCGTTTTCCTGTCGCTGATTTTCCTCGTGTCGATGCACCTGGCGAACTCGACTGTCGAACGCGGCAGGCAGACGCGCCGCTCCGTCACGGGAGACCAGGCGGCCTGTCTCGCCGAGGCCGGGCTGAACCGCGCCGTTCACATGCTCAGCAAGTCGATGAACAACCCGGATATGTTCAAGTCCGACGCGAAGATCCAGAATTTCGCCCTCCTGCTGCGGTATCCGCTCAAGGCCGCCGCGAACAACCCCTACACGTTCGGCGGAGACCTCGGAACCGACGAACTGCTGGATGTGAAGGGGTTCGAGAACACGCCGTTCAAGAACAGGATCGAGCTCAAGACCGCCGACCTCCGGCTCGAGCCGCAAGGCGAAGACACGATGGACAAGCTCGTCGACTACATGGGCGACGGCAAGGCGAAGGATTTCGAGGTCACGGTCACGGTCGAAGTCGACAAGGCATTCCGCATCACCCCGAAGAAGCCTGCCGACGGAGAATATAAAGTCCCTGGTATAGATATCGAGTTCTCGACGCGCCAGGACATCCTCGACTTTCTCGAAAACAAGGGCAGAATGGCGTTTCTGCTGTATTTCCCCGACTGGCTCAAGCTGTTCAACTTCGCCATCCCGATCAAAGTATGGATTCCGCTGATCAACAAGGAAATCACGCTCGCGACGATCGACCCGACCCCGGTCATCGACCTGGCGGTCAAGCCGCTCACCAAGGGCAGCGAGTTCGCCTCGAACTGCAACCGGCCCGACGGCCTCGGCATCAATGATTATTTCACGCTCGACGTGATCGCGCGCATGCTCGCCCAGGCGTTCGGCAAGCCGACCATCTATCCGTTCAAGTGGCTGTACGACGAGAACTTCTTCCCCAAGGTCGCCGACCTCTGGCCTTCGGGAGTCGGCACGATTCCGACCGGGATGGAATACCACGTCGAGAAATACGGCGAGATCAAGCTGTTGTCGGTCGCCCGCATCAATTTCAAGGACGGCACCTTCTCGGAACGGCGCATCGAGGCGACGAAGGAGTTCAAAGTCTCCGATATCCAACCGATGGCGCCGTTGTACAGTTTCTTCGCCGCGAACCTCAGCAACGACAAGATGAACTTCAACGATTACGGCGGCAGCTTCTACGTCAACAACAGCGGCGGCCGGATCCAGGACAAGGAAACCCGCGAGAAGAACAAGGAAGTCGGCGGCCAGATCCGCATCAACTACATGCCCGACGATTACAAGAGCGACGAGGAGCCCGGCACGCCGCTGCTGATCAACTGTTCGATGATGGGCGACTGGAAGGGGCCGCAGTTCGCCCAGAACGCGATCGGAAACACCTTTTTGAACCTGTCCAGCGGCATCGATGGACTGATGATGCTCGGCCGGGACAAGGACATGGTCGTTTCCCAAGCCGAGTACAACGTCGACATGACCTTCTACACGAAGTCGAAGAAGCTGGATGCCGAGAAGTATAAAATTCCGAACATCAAGAGTCTGAAGTTCGAGAAGCTGAACCGGGGCTTTTCTTTCTCGTCGGATGTCGCCAAAAACGCGAAGTTCCTCAACAAGGACCCGAAATACAAGGAAAACCGCGAGACGTGGCGTTCCAGCATCAAACGCGTGAACGCCGGCAAATGGTGGGCTCCCGAACCGCCGGCCGACGGGCCCGAGAAGGGCAAGGAAAACGGGATCAACTTCATCCCGGATATCTCGAAAGTCAGCAGCACCATCATCAGCTTCGGTATCTCGCTGGCGCAACGCGGCCTCGGGAAGGCGCTTCCCAACGCCCCCGTCGCGTTCGCCGAGGAAAGCAACAGCGTCAACGAGGGTGACGCGTTCATCGACTTCGAGCTTCCCTGGATGGGCACGCGCAACAGCGTCTACACGCTTCCCACGCTTGGCTGGGGCCAGAACAAGACCCACTTTTTCGGCACGAACACCCAGTATCCGACGCTGTCCCGCGACATCGAAGGCATGGTGGCCAAGCGGTACCGCCAGTGGCACGTCACGATCATCGGCCTGTCGCAGGCTGACCGGCTCCCGCTGCTGCCGTTCCCGCCGCCGTGGTGCTTCGTTCCGCCGGTTCCGATCCCCGTTTGGTTCTGCGACGAAGTCATCAATAAATATGACTATAATTTGTGGTTCCTCAAGCCGTTCGACGTCGAGACGAACGCCGCCGACACGGCTCTGACGGCGTATGACCCGGCGAAGATGGTCAACTGCCCCGCCAACTTCTACTCGATCGAGCAGTTCGCGAAGAAAGCCACCTACTATTACCCCACGTATGAAGCCTTCCTGAAGGACCTGCCCAACCGCATGGTCGACACCCCCAAGGGCAAGGCGTTCATGCTGAACGGCGTCAACTTCATCGCGGGGTCGCTCGGCTCGGATGAAAAGCCCTTCGCGCCGGCCGAGGGAGACACCTTCAACGTCGTCGGAAAGGGCATGATCGTCTGCTCCGGCAACGCCTATCTCGGCTGCAACGTCAGGTGCATCGACGACGGGAACGTCGCGGAAAACCCCGACAAGCGCACGGTGTTCAGCCTGATCGTGCGCAACGGCGGCCTGATCGCCACCAAAGGCGGCAACCTGACCTTCGAAGGGGCCCTGTACACGAACGTCGGCCTCTACGTTTCGCCGAGCACCTCGCTGAACATCCAGGGCAACTGGGTGACGAACCGCGTCGACAAGATGCGCATGCAGGGCCATGTGATGATCGACTACATCGCCTCTCGCGTCCGCGCCTCGCTCGGCAGCCTGCATCCAAAGACCGGGAAGTTCGATCCGCGCCGGTATCACCTCGTCCTGTCACCGAAATGGTCAACCTGGAAGGTGGACTGAAATGACGGATCGCCATGAGCGTCGGCGGAGCGGCATCACCATGGTCGAGATCATGGTCGCGGTTGCCATCATTGCCCTCGCGCTCCTGCCGCTGCTGCGCCTGATCACCGGCAACTACACCGCCACGGCACGAACCAGCAACCAGTCGCAGGCGGCCGCCATCCTCAACCGGCTGATCGAGGAGGTCAAACACGTTCCGTTCACGACCTACGTGAAGGAATGCCCCGACGTGATGCAGGAGAAGAAGTTCGCCATTCCAGAAAAGTATTACCCCGAGACGATCTCGGCGCTCGACGAGCAGAAAAAGACGGGCGACCGGGAGTTCTGGGTGGAGACCTCGATGACTGGCACGAAGAACGAGTCGAACCAGCTGGTCGAGATCTACTTCGAGGCCGAGATCCGGTGGCGGGACAGGGGCGGAAAGACCGCCGTCAACCAGCCCGAACGACGGCTCAGAGCCACGGCCCTGGTGTTCAATCCCGAAACGAAGTTCCTGTGATGCCGGATCGACCATTCCGGCGAAAGAATCGAGGTTTGGCCATGAAAACTGAACGCAGCCGGGGATTCACCCTGACGGAAGTCATGGTGAGCATCGCCCTCTTTGCGCTCGTCCTCGGCGTCACGATGAACCTCTGGAGCCAGGCGCAGCGCAGCATGGCCATCACGAGCACGCGCCAGATCCTCCAGCATGACAGCCGGCTGATCATCCAGATGCTGACGGCCGACCTGAAGGCCGTCAAGGCGAACACCTTCAAGACCACGGCCGACCCCCTGTCGATGGAGTTCGAACGGTTCGCCGTCGACGAGGCCTCGAAGGGGGAGGAAAAACTCTCGACGGACAAGACCCTCGCCGTGAAATACACGTTCCTGAAGCCCCTGTTCAGGCGCGAACTGAGTGGAAAGGGGCCGCGCACGCTCTCGGGGCACGTCGAAGTCGTGACCGTCGCGAAAAAGACCCTTTCCGCCGAAGAGGCCGAGGCCAATCCGCAGCAGTCGGCGCGGGTGGACGTCGCCGTGACCCTCAAGATGCGGGTCCCCGGATCGAAGAAGGAGATGCAGCACACCGAGCGCACGTCGGTGATCATGCGCGACGATTACTACCAGCTGGCGAACAAGAGTTATGCGAGCAATCTCCAAACGGCGTCGGCGATCAAGGAGAAGATCGACGAAGCCGACAAGAGCACCTGGTTCGACCAGGAGCTGACGGCCGACTCGCTCAAGAATCTGACCCAAGAACAGCTCGATGACATGAGCAAGGTCCAGGATGACACGATCACCCAGGCAAAAGGCGATTTGAAAGAGCTCAACAAGCAGATCGAGGACATCGACACGGGCAAGAAATGGTATGACTGGATCGTCGGAACCGACCCGGACGTCGCATTCGCCACCGAGATGAGGAACAAGCTTGCAGATATCAAATGTCCCGACGACAATCTTCCCGAAAAGGGCCAGCGCCCATCCGACCAGGCGGACAAGCTTCTGAAGCAAGTCGACGACAAAGTCCAGGAGGACGAGAAGGAGTTCTTCGGAAAATCGTTTGCATCTATATATAACGAAAAGGATATTTCACAGAAAGAGATGGCCGAGGCTCAGAAAAAAGCCTACGAGATGAAGCTGGCAGACCGGCAGATCGAGAAGGCGATCGAGAAACTGAGCGAGGAAGAGAAGAAAGACCCCGAAAAGATGAAGCAGTTCACCCGGCTCATCGATCACTACCCGGCAACGACCGACGAACTCCGGACCAACATGGCGAAGGAACTCCGACTCAGCGAGAAGACCGGCAGCGACAAGACCGCCCTCGAAGCGATGATCGAGAAGAAGTGCTCCGAGATGGAGAAGGTGAAATCCGAATACGCCAAGTGCGACCTCGCCTGGATGGACGAGGGCTCGAACAAGAAGAAGGTCAAGGCCTACGAAGCGAACAAGCAGGTCTTCAACTTCGGCAAGAGCAAGGCCGAGACGCTCCGCACGAAGGAGATGGCGATCGACAACCTGAACGTCATCGAAGAAGCGAAAGCCAACCTCGCCACCACGAAATAATCTGGCGATATTTCGCGCCCACAACGACACCGCAGGACAGGAAGAGCAAGCCGCAGATTTCGCAGATCACGCAGATTTTTTGGTTAGATTTCCCTGCCAATCTGCGGTATCTGCGTCATCTGCGGATCGTCCTCTCTATCGTCCAATACATGTGACACAGCCGTCGGGGTCGGCGGCGGTGACGGTCGCGGGGGTGATGACGTTGCGCAGGTCCCCTTCGGCGGCGGTGCGGCAGGGGACATATTCTCGGCTGAGGCCGTGCCAGAGACCGTTTTCCCGGGTCTCCCACAGGACGTCGACGGGGCGGCCGATGAAGCGGCCGTGAAACGCGGCTGCCGACGATTTCCAGACCCGTTCGACGGCTCTTGCGCGGGCCTGTTTGACTGCGTTCGCAAGCTGGCCGGGCATCGTCGCGGCGGGGGTTCCGTCACGAGGTGAATAGCGAAAGATATGTATTCGCGAAAATTCCTGGCGTTCGACGAAGCCCAGGGTCGTTGCGAACTGGGCGTCCGTCTCGCCGGGGAAACCGACGATCAGGTCGGTGCTGATGCCGATGTCAGGCATGCGGGCGCGCAGCCGTCCGACGAGAGCGGCGAAGGTCGAGGTATCGTAGGGGCGGCGCATCACGCGCAGCGTTTCGTCGCATCCGGACTGGAGGGGAAGATGCAGGTGCATGCAGGCCTTCGGGTCGGTCGCGAGCCATTCGTCGAGATCGTTCTCGACCTCGACGGGCTCGATCGAGCTCAGCCGGATCCGCTCCAGTCCTTCGATGGCGGAAAGTTCACGCAGCAGATCGACGAGGCCGTGCGCGTACCGGCCGACGTGAATGCCGGTCACGACGATCTCACGCCGGCCCGTCGCGACGATCCGGCGCGCCTCCTCGACGAGTTCGGCCCGCCCGCGCGAGGTTTCGGGGCCGCGCAGGTGCGGAACGATGCAGTAGGCGCAGAACTGGGTGCAGCCGTCCTGGATCTTCAGGAACGCCCTGGTCCGCTCGCCGCCAATCAACTCTTCGGGAACGTGGGCCTCATCACCGGCATCCGGAATTTCGGGACGGAGAAGGTCGAGATGTTCGAGAAGCTCGCGAACGGCGGACGCCGTCGCGTATGGAAGCGCTCCGTCGATCTCCACGGAAGGTTCATCCCCGTCTTCCGGTTTTCGCTTTTCCGCAAGCCGGGCTTCACAGCCGGCCAGGACAAGCTTCACGTCAGGCCAGCGGCGCCGGACGGCCCGAAGCGCCTGGCGCACTTTTTGGGACGCCCTGCCGGTGACGGCACAGCCGTTCAGGACATACAGGTCGGGTGCCTCGTCCACGCCTGCCTGCCGCAGACCGCAGCCGACCAGGCATTCCTCGATGCGGGCGCCGTCATACTGGCTGACCTTGCACCCCAGAGATTTGAGTGAAAATGTATATTTCATACTACACCATAAAAGGCGTATATTTTTGCATATCCCGGTGCGCCATCCGGGCGGGTTTCAAACCCGCCAGATGCACGGCGACATGTGTTTTTCTCAAAGTCCAAGAAGCCGGGCGAGCGCGACGACGGGGGCCGTGTCGGTCTTGAACAGCCGCTTTCCGAGCCAGACCGCGCGCCAACCGGCCTCGAGGAACGCCTTCACCTCGTGTTGATCGAACCCGCCCTCGGGGCCGGAGGCGAGCCAGAGAGCCGGCCGTTCGGCCCGGGGCAGCTCATGAAGCGACACGGCCATCGGGATCTCGTGCAGCAGCACCGGCAGAACGCGCTCATCCGGTTTCGGCAGGTGTTTGAACGGCAGAGGCGCTGCGACGTCCGGGATCCTGCAGCCGCCGCACTGGAGCATGGCGGTGACGGCGATCTTGCGCCACCGCTCGATCTTCGCGGGGCCGGGAACCGGCGCGACGACGCGCGAACTCAGCAACGGCACGATGCGCCGCACGCCCATTTCCACGGCCTTCTCGATCAGCCACTCGAACCGGTCGCCCTTGGAAACGGCGCAGAAGATCGTCGTCTCGAACGCAGGCTCGCGACCGGGATCGCTCCACTCCTGGAGCCGGTATGCTCCCTTTTCCCCGAGAACCGCGACGGCTTCCCGGCCGGCCCCGTCGGTGACGGTGAACGCCTCGTCGGGGCGCAGCCTGAGGACGCGTTCGAGATAATGCCGGTTTTCGTCGCTCAGCACCCCATCCGCCACAGGTTCGAGGACCCGCGCGTGGGGGACGAGCACCTGGTCGCTCATGACTCGACGGGAATCCTCGCCGCATCGCCCCACAGGTCGTCGAGAGCGTAGAAGCGGCGCGCGTCGGGCTGGAACAGGTGGACGACGAAGTTCCCTCCGTCGATCAGGACCCAGGAGGCCTGGGAATCACCCTCGACCCGGGCACCCTTCACGCCGGGCACCTTGAGCAGCCTGGCCACCGCGTCGGCCATCGCCTGCACGTGGGGCGTGTTGTTGCCGGTTCCGAGGACGAAGTAGTCGGCGTATGAAACCAGCCCTTCGACATCGAGCAGGACCGGATCGACGACCTTCTTGTCGGAAAGCGCCTTCAGCACGTTCCGAAGCAGTTCGGGCAACTCATGGGTCGAGGCTTTTCGGGGCGTGGTGGGGCGTTCTTCGGTGCGGGTCTTCGGAGCGACCTTCCGGCGCGGCGGCTTGATGACGGCGGCGCCTTTCGTGGCAGTCGCGCTTCTGGTGCGCTTCACGGTTCCTGCCGAACCGGTCGTCGAAGCAGCTTTTTTCGGAGCGGCAGTTTTTTTCGAGGCCGCCGGCTTCTTCGTTCCGGCCGCTTTGCCCGTCGTCTTCGCCGTGCCCGTCTTCCTGGTGGTTTTTGTCGTGGTTTCCGTCATGGTGTCCTTCGCCTTTTGAATGTCAGGAGACGCTTGCACAGCCTCCGTGAAAAGAAGACGGTTCCGCCTGGGAGACCGGTCAGCCGGTTGTTCCTCTGGGCGGAACCGCCTCAGCGGCGCCCTCCTGGCGCAGGCGGTTCACTTCCCGCCTCGTGCAGGTCGGAACCGCGCGTGAACGTCAAGCGTTGCTGCCGATTCCTCTGAAGACCGAGTAGACATACCGGCCGAACATGTATTTCTTCTCGGTCACAAACTGGTAGCCCCGTTCGAGGGCCTTGAGGTTCGTGTCGATCAGCTCTTTCTTGGCCTTCGGGGTGATCTTGGGCAGGTTCTCAGCCATCGTCTCGTAGGAAATGAGCTTGCTGAACTTCGCGTAGGCGCCAGCCATCACGAGGTTGGCGACGCGCGGGTTGCCCAGCTCTTCGGCGATCTCGCTGGCCGGCACTTCGACCAGGCGGATGTCGTCGCGGAACTCCTGCCGCTCGATCAGCGACGAGTTGTACATCAGCATGCCGCCGGCCTTGATGCGAAGATTGAACTTCGACACCGACGGGCGGTTCATCGCGATGACCGTGTCGGGCACCGTGACGAGCGGGGAAGCGATCGCGTGCTCCGAGAGGATCACTGTGCAGTTCGCGGTTCCGCCGCGCATTTCGGGGCCGTACGAGGGCAGCCACGAAACGTGTTTGCCGTTGCGCATGCCGACCTCGGCGAGAACTTTCCCCAGAAACAGAATGCCCTGGCCGCCAAACCCGGCCAGGATGATCCGTTCAACCTCTGCAGACATGCATGAGCCTCCTCGGAGATATGGTCATTGCTCGTGATTTTACATCACATTCCATGGAATTTCCACAAGTTCGCTCATGATTTCTCCATTCGCGCCCCGCCTGCCGTCCGTTCGAACCGCCATCGCACCGTCGCGAGGGCGTCGAGGAAACGGACGTCATGGCTGACAAGGATCAGGGCGCCGGGGAAGTCGCGCAGGGCGCGTTCCAGGAGTTCGATGGCGGGAAGATCGAGGTGGTTGGTCGGCTCGTCCATGACGATCAGGTGGGGCCGCCGGGCGATCCCGAGCGCAAGCAGGATCTTCCGGATCTCGCCGGGGCTGGGCAGGTCGCCGCGCAGGAGGCGCTCGGGCCGGGTACCCAGACAGCTCACGAAGGCAAGAACGCGACCGAGATCGCCCGTGCTCAGGCTCCGCACCTCGCGGATCAGCCGCTCGCCCTCATCGATCAGGATTTCCTGGGGAAGATACACCACTCGTCCCGACGGCAGATCCAGCCGTCCGAGCAGATGTCTGATGAAGCTGCTCTTGCCCGTGCCGTTCGGCCCGCTGAGGCCGATCCTGTCTGCCGGCCCGACGACGAGGTCCGGAAATGCGAGAGTTTCCGCCGGTCCGAGTTGGAGCATGCCCTGTTCGAGGCGCAGCAGGACATCCCGGCTCGATCGCTCGCCATCGATGTGATAGGCGAGATCGTACTCCTTCTTGAAGCCGATCGAGTCCAGTTTTTCTTCGGCCCGTTCGACCCTGCTGCGGATCTGCCGGGCAAAATTGCCGGCAATCGCATCCTTTCCGGTCAGACGGGCCAGGTCGAGTTTCCCCCGGCCGTCCGGGTCGTTGCGATGCAGATGGCGCTTCGACAGGCGATGAACCGACCTGGCCGCCTCGGCCTGCCTCCGGGAAGCCTCCCGCTGGAGTTTTGCCAGCTCGTCCTTCGCCGCGCCACGCTGCCTGCGCTGATGTTCTTCGCCGAGCGCCTTCTGCCCGGCCGCCTCGGAGTAGTTGCCGGAAATCTCGAACACGTCCGGAGGCTCGATAAATACAATATTTCTACATATATCATCGAGAAGCCGGCGGTCATGGCTGACGAGGATGCCGACGCCCCTGAACGAAGCGAGCGCCTCGCGGACCATCGCCCCGCTCTCCCCGTCCAGGTGGTTCGTCGGCTCGTCGACGAGCAGCATCTCAGGCTCGTCCCATAGCGCGACGGCGATCTGCGCCCGTTTCCGTTCCCCGTGGCTCAGCGTCTCCCACCGTTCCCACCAGTCCGGCCGGATGCCGAGCACCCCCTCGAGCCGTGCCGCATCCGCGTCGCCCGCGTTGCTGAACCTCTCCCAGCCATCGGGGCGGAAGTCCGTCCGCTGGCGGCAGAGCGCCGCCCTGCCCTTCCGCAGAACGTGGCCCGCATCCGGCTCCAGTTCACCGACTGCGAGCCTCAGCAGCGTCGTCTTCCCCGAACCGTTCGCGCCAACAAGGCCTGTCCAGCCCGCGTCGAACTGCAGGCAGACATGCTCGAACAGCGGCTCAAACGCTTCCGAGTGCGTGAAACACACATCAACGAACCTGATCATTGAACCCTCGTATACCTGGCAGGCCGAGCGGTTCATATCGCCATCAGGACATCAGGGGAACTTCCATGGAATTCCAGCTGATGTGAAGGGGCAAGAACGAAGGTGGGGCTTCCCTTCGAGTATCTCACCCACGACGGAACGCGCCAACGAGCCTGGAAAAAGCCCGCTGCCAATCGTTTTCAGCGCTTCCGTCTCAGTTCTTCAACCCCTGCCCCTCCTCCGAGCTGGCACATTCGCCAGTGACCCTCTCAAGTATACCCATCCGCTGCGAAGAGAGCAACAGATGCACCGGTCCGGCAGGGCCATCCCCACCGCGCCGTGGGAATCACGGGGCGGTGGGGCCCCGGCATATCACTGCTGCGTGTATTCGTAGCCTTTCGTGAAGGCGGTCTTGTTGAGCTCGAGCAGGTCTTTTTTCTTCGCGGGGGTCAGATGCTCGATCTGTTTCAGGGCCTGCCCGAGGGTCATGACGGGGCAGGCGCGCAGGAAGGCGCCGGCCATGACGACGTTGGCGACGCGCTCGCTGCCGAGATCGCCGGCGATCTTGCTGGCGGGCACGGGGATGATCTTCACGTCGTCGCGGTAGGTCTCGGCGGGAATCAGGCTCGAGTTGTAGATCATCACGCCGCCCTTCTTGATCAACGGCAGGAACTTCGTGACGGAGGGGCGGTTCATGGCGATCAGCATGTCGGGCTCGTTCACGATCGGCGACGCGATCGGGGCATCCGAGACCACCACCGAGCAGTTGGCGGTGCCACCGCGCATCTCGGGACCGTAAGAAGGCAGCCACGACACGTTTTTCCCGGCCGCCATTCCGACCTCGGCGACAATCTTGCCCAGAAACAGCACGCCCTGGCCGCCGAAGCCGGCCATGATAACTTCTTCCTTTCCCTGTATGGCGTTCATATATATTATCCTTTATATATTATTATATATAACACATGACAAAGACACGGAGATGATTCACCACAAAAATACGAAGTTTGAACCGCAGAGTCGCAGAGACGCAGAGAATGAAATAAGCAAAAAATGATGAACGATTATTTTTTCCTCAGCGCCTCGGCGCCTCCGCGGTGAATTCACGTTCTTCAACATATCAGGTACAGAGGCGCTCGTTCCGGGATCCGGTTCATTCTCTGTGCCTCGGTGTCTCCGTGGTTCATCTATCTCTGAAGACAAAGGGCGACCCTTGCGGGTCGCCCATGTCTCTCGATGACGGGATGCGATGCCGTGAGGCATGCGCGGCCGGCCGTGGAACTCAGGCCTCGATCTTGTGCTTGTCCTTGAAGGTGCCCAGCGGGAAGACCGGGATCATGTTCTCGGCCAGCCACTTGTGGGCCTCGAGGGGCGGCTTGCCCCAGTTGGTGGGACAGATGCACAGCACTTCGACGAACGAGAAGCCCTTGCCGTCCTTCTGGAGCTGGAAGGCGTTCTTGATCGCCTTCTTCGCCTTCATCAGGTTGGCCGGGTTGTTGATCGTGACACGGGTCACGTAGGCCGGCGCGTCGAGCACGGCGATCATCTCGGAGATCTTGATCGGGTTGCCGGTGAGGGAGGCATCGCGGCCGTAGGGCGAGGTGGCGGTCTTCATGCCGACGAGGGTGGTCGGGGCCATCTGGCCGCCGGTCATTCCATAGATGGCGTTATTGATAAACACGACCGAGATGTTCTCGCCGCGGTTGGCGGCGTGGATGATCTCGGCGGTGCCGATCGCGGCCAGATCGCCGTCACCCTGGTAGGTGAACACGATCGAGTCGGGCCGGCAGCGCTTGATGCCGGTCGCGACGGCCGGGGCCCGGCCGTGCGCGGCGGAGATGAAATCGAGGTTGAAGTATTCGTAGGCAAATACCGAGCAGCCGACCGGCGCGACGCCGATCGTGCGCTCGGCCAGGCCGAGCTCGTCGATCGACTCGGCCACGAGGCGATGGACGACGCCGTGGTCGCAACCGGGACAGTAATGGGTCGGGTTCGCGCTCAGGCTCTGCGGCCGCGAGAAAACTTTCTGCATATGCTTCGCTCCTTCTCTTGCGCGGCGCCGTCAGTCGGGGCGCACGATCTTGTCGACTTCGGTGAGAATCTCGAAGTCTGACGGGATGGTTCCGCCGGTTCGGCCGAAGAAGTAGACGGGAACCTTTCCCTCGACCGCCAGTTTGACGTCCTCGACCATCTGGCCGCACGACATCTCGACGACGAGGAACTGCTTCGTCTTCTTCGCCAGTTCGGCAACGCGGGCGCTCGGGAAGGGCCACAGCGACTTGGGTCGCAGCAGGCCGGCCTTGATGCCCCGCTTGCGGCACTTCTCGACGACGGTCTTGAGGATGCGGCTGATGATGCCGTAGCCGACGAGGATGATGTCGGCGTCTTCGCACTCGTGCTCTTCGACCGACAGGTCTTTCCAGGAGCCTTTCTCGAACTCGTCACGGATATACTGGTATTTCTGGTACAGGTGCCAGTTGTGTTCCTCGAGGTTCTCGACGCTCATGAAGATGGTCGTGACGAGGTTTCGCTCTTTCTTGTCGGCGCCGCGATAGCCGAGCGCCCACTTTTTGCTGTTGATGTCGTAATCGGTCGGTTCGGGCAGCACGACCGGCTCCATCATCTGGCCGAGAACGCCGTCGCTGAGGATCATGACAGGGTTCTTGAACGTGTCGGCAGCCTCGAACGCCTTGACGGTCATGTCGGCCATTTCCTGGACCGAGTTGGGCGACAGGACGATCAGGTGGTAATCGCCGTGGCCGCCCCCCTTGGTGGCCTGAAAGTAGTCGGACTGGGCCGGCGAGATGTTGCCGAGGCCCGGACCGCCGCGCATCACGTTGACGATGACGCAGGGAAGCTCGGCGGCCGCGATGTAGGAAATGCCTTCCTGCTTCAGGCTGATGCCGGGACTGCTGCTGCTGGTCATGACGCGGGCGCCGGTACTGGCGCCGCCGTAGACCATATTGATGGCCGCGATTTCGCTCTCGGCCTGAAGGAACACGCCTTCGACCTCGGGAAGCCGCTTCGCGAGATACTCGGGAAGCTCGCTCTGCGGGGTGATGGGGTATCCGAAATAGTGTCGGCAACCGGCCAGGACGGCGGCCTCGGCGAGCGCCTCGTTGCCTTTCATCAGGATCTTTTCAGCCATTGTTCTCTCCGTTTCTGGATGATTCAGGCTTTATAAACTTCGATAGCCACGTCGGGACAGCTTCGGCCGCACAGCGCGCACGAAGTGCACTTCTCTTCGTTCAGCATTTTCGTCGGATGGTATCCCTTCGCAGACAGGCTGTCGGAGACGCCAAGCACCTTCTGCGGACAGCGGGCGATACAGATCCCGCAACCCTTGCACAGGTCTTCATTGATTACCCATTTGGGCATGTTGCTACCTCCTGTTCCTTTCCTATGATCCAGGGTGTTTCCCAGTACCGGTCCAGCACGAGGAGCGGCTGACCGTCATACTTCACCAGGTTCGTGGGCGCTTCGTCCGAGGGACTCGCCGCCTCGTGCGGGAGTTGTCCGAGAAGCGCCGGTGCCGCCACGGAAAATGCGATCGGCAGGTTCATCTCCGCCGCGAAGGTCCGGACCTTCTCGAGACCGGCGGCGAAGAGGTCGGGGGTCGTTTCATTGATCAGATGCGGGTTTGCAACGATATGCGTCACCTGCAGGGCCGAAAGCTCGGTGAGAATGTCGAAGCTGCGCCGCATCGTGTCGAGGCTCGTGAAGCCCGGCCTGTAGGGATTGATGACGAAATACGTCCGGGCCTTTCGCGCCGCCGCCTGCTGGGCAAGTCGGCCGAGGACGCGCAGCCCCAGCTCTCCCCCGCCCACGTCGCAGACGACAGCCGTGTCGGGGCTCTGGAGAACGCCGAACGCCGCGCCGGGAATCGCCGGCATGTCGTTCGCTGTCACCTGCGCGTCGGGGGCGATCAGCTTGACGCCTTCGCGAGTCAGGGCGTCGCGGAGGTGCCGAACGCGGAAGAACGGGTTGACGATGTCGAGGTCGAGCAGATAGGAGCGGCCGGGGCCGAGCCTGCGCGCCCGCCGGACAGCAAGGTTCAGCGCGAGCTCGGTCTTCCCGGCTCCCAGCCCGCCGATCAGGAAAATGACGGCGGCATCGTCGATCGGCATCGTCATCATCGGATGCCGTCAGCGGCCGATGTTGCTCAGCAGCTCCTGGAACTTGTCGAACTGCGGCACATCGACGCGCTCGATCATCTCATGCATCACCAGTTCCATCGTTGTCACGATAGCACCGGCGCGGCGCATCTTCTCGAGCGACACTTTCCAGTCGACCTTGCGGCGCGAGCTGGACGCGTCGAGCACGACGTGGACGCGGAAGCCGCGGGTCAGCGCGTCGAGCACCGTCTGACAGACCGACACGTGGGTTTCCATGCCGACCACGACGAGCGTGTTGGTGTTCATCGCTTCGAGGCGCAGGGTCAGATCTTCGCTTCCGAAGGCGCTGTAGCGGCTGCGCTTGATCGGCTCGAGACGCGGAATCAGCTTCTTGATCTCTTCGATCGTGCCGCCGAACGTCTGGGGAGCCAGCTCAGTGAGGAGGATGGGCAGGCCGATCATGCCGGCGTAGGAAACGAGGGTCTTGATGTTGTTGATCATCGGTTCCTTGCGGTAGATGGGCTTGATGCACTTCTTCTGTACATCGGTGATGAGAAGGACGGCGCCTTCACGGGTAAGAATATCAGGGTGTCTCATGGGTGACAGTCTCCTCGCCGATTAGATGGTCAGAGAGTAATTTTTGCCGAAATTGTTGTCCCACAGCAGATCCTGGCCGTCGGGACGGTGTCGCACGAGTTGGAAGCAGAAACGGACCTCGGCGCCCTTCGGGGCCCAGATCAGGCCGTGAAACCTTCGTGGGAAAGGCAGGCGGCGCATCACGAGAATGCGGCCGTTCTGATACAGACGGTCTTTGGCGCGGTAGGGCGCACTGCTGACGGAAAATTCGCTTCCCCACTCGATGCCGTCGGCCTCGAGCTCGGTATCCTGCGCATAGGACCAGTCGCCGACGCTCCAATGGAGCCGTACGTTGACCAGGTCGCCGCCGTAATCGATATACTCGATCTCATGCGGCTGGATCAACTGGGCGAACATGCTGCTGACGCGTTCCTCGCCGTTCGCATAGTAGGTTTGGAAAAAATAGTGAAAGAGATACTGATCATGCCCTTCGAGATGCGTCGGCAGTCGCACGATCCAGGTGCGGCGGAGGGGGGACGTGCCCCATTCCGGCATCATGACGAATGTCTGGGTGCGGCTCCAGTCGGCGGGAAGATTGACCGGCCCGAGCGTCATGTTGAAGGTGACCTTCTCGATCCCGTCTTCCTGATCGACCCACTCCTTGCGGATATAGGTGTACCCTTCGAAGGGGCGGGTCACCGGCACTTCGACGGCAACGCCGTTCTCACCGACATCGAGGTCGGGGGAAAGTTCCTGGCCGCGGTTGTGTTTCGTCGTCACACCCATCTCGACTCTCTCCTTGTCGCAAACGCGGGAAGTATATCACAATTCCCCGCCCGCAACCGATCTTTTTGGCCGTTGAATGATACAACGCACCACCAGGCACAGAGACACAGAGTTCGAACAGAATTTCTTTCTCTGCGTCTCCGTGCCTGTGGTGCGTTGCAGGTTCCGTGGAGATCAGCGTTTGAGGGTGTTTTTGGCGGCGGTGATGTCGCGGACCATGGCTTCGGCGTCTTTCGCGAGTTTTTCGCCGGGCGGGGCGAGACGCAGAACGCGGTTGAACGCCTCGATCGCCCGGTCGAAGGCGTCATACTGGCCCCCGAGCCCCTTGTCGGTGAGAGCGAGGCCGAGGTGGTAATGGTAATTCGGCTCGTTCGGATTGCGACTGATGGCGGTGTTGAACTTTTCGATCGCGGCGTCGACCTGGCCCTTCTTGTACAGTTCGTAGCCTTCGGTATGCAGGGCGTCGGCCGGGCTCGAGGCGGAGGCGACGGAACCGGTGGGCGCGCTTCCGGCGGCGGCGGCTATCGCGGCGGAGGCGGCGGCGGCCTGTTCGGCAGCGGCGATACGCGCAGCTTCGCGGGCTTCTTCCTCGCGTCTGAGGGCTTCGCGACGGGCTTCTTCCTCGCGCCTGCGTTTGTCGATCTCGTTCCAGACGACCTGAAGCCGGTCACCGTAGGGCGTTTCGCTTTCACGCAGAGGTTCGAGGAGTTTGAACGCTTCTTCGACCGCACCGTTGTAGAACTGGATCATGCCGTAATAGAAGACGGCCTCGGTGTCGCTGGCATTCGCGCGGAGTTTTGGTTCGTAGAAGGTGATCCCCTCGTTGAGCAATCCCTTGTCATCCTGTTCCACGAGGGTCTTGTCTTTCCCGACGATCTCGAAATAGGCGTCGAGAGCTTTCGCGAGGCCCTGGACCGTCCGCGCCTCGAACACCGGGGCGAGCGGCCCCTCCTCCTTCGCGAACGCATCGATACCGGCCGGAACGCTCGTCGGCCCCGTTCCAAGGGAGGGCTCGATCGCGATCTCCACGTCCTCGAACGCAGCTATCGTCGAGGACTGGACACCGGCGGCACGGACTTTCTGTTCGGGCACGACGAGGCCGTACGGCCGCAGGTTCGTTCCCGAGCCGAGCAGGGTCAGCGTCTCGTGCATCACGAGATCGGTCTCCTTCGTCGTGACCCGGGGCTTGCCGTCGCCAAAGAGGTTTTCGAGGGCGACCACGCGGGCATGCGTCGGCATGATCCGCTTCGCCTGCTGGAGCATCTGCCGGGCTTTGAACATGTTCTTCTGATCGGCGTAGATCTGGGCCAGCCAGATCGACGCCTCGACGTTCGACGGATCGATGAGCAGGACGTTTTCGAATTCGAGCGCGGCCCCCGCCAGGTCGCGTTTCTGGTAGCAGACCTGCCCCCTGGTCAGGAACTCGCGGAGGTCGTCATCCTCCTGCGCGCATGCGCCCCCGGCGCATATCGAAATCGCGCAGATGGCTGCCAGAAAAGCCCTGTGCCACGCCGGGAAGAGGGCGAACCGCATCAGAACGACACCTCGCTGCCGAGAATCGCCAGCCGTATCTGGACGCGGGCGCCGGTCGGGAAGACGTGGAGCTGGTCGTCGGTGTAGTTGATGCCGCCCGCGGCGATCATCTCGAGATACCCGTCGTCGTCGAGATCGGCAAACGTCAGCGGGGCGATGGATTTCCCGATGTATTTCGGGTATCCGTGAAGCGGGCTCCCGTCGCGGCTCAGCGCCATCACGTAGCCCGCCTGTTTGCCGACGCCTTCGGGGTTCCAGGCCGTGAACACCACGTCGAGCCGGCCATCGCCGTCGACGTCGATCACCTGCGGCGTGTGATAGACCGAATGCCTCGTCTTGAAGGGCCATCCCGGGAGCGGCTTGCCATCACGATCGCAGACCATCACCACCCCGTCCGCCTGGCCGATGACGAACTCGTCGCGGCCGTCCCCGTTCAGGTCCGCAAGACGAGGGGCCGAATGCGACGCGTCGGAAAGGCCGAACTGCGTCCGGAGGCTGCCGTCCCTGTTCCATAGTAAAAACTTTTTTTCAGGCGTCGTCGTGAAGATCTCCTTGACGCCGTCGCCGTTGACGTCGCCGGCACCGACTTCGAAGGGCCAGGTCAGGTTCGGGACCGTCGACTGGGGCCAGCCGCTCTCCACAGAGCCGCGCATGTTCAGGATCGTCACCTTCCCGTTGTCGTCCTTGGCGACGAGCTCCTTGGTGCCGTCGCCGTTGATGTCGGCAGCGACGACGCGCGACGAGACGGAGGTCGACATCGGGACCTCCCAGATCAGCCGCCCGTCCTTGTCGATCCGGCTCACGGTGCCCGCTTTCGATCCGATGAAGACGGACATGTTGCCCGCCCCGTCGACGTCGGCGACCTCGGGGGACGAGAGACGGATCGTGCCGCGGGTGTTCACTTCCCATTTCTGGACGCCCCGGCGGTCCATGCAGTAAACCTTCCCGTTCAGGGAGCTGACGATGACCTCGGAGCTCCCGTCGTTGTCGAGGTCGGCGACCGACACGTCGGAAAGGATCGGCGCTCCCGTCTGTTTCGGCCAGTTCGGCGGCCGGATGATCTCCTTGCCGGTCGACGAGTAGACATGTACCTTGCCGTCCGTGGCGCCGAAGATCAGGTCCTGTTTCCCGTCCCCGTCCATGTCCTCGATGACCCGGGGCTGGCCGTAGATATCACCCGACACCTTGGCGGAAAACCCGTCGAACTGCGGGCCGTCATTGGCCGCCCGGGCGTCGGCGGCGGAAACGAGCAGGATTCCTCCGAGAAGCGCGGCGCGAGCGAGTCCCCATGCCGTATTTGTATACTTTATCATATATTTCCTCCCACGGCTCCGTCCCTCAGTATCGGGCATACTGCCTGATAATCTTGACAAGCGTCTCGACCCGCGCCTGGGGGCCTTCCGGCACTTCTCCGACGACGACGATCTTCCAGATGTCGTAGGTCCCGATGACCGTCTGGCGCTGGTAATACGGCACCTGCGTCATGACCTTGCTGCTGCCCGGCGCCGTGTAGGGCTGGACCGACTCGACCCGGTACGAGCCGTCCCCGAACTCGACGTTGTATTCCTTGTCGGTGCGGTCGCGGCTGAACTTGCCCGGATACCCGAGATTGCGGTTGCCCAGCCGGTATTGGTTGACGATGTTGATCAACACCTTCTCGACGCCCGCCTGGGCGAGACATCTCGCGCGGATGCGGCCGGCCTCCTGGACGATGGAACTGGTCGAGAGGCGCGAAACGGCCCAGTAGGAGATGCCGAAAATGGCCAGGATGAGGAGAAGAATGAACGAGTAGAACGCGATGAACCCGCGCTTCGAACCGCTCCTGCCGGTCATGAGCCGTCCCTCGCTTTCACGCACACGAGATCGGTGTCGAGACGGACGGCGAAGACGAGCTCCTCGATGAGTTTCGGATTCATGTCGTCCGCGATGGTCATGGTAACGGAAATCTCGTTGATATCAGCCGTGTTGCGGAGGAAATGCAGGTTCGAGACCCTGTCGGAAATCACGACGCGGGAACGGGACCCGTTCTGGTCCGTCGTCTCGCGCATGAGGGCCTCCTTCTCGAGAAACAGCCGCACCTGTGTCCTCTCGCCGGGCCGACGGTAGGTCGTGTGCTGGAAGATCAACTCCTCGCCTCCGTTTTCCGGTAGTTTGTCGGTGTCGACGACCTCGATGACGTTCGGGAACAGGTCACCGATGCGTTCTCCCTTGAACCAGAGATTCCCCCGGGTGTCGGTGAGGACGACGGGGTTGATGCGCTTGATGTCGGTGAACACCTGTTTCATGGCGAGCTGGACCTTCTGGTTGAACTCCATGTGCTCCTGGCCCCATTTCCAGGTGGCGAGGTTGCTGCGGAAGACCGCCACGAGAACGAGGCCGATCAACGATATAATAACCGCAGATATAGACAATTCGACGAGCGTAAAACCGCTCCTCGGTCGGGTCATCACGGGGTTGTCCCTCACGTGCTCCTCGCGGTTCATCAGAATTTCGCGGATGTTTTCAGGTCGAAGCAGTTCGTGTTCGCGCGGTATGTCACGAGCCTGGTCGAACGCCCGGTCTTGTTTTCGATCCAGCGGATGATGACGCTGATCTGGACCAGGCTCGTCTCCTTCTCACCGGTGCCGATGACCGTGTGTCCGGGAGCCTCCTCGATGATCAGGGTTCCAGAGGCGTTGTATTTTTTCGCGAAAAAGGCGGGCAGCGTGAACTGCGGATGATCGGGGTCGGGAAAATCGAGGGTGAGCGGAACGTTGCCCCAGAGAAACGCGTCGCTCTTCGCGCGATCGAGAACGTTCTGGGCCGCGATGGTGGCCGACAGCAGCAGGCCGCCTTTCTCGACGGTGCGGGAACCGGTCAGAAACAGCGACAACACCGGCACGACGCCGGCCCCGATGATGAGCATCGCCAGGAGCACCTCGATGATCGAGAAGCCGTGCCGCCGTTCGAACGCCTGTTTCATGCCATTCCGCCCTTTTCGCCGCACGGGGCCCTCACCGGCCCGCTCCCCGGCGCTTCCGATCCTCCACGTCCGGGGAAACGTACTCTGCCTCGTGCTTGTGGAAATTCTCGAGGTATTCGATCCCGGCCTTCGCGTTGTCGGCGGCCGGAGTGCCGGGATACTTCTCGACGATTTCCTTGAACAGTTCGAGGGCCCGTGCATTCGACTTGTTCCGGAAGCAGATCTCGGCGAGGCAGTAGGCGGCAATGCTCGCGTCCTGCGGATCGGAGCTCTCGGAGAGAAGCTGCTCGAAAATGCGCGAGGCTTCGCCGTAGTCCTGCTTTTCGAGGAGCGCGATGCCTTTCTCATACCGACGCTCAAACTCGCGTCTGATGGCGGGAGTCATGGATGTCTTCTGTATCTCGCCACGATCCGGAAGGGCTGCGCCACCCGATGAAATGGCGCCATTTCCTGTGCCTGCCGGCGAGGTCGTGCCGGAAGCCTGGCCGGGCCGGGCGGCAGATTCCGCCCCTTTTTTCCCGGGGCCATTCACGCCCGGACCCTGCGATTTTCGGCTGCACCCCGCAGCAAGCAACAGAGCAGCGGCAAAGAGAACGGCGAGTCGTCTCGAAAGACGTCTCATCGTACCGGGCTCTTGCATCGTCCGCACCGTTTCCCCGTCAGCAGAGATGATTCGAGATCGCCTTCGCGATCCCGTCGACGAGGTGGCGGATCTCCCGCTCGTCAGGCCCCTCGGCCATCACGCGCACAAGGTTCTCGGTTCCGGAGGGGCGAACCAGCACGCGGCCGCGGCCGGCGAGTTTTCTCTCGGAATGCCGGATTTCCTCCTGGATCTGGGGAACCGTATCGAAGTTCTTGTTCTTGACCCGGATGTTCACGAGAACCTGGGGAAGCTTCATCATCACTTCGCTGAGTTCCTTCAGGGAAGCGCCGGTGTCGCGGATGATCTTGAGAATGAAGCAGGCCGTCAGCAGGCCGTCACCGGTCGTGGCATAATCGGACAGGATGATGTGACCGGACTGCTCGCCGCCGACGATCGTCTGGGTGCGCTTCATCTCCTCGAGAACGAACCTGTCGCCGACCTTCGTCTTGAGCACCTTGATATCGAGCCCCTTCATCGCGAGATCGAGGCCGAGGTTGCTCATGACGGTCGTGACGAGCGAGTTGCCCGGCAATTTATCCTGCTGTTTCAGGTATTTTGCCGTAATGGCCAATATATAATCGCCGTCGATGATGTCGCCCTGGCTCGTCACCGCGATGACCCGGTCGGCATCGCCGTCGAATGCGAACCCGACGTCGAAATGCTCGCGGCCCATCATCTCGACGAGGTGCTGGATGTGGGTCGATCCGCAGTTCGCGTTGATGTTCCGCCCGTCGGGAGAGTTGCCGATCGCATCGACGCTGAAGCCGAGGTCGGTGAAGAACTTCACGGCCCAAGGGGCCAGGGCTCCGTTCGACAGGTCCAGGCCGACCTTGAGGCGTTTCGACCCGTGGGAATCGCCGAGAATTTTCGCGAGATGAGACAGCCAGAACTGCACCGAGGCCGTATCGGCCGTCACGCGGCCGAGGTTTTCCCCAGTCGGAAGGTTGAACGTGGCGGTGCCGGTCACATCCTTCTCGATGGCGTCTTCTGTAGCGTCTGATATTTTATATCCGTCGGCGCCGAAGATTTTGATGCCGTTGTCCTGGAAGGGATTGTGCGAAGCGCTGATGACGATCCCGCCGAGGCCCTGTATTTCGCGTGTGATGAAGGCGACGGCGGGTGTCGGAACCACGCCGAGCAGCCTGGCTTCGGCCCCCATCGAGGCGATACCGGCCGCCACCGCATGCTCGAGCATGTCGCCGGACAGGCGGGTGTCCTTGCCGACGAAGATCGGCCGATCGTGTTTCTTGTGGTTGAGGAGCAGGTGGCGGGTGCCGGACTGGGCGATCCGGAACGCCATATCGGCCGTCAGGGGATACTGGTTGGCCACACCTCGAACACCATCGGTACCGAACAGTCGTGCCATGGAAAAACCTCCGGGGACGTGATGAATGAACCAATTATATCACACCTTCCGATTGAATTATCCCGATCGCGAGGTTATAATCACGAGGTCCGAGGGAAACCCTGTTGCGTTCGCTCCGACTTCGGAAATCGGGTCGGGAGTGGGGCGGGTTTTCCCTTTTTGTGTTATACGCAAAAGACGTAACAGCACGATCACGGCATCCGGCTGACGCCGGCATCGAGAAAGGATCTGGATCGGAACATGCTCCGCTGGCTGCTGCAAACATCCCACGACACGGCTGTCGGTCTGCTGTCCAGCCTGATCGAGTGGCTGAGCTTCAACAACGAAATCGAGTCGCTGGTCGATGCCGTCAACCACAAACTCGACGAACCCCCGACCCGGCTGAACGTCCGGCACCTCTCCCACCCCGGCGGCTTCGTTCGCGATTTCGGCAAGCGGCGTCTCAGCATCGCCGGCGCCTACATCAAGATCGCGCGTGACCTTTCTCCGAACTCCGCCGAGGAGCGGCTGGCCGCCCTCTCGATGATGGTCGACCAGTCCCTCCACGCGAAGACGATCAACATGCCGCTGAACACGGCGCGCATCCAGATCGACCTGATGAAGGAAGTCGTCAAATCGCGCAGCAACCGCCGGCGCCAGATGGAAGCCATGGCCGACTTCGGCCTGGTCTCGTTCGGGCAGGAAGCGGTCGTCCGCCGGTTCCTGAACAAACTCCACCTGGTCGAAGTCCCCGAAGAGGAAAAGCCGCTCCGCGAGCTGAACATGGGCTGGGACGACCACGTTCACGACTTCCTGTCGGAAGGCCGCAAGACCCCGACGCAGGTGCTGCTGGACGCTTTCGTGAAGGGCATTTCCCGGCTCACCATCGTGTATTCGAACCTCGACGAGCGCCGGATGATCCATGAGGCGATCACCGCCGGCAACATTCTCGGCATCAAGGTGAACATCGGTATCGAGTTCAGCGTCGGCCACAGCGGCGCCCGGCGTCACTACATGTACGTGCCGCCCGAAACCGCCGACAGCAAAGCGTTTTTCGCGTTTTTCGACGAGCGCCGGATGATTTTCACCCCGTTTTTGAGCGGCCTCCGCACGAACGCGGCGAGCCGCCACAAGACGATGGTCGCCGCCGTCGAGCGGTTCAACACGCTCCAGCGGCCACGGCTCAACTCCGGCTGGGAACCCGACAGCCCCTGCTGGTTCCCGCCGCTCACCCTCGAGGAGCTCGACCGGATCGTTGCGTGCGGGCAGATTTCGAGAGTCCATATCGGCGAACTGCTGTTCCAGAAGTTCCGCGACATCCTCCAGCGCCGCGTCCTCCAGCTGAAGGCGCAGGTGCTCGCCGCCGAAGACCGCCTCACGCGGGGCATCTACAGCGAGTGGGAGTTCAAGAACATCTCGTCGCAGTATGAGGCCGTGCGCGAGCAGTACGAGACGATGACGCCGGAAAGCCTGCGGGCCTCCTACATGGAGGGCCGGGACGTCGTCGATTACGACAGCGAGTTCGCCGAGGAGGAGCCGATACTCGACACCCTGATCGGCCAGGGCGGCCGGATCGTCATGATCCACCCCCTCGAGATCGGGCTCAAGGACTCGATGCAGCACCTGCTCAAGCACATCGCCCGCATCTCGCACATCGAGACGCTGAACCTGCGCGACAGCTCGGCGCGCAACCCGAACGACCTGATCATCTTCAACAAGTTCGTCTACCTGCTCAACAACGGCACCGAGGACGACGTCGTGAACTTCCTCGAACAGCACGGGATCACGGGCGGCGTCCGGCAGCAGGTGCAAAAGGCCCGGGAACTCACCGCGCGCCGGCCGCTGATCCCGGTCTGCGGCAGCGATTCGACCGGCCGCGACCCGACGATCCCGGGAATGGGTTTCATCAAGGTCAGCGACATTCCCGAGTCGGTGCGCCCCGAGTTTCTCGAGTCACACTACAAGGTCCCCCGGCCGATCGCCGACCTCGTCATCCACGACGGGAAGAAGGACGACAGCCCCGATGCGCCGATCGGCAGCGGGTCGGACGTCGTCTGCATGGGCAAAATCGGCAAGCCCTTCCGGAACCTGGTCGGAGACGAGGAAGCGCTCGACCTCGTTCCGCCCGGCGAGTTCTGGGCGTATGTGAACCCCGGCCTCAAGAGCCTCTGGCGCATCGCCATCGGGTTCATCGTGGCGTTCTCGTTCATGAACTACCAGTTCGGCCAGCTGGCCGGCGTGATGTTCGCCGTGATCTGGTTCCTGATCACCGGCACCCGGAACATGCTGGTCGACCTGCTCGCCAGCTCCGGGATCCTCATCCGGAACTGGAGCCTGCGCAACGTCAACTTTGATAATATATCACAGTCTTTATTCTGGACCGGTTTCAGTGTCCCGATCCTCGGCTTCGTGAAGATCGCGTTCGACGACAGCTGGCCGCTCGAAAAGGCGGGCTTCCTGTTCGAGGCCGCCAAGTTTTTCTTCCTGTGCATGGCGAACGGGATCTACATCAGCACCCACAACAGGCTGCGCAACTTCGACCGACGCGTCATCCGGGCGAACTTCTTCCGCACGGTGCTCGCCTGGCCGTTCGCGACGGCCTTCGCGCCGATCGGGAACCTGATCGGCATCCCGAGCATCGTCCAGGCGAAACTCTGGTCGGACGTCGTCGGCGGCTTCATCGAAGGCTTCGGGAAATACAGACAGCGCGTCGTCATCCGCAAGCGCGACCTCAGCGAACTGCTTCCGCGCCTGAGTTCGCACGATCGCGACATGCGGCTCACCGCGATGCTCGACATCCTGTATATCTGGGCGCGCCAGCCCCGGGGCCCGACCTGCCTCTCCCAGCTGTTCAACCAGCCGCTGTCCCTCCTCGAGCGGCTCAAACTGCGTCGTCCCAGCCTTTCGACCGAGGAGCGGCAGAAAAAGGCCGAGGAGTTCAGGCATCATTTCGACCGCCTGCTCGAACTGTTCAGCGACCCCGGCTGCCTCAACCTGCTGTCGGAGTTCGCCCTCAAGAACTACCAGGACCGCGAGGCGATTCTCCTGACCGAACTGATCGGCTCCCAGACCGAAAAATTCCTCGCCTGGCTCCGGCACTTCCGCAAACACGCCTGATGCAGGCGATTGCCCCGACCAGGGAAGACAGCCGGCACCAGGCTGATGATTCCTCATATTCACCTTCCGGAGGCTCACATGAGTAAAATTCTCGCTCCGCTTCTTCTCCTTCTCCTGACCTGCGGCCCGTCTTTTTCCCAGGAGATTCAGACGATCGCGTTCGATTCCCTCGACCAGGTGAAAACCAGGATCGTCCTGGACGAGACGACCAAGATCGCCGGCAAAAGCTCCCTGAAACTCTCCTCGCCCCACTCGGCCCAGATCTGCGTCGGAGAGATCGAATCGCAGCACATCGAGAACGCCACTATCTGGTTCCAGGCCGATCTGAAAACACAGGGTGTCGCGAACGGGGCGCTTCTCGAGATGTGGGTGGAAACCGAGCCACAAGGTCGCTATTTCTCCCGCGGACTCGATCAGGTCGTATCGGGGGATTCCGACTGGAAAACCGTGAGAATCCCGTTCGCGGTCAATCAGCCCGGCGTATCGGTCCGGAAGATCATCCTGAACCTCGTTCTCGATGGCCCCGGAACCGTCTGGATCGGCAACATCAAGGTCGAGAAGCAGCCGCTCCGGGCCGGTCAGTGAAACGGCCCCGTCACGGTCTTTAGCAACAGCGCGCAGTATTCACGCAAAAACATCGGGTTTTCCGGTGTTTGCCCGAAAAACCCGATGTTCGAGACCGGTGAAGCGGGAAGCGCTTCGCCGAAGAGGAAACTTACTGCGCTCCGGCGGCCGCGGCGCCGGCTTCGGCGATCGCTTTCGCGAGCGGCGAGTTGAGGATCTGGAGGCCGAACACCATGCCGAAGATCCCGACGGTCTCGATGATGCCGAGGGCGATGATCAGCAGGCCGAATCCCTTGCCGCCATTCTCGACCATCGCGCGGATGCCGGCGGCGCCGATGAGGCCCTGATACCAGGCCGAGAAAAGCTCGATGATGCCGGTTCCGAGGGCGACGCCGAGACACAGCAGGGCGTTTTCGGGATTGCCGGCAACCTTGATCATGGTCAGCATGACGATCATCGCATAGAGCGTCTGGCTGATGGGCGCCGCAACCATGATGATGTACTGGAACGACAGGTTCCTGCCTGCTTTTCCTTCGCTTGCCCAGGCGCCGGCTGCCGCCGTGCCGGCGGAGACGATACCGAGGCAGCTTCCGATGCCGCCAAGGCCGAGAACGAGACCACACGCAAACTTGCCAAGCAGTTCAATCATGGTTTCAGCTCCTTACTTTTTCCCGAACGGGTCGTATCCGCGCCCCGTCCATTCCATACCGAGATGATTCGAGAACTCGAGAAGGTTCAGCCGCACCCCATGCGCGAAGATCGCGACGAGACCGAGCGCGAAGTTGAGCAGATGGGCCGCCACCAGGATCACGACGACGAGCAGCAGGGGAAGCGGCCGCACCATCTCGTTGAAACTCGCCGCCAAAACGCCTCCGGCAAGCCCGACGGCCCAGAGGCGAATATAGCTGATGATATCCCCGAGGAAACCCGCCGCGTTGAGAGCGACGGCGCCGAGCCCCTTTCCCACCGCCGCGAACAGGTTCCACGAAAAATCCGTGAACAGGACGATCATGAACAGGGACACGCCGAACAGCGGCAGCATCCAGAACGGCGCCGGGCTGCCATTCACGAGCACTTCGACCAGCGCCCACATGGCCCAGATGAACAGCACCCACCCGGCCTCGGCGATCGTCGTGAGACCGAGCGCGGCGCGCCGGATCTTCCAGACGTGCGCGACCGTCAGGTGAACGGCGCCGATGAGGAAGCACAGCTGTTTCAGGAACAGTTCGTCCTTCTGCTGGTCGCCGGTCAGGATCAGCGCCTTGCTCATCAGCGGCGCCCCGAACCAGGCGTTCGTCAACACGCCCCACCCAGCGACCCCCGCGAACAGGATCGTGAACAGCGTCAGCACCTGTTCCGGCACGCCCCGCGAGATCAGGGGCTTCCGGGCCGCCAGCAGGGCGACGAGCGCCACGATGCCGTATCCGGCGTCCGCGACGAGCATGGCGGTGAAGATCGTGAGGAACGGCAGGAACGCCGGGCTGATGTCGGCCTCGCGATAGCCCGGCGTGACGCCGAGCAGGGAGAACAGGCACTCGACGGGCCGCACCCAGGGCGAGTTCGAAAATGCCGTCGGCGGCGCCTCGTCGGCGGCCGGCGCCTGCGTCACGACACCGATGGGAAGCCTGGTTCCCTCGAGAGCGGTATGAAGCGCCTCGACGTGATTTTCCGGCACCCAGCCCTGCATGATGTAAACGGGGCCTTCTTCGGCAAGCCCGGCCTCGACGGTCTGGAATGAGATGCGCTCTTTCAGTTCGGCCAGATAGCTCCGCACGTCCTCCCGCCGCATGGCGAGTTCGCGGAGCTGGCCGGACAGGCGCCGTTCCTCCTCCTTGAGCGTGGCGAGAGCCGCCTCGATCTCCGTGGCGTCCCGTGACGGGACGGGAACCGCCTGCGCGGGGGGCCTGACCTCGACGGAACCGCGGCTCACGGCGAGAACCGCCAGCACGCCGTCCGCAACGTTGATTCCTTGTATAATATCAGCAGTTATAGAGTCAGCGATATACGCCGGGGGGCAGATGCAGAAACGGATGGTAAGTCCCGCCGCGACGAGCTTTTCCAGATCCGCCTGGCTGATGCGGCCCCAGGGCTTCACCTGGGCGAGCTCCCGCTTGAGTTCCTGGCGGTCCGTGTGGAGGCGTTCGATCAGGACGAGCTGCGCATGCACCTCGTCGATCAGCCGCGCCGGGGTTCCCGGGGGGGCCGCGACGGCGTCGACAGACGGTTCGACGGCATCGATCGCCTGGAGGGCTTTCTCGCCTCGGGCCAGGTCATGCGCCAGTTCGGCGGATGGCTTCACCGCGTCGGGGCGGGCCGGTTCGACATGCACGACACCGGCGGCGAACAGGGCCGCGAGAACGGACTGGCGATCACCCTGGCGGGCCGCGATATACACGCGACGCATTTCCTGGATCATGCGCCTTCCTCCCCGACGGCGGATTTCCCCTTGGCAATCTTGGAGCGGCCGACGCCCGCCGTCTGTTCTTCGGCGAGGTTGATCCGGATCGTGCGGATGTTCTCCTTCGCACGCGGGATCATCACTTTTTCGAAGAGGTTCACCCGCTGCGTGACCTTGCGAAGTTCGGACTGGAGCAGCCGTTCCTGCTCGACGAGGATTCTGAGCCGTTCCCGTTCCTGGAGCAGGTTTTTCACGAACTCGACGCCGGCATCGACCCAGGCCGCCATCACGAGCCGGCTGTATGGGGCGATCTCGTACTCGACCTGCCGCAAGACCGGCAGGCGGATGCCCGCGACGTTCATCTCGCCGCGCTCGAGACGCTTCACGCGCACCAGGTCCGTCACGCGTCCGGGCAGATCCTCGCTGAAGAGGGTGAGCCACGGCTCGATCTGGCGAACCATGCGGTCGATCTCCTCGCGGATGCGCGTGCGCTGCGTGCGCACCTTCAGAATCTCCATCTGGATCTGCTGTTTCTTCAGCAGGAGCGTCGGCAGAAACCGCTGGAACAAGGCCAGCGATCGTCTCTGCTTCAGCAGTTCCGGACGGGTTTTCTTGATCTTTTCAGCCATCTGCGGCGGTCTCCGGCGTTACTGACCGTCGGGGGCGGCGGTCTCGACGACGGCGCCCACCTTCTTCGGCCAGTATTTCTCGCACAGCGCCGACCGGATGCCGGTCTCGCGCGGCTCGAACACCTCGGCCAGGAGTTCCCAGCACCGGTCGAGGGCGACGGTGAGCGTATTGTTGACCGACAGGTCCATCACCCGCTGTTCGAACTGCTCGCCGTACCGGATCAGCTTCAGGTCCCACGGCGACATCTCGAAGCCCATGGCGCGCTTCTCGCGGGTTTCGCGGCATTTCGAGTAGAGCTGGATGCAGCCGTCCATGATGGCGCGATGGTCGTCGCGGGTGCGGCCGTTGACGAGCTGTTTGAGGCGCGAGAGCGAGCCGAAGGGCTCGATCCAGCCGCCCTTCAGGTAGAACTGGCCTTCCGTAATATAGCCGGTGTTATCCGGAACCGGGTGGGTGACGTCGTCGCCCGGCATCGTGGTGACGGCCATCGTCGTGAGCGAACCGCCGTTGTCGAACACGACGGCCTTCTCGTACCGCGAGGCGAGCTGGGAATACAGGTCGCCCGGGTAGCCGCGGTTCGACGGGATCTGTTCCATCGTGATCGCGATCTCCTTGAGCGAGTTGGCGAAGTTGGTCATATCGGTCAGCAGCACCAGCACGCGCTTTCCCTGCACGGCGAACCGTTCGGCCACGGTCAGGGCGATATCGGGGGTGAGCATGCACTCGACGACCGGGTCTGACGCGGTGTGGACGAACATGATGGTGCGCGACAGGGCGCCGCCTTCCTCGAGACGTTGCTTGAAGTACAGGTATTCGTCGTATTTGAGGCCCATGCCGCCGAGCACGATGACGTCGGCCTCGGCCTGGAGGGCGATGCGCGCGAGCAGTTCGTTGTAGGGCTCGCCGGGAATCGAGAAAATCGGCAGTTTCTGGCCCTCGACGAGGGTGTTGAACACGTCGATCATCGGGATGTTCGTGGCGATCATGCGGCTGGGCATGAGGCGCACGGCCGGGTTGACAGCCGGGCCGCCGACCTCGATGAGGTTCTCGGTGAGGGTGCTGCGGCCGTCGCGCGGCTCGCCGCCGCCCGTGAAGATACGGCCGAAAAGGTCTTCGGAGAAGCTGAAGCGCATCGCCGAGCCGAGGAAGCTCACGCGGTCGCCGGTCGACAGGCCGCGGGTTCCCGAGAAGACCTGAAGCGAGACATCCTCGCCCGACACCTTGATGACCTGGGCGAGCGAGCGGCCGACGCGGCCCTCGATGATGGCGAGCTCCTCGAAGCCGACGTTGGTCGCCTTGAGCATGGCGACGTTTCCGGCGATGCGGTCGATGCGGGTGTAGTATTTACGCATGGGCGGCCTCCTTGTCGGCCTGCAGGCAGGACGCGATCTTCGTTTCGGCATCCTTCATGGCATCCGTGCCGCTCTTCGCGTAGTTCCAGTTGCGGAACTGCTCGGTGAGCGTGAAAAACGTGTCGCGGGCCCCGTCCTTGTCGGCGAAGGAGAACTCGTGCTCGAGCACGCGGCAGACGCGGCCGAACAGGTCCTGCTGGCGCTCGGGCGGGCAGGCGGCGTCGACGTCGTCGAACGAGTTCTGCTGCAGGTACACCGAGTCGAGGAACTCGCCCTTGAGGTAGACGACGTAATCGTCCATCGAGGTGCCTTCCTCGCCGACGACCTGCATCATCTCGAAGACGGAGCGGCCGCGGCGCAGGAACGAGCGGGCCCAGGCGACCTTCTTTTCGTCGATGATGCCGCGGTATTTCGACCAGGACTCGAGCGGGTCGATCGCGGGGTAGCGGCGCGCGTAGGAGCGGGCGTACGACAGGCCGAGGAACGAGCCGACGACCTTGAGCGTGCCCTGCGTGACCGGCTCTTCGAAGTTGCCGCCGGCGGGGCTGACGGCGCCGCCGATCGTGAGCGAGGCTTCGCGGCCATCGCGCAGTTTCACCGAGCCGCCGCGCTCGTAGAAGCGGGCGATCGAGCTTTCGAGGTAAGCCGGGAAGGCCTCCTCGCCGGGGATCTCCTCGAGGCGGCCGCTCATTTCGCGCAGGGCCTGGGCCCAGCGGGAGGTCGAGTCGGCCAGCAGCAGCACGTGAAGCCCCTGGAGACGGTAGTATTCGCCGAGCGTCACGGCCGTGTAGACGGACGACTCGCGGGCCGCGACGGGCATGCTGGACGTGTTGCAGATGATGATCGTGCGTTCCATCAGCGTCTTGCCGGTGCGCGGGTCGGTCAGGTGCGGGAACTCGCGAAGCGTCTCGACGACCTCGCCGGCGCGTTCACCGCAGGCGGCGGAGATGACGACGTCGACCTCGGCGTGTCGGCTGGTGATCTGCTGCAGAACGGTCTTGCCGGCGCCGAACGGGCCGGGAATGCAGTAGGTGCCGCCGCGCGTGATCGGGAAGAACGTGTCGATGATGCGCTGCTTCGTGACCAGCGGGGTCACGGGCAGAAGCCGCTCGGCGTAATGGGTCAGCGGGATGCGGACGGGCCAGCGGTTTATCATATTTACCGATATTGTTTTTCCGTCGGCGTTCTCGAGTTCGGCGATCGTCTGTTCGATCGTATAGGACCCGGCCCCGACGAGGCTCTTGAGCTTCCACTCGCCTTCGAGATCGAACGGGGCGAAGATGTAATGGTCGAAGATGCTTTCCTGCACCTTGCCGAGCGCGTCGGCGGCGCGAACGGTCGAGCCGGTCTTCGCGAGCGGGGTGAACTCCCATTTCGTCTCGCGGCTGAGCGGCTTGAAGTAGTTGCCGGGCTCGAGGAACTTGCCGACCTTTTCGGCGAACACCGGCAGCGGGTTCTGCAGCCCGTCGTAGATCTGGCCGAGGAGGCCGGGCCCGAGTTCGAGGGAGAGCAACTCGTCCGTCACATCGACCGTGTCGCCGACCTTGAGGCCGCGCGTCAGCTCGAAGACCTGCATGTCGGCCCGGTTCCCGCGGATGCGGATGATTTCGGCCATCAGCCGCACGCCGTCGGCGCGGTGGCAGTAGGCGACGGCGTTCTGCCGGACAGCGCCGTCGAACTCGGCGGTTACCATATTTCCAAATATCGTTACGATGCGTCCGGATACGCTCACAGGGCTGTGACCTCCTCGAGTATCTTGAGCGCCGTGCCCCGGTCGAGAGTGGCATACCGGGACAACAGTCTGAGTTTCAGCAGGTAGAAGACGAGTTCGTCGATCTCGAACGAGTATCGGGTCGATTCCGAGGCGAGGAAGGCGCACCGGGCCTCGTCGAGCTTGTGCTCGCCGATCATCGGGTCGGCGGTGTTGTGCCATTCGGCCACCAGCCCATCGTAATCGAAGGCCGGGGCTTCAGGCGAAACAGGGCGGTCCTTCGCCGGGGCGGATTCCGCGGTATCACGAGCGTTCGCCAGATACACGGCGAGGGTCATTTCCCAGGCGCTCCAGCGCTGGAGCAGTCTGGAACCGATGGCGTGGCCCGTCCGGTGCATGAACTCGAACCAGGCGAAGCAGACGCTCTCGTGCCAGGCGACTTCCTCCTCGCGGGACGGCCAGACGGCGACCCGTTCCCGGATGCAGTCGGGCAGAAGCTCCATCAGGTCGGCCGGCGGCTCGGGCAGATGTCCGACCAGGCGGCTTTTCTGCATCGCGCGCAGGGCCGGCTCGACGGAGAAACAGTCCGCGAGGGTGTCGAGCGTCGGGTCCTCTTCCGCGCGCATGGCCGCGAGCACGTCGCCGAGGCCGCACGGGAGCTGCTCGCCGAACCCCGGCAGGGGCGGCAGGGCGGAAAGGAGGTAGTAGAGTCGCGCGCTCACGGTTGCGACTCAGGCTCCGGCGTTTTCGGACTTGTCCAGGAGGGCGCGGAGCTGGGGCGCGACCAGGCGGCCGAAGGCATCGGCGACCGAGGCTTCGGTCAGTTCGACGACTTCGCCGGAAGCGGTGTCGCGCAGGGTGAAGCCGGCCGACTTGAGCGCCTCGCCAAGCTTCACGCGGCCGTCCGCGGTTTTGAACAGGTCGCTCAGCGCGGCCTGGGTCAGCTTCGCGCCGACGACGGGGCCGAGCGCCGCTTCCCATTCGCGGCCGGTTTTCTGGGTTTTCAGGAGTTCCCGGAGGGAGGATTCGACGACGTCGGCCGCCGACAGCTTCTCGGCGATGACCGGCTGGAGAAGGCCGCGGGTCAGGTTTTCCAGGCGTTTCTTGACGTCGAGAACCAGGTCGCGGGCGGCGAGCCTGAGCTCGGCTTCGACCTTCTGCCGGTGCCGGGCGATCTCGGCCTCCCCATCCTGGACCATGCGGCGGGCCGCGGCCTTCGCCTGCTCTTTCTCGTGTTCGGCTTTCGCCTTCGCATCGGCCAGGATCTTTTCGGCCTCGCGGCGGGCGGCTTCGATACCGTCCTCGCGAAGCTGCTTGGTGAAGGTTGCGACATCGATACTCATGGCGGTAACTCCTTCGGTGACCTGCGGCCGTTGAAATCCGGGCGAATATCATGACCGGGTTCGGGGTTTATACCACACCCTCCCTTCTCAGGGCAAATCGAGGGGGGCTGTTCGAGCGATTGCATCCGCTGGCCCGACAACATCGAAATTCTTATGACACCGGACTTTTTGATGTGTCCTCATTCATAAATCGTCTGTAGGGGCGGGTTTCAAACCCGCCCCTACGGCGCAATTGCGGGAAAATGTGGGGATGACTCCGAATTCGGGCAATGGGGTAAAGGTTGTGGTCGATTTTGCCGATGATGATACCGAATCGTCTGGACCTTTCGAGGAGGTTACTCATGAACCATGGAATTCGAGCCGTCGTCCTTGGAGCCCTGCTGGTAAGTGCCGGTCCCGCACTGCACGCCTCTGCTGCGTTCGGAATGCAGGCGAACGCCGGCCAGGCGGTTCAGGTCGTCAAGACCGTTCCGGCGGACATGGCCTCGGACGTTTCGGCCGCCACCCCCCTGACGGTCGAGTTTGGCGGGGCCCTTTCGCAGGCGTTCTACCAGACGATCAACCTCAATCTGTTCAAAAACGGCCAGCCCATCGAGGGTGAGCTGTTTTACAATCCCGCCGCCCGGCAGGTGATGTTCAAGCCCAAGTCCGGTCTTCAGCCGGGTCAGATGTACACCGCCCAGCTCAGTTTCGGCGACGGCGTGAGCGGAACGGCCGAGAAAATGTGGAACTTCCGCATCTCTGCCGGCGGCGTGCGCTCGACCGGCGTTCAGCCTGCCGTGAATTCCCAGATGCAGAACGCCGCGGCAGCCGCGATGCCCACCGACATGGGCAGCGCAGCGGCGGCGAGGCTGCTGATCACCAACGCCAACATGTCCGGCGGCACGATCAACCCGCAGAATCCGCTCGAAGTCAGCTTCAGCGAAGCGCTCGACATCACCTCCCTCAAGGATGCCCCGGTGAAATTGATGTGCAACCGGGAAGCGGTCGGCGTCGATTACCGCCTGTCGCGCGACCTGAAGACCCTGACGCTGGTTCCCCGTCAGCCGCTGAAATCCGGCAACGAGTATGGCATCGCCATCAGCCAGACTCTCGCGGGAAGCTCGGGCGCGAGACTTCCGAAGAACACCGTCATTCCTTTCCGCATCGGCGGCGCCGGTTCGGCTGACGTCGACGTGGTCGTTCCCGACAACGTTCTCGAGGAAGCGCCCAGCGATGCCGCCCTGCCGGTCGCGGCTCCCTCCCGTCGCCAGGGCCTGGTCAACAATGCCTCGTTCGACGCCCCCGTGGCCGACGCCTACGGCGATATCGCCATGCAGGCGGCGATTCCCCTGAAGCTGGTCGGCATGTCGCCGCAGAGCGGCGCCGTCGTCACCAACCTCAGCCAGCCGGTGACGGTGGCCTTCAACCAGGAAGTCCGCCCCGAAACCCTGAACGAGTTCACCTTCCGGGTCGAGGACGATTTCGGCCCCGTTCCCGCGAAGATCCAGTATCTGAGCGGCCAGAAGCGCGCGGTGCTGACCCCCGTCGGCGTGCTCGACGCGAACCGCTCCTATCGCGTGATCATCACCCAGGGCGTGACCGACATGACCGGCCGCCCCCTGCAGAACGCTCTCGCCGCGACCTTCGCGACCACCTCGCCCGCCGCGGCTCCCGCCATGCCCGAAGCGTTCGCGGCGGCCCCCGTGCGCCGGGCGCCCGTCGCCGCGAAGCAGGCTGTTCCTCGCCGCGCCCAGCCGGTGATGCGGGAAACGACCCAGGAATCCAGGGAACTGGAAGGCTTCGGCGACGAGGCGGCACCCGCCGGAAACGACAGCGCCATGGAAGCCGATGCCGACTGGAACACCCCTGCTCCCCGGCAGGCCGCCAGGACCGCCGCTCCCCGCAAGGCGGCCACCCGCGAAGCCCTCTCCACCTTCAAGGTGACCGGCATTCTGCCGGCGGCAAACGCCGAGCAGGTCGCCCGCAATGCGAAGATCGTCATTCACTTCAACGAACCCGCCCAGCAGAATACCGTGAACCCGATCAATATCTCGGTCTTCGGCCGCCAGGAGCGCGTCGAAGGGCGCGTGTCCTACGACGGACGCCAGAAGCGGGCCGTCTTCATCCCCGCCGCCCCGCTCGAGGCGGACACACAGTACAAGGTTCTCATCAGCGACAAGATCAAGAGCCAGTCGGGCGAGCAGCTCGTCGCCCGCTACTCGTGGCAGTTCACGACGCAGAACGAGCGCCAGGCCCGCAAGACGACTCTTGCCCGGCCCCGCGCCGCCGAGGCGGACTCGGCGTTCTACATCCCGCTGGCCGACGGCCGCGCACCGATGCCCCAGACAGCCGCCGCCGCCGCTGCGCGCATGAACCAGTCCGCCGGCTCCGCCGGAACCGGCTTCGTCTATGTGCCGGCGAACCACTGGGTGTTCAAGTCGCTCAAGCGCGTGATCTCGAAGGGCCTCCTGCCCGGCATGCCGTTCTACGATGCCTCGAAGGTGACCCGGTATGAGTTCGCAAGCGCCGTCCGGTCGGCTCTCGACAATCTCCGCTCCATGAGCGGCCAGCAGAAGACCAAGCTCCGGGTCGGCGACCTGGTCGAGCTCGAACAGCTGATCATCGCGTTCCGCGGTGAGCTGCGCTCGTTCAGCGTCGACACGGCGTGGTTCGAGAACTTCCTCTCCAGCCAGGGCGTCAGCATCGCCGACGTCGAGCGCCGGGTCGGCCTGAACAACGGCCCGCGGGCCGGTTGAACGGGCGTTGTCTCACCAAATGAAACCGGGAACCTTCCTCGCACGGGAGCTTCCCGGTTTTTCCCTCTTCCTGACGACGAACCGGCTCGAGACGGAAGCGTATTTCTCGATCGAGGCGTTTCCCGACTCGTTCGATGACAAGGCCGCCTGCCTGACCATCCAGAGCGCCCTCGCCGAGAACATCCTGTTCGGCCTCGACCGCGGCTTCGTCACGAACGACCTGCCGCGCATCGTCGCGCGCCGCACCATCCTCCCGCCAAGAAAAATAGCGACAGGAATACAACCACTCGATGGTGAGCCGGCGCATATCGACATCCTCGTGCCCCGGCCGTCGATGGAGCACCTGACGCGCCCTGACGGGACGCTGGACTTCAAGACGCGCGACCTGTTCCGCAGCGTCTCGACCGACGAGATCATCCTGGTGAAGAGGCCGGCCACGAAGGGCGAGTCGGGCCACTCGGTCTTCGGCAAGCCGATTCCCGCCGTTCCCGGCAAGGACAAGCGGGTCGTGGCGGGGCGCAACGTCGTCCTGAAGTCCGACGGCACGAACGACATCGCCCGGGCGACCTGCGAAGGCCAGCTGACCGTCGAGTCCGGCATGAACTCGGTTACGGTGCATGTCACCCCGGTCATGGTCATTCCGGGCGACGTCGATTTCGGCACTGGCCACATCAGCTTCAAGGGCTCGCTCGTCGTGCGCGGCTCGATCCGGTATGGGTTTTCCGTGACCGTGACCGGGAACCTGCGCGTCGACGGCATGATCGAGGCGGGCACCCGCGTCACGGTCGGCGGTGATCTCGACGTGGGCAAGGGCATTCTCGGCACGGCCGGGAAGATCGAAGACAAGAACGAAGTCAAGGTGTTCGGCAACCTTCGCGCGCTGTATGCCGAAAACGCCTGCCTTACGGTGCAGGGCGACCTCTTCCTGCGCTCGGCGCTCAACTCGCGCATCAACGTGAACGGCGAGGTGATGATCGAAAAGTCGCTCAGCGGCGGCGAAATCATCTCCTTCCGCTCGATCACCGCGGGGGAGCTGGGCAACGCCGTCGGTATCGAAACACGGGTCGCATGCGGTGTTTCCCATACCGCCCTCAACAGGTTGAACCTGGTCGTGAAGATCATCAACGATATCCGACGCCAGCATTACGAGGCGGAAAAGAACCTGCTGTTCGTGAAAAATTTTCCCGAGAAGCTGCCGTCTGGCAAGGCGGAGCCGCTTCGCGCCAGTCTCGAGCACAAGGTCGCCAGCCTGGGCGACCAGATCACCAAACTCGAGCTGAAAAAAGCCGACCTCGCCCTCGTCCTGCTGGAGGAAACCCGCTCGACGATCTCGGCCGGGGTGTTCCGGCAGGGCGTCATTCTCTCGATCCGGGCATCGCGCATGGCCATCGATTCGGACCGTTCACTCCTGACGTTTTACCAGAAAATCCCGGAGGAGCGGATCGAGTTCACGCCTTACGTTCCCGGCAGCAGAAAATCGATCAGGCCCAGATCCTGAGGGATCGCCACCGGCTGGCCGTCCTGACCGACGACGGGGCCGTCCCAGGCGTGGCCTTCGAGGAGCCCCGTTGCCTGCCAGGCACCGCCGTCTTTCCAGAAAATGCCCAGCCGCGTATCGAGCTTGTCGAGATACGTCCCGAATCCCTCGAAACGGAATTCGAACGGGGGCCGCAACGGTTCTCCCGAAGGGGCCACGCGCACGGGAAGTCCGGCAAAACCTTTCGGCATGTCGGTTTCAGCCGTCCAGCAGGATTCGAGGTCCCAGCGGTCCGGCTGCCCGGCCGCGTGACGGTAGCGGATCGAAATGCTCGATGTCGCGGCCGATCCGGTTTGCCGGGCCACCAGGGCCGTCGCGTTGACGAGGATGCCGGGCGCGGTTCCGTCGAACCGGGCGGTCATGCTTGCCAGGCCGGCCAGATCGGGAACACCGTACCCGTATCGCACCGCCCACGGCAGGGTTGCGACGAGATCGGCCAGGGGAAGATCGGCGACCCGGGCTTCGATGCTCCAGTCAGGCTTCAGACCGGCGGCGAGCCCGACGGTCCCGCTGAAGGAGGCTGGAAAGCCGATGAAACGGCTGTCTCCATGCTCGACGCGCAGCTTGCCGTCGAAGCATTTCCAAGGGGCGTCCAGTTCGGCGAGCGGCAGGTTGAACCCGGTCAGCACGAACACGACGCGATCGAACCGCCCCTGGAACCGGCCCGCGAAGCCGAGCTTCGGCTGGGCCACCCAGGTTCCTCCCCCGGTGATCCCTCCGTTCACGAACAGCGGCACGGTGTCCCGCCAGAGGGGACTGAGCCATTTCGACAGCACCGTCAGGTCGATCCGGGTTTCGGCCAGTGTCCCCTCGGCGAAGACGCCGTCCCGCTTCACCGAAACCTTCAGGCCGGCGTCGACGGGAAAGCTAAATATATTTCCTGCTATTTTTCCAGACAGGGACGCCCTGGTCGAGGCCAGGTGTCCCTCGAAAGCCGCGGCGGCGAACTCGGCGCCTTTGAACCGAACCGACAGCGAGAACGAGACGGGCTGGAGACCGTTCGTCCGTGATGCCGCATCGATCGCGAACGAGGCGACCGTGACCTCGACCGGCCCGGATGCCGTCGGCATCCAGTCGATGCGGTCGAGGCGGATGCGGTCGATGCCGACCGGAAGTTTCAGGTCGGCCTGGCACGTCGGCGGAGGCAGCTCCGGCAAACCGCCCAGCCAGGGCGGCACCGGCACGCCGCCCCAGAATTTCAGCCAGGGACAGTTCAGCGTTCCGATGACGAGGCCCCGGTGAGCGGCTTCACGCAGGTTGAACGAGATTTCGACCGGCCCCGCCGCGAATCCCGTCCGCGAGCGGCGCACCATGCCCTGGACGCCGTCGATGCGCAGGGCTTCCAGCACGGTTCCGGTCACCCTTCCGAGCTGCATGTCGGCATCGAGGCTCTGGGCGGCCATCATTGCCCCCCAGCGCACGACATACTCGTTTCCCGCGACCGACGAGAGCGCGCCCCATGCGCCAAGAGCGGCGCACAGAACGACGAGGAGCAATCCGAGCAAGAGGCGGGAAAGGCGCATGTCCGCATGATGCCTGATCCCCGCCATCAATGCAAGAGCCCAACCAGCGCGAGCGCATGAGTTTCCGCTCGTGCCCGGAATGTTGACAAAACAACGCACCACAGAGTCACGGAGATACGAAGATTGAACCGCAGAGTCGCAGAGACGCAGAGAAAGAAACGAGTCAAAAAGATGAACGATTCTATTCTTCTCAGCGCCTCGGCGCCTCCGCGGTGAATATACGTTTTTTCAACATACCAGACACAGAGGAAACAATCGTATCGTTCGGGCGTTTCGTGAAGCGCCCGGAGGAGAGAAAGCGGGAGAGGCCGGTCAGCCCCTCCCGCGTCGTGGATCAGATGGTCAGGTCGGATTCAGGTGTAATACAACCAGTCCCTGGTCGCGAGGTCGTATTCGAAAAGCTCGTTCGGCGCGAAATAGATCGGCGTCTCGAGGTCGACGCTGGCCTGCGAGTCGGAGCCGTGGACGAGGTTATGCTTGGTGTCGAGGGCCATGTCGCCGCGGATGGTGCCGGGTTCGGCCGCGATCGGGTTGGTCGCGCCCATCAGCTTGCGAACGATATCGATCGCGTTGCGGCCTTCGAGCACCAGGGCCAGGCACGGCCCGGAAAGCATGAAAGCGACGAGCGACTCGTAGAACGCTTTTCCCTTGTGGCAGGCGTACTGGCGCTCGGCCTGTTCGCCGGTGATGCGGACCATTTTCATGCCGACGATTTTCAGCCCTTTAGACTCAAAGCGGGAGAGAATCTCTCCCGCTTTGCCGCGCTGGATGCCGTCAGGCTTGATAAGAACGAAGGTTCGTTCCCTGATGTTGTCTGTGGTCATTCTTCCTCTCAGTTCTGGAGCTGGAAAAGCATCGTGGCCCGCGTGCCGCGCGAACTCGACTGGACGACAGCCCTGTCGGAGATGCCTTTCATGATGCACAGCCCGCGCCCACGCTCGAACAGCAGATCGGAAGCCTCGAGCGAATCGATGTCGATGTCATGGACCATGCCGTTGCCGAAATCTTCGACGACAATCACGAACTCCGGGCCTTCGATCGAAAACTGCAGGTCGATGAGGCCACCGTCACCATTGTAGGCATGCTCGATCGAGTTCATCAGCGCCTCTTCGAGCACCAGCACGACCCGGTTGGTCCGATCTTCGGAAAGGCAGAGGTGGTCGCAGATCTCGCGAAGCGTCAGTACCGCATTCGCCATGTACATGCGCTCGGCCGGGATGCGCATATGGACCGAGAGTCCCTCGGGGGACATGCTGACCGTACTGCTTTCGCCGGCTTCGTATGCATGAACAAGCGTCATACCCGTACTCCTCCGGCCTCGCCGGATCATTCCTTCGACGCGATGATGCGGATAACGTCTTCTTTCGTCTGAGCCTTTTTCAGCTCTTCGATGAGATCCTGGTAGCGAAGGAGGCGGGAGATGCGGGCCAGCAGCTTGAGATACAGGCTGCCCGATTCGATGGGGGCGGCAAGCAGGAAGATCAGATGGACGGGGTCGCCGTCGACGGAGTTGAAGTCGACGCCCTTTCCACACCGGGCAAAAGCGATGGACACTTCATTGACCGTGTTGGCACGGGCATGAGGAATGGCGATCCCGGAACCGATCGCGGTGCTTCCGAGCTTCTCGCGGTCGAGAACGGCCCGCACGAAGGAAGTACAATCAACGACCTTGCCCGATGACGAGAGCATCGTCGAGAGGCTCGCGATCGCATCGTTCTTGGAACCGGCGTCGAGATCGAGATTGATGAAGTTTTCCTGGAGCAGCTCCGATATCATCTGTTTTTCTCCTGCGTAAGCTCAAAGGCTGCCATAGATCAAGCAGGATTCGTGCCATGTCCGAAATACGTGATGTACAATATTTTTCACGCCGGATGCGTGCAATTTTTACACATCCCTCCTCTCAGGTGTCATTTTCACACATTTTTCACCCCTCGTCATCGATGCCGTGCTTTTTCAACTGATGGCGCAGGGCGAACCTGCTCAGGCCGAGGTGCTTGGCTGCCTCTCCCTTTTTGCCGTCACACTCCTTGATGACGTCCTGCACGATCCGCTTCTCGACGGAGTCTACGTATTCCTTGAGATTGAACCCCGGGGTTTTCCATGGCTGGTCGGCCGGCATAGCGGCCGTCTGAGCGGCGGCGGGCCGGCGCCAGCTTCGCATTTCCTCAGGAAGGCTGACCGGCCTGATCTTGTTCGTCGTTTCGAGAAGGGTTGCCCGCTCGATGATGTTTTTCAGCTCTCGCACGTTGCCCGGGAACTGGTATTTCTGCAGAATCTCGCAGGCTTCCGGGGAAAAGCCGGAGATATCCTTCGAGAACTCGCGGCGGAACTGGTCGAGAAAGGCGCGGGCAAGCAGCAGGATGTCGTCCTGACGCTCCCGGAGCGGCGGCAGGAAGACGGTGAACACGTTCAGCCGGTAGAACAGGTCGCGGCGCAGGCGGCCGTCTTCCATGGCCCGTTCGAGATCGGCGTTGGTGGCGGCGATGATGCGCACGTCGACCGTGATATCGGTCGAGCCGCCGACGCGCCGAAAGCGCTTTTCCTGAAGGACGCGCAGCAGCTTGGCCTGCAGGTTCGGGTCGAGATCGCCGATCTCGTCGAGGAACAGCGTTCCCTTGTCGGCCAGTTCGAAGAAGCCTTTTTTCTGCCGCTGGGCGTCGGTGAACGCGCCCTTCTCATGGCCGAAGAGCTCGGACTCGAGCAGGGTGCCGGTGACGGCAGCGGCGTTCACATCGATGAACGGCTGGCCGGCCCGGGTGCTCTGCTGGTGGATCTGGCGGGCGACCAGCTCCTTGCCGGTCCCCGACTCACCCCGGATCAGGACCGTCGTCCGGTCGCTCTGCGCCGCCATGGCGATATGATCGCGCAGCTGCCTGATCTTCAGGTTGTCGCCGAGAATCTGCGCGAAGCTGTTTTCGACGCGCTCGCGGATATATTGCAGCTGATTTTTCAGCAGCGACGTCTCGACGATCTTCTTGATGAGAAGATTCACTTCCGCCAGGTTGTAGGGTTTGGAGAGATAATCGTATGCCCAGCGTTTCATCGCGGTCACGGCCGTCTCGACGTCGCCAAACGCCGTCATCACGACGACGGGAACGTTCGGATCGAGCTGCTTGATTTCCAGCAGGAGGTCGAGGCCGTTCGCATCCGGCAGTCGCACATCGAGCAGTATAATATCTCCGCCCTTTTCAGAGAAGTAGCGGATGAAGTCCCGGCCGTTCGGGAAATCGAAGATCTTGTAGCCCTCGCCTTCCAGGGACTCCCGGAGGGTCCACCGGATCATGTCCTCATCGTCGACGACGAGAATCTCGATGGCCATGGATCAGCCCACGAGCCGCGCGCGACGCACGGCCGCGACGATCTCGGGGCGCAGTTTCTCGCCCGAGTGCTGGAAGAGCGTGAGGAACGTCTGGTAAAGGCTCTGTGAGCGGCATTCCATGAGGAGCCGAAGGATGTGCCTGCACAGGCCCGGTTCCTGCTGATGGAAGGATTTCGCGACCATCGAGAGGGCTTCGCGCGTGCCGATCTTGATCAGGGCTTCGGCGGCGGCCTTGCGCGCCCGGCCCGACAGATCTCCCAGCAGCTCATTGAGGGCCTCGAGGTCGTCCTTGTTCTGCGTCTCCTGGTATTTCACCAGGTGGACCGCGGCGCGGACGGCGCCGTCGTCGTCACTCGCCAGCTCCTCGATGTGCTTGAGCGCGTCGTTGCCGCCGAGGCGGGCCATCGAGAGCACCGCCTGGTAGCGCACCAGCCAGTGGGCATCCTTCATCGACGCCTTCAGCAGGGGGATCACCTCGGAGCTGCCGATCCCGCCGAATGCTTTGAGAATGCCGCTCCGCACCATCGGGTCGCGGGCCTCGGGAAGGATCTTCTTGAGCATGCCCATGCCGCGGGGGTCGCCGATCTCGGCGAGGGTCGAGAGGGTCTCGAGAACGACCTTCTCGTCGGCATCGTTCATCAGGTTGAGCAGCGGCCCCATATCGTCGAACTCGAGATACCGGAACGCCACGGCAACGGCACGGCGCGCATAGGTTTCCTTGTGCGAGGCGAAGGCGAACATCTCTTCCTTCTTGTTCCATCCCATGACTTCGTAGAACGGGATCGGCGGAAGCGCCGGCCGCAGCTTGATCGGCTTCCATTCGCGGAAGTCGAACAGCGGGATGGCGAGGCGGTGGACGTCGTCGTCGACGTAGATCATGAAGTCGCCGGCGACCTCGGAAAGCGCCTCGGCCGTGTAGACCGCTTTTCCCGCATGGGAAACGGGGCCGAGCGGGCCGCGCTTGATACGGGCGATTTTGCCGCTGGAAATGCCGACGGAGAGGCGGGCCCGGGCGGTCTGGAGGGCGGGCTGGGACTCGAGGGCCTTCTTGAACCGCCGAACGGCGTCGAACGCGCAGACGATCGCTTCGAACACCGGGTCGTCACGTTCCTCGTCGATGCCAAACAGCCACAGATGGTCGAACTGGCTGGTCAGGTAGACGCTGTAGGGGAACGGCGCCTTCTCGGGAGACAGGATCGCCTCGACGCTCGCCAGCGTCTGGGCCCAGATCTCCTGGTCTGCCTGGAGTTCTTCCGGGAGACGGATCTGGACGATGACCGCCACGCCCTGCTTGACCGCGACCTCGGTGGGCGGCGGCACCTGGTCGTCGAGGAGCAGGCGGTATCTCAGGTCCTCTTCCGAGCCGACCTGGACGCTCTCGATATCCGCCAGGGGAAGCGCGTCCCCGGCCTGTTCGGCCTTGAGCCGGCGCTGACGTGCGGCGGCCGAAACGGCCTGTGGGGGGATGTCGAAGCCCGCCTCCCGGGAGGTGCCCGGTGGTTCGTTCATCGCCGTCCCTGACTGCTCGGCTTCCGCCGCGGCAGCGTTCAGATCGCCGGTTCCCTCGGATTCGGGCCGGGCCTGGTTCTCGTCGACCGTATACTCTTCCTGGTCGTCGAGGGAAAACATGACAAAGACCAGCAGAATAACGATAACGGCGACCACCACCATGAGAATCGAGTTCATCTGCGTTCCTTTCCCGTCACCGATCGCGATAGCCCAGGTTCCGGACCCAGGCATCCTGCTTGCGCCAGTTCGGGCGCACCTTGATCCAAAGCTGTAAATAAATATCACGCCCGAGAATCCCGTTCAACCGTTCACGGGCGAGCGAGCCGATCGCCTTGATCCCTTCGCCTTCATGGCCGAGAAGGATCTTGCGATGGCTTTCCCGTTCGATGACGAGGTGGGCCTCGATGAACGTCTTGCCGTTCTCCCGCTCCTTGAACTGCTCGATCAGCACGGCGACCGAGTGCGGAACCTCGTGATAATACTTTTCGAGAATGACCTCTCGGATCGTCTCCTCGGCGATCTCCCGCTCGGTCTGGGAGGTGAAGAGCTCGCCGTCATAGGCGTGGGGACTCGGCACGAGCATGTCGAACACGGCTTTTTTCAGACGGCCGAGGCCGGTGCCTTTTTCCGCCGAGACGCTGAATGAGCCCGCGAATGGGGCAAGCGCGGCGTATTCTTTGGCGACGCCGTCGGGGTCGGCTTTCTTCCGCTCGTCGAGCTTGGTCAGGACGAGATGCAGCGGGACATCGCTCCCGAGCCAGGCCTGCAGGTCTTTCAGATGCGCCGCATCCTCCTCGGGGCTGATGTCCGTCAGATCGACCAGATACAGCGCCCCCTGGAGCCCCTCGGCGGTCGCCTCGATCTCGCGCGCCATGAAGGCATCGAGCCGGTTTTTGATCGCATGAAGCCCCGGCGTGTCGCAGAAGACAACCTGGGAAACCCCTTCCGTGAGGATGCCAAGGATCCTGCGCCGCGTGGTCTGGGGCCGCTTCGAGACGATCGACACCTTCTCGCCCACCAGGGCGTTCACCAGCGTCGACTTGCCGGCGTTTGCCCGGCCGAAGACACCGATGGCACCGAATCTCGTTTCCTTTTTCCGTTCACTCATGTTCGTCTCCTTCGGCAATCAGAGGGCGCCGGACGGGCTGGCAACGGCTACCGGGAGCCTTGCCGATGCGGAGGCCGGGGCGGACGGCGCCGCCGGCGGGGTTTTCACCGGAGCATTCGCGGAGGCCGCCGTTGCAGGTGCTTTGGTCGCGGACGCGGCGGAAGCCTTTCCTGCAGGCTGTTGAACGCCGAGGAAGGCGATGACGTTCGGGGGAACCGGCGGATGGAACGCGAGCCGGTTGATCGGCGACACGACCTGGATCCAGACGGGGCTCTTGTTCGAGAAGAAGAACGGCTTGCCGGTCTCGTCGAAAAAGCGCGTGAACTCGCGCGGCGCGGTCTTTTTCCAGACGATCTGCCGCGCCGTTCCGCCGTACAGCACCAGCCCGCGACCTTCGCCGATGAAGCTGATCTCCTGCCGTCCCTTGTCGTCGATGACGCGCATGTTGGCCATCTGTACGACCACCGTCCCCGGCGACACGGGTTTGAGGGTCACGCGATCGACCTGCTGCGCCCCGTTCATGTACCGGTCGTACCGGCCGGTCCTCGGATTAAATTTATATGATGCAGTATAATTCCCGTGATACCGGATCGAAACACCGTTGCAGGCGATATTGCCGGCCGTGGGGTTCTCGCCGTACGGCAGGGGCAGTTTCTGGTAGGGAAGCTGCATCGGGTATTTCTGGTTCATCACCTCGATCAGCTTCTGCGGCTTCGTGTAGAGGTTGTGCGGGGCTTTGCGGGAGCTGTCGCGGAAGAAGGGCGTGCCGTTGCTGATCTCGTCGATCGCGAACACCTTCTGCTCGCCGATGTATTTGTAGCCGTTCGGGCTGCCGCCGCAATGCACATACAGGGCGTTCACCTCGAGTGCCCGGTCCACGAAGTATTCCCGGCAGCTGCGCACCGGCCCGACGATGTCAGGCACGTGGTAATACAGCGCCATGAACCGGGTGATGCCACCCTCGACGGGGATCTCGTAGACCACCTCGGCCTCGTGCATCGCGGTCTGGGGGCGGGCCTGGTTGTGGTTCTCGATCATGATCGCCAGGGGCCGCATGCCGGGCGTCTGGCGCACCTGCGGATCGGGGCCGCCGGTCCAGGGTTCCAGCGGGGTGAACGCCGCCGGTGCCTGCGCGACCGGGCTCGGGAGCACGGGGAACGAAGCAGGCGGCGGCGTGACGGCAACCGCGCCGCTTGCCGGCACGGCCGACACCGTCACGGCACCCGTGGCGGGCGAAGCGGGCTGCGCGACGGTTCCCGCGGCCGGCATCTTCGGCAGAAGGGTGCGCACCCCGATCGGGTGGAAGAACGCGCGCCGTCGCTCGACAATCTCCCCGGGAGTCGGAGGAGCGTCCAGCACGGCCGTCTTCGGGCTGCCCGGGCCGGAAATCACGGCGTCGCGGCCGTCGGCAGCCACCACGTGCGGGGCCGGCTGAGCGGAGGACGCATGCACGGCCGGGGCAACCGCCGATGCGGGGTTGGGAGCCGGAGCCGGGGTCTGCATGACCACGAGGCCTTCCTTCGACTGGTTCAGGGGCATGAGGATGACGCCCGCACGCGCGTTGAGGGCGCGCCGCTTGATGAAATGCGGATACAGCTTGTGGCAGTCGGCCAGGATGCGCGACAACCGGTCGTTATAATAGATCGAGAGGGGGCCCGGCTGCCCCTCGAACTCCTTCACCCGAGCGTCGAGCCAGTTCAGCATGTCCATCACTTCCTGTTCCGCCTTCGGGTTGGCCAGCAGGACGGAGCCGGAAGCCCCGGACGCCGCGCGCTCGAGTTCGAGCTTCACGGCCGCGGCCGCGTCTCGCACCTCGAGATACTGTTTCATATCGTCGAATCCCTGCGCCGAAACCGGCGTTCCCGCCAGGTTCCAAAGGAATGCCGGCAGAATCGCCGCCAGGGCCCGCCATGACCTGTTCTTTGTATATATCATCTGTTTTATTTCCTTCATCCCGTCAGTGGGGAATCGTAAACTCTTCGTCGGTTTGCGCCGGCTGGACGATCTCCTGCGCGGTCGGTTTCACGAGGCCGCCCGAGATGACGAGTTTCATCGCCTCCTCGATGCTGAGGTTCATTTCCATGATCTTCGTCCGGTCGACGATCAGGAGGAATCCCGAGGTCGGATTCGGCGTCGTCGGAACGAACACGCACAGCATGCTCCGCTGGCCGAATCCCTCGGTGATCTCGGACGGAAAATCTCCCGTCACGAACGCGACGACCCAGCTGTCCTCCTTCGGGTATTCGACGAGCACGACACGCTTGAACTCGCCCTTGTGCTGCTGCAGGACGACATCCGAAACCTGCTTGACGCCCACATACAGCGACCGGACGACCGGCAGCGACTCGAGGGAACGGTCGACCCAGGTGAGAATTCGCTGGCCGATAACGTTCTGCGCAATCCTGCCGGCGACGACGAACAGAAGCGCCGTCGCGATGAGACCGAAGCCGGGAATCCGCAAACCGATCGCCCCGCTCACCGCATTTCCCAGGATGCCGTCGGCGAAGATAAACAGCTGGTAGATGATGAACAGCGTCACGAACGCCGGGACGACCAATATAACACCAGTTATAAAATAGCTTCGCAGGATGTCGTGGAGCGTTTTCATCCCGTTGGCAACCAGCTTCAGTCCGTCCTTGAAGCGATCCCTGCCGTGACCAGTCATGTTTCCGTCTCTCCGCTTTTCCCGTCGCCCGGGACGGTGCCCCGGCTGCTATTCGATGAGGTCGTCCGGACCCTGTCCGGGCTCCGGCTCAGGATCCGGCTTTCGGGTGACCTTCAGCCGCAGGATCCGGTTTCCCTTGAGCTCGATGACCTGGAAACAGGCCTGGGGCTCGTCGAGTTTTTCGTCCCGTCGGGGAATGCGGCCGAGCTTTTCGAGCACGTATCCGCTCACCGTCTCGGAATCCTCGTATTCGAGCTTGAGCCGCAGCTCGGCTTCGAGATCGGCGATGCTGTACCGGGCATCGACGCTGAAGACATCGGACTCGACTTCGATGATCGGGGGGAGCTCGTCCAGGTCGTATTCGTCGATGATCTCGCCGACGATCTCCTCGAGAAGGTCCTCGATCGTCACGAGGCCCGAAACGCCGCCATACTCATCGACGACGACGGCGAGGTGCAACTTGCGTTTCTGGAACTCTCGCAGCATGTCGTCGAGCTTCTTCGTCTCGGGAACGAAACAGACCTGACGGAGAAGCCCCGTCAGGTCGTAATTGTCGCGCATCTCCTCATACCGCATCAGGAGGTCCTTCACGTAGAGAACGCCGACAACCTTGTCCAGGGAGCCCTCGTAGACGGGGAAGCGGGAATGGCCGTCCTCCCGCAGGAACTTGAGAAGTGTCTCGAGCGGCGTGTCGATCGATATCGCCATGATGTCGGGCCGCGGCACCATGACCTCCCGCACGAGCGTGTCGCCGAACTCGAACACGGAGCTGATCATTTCCTTCTCGTCGCGCTCGATGATGCCGACTTCCTCGCCGAGCGAGAAGTAGCTGTCGATCTGGTCCAGGGACGTGGCGGAGCCCAGCTTTCGGTTCCAGTCCGCATACGAGGGGACCAGCTTCCCCAGGGTGAAATCGACCGCCGTCGAGAAGGGTGCCAGGAGAAACATGACGAGCCGTAACGGCTTGACGGCGATCCGCGCGTACCGCTGGGCCTTGAAGATCGCGATGGTTTTCGGGGTGATCTCGCCGCAGACGAGCAGAAGGACCGCCATGACGACGGCGGCGATGGCCACGGCAAGATGGGTTGAAGCTCCAAGCGGGGAAGCGGCGAGCCAGCCGAGCCTGGGCAGCTCCTCGACCAGGAACGCCGTGGCCATGGCGGTGGCTGCGACATTGACGAACGTATTGCCCAGCAACAGGGTGATGAGAAGGCGCTGTTTGTCCCCGAGAATGGCCAGAATCTCGCCGGCCTGGGTGTCTCCTTCGTCTTCGAGCTTCTTCAGACGGAGAGGCGACAATGAGAAGAACGCCGTCTCGGTCGCGGAGAAGAATGCCGAACAGCAAAGAAGCAGGCAGAACACGAGAACGTAGACGGGGTCGGTCATGGCACCGCCACCCCGCACGAACGGCTCAGAGGCTTTCGCTCGAAGGAAGAGGCCCCGGGGTCATCCATTGAGATGACGACCTCCGGTTTTCCCACCCCGCTTCGGCTTTTCCGCCCCCCCTGTCCCGGTATCCGGCAAGGCCTTCCGGCCGGCAGGCCGCGCCTTTTTGTCCACCCGCGCAATCAGGGTCGCGGGACCGTCCGTCTCGAGCCCCTTCAAAAGCTTCCTGTCGCACAGATGCCGGCAGATGGCCGCTTCGCGATCGCGCATTCGGAGCTGCTCCCCCCGGGTGTCGTGGTCGTATCCCTGCAGGTGCAGGACGCCGTGGATCAGCAGGAAAGCGACCTCGAGACCGATCGAATGGTCGAGCTTCTCCGCCTGCCGGGCAGCCGTCTCGACGCTGATGACGACGTCGCCGATCGCCCGCACGCCGGTTTCCAGCTCGTCGTCGTCGATCGGGAAGGACAGGACGTCGGTCGGCCGGTTATGGCCGAGGTAATCGTTGTTGAGCTTCTGGATGAAATCGTCGTCACACAGGACGATCGACAACTCCACGGTGTCGGGCGCATCCTCGAAGCGAAGTATTTCTTCCGCTATACTTCGAAGGCGGGAAATATTGAACTTACTCTTCTTTTGCCGGTTGCTGATGAGGATTTCCATCGGAGCCTCCCTTCGGCTGATTCGACAGCTTGCCGGGGTAATCGATTCTTCCATGATACATGGAAGTGAGCACGCGGACAAAGGTCTGCTCGATCCGCTCGATATCCTTGAGCGTCAGGTCGCTCTCGTCGAGCTGGTTCTCGTCGTTGAGCTTGTTTTCCACGATCTTCTTGACAAGCCCCTCGATGCGGCTGTGGGTGTGCTGGGACAGGGTGCGAGAGGCCGCTTCCACCGCGTCGGCCATCATGATGATCGCCGCTTCCTTGGTCTGGGGCTTCGGGCCGGGGTATCGGAATCGCTCCTCGCTGACGGCCTGGCCTTCCGTGTCGGTCTTGGCCTGCTCGTAGAAGTAGCTGATCAGGGTCGTGCCATGGTGCTGGGCGATCAGCGACACGACCCGTTCGGGAAGGGCGTATTCCCGCGCCAGATCGGCGCCGTCACGAATGTGGCCGACGAGGATGAGGCTCGACATGTAGGGGGTGAGCTGGTCGTGCTGGTTCGTCGTCGTCTGGTTCTCGACGAAATACAGCGGCCGCTTCAGCTTTCCGATGTCGTGGAAATACGCACCGATCTTGGCGAGCAGGCCGTCGGCGTTGATCTCGTTCGCCGCCGCCTCGGACAGGTTGGCAACCATCATGCTGTGCTGGTAGGTGCCGGGAGCCTCCTCGGCGAGCCGCTTCATCAGCGGCTGGGACAGGTCGGCCAGCTCCAGGAGCCGCGAGCCGGTTGCCAGGGCGAAGAAGCTCTCGACGTACGGCAGCACGCCGTTCGCGACGATGCCGGCGACGAGGCCGTTTCCGAAGGCGCAGGAGACCATGATGCCGATATTGCGCAGGTTCGAGACCGTCACGCTCTCGCCGTCGAGCATCAGCAAGCCCAGAAGGGCGACGGCGTTGGCGACACCAGCTTTCAGCCCGGCCCAGCCGATCATGCCGCGCAGGTTGCCCTCCTTCGACGAGTGCAGGACGCGGGTGCCGAGACTGCCGCCGAGGAGGCTGACGATCGCGAGCCGGGCATTGGCCTCGGTGAGAACGAACAGCAGGATTCCCAGGAGCATCTGATGGAACAGGGCCAGCTGGAAGTCGAGAAGCAGCACCATCAGCAGGCCGATCGCGGGAAGCGGGGAGAGCAGGAGGCAGATTTCCCACTGGTCGTAGGCGCTGCCAACGGCGATGACGATTTTCGCGAGGAACAGCGTGGCGATCCAGAGGCCGGCCGTCAGGCGGAACAGCTCCGACTCTTTCAGGATCTGGTGGCGGGTCAGGCGCAGGTGTGCGAGGCAAATCAGCGTGAGCAGCGCGGCGAGCAGAAAGTTGCCGACCAGGGCCAGCGCGCGGTTTTTTTGAAGCTGCTTCTCGAGGGTCTTGAGCACGTAGACGTCGTCGGCGCTGACGATGACGCCACGATCGACGATCTTCTGGCCCTTCTGGAAATTCCGCTTCACCGGCGTCACCGAACGGCTCGCGGATTCGCGCCGGGCCCGGGTCGCTTTCTCGTCTTCGATCGAGTTGACCATCAGGGCGTTGCGGACGATGTCGGTGAGAATCTTCTTGAACGCTGCCTGGCCCGGCATCGTGTCGGTGTTCTTCTTCACGTCGGCGCGAACCGAGTCGAGGGTGCGAGCGCTGATGATCGTCTGGTTGTAGTTCAACAGCATCTGGCGGCCCGTCACGTTCACCCGGTCGACCTCGGCCGATGAAAGCCCGAGCGACGTGCGAAGGCCCTCTTCGTCGAGAAGCCTGTCGGACGAGAAGTAACTCGCGATGACATCCTGCCGCAGGTCGGATGGTTCCCGGTCACGCCAGTCCTGGCTGAAGCGGCCCAGGCTGCCCATGAACCGGCTGAAGCGGCTCAGCATATCGGCTTCGGCGTCGCCGATGTGGGTGATGACCGGCTCGACGCGCTCTTCCTCGAGGCGGCGGAGCTCGGCGGTCTTGCGCTCGTCGACGAAACTGATGGCGCGCGGCGCGACGATGGTCTTCGGCGCCTCGTGCCCCTCGATGACTTCGGGACTGAACGAGTTGAAATCGATGAACAGGATCAGGACGACGGCGGCGAAAAAGACGGCGAACTCGCGGATGAACAGCTGCTGGCGCTTGGCGGGGAGATCCAGCCATCGCAGGAAGTTCGTCAGGATGAAGGAGGTGCGCTCGCTCACGACGGCCCTCCTTCCTCGCCGTAATACCGCTCATACGCCTGGATGATGCGGCGCACGAGCTCGTGGCGGATCACGTCCTTCTCGCCGAGATCGATGAACGCCATGCGTTCGATCTCTCCGAGGACTTTGCGAAGCGTGAAGAGCGACGAGTCTTTCGGCGAGGGCAGATCGATCTGCGTCCGGTCGCCGGTCACGACGACCCGCGAGCCGTATCCCATCCGGGTGAGGAACATCCGCATCTGCTTGTCGGTCGTGTTCTGGGCTTCGTCGAGAACGATGAACGCCTCGTTGAAGGTCCTTCCGCGCATGTAGCCGAGGGGGGTGATTTCGATGGTGCCCTGCCGGAGCAGCTGCTGGAACCTGGAAATGCCCAAAAACTCCTGGAGCGCATCATACAGGGGGCGGAAATGCGGATCGACCTTTTCCATCAGATCGCCCGGGAGGTAGCCGAGCTTTTCGCCGGCTTCGATCGTGGGCCGGGACAGGATCACCCGCGTGACCTGGCGCTCGCGCAGAGCCTTGACGGCCATCGCGCAGGCGAGGAACGTCTTGCCGGTGCCGGCCGGGCCGATCGAGACCGTGACCTCATGCGAGCGGATCGCGTCGAGATAGGCCTGCTGCATCGGCGTCTTGGCCCGGACCGACCGGCCCGAGTGCGTCATGAGGATCTCGGGATAGGAATCCCCTGCGGTGCGGGCGCCGGCTTTCGCATCCGCGCCCTCCCCCGTCTCCGGTGCCGGGACTGGTGGGATCGCCGACTCCGGCGTCGCCTCCTTGCGGTGGTTCGCGTCGTTCTCGGCCTGGCACTCGCCGAGCAGGCGGCGCATATCGGCGGGACTCATTCCGCCCTCGGTCTCGATGCGCCTGGTGAGGGCGTGGATGAACCGCTTCACGAGCCGGATCTTGCCCGGATCGCCGCCGACGAGGAGCAGGTTGCCCCGCGCCCGAACGGTCACGTCGGGAAGCCCCCGCAGCAGGTCGAGGCCGCGCGGCTCGCCGGCACCGAGCATGTGCCGGCACACGTCCTCGTTGAGTTCGAGAATCTCCTCGGGCCTGCTCATGCGGCGATCGCCTCGTTTCTGTCGGCGGGCTCCAGGGTGATCCGGCCGAAACCGCCGTTCTGGAACCGCTTTACGAGGTCGAGCGCCGCCCGACGCTCGTCGGGAATGCCCCCCCGGGCCACGAAGTTCATCCGGCGAGCGTATATCGGTAGATATACATCGAACGAGCCCGCGGCCTCCTCGGTGAAACCGGGCAGGACGCCCGCCGACTCGATCGTCGCGAGAATCTCGCAGAGTTTGCGCGCCCGCGAGGACTGGTCCTCGTCGTTCCCGGGCACGGTATTTATAAGTCTCAATATATCTCCCCGTTTCAGGAGACCGAAATCGAGCACGCCGGGCAGGTCCAGCAGCTCGAGGCTCCCGGGAAGCTTGATCCACTGGATGTCGCGGGTCACGCCCGGCAGGTTGGCGACGCGGGCCGCCTTGCGGCCGGCGAGCGCGTTGATGAGCGTCGACTTGCCGACGTTCGGGATGCCGATCACCATCAGGCGCCGCATCCGCCGGACCGAGCCGGCGGCCGCGGCGGCTTCGTCAGTGAAGGCGCGAAGCCGCTGGGCGAGCGCCTTGACCGACGCTGGCTTGCGGGCATCGAGGGCGAGGCACGGCTGGCCTTCCGCCTCGAACCGGCGTATCCACTTCGCAGTCTGGCCCTCGTCGGCGAGGTCGGCCTTGCCGAGCACGATGAGCGAGGGCTTGCCAAGGCGCTTCACGAGCCCGGGAAGTCGCGATGAAAGCGGCATCCGCGCATCGAGCAGTTCCACCACGAGATCGACGATAGGAATGAACCGTTCGATCGAGCGGAACGCCTTGCGGATATGGCCGGGAAGCTCCCTGTTCATCTGCGCATCTCCGGCCGTCACCCCTCCTGGCCGGAACCGGGACCGCCCGCCGATGGGGGAAGCCGTTCGCCATGAGGATAGACGGGATGCGGATGACTTCTGATCGCCCGGAAGCGGCCCGCGGGCCAGTACAGCATGACGGCCTGGCCCTTGAGGTTCTTCAGGGGCATGGGGCCCCAGTAGCGGCTGTCGGCGCTGTTGTTGCGGTTGTCGCCCATGACGAACAGGCTGTCCGTCGGCACCCGGGTCTCGAAATCCTGCCAGGGCGGCTCGGCGATGTACGGTTCGTTCAGCGGAACCCCGTTCACCGAGACGATGCCCTCGATGATCCGGATGTGGTCGCCGGGAAGGCCGATGACGCGCTTGATGAAATCACGCGGTGCGGCGTTCGGATTCTTGTCGGGGTATTTGAACACGACGATGTCGCCCCGTTTCGGAAGCGCGAACCAGTATCTCGGCCCGAACGGGATCCGGCCGTCGAGCGACAGGTCGGCCACGTAGGCGAACCGATTGACCAGGATACGGTCGCCGGCACGGGTGAGGTCGTTCGTCACCGGGTCGCGCTTCTCGCCGAGCAGCGTCGGCTCCATGCTTCCCGTCGGGATCCAGAACGCCTGCAGGACGAGGCTCCGGATCATCAGGGCGAGCAGGAAGGCGATGAAAACGGTCTCGTTCCACTCGCGGAACGAGGATTTGTAATGCATGGTGAAACGGCACTCGTCCGCGACGGTTCCGTCGGGGCGGGTGATGCGGATGGCGAGGTCGTTCGCGCCGTTCCGGAGGGTGATCGCCGTTTCGAACCGGCCGCGCTCGGGCGGAGGCAGGGGAAAGCGCAGCGCCGACCGGCCGCGCGGATGCTGTTCCAGGATCAGCTGGAAGTCATCCGGCAGCCGGCCGGACACCGTTCCCAGGATGGTGAGAGCGGATTCGCTGAGGACGTCGTCCGGATCGAGACGCTCGACGGCGATGGCCGTCGACTGGCCTGAACGGACGGAAACGTCGGCAATCCCGACCGCCTTTGCACCGGCGACGCCTGTCACCGGCGACAGGGCATCGTGACTCACTCCTCGGCCTTCGCCACCATCAGCTTGTCTTTGACGCGGGTCTTCTTGCCGACGCGATCGCGCAGGTAGTACAGCTTCGCGCGGGCGGCCTTGCCGCGGCGGACGACCTTGATCTCGGCCAGGTTCGGCGAGTTGAGCAGGAAGGTGCGCTCGACGCCGACGCCGTAGGAGATCTTGCGGACGGTGAAGTTCTCGCGGAGACCGGCATAGCGGCGGGAGATCACGACGCCTTCGAACGCCTGGAGGCGTTCCTTGTCACCTTCGCGAACCTTGATGGCGATGCGCAGCGTGTCGCCCGGAACGAACTCCGGAACGCCCTGGCGGTTCTTCATGTAGCCGCGTTCGATGCTTTCGATAGTGGGATTCATGCGTATGCTCCTTCAGGATATTGGATGAACCGGTTCCCGGTTCAGGGGGTCGTTGGTGCGGCGAGAGGCGCCCGGACGGCTGCGCCGGCGGCGATCGCCGCCTGGAGGGCCTCCCGGTCTTCTCGCGTGATTTCCCGGGAAGAGAGGACATCGGGACGCCTGACGGCCGTTGCCAGCAGGGCCTGGCCGCGTCGCCACTCGACGATGCGCTCGTGATGGCCTTCCATGAGCGTCGCCGGCACGCCCCGCCCTTCCCAGGCGGAGGGGCGCGTGTACTGCGGGTGGTCGAGAACACCGGTGTAGAACGAATCCTGTTCGACGGATTCCTGCCTGCCCACGGTGCCGGGAATCATGCGCGAAACGGCGTCGACGAGCGCCATCGCGGCGATCTCGCCCCCCGTCAGCACGTAGTCCCCGACCGAGACCTGCAGGTCGAACTCGGGCCTGATGCGCTCGTCGAAGCCTTCGTACCGGCCGCAGACGAGAATCAGCCGCGGACAGCCGGCAAGCTCGCGGACGAGCTGCTGGGTCAGCGGGACGCCCTGCGGCGTCAGGCCGATGACGGCTGCCGGCGGTCCGGCGCGCCGCACGTCGCGGATGCAGGTCGTCAGGGGCCCCGGCTTGAGGACCATGCCCGGGCCACCGCCGAACGCCGTATCGTCGACCGTCTTGTGCCGGCCGTCGCCGTACTCGCGGAACGAATGTATATCGATATCTATAAGACCCTGGCGCCGCGCGGCCCCGAGCACGCTTTCGTCGAAAACGCGGTCGAAGATGCCCGGCAGGAGGGTGATGATATCGATCTTCACATGCGCTCCTTCGTCAGTCCACCGGAATGTGCCGCTCGAGCGGCTCGGTCAGGCGGATCGTGCGGGTCTCGCGGTCGATCGAGGCGAAGTTCGCGCGCCGGTAGGGCACGAACACCTCGCCGGCACGCGGCGAGCGCACGACGAGATACGGCGAAGGCACCTCGCTGACCAGGCTTTCGACCACGCCCTCTTCGTCGCCCTGCGGCCCGACGACCTTCATGCCCTCGAGTTCGTCGGGGTAGAAGGCGCCCGGAGGCGGAGAAACGCGGTCGGCCCGGTCGATCACGAACTCGCCCGGCATCAGCGTGCGGGCGGTGTCCATGTCTTCGATGCCTTCGAACATCAGGTCGATCTGCTCGGGCGACGAGGTCTGGCGCCAGTCGATGACCTTCAGACGGACGATCGGCTGGCCCTGCCTGCGCAGGTTCAGCTCGGCCCCGGGCGCGAAGCGCTCGGGGTTGTCGGTGTTCATGGTTATCCGCACCCAGCCCTGGAGGCCGACGGCCTTCGCGAGACGGGCGATGACGACCGGGCCGGCGTTTCCCGCGAGGGAATCGGCCGCCGTCTCGGCTGCGGAAACCAGGATCTTCGCCATGGTCAGACCAGTTCCATCATGACGCGCCGCTCGCCCGGGAGCGAAGCCGCTCTCAGGATCGTGCGCAGCGAATTGATGGTCCGGCCTTTTTTCCCGATGACTTTTCCGTTGTCTTCGGGGTGGACCTGGACCTCGTAAACCACGGTCCCGTCGCCTTCGATCGCCTTGACGTTGACTTCGTCAGGGTGCTCGACGAGGGCGGAGACCAGGTCGTGAATCAGTGCCTGGGCCGAATCGTGAGTCACGTCGGACACGCTCCTTTGTCAGATGAAGAGCGCCGTCAGGCGGTCTTCGTCCACTCGAGGCGGGTCTTGCCGTTCTCGGAGATCTGGTTCTGGCGGATACCCTTCTGGCGGAGAAGAGCGCGAACGGTCTCGGACGGCTGGGCGCCGACCTTGAGATACTCCATCACTCTCTCTTCGTTGAGGATGACGTGAGCGGGCTGGGCAAGCGGATTGTAGTGGCCGAGGTTCTCGAGGCTCTTTCCATCGCGGGTCTTGCGACCGTCAACGGCGACGACGCGATAGCAGGGCCGGTTCTTGGTGCCCAGCATCTTGAGGCGGATAGTGACTGACATGCGTATGTACTCCTTTTCGATCGTTCCTGCCGGGCAGTGCCGGCCGGCGTGTTCCAGTATTCGTTACATTCTGCCGCCGAAGAACTTCGAAAGCCGCGAGCTCTTCTTGCCCATGGCCCCAAGGCTCTTCATCATCTGGCGCATCTGGGAAAACTGCTTCAGAAGCGCGTTCACACTTTGAATGTCATTGCCGCTGCCGGCCGAGATGCGCTTGCGGCGGCTTCCGTCGATCATGTCGGGGAACGAGCGTTCCTCGGGGGTCATCGAATGGATGATCGCCTCGAAACGCTTGAAATTCTTGTCGTCGAACGAGAGCTGGTCGAGTCCCGGCACCGAGGAGAAGCCCGGAATCATCGACAGGAGCTGGCTGAGTGGCCCCATGCGTTTGATCTGGTTCAGCTGGTCGAGAAAATCGTTGAAGTTGAACTCGGCCTCGCGGAGCCGCCGTTCCATGTCCTTCATTTTCTCTTCGTCCATCGTGGCCTGAGCCTTCTCGATGAGCGTCATCACGTCGCCCATGCCGAGGATGCGCTGGGCCATGCGGTCGGGGTGGAAGGGCTCGAGGGCCGACGACTTCTCGCCGATGCCGACGAACTTGATCGGTTTTCCCGTCACTTCGCGGATCGAGAGGGCCGCGCCGCCGCGGGCGTCGCCGTCGAGCTTGGTGAGGATGATGCCGGTCAGTTCGAGCAGGTCGTTGAAGCTCTTGGCGCTGTTAACGGCGTCCTGGCCGGTCATGGCGTCGACCACGAGCAGAATCTCGTGCGGTTTGGTGGCTTCTTTCAGCTCGCGAACCTCGTTCATCATCTCGTCGTCGATGTGGAGGCGACCGGCGGTGTCGATGATGACGGTGTCGAGCTCTTTGTCGCGGGCGTGTTCGATCGCGGCGCGGGCGATCTCGACCGGGCGCGTGCCGCTGGGCATCGTGAATACCGGGACGTCGAGCTGCGCGCCCAGGACTTCCAATTGTTTCACGGCGGCGGGGCGGTACACATCGCAGGCGACGAGCAGAGGCGACTTGTGGTCGCTCTTCCGCAGATGCAGGGCCAGCTTCGAGCAGGTCGTCGTCTTGCCGGAGCCCTGGAGGCCGGCCATCAGGATGACCGTGGGTTTCTGGGGGGCGACCGTCATCTTGGCGCGTTCACCGCCCAGGAGGACGATCAACTCGTCCATGACGATCTTCACGACCTGCTGGGTCGGGGTGAGGCTCTTGAAGATCTCGGCGCCGACGGCCTTTTCCTTCACGCGCTTGGTGAACTGTTTCACGACGCGGAAGTTCACGTCCGCCTCGAGCAGGGCCATCTTGACCTCGTTCAGGGCGGCATCGATGTCGGCCTCGGTAAGCTTGCCGGAGCGGCGCAGCCGCTCGAAGACCGCGGCCAGCTTGCCTGAGAGATTCTGGAACATGGTTCACGCCTCACATACAACGTATGAAATGAAGAATAGGAAGAGCCAGTATACATGAAGAGGGTGGGCAAGTCAAGAAAGGCGGGTACCCCGGCAGGTTTTCAGCACTGGCTGAACTCGGTTTTCATCGGCATGTGCAATATTGACTATTTTCTGTCTTGACACGACGCCGGCATTGTGCCATTATTGCCCCCGATCCGCAATAACTCAACATCTAGGCACGAAAGGGGATATTCGCCATGCCGACGAACGACTGGTTGATCGAAGAGGAGATGATGTCTCCGAAGAAGCGCTGGGAAGACGTCGACGAGGATGAGAAGGACGAGGGAGAAGAAGACCTCGAAGAAGAAGACCTCGAAGACGAAGAAGAAGAAGAAGAAGATTTAGAAGACTTCGACGACGACGAAGAAGACGAAGACCTCGAAGAAGACGAAGAAGACCTCGACGAAGATGAAGAAGACTTCGACGACGAAGACGAGTTCGACGAAGAAGACGAGGAAGACGAAGACTTCGAAGACGAAGAAGAAGAAGATTTTGACGACGAAGACGAAGAAGACTTCGACGATGAGGACGAGGAAGACGAGGAAGACGACGAGGAATAATCCGTCGGATCCCCCCCCGCCCGGCCCATCCGGTAATGCCAGAAGCCCCGCCCCAAAGGCGGGGCTTTTCCTTGCGTGAGAAAAACCCGCGCCCTGCAGGGCGCGCACAAGAAAACGGCGCCGGACCCCTGAGGGGATCCGGCGCCGCTCGGTGCGTACGCTTCGCCGCGGTTACCTGTGCAGCCAGTAGCGGGCTTTTTCTTCCTCGAGGAGGGCGCCGAGCTCGTGCTCGGGAATGCCGAGGTCGCGGACGTCCTGGCGGTTCACGAGCCAGAGCCAGTCGTCGTGGTTCCAGGTGCCGTTTTTCATGTGCACGAACTCCCGCAGTTTGCCGATGAGCAGTTCGCGCGGCGTCAGAGGCTGCGAGACAGGCGCGGACTGCGCGGCAGCCGGTTCGTCGATGAGAACCGCGCGGCCTGCCCGGCCGTGGAAGGCATACACCTTCAGCCCTTCACGTTTGCCGAGTTCGATGAGATACTCTTCGCGAACCATCGCCTGGAAGAGACGGTACATGGAACCCTTCTCATTTTTGTCCAGGCGGTTCTTGAACAGATCGCGGTTGACGTCGTTCGCGGTGAAATCGTCGCGGACTTCGATGTACCGCATGATCTTCTTCACGTTCTTCGAGATCACCTGGTGCAGATGGATGTTCCGATCGTTGTCGCACCGGCGCTTATTGCGGGTACCCTCAACGACGCCCTTGCAGAATGGGAGCTCACACGTTCGCTTCCGTCCCATGGATTACCTCTTTTTGCCTTTTCGCCATCGTTTCATGTATGAAATGCACGGCGTGACCTCGCGGATCACGACCGGTGCAAGTGTAACCGAGCGCAGTCACCTTGTCAACGATTTTCGCGGAGGGGCACCAGTTCGTGTATTCCCCGCTACCGGCCGTTGCGATTGTCGGGGAGGCATAGTATAATTCCCGATGAATCTGGGGGACCCCGGGAGGTCAGGATGCCGCAACTCCGCAAGGATCCGGTCACCAAGCGCTGGGTGATCATCGTACACGAAAAGGCGAAGAGCCCGAAAGACTTCCCTTCGGCAAAACCGAAGGCACAGACCGGAAAATGCCCGTTCTGCCCGGGCCAGGAGTCGATGACGCCCCCGGAAGTGATGTCCTACCGGGAGCCGAACACCCTCCCGAACCAGCAGGGCTGGCAGGTACGCGTCGTTCCGAACCGCTACCCCGCCCTCCAGATCGAGGGCGACCTCGACCGCACCGGCCTCGGCCTCTACGACATGATGAACGGTGTCGGGGCCCATGAGGTCATCATCGAGACACCGATCCACGATCAGGGGTTCGAAGCCTACTCGAAACAGCACGTCTTCAAGATCGTCAGCGCCTACGCCGACCGGTACCGCGACCTCAAACGCGACAGGCGGTTCCGTTACATCCTGCTGTTCAAGAACTCCGGCGCCGCCGCGGGGGCCAGCCTCGATCACCCGCACTCCCAGCTGATCGCGACCCCGATCATCCCGAAGCGCGTCATGGAAGAGGTTGAAGGCGCCCGCCAGTATTACTACTACAAGGAACGCTGCGTCTTCTGCGACATCATCCGCCAGGAACTGAGCGCCGGCAACCGGATCATCCATGAGAACGAGAGTTTCGTCGCATTCGCGCCTTTCGCATCCCGCTTCCCGTTCGAAACCTGGATCGCCCCCAAGGACCACAAGGCATCCTTCGGCGACATCGAAGAGGCCGAACTGGACAACCTCGCCGAGATGATGAGCGGCACCCTCCGGCGGCTCATCAAGACGCTCGACCAGCCGCCGTTCAATTACATCATCCATACGTCCCCGTGCGACGAGCACTGCGCCGACTACTTCCACTGGCATATCGAGATCATGCCCCGGCTGTCGAAGGTCGCAGGATTCGAATGGGGCTCGGGGTTCTACGTGAACCACGTTCCGCCCGAGGATGCGGCGAAGTATCTCATCCAGGCGTCGCTCGACGAGGAACACACCGACGAACCGGCGGCCTCCGCCGATGCCCCCGCCGTAAAATCAGGCACGAGTGCGAGGTAGCCAATGCCGCAGCTGAGAAAAGACCCTGTCCTGAAGCAGTGGGTGATCATCTCCCCCGAACGCGGGAAACGGCCGCACGATTATCCGGTTCCGACCGGGGCGCCCGATGACACCGCCGAGTGCCCCTTCTGCGAAGGCAACGAGCGGCTGACTCCCGCCGAGACGATGTCGTTCCGCAAGGCCGGCACGGCCGCGAACGAGAAGGGCTGGTGGGTCCGCGTCATCCCCGACCGCGATCCAATCCTCGTTCCCGCCGGCGACGCCGGCCGGGAAGGCATCGGCATGTTCGACGCGATGAACTCGATCGGCATCCACGAGGTGCTCGTCGAAACCCCGCAGCACACGCAGACGCTGCAATCAATACCAATAGATATGGTTCGCGAAGTCATCTGGGCGTACAAGCAGCGCCTGCTCGAGATCAAGAAGAACCCCCGGTTCAAGCACCTGATGATCGTGAAAAACAGCGGTCGGGGCGTGTCGAACTTCTCCCACGCCCACTCGCACATCATCGCCACTCCGATCATCCCGAAGCGCATCGAGGAGGAACTCGACGGCGCGCGGGAGTATTTCCATTATCACGATAGATGTATATTCTGCGACATACTTCGTCAGGAAACCGAGCAGTCCTCACGGATCATCATTCAGGACGAGCATTTCATGGCGTTCTGCCCCTTCGCCTCTCGGTTTCCCTTCGAGATCGAGATCATTCCCAAGACGCACCAGCCGTTTTTCGAGAACATCGACAACGAACACGTGCACTCGTTCGCGGCGACGCTGCAGGGAGCGCTCAAGCGCCTGGAAGCCCTGCTCCCGGGGATTCCGTTCAACTTCGTGCTCCACAGCTCCCCGTGCTCCGAGTCTTACCGCGACTTCTACCACTGGCATCTCGAGATCATTCCCAAACTGACGAACGTCGCCGGCTTCGAATGGGGTTCCGGCTTTTACATCAACCCCACCCCGCCGGAGGACGCGGCCGCCATGCTCCGGGACATCGCCATCTGACGCACCCCCCGAAAAAAGTGTAACTTTTCCGCCCTTCGACGGTAGATACGAATGATCACCCGGTGAAAGGAGTCCACGCCATGCGAGGGTACAAATGGCCGGCAATCCTGTTCGCAACGTTGTTTCTGACCAGTGTTCTCTGGGCCATGCAGGTTCCGTCCGCCGGGAAGGTGAACTGCAACGGGCTCAACGTCCGGACCGGCCCGGGAACGAATTACACGGTCGTAACCGTCATCTACTATGGCGATGCCGTGTCGATCGTCGATGTGGTGGGCAGCTGGTATCAGATCAATTTCCAGGGTTCCACCAATCGGTACGTGTATAAGAGTTACATCGACGTCACGGCCTATACCGAGGTTTCGGACGACGAGGCCGCCAAGCGGCCGACGACGACTCTCAGCACCGCCGATCCCAAGCGTCCGGAATCAACACCGCCCGCCAATCAGCTGAAAAGTCTTCCGCGAAACGATTTTTAAGATGGATTTCGCGCTCACGTCATGACGCTTCCGCCCCGGCCCGCACCCACCCCAAGGCAGGCATCGAACCGGAACGGTTCGGTTCTGATCCTGGCGGGAGGCGTCATGTTCGCGCTTCTGCTCATCGGCGGATATTTCATCCAGTATATGGTGAGACAGAATCGCGCGGGGCACAAGCAGGCCCAGCAGCGCATCACGGGCGTGCTGGCCAATTCCCTCGCTCACCTCGCGGCGCAGAAAATCCAGCACGATATCCTTCTCAGGCCCGATCACCCCCTCGTCACCTACCTCCGCAAGCCTGTGAGCGGCATGGGCGACCTTTCGCGCACCGCCAACCCTCCCATCGCGTTCGACTCGGGCGATCCGGATCTCTCGAACGTCGTCAAAGAGCTGATCAAGCCCCTGGCGGCTCACGGAACCTTCAATTACGAGATCCGGTATGAATGCCGGGCGGGCGACTTTTCCGCGATTTCCTCGAAGTTTCCGCGAGAGAAATCCGGCATCATCCACCTGTATGTGACGATCAGGTACAAGAAAACGAACGGTCCGGAGTATCCGGAAGACTACCACTACGCCCTCCGCGTCAAGGTCACGGCCGCCATCATCCCGGTGCTCTCGAAGTTCACCCTGTATGTCGAGGATGCGCTGGACGGCTCACCGACCCGTTCCCCGTGGCGGTTCAACCTCGCCGCAACGGACGTCACCGGCAATCTCCAGACCGGGTATCAGGTCACGCCCTGGGTGCTCTGGAACGGCGACGACCAGCTTTCGCTCAGCAGCCTCACCTTCGACAGCCTCGTCCAGGGAAAGCGCGGCCTCATCTATCTCGGCGGCGGCAGGATGTATCTCAACCTCGCACGCGGCTGGCCCAGCCCGGGAAAATACGCCGAAGGTTTCCACCTGTTCAAGAGCGGCAAGGGCGATGGGCTGTACACGCTCAAATGGCTCGATCCGGCCGGTGAAATCGCCCTCCTCGGATGGGACCAGGGAACCACCTTCGACACGACCTCGTCGGGCGCACGCGAATGGTGGGGGTTCATCGCCAACTCGAAACTTGCTTCACTCGCCCGCTTCAACTCGATCTTCCGGCTGTACGGCACCGATTCGAAAAAGTCTCCCACCCTCGTTCTCGGCGAGGTGTATCGCTCCTACATCACCGCGAAAGCGATCAAGGATCTCCGGAAACGGTTCACCCCCGATTTCCTGAACTGCGTCCCCGGCGATGCGAGCAACCTGACATACTGGCAGGAGTATCTGTCGCCGATGCCGATGCCGGAGAACGACAATATCTCCACGTTCACGACTCTCATCGACCCAAGCCTCCGCATGACCTACTTCAACCCCTCTTCGGGGGAATCGCTCAAGAAATTCAACCAGGATTTCGCCAGCAACCTCGCATACACCCCGTACAATCTTTCCATCGCCATCATGGTCACCAACAACAACCTGGCGTTCCCGCTCCCCAGCCTCCAGACGAGCCCGCTCCTCACGCTCATGAATTCCGATCCGCTTCCGCCGGTGGAAAAGATGCACGCGATTCCGGCGCCCTTCGACAGCCTCACCGGCGCGAACAGCCTGAAATCCATCACGCCCTTCATCAGCGCGATGCATGTCCCGGGAAAGCGCACCAGCTGGACGCTTCCGGCCGGGAATGCCCCGCAGGACATCTGGAACAATCTCCGCGACCGCGGCCTGCTCAAGGGCAACAAGCTCGATCTCAACGGCTGGGTGTACGTGCCCGGGGCAACGGACATGCTTATCACGCAGAATCTCGACGTGGTGAGCAACGGCGGCATCGTGCTCGAAAAGGGCAACATCGTCATCTCGAACAAGATCAACGCCACCGTCGGTTCCGCTTTCAAGGTTCTCCAACTCGTCACGCTCGACGGCGACATCACCCTCGACATCAACGGCCCCGTCCAGGCCGCCCTGACCGCGCCGAAGGGGCGCGTCACCGTGACCGACAACGGCCGGCCGCAGATCAAGGGGGCCGTCGCCATGAAACGGTTCGACATCTCGAGTGCCTCCCAGGGCGCCGAGCTCGAATACGCCCTTCCCCTCGCCGCCCTTCCCGGGCAGACCGCCGACGAGACCTCCGAACAGGACCTCCTCTCGTTCACGCTCAACCCCACGCCCCTGCAGCTGAAATGAACAAGAAACACGCCTTCACCATCACCGAAGTCATGATCGCCGTTCTCGTTGTCGCGGCGTGCCTCTCCCCCATCTTTTTCATTTTCTCCCGGGGCGCGGCAGGCACCCAGCAGACCCGGGACGAGGTGCTCGCCTACACCTACGCGACCGAGCTTCTCGATTACGCCCAGTCCAGGCCGTTCGATGCGCCGTTCCTCGCGGCGGGAACGCGCGACGCGAATGCTCTCGAGGTGACGCAGGCGGACGGCTCCACCTTCGTTCTCAAAGCCGACGACCGGTTCGAGCGGAAGCTCTCGGTCATCACCCCGTCCGTTCCCGCGACGGTGCCGTTCATCTACAAGGTCCTGGTGGCCGAGGTCGCCTGGAAAACCGCGCAGGTCAAGCGCAGCATCTCGATGAGCTGCATGACATACAGGAACCGCTGAACCATGAAACGTCGCGCCTTCACCCTCGTGGAAATCGCCGTCAGCGTGCTGCTCGCGTCGATCGTCGTCTACGCGCTCAGCCGCCTGCTGTCGAAGGGCATGGAAACCTCGACGAAGGGCGCCGCGCACCTCACGAACGTCCAGTCGACCGCGATCCTGCTTTCCCAGATCGAAGACGACGTCCAGCGCGCCGTCGATCTTTCCTCGATGCAACCCGGCTCCGAAGAGCCCTCCGCCAAGATCGGGATTCTCGAAAGCGACGGGAGCGGGCTGTCCCAGAGCTCGATTATCTACGAGCGCCCGCCCTCCAACCGGGGTCTCATCAGGAAGCACATCCCCACGTCGGGGACGCCTGAAGAATATGTCTACTGTCGCGAGCTGATGGTGCTCGACACGAAGTTCACCCGGGTCGACCTGCCGGACAACCGCATGGGCTTCCGCGTTCACCTCAAGATCGGTACGCCGCCCAAGGGAACGGAAGTCTTCGAGGTGAACCGGTTCATCTACTGCTCGAACCACGCCAGCAACAGTCTCATCCCCGGATGGGAACCATGACGGACCACCCCGGAGCTCATCCGCCCGAGGATGCCGAGATCGTCAGACAGGTGCTCGCTGGCCGGGTGGAAGCGTTCGGCGAGCTCGTGAAGCGATACCAGAGCAAGATTTACATGATGGCGCTGTATCACGTGCGACGGCCCGCGGCGGCCGAGGATGTCGTCCAGGAAGTGTTCATCGCGACGTATCAGAGCCTCGGACGATTCGACCAGTCGCGCTCCTTCACGAACTGGATCCTGAAAATCGCCACCAACCACTGTTACAAGGCTCTCCGGAAAAAGACCCCCGTCCCGCTTCCCGACGCAGAGATTCCCATCTTCTGCGATCCGCTCGACGAGCAGCTCCGGCGCGAGCGTCAGGAGGCGGTGGGGGCGGCGATGGCCCGGCTTCCCGAGGATTTCAAGCTCGTCGTCTGGCTGTTCTACTTTTTCGAACGGTCGTACCAGCAGATATCCGAGATTCTCGAAATTCCCCAGCATCTCGTGAAAATACGGCTGTTCCGTGCCCGGCGCATACTCGGGCAGACGCTGCAGAAGGAAGCCCCCGCGGATTTGCCCGCCGCTTTCGGGAGCGAGAGCAAATAAGTGTTCGATTCATGTAACCGTCGGTCGTTTCAGGGGAAGTTAAGAACGACAGGATGAACGATATGAACCATTTCGATGAAATAACGTGCTGCGAGTATCTGGACGGTGCCCTGCAGGGCAGCGAGCTGGCCGCCTTCGAGCGCCATCTCGGCGAATGCGGCGCGTGTCGGGCGATGATCGAGGAAGCCCGCCGGGGCCAGGCCGATCTGAAGCGGCTGCGCCTCCGCGAAGGCCCCGACCTCACGCCGCGCATCATGGCCGCCGTCCGGGCTCTTCCGGTTCCCGTCCAGGCGGAGCCCGACACGGCCGAACAGGCCGGCGGCAGTCGGCGGTTCATCGGATGGCTGTCGGTTCTCGCCACGGCCGCCCTCGCCGGGCTGCTGTTTTTCTCGGTTTCCCGCCCCGTTTCCGACGGGCCGGGAGTCACACGGACATCGGTCCAGGGCCGGGCGACGCTGGCCGGGAAACTCGAGGACCCTGTCGGCCTGATCCTGGCGGATGGCCGCTGGAGCGCTTCGACGAACCTGACGAACGGCCTCTTCACCGAGCCGACCTGCTTCACCACCGGAATCGACGGCCGCTTCGCCCTCTCGGTCGCATCGAGCGGCCGGATCGACCTTCTCCCCGACTCCAGGCTCACGATCGACAACGAGCAAATCCGGCTCGAGGCCGGGGCGGCCAGGTGCGACTTCAAATCCGGTCAGCCTGCCAGGGCCCGCACCCTGAACGCCGGAATCGCTTCGGTTAAGGCCAACAATGCGGCGTTTGGCGTCAGAATAGCTTCGAACACCACCTGTATCGATCTGTTTGCAGGGAACCTCACCCTGGCCATCGCCTCGGAACCGCCGGTCATTCTCACTCCCGGAACCCGCGCAGTCTGCGGTGAACTGGTCTCTCTCGAAACGCTCGCCGAATCCGATATCCGGGCCTGGGGATTCCCCTCACCACGCACGATCGATCCCGCCACGGCCGCCGTCGCCTCCGAAACGGCGACGCAGACGGAGGTCATCGAACAACCGGCATTCCCGCAGCCCGCTTCCGCGCCCACCGTGGCGTCCCCGACGCTCCAGCCGGCATCGGCAACCGCCTCGCCGGCCGCCGTTTCCGACGACCCGCTGTCCACCCTCCTGGACCACCAACCCGGAGCCAACTAGCCGGTGCAAAACGCCTTCGCTGCGTGCTTCCAGGCTCGCGGCGAAGGCGTTTTTCAAGACCGTATTGAATCCGGGTGCTTATATATAAATATTCATATTATATCTGCGTCATCTGCGCCATCTGCGGATGTCGTTTCCTTTCCGGAACATAGATATCGCCGGCGAAAAAGCGGCGCGAGGCCTGAATATCCGGCCCCGCGCCCGTGTTGTTTCCCCGGAGGAATCAGCCTGCCGCCTGTTTCTCCTCGTGCGCCGCCTCCATGTAATACAGCACGGGCACGGCGATGCGCGCCAGGAGGGTGCTTGCAACCTCGCCGGCCATCAGGCTGATGGCGAGGCCCTGGAAGATCGGATCGAACAGGATGACGGCGGCCCCGACGACGACGGCGGCCGCGGTGAGCAGCATCGGCCGGAACCGCACCGCGCCGGCCTCGACCACCGCTTCCGAGAGCGGGAGCCCCTCGGCGCGCTTGAGTTGGATGAAGTCGACCAGGATGATCGAGTTGCGCACGATGATCCCGGCGCCCGCGATGAAGCCGATCATCGAGGTGGCCGTGAAGAACGCGCCCAGCGCCCAGTGTGCCGGCAGGATGCCGACGAGGGTGAGCGGGATCGGCACCATGATCGTGAGCGGCGTGACGAAGTTCTGGAACCAGGCCGTCACCAGGATGTAGATCAGCAGCATCACGACCGCGAACGCGAGGCCGAGGTCGTGGAACACCTCGTAGGTGATGTGCCACTCGCCGTCCCATTTGACCGAGTAGGTCGAGGTGTCGGTCGGCACGCGTGTGTGCCACTGAGAGACCTTGCCGCCATCGGGTGCGGTGAGCTTCTCGACTTCGGCGATGAGGCCGAGGATGGGGTAGACCGGGCTCTCCTCGCTGCCCGCCACGTCGGCGACGACGTAGACGGCGGATTTCAGGTTCTTGTGATACCGGCTTTTCTGTTCGATGCCGGAAACGGGCGTCACGAGTTCGCGCAACGGCACCTGACGGCCGGTCGCCGGCGAGGTCACCTGGAGCGCGAGAATCGAGTCGGCGCCGGTGCGCATGCTCTTCGGCAATCGAACCAGGATCGGGACGTCCTCCTTTTCGCGGGGAAGCCGCATCAGGCTGACGGAGGCGCCGTCGACGGCCACGCGCACCATCTTCGCGATCTGCTCGGCCGAGATGCCCAGCATGGCGGCTTTCTCGCGGTCGACCTCGAACCGCACCTTGTGCTGGTCGTCCTCGATATACGTGTCGATATCGACCACGCCCGGCGCTTTGCGGAACAGCTCCTCGACCTGTCGCGCCAGGACGGCGGCCTTGTCGATGTCCGGGCCATACACTTCGGCAACCAGCGTCTGGAGCACCGGCGGGCCGGGCGGCACTTCGGCGACCTTCACGTTCGCGCCGTATCTTTCGGCGATCTTCTGCAGTTCGGGCCGGACCCGCACCGCGATCTGGTGGCTCTGGGCGGAGCGGTGTTCCTTGCCGACGAGGTTCACCTGGAGATCGGCCACGTTCGAGCCGCGCCGCATGAAGTAGTGACGGACGAGGCCGTTGAAGTTGTAGGGGCCGGACAAACCGATATAGCTCTCGATATCGACGACCTCGGGAACGGTGCGCAGATACGCCGTCAGGGCCTGCGTCGCCTCGGCGGTGCGTTCGAGGGCGGTTCCCTCGGGCATGTCGATGATGACCTGGAACTCGCTCTTGTTGTCGAACGGCAGCATTTTCACCTTCACGAGGCGCAGAGGCACCATCGCCATCGCGGCGAGCAGCATCACGACGAGGCCGGCGAGGAACCAGTTCCGGACACGGGGATTGTCGATGAGCGGGTGCATCATCTTGCGGTACAGCCGGGTCGTGAAGTCGTCTTCGTGGTGTCCGTGCGCATCGCCGCCCTCGCCGGGCTTCTCGAACTTGAGGAAGCGGAGAGCGGCCCAGGGGGTCACCATGAATGCCACGATCAGTGAGAACACCATCGCGGCCGAGGCACCGACCGGGATCGGCCGCATGTATGGTCCCATCAACCCGCGCACGAACGCCATCGGCAGGATCGCGGCGATGACGGTCGCGGTTGCGAGAATCGTCGGGTTGCCGACCTCGTCGACCGACTCGACCGCCACCTGCGCCGGATCACGGCCGGCATTCGACTTCATCGCGAAGTGGCGCACCATGTTCTCGACGACGACGATCGCGTCGTCGACCAGGATGCCGATCGAGAAGATCAGGGCGAACAGGGTAATGCGGTTCAATGTATAGCCACCGACATAGAACGCCAGCAGCGTCAGGGCGAGGGTGACCGGGATCGCCGTCGCGACGACGCCCGACTCGCGCAACCCGAGGGAGAGCATGATCAGGAACGCGACCGAGATCGTGGCGAGCGCCATGTGATACAGCAGTTCATTCGACTTCTCGCTCGACGTCTCGCCGTAGTTGCGGGTGACCTGCACGTGAACGCCTTCAGGAATGATGCGTCCGCGCATCGCGTCGATGCGGCGCTCGATCTCGTGCGTGATCGTGATCGCGTTCGTCCCCTGGCGTTTCGCGACCGAGACCGTCACGGCGGGCGCGGCTGTGGCCTCGAGATCGGCGGCGGAAACGTTCCTCCCCTTTCCGGCGGCTCCGGGGCCGAAGTCGATGAACACGTAGTCGTCGTTCTCGCCGGGGCCGTCCGAGACCGTCGCCACGTCGGCGAGATGGATCGGCCGGCCGCCGCGCACGCCGACGACGAGACGCCGCACCTCTTCCGGCGTTTTGAAGAACGAGCCGGTCTCGATCAGCAGGTCGCGGTCGCCGCGGGTCGTGCGGCCCGAGCCGAACAGCTGATTCCCGGCCGAGAGCTGCTGCATCAGTTCGAACAGCGACAGGTTGAAGCCGGCGAGCTTCGCCGGATCGAACTCGACGCGCACCGCGCGCGGCCGGCCACCGATAACGGTCAGTTCGGAGACGTCGTCGATCGACTTGATCTCGTCGGCCGCCTGGGCGGCGACACGGCGCAGCTGGTAATGATCGTACTGGTGGCTCCAGAAGGTCAGCGCCATGATCGGCACGTCGTCGATCGAGCGGTTCTTCACGAACGGCCCGACCGTGCCGGGCGGAGCCTTTTCCTTGTGATGTTCGAGTTTCTCGCCGATCCGCGTCAGCGCGCGCTCGAGGTCCTGGCCGACCTTGAACCGGACGATCAGCATCCCCTGCTCCGGGCTCGAGGTGCCGTAGAGATACTCGACGCCGGGGATTTCCCAGACCAGCTTCTCGAGCGGTCGGATCAGACGCTCCTCGACCTCCTGGGGCGTTGCCCCTGGCAGGCCGACGAAGATGTCGATCATCGGCACGACGATCTGCGGCTCTTCCTCACGAGGCGTTACGACGACGGCGAAGGTGCCGAGCAGGATCGTCAGGATGATGAATAACGGGGTGAGCTTCGAGTTGATGAATTTCCCGGCGAAGCGGCCGGATATGCCGAGTTCCGTCATGCGTCAGTTTCCTCCTGCGGGCGGAGTGGGCAGGAACCGGTCGCCCGGCTTGAGACCGGAGAGAATCTCAATCCCGCCCCGCATCGTCCGGCCGGTTCTGACGAGCCTGTAGACAGGCTTTCCGCTGGTTTCGACCCAGACGCCCTCGAGCTGGCCGCGGATCTCGATCGCGGTCGGCGGAACGAGAAGCACGGTCTCGGAGCCAATGACGAACGCCCCGCGGGCATACATGCCGCTCTTGAACCCGGGCTGGGCCGCGAGGGCGATCTTCACGATGAAGGTGTGCGACAGGGCGTCGGCGGAGGGCAGGATCTCGGCGACGACGCCCGAGAAGGTGCGGCCCGCGAGAGCGTCGATGGTGACATCGACCTGCATGCCTTCGGTGATCGACGCGATGAACCGCTCGGGCACCATCGCCTCGAACCGCAGCTGCGATGAATCCTCGATCGTCAGCAGGGGCACGCCGGGGGCGGCAAGCATGCCGGGCTCGATGCGGCGGGCCGTGACGCGGCCGCCGAACGGCGCCGTGACTTCGGCGAGGTCCTTGATCGTCTCGACCTTGCTGATGCCGGCCTGGGCCTGGGAGATGCGGGCGTTGACGGTCGACTTCTTCGCCTCGAGCGAGTCGATCTGGGCCTGGGCGCCGCGCACCTGGGCCTGCGCCGACGTGAACGCCGCCTCGGCCTGGTCGTATTCCTGCTTGCTGACCGACTTTTTCTCGAACAGCTCCGTGATGCGCTGGAATGACGATTCGGCCAGCTTCAGCCCGGCGTCGGCCTGCTGTTTCTGCGCCTGGGCGGCCTGGAGGCCCCGGTCGATCTCGGTTTTCATCGCGGCCGCTTCGGAAAGCCCCGCCCGAGCCCCGGCCAGGTCGGAAGCGACGTCGCGCGCGTCGATTTTCACGACGGTCTCGCCGGCCTTCACCGTGTCTCCCTCGCGCTTGAGCACCTCGAGCACGTTCCCCATGACCTTACTGGAAAGCGTCGTCACGACCTTTGGCTGGATATTCCCGATCGCCTCGTAGACCAGGCTCTGCTCGACGTTCGCGGCCGTCTGCCAGGCATCCTGCGCCGACAGCGTCGCGACAGGAAACAGAAACCCCATCCCGACAAGGCCGACGACACAAAATTTTATAGTCATATTCATACAAATTTCTCCCGTTTCATGGCATCGAACCATCTGTTCATGTATTTATAAATATTTAAACTATTCGATATTGTTTTCCTGCCATCCGCGCCAATCCGCGTCCTCATCAGCGTCATCTGCGGTTTACGTATTCCGTGGTGATTGCCTCGTCCTGGAGCAGGGCGCACCGCTCGAGCGTGAGATCGCCGAGGGCCATCTTCAGGCGCGCGCGGCTGATCGAGTAGTCATACAGGGCTCTCAGATGATTCATGCGGTGCGACAGGAGGCTGGCCTCGGCCCCGAGCAGGTCGCTCATGATGGCCAGACCAGCCGTATACCGGTCGCGCAGGATGCGGAGGGACTCGGTGCTGTTCTCGACGGCTTCCCGGCTGACCTTGATCCGCTCGAGCGCGTTGTTGATGCCCGTCAGGGCCTCGCGGACCTGGAGATGGATCCCGTCCCTCAGGGCCTGCGCCGCCAGTCGGAGCTGGCGTGACTGGGCCTTCGCCCCCGCGGCCTTGTGGCTCGCTTCTCCGCCGTCGGCGATGTTCCAGTCGACGCGCGCGAACACCATGCTGTTGCCATGGCCATCGCCGCCGAAGCCGTCGCGGTTGTGATCGGCAGCCGCCCCAAGCACGACATGGGGCCGGACCGCGCCGCGGTGCATGCGTTCGCTCTGCGAAACGGCATCCGCGCGCTTCAGCAGGGCAAGATAATCGGGGCGCTGACGAAGGGCGGTATCCAGAAGCCGCGCGGGCTCTTCCCCGCAGGGGGTGCATTCCTCCTGAAGCAACGGCATGGTTAACTCGTAATCCGAGGCTGAGGCGACGCCCATCACCGTGGCGAGCCCCTCGAGGGCAAGCCGGTACTGGTTCTGCATCCGGAGGCTGGTTTCCTGGTTCTGCGAGTGGTGGACCTTCGCCTGGAGAAGGTCCGATTCGACGGCGCGCTGGGCCTCGACGGCGGCCTGCGCGTTCTTCAAGCTTTCGGCCGACATCTCGCAGGCCTTATCGGCCACCGAGAGGCTCTCGCGGGCAAGCACGACCCCGAGATACGTGTCGATCGTGCGGAAGATCGTTTCCTCTGAAGCGTGCGCGGTGTCCTGCGCGGCCGCATCGAGGCCGAACCGCGCGGCACGTTCCGCGTGACGATCCATGCCGCCGAGATGGAGCGGCAGGACGACCTGCGCACCGATCTTGAGGTTGTTCACCGCATCGGGATCGTTCAGCCGGTCGGGCTGGAAGTCGGCCATCGAGATGCGGCCCTGGTCGAGCCGGGCTCCGAAAGCCATCATCGGGCTGTCGAGGCGCGTGTCGGAAACGCCGGCCGTCACTTTCAGGCCGCGCATCGACCGGGCTTCGCCGATCTTTTCGCGCGCCACGGTCTCTCCCTCCCGTGCGGCGCCGAGAGCCGGGCTGTGGTCCAGGGCTTTTCTCACGGCTTCGCCGATCGAAAGGGGTTCGACGGCAAAGCCGGGCAGCGATACGAAGGTCAGACAGAACATGGCGGCGAGCAGGCGATCGGGACGAGACATCAGCACCTCCTGGATTCCCGTAGGTATTCGAAGACGAACCCATATAACCATGTTTTTCCCCACAGCACAAATCATGCCATGGCAGCCAAAGGTTCTCGACATGCCCATCCCAGGCTTTTCTCCGATGTTTTGCGAACGGCACGATCACGACGATGCAGCACACGTGTTGCCTCCCGCACAGGTAAACCTGTTTCGCGTTCCGTCCGTGCTGAGCCTGTCGAAACACGAATAGCTCTCACCCCCCCGCGACAGGCTCAGGACAGGGTTCGACAAGCTCAGGGCCAAGGGAAGGTTTTCGCTTTCCAGGGCTCATTGGCAGTGACTGCGAGAGCCCGTCGAGTTCCGCTCGCGGGCGGCATCCAAGGCCACGCAATTTTCACATGGTATCCATGCATTTTCTGCACGCTCATCAGATCCTGGAGCATTTCGGTCGCTCACATGTCGCATCACACAGAGGTTTCAGCAGGTGGCACGCCCGTTGCTATCATGCTTCCATCGCCGCTCTGCGAGACAACTCGACAACGCGGCACCTGATCGTATACGGAAGCGTATTTCATAACCACAAAGGAGACATCGTATGACACTCGAATTGACCCAGGCGAATTTTGACCGGGAAGTGACGTCGGGAACCATCCCCGTCGTCGTCGATTTCTGGGCCCCCTGGTGCGGCCCCTGCCGGGCGTTCGGACCGACCATCGAAGAAATCGCGAAAGATTTCGAGGGAAAAGTGAAAGTGGCCAAAGTCAATGTGGATGAAAACCAGCAGCTGGCCGTTCGCTTCGGTGTAATGTCGATCCCGACGCTGGCGTTCTTCCGAGATGGCAAACTCGTCAAGACGCAGGTCGGAGCCATGCAGAAACATGCCCTCGCCCACCAGATCCAGGACTGCCTGCTGCCAGCGGGCTGAAGCCCGCCAACCGGCGGTCGCATGGAGGTCCGAAGGACGATGACCACCCGATGATCCCGAGCCTGTAGAATCGCGGGAGCTTCTCGCGATTCTACAGACTGAGCATGACCCACGGTTGAAGCCCCGACCTCGCTCGAAGTCGTTGCCAGCGTCGTCGGAAAACCGCGATACAGGAACCGGTTCCGGCTCTCAGGGAAAGACGCTCACGTCGGTGTTGACCGTGACGGCGCTCTGGTCGCCAATCATCATCGCTTTGTCGATGGGATTCAAGCAGTCAATCCGCAACGAGACGAGATACTTCTTTTTCGTCGTCGTGCCAACCGTGCCCGCGTTCGTCACATGGACGCCGGAAAGTTCGTCGATGGGCCACTTGTCGATCATCACCTGCTCGACGTCGCCGATGAGGGTTTTTCTGCTCGCGACGGCGAGGGCGGGATCGAACGCGGTCGACAGGCCATACGCCCGGTCGGGGAGCGCTCTGGTGTCGTAGGCGTCGTCACGTTCGCGGAGGAAAATACGCGAAAGGCCGTTGATGGAAAAGTCGGGTTGCGGCTCCATGACGACCTCGACCCATGTGATGATGCCAGGGGTATATGAATCGATATCCATCTCGGGGACGCACACGGGGAACCGCATCAGAACGATCTCGGAAGCCGACGACCGCACGACGCCGGTTTTCGTCACGAGGTTCATGGCGTTCGAACTGTTGACGACCAGGTTCCGCAGGCGGCCCGAATGGTCGTAGGTCCTCTTTTCCTTGAATGAGATGACGGTCTGCTGGCCCCCGGTCCGGACGACCGACGTCGGATAACTCGTCTTTTTCAGGCGCATCGAGATCGCGCGGGTCCCGTTGCGAAGTTCGGTGATTGCCTTCTGGAGCCAGAATCCCTTGCGTGTCTCCCGCCGGGCCTGGTCCATGATCCGGTATGCGACCCCGAACACGAGCGAAACGAGGGCGACGGCGACCATGACCTCCATCAGCGTCATGCCGCGCGTCGGCGATTTTTTTCCCATCTGCCGGTTCATGGCCCGATCCCCCCGGTGAATCGGGATATGATGATCTGCTCCTTCACGAAATCGGTATGCGTCAGGCCGCCCGTCCCTTTCACCTTTGCCTCCACCTGGAGTTCATACGCGTCCTGCACCATGCTCATCCCATCGAGCGAGCTGTCGAGGCGGATCGATTTGAGCTGATATTTTCCTTCGATGGGGCATGCCGGATCATCTGCGGCGGAGGTGTAGAGCGACCAGTTTTCCTCGGCGGGCTTCGCCAGGTGAATCTGTGGGTGGAGATCGCTTTCCACATCGGGATAGGGAGCCGTCGCCCCGGCCGCGAAGGCTTCGTAGGTTTCCTTCGGCAGAAAACGCAGCTTCAGCATGGCATGCTGGAGGGCGGATTGGGCAAGGTAATACGCCTGAAGCTGGCCGAGGGTCTTTTTGTTCTGCAGGGAAAGGGTGGTGTTCGAGCCGACCAGCATATACATGAATAATGCGATGGAAATGGCGAAAAAAAGCACCACCGCCACCGCCATCCCTCGTCTGTTCTTCATGTCGTGCCGCTTCTCCATCGTCATCCGTCCAGGTGCGATTTGATCGCGACGAGATGCAGGGCTTTCGCCTGGGTATCCGTGAGAGGGTCGGTTCCCTTATGGAGAGACCACCGGATTTCGAGGATCAGCTTCTTCATCACGGAATACTTTTCGTCGGCATCCTTTGGTGTCAGCATGTTCGGCGTGAAGCTGCTGATCCCTTTTCCGGGGATGTCGATCGCGAACTCCACGTCGTCGAGGTCGACGCATTTGAGGCGAATGCGGTACAGAAAACCTTTTTTATCCGTGAGGAGCCCATCGCCCTTGTAGATTCCGGCTGTTGGAGGGTCCATCTCGAACTCGGAGCCGAACAGGCGCGGCATCAGGGCGGCCAGGATCGTCTGGACGGCCGGCACGGCTTTCGGATCCTCGAACCTGGCCGGATTGCCCGCCCGGATCGCCCGCCAGGGAATCTGGAACATCAGCGTATCCATGATGAACTTCGCCTGCGAGATCGCGACGGCCTCGGCGTAAAACCGTTCTGTCTCGCGAACGGCCGAGTTCATGAACTGATAGACCGGAAGCAGGAGTGACGCAAGGATCAGCACCGCGATCATGATCTCGATGAACGTGACCCCCTGCCGGCGCCGGGGTGGCCGGAAAAGGCCGGCCGGCCCGCTTCCATGAAACAGGCCGGCACCCCTTGGGACATCGGCATGAATGGTCGGTCGTCCGTGCGGTTCCGTCGCCATGATCGAGCGGGAACGGCGGCAGGGAGTCACCCGGCCGCCGCCCGCCTGGACCTCCATTATTTTATTTGTATTGGAATATAAAGCACCTGCCGGTTCCCGGCAAGATCCGCGGCCTCGATGAACAGGAAGGGCTTTTCCGGCAGTTTCACCTCGGCCAGCTTCAGCTCGGACGGGTTCTCCTGGCCGACGAGGGCCGGCTTCTCCCCGGTTCCTTCGCAGAGGCCGAAGCGCACGGTCTTCTCGTCGACCTGCAGGTTGTCCTGGAGCAGGGTCTTGACGGTGACGACGGCGTCCTTCGCGAGGTGCAGGGCCGCGCGCTCCGCCGGGACGACCATCTGCGCTCCCAGCTCGACGCCCTCGACGGTCACGCTCTCGTCATCGCCGGCAATTCCGAACAGTTTGCCGCGGCAGATCACATCGGCATGCTTCGGAAGCGGGTATGCATGCACCGGCTTCTCGATCGGATATACCGTTCCCGACTCGCCGCCGGCGGTGATCTCGAGACCGCACACCGGCGGGGTGATATCGGTCACGATGGTGGTCAGGCTCCGGCTCGCGTTCACGAACGTCGTCCTGAACCGGTCGGCGGCAATGCGGTACTTCATCGGCCTCGCGATCGTGATCGTGACGGCTCCCGACTTCGTAGGATCGAGCGGGATCACTTTCACCTGGTTTTCGGGAAGTTCGTCGGTGACGGAAGCGAGGGTGCTGCGATTCTTGGCGACATCATCGAAAAACCAGCGCACGGACGCACGCCCCGTCCATTCTGCATCCGGGAGATCGGTGCCGTTCCAGGAGGTGGGCGGCTTTTCCCCGAAAATCTCGGAATGTGCCGTCAGCAGGATCGGAATATCCTCGCTGATCGTCGCTGGAACGGGGTTTCCGCCCTCCCCGGCGATGTCGACCGGCACCAGGGGGCTGACGTGCGGCGGCTGCGTGGGGATGGTGACCCCTTCCAGCCAGGGCGTCTTGGACGTATCGATGGCAGGGGGCTGAGCCCCGGCCGCCGGCTCCTGGGCAGGAGCGGCGGCCGCGATCGAGAACACAAAACCAACAGCCAGTATCAGTGAAACAGGACGCATCTTCGACATGTTCCCCTTTTCGTTCGTCTGTTATTCGTTGCGGCCGCCTTCAACGGCCATCTGGGTGTTCACGACATACAGCGGCAGGCGGACGACGGTCTTGTTGCCGTCCTTGTCAGCGCCTTCCATCACGAACTGGTATTCGGGCTGATCCTTATACTCGGTCCGGGGATAGTTCGGAACGCGGAACATGTACGAATTTCCGTCTTTGTCGATTTCGATGCCGTCCGACGTTTCGATCCGGCAAACAGCTCCGGCCGCGGTCGTGCACTTGTCGCCGTTGTCCGTCGCCATGGCGGCGACGATGAACGGCACATTCCGGCGGACGAAGACTCCCTTGAGCGAATTCGTGGCACCAACCTCGGTCAGGCGCGTCTGCGTTTCCGCATCGAGCACCTTCATGCCGACGGTGGCGGCAACTTTCGTCTCGTCTTTTCCGACTTCACTGAACAGAGGTCCCTTCACGGCAACGGCTGCCGTCTTGTCGGCGGGTTTCTTGTCGACGGGGAACTCGGAAATCGCGAGCATGCTGGTGCCCTTCAGCGCGTCGGAAACGGGCGCCGCGGGGTCGAACTGCCCCTTGCCGGCGAGCAGCTGCTCGCTCAGTTTCAGCTGGAGGTCCGTCTCGTCGAGTGCCGCCTGGGTGTTTCCGGCGGCTTCCTGGAAGACGGCCCACACGTTCGGGCTGGTGACGTCATGGCAGACCACGCCAGTCGTCTGGGTGGAAGTGACCCGCTGGCCATTCGCGGCATCGGCACCGCTGCCTGTCGTTCCAGCAGTTCCCTCATTGCCGGTATTCGACGATGCCGCCTGGCCCTCGTTTCCGGTCGTGCTCGAAGCGCCGCCGCCGCCGCCGCTGACCTGGCGGGCGCCGCTGTTGCCGACCCGGTACTGGCCGGGCTCGGGGAACTCGCTTTCGCTCGTCGCCTTGTTGTTGTTGTCGTTGGCAATCGTCTGAACGGTGCCGTCAGCACCGACCTGGTCCGTCGTCCAGTTGACGGTCGGAGGCCCGTCGAACGTCGCGCCTGCCGGGGCCCCCATGCCCTGGGGTGTTTCCTCGTACAGGAGGGTGTGCTCCTGGCGTTTGTAGGGCTGGTCCTCGAGGACATGCACTTCGGTATTGTCGGGATTGCCCCCCCGGAAGTTGGCGGGCAGCGAGTTGTTGAACTGGAGATTCATCTCGGGATTCTGGATCGCCGGGGCCGCCGGGGCCGCCGTTCCCGCCGCGGGCTGCGTTTCGGCAGCGGTCTCAGCCGCACAGCACGTGCCGGATTGGACAAGGAGACCACCTACGAGGACAACCAGCATCAACATGTTTCTCATGGAATTCTCCTCCTTCACGAAAAATATATACTCTTGAACAGGCATGAGATCGTCCGATTTCCGATTCGAAATCGCATACCATCCATCTCAATTTAAGGTCATACGTACATAATAGTCAAGCTGCCACTCCAAGGGAACGCGTCCTGTAGCTGTCTCTTCATGATGACGTTGCATCGCGTTGTCGGGTTCATTGTAATCTCTTGAATCCCATACAAGAATACGATGTACACCTCGATTTTGTTACATCTTTTTCGTGTGCACATCAATGCGTGCTCGACAGCACCGGCGGCACGTGTCCGGCCGTGGCACCCCGTTACCGAGCAGGGTTCGGCACATGCGGGCGTTCCACGCCGCGATGGCCGCCGCTGTTCTCACATCATGGCATGCATATTCTGCATATCAGTTTTCCGGCGCAGCCCAGGCGAACCACACCGAGAAGCAGCTGCTGTCTCCCGGGGATTCGCGGAAAAAGGGGTTGAAGGACGTCAGCGGACGGTCTGCGCTTCCGAGAACGTCAGCAGGTCCTTGCACTCCCGGCCGAGCGGGGACTTCTCGAGCACCTTGTTCCGCCGGAACTCGTCGGCGACGGCCCGGGCGAGATCGGGATCGGCGGGAAGCCGTCGAAGGATCGGAAGAAGTTTTTTCCGCAGGGTTTCTTCGCGGCCCACCAGGGAGTCGTAGAAGTTTTCGGGCTTGTACCGGATCTTTTCGATGAGATTCTGCTTGTGGGCATGTAATGCCGTAACGAGCTTTTCATACTCCTTCAGCTCGATGCATCCGTTTTTCCCGAAGAACCAGGTGCGTTCATAGGCACCATCCTCTTCCGGGGCATAGAAGTATTTTTTCTCGAACCGGAGCTTCAACACGCCCTTCCCGTTGAATGCCGGAAATCGCAGCTCCTCAGCAGGCTTGACGGCAACGGCCATTCCGTCGCATTCGGCCGAAACGCGATCGGGCACGACAGGCCGCCCGAGGCAGTCGGTGAATCGTACGGAAAGCGTATCCCCGCGAGGCTCCATCGCAACCCGCAGATGATGCGGGAAGGCGAGGCCCTGGTAGAAAAACTGGACCGGGAACGCCCGCAGGCGGGGGCCATAAAAACTGTCCTCCCGATAGTCACGATGATTCTTTCCGAACGTCTCGTAATAGAGGACGACGTCCTTTCCCTTCAGGCGGCCCGTTCCAACGATATTGACCCCGTGGACGCCGAGCGGCGACGACAGTTTGTCGTGCAGGAACCTCATCGTGTGCTGGGAAAACAGGATGCCGTATCGTTCCAGGCCTTGCCGGATCGTTTTCGCGTTCCCGCGGTGATGATCGAACACCGGGAAAAACGGCTTGTCCATCCCGAATCCCTCTGGGGGAAGCTGATACCGGACACCCTTGCGGATCGGGTCCGGGATGTCCTTCGGCAGCGGGATCGAGGAAACGATGTAGGCGAAATGCTTCGGGGAATAGGCGATCTTTTCGCCCGTCACCCGGTCTTTGCCGGTGAACAGCACCCAGGAATACGGCGACTTGGGAACCGAGTAGTAGAGCGATTCGATGAGCCGGGGATTCATGCCGTACTCGAGCGTGCCGTTCACGAACGAGACGTATTTTCCGATCGGCAGGCCGAGAACGGATTTCCACCAGTCGCTTGCCATGCTGACTGCGTAGGAGATGCACTTCGAGGAGCCGGTGCGGCGGCCGAGGGTGCCGGCGAGGCCTTCCTGCTCCGTGTAGACCTCGCGTTCCTCCTGGGTTTTCGGAGGAATGCACTCGAGGTGGTCGATGAGAAAGACATCTTCGAGATCGGAAATCTCGACGGGCACCCCCGCGGAGTGGTCGGGCTTGACGGGGATGAGCTCGGCGAGCTGGGGCAGCGCGTTGGCGTCGGGTGCTTTCCCCCACTCGTCGCGCGGAACGCGGAAAATGGGCTTCAGGTCTTTATCCCAGGCAAGCCAGGAGAGGATCGTGGAACCGTCCGGGCTGACCTGGAAAAAGCCGCCGACCTCCCGCTCACTCAGCATGAGGGGCACGAGAATCTTCTCCGGCCGCCCGTCGAGCAGAACCTGCCGGGGCTCGTTCAGCACGGGATACTTCCGGAGAATGGCCTGGAGGTCGGTCTGGTAATCGGAATGGCTTCCAAGAGGCCGAGCGAAAGCGGATTTCGAGCCGAGAATCCTTGCCACTTCCTTGCGAACCGTTTCGACAGCGGCCTTTTCGCCGGCCGTCATGGCGAACGCAGCCGTTCCGAGGACGAAAGAGAAGATAAGTACGAGAACCATGGAGTGGCGGAGCTTCATTACATACCTCCCTGGCGTTGAACCTGTCTTCACTATATATCATGAAATGCCCATCCCCAGCCACACCAGCGCAATCACATGGGTCCCGGGGCTCGATGGGCGGGTTTCAAACCCGCCCATCGTGGCGCAGCGGCGACGAACGGGGTCAATATATATAACTCAATATTAAAATTTTTCCCCCGAGAGAATGCGGTTGATCATGAGGCGGTCGATCTGCAGCTGGTCGTCGGGTCTTCCCGGAATGGACATGACCTGCCGGAGCAGCTGGACGGCCTCGTCGCGGCGTTCCATCGCCGCGAGCGTGGCGGCAGCCATGCGGATCATGTAATGCGGCGCGTCGACGAAGTTGCTTGCCTGGTAAAACGCGTTCAGGGCTTTCGGCAGGTCCCGGGTCGGGCCGTGTCTCCCGCCATGGTTCAGGCAGTAGATGCCGATCTGCTGCCAGAGTTCCATCCGATGCGGGTTGTGCTTCAGCGCCTCTTCGATGAGTTCGACGGCTTCGGCATGGCGATTTTCGAACTCGTCGAGCAGGTAGGCTCTCAGCAGGAAGGCGTCGATGAACGTCGGGTCGAGAACCGGGATCAGTTCGAGTGCATACGTGACCCGGTGCCAGAGGCCGGCGTGCGAATCCGCATCCATCTGGATCCAGAGCAGGTTCGCCGCGAGTTCGGCAAACCCGAGTTGCCGAAGGAGGATCACGAAGCCGGGCGAGACAGTCGGATCCCCGGTGCCATGCACGTGACCGGCATGGTCATGGTGACCGTGATCGTGGTGATGTTCGTGGCCGGCATGGTGTTCGTGCTGTTCATCACCCCCGTGAGCCGTCCCGGAGGCATGTTCGCCGCACCGTTCATGGCCGGTTTCTGCGGCAAAGTGGAGATCGGGCTCCTCATCGTGAACCTTGAGATGATGCCCTTCCGAGGCGCCGTTCGGCTCGATGGTGAAGTATGCGCCGGCCCGATTCCGGACTTCTTCCATCGTCTCCAGGGTGGACGCGGTTTTCGCCTCCCGCCGGTATTGTTCGATGAAGCAGTGTCGCGAAAAAGCCACGGCGAGGAGGGCGATGATGAACAGGGCAAGATGCTTGTTCATGCCTTCTCCCTCACAGATCTTTTTTTCTGAACGCCCAGGACCCCGCCACCAGGAGGAAAAACAGGTAACACGCCGCATACCCGGCCGCCCAGAGTGCGAACGAGGGAGAGATGGCGAAGTCTTTCAATATTTTATGCTTTATATTGAAATACCCGAAATTCGGAACGATCCAGTAGATGACGTCCACCAGCCAGCCCAGGAGGGGGATTCCGGCTTCGATCGCGAGATGCTGCACATGCTGGGCCATATTCCCGAGCAGGACGCAGAAGATCGAGAGCGAGAAGCAGACGATGAGGGAGTCGGCCAGCGAGAAGAGCAGCACCATCGCCGTCATGATCGCGAACTCGAACAGCATGAACAGGGCGACCCAGTGGAAGCCTGTCCAGAGCACGCCGTATTTCAGGAACAGCAGGCCGGTCAGAATGCCCAGCATGACCAGGACGTTGACGATCGCGGCGAGCAGGGTTCCCAGAAATTTGCCGGTATAGAGTTCCCACCGGCCCATCGGCAGGGTCAGGACCGCGTAGACGGTCTTTCGCTGGATCTCGTCGCGCAGGGTGGTCGAGCCGATGAACAGGGCGATCAGGAAGCCGAACAGCGAGATGATCGACAGGCCGACATCCTGGATCATGCGATATTCCAGGGTCGGCGTCGTCGCGAAGTGGCCGAACAGGTTGAACAGCCCGAGCGCGATGCAGACGAACACGAGATGGACCGTCAGCATCTTGTGGCGGGCGACGTCGAGAAAGGTATCCCATGCGATCAGTCGGATGCGCGACAGCATGTTACGCGTTCCCTCCCGTGACAGCGGAATCTCGTCCGGCAAGCACCCGGACGAACAGTTGATCGAGCGTCAGCGTGACGGGCGTCACTTCCGCCAGCGTTCCGTCCGCGGCCAGAATGGCCCGGATCAGCTCGCGGAGAGCCGCCGGATCGTCGAGAACGAACTCCGCCGCATCGGCACCCTCCAGGCGATGGGCCGGGCTCGGGCGGGCCTCCACGAACGCCGTCGCGGCGGCCGCGTCGGGGAACCGGGCCACGACCTTCGTCCTGGGGGTCCGGAGCAGATTCTCGAGGGAGTCGCTGAGAATGATCCGCCCGCGGTCCATGATGCTGACCCGGTCGCAGACGTCGGCGAGAATGCCGGCCGCGTGGGAGTTCACGAGCACGGCGATCTTCTGCTCCTTGAGCGAGACGAGCAGCTCCTTGAGCATCACCTGGCCGCACGGGTCGAGGCCGCTGAACGGCTCGTCGAGGAAGATCAGGCGGGCCTGCCGTATCAGCAGGCGCGCGATGTCGGCCCGCTGCCGCATCCCTTTCGAACATTCGACCAGCAGGCGATCCCGGGGCTCCCACATCCCGACGCGGCGCAGATGCTCCCCGATCAGGGATTCACCGTCGGACAGTCCGCTCAACCGGGCATGAAACCTGATGTATTCATGCACCGTCAGATGGTCGGGATGCTGGATCGCCTCAGGCAGGAACCCGACGCCCACCCGCGATGCCGCCGACGGGACGGACGCGCCGAACATGCGCGCCGATCCCGACGTGATGGACGTCAGCCCGAGCAGCATCTTCATCGTCGTCGTCTTTCCGGCGCCGTTCGGCCCGAGCAGCCCCATGATCTCCCCTTCGTGAAGCGACAGGGAGACGCGGTCGACGATCGTTTCCTTCTTCCACCAGCCGACCAGTTTCGTGATTTCCTCGGCGACGACCAGTTCGCTCATCTTCGATCCCTCCATATCTCAGGCTCGGTTCCCGACGGCACTCTCCACCGCTACAGATCTTCTCCGCAAGAAGGCTTTCCGCACCGCTGACTGCTGCCGCAGCAGGTCTGGCCGGTTCGCTCGAGCGAGCACCCGCCGCCGGAACCGCAGTTTCCCGAAGGCGCGGCCTGTTTGAGGATGAACCCCGTCCCGCCTGAAATCAGGCGCCGCAGCGCTCCGCCGCAGGACGGGCAGGCCGTTTCCGGCGCGTCTTTCATCGCATGCTGAATTTCATGGGTGCGGCCGCACGACTCGCACAGATATTCATACGTAGGCATATTTTTCTCTTTCCCCGGTCAGAACCGGCCCGTCGAGAGCAACACGAGCGTGCAGGCGTCAATCGCCTCTTTGCCGGCGGCCCGCAGCCGTTCGGCCAGCGCCGGGTTCTCCGCGCCGGGGTTGAAGATGACGCGACGGGCGGGGCTTTGAAGAATATCTTGTTCGATATTTTTCTGGTTCGCCGCCGAGAGGTACATCGTGATCGTGTCGATCGGCTCCGGAATCGCCCGGATGCCGGGAAAGACGTCAAACTCCTCCACCGCCTTCAGGCTCGGATGGACCGGAAACGGTACATGCCCTTTTTCCTTCAGCATCATGACGGCCTTGTAGCTGTACCGATCGGGCTTGTTGCTGGCCCCGACGACGGCGACATTCATTTTTCTGCATCCCCCTTCATGGTGGTGGTTTTCGGAAAGGCGTTCCATTGACTATACACGAGGGCTTGCCCAAACACATCCCGCTCACGGCTCTTGCCCATCCGGCCGGGCTGCGCGGGTGAGGCAGATCTCGGCGGCGGCTCCGTTCACCGGATCCGATGCCGGCCGGCGGATCTGCCAGCCGGACGAGGCCGCGATCGTCTTCTCGATTCCGGCGACGACCTGGGCGCGGAACAACAGCGGCGGATCACGGCGGAGAAACGTTATCGCATCGGGAACCGCCCCCCGTCCGCGCGCCCGGAAATCGGCGTCGATGCGTTCGACGAGAGCCGGCCAGTCGCTCGGCTCTCCAGCCCGGGGTCCGACGGCCGTCGCAGCCTCGACCGAGACCGCCGGGCCGGAAGGATGCGCAGGCGCCGGCACGTCGGGGCGCTGCCCATCGACCGGCACGGTCAGCAGGAAGAGCAGGCAGGCGGCGGTCGAGAGGCCGGTGAAGGGAATCCCGCTTCGCCACCCGATTCCCGGCAGCCTGGTCCGGGTGAGAACCGCCAGGAGAAACACGAGGCAGTGAGCGAGGCCGATCGTCTGGTTCGGCGGGAGATCGAACCGGTACGAGACCAGGATTCCGCCAAATGTCACCAGGCAGGCGACGGCGACGGACAGGACGAGCACGCCCGCGAGCCGGTGATACAGGACGAGAGCGGTTCCCGGCGCGACGACCAGGTAGCAGAAGATCAGCAGCACCCCGGCGATCTTCGATGCTGCCGCCACGACCGCGCCGAGGGCGACGAAGAAGGCGAACTCCATCGCACGCACCCTGATGCCCAGCACCTGCGCCGCGTCGGGGTCGAGGAACGCGTAGACGGTCGGCCTGAGGCTCACCAGGAGCCAGACCGCGCACGGCACCAGGACGGCCATGATGAGCCACAGATCGTGGGGCGAAGCGAACAGCAGGCTTCCGAACAGCAGGTTCTTCACCTTTTCGAGGCCGAAGCCGCTCTTCGCGACCAGCACGATGCTGCCGGCCGAGAACGCCACGAACAGCACACCGAGAAAGGTGTCACGGGGAAGATTCAGCCATCGCTCGAACGGCAGGCCGAGCAGCAGGACGACCAGCATCGCCGTCAGCAGGGCACCGAGAAACGAGGGCCAGCCCAGAAGCAGGCCGAGCGCGATGCCGCAGGCCGCGGCTTCCGACAGCGTCACGCCGATAAACACCACGCGTTTGAGGACGACGAACACCCCGAACAGGCCCCCCGTGGCCGCGATCAGCAGGCCGACCGGCAGGGCCGTGCCGTAGATCTCCAGGACGGTCGAAATCATTGATGCAAGAGGCTCATGCATGCGCCCGCACCTCCGGTTCATCGAGATGCAGTTCACGCCAGGGCATCATGCGCGCTTTGCCGCGGTTCACCCGGCATACGTCGTCGGTCAGGTGGCGAACGAGATCGAGGCCGTGCTGGGCAAACAGGACGGTTTTCCCATCTTTGGCCGCCAGTTCGTGCAGCAGGTGGATAACCTCACGCTCGGAATCGGCATCGAGCGAGGCGGTCGGCTCGTCCATCACGAGCACATCGGCCCCCGTCACCAGCGCCCGGGCGATCAGCACTTTCTGCCGCATGCCGCCCGAGAGCTCCTGGAAGGCTTTCGATGAGTGCGCGGACAGGTTGAACCGCACCAGCAGACGGTCGACGTGCTCCCGGTCGGCCGGCGACGGGCGGCCCCACCAGCCCAGGCGCGGATACAGCCCCATCATGACGATGTCGCGCATGACGACGGGGAACAGCAGATCGATGCTCTGGTGCTGGGGAACGAAGCCGGCAGGCACGGTGTCGAACGGCGTCTCGATCGTTCCGGACCGAAGCGGCAGAAGCCCCAGGATCGCTCGCAACAGCGTGGTTTTGCCGGCCCCGTTCGGGCCGACGAACGGCACGAAGGCCCCGCGCGGGATTTCCAGGTCGACGCCGTCCAGAACCAGGTCCCGGTCATAGCCGATGCAAACGCCTCGGCAGAGAACGACGCATCCGGCACCGTCGTTCAACGCGCCCGCCGGTTCGGTCATCGCGCCGCCCCCTGCACGCCGGCCTCGGCGGCCATCGTCACGAGAGCATCGATCCAGTGGTCCACGAGGCAGAAGTAATCGCCCACGCCGGCCGAACCGCCGACGTAGTATGGAACCATGCGGTACGTCGCCCCGGTCGCCTCGGCGATCGACTTGACGGTCTGTTCGTCGAAGTAGTTGACCGACAGCATGATCTTGACGCCGTCGCGGCGCATCCGTTCCTCCAGCTCCTTCGTGTGTTTCGGTGAAGGCGGAATGCCGGGTTTGGGCTCGATGGTGTCGACCTGGACGAGGCCGAAATCGTCGCAGAAGTAGAGCCAGTTCTTGTGATAGGTCACGATGGGAAGGCCGCGCAGCGGCAGCGTCCTGCCCATCCAGCCGCCCAGCATGTCGGACAACGGCTTCCCCTCGAAGACATTCCGTTTCAGGAAGTCGTACAGCTTGCCTTCCTGATGAAGCTTCACCAGGGTTTCGCCGCCGAGAACCTCGACCAGGCCGGAGCCATAGAGTCGATTATAGAATTCAGTTTTGAGCTGGGCCAACCGGTTCCGGAACTCCTGCGCATGGGCGGGGGCGTTTTTTTCGAGGCCGATCGCGATGTTCTCGATGACGCGAAGCATATTGAGGGGGCTCACCGTGATGTGGGGGTTTCCGTAGATGTGGAGGCCGCCCTCGCTGCGAGACAGGACGGTCGGGATCTCCTTCATCCGCACGCCGTGCGCGGCCGCCACGTAGCCGACCGCCTCGCTCCGGATGCGGGAGTTGCCGGACTTGTCGACGGCGGTGGGCAGCCACATCTCGAGATCGAGGCCCGTGGCGATGAGCAGATCGGCTTCGCGCAGCATCTGGACGAATGAGGGCTTCGGCCGGATGAAATGGGCGTCCTGGTCTCCCTGGACGATCTGCGTCACGACGACATGTCCGCCGCCGATCCGCCGGGCGAAGTCGGCATAGTCGGGAAGCGTCGTGACGACGCGCAGCGGCCGGTCGCCGTTTTCCGAGGCATTCGCCGCGCGGAGGGGAAGACACCCCGCCCACAGGAAAACGACGAGAATCATCGATAGATATATATTCTTATTCATCTTTGTCACCTTTTCAGTAACGGTCGTGCAGATGCGGGCCGCCGGCCCAGATGCACTGCAGCGTGATGCGACGGTCGTCCCGTTCCATGTTGCGGCCCTTGCGATAATCGAACTCGAGCCGGTACCGCACCCAGGGGCTCTGGTGCCACGTCCAGTAGGGAGCGATCTGGAACTCGTACGGATCAGGCCCCGGAACCATGTGGAGCGCGGTCGGATACAGCGCGGTCGGCGTGACGGCGGCGGCGTAGGGTTTCGAGTCGGGCCGGTAGTAATCGAGGCGGATGCCGGACTCGAGGACCCGGTTCAGCTTCCAGTTGAGGTTGGTGTAGGCACCCCAGGCATGGGCGGTATCACGATCTCCCGCCGCCGTGATGATATCGCGGGCGAGATAGTATCCTTCGGTGCGCCAGCAGAAGTTGCGGTACCGCATCCGGTCGGTGGGCTCCCACAGGCGTGTCAGATCGAAGCCCAGGGCGAAGGTCGGCCGGGACTCGTCACGGATGGTCGCAGCGGGCGCCGCACCCACCGTCCAGCGGTCGTTGGTGCCCGCCAGGCCGGTGACTCCCCATTCGAGATACGTCGAGGCATCCAGGTCTCTGAACTGCTTGTAGCGGAGCAGCAGACAGGGAACCCCCCGGCTGTTCTGGGCGAACAGGGCGCCGTTGTTCGCATGGGCGACCTGCATGGTGAACTCGCGCCCCATGCCGATCGAAGCGGGAAGCTGCCAGTCGAGCGAAACGCCGATCTGATTCAGCGGCCCGCCGAACAGGCGCCGGAGGGCGAGCGGGAAATCCACCTGGTCGAGGGCATGCTGATGCCATCTGGCGATCGTGCCGAACGGCTGATGGAACTTGCCCAGGGTCAGGTTGAGGTCTTTCGAGAAACCGACCCGGGTGATATACGCCTCCCCCAGCTGCGTGCCGTTTTCGAGAATGGGGAACGAGGATTTGAAGCGGGTGTCGGGGTCGAGATAGCACTCGCCGTGAACGCCGAGCGAGCGGAACGTGCCGCGGGCATGTTCGCGCACGGCATCCTGGGAGCGGAACTGGGCGATGACGTCGCCGGTGAGGCTGATTTCGGGATTCAGCGCCTGCTGGCCCAGCTCGCCGGCCTTGAACGTGACCGACTGCGCCGACGGCGCGTCTGCCGACGTCGTTTCCAGACCGGCCGTTCCGAGCGCACCGGCAGCCGCGAGCCGGAGCCGCTCCCGTTCGTCGACGGGGGCCGGACCGGTGGATTCGCGAGTCCCGGAGCCGAGCCGGCTCACCTTTTCCTCGAGACGCGCAATGGTCGCCTCGTAGTTCTCACGCATCGCCGACATTTCAGACCGCAGGCCGGCGAGCTCTTCGCGCAGGGCCGCAATATCGGCGCTTGAAACGACTTCCGCCGCGCACGCCCCTTGCCGGCAGGGCGCGAGAAGGAAGGCGAGCAGACAAAATGCAAATGATATATATTTCACACTATTCTCCAGTCGTGAATCGAATCGCCGGCATGGCGCCGGCGGTCTGCGGAAGCTCCGAAAACCGGGGATTCAGCTCACGACGGGAGGGCCGCGCGGCAGACACGGCCGAAAGGCGTCCTGAAAGGTGAAGTCTGCGGGTGCGCCCACAGAACGACGGACGGAGCAGATGTACACCAGCGGCTCGCCCGCTGGCGTGACATCGCTCGAACGCACCAGGTCGGACAACGAACAGACCAGGCAGTGTTCGGACGGACAGGGAACGACGTTCGCCGACATGGCCCAACGGAGAAGCCCACGCGTCTCGGCGGTTCCGACACACCTGCCAGGGTCTCCGGCCGTCTGCGCATCGTGCCCGTCTCCCGTAATTTCGGGGGACGCCAGATGCACATGCGGGAAGCCGGGGCAGGCATGTTCGCGGCCATCATGATGGCGGTCGTGATGACCAGGAAGGGCGAAATGCAACAACCCGGCGGCGAGAACCCCGACCTGAAGGATCAGGCTGAGAATCGCTACCGATTTCCACCATCCATGCTTCATGCGCATCACTTCCGCCCCTCCGAATGAAGGGATACCGATGCTTCTTCGACGTCCATTATGTGCATAAGACCGTTATTGTCATCCTACCACTGCCGGCCAGGCCAGTCAAACCATCGTACGACGATCGTCCGCAGGCAATCGCCCCGTGAGTGGCCTCATCTGCCTGTCGTCTCCAGCCCCCGGCGGATACACCGGAGCAGGAAGTTCAGCCCCTGCCGGTATTCCTTCAGGCTGTTTTCCCAGGTGCGCAGACATGTGACACCTTCGGAAGACAGCGTATAGTAGCGTTTTGCAGGGCCTTTGGTCCGGCGATCCCAGGAGGAAATGACAAGGCCTCTTTTTTCCATGCCGCGCAGCAGGCGGTAAACGCCGGGAAGGTCCGGACATGCCCCCCTTTGCAGCGGCATCTCGGCCAGGCGCTTCACCACCTCGTATCCGTGTGTCCGTCCCTCGGCAAGGATCGTCAGAATGGAGGGTTGGAACAGCTTTTCCAGGTTTTCCCCATGACACGGGCAAGGGTGGTTCTCTTCCGACACGTCCTTCTTCTTCGTCCGAACCATGGCCCCAATGATGTTCGGCCGCGGCAGGAATGTCAAGCGTATCGAACAAAACCGGGAACGCAGACGACGGATTCACCGATCAATATTGGCAGGCACAGGGTGAATGGGGCTCATGATTGACATGAAGTCACTCGGGACGTATCATTATATATGTAATTACACCATATATGAAGCAATACATCGTTCGACACCTTGTTCGTTTTCTGACACCATTGCTGTTGTTTCTCGCAGCCTGGCAGGTCGTGGCCTGGATCCTCCACATGCTCCGGGGCGTTCCCTTTCCCACGCCGCTCACCACGGGAGACGCTCTGGTCGGCCTGGTGCGTGGGGTTCCTCTCGCCGACCACGCGATCGCCACGCACCTCCGCGACAGCCTCTGGCGCTGGGGGGCCGGGTTTTCCATCAGCGCCGTTCTGGGCAGTGCCTATGGACTGGCCGCAGGCTGGTTCCGGAGGCTGGAACACGCCACCGCTCCCATCCTGCTGATTCTCCAGGTCATTCCGGGCCTGGCGTGGATACCGGTGGCCATCCTCTGTTTCGGCATCGGTGAGACGGCAACCATCTTCATGATCGCCATGACCGCCTTCCCCCCCGTCGCCCTCAATGTCATGGCCGGGGTGAAGCAGCTCGATCCGCATCTGATCAGAGCGGCCCGGATGCTCGGGGCCGACGGGACGACCATGCTGTTTTTCGTTCTCCTGCCCGGCGCCCTGCCGGGAATCCTCACCGGCCTGCGCATCGGCCTGGGAACGGGCTGGCGGGTTCTGGTGGCCGCCGAGATGGTGGTGGGCTCGGGGACCGGCCTGGGGTATTCCATCATTCAGTCCCGCTGGACCCTTGATTACGACGCGGCGTTCGCCTGCATCGGCATCGTGTGTCTGATCGGCCTTGCCGTCGAGCATCTCGTCTTCGCTCCGCTGGAACGGGTCACGACGGGCCGCTGGCGCCTGGAGATTCACGCGCGATGATCCAAATGCGCGGGGTCAGCCGACATTTCCTCACCAGGAGCGGAACGCCGTTCACGGCTCTCGAGGGGCTTTCCCTCGTCATTCCGGCCGGCCAGTTCGTGTGCGTTCTCGGCCCGAGCGGCTGCGGCAAAACCACGCTCGTGAATCTCCTTGCCGGATTTCTCCCTCCGACGACGGGCGAGATCACGTTCGGCGGGCAGCCGGTTCGTTCCCCCGGCCCCGATCGCGGCGTGGTCTTCCAGGACGGGGCCCTGTTTCCCTGGCTGAGCGTCCGGGAAAATGTCGAATTCGGGCTGAGGCTCAAGGGAATGAGTCGTATCGACCGGCGCCGTCTTGCCATGGACACACTCGAGAAGGTGGGAATGAGCGCCAGCGCGGACGAGTTTCCGTACACGCTGTCGGGGGGCATGCGGCAACGGGTGGCGCTCGCCCGGGTGTTGGCGCTCTCTCCCAGGGCCCTGCTGATGGACGAACCCTTCGGGGCTCTCGATCAGATCACCCGCGAACGGCTCCAGGACGAGTTGCTGCAGCTTCAGCGCCAGGCCCGGCCAACGGTCGTGTATGTCACGCACAGTATCGAGGAGGCAGCCTCCCTGGGGGACCGCGTCCTGGTTCTTCGCCCCGCGCCGCAAAGCCTCGCCGCCGATCACCTGCTCCCGTCGGACCGCCCCAGGAGCCGCTCCGCATCGGAAACCGGCGAGGTTTGCGAACTGCTGCGTCGTGAACTCGATCTGCTGTCTCGCACCCGCTCTTCGCTCGATGGGCGGGACGATGATCCGGAAAGCAATTTACATGAATACGGCTGTTGAGAATCTCTCGCCCTTCGACAGCTCAGGGCAAGCGGATGTATCACGTTGGTCAAGACACAATATAATTCACTCATGATAGTTGTCGCCTGACATATGAGACGAGTAGCAGCAGGGGGGAGTTTATGTGTATTAATAAGTTTTATATTTTTACATTTCTAATAATCGCTTCGATTTTCCCGGGCGCGGGATTCAGTCAGGAGTCCGCGGGCAGTCAGAGTGCCGTTTTGCGGTTCGCGTATGAAACGCGGATCGGGGGCGCGATTCCGATTCTGACGGCGGCCGGCGGTTTCTTCCCGAAGCATGGCCTGAACATGGATCTCCAGACGTTCACCAGCGGTCCCGCCATCTCCGAGGCTCTCTTCCTCGGGGCCGCCGATATCGGTACCATGGGAGATACCGCCGCCATCATCGCTCTCGCAAAAAATCCCCGGCTGATGATCATCGCCTGCCAGGCTTCGGGAGAGCACCGGCACCGCCTGATCGTGAAAGCCGATTCCCCTCTCGCGTCCCTCGCCGACCTGCGGGGACGGAAAGTCGCCGTCAAGAAGGGCACCTCCACCTACGGGGGCTTTCTGGCCGCGCTCAAAGCAGCCGGCATCGCCCCCCGGGAAATCGAGATTTTCGATCTGTCTCCCGAAACCATGATCGAAGCGCTTCTGGCCGGTTCGGTCGACGCCTTTGCCGCCAGCGAGCCCGAACCTTCTCTCGCCGAGCAAAAGGGGGGACGGGAACTGGCAACCTTCGGAGGACTGGAAAACACCTATCCCATCATGATCATGGCGCAAAAAGAGATCCTCGAAAAGCGCCCGGAAGACGTGGTCCGGTTTCTCCGCGCCCTCAGGGACGGCGAGGCGTTTCTCGGGGCCAACCCCGCAAAGGCCGGAGAAATCCTGTCCCGCGTCACCGGTCTCTCTCCCGACGTGCTTGCCGGCGCCATGCGACGCCATGAGTTTCATCTCGGCCTCGATGAAACGACCCGCAAGAGCCTGCAGGAGATCGCCGCCTTCCTGGTGGCCGAAAAGAAAATTCCCTCCGTTCCCGACCTCGATGCGCGGATACTCGATGCCCCTCTGAAGGAGACATTGAAAACCTCGTCCCAGGAGATGCAGCAATGATGCCTTTTGATATAAAATACTCCATGATACATGCAGAATGCCGGTTCATCGCGGGAGTTTTCCTCCTGGCCGTTTTCCAGATCGCCATACCGTCCCTCGCCGTCGATGGGAAAACCACTGACGCCCCTTCCCGGCAACCCACGATCACGCATGCACATGATGCCGGCGAAACAAAGGCCGTGAGTTCCGGGGATGAGACGGGATCGAAAAAGAAGAAATCCTCGCGCACCTGGAAATCGACCCTGGACACGCGGTTCCGGTTCGAATCCACGGACGGCTTCACGAAAAAATCTCTCACCGGCGCCATCGACAATTTTCTGCTCGGACGCTTCGTGCTCAGGCTCAGCCGCACCTTCGAAAACGGCGTCACCGCCAGGATCGGCATCAAGGAGGGCCGCGTCTGGGGGCTTGACGAGCCGAACGACGTGTTTTTCAGCAAGAACCTGGGCCTGGTGAACCACCCGTATCAGGACGTGGCCGAACTGGAGGAAACGGGCTTCCTCATTCCCGTGAAACTCTCCGGAAACGGCAAGGGCAACCTCAACATCGGCCGGCAGAAGATCTCGATGGGAAACGGCCGGGTGTTCGGCCCGGGGGAGTTCGGAAATACCGGACGCTATATCTGGGACGCCCTGAAGTTCACCCTGAAAACTGGAAAAGCTTCGCACATCCTGTTTTACGGCAGAAACAAAGCCCACCACCCGGAACGCTTCTCCCTCACCCATCGTCACCAGACCGAGGGGGCGGGCATCTACTCATCGATCCCGCTGGAGTCGGAGTGGGTGGTCGAACCATTCCTGGTGGGAAAATGGGACCGGCGGACCGTCTATGCAAGCGAACTCGCGGGCAAGGCAGAACTTCACCAGTATTACCTGGGCCTCCGATGCTGTCACCTTCCCAAAAACGGCGTTCTGTTCGACGGCACCTGGGTCCGGCAAACGGGCCACTGCGGCGGCGACGGGGTGGACGCCCTGGGATGGCTCGGACAGGTGGGGTATCGCTGGGCGAAACGGAAGTTCAAACCCGAAGTTTCGCTGGAATACTCCTACGCTTCCGGGGATCGCGATCCGAAGGATGGCTCGCTCAACCGCTTCGACGGCGTTTTCGGCGGCATCGACAAATCGTTCGGGCGCCTCGGCCTTTCCACGTGGTCCAACATCACCGACCTGCAGCACAACCTCTCCTGGAGCGCGGGAGAAGTTCGGGTGACGCTTGAGCACCACCGTCTCGGGCTTGCTTCCGACAGAGACGCCTGGCAGCTCAACCCCTCGAAATACCGCGACACAAGCGGCAATTCCGGGAACGAGATCGGCAAGGTTTTCAACGTGCTCCTCTCCGACAAAAGCGTTTGCGGCTGCGAGACCACCCTGGGATCGGCGTTCTTCATGCCCGGCGCCTTCGCCGCGAAACTCACCGGCCGGCCCCAGCAAGCCACCTGGATCTACCTGGAAATCAGCAGGGCATTTTCCCTGTAGGCGGCCGACGCCTGTTCCGAACTCCGCCCGCAGAGCCGTTCATCGAACACGACTCTGCGGGCGGCTCTCATTTCACGGCCTTTGCCACCACGAACGATCCGTTGCCGAAACCTTCCTGAATCACCGCCGGCGGCTCCCCGGGAATCAGCGCCTGCTTGAAAAACACGTCACGAAAGCCGGCGTTCGCAAGATATGCACCGACTTCGCGCGCGGAGACGAAAAGAGCGTCTTTATAGAAAACATCCGAAGCGCTCCTTCTCTGATACTCTTTGCCCAATGCGCTCTCTCTGTCCACGAATCCGACGACGATGCATCCGCGCGGTTTCAACACGCGGTATGCCTCTCTGAAGGTTTCGAGAACATCGTCGACGAAACAGATGGTCGTCACCATCAGCACGCAATCGAACGCGGCATCGGGAAACGGCAGCCGCTCCGCCACGGCCCGAACGACGTTCACCCCCCGGCTTCCGGCCTTCGCCGCCATCTGTTCCGACGGCTCCACGCCGATCGACATCCCCAGTGGCACGGCAAACCTGCCGGAACCGACACCCACTTCCAACCCTTTGGCGGCGGGGGAAGGCATCAGTTGTCTGATTGTCTCCAGCTCGGCATGATAGAGATCAGCATGCCGATCGAACCAGTCGTCATATTTATCACTATATTTCTCAAAAGCTTCTATTCTGGGCATGTGGCGTTCCCATCCGGTTTCGCCGCATCGGGCGATTCCGCGAACAGCAGGGGGAAGACGATATCGCTCGTGCAGCACGGGATCCAGACCGCCAGGAAGAGGAACACGGCGATGGCGATGAATCCAGTGATCGAACACGTGCCGTCCATCGCCATGGTGATATGGAACAGGGACGCCCAGGTGCTGAGCAGCACATGCCCCGCGTGAGGAACGGTCGTCTGCATTCTCCAGGCGCCGGCCGCGATGCCGGCCAGCGCGAGCGGGTTCACCAGCCACCATTTTTCGATGAAACCGAGATGCAGCCCCCGATGGGGAAGGTCCAGCAACCATTCGCCCGCATATGGAATGATGCTGTCGCTCAGCGTGGCGATGCCGATGGAACCGACATACCCGACCCAGAGCGTCTTCCAGAGGCCCCGACCGCCATGGAGGCGGAACATCGCGGCCGTCACCAGGGCGCTCAGGAAGACATGGAGCGGATGCAAGGCCCAGAACAGGAAGGCGGAAACGTCCCGGGGAACGCTCGCGCCGATCATCACCGCCATGATGGCAAGCCCGGAAAGCGTGCCAACCGCCGTAAACGGGAAGTGAGCGCGCAACTCGCCGAAAATCACCCGGATATCCGCGACCATCTCTCCCCTCCCTTGCAATCAGCCCAGGCTCATCCTCGGGAATGAGCATCCATTTCAGCGACGGTATAATAGATGTCGCGGTCGCGATGAACGGTTTGAACGCGGCCTGTTCGAACGAGGCTTCCGAGGTATTTCGAGAGTTCGTTCAGATGCATGCCGAACACATCCGCGATCTGCGCCGCCGTGCAGGGGCGCCGTCGCAGCATTTCGAAAACCGCGTCTTCGCTTGCCTGCATTGCCACCGGTTTCTCCGTTTTGAACTCGGCGATGACCTCGGCCGCAGGGGAGAAAAGAGATGCCAGTTCCGCCAGGCGGGCTTCCGGCACCGGCCTGGCAGCCGCTTCCGCCGGAGGTCGAACGCAGGTGTTCAGATGAATGCAGTCAGGCCTGATCAGCCGTGCCGTCTCGGCAAGGCGCTTCACCTGATCGGACTCGGCGTTGATTCCATCGAGCAGGAACACCTCGAGCCACAGCCGGCCCCCGAATTCGCCACGGAACAGCCGCTCGCCCTCGACGAGCCGTTCGAACGTGACGCCGTCGCAGGGGCGATGCATGCGCTCGAACGACGTCTGGTCCCACGATGTGAGGGTCATCTTCACCACATCCGCGTTCGCGGCTTGCTTGCGCACCTCGGGCTGGTACAGCAGCGTGCCGTTGGTCAGCAGGGCAACCGGAATGCGCGTGCGTTCCCGGATGAAGCGGATGATCTCCCCGAACCGCTCATGAAGCGTGGGCTCTCCGGAACCGGCAAGCGTGATGAAATCAGCCGTTTCCCCCGATTCGAGCCAGGTTTCCAGCTCGGCCGTCACCGCATCGGCAGGCACGTATTCGCGGCGCCGATCGGTCTTGCAGGTGGTCCCGCCCAGCTGGCAGAAGATGCAGTCAAGGCTGCACGTTTTGAACGGCGTCAGATCGACGCCCAACGATCTCCCGAAACGGCGCGAGGGCACCGGTCCGAACAGATAAGTGAAGTTTCGAGACATGTCATTCACCATCACTCCCGTTGCAGATGGAACGCTCGCCGAAGTTTCCGCCCCCACATTCTACCTCTTCGAAGCAGGCTTTTCCAGGAAAGGCCAAGCTTCATCAGGAGCAGAGCGACATACATGGCGAGTTGAACGCTCATGATGGCCTCGGAGGTGGGAAAATCCCAGGTAAACGACAGCCAGACGCCGACAAAGGCGGCAACCAGGGCTACGGCCAGGCTGATCATCTGGATTCCGGCAAAGCTGCGGAGCAGCATCAAGCCGATCATCGCAGGGAAGACGAGGCAGGAAAACACGTAGAACATGCCTGTCATCCGCAATGCAACGGAAATGACCAAGCCCAGGCTGACATAGAAAAGCGTTTCCCAGGCCCGGACCCGCTTCCCCGCGACGGCGGCGAATTCAGGGTCCGAGCACAGGAAAACGAAGGACCGATGTCCGATCAGATGAACCGCCAGCATCAGCGCCGCCGTAACCGCGAGAAGCCGCACTTCTCCCGTCGTAACCGACAGAAGGTTTCCCGACATCAGATGCCGCACCTCTTCAAGGCCCTGCGAGCTCTTGGCCAGAAGCAACAGCGAAACCGCATGACCGCCCACGAAGCCCATTCCGAGAACCGCATCCGGGGGGGCCTTGCGCTCGTTCTGGAACCACGCCATATACAGCACGCCGACGAGGGTGGCCCCGAACGCCATCAGGAACTCCGCCGTTTCGGACATCGAGAAATACATCGCGACGGAAAGGCCCAGAACGGCGAGCTGGGACAAGACCATACTGACGAATACTATATGCCTTTGTATTATATAAACCCCGGTCACGGCGCAGGACAGGCCGACGCAAACGGCGGCAGCCAACCCGTTCTGCATGTACCCGAGTTCGAGGAAAGCGAAGCTCATACGCGATCTCCCACACGAATGGAATAATGCCCTTCCACGCAGTCCACCCCGATCGGCCGCCGGTACAAATCGCGCAACACCGATCCTTGCGCAATATCGCCGCGCTCCGCCGTGACGATCCGCCTGCCGTCGAACAGGACGAAGGACTCCGCCTCATTGATCAGATTCGCGAGAAAATGCGTCACGAAGAGGATGGTATACCCGTCCTCACGGTTCAGGCGTTTGATCAGCGTCAGGATTTCCCGCTCACTGCCGATATCCATGCCATTGGTCGGTTCGTCCAGCAGCAACACGGAGCTCCCCATCATCAGGGCCCGGCAGATCAGGCTCTTCTGCTTTTCACCACCGCTGATCTCCCCCACCTGACGGCTGAGGAGATGAGCGATGCCCAATCGCGCCGCCAGTTCGTCCAGGCGTTTCACCAATGACGTCGCAGGGCTCCGAAACGGCAACAGCGGCTGCATCGGCATCAGAATGAGATCCATGACGGAAAGCGGCAGACTGGCCTTCAGCGTCGTTTGTTGCGGAACGTATGCAATCCGCCCCGGAGGGGGCAGATGACGTTCGATACGCCCGGAAAGCGGTTGAAGAACACCGAGAATGGTTTTGAACAACGTGGTTTTCCCGGCGCCGTTCTGCCCGATGATTCCCCAGTATTCGCCGCGACGGATCGTAAGGTCGATATCCGAGACGATCGGGCGGCGATATCCGATGGAGACATCACGGAGTTGAATCAATACATCGCTCATCCCCCCGCTCATTTGCTCTTTCCCTTCGCCTTTTCGACGAAGGCAACGATGGCCTCAAACACCTCTTCCATTCTCTTGTACTGCCCTCCGGGAGTCTGCTGGATGATCAGCGTGGGAACGCCCAGTTCCTGCGCCACCATCTGGATGTCACGCTGGGGAAAGAACGGCTCGGCCAGCAAAAAGTCGACCTGCTTTTCCTTGCCCAGGGCAATGACCTTGGCAAGATGCGAACCTGAAGGTTTGATGCCGGGTTTCGGCTCGATCGTCGCGACACGCTCCATCTTGAAGCGGTCGTAAAAATACGACCAGGAAACGTGATAATCGATGACCCTGACCGGCTTGCAGAGTTCCATTCTCTTTGCCCATCCCAGCGTCCGAGTCTTCCAGCCGGCGGCAAACTCCTGAAACCGCTTGTCATAATCAGCTTTGTGAGCCGGATCGAGAGCGGACAGCCGGTCGCGCACGTTCGATCCAGCCGTGATGATATTCACCGGATCGAGCCAGAAATGCGGATTTCCACCGGGATGCACATCGCCCATCTCGCGTGTGATGACGTCCGGCTTCTCGAGAATCTTCACATTGACGGATGCATCGCAATCACCTGGGTTCCCGGGAAACAGCGAGCGGTTGCTGGCCGACTCGAGCAGAGCCGGCAGCCAGGGTTCACCCATCAGCCCTGTATGAACGAGCATCTGCGCCTGCATCAGCAGGTTGATGTGCGACGGCTTGACGATGACGAAGTGAACATCCTGATCGTGAGGACCGATATTGCCGACCTCGACCAGGTCGCCGCCGATATCGCGAACGATTTCCTCCAGAGCGGTCATGGACGTCGCGACCTTCAGTTTTCCCGCCGCCTCGAGCGGAGAGAGGGTGAGAAGAACGGCGAAAACGACAACGATGATTGTTCTGATATGGTTCATAGTCACTATCCTTACGCGTTCTGTCGCGTGAACGATCGATCCGTATGCCCCGCACCCCGCTTGCCCGGCTTCAGCCGGGCAAGCGGGCGCGTCGGGCGCACACACGCATGCCCGCGCACTCCGTCCTGGAGGAATGCGCATGAGCCTGAAGCCCTCATTTCAGCTTGTGCCGGTGATAGCCCGTGTTGAACAACAACTGCACGGTCGCCCGCTGGTCCTTTGGCAAGCCGGCCATCTCGCGTTCTTCGAACTGGAGGAGATACCGGGTAAACTCCGTTTTCATATACGCCAGATACGCGATCTTGGAGCGCGAAAGCCCCGAGAGCAGGCGATGGGTTCCGTCGAATTCACTGAAGACAACCCCGCCGCGCCAGAGCGGATCCCACTGGTAGTCACAGTTCACCATGAATCCCTCGGGATCGAGATGATCGAGTCGGGCTGCCTGCCGAGACATACAGAAGGCATCATCCCGACGTTTCAGATACTCCCCAAGGACAGTCCACCCCATATAGGATTCCGGTCGGGTCCGGAACTGGAAATCGGCGCCCAGCACGTCCAGCTCCCCATGATCGGCGGCCAGATACGAGAAGCCGACGGCGAGATCCTTCTTTGCCCCGAGATCGATGTGATTGCGCAGCCGGACGAGGGTGCGCCGATTCTGGGAGAACGTCCGGTCCTGGAAGGGGTTGAGAACCCGGGTTCCGCTCCCCGTCACATCGTCCCCGGAACCGATTTCCAGCGAAAGCGTCGGTGTCCAGATCCCGGAGGGCCGCAGAGTCTTCTTCAGTTCGAACCCGGTCGTGGTCAGGCCTTCCTCGCCGAGATACGCGTCGGTGAACGCAAGCTCCCCCGCCCAGGGAAGTTCATCGACATGGTGCTGATTGATGAAGCCCATCGAGCTGCGGAATTTTCCCGCTCTGCCGGCCAGCTTCCAGGGCATGTCGAACTTGCTCAGGTAGGCTTCTTCCACGCCGACTTCGTCTTCATGGAATCCCAGGACCAGATCGTATTTATGGAATGGGTCTACATAGCCGGAAATATTCAACTCCGCCTCATCGAACTGGAACGTGTTCGCATTTGGACTGCCCCCCCGTTCCTCGTTTCTTCGTGCAGCCGTATAGCTGATGATGCCGACCGCGCCCATATCAGGATTGGATACCCCGCTCATGCCGAGGGACTTCTGGGCGGTCGTTTTCACATCCATCCCCTCTTTGGCCGGCGCACCGGAAATGGCGCTTTCGAGTTCCTTTTCCAGATCCGAAAGCGCGCTTTCTCCCATCGCACCGGAGGGCGGTTCCGACGCTCCCCCTGCCGTTTGCCCCGACTGGAGCTGCTGCCGAAGCGTTTCCTGGTCTTTCCGAAGCGCGGCCAGCTCGTCGCGCAGGGCCGTATTGCTCTTCTCCAGGTCGGCAACGGTTTTCAGCAACTGCCGGAGTTCCTCGCCGGACAACGGGGAAGGTTCTCCGGCGACGGCGGAAACAGCCGTCAGGAGAATGAGACATGGCATGATGACACGCAGATACCGAAACAGCATGGTGGATGCTCCTCTATCGTATCCCGCCGTTCCTGAACAGCGTCAGCCCACAGGGAGGTGTCCCACATCAGATCGAAGGGGAACATCAACGAGGCATCGCCGAGGAACGGAGACCGCGGCTCCCACGCACGAGGCGGGAGCGCCTGTCGCCCAGGGCATCCGAAGGGGTTCCGACCATTCGCCGTACACGTCAGAACCAGGGACGAGACACGGCTGAATGATACAGATCGTTCTATATCATCCCTGTGCCACGCCTGCATTCAACATGCGCGGAACGCTGAAAAACCCGTCAGATGCTTGCTATGAAATCAGTCCGCGAAAAAAGGCGGGCGGATCACGGGCTCTGCGGGTATATCCCGGCCAGGATTCAGGCACACCACTGGGGAATAAGATGTTCTTTTCCGTGCAGTTGGCTGCCGGGTGAATCGATACCGGGTCAAGAAAGGACGTTGCATTCAGGAAGGAAAGGAGCCGGCTGAACGCACAATCCTCTTCCTGTTCGAATGCTATGGGGGGAAGAAATGATGTTTCACGGGGCATTTCCCGAATGCGGGCAAGATACCCGACATCATCTTCCGGGAGGACATCGTGGAAAAAGTGGTTCCAACTGGCTTCAAGAAGCGTGCCGGCAAATGCGCACAGAACGAAAACTGCTACATACTTTAAAAAATGCCGACGCTTCATATGGTTTCTCTGTAGATTGAAGTATATCCTATCGCCGCCATGTTGGCAAGAGAAAACCGCCCACAACCAATAGTTCATGCTGTTTTTCCGTCAGCCGGCACCCGGTGTTTTCTCATATGTGCTGGATCGAAACCCCATCCATCAAGGGGATAACCGCCGGGGCTTCTTCCAGGCAAAACATATCGAGACCGGGGACAAGAAAACACGAATGGTCTTTCATCGAACGCAAGTTTCGTATACCGTGAAAGCCGCGTTCATCCCACCATCATCATGGAGCATTCTTCTCAATATGAACATCCATCTCATCGCCGTCATTCAGGGAATCGTCGAAGGGCTGACCGAGTTTCTGCCGGTCAGTTCGACAGGACATCTCATTCTCTCCGCGCATCTGCTGGGCTTCACAGGGGAGAAAGCCGACACTTTCGAGGTGTTCATCCAGCTCGGCGCGATTCTCGCCGTGGCGATTCTCTACCGGACGCGCATCATCGACACGCTGCGGCGCTGGCGTGATCTGCCGTGGTCCAGCAACCGGCTGACCCTGTGGCACATCGCCCTGGCGATGGTTCCCGCCGTGGTTCTCGGTCTGCTGTTCCACAAGAAAATCAAGCTGTATCTTTTCTCGCCGACCACCGTGCTGATCGGGCTTGTCGTCGGCGGCATCTATCTGATCCTGGCCGAACGGTATCAGCCGCAGGTCAGGGCGACGACGGTCGACGAGATGACCTGGAAGCAGGCGCTGGGCGTCGGACTCTTTCAGTGCCTCGCCCTGTGGCCCGGCTTCTCCCGCGCGGGGGCGACGATCGCCGGCGGTCTGCTGCTGGGCGTCGCGCACCAGCCCGCGGCGGAGTTTTCCTTCCTGCTCGCCATTCCCATGATGGTGGCGGCTTCGGGCAAAGATCTGTGGTCGAGCCGGCATCTGCTGTCGATGGACGACGCGGGCGTCTTCGCGATCGGCTTTTTCGTATCGTTCGTCGTGGCCTGGCTCGCCGTCGTCGGGTTCCTGCGCTTCCTCGACCGCACGCGCCTCACGCCGTTCGCCTGGTACCGGTTCGCGCTGGCTGCCGCCTTCGGCTTCTACCTGCTGTCCTGACCCGATGCCTCTTCCGGGCGGCGCCGTCGGCACCCCCGCGAAGATGGCCGTCACCACCGAAACGCATCTCCGGCCTTGCCGGGTGCGACCGAGACGCCGAATGCCGCTCCCAGCGCCGCGACGGCGCCGTCGCCCGTGCAGTGCGTGGGAATCAGCTGCCCCGGCCGGAGTTCGCGCAGCGACTCGATCGTTCGATCGAGTCGCTCGGCATCGGCATTCAGCAGGTGAAAGCCGCCGATAACGGCCAGAATGGGACCGTCCCCAGCCAATTCGCGCACGCGCGTCAGGGTGTTGATCAATCCCGAATGACAGCAGCCGGTCACGACGACGATCCCGCCGCCGGTTCGCACCCAGAGCGACTGGTCGTCCTCGATGCCGTCGGGCTGGACGCCCTGCCGATCGAGGAAGAACGGGCCGCCGGTCGTTTCGAATGCCGTTTTCCGGGGAATCGGCCCTGTCAGCCCGACATCCTTGGACCACAGAACCGGCCTGGATTCAAACGCCCGCCGTTGCCCCGTCACCCGATCAACCGCTTTCCGGGCGTCGTCCGGCATGCCGATCGCTTTTGCCACGCCGTTCCGGATGCTGTACCGCGGCGTGATCACGGCCGGGTGACAATGCAGCCGGGCACCGGGAGCCCGTTCGAGCGCGAGCGGGAGACCGCCCGTGTGGTCGTAGTGGCCGTGGCTCAGGGCCACCATGTCGGCCGTGGATAGATCGATGCCGAGCGTTCGGGCGTTGGCTTCCAGCGCAGGTCCCTGGCCGGTGTCGAACAGCAGCTTCGCCTTCCCGAACTCGATCCAGAACGCCAGACCGTGCTCGGCCGCCAGCCCATCCGGAGCCTTGTCATCGACGAGAATCGTGATCTTCAAAGGCACTGCCATCGCTCATCTCACCCCGACGATCGTGTCCTGGATGCTGGTCCGGTGCAGCCCGACCTTGAAGCCGTCGGCGAGCAGCCATTCCCGCACCTCCATCAGGCTTCCGGAACCCACGCCGTGCCGGCGCCCCTCGCGTTGCAGAATCCGGTCCATCACTTCGAGCCCGTACGTGCTGAAGTCACTCACGACGATCCGGCCCGAGGGCGACATCACCCTGGTCATCTCCTCATACACGGCCCGGGGCCGGGCGAGGTGATGAAGGACATTCACGGTGATCACCAGGTCGAACGAAGCCGCCGCATACGGCAGGTGTTCGGCATCCGCGGTTTCGAGCGTCGCCCGATCGGCGCACCCGTCATACCGCAGGTTGAGCAGTGCCATCCGCTGGTCCTCGGCCGACAGATCGACGGAGGTCAGCCGGGACCCTGCGCGGGCAAGCGCCACCGTCATGTAGCCCTTGCCGGTGCCGATTTCGAGAACCGGCCCCGTTACGGGTCGGATGATACCGAGAATGAACTCCCGCTCCCGTTCGATATCGTAGCCGAAGCTCCGGTAGAGCTCCCGGCGGCTCTCATACCGCCTCCGGTTTTCGAGAACCTCTTCATCGAGAACGCTCACAGCCGCTCGATTCTCCATGTTCGCCTCGCTCACGCCCGCGGAACCGGAATGACGACGGCTTCGAGACAGGGCTTGAGCATCGGCGTTCCGCCGCCTTCCGAGACGATCCGCAGGACACGCGCCCCGTCGCGCACGCGCGACCCCGCCACATGCGTCAGCCCCGTTCCCCGAAACACGTCTGGGAACAGGGGAGCCGAGGGGCCGAGCAGCACGGCGGCGCGAACGGAGCCCAGCGCCTCCAGGTATTCGTCGAGACCGCCTGTGACCAGCGTCGTCGCCGTGATGATCGCCACGGTGCACTGTTTCAGCGCAGCCAGCCCCCCTTCACGATCCAGTTCGCCTTCCGAGGGGTTCGCCTCGACGATATCCAGCCGGCAGCCCGTTCGACGGATCTCGGGAATCAGCGGCCCGAAGTGCCCGACCATGACCAGGTGGTCGGTCTGCTCCAGGGCCAGGATGGGAAGGAGATCGCCGCCGAGCGAGGGGGCCTGCGGCAGCGACGAGCCGAGAGCGTTCGCCGTGGCGACTCCCAGCATGCGCTTCAAGGAGGAACCCGGATGGGCGATTCCCTCGAGAAGATCGGTTGCGGGGCGTCCGGAAAGCGTTCCCGCCTCGGGGAACTGCTGACAGCAACGGTTCCCCTCCTTGGGAGTCCAGCACACCCCGACTTCCCCGCTCGACAGGCGCACCGCCGAATACCCCAATCCCATGCGGACGTCCCCGATGGACTTTTCGAGGGCCGAGGGCCGCAGCGCATCGCATAGAGTTCTTGATATATTTTTCATCATTTTCTTTCGCGGATATTTTCCGGGCTCACGCCAGCTCTTCGGCTCCGGAATACAGATGTTCGACGTGCAGGACGGCGACGGCCACCCGGGCGAACCGGGCTTCGACCCACGTCAGCATGTCGTCGTATATTGGGCCGGATGTAATGTACTCGAGTCTTCCTTTTGTCTGGAATGTCACACGGTCTTTCGCCATGAACAGCAGCGAGCCCCTGGTGCCGCGCTTGAGGTTGGCCCTGGTCTTGTGGAACTTGTTGTCGGCGATGGCGATGCGACCGTCGGCCAGAAGTTTCACGGCCAGGACATACACCGCGTTCGGCGTTCCGTCAGCATCGACGGTCGCAAGCACGAGCGGGCCGTCGCGTTTTTCCCATGCCGTTTTCAGGGTTTCATGATTCACGGTCATTCGATGATTCCTTTCGTGCGGCCTCAGGCATTCTCACCGGCCGCGCATGTCGCGCCCCGGCTCAGGCAGGCTCTCAGCCAATACCGGTGCTGATACAGGTGAACCGCCATCACGACGAGAAACGCGACGGAAAGCCAGAAGTGGATGTCGCCCCATTCGTGCCGATCCATGCCCCAGAGCAGCTTCGGACCGGCATCTTCGCCGCCCATGAGATCCTGGCCGTGACCGGGCCCGTGACCAGGACCGTGTCCAAGCCCCCCGCCCGGGCCATGACCGTGGCCGCCATGGCCGCCATGGCCCGAACCCGGCGGCAGATACCATTTGATGATCCCACCGGTGGCGGTCACCAGGACCAGGAGCAGAAAGCCGATGAGATCGACGGTGACTATCCCGCTCGGCATCTCAGGCCTCTTCCGGACCCGCGACGGTATCTCCCATCCGGTTCATCAACGGCTGAATCGCCTCGGTAAAGGCCTGCGCGGTAGGCCGTTTCGCGTACTTCTGCACGTACGGCACGCCGTCGTCGCCGGCACCCATCAGTTCGGGGTCGATCGGGATCCGGCCGAGGAACGGCACGCCCATGTCGGCGGCCATCGTTTCGCCGCCGCCCTTGCTGAAAATCTCGGTCGTCTGGTTGCAATGAGGGCAGACGAAGCCGGACATGTTCTCGATCACGCCCAGAACGGGCAGATCGAGGCGGTGGCAGAAGTTGATCGAGCGGCGCACGTCGGAAGTGGCGACCTGCTGCGGGGTCGTGACGATGATCGCCCCGTCGGCCTTTCCGATGAGCTGCACGATGCTGAGCGGTTCATCCCCGGTGCCGGGCGGACAGTCGACGACCAGCGCGTCGAGCGGACCCCAGTCGACGTCGGCCACCAACTGTTCGATGACCCCGGCCTTCATGGGGCCACGCCAGATCACGGCGTCGTCATTTCCCTGAAGGAGAAACGCGACCGACATGACTTTGACACCCGACATCAGCTCGACCGGCTTGATCAGACCGTTTCCCGCCGACTCGGCGCGCGCGTGGGCGAGGCCAAGCATCGTCGGAATCGACGGGCCGTGCAGATCGATGTCGAGCAGGCCGGCGCTGTAGCCGTTCATTCCCAGCGAGAGCGTGAGATTCGCGGCGACCGTGCTCTTGCCGACCCCGCCCTTTCCGGAAAGCACGAAGAAGATATGCTTGATCCGGCACAGGTTTCCCTGGAGCCGCTGGCGCCTCTGGAAATCTTCTGCCGACTCTTCCGGTTTCCGCGTTTTCGAGGAACACGTGGTATCGGAACAACTGCTGCAATTCGATGCTGTCATGTGTATATCTCCCGCGTTCTACGCGATGATGAAATGCCGGTGGCACCGGTATTCTCGTCCTGGTTCTCGAAACCATCATTCTCCCAGAACGATATACGCTTTCTCCGGAAAGATCGCAACGGCACAACCGTCCTCAGATGTTATTTTCCCCGGCAGGCCCTGGGCCGGCCGGGGGAGTGGTTCCGCAATCCTCAGCAGCCGCTCTTGCGCGAAGCGGGACCGTGGCTGTGGCCGTGCTGGTGGGTGTGGCCGTGGGCCTGGCCGTGACCGTGCGTGTCGGTGCAGACGTGGTCGGGGCCGTGGTTACACGTGTTGTCACCGTCGACGAGGGTGCCGGCGAGATACTGGCGCACGATCTCGGCCGGCGGCAGGCTGGGGGCGCCCATCACGACCTTGACGCCGCTCTCTTCGAGCAACTGACGGGCGCGCATTCCCATGCCACCGACGATCGCGACGGTCGCCGCGTTCGAAGCCAGCCAGCGCGGCAGCACGCCGGGCTCGTGGGGCGGCGGCTGGAGACGGGTTTCCTTCGTTACGGCGCGACTCGTGTCGTCGACGTCGAAAAATGCGAACTCTTCACAATGCCCGAAATGCTCGGACAGCACGCCTTCGGCGACGGGAATGGCGATCTTCATGATATATCTCCTTGTATTTATACGTTTGCCTTGAAGCGGGCCTGTTGTTCCTCGCCGGAACACTGCCGTTTCACTTCATCGAGAGCGGAAAAGAGGTCGTGATGCAGGTCGTCGTAGGCTTCGCACCCGACCGAGAGCCTGACCAGCCCGTCGGTGATGCCTGCTGAAAGCCTTGTTTCACGCGGCACGGAAGCGTGCGTCATGCAGGCGGGGTGCTGGATGAGCGTTTCGATGCCGCCGAGCGAGACGGCCAGCGTCGAGAGCGAGACGCTGTTCATCAGGATGCGGCCGGCTTCGACGCCGCCGGCCAGCTCGAACGAGATCATCGAACCGGGCCCCTTCATCTGCTTCGCCGCCAGATCGTGCTGCGGATGCGACTTCAGGCCGGGATAGGCGACGGAAGCGATCAGCGGGTGGCGCGACAGCTCGTCGGCCAGGCGCTGCGCGTTCTCCTGGGCGATCCGCATGCGCATCGGCAGGGTTTTCACGCCGCGCAGCACGAGCCATGCCTGGTGCGGGTCGATGGTGCCGCCCATCTGCACGAGGACGCTCTTCAGGCGTGCCGCGAGTTCGGCGTTGCGGGTGATCAGGATGCCGGCCACGACGTCGCTGTGGCCGTTGATGAACTTCGTCATGCTGTGCAGCACGATGTCGGCGCCCAGATCAAGCGGCCGCTGGAGCATCGGGCTGCAGAAGGTGTTGTCGACGACGACCACCGCGCCGGCCGCGTGGGCGATCTTCGACGCCTCGGCGATGTCGGTGATCGAAAGCGTCGGATTGGCGGGCGTTTCCAGGTAGACGAGCTTCGTGTTCGGTCGGATCGCGGCCTTCAGCTGGTCGAGGTTCGACGTGTCGACGTACGTCGTTTCGATGCCGAACCGGGTAAGCTCGCGCTCGGCAAGCGTTCGCGACGGACCGTACACCGAGTCGGTCGAGATCATGTGACAGCCGTTCCCCAGCAACGCCAGGTAGGCGGTGCTGACGGCCGCCATGCCGGATGCCGTGGCGAGGCCGATGCCGCCGCCCTCGAGCTCGGCGATGCAGGCTTCGAGGGCCGCCGTCGTCGGGTTGCCGAGCCGCGTGTATTTGTATCCGTCGCTCTGGCCCGAAAATCGCGCGGCGCCGACCTCGGCGCTCTCGAATGCGAAGGTGGAGGACTGGTAGATCGGCACGCTGACGCCGCCGAACAGTTCATCGGGGTGCTGCCCCGCGTGGATACAAGCCGTATCGAACATCTGCGGATGGGACGACTTCATTTCTTCTCCTTGATATATATCATTTTACATTATCATTCCGAAGACCGATTTCCGCTGCCATTCTGGCCAGAGCTTCACTCCAGGGCGAAGGCGGCAGGGACGGCACCGGCACGCCGCGACGGATCGCCGCGGGAACCGCCGGATCGTACGGCAGGCGGCCGACGACGGGCAGATCACGGGTGCGCGCCCATTCCTCGGTCTGCTGTGCCATTCCCTGATGCAGGTCGTATTTGTTGATGGCCAGCCACACCGGGCGCTTGAAGTGCCGGCACAGATCGAGTACCCGCTCGGCATCGGATCTTCCCGACGGGGTCGGTTCGGTGACGATCAGCACCTTGTGGGCGCCGGTCAGGGTGGCGATGACGGGGCAGCCCGAGCCGGGCGGCCCGTCGGTCAACATGAGCGGCATGCCGTGCGCTTCGGCGTGTTCACGGGCTTTCTTGCGCAGCAGGGCCACGAGCTTGCCCGAGTTTTCGCCGCCCGGTTCGAGCCGGGCGTGGAACAGACGGCCCCAGGGCGTGTCGCTCTCGCGCCAGGTGCCGCCCACGGTTTTCTTCATGACGATGGCGTCGGCCGGGCAGACGCGCTTGCACAGGCCGCAACCCTCGCACGCATCTATGTCGATCGTCATGATGACGCCGCGGTCGGGGCGCATGGCGCCGGGCATCACGGCTTCGAACCGGCACTCGTCGGCGCACCTGCCGCACGCCTGACACAGCGAGGGTTTGATGACAGCCTTTCGCCGCCCCTCGAACCGCTGTTCGGTCACCTGGCGCGCCTGGAGCACGAGCTCGAGGTTGGCGCCGTCAACGTCGGTATCGGTGAGAACGGACGTGCCACACCAGGCCGCGAGAGCTGCCGTGACGCTGGTCTTGCCGGTTCCGCCTTTTCCGCTGATGATCACCCATTCGGTCAGCATGGTCCCTCCAGGTGGCGACGCAGGTCGTCGTACTGTTGCGCCCAGTCAGCGCCGGCCTCGATCATCGGCCGGCCCTCGGCGTATGCCGCGGCCACCGCCCGATCTTCGGGAAACCGGGCGATGACGGGAACGGCGCGCGAGCGGCAGAGATCGTCGATCGCCGCGTCGTCGCCGATCGAACGGTTGACGATCACCTCGACCGGCAGCTTCATACGGCGCACGGCTGCCATCGCCAGCTCGAGATCGTGCAGCCCGAACGGCGTCGGCTCGGTCACCAGCACCAGCCGGTTCGCGCCGCGCACGGCCGCCATCATGGGACACGACGTTCCGGGCGGGGAGTCGACGATGGTCAGGTCGTAGCCTGGCGCCGACTCGCGCGCGCGCCGGTGGAGCTCGCGGATCAGGATCGGGCTGAGCACCTGGCCGACGTGCAGCCGGCCCTGCCAGACCTCGAAGCCCTCGCCCCGCCAGTGCATGATGCGGCCAATCTCCTGCGACCCGTTCTCGATCGCCTGAGCCGGGCACACCACGCGGCAGCCTTCACAGCCGTGGCACATGTCGGGGAACACCATCACGCGATCGCCGAGCACGGCCAGCGCCTGGTAGATGCAGAACGCGGCGCACTCGCCGCACAGGGTGCAGCGGGCCGGGTCGATACGCGGCAGCATCGCCTCGACCGGAAACGTCTCGGGCTCGCCGAGACCGAGAAAATGATGGGCGTTTGGCCCCTCGACGTCGGCGTCGACAAGTTGAACGCGACGGCCGGCCCGAAGAGCCGCCCGGGCGAGACTGACCGCGACGCTCGTCTTTCCCGTGCCGCCTTTTCCGCTCGCGACGGCAATCCAGGGGGCCGGGCGGCCGAAGCCGCCGGCCTTCCCGGAAGTTGTAGTGTTTGAGCTATTCATCAGGCATGTTTGGCGGCACCGGGCTGGCCGATCACCGGCAGTTCGTTCCGGCGCCAGGCGGCGAACACGTCGCGGACCGTTCCGCCGGTCGCCGCATACACGGGCACGCCGGCCGCCTGGAACACCTGGAACGCCTTCGGACCGCAATCGCCCGAGATGACGGCTTTCGCGCCGGCCTTCAGAAGCGCCTGCGCCGTCTGGATGCCGGCCCCGTGCGTCGCCTGGGTGGCGGCGGTTTCGAGAATCGAGGTTTTTTCGGTGTCGCTCTCGATCAGGATGAACTTCTCGGCCCGGCCGAGGCGCGGGTCCATCGCGGCGTCCAACGTGTCTCCGCGGGCGGATATAGCGATCAACATGGTTTTTCCCCTTCCGTCGTCTGACTGCACGCCTCGGGCGATTCCTCGCATGAGCCGTCGCAGGTATGGATGTATTGTTCGAGACCGCCGCTCTCGACGAGGCGGTCGAACGCCTCGTCGGAGTCGACGATTCCGGCGCGTTTGAACAGATGCCGCAGGACGGCATTCTGGAGGGCGAGCTGAAGCCCCTTCACCGCGAGAACGGAGCAGTGCTCCTTGCCCGGCGGCAAACCGTCGAGCGCCTCGATGATCGTGGCGTCGGTCAACATGGCGGCTTCTTCGATCCCTTTGCCGAAGACAAGTTCGGCCGCGATGCTCGATGTGGCGATCGCGGCCGGACAACCCTTGATGAGATACCCGATTGCGGCGATGTTCTGCTGGTCGTCGCTGAGACGAACCGTCACCTCGAGAAAATCACCGCAATCGGGGTCACCGAACCGGCTGATGCCGTCGTAGACATCGAGCCGGCCGACATGGCGCGGGGCATGAAAATGATCGAGAACCTTCTGTGAATATCTCAGCATGGATGTTACGCTCGGATCACTTCACGTCCGCATCCTTCCTGGACTTCTCCACGGGAAGGTTTTCGTGCTGCAACGCGCTTCTCAGCGCTTCGACCTGGCCTGACACCGTCTCGATCTGCCGCTGCAGGATATCGAGCCGCGCCTCGATCGGAGTCTCAGGCTGCACCTGTTCGGGAACTCCCGCTTCGGCGGCCTGGACGGCCCTGTTCCGGAAGCCCAGTCCGCGACCCTGGCCGCGCCCGCGGCCGAAGCCGAAGCCGCCGCCGCACGGGCCCATGCCGCGACCGCGGCCCTGGAAGCCGCGTCCGGCGTTTCCACTGCAAGACCCCACTCCCCAACCGGTCATGGGTCCAGCTCCATTCGGTCCTGTTCCATCACCACGTGGCATATATAGCCTCCTATACATAAATTTCGAACGAGGGCAGGTTTGAACTCCGCCCCTACACGGACACAGGCTGCGCCGTCCCGGGCACCGGGCCGGCGGGGGGGCGGAAGAACGTTCCGCGGGCTTCGGCCTTCACCTCGCCGTCCGCCGAGACGGTTGCAATGAGGCGGTAGACCTGATTTCCGACCGAGGCTTCGAGCGATGCGCGTATCTGCGTCATCCGACCGACCGGCAGCGGCCGACGGTATTTGACCTGCATCTCGGCCGTCAGGCCCATCACGCCGCGGCCGAACAGGCAGTGGGTCATGGCCGCGTCGAGCAGCGCCGCGATGGCGCCCCCATGCACGATATGATGATACCCCTCGGGGGAAAGCCCTTCGGGCAGCGTGCCATACAACCCCCCTCCTTCATCGAACCGCCAGAGAGCCGGGTCGAACCAGGGCTCGGCAAACGGTTTTCCGAGCGAACCGCTCGTCTCCGCCGCAAGGCAATCGGCCCGAGCCGTTTCGAACGCGCCGGTCGCGGTTCTTCCCGATTCGCTCATCGTTCGGCCTTCGGGAGAATCGAGATCGCCGCTCCGGCCGCGACACTGCCGTCCTCGATCACGCGGCAGAAGACGCCCAGCGTCGGCAGAAGCCGGAAGCCGTGGAAGGAGTAGTGGTGCGGCAGCACTTCTTTCCCGATCTGCACGACTTCGAGCTCGGCCGTATCGCCAATGCGCAGGCGGTCGCCGGGCTTCAACCGGCTCAGGTCGATGCCGCTCGTCAGCACGTTCTCGGCGAAGTCGCCGGGGCCGGCCCAATGCGCGTGGACGGCATTGAACGCCTCGACATGCTCGTTCTGGAGCAGGCTGACCTGCCGCCCCGTGCCGGCATGGCCGTCGTTCTCGATTCCGCGCCCCGCGACAAAGCGGGCTTCCGGAACCGGTGTCTTTGCCGTGCCCACTCCTTCGGAGCAGGAGACGGCGGCGATCAACCCCCTGTCAGAACACTGCCCGGGTGAAAATGGAATGACATCTTCAGTGGTTTTCGTCATGGCCGTTACGTTCAACAATTCCGTCGCTCAAGACAAAGATATGAGCATAAGCTCATAATGTCAAGCATTTCTTGCAAATGCACATTGTATCACCCTGGAGCGTGTCGAGGGGCGGTTTGTCAGGCCGCCCATCTCTATCCATCGACAGGAAGCGGCACGCCTCTCAGCCTGCGGATGAAATCACGATTTCCGTTCGTGGTGAGGTATCGAACCACGAACAAGCCTGTTCATGAGTTGCCGGCCACCCTTCGATACCTCAGGATGACCGGAAACGATAGTATCCACAGCCTGCTATGCCATTTCCCGTTCAGAAAATCAGTCAAAACTCTGCTCGACGGAGAAGGAAACCGTTCGGCCGGGCATCGGGTAACCGGCCTGCTCGGCATACGCGCGGTCGCCGAGATTGTCGATCCGGACGGCAAGGCGTGTGGATTTCGTCCACCGGAGGCCAATTTCGAGATCCTGCACCATGAATGGACTCAGGGTCACGACGTCCTGGCGCAAGGGGGTCGGGCTGACGGAAGCGCATTGGGATGTTATATACCTTGCGGAATACGATACATCCCACCATTGTCCGTGATGCGCCGTTTTGAGATTCCAGATATGTCGGGGACGATAATCGAGTTCGTTCGCGAGACCGTTCCGTTTGTCGGCCGCATCGACGCCACGCCGCTCGGTTTCCTGCCAGGCATGGCCGATCTGCAGATCGGTCGTTCTCGTGAGTTCTCTCCGGCAGTGCCACTCGATACCCCTGATTCGCACATGGTCGACGTTGTAGCAGGAAAACGGGAACACATGGACAAAGTGAATATAGTTATTCAAATTGTTCATGAACGCCCCCGCCGTGAGGTTCGTCCGGTCATCCAACCTCCACTCGGAATCCCATGAAATGCCGACACCGCTCTCGGGCTCGAGTTCACGTCCCGATCCGATCCTGGCCGGATTCGTGTAGTTCGTGCTCCACCAGTAGTATTCGGCCATCGATGGCGCCCGCCACAGCTTGCGTACCGATACGCAATGGCGTTTCCCCTCGGACGGACTCCAGGCCCAGGCGATGCCGGGAATGGTCGAACGCTCCTCCGACGGCCGCATGGCCACGCCGCGCGCATCGTCACGGTCAGCCGAGAAGTTCTGCCGGCGGAGATCCATCGTCAGTTCGCCGTTTCCCATCCGACGGCTCCATTCCCCAAAGATACCGTCCATATCGATTTTCTGCGAGGCGAACAGCGGCATCGCCGCCGCCGGGGCAATCTTGTATGAACCGTCCCCGTAGCGGAAACTGCGCCGGTCCATTCCAAGTTTCCAGCGGCCGTTCTCCCATGTTCCCTCACGATTCAGGAACCAGTATCCCGAGTCGTCGCTGTCGATCGAACGGTCGTAGATCGTGGCTCCAACCGCGTTCCGCGCCAGGTCGTTCCGGGATTCCCCGGTGCGGCTGTGACCAAGACTCCATCGGCCGTCTGCCACCTGACGCCGCCACGTCACATCGAAGAACGACAGGTCACGCAACAGCCGCGTGCCGTCGCTGGCCACCGTATCGCCGGGCATGATGCGCTCCCCGTCCGAGTCGGGCTTCGTCGGATCGTAGCCAGGCATCCCGGGCCGGTTCGCCACGGTATAGCCGCGCGTCTCCTCGAGTCTCGTCAGACCGAGCTCCACTTCGTCACGCCCGGCGGGATCGTTCCAGAACAAGCGTCCGGCAATTCTCTTCACATCGCGGTTCTGGTTGCGCAAGAATCCATCGCTTCGGGAATCCGCCAGATCGACACGCCACGCCAGGCCGCCGTTCCTGTCACCCCACGCGAATTCGCGCCCCTGCAGCCCGAAAGGACCGGCTTCCCAGCGCACATCCAGTTCACGCTTCTTCGGGCAGGAGGTTTCGAGTCGAATCACCCCTCCGACCGAGCCGTGAGGGGCGGCCCCGCGAGGGACGCGCTCGAAGAGAAGCGAATGGCCCATTCCCGGCGCCAGAATATCCCAGTCGATGCGGGAACCGCCCATCACGCCCGACATCCCGACCGGATGTTCGTTCAGGGCAAGGACGAACCGTCTCGCATCGAGGCCTCGAACGACAACGGCCTCATCCTGCGTTTCGGCGAATCCCCCTCCCCGCCTGACCAGGTGGATGCCGGGAAGTCCCTCCAACACATCATGGATGGACATTCGCGGCGTTTCTCCGGCCGGATGGACGGGCAGCCATGAAAAGCCCGTGCCGGCCGCGAGTCGCGTCGCCTCGACCACGATCCCGTCGAGTTTCATCAACGGCTGTTCTCCGACAGCGGCGGAGCGGCAGCATCCCCAGCTCCACAGTGCCGCAACACACCACAGCACACGGAGACTGCGGCCAAACGCGCGCCGCGCGGTTCTGCCACTCGACCGATCGTGGGATTGCGCGAGGAACATCATATACCCCCTGATTTATTTACCCCCAGGATAAAAGCAAGACTGCCTTATAATGTGGAAGTTTGCGGATAGTATCATATCCTCCCATAATCCTCTACTATGAAATGTGTCTTTTTATCGGATTTTGTGATAGCATCCCCCTAGGCATTTCAGTTCACCACAGCCACTCTTTGGAGAAACCAGCATGCATGACGCTCTCTTCAGGAGGAATCTTCCCATCCGCCCTCTGAAGGTCGGACTATTTCTGCTCTCGCTGCTCGTGGCCTCGACACCCGTTCTGGCCGCATCGGCCGTCGTCACGACGACGATGCTGGGCGCAGCCGTGCGCATTCTGGCCGGGCCTTCGGTCGACGTGCATGTTTTGGTCCCGCCGGGGGCATGCCCGGGGCATGCCGACATCACTCCCGGGGAACTGCTGAAGCTCCGGACGGCCGACCTCGTTCTGCATCACGAGTTTCAGCGTTCGCTGGCCGGGAAGTGGAAACAAGCCGGCCTGGCGGATACCGCTGTGATCTGCTGTTCCGCTTCAGGAGCCCTCACGATCCCGGAGCGATTCGTCCACCTCGCGGAGAAGCTCGCACCGGACGCTGTCACCCGCCTGGGCCTTTCGGAAGACGTGACACGCCGACGGCTTCTCTCGTTTCGCGAGCGGCTGGCATCCGAAACGGCTGTCCTGCGGCTCGAAGCAGCCGCCGCCTCGGGAACGCGGGTTCTCGCCGCCGAGATGCAGCGCGAGTTCTGCGCCTGGGCCGGCCTCGATCCCGTCGCCACCTGGAAGCCTCTCGAAGGGCTGACGCCCGCCGATCTCTCGGCGATGCGCGAGCGTTGCCGTGAGCACACCGTTTCCGTCTGCATCGGTAACCTTCAGTGGGGCGTGCGCGCTCTCGAAGATCTGAGCCGCGCCCTCGAGTTGAAGCCGGTGATGCTGAGCAATTTTCCACGCACTGCCGACGAGGAAGGATATTTCGAGCTGCTTCGGCGGAATTTCGAAGGCGTGAAAAAAGCCGGCGCCCTCGCACCCCAGGAGGTCAGCCGCTGATGCTGTGTCTCGACGGCATCTCGCTGGCCCGCAGCGGCAGAAGGGTCTTTGGCGGCATATCCACGGAGATCCCCGAGGGGGCGTTCATCGGCCTGCTCGGTCCGAACGGGGCCGGGAAAACCAGCCTGCTGCGCGTCATCGCCGGGCTTCAGCCTCCCACCTCGGGCCGTCTCGAATGGCGCGGCCGCCCGACGGGTCTCTGGCGGCGCTGGTGGAGGCCGGCCTGGGGTGCGCGCATCGGGTTCGTTCCGCAGATTCCGCCGGCGGTCGCGTTTCCTCTTTCCGTGAATGATGTATTCGACTCGATATCCATCGGGAACCGCGACCGCCTCGAATGGCTGGATCGGCTCGGCCTGCCCGATGCCGGTCACCGTTGCTTTCACACCCTTTCGGGGGGGGAGAAGCGGCGCGTTCTGCTCGCGCTGGCCCTGACCCAGCGCCCTGAACTGCTCCTCCTCGACGAGGCAGACAGTTTTCTCGACCGCGAGGGCCGCGCCCTAGCCGGCCGGGTCGTCGCGGAATGGTGGAAAGCGGGCTGCGGCACCCGCACCGTCCTGACCGCCAGCCACCATCCCGAGGAGTTCCCCGACACCCTCACGCATCTCTGGCGCCTCACGGGGGGAACCTTGGCGCCGGCCCCGGCGGAGCGAAGACCATGCTGACCCTCTGGTTTGCCGCGGCGATCGGGGGCGGGCTGGGCTGCGGCCTCGCCGGCTTCCTGCTCGCGGCCCTGCGCATGCCGTTTCTCGGCGTCACTCTCGCCCATGCGGCTCTCGCGGGCGCCGTCTGGGGCAGCCGGCTCGGCTGGTCGCCGATCTGGAGCGCGGCGGCTGCGGCGATCGCGTCCGCGGTGGTCCTGGGCCCGCTGGCGGACTGGCTCGAAGCCGAGGATCAGCAGCTCGCGACGATGTTGTTCACGGTCTCGCTCGGCGTCGCATTTCTCGGCCTGGCACGCACCGACGGGGCGCCGGCCGAGGCGTTCGCCCTGCTCTGGGGAAGCCTGCTGCTCGTCTCGTGGACCGAAACGGCCCTGCTCTGGACCGGCGTCGTGGTGGTTCTGCTTCTGCTCGTGGCCGGCAAACGTCTCTGGCCGCTTCTCCTGCTCGACCCGGCGACCGCATGGCTGAGCGGCCTTCCGGCCCGGCCATTAAGATATCTTCTGATATTGTTCAGCGCGATACTGATCACGCTTTCCCTGCATCTCATCGGCGGTCTGATGTTGTACAGCCTCGTCTCGAACCCGCCCCTCGCGGCGGGCCGCCGGACGAGCAGCCTGGCGCAAACGCTTGCGTTGACGCTGGCATACGCCGCGGCCGCCTCGATCGGGGGGCTCCTGCTGTCCCTGTGGCAGGACTGGCCTCCCGGCGCCTGCATCGTGATCTGCTCGGCGGCGCTCCCGATGCTGCCGGCGATTCCCCTGAAACGAACGCTGGAGGAAACCTCATGACAGACGACAGACGCCGCTTTTTCGAACGGCTGGCCGGAGAAGACACCGAATTTTTCGCCGTCCGCCCTGACCAGGAGCCCGTTCTCGGCCGTCTCTGGGAACTTTTGGGGCCTCTCGACGGCCGCCGGGTGTTCGAACCGGGCTGCGGAGCCGGCCATTTCACCGAACGACTGGCGCCCCGCGTCGGGCCGGCGGGGCTGGTGCATGCCTGCGATTCCAGCAGGAACATGATCGAAGCCGCGCAACGACGCCTGCAAAACCTCCCGAACGTGCGAGCGTATCTGGCTGATGCCGAGCGGCTGGAAGCCTTTCCCACCGAGCCGGTCGACCTGGTGCTGGCGTTCCGCTTTTTTCCGCATCTCACCGACCGGCACAGCTTTCTCGAACGAGCCCGCGAACTGGTGCGGCCCACGGGCGGCCGACTCGTCCTCGCCCATCTCGAAGACAGCGCGACCCTCAACGGCATCCACGCCGATGCCGGCGCCGCCGTCCGTGACGATCGCCTCCCTCCGCCCTCCCGCATGCGCGACCTGCTCAGCCAGACCGGCTGGCACCCCCTCCACCTGTCGGACACCCCCGAAACCGGCTTCGTCGCCATCGCCACGCTGGCGTGAACGCGCACGTTGTTCCACCCGGAACGAATACGACGCCCCGAAGAAGCATAGCTTCTCCGGGGCGTTTTTCTCGCGAAAGCGCCGGAGGCGATTCTGGCTCCGATGCGATCGGGCCAACTGTTACCAGATGATCACTCGTTCCTCGGGCGGGAGATACATCTTGTCGCCCGGCTTGACGTTGAAGGCTTCGTAGAAGGCCGGCTGGTTCTTCAGGGTGCCGTTGGTGCGGAACCGGTCGGGCGAGTGCGGGTCGCTCTTCAACCTGGTGATCACCTGCTCGTCGCGCGTTTTGTCGCGCCAGACCTGCGCCCAGCCCATATAGAACCGCTGGTCGCCCGTCAGGCCGTCGATGACGGGGGCTTCTTTCCCCTGCAGGGAAATCTTGTAAGCCTTGTAGGCGATCGCCAGGCCGGAGTTGTCGGCAATGTTTTCGCCGAGCGTCAGTTCGCCGTTCACGTTGTAACCCGGAAGCGGGCTGAAGGCGCTGTATTGGGCGACGAGCCGCTTCGTGCGCGTCTCGAAGCTCCGATGGTCTTCCTTCGTCCACCAATCGCGCAGGTTGCCGTCGCCATCATACTGGCAGCCCTGGTCGTCGAACCCGTGGCTGATCTCGTGGCCGATGACCGCGCCGATCCCGCCGTAGTTGACGGCATCGTCGGCATCGGCGGTGAAGAAGGGCGGTTGAAGGATCGCCGCGGGGAACACGATCTCGTTCATCTCGGGGTTGTAATACGCGTTCACCGTCTGGGGCGTCATTCCCCACTCTTCACGATCGATCGGCTTTCCGAGCTTGTTCAGTTCGCGCATATACTCGAACTCGTTTGCCCTGAGGATGTTGCCAACCAGGTCGTGCCTGTCGATCGTGAGCGTGGAATAATCGCGCCACTTGTTCGGATACCCGATCTTGTAGGTGAACTTCGCGAGCTTCTCCTGGGCAGCCCGCTTGGTCTCCGGGCTCATCCAGGGCAGGGTGTCGATGCTGCGGCGATAGGCTTCGAGCAGGTTTTTGACAAGGCTCTCCATGCGGGCCTTACGCTCGGGCGGGAAATAAAGGCTTACATATATTTTTCCGAGATTTTCCCCGATGGCGCCTTCGACGAGGGAAACGCCGCGTTTCCACCGGGGACGGTTCTGTGGCTGGCCGGTCAGGACGGTCCCCTTGAACGCGAAGTTCTCGTCGACGAACGGCTTCGAGAGATATGCGGCAAACGCGCTGAGCAGATGCCACCGAAAATAGGCTTTCCAGACCGGCAGGGGCTTTGCCTGCAGGATCTTGCTGAACCCCGTCAGATAGCTCGGCTGACTGACGACAACGTAATCCGTTCGGCCCGCGATGCCCGTATCGAAGAGATACGCGCCCCAATCGTATCCGGGGGCCAGTGTGTCGAGAGCCTTCAACTCGACGCGGTTGTAGGTTTTCACCGGATCGCGATTCTCGACCTTCGTCCATTGGACGTTCGCGAGCTCCGTTTCCAGGACGATGATCTGACGGGCGTTCGCGGCAGCGTCTGCGTCACCCGCCATGGACAGCATCTTCTCGATGTGCGCCTTGTATTTCGCGCGCACCTCGCCCAGCTTCTCGTCTTTCATCTTGAGGTAATAATCGCGATCGGGAAGGCCGAGACCGTCCTGCATGAGATCGGCGACATATTTCGTCGAGTCCCTGGCATCCTGGTGGATGGCGAACGCGTAGGGAGCGCCCGCGCCGATCCGGTTCAGATGGGCGATCAGTGCCGGAATTTCCGCCTTGGAACGGATGGCGTCGATTCTGGCGAGTTCCCTTTCGATCGGCTTCAGTCCCAGCTTGTTGAGCTTCGCCTCATCCATGAAACTTTCATACAGATCGCCGATCTTCTGAAGATCCGAGCCCGGCTTCTTTCCGCTATCCTTTGCCGCATCTTCGACGATCTTCCGCAGCTTCGGCTGGGTATCCTCATACAGCTTTTCGAACGAGCCCCAGCTCGACTTGTCGGCCGGGATCTCCGTCGTATCGATCCAGACGCCGTTGACATGCCGCGCGAAATCGTCCTGGGGCCGCGCCGCCTTGTCGACATACTGCAGATCGATCCCCGAGCCGTGGCCGGAAGCTGGCTGAGCGACGTTCGACACTTCGATGACGGACGCCGCGGCCGCCAGGGATGGGCCCGCCAGAAGGCAGGCCAACAGGAATTTTGAGAACGTGGTGTTCATGTGATTGTCCTTTTCCATTCACACGAGGGCGTTGGTCGGTCACTCGGGATCGACAAGGCCCTCGCCGCACCGCAATGGTACAGCCATAGTATTGTTTCAATTTCTATACGGAAACCGAGGGCGTCGTTTTCAGGCAGGCGGCGCACGGGCACGATGCGCGCCGTTCGGCACGACCGCCAGGCTGGAAAAAACCTGCATCCAGACCACGCCGGAATATTCGGGTTTCAGAACGCTCGAAAGCGTTACGTCATGAGACGCCGTCTCGAGGAAGGAAAGCAACCGGTTGAACGGACACGGTTCCGGGGCGTTGAACGCATCCCCTCGCTGTAACTGTCCGTCGTGAGATCTCGCCGCAAGGCGCGCGAAATACTGGACATCGTTTTCCGGAAGAACGTCGTGAAAAAAATGAACGCGGCTCGTCTCGACCAGCGTTGCGAAAAATGCGCACAGAACGGCGAACGTGAGTGTGACGAGAGTCCTTTTCTGTAAAACCCGCTTCATCACACGTAGTATATCCCACCCCTTGCGGAAGAGCAATCTCCCCGACCCGGCTCTGGGCGATCGAGCTTCCCCGGCAGCGGGTTTTCAGAGGCATTCAGGCAGCCGATGCGGTATACTCACGGCAGACGAAGCTCACGGGGCAAGGAACGAGTATGCGTAGGGTTTCCTCCGGCGAACTGCGCAGGTGTCTCGATCTGTTCGAGGAAGCCTGCATCAGAAGGGATGTCAGGCTGACGGCTCAGCGTCTGACGGTGTTCACCTGCCTCGCCCGCTCGCCGGCGCACCCCGACGCGGACATGCTCCATCGCGAGGTGGTTCGGCATCTGCCGCGTATCTCGCTCGACACCGTCTATCGCAACCTCTGGCTGTTCGTGGAAATGGGCGTCGCCGGCGTTCTCACCCCCTCACACGGGCGGCACCGGTTCGAAGTGCGGTTCGAGCAGCACCACCACTTCGTCTGCCGGAACTGCGGCACCGTGACCGACATCTCCGCCCCGGCCCTCGACCGGCTTCCGCGGCCCGATGCGCTCGCGACCCTGGGCGAGGTCGAAGCCGCCACGGTGGAGTTCCGCGGCCTGTGCCGCGCCTGCCTCAAAGTCACTCGAGCGAAACGCCGCACTCGCCCTCCAGGATGAAGGGTAGAGCCTTCGAGGCGCAACGCATCGCGATGCGCCTGGATGGCTCGCGATATCCCTGAAACGGGCTCTCCCAGATGCGAAGCGGGCGGGTTTGAAACCCGCCCCTACGGTTGTATAGCGATCACCTTACAACGTCATGATATGCCTTTTTCATTTCGTTTCTCTGCGCCTCGACGCCTCAGCGGTGAGAAGATATTGGCATCCCGGCTCGGTGTTTCGGGCGGTTCGCGAACCGCCCCTACGAGTGTATAGCGATTGATATTTGTATCTCAGGTTCTACCGGCGAATGATCTCTGTGACTGGCATGTTGAAAAAACGTCCATTCACCGCGGAGACGCAGAGGCGCTGAGGGAAAAAAATTCGTTCATCTGTTTTTACTCGTTTCTTTCTCTGTGTCTGTGGTGCGTTGTTTTGTTTGCAGTGTGACTGCCGGAAAAGCAGGAACCCCGGCGAAGCGCGGGCTTCACCGGGGCTGCTGGCGGGACGGAGGGGTTACTTCGGGACTTCGCTGAGCGGGATGCCGAGCGCGTCGGCGACGCCCTTGCCGTAAGCGGGGTCGGCCTTCAGGCAGTTGCCGATGTGGCGGATCTTGATCTCGCGCGGGGCATCGCCCATGGCGCGGGCGGTGTTCTCGAACAAACGCTGCTGCTCGTCGGGCTTCATGAGCCGGAACAGCTTGCCGGGCTGGGAGTAGTAATCTTCGTCGGTGCGGTGGTTCCAGTGGTCGGCCGCGCCGTCGAGCTCGAGCGGCGGCTCGGCGAAGTTCGGCTGCTGCTGCCACTCGCCGTAGCTGTTCGGCTCGTAGCCCAGCGTGCTGCCATGGTTGCCGTCGACGCGCATCGCGCCGTCGCGATGGTAGCTGTGGAACGGGCACCGCGCCCTGTTGACGGGGATGAGGTGATGGTTCACGCCGAGGCGGTAGCGCTGCGCGTCGCCATACGAGAAGAGGCGCCCCTGCAGCATCTTGTCGGGCGAGAAACCGATGCCGGGCACGACGTTGGCCGGATTGAACGCCGCCTGTTCGACTTCGGCGAAGTAGTTTTCGGGATTCTTGTTCAGTTCGAGCACGCCCACCTCGATCAGCGGGTAGTCCTTGTGGAACCAGACCTTCGTGAGGTCGAAGGGGTGGTAGGGGCAGTTCGCCGCGTCCTTTTCGGGCATGATCTGGATGAACAGCTTCCAGCGCGGGAAGTCGCCCTTCTCGATGCTCTCGTACAGGTCGCGCTGGTGGCTTTCGCGGCACTTGCCGACGATCGCCTCGGCTTCCTGGTCGGTGAGGTTCTTGATGCCCTGCTGGCTGCGGAAATGGAACTTGACCCAGAACCGCTCGTTCTTCGCGTTGATCAGGCTGAACGTGTGGCTGCCGAACCCGTGCATGTGGCGATACGTCGCCGGGATGCCGCGGTCGCTCATCACGACGGTGACCTGGTGGAGCGCTTCGGGAAGCGAGGTCCAGAAGTCCCAGTTGTTTTTCGCACTCCGCAGGTTCGTGCGCGGGTCGCGCTTGACGGCGTGGTTCAGATCGGGGAATTTCAGCGGGTCGCGCAGGAAGAAGACGGGCGTGTTGTTCCCGACGAGGTCCCAGTTGCCCTCCTCGGTGTAGAACTTGACGGCGAAGCCGCGGATGTCGCGCTCGGCGTCGGCCGCGCCGCGCTCGCCTGCGACGGTCGAGAAGCGCACGAACAGGTCGGTCTTCTTGCCGATCTCGGAAAAAATCTTCGCCTTTGTATATTTTGTGATATCGTGCGTGACGGTGAAACAGCCGTAGGCGCCGGAGCCCTTGGCATGCATGCGCCGTTCGGGAATGACCTCGCGATCGAAGTGGGCGAGCTTCTCCAGGAACCAGACGTCCTGCAGCAACTGCGGACCGCGCGGGCCGGCGGTCAGCACGTTCTGGTTGTCGGGCACGGGCGCCCCGGCGTTGGTGGTCAGTTTCTTTTTCTCGGCCATGGGTTCTCCTCTGTCGTTCATATTCGTCCGGCATCTATCGTCTGTTCACGGGCTGCCGGATCGTTTCACCAGATCAGTATACCAGAACCATTCCGATATAGGAATAATTCTTATTTTTTGGCGAATCGGTCGTCGGCCAGGACAGTTCCCTCGTGCCCGAGACGGTCGGCATACCAGCCGATCCGGTCGGCATCGCGGGCATCGAGCGATGGAATATATGGTTTGATATCCAACAACGGGGTGCCGTCGAGCATGTCGACCCCGGCGATCTCGAGAATGTTCCCCCGCACGGCGATCAGACGTACGACCGAGAGGCCGACCGGGTTCGGACGTTTCGGGGCGCGGGTGGCGAAGATGCCGTGCTCGATGGTGTCGAGGTAGGGCTTCACCCGCAGGGCGCCGGTTCCGATGCCGTGGAAGGCGTAGATCAGGTGGAGATGGCTGAATCCCTCGACGTCGAGAAGGCCGTCGGCGTAGTCGGGAAAGAGCTCGATCGTGCCGGTTTCCTCGCCAGCCATACTGGCCTGGATCGGGGTTCCCTCCTGGCTCGTGAACCGGGTGCGGATGGTGCCGATCTGTTTGAATGCGAATGTTTCGGGGTTCATCGTGTTTTTCCTCACGGGCTCACCTCGGGGCGGTTTTCGAACCCGCCCCAACGGCTTATTTTATAGCATATTATATCTTTAATGGCATTCGGGCCCTTCTCGGGAGATTACGTTCCATTTCAGGTCGTTGAGGGCGGGCCGCATCGCGTTGCGCAGGGAAAAGTCTCCGGATATCCTCGTCGCCATTGTTTCTCGGATGTGGTATGCTGAGTGGGCTCGGCATTTTGAGCATATGTTACCATATTCGGAGATCGTCAATGGCCCGGCCGCCTTCATGTAGAAAAATTTCCGGAAAACCCGTCGCCGGGATCTTCAAACCGGCCGGCGTCCCGACGCACGACCTGGACACCCTGATCCTGTCGCTCGATGAGTTCGAGGCACTGAAACTGGCCGACCTCGAAGGGAAATACCAGGAAGAAGCCGCGCGGCTCATGCACGTTTCGCGCCCCACGTTCGGCCGCATCATCGAGTCGGCCCACCGCAAGATCGCCGAGGCCCTCGTTTTCGGGAAAGCCCTTCGCATCGAAGGAGGCCCCGTCGCCGTCGCTTCCGACATGCCATCATCACACCGGGAAGAATCCATGAACATCTGCATCCCGATCGTCGCGGACCAGGGGCTTCAAAGCCAGGTGAACGGCCATTTCGGCTCGGCACCGCTGTTCCTTATCGTCGATACCGGGACGCTGTCGACCCGCGCCATCGTAAACATCAACGCACAGCATTCCCACGGCATGTGCCAACCCCTCGCCGCGCTGAGCAGCGAAAAGCTCGATGCCATCGTCGTCGGGGGCATCGGCATGGGCGCCCTCAACAACCTTCGCGCAAACGGCATCAAGGTGTATATGGGCCGTCAGACGACGGTCGAGCAGGTCATCACCGAGTTCAAGGCCGGCAAACTCGATGAAGTCACCCCCCAGACCGCCTGCGCACATCACGGCCAGGGCCACGACCAAGGGCATGGTCACGGCCACGGCCGCCAACACAACCGCACGCCAAAGAAGTGACCTTTCGCGGGAAGAGCGAGACCCGACCGAAAACCCGGGGTTCCCTTCACAAGGTCCCTCCAGACATCATTCGCGTAATCTGCGCCATCTGCGGATACCATTCTCAGGTCTTCCCGGCATTGCACCTTGAAGTTACGAACCCTCCGAGATTTTGCAGAAACCCTCTTGACTTTTCGTACCCTTCGTCGTAGAATAACCCTACCACATGGGGCTGTGGCGCAGTTTGGGAGCGCGCCTGAATGGCATTCAGGAGGCCGTCGGTTCGAACCCGATCAGCTCCACCGGTAGAAATCCTCACCAGACGAGTTTCTCGATTGGTGAGGATTTTTCTTTTCCGAGAACACACCCAAGGATACCAGCCGTGACATCGGGCATTCACCTGGAGAACCGCCTTGTCCGTTCATGACTCCTCTACAACCGAGGGGGTTCGGCCACCACCCCCTCCCGACCGTTCCAGGCACTTTTTCCTGTATGCCGTTGCCCGCAGCCTGGAAATGGGCATCCCTCCCGCGGTGCAGTTCACCGTCGCTCTGCTCGCCGGGCCAGAAGAGGGCGGCCGATTCTTCCCGCTGATGGCGGTCGCGATGATTCTCTTCGCCATGGCCGACCTCGGAGTTTCACGCGCCCTTCCGGCCCTGGCCGGCAGCCGTCCCGAAAACGCCTCGCCCCGACTGCCCGAGATTCTCGGCTGGCGGTGGATGGCCGGCATGCTGACGGCGGCGGGAATTCTCCTCCTGCCGGTCAGCCTCCTTCGCCCCTGGGGAATCGAGCCCGGCGTCCAGTGGCCTCTGATCCTGTTCATGGCAGGGCGGCTCCAGCTCACCGCCTGTCAGGGCTTCCACCTCGGACGCGCCGACTTTCGGGCCCTGGCTCGAGGCGGCATCGGCCAGGCAGTCGTCCTCTGCCTCTGCCTGGCCGCGGGCTGGAGCACGGGAGCGCTGAACGCCGTGAACGCCCTGACGGCAACGGGGCTGTCCGCCTGGGCCGGCGTCTGGCTGCTTCACGACAGCCGGATCTGGCCGAAACAGTTCCGCTCCCTGCTCCTTCTCCCCTTTCGCTCCCCCGGCCGGGCGGCTGCGCGGCAGGTGTTTCCCCTCGCCTGGGCATCCGTCGCGGGAAGCCTGTATCCACGCCTGGATGCGCTGATCGGCGGCTGGTTCCTGAGCCATGCCGCCCTGGGAACCTATGCCCTGCTCGATGCCGCCTATCGCCTTCTGCTCGCTCCCGGCGGAATGGCGGCCCAGACCGTGTTTCCCGACTTGCGGGCGGCGGCCGGCCGCCGGTCACCTGACGAACTGCGAGCCGCCCTGGGCTGGTATTTCCGGTCAGGCGGCCAGGTGGGGGCGGTGGCCACCCTTCTGGGCGGCCTGGCGGTATGGCATCTCTCAAAGGCTGATCCGATCGCCGTTCTGCCGGCGCTCGCCTTTGTGTTCAGCCTGCCGCTCTCGATTCCCAACGCCATTCTTCCACCCTTATGGTTAAGTATGGGGTGGGTCGATGAATGGGCCATCTATGCGGGCCTGGTGACGTTTTTACGCCTGGCGGCGGGCGCTCCGGCCTGCGCCGCGTGGGGAAGCGCCGGCCTGGCCTGGACGCATTTCGCTCTCGAAGCCTCCGCCTGCGTGGGCTTCTGGCTGATCTGGCACCGCCGCAGGAAAAACCTGTGGACAACCGGTTTTCCTTCCAATCCGGTTTGACCTCTTTCTGCTCGTCTCACAAGGAACACGACAATGGACGCGCATACGCAATACCGTTCGTGCCGAGGTATCGAAGCACGAACGAGAACGCACAAGCGGCTTTTCTGTTGCAGGGCTCAATAAGCGACTGTTCGTATCGCCAGGCTCAGCTCCAGAGGGGTTTTTCCCCGCGCACGGCCGTCTGCCGGCGCAACTCACGGAGAAATTCGCGGTGCGGCGTGTTCAGATGGGTCGAGGTGAAACGCCGGGCAGTCGCCAGGCTGCGCCTCGACATCTCTTCCCATCGAGCCGGGTCGCCAAGACACCGATTGATGGCCTGGGTCAGGGCTTCATGGTCGCCCGGAGGAACGAGATCACCCGCGTCCATGATCTCCGGAATGCCGCCCACCGGGGTGCTGATGCAGGGAAGTCCGACGGCCATCGCCTCCACCAGTGCCTTCGGCAGGCCTTCCGCCCGTGAAGGCAGGACGAACAGGTGGGCCTCCCGCAGCAGTTCCATGATCATCTTCCGCTCGGAAACTGTTCCGGCGAAGCTGACGCGCGCCGCGATGCCAAGCTCTCCGGCTAACCATTCCAGCCCCGGCCGCTCGGGGCCGTCTCCTACTATAGTCAATGTTATATCGAGACCGGCAGTCTGCAGGCCTCGAACGGCCCTCAACAGCACATCCGGACCTTTTTGCCGGTGGTGCAGCGAACCGACGAACACCAGCCGGAAGGGAGGAACATCTCCGGGAAATCTCCGCGGGCGGACCGCCAGTTCCCCTTCGGCGAGGCTCACGTCGGAATAGCCGAACGAAACGCCCTTCGTCGGATACCGCCGCTGGAGGGCTTCGCGCGTGACGTATGCGGCGGCGGCGGCCCGTCGACAGATCCGTCTCAGTTCGAGCCACGTCAGGAACCGGATCAGCGGCAGAGCCGGCGTGGTGTAGGTGCCGGGCGAGAACAGGTCGATCGGGTCGCCGAGCACCTCGACGCCGAACGGCTGGCCTCGGCGGGCGAGGAAATCGAGACACAGCGCCGGTTGCGGGGCGGGAACCCGGAACAGAACGGCATCGCGCGGCCCGATTGCCCGGCGCATGGCCGCCCGCACGCTTCCGCGATTCAACAAAAACGCCCACGGGCCCACGTAGTACGGAATGGGCGCGAATGTCACCCCCGGCCCATCCGAGCGCGCGCAGCGCGGGGGCGGCGTCGGAACGTCTCTGACCCTCGCCAGAACCCTGACCTCCGGGAACTCTTCCCGGTAGCGGCTCCAGAAGGCATACGGAAAAGCGGAATCGGTCCAGAACGCCCCGTCCGGCGTCCGATCGAAGCGGTGCTGCGTCGTGACGCAGAGGATCATCGGCCGGCCTCGGGCGCCGCGTCAGGGGAAAACGCGAAGCAGAGGCCGTCTGCGAGTGCCTGCAGGAACGGAAGGCGCCGGCAGATGGGGTTGAGCAGAAACGCGAACCGCCCGCGCGTGCCCCAGTAGCTGAAGACTTCGCGGCGTCTGAACCCCTGTTCAGCGCAAAGCCGCGTGACGGTCACCACCGAGTAGTAGGCGCGGTGATCGGGGTGAACCGTTTCCTCGCCCCACAACAGCCTGGGGAGGCGTTTCAGGGAAGCGAAGTTCGGCACGGTCAGCAGGAGAAGCGTTCCGGGGTGGCACACCCCGCGCAGGCCGGCCAGGAACGTTCCGGGATCGTCGAGATGCTCGAGAATTTCGCCCGCCACCAGCCGGTCGAACGTCCGTCTCAGGGTGGGAGCCAGTTCGTCCGTCCTGCTGAGCGCCGCCAGGTTGGAATACCCGGCATCGGCCATCAGCCTGATTCCCTCGGCGTCTGCATCGATGCCCCATAAACGGTCGGTGACCGCGGCCAGCTTCGCATGCAGCAGCGACCCGTCACGCAGCCGGGCCCTGGTCAGCGGCCAGTCGGCGCACCCCAGGTGAAGAACCGTCTGGCCGCGACAGTGCCCGAGAAGATACTCCTCTCGATCACGGGGCGCCAACGGGGGAAGTCGCATATCACCTCTCCTGAAGCAGGTCTGTGCAGGTCAGAAATGCCGGAGCGACAGGTCGTAGGACAGCCCGCTGAAGGTCTCGGCACGCAGGGCCGTTCCGCCGATCGATGCGTCGCGCCAGCCGAACAGGTAGTATCGGAACTCGGCGGAAAGCCTCGATACGATCGGAATTTTCAGGCCGATATTCCCATCGTAGGCGGTCAGCTTGTCGTTGTCGAACGACGTGAAATACGTGAACACGGAGTCCAGCGTGGCCTTTTTCCCGACCTTCCCGGTGTACTCGTAGCCGAGATTCACGCCCGCGTTTTCCGGGCGGCCATCCACTGAAAAGCGGTAGATTTTGCCAACGCCCGCGAACAGCCGCAGATCGCGATCGTCTTTCCGGGCCATGCCGAGAACGACCTTGCCGAACAACGGCCGCTTGTGGCCGGCGACATCCGGCTCGAGATTCGTGCCGAACAGGTTCAGTTCGCCGAACGGGAGCCACTTCGGCTCGGCGTCATTGCGCCGGTATCGCAGGGTGAGGTTCCAGTTGTCGGCGGCCTTGTATTCCCGGAAATCCTTGTAGGTCGTGTCGAAGCGCGCGAAATACTCGTGGTCCGGGGTGAGGCTGGTGGCCTCCCAGTGCACCATGGCGTTTCGGGCGAGATGCTCGGCGCCCGCGAAGTTGGGAATGTCGCTGTTGGGATACAGCGCCTTCGGATCCGAGTATTGGTATCCCTGAACGGCGTCCGAAAAGCTCACCTGGCTGTAGGAGCCGCGCACGGAAAGCGTCTGCTTGACGATCGGCCTGTGCTCGAGCCTGTTCACCGCCGTCCGGCGCGCTTCGGCGCTCCTGGAGAAGAATTCGATCAGAACCTCCTGGACGGTTTCGCGGCGCAGGCCGGAAACATCCGGTTTGAGCAGGGAAAAGGCCCCGCGCGCCAGGTATTCCGTCGTCGCCACCTTGTATGCATCCTGGGGAACCAGCACCCGCCCGTTGACGATCAGGCGGCCCTTCTCTTCTTTGATTCCAGCCATGGAAATACCGGTTTCGTTGACCAGCGGCTCGTTCCGGCGCTTCCAGAGTCTGGCGATGGTCGCCCCGTCGACGAGCATCATGGCGGCGCGGTCGGGGAAGTGGAACACCGACCGGAGCTCGATTTCCGTGAGATTCGTCGAGAGTTTCTGCTCTTTCATCGAACCGAAGGCGCTGGTGGGGATGATGCAGAGCTCCGCCCCGAGTTCGGTCCGGACGGCGTTCAGCAGGGTGCCGATGGAATTTTCGCTTTCCGAAGCCGTGAGCGTCGCCAGGGTTCCCGAATACGTCGCCAGGATTTCATCTTCGACGGCCTTGATGCGCTGCGCCGTTTCGGCGTCTTCGGAATGGCCCAGGAGCGGCTCGGGCCTGGCGGAACCGATCTCCCAGAGGCCGTCGACCGCCCGCAGGCTCACGGAGCCCGCGCGGGGGTTGCCGTTCATGGTCCAGCAGATGCGCCTGCCATCACGCAGCGAGAAGTCGAGGCATTCTCCGTAGAACACCTCGTCGGGCCCCATCGGGTTTCCGATGATGAGGTTCACCCATTTCAATTTTTTCAGAAATAGAATGGAATCGCGGAACGACATGTTCGTCAGAACAATGACCAGATCCGCATTTTTCGCCTCGGCTTCGTATTTTTTCACGGCTTCGAGCGGCTGTTCGAGACGGATCCTGGTGTCCCACGCCGGCCAGTCCTTCTCCACCGTGGGGCAGATCACCCCGAAGACCATGATCTTCTTCCCGAACCGGTCCAGCATGACATACGGCTTGAAGGCCGAGGTGTCCGGCATGCCCGCGCCCGGTTGAGGCACGAAGGCCACGTTCGTCAGGACGAGCGGGAACCCGACCTCGGAACTTCTCTCCAGCAGCGTTTCGAGGCCGAACACGAAATCGTGCGGCCCCAGCGCCATGACGTCGAATCCGCACTCGCTCATGATGGAAAACATCTGCTTTCCCTTGTCCCGGCCGCACTCCAGGGTCGCGCCAAGGATGCTTCCCGGCGAAACCAGGAGGGTTTCCCCCTCTTTTGCCCTGGCCGCGTCGACCTCCCCTTTCAGCAACGCCATGTTGCCCCCGGAAAGCGGCCCCATGGCCCCCTGGATCGCACCCTGATACATGATCTGAAGGCCGCTGGCCGGGCAGGCCACAATGAGCGAGAGCACGCACAGCAACCAGCCAAATCGCCGGCAAAGAACTCGTCGAGCGGATGAACGCGGTGAATTCACGATATGTTTCTCCTCGCCGGAAACACTCCGGGGCAAGATACGAACGGTGCATGAGAAAAATACCCGATCAAAACACGCAATACAAGGAAATCCCCACCGGCTTCGGCCAGTTTGCAATGTGACTGCAAAGTAGCCGACCCGCTGTTCGAGACATGGATCGTCGCCATATATCTGGAAAACCATCTCCACCAGAGTCTGAGCGCGCCGTTCTTCTTCATTGTGTCCTGTAGAATGAAATCAACCTTCTCATCTGCGAAGACACATTTATATATCATCTACAACACATAAAAGACGGCGTCAAGCGGGGTCGGGGGTGGTGATTCGCAGGCAGGCGATGGTCACGTCGTCTTTCCAGGGGGTCGGGCCGGAGTAGCGGCGGAGTTCTTCGGGGAGTTCCGTCAGCAGAGCTTCGGATGGTTTGCTGATGCGGTGTTCAAGCGCCGCATGGAGTCGTTCGAAATCGAACGGTTTTCCGGCTTCGTTGGTCTGTTCGATGATGCCGTCTGAAAACAGCACGAGAATGGCACCCGGCGTGACCGGGATTTCCGCATCTTTGTATGAGGCCTTTTTCAAGATTCCCAGCGGCACGCCCGGGTATGCCAGCCGGCTGATTGTACCGGAATCGGGCGAGAGAAGATACGGGTACGGCTGGCCGGCGTTGCTGAACAGCAGCCTGCCGTCGGCAGTCAGGCGGCCGGCCGCCATCGAGAGGCCTTTCTTTTTGGCGAGGTGCGAGAGCATGAGCCCGTTGATCTTCGTGAGCAGTTCGGCCGGGGAACGCACCCCTGACCGGTGCAGAATGCTGAAGCTCGATTTCACCATGGCCACCACCAGCGCCGCCGACACCCCGTGCCCCGTCACGTCGCCGATCACGAAGTTGATGTCGCCGGCCTCGTCGACCAGCGCGTCGAAATAATCGCCTCCGACGTGGCCGGACATGATGCTTCGGCCGAGATAATCGCCGGCTTTGCCCCGAATGGGTCCGGACGGAAGAATCATCGCCTGCACGGAGCCCGCGACCTGCAGCTCTTCCATGCCCTGGATGGCCGTATTGAACGAAGCGGCAAGCTCGTCCCATTCATCGCCGGTCATGGATGGGATCGAGTGCGTGAAACGCTTTTCCTCGAGCGCCTTGACACCTTCCATGAGGGCTCCGGCAGGCGCGACGATGCCTTGATACATGCGCCAGAAGACTCCCAGCATCAGCACGAACATCATCACGGCGATCACGCCCATCTGCCGCAACAAGGCTGCACGGCCGGCCTCGATGACGCTCCACGGCCGGCGCGCAAACAGCACGAAATGGTTCAGGTTCCGGGCAGCATAGGCCGCCAGCAGCACTTTCCGCCCCTGCCGCGACACCACCTTGCTGAACAGCACCCGGGGCGGGGCCACCCGGTCAAAATGCCGGCGCAGCGGATGAGTCTTTTCGAGCACGGGGTAAAACACCTGGCTGATCTGGCTTTCGGCCGCAAAAAACCAGTCGCGCGGCTGCCGGTGCCGATTGGCGAAGAATTCTTCCAGATACCCGTGTTCGACCCCGCGCATATCGGTGAAGAAAAACGCGAAATACTGCGCGGTTTCCGATTCGTCACGAATGACGTCGAAGTAGGCCCAGCAACTGAGAATGCCGGAACCCAGGCGAAATATATCGCCCAAATTTGAATAAACCGCCTGCACGAGATCTCCGGTCTGGGCGTCGATCACGGCCCCGTACACCAGGTCCGATTTGCCCCCGCTGCCGGGTTTCCCGCCTCGCCCGTGCGCCTGGTTATACCTGTCGATGATCATCTTCCCCAGCACGCCGACCCCGTCGCGGGTTCTCCGCGAGTGATCGGCAGAGCGTTTGCAGCTCCAAAACTCGGCCAGGTGTTCGATCGTCGGCCGCAGTTTCAGGGTCAGTTCGATCATCGACCGGCTCGGCATCTCGTTGATGCCGAGCATTCCCGGCAGCCGCTTCAGCTTTTCGGCCATGGGGCGTTTGGCGACATGCCTCAGGGCAGGAATCAGCATCCCCCAGTCGCGCAGGTGGGCGCCCTCGGAACTGACCAGGAAAAACGATTCGTAGGCCTCGTTGCTCAACTCGATCAGGCCGGCATCGGCCATGACTTCCGGGAATGAGGCCAGCGGTGCTCCATCGAGCCGCCCGGCCAGGGCGCGAATGCTCCGGCGCCGTTGCCGCTTGCAGACCGGAACAGCATTGTCGATTTGGATCAGGCGCTGTTCCATCGCTTTCAGTTCGGCGGCGACGAGGGAGTCGACCCGGCTTTTCTCGAAGAACGACCAGAACATCAGGGTCAGGAAAAGGGGCAGCCCGGCCGCAACTCCCAAGGCAACCCCGAGAAAGGTTTTCAGCGAAATGTTCCCGGACTCGCCCACCCGCCATGCAGACAGGCATGCCAGGCCCCACAGCGCGACGACCAGCCAGATCAGCGGATGCACGACCAGCCGCGCCTTGTCGATGCACCCGACCAGGACCCTCGAATCGTCGACCGGGTGAAGCACCAGTAACCGGCCCTGGCTGGCAATCCAGGAGCCTTCACGGCGCAGGTGCCGCTCAAGCAGGGGATCGATGGCGGCAGCCCCGATGCCGGACGGCAGGGCGACGGCCCGGCGGGCGACCCGGTCCCACAGACCCAGGCCGGCTTCGCCGGGTTTTCGACGCTGCCGGACGGCCCACTCGAGAATATCGCCCCGTGTAATTCGTTGCGTGTCGATGGCCAGAACGGCGCCGGCGACGGTTCCCGAGGCCGTCTCAGGGCCGGTCATCCAGCACGCCAGCGTGCCCGGCCGTTTGGTGGGGCGCACATACCGCCAGGCGGGAACGGGCAACCCGTAGTCTCTCAGCCAGGTCGTTCCCAGTCGCTGTTTGATGATCCGCCACAGGGATTTTTCCGGCCGCGACGACCACAGCACCTCCTCATCACGATCGACCAGGAACAGCGTGAACCCGTCGGCCGGAAGCCCCGCGATCAGGCGACGGAAAGCCGCGCGCATGCCGGCTTCCCGAACCGGGCGCCCGTGCGTGCGCGAGAGAAGGCGCTGCAGCAGCCGCTGCGCGAGTTCCCTGGGATGCGCTTCGGCACTGAGCTCGAACGCCCGCTCACGCAGTTCTTCAGCGGCCTGAATCTGCGCCTGCGAGGCCTGCTCGCGAAAAACCAACCGCCCGACCCCGCCGATGACAGCCAGGCCGAGCAGAAACACCAGGATGATCCTGCCTCTCATGGCCGCTCTCCTTGCGGATTTCGAGAGTCTCCGGGATCGCCCGGCTCCCCGGTCGGCGGCTCCGACAGCGCGTGGAGCGCAGCCCGGCGAACGGCATCGACGTCGAGGATGACCAGGGTCTGGTCGTCTTCGGGCACGGAGCGGCGCGACCAGGCGGTGACGGCCCGAAAAATCGCCTCGATCGAGGCTTCCGCATCGGCGCGTTCCTGGAACAGGGAATGGGCCAGCGCCGTCAGACGGCCGTAATCGTACGGCTCCTGGTCGGGCGCGTGGGCTTCGACGATGCCGTCGGAATAGACCATCAGGCGCCCGCCGGCCGTCAGATCGAGCGTACCGCCGGAAAACGCGACTTTGCGGCGTGAGCCAAGCGGGTACCCTGTGCTCTTGACCATGGCTGGTTCCTGCCCCTCGGCCAGCAGAACCGGGAAGCTCTGCCCGGCATTGGCGAAGCGCAGCAGCCGGGTGTCGGGGTCGAAGATGCCGAGCCAGAAACTCATGGGGCGCTTCCGGCCGGCCTGTGTGAGGAGTCCCGCGTTCATGGCCACCAGCACCTGGGCCGGATCATCCTCCATTTCGGCATTCAGCGCCAGCTCCATTTTTGCCGACGCCGCCACCAGCGCCGATGGAATGCCGTGGCCGGCAACGTCGCCGAGCGCGATGACAAGCCGCCCGTCAGGGAGGGAGAACCAGTCGTAAAAATCGCCGCCCAGCTCGGATGCCGTCACGCAGCGCCCCCGGACGCGCCATCCCTCCCCGGCCAGGCCTTTGGCCGGCCAGAGCGTCTCCTGGACCGACCGGGCAAGTTCGAGATCTTTCAGGCCGGCCGTGATGGCGTTGAAGCGGTGAGCCACGGCGGCCAGCTCCTCGAGGTGGCCCGGGCGAACCTGGTGCGTGAAATCGCGTTTTTTCAGGGCGGCCAGCCCACCCGACAACTCCTGCAGCGGCGCGAGCAGGCCTCGGGCCGTGGCCCAGGCGATGCCCATGACCAGCAGCAGCATACCCCCCGCCAGCATGGCGCCCTGCGATGAAATACCGCGCGTTTGCGCGTGTATCGCCGAGGAGGGCCGGGCCAGCATCAGGACATACCCGTTCAGGGAGTTGCCGCGAAGGGCCGTGACGAGAAACTGCCGGCCGTTCAGCCACACGGTCTGATGCTGCGGGATTCCGGACGTGAGCACCAGGTCACGCAGTTTTCGGATCATCGGATCGCGGGCCAGTCGCGGCTCTATGAACGACGGCCAGCGCCCGCCCGGAGTGACCGGAACGGCATAGAATCGCACGGCCTGCGCCTTCCACGCGGTCCGGCGGCCAATATAGCGTTGCAAATACCTGATCTGGGCCGTCCGGCTGTCGTGGGTCGCGAAAAAGACGGCGCGGTGGCCATGGCGCCCGTCGGAATACAGCTTGAAATAGCTCATCAGCTGGCCCTGCCCCACCTGGTTTTCCTTCAGGAGACCGTCTTCTTCGAGCCAGTCGGACGAAAGCTTCGTAGACACCACGAGGCTCATGAGCGGGTTGCCGACCGCCATGGACGCGCTGCCCAGGGGGGCCCGGTTCACGACTTCCAGCAGGTTCAGCGCGACATGCGGCAGGGCTTCCCGCTCTTCCACGCGGCGGATTCCCCCGGAACGGTCGGGATCATACCCGTGGAAAAAAGCGACCCGGCCGTCGCGCGTGACGAGCGTGCATCTCGAGATCAGCCCCTGTTGCGCCTGGATTTCCGCCCGCAGCCGCTCCATCGGCGTTTCTATATCTGGCGATATCGTTCCCGTCGCGGCCAGCGGGGACGATCGTGTTTCCTCGAAAAACCGGTGGTAGGAGCGCAACGCCGGCAGGAACTCGGAACGGGCCCCGACATCGAACCGGGTCAGGTATTCCAGGTGTTTTTCCTGGATTCTTCGTTCGAGCACCTCTTCACGGTCCTGGCGATCGATGAGGATCGTCGACAGGAAAACCGCCAGGGGAAAGCCGCCGGCGATGGCGAACAGCCAGATGACCTTGGTGCGAAGATGCTGCACCCCGGACAGGCTTCGCACGAGGATGAGAAACGCGATGACCAGCGCGGCAGCCAACCACCCCCGGCGCGTCGCCGATGCCTCGGAAGGCGAGAGCGGATGCACCGAGCAGCCGAAGAGCCGCCCCCCTTCCTCCGTCATGAACGTCGCCAGCGTCCGGCCCTTCCACTGCGACAGGTTTTCGCCCGGGGGAAGCGCGGCGAGGTGCTCGGCCAGGCCGATCGGAAACGCGTGCGTCACGGGTTGCAGACGGCCCGGGGCGAGCGGGTCCTGCCACCCGATCACGTAGACGCCGCGAATCATCCGGTTCGTTTCGCCGACAGCGATGTTCAGGAGGCGGTCCGCCGGGAAGGCCTCGCGATGCACGAACGCCAGGACGTGGCCGACGACGGCCTCGCGACGATCCTTCATCGCATACCAGCCGCCCCATGTCATGCGGCCGCCGTTCAGCAAATCCGTCAGGGTTCCCGGCGAGTTTCGCAGCGCCGCCGCCGCCCCCCCGTTTCCGGCAAATGCCCGCACCAGCTTCTCGGAAACCGTTTCGCCCGGCTGCACCAGCGTTTTAAAAAACTGCTGAGACGCGAACACGAGCCGGTCCGGCTGCCCTTTCAGGGCATATCGCTTTCCCGTGGCATCGAACAGATACACGTCGAGCACATCGGGGTTTTGCCGGGCCAGTTTTGCCAGGCGCCCGGCCAGAGCCGGCAGCGACCAGGTCTGCATGGCGAGGCGATCGAACACGTTGCCGAACCGGCGCACCATGTTGCCTCGCTGGGCGACCTGGGCCAGGATTTCCAGGAGTTCCTGCTCCTCGTGGCGGCGCCGCTCATGCCGTTCCGCCGAGTCGAGGTGGTCGAGAAGAAACCAGCCGAACAAGCCGGGAATGCCGATGAGAACGACGGCCGTCACCACGACGCTCACCCAGGAGAAACCGGATGTTGCCGGTTGTGAGGCTGGTTCCGCCCTGGTTTCCGGCTCGAAAAGGGTCAAGTGAGCGAAACCCAGCAGGAGATCATCATCATGGCCGTCACCAGGACAAGGGCGATGGAGAAGCCGCTCAGCTCGAGCATCATGGATCCGAAGACCACGACACCTATGATCACGGCGAATGCGATCATCTCTTTCGGAACCTCTCGGTTCACTCCCGACCCCAGAGGCAACGGTGAAGCCGTGATATCAAGTTCTGCTTTTCCCTTCCGGACGATCACGTAGGTGTGCCCGGCGGTGCCGGGGAAAAACCGGCAACCGAACGTCGCAGCCAGCATCCTGGCCTGGCCGTTCAGCACATCGAGCACCTGACCTTTCCAGGGATCGCCGAGTTCGTGGCGACGCCCCTGTTGATCGATCACCTGGAGTTGGTACATATGCGTGTTCGAATACATGGACAGCTTCGGAACGGCGCTGACGACAACCGAATCGATCTGCGAAAACGCCATTTTTTCAGAAACGGTACTTCTACTGTCCCGAAAATAATGCTTGTACTTTTTCCTCAAATTGATATCGTT
>CAYMEN010000002.1:246114-312506 GCA_964389325.1 uncultured bacterium | reverse complement strand
TCCCGACGACCAGGTTGCCGCCAACATACAGTTTGATGTGGTCCAGTCCTTTTTCGATGCACTTCTCCCTCAGGCCGGCGCAGTCGATCTCGCCGTGGCCGTAGAGGGAGCTGACGAGGATCGCCTTCGCATCGGTCTCGATCGCCGCGCTGATGAACTCCTCCTGGCTGACCATGACGCCGAGGTTCGTGACCTTGAATCCCTCCTGCGTGAAGAACGCATCGAGAATCTTGTTGCCGACGGAGTGGCAGTCGAAACCGATGACGCCGAGAACGACCGGGATGGGCTGCATGGTGGACCTCCTGAGATTATGGGGCGGAGCGTTGGAGCAGGGCAGCGGTCTTTTCCTCGATATGGAGGAGAGAGCCGCGCTCGATCTGGTATTCGAACCGCACAAGCTTGCCGCCGCGCCGGGAGAACTCGTTCAGCGTTTTCGAAACCTGGCTGGAAAGGGGAAAGGCGTGGCCGGGAGGGAGAACGATCGCCTGGACGGTAGCAGCGAGCCGGGCGAGGGCGGCAGGTTGGACGTCGAGCATGGCCGGAACGCGTTCCGGAGCGATGCCGATGCGCCTGAGATGGATTCGGATGATCTCGTGAAACCGGCTGCTGCGGCAGATCACCGCGATTTTCCCGGCGCCGGCGAGGCCGGCAAGGCTCACGAGCGTCTCCGGGCTCGGCGAGACGGCGACGGGGAGAAGACGGTCGGCGATGCCCGGAGCGAGATCGACGAGTTCTTCCGCGTGCGTCGGGGTCGTGATGATCAGAGCGAACGGCTCGAGGCGGGCCGTCGCATCCCCGTCACGGCGCAGGTCGTCCAGGAGGAACGTCCTGAGCTTCAGGTGGGCGAGCCGGCCGAGTTGCTGTTCGAAGATCGAGAGGGCTTCGGGGTTGCAGTCCACGGCCGCGATCGGAAAGGTCGCCCGGCGTTGTGTCCGGCGTTCCAGTTCGGCATCGAGCAGATGGCCGATTTCTTCGGCGGTGTACCGCAGGGATTCGAGCTCGTCGACGAAGTGCTGGACCAGCGCCTGGGCCTTCCCCTGGCGGGGAGGCGCCGCAGGATCGGCCTGGCTGGCGACGAAGGTGCCGCGGCCCTGGGTGATCGTGAGAAACCGCTCGCGGGCGAGCTCCTCGTAGGCTTTCTTGACGGTGCCGCGGGCGAGGTCAAGATGTCTGGCGAGTTCGCGTTCGGGCGGCAGTCTGTCGCCCGCCAGGAGCTTCCTTTCCCTGATGAGCTGCCTGATTTTTTCTATCAGCTGGCGGTATGCCGGCAGATCCCGGCCCCTGTCTATCGCGAACTCGCCGAACATCTGATCCCTCTATTGGTATAGACCAAGTTGGTTTGGATTATACCTTTTCCATCGGCCGGCGTCAATCGAAACGAGGGAGGATTTTTTCGGAGGGTCACTTCGCGAACCGGGCGGTGAGTCGGCGGGCGGCGGAGCGGAGGCGGCGGCGGTAGGCCTCGAGGTCGTCGATCGGGGCCCGGGCCACGCCGCTCTCCATCGCGGCGGCCGCGACGGCCGGCGGGACGGTTTCCAGCAGGCGGGGATCGAAGGGTTTCGGAAGAAGATAGTCACGGCCGAAGGCGAGCCGTTTCACCCCGTATGCTTTCAAAACCGCGGCCGGAACGGGACGCCGTGCGAGGGCGGCCAGCGCCTCGCTTGCGGCGAGTTTCATCGCGTCGTCGATCGTCGAGGCGCGCACGTCGAGGGCGCCCCGGAAGAGAAACGGGAAGCCGAGCAGGTTGTTCACCTGGTTCGGCAGGTCGCTGCGGCCCGTGGCGATGACGGCGTCCGGCCGCGCCTCGCGCGCAGCCTCGTATTCGATCTCGGGCACCGGGTTCGCCAGCGCGAAGACGATCGGGTCGGGGCGCATCCTCCGGAGCATCGCGGGAGTCACGATCCGGGGCGCCGAAACGCCGACGAAGACGTCGGCGCCTTCCAGCGCGTCGGCCAGCGTTCCCGCCGGCCGCGAAGACGCCAGAGGGGCAAGCCACCGGTGCATGCCCGTCCTGCGGCCTTTGTAAACGATACCATGTATATCACAAAGAATAATATTATTCCGTCTGACGCCGATCCTGAGCAGGTGACGGGCGACGGCGATGCCGGCCGCGCCGGCACCGCTGATCGTGACGCGCGCCTCGGCGGGCTCCCGCCCGGTGAGATGCAGGGCGTTCATCAGGGCGGCGGCAACCACGACCGCCGTTCCATGCTGGTCGTCATGAAAAACGGGAATTCCCATCCCGGCCTGCAGGCGTTCCTCGATCGCGAAGCATTCCGGGGCCTTGATGTCCTCGAGGTTGATACCGCCGAAACTCGGCTCCAGCAGAGAAACGGCGTCGCAGAACGCCGCAGGGTCGGTCGTGTCGAGTTCGAGATCGACGGCGTCGATATCTGCAAACCGTTTGAACAGCAGGGCTTTCCCCTCCATCACGGGCTTGCCGGCGAGCGCGCCGATGTTTCCCAGACCGAGCACGGCGGTTCCGTTCGTGATGACGCCGACCAGGTTGCCGCGCCCCGTGTACCGCCACGCGGCCTCGGGATCGTCCCGTATCGCGAGGCAGGGCGCCGCCACGCCCGGCGTGTAGGCGAGGCTAAGATCGTTCCCGTCGGCGCAGGGCTTCGACGGAACGATCTCGATCTTGCCGGCCGGCGCGGAGGCGTGAAGACGGAGAGCCCCGGCCGAGAGACGGTTCCTCATGCAGCCTTCCTCGACGAATCGTCGCCGAAAATGATGGCGAGTGCTTTCTCGACGTCGGACAATGTGAACGGCTTGCTCAGGGCGTGGCAGAACCCGTAGACCGTGTGATCGGCCATGACCGGGTCGCTCGAATAGCCCGAAGCGACCATGATCCTGAGCCCGGGCTCGAGTTCGTGCAGTTTCTCGGCCGTTTCCAGCCCGCCCATGCCGCCCCTGATCGTCAGGTCGAGGATCGCGAGGCAGAACGGCGTTCCGCTGGCAGCGGCTTTCCGGTGTTCGATGGCGGCCTCGACCCCATTGGAGACGCAGATGCAGTCGTAGCCCAGGCGCCGCAGGATTCCCTCCATGACCGAGAGAATGGTGGGCTCGTCATCCATGACCAGGATTCTTCCGCCGTCGCGGCATCGGACGGGAGAGGGATCGGGGGGGTCCGCCCTCTGCGCGTCCGTTGCCGGCAGATACACCCGGAATGTCGCTCCGGCGCCCGGGGCCGATTCGACGGTGATGTGGCCCCCGTGCTGCTCGATGATCGAGAAGACGGTCGACAGGCCGAGGCCGTGCCCCGATGGTTTGGTCGTGAAAAACGGGTCGAACAGGTGCGGAAGGATGTCGGGGGCGATGCCGATTCCTTCGTCCGATATGCGGATTTCGACATACTTCCCCGGGGGAAGGAGGTTGCCCCCGTACATGCGGGGATGCCCACCGATCTTCATCCCGTCCCCCGACACGTCGATATTGGTCGCCGCTATGCTGATGGTGCCGGCCCCCGGCATCGACTGCCGGGCATTGATGACCAGATTCTGGATTGCCTGGCCGAGCTGCCCCTCATCGACTTCCAGGAGCCGCAGATCGTCGGGAATATTCAGGTGCAGCCTGATCGGACTGCCCGACATGACGAGCTTCGCGGAATCTTCCAGGAGATTACGGATCGACTGGATCCGCTTCTGAGGGGTTCCGCCCCGGGCGAAGGTCAGGAGCTGCCTGGTCAGGCCGCGCGCCGTGGCGATCGACCGTTCCGCCTCGGCAAGATAGGTGAACACCTTCTGGCTGCTTGCGATTTCCGCCTTCGCGAGGGACACGTGGCCGAGAATACCGGTAAGAATATTATTGAAATCGTGCGCGATCCCGCCGGCCAGGATGCCGAGTGACTCGAGTTTCTGGGTTCGCTGCAGCTCGCGCTCCATTTCCTCGCGGACCGTGACGTCCTGGAAAACGATGATAGTGCCGATCTGCGTGCCGCTGGCATCCAGGATCGGCGCCTTCGTGCTGGCGATGCGGCGCCTGGTGCCGTTGCGGTCGACCATGCCGGCAGCCTGCCTTCCTGGAGAGGTGTCGGATGTGAGTGGCAGAACATCGGCAATCGGCCGGCCTTCCGCTTCCGCCATGCTCCAGCCGGTCAGCTCCGTGGCGATGCGGTTCATCATCGTCACACGGCCGGCGGTGTCGGTGGTGATGACGCCTTCGCCAATGCTGGCGAGCGTGACGGCGAGCCGCTCCTTCTCGTCTTTCAGGGCCTTCTCGGCGTCGCGCCTGGCGGAAAGCTCGGCCCGGAGCTCGTCGGTCCGAAGGGCCACCTGGGTCTGCAGGGCGCGGTTCCAGACGAGGAAGCCGGTCAGAACAGCCGTCAGGATCATGGCGGCATATCCGAGAAAATGCCAGAAAAACTCGCTCGAAACGCCTTCGCTGCCTTCGAGCCTGATCCATCTGCCGTAGATATCCTGCCGTTCCTGCGCCGAGAACGAGGCAAGACCCTTATCCATGATCGAGAGCAGGAGAGGTTCGTCGTTCCTGCAGGCGATGGATAGGTGGTTCTTCTTGCCCGAGTCGCCGGCGACGCGCAGGTTCAGGATCCCGTGCTTGTCGATCAGCCACGCGGCGATGGCGACGTTGATGACGGTCGCATCGGCCCTGCCGAAGGAAACCGCATGGAGGCAGGCGAGGTCGTCGGGATACGGAACCAGCCTGAGAAAAGGAAAGCTGCTGCGGAGATATTCATGGAGGGCGTTGCCGTTGGTTACCGCGATGCTCATGTCCTTCATGACGCCGAACTCGAGCACCCCCTGCTGGTCGTGACGCGTGATGATGACGTTGGGAATATCGATGAGCGGCTTCGTGAAAGAAAGATAGGTCTGGCGCCCTGGGGTGATCTGGGCCGCCGTTATGCCGTCGATTTCCCGGCGTTGCGCCTTCTCGAGCACGTTGTCCCAGGTGGGGCATCTGACGATCTCGAACCGCACTCCGAGCCGGGCCTCGATGAGCTGGAAGCAGTCGGCAACGAATCCGCGATACGCTCCCTGCTCGTCGAACCACTCGAGAGGCGGGAATGCCGGGTCGGGGGCGAACCGGACGATGCCGTTCCGCTCGTTCAGCCAGGCCCGCTCTTCATCGGTGAGAGGGACGGTGCCGGAGGCGAAGTGCGACGCAGTCCCGAGCTGCGCAGAAACGGTCGACGACAGGCCGAAAACTGTCGCCAACAGGATGATCGCTATGCGGATGACGGTTGTGATGACTCTCATGCGGACGCCCGAAGACAAATCTATCACGCGAAAAGAGAAACGGGCAACATCCTGGAATATCTTGCGGCATACGACAACTGTACCTATTATATCAAATTAAATAATTATGTTCAATTTCACATGTTCACATGCGTGGGAGGCACCTGACGATTCAGCGGCGCGACACCCCCCGAAAAATCGGCGCGTGACGGATATCCCGCATGATCGGTCATGCATGTGTCGTTTGACCCTGTCAGCGCCCCGTGGTAGATTTGGCCCGCCAGCGTCGCTTTCAGAAAGGACGGAGAAGAACCTTCGGAGCGGCCGGCCGGATTCGTGAGAGGGAGGCTGCATACGGTCTTCACGACCATGATCTCGATCCTGGTCCCGCCGGGCCTGATGTCGATCGCCGCGGTCATTTCTCTGTTCATCGGGCGCCACGAGCGCGCCTGCTCGGTCTTCTCGGCCGCTGCAGGCCTGATCGCCGCGCTGGCGGGCATCGTTCCGTGCCTGCTCGTTCTTTCCGGGCATTCGCCCCTGACGCTTCAACTCCCCTGGGAAATCCCGTTCGGGGAACTGGCGTTCCGGCTCGACGGCCTGTCGGCGTTTTTCCTGCTGCCCATCTTCGGACTCGGCGCTCTCGCCGCGGTGTACGGCAGCGCCTACCTTCCCCATGCGATAGACCGGCGGCATCTCGGCGCGGCCTGGTTCTGCTTTCACCTGCTGACGGCGAGCATGGTCACGGTGGTTCTCGCGGCGAACGGCCTCCTGTTCCTGCTTGCATGGGAACTGACCGTCCTGTCGTCGTTCGTTCTCGTCGTCCTGGGCGGTGACGGCGAAAGCAACCGGCGCGCGGGGTGGATCTACCTCATCGCCTCGCATCTCGGAACCGGTTTCCTCATCGTGCTCTTCCTGCTGATGGGGCAGAAAACGGGCTCCCTCGACTTCGCCGGCTTCTCCGGGGTCTCCTCGCTTCCGCCGTCATTCAAGGGAACGCTGTTCCTCCTGGCGCTCGTCGGCTTCGGCACGAAAGCGGGGTTCCTGCCGCTTCACGTCTGGCTTCCCGAAGCGCATCCGGCTGCCCCGAGCCACATTTCCGCCCTGATGTCCGGCGTCATGATCAAGACCGGCATCTATGGCCTGGTCAGGGTGCTGTTCTTCCTCGGCCATCCCGCCCCGTGGTGGGGCTGGACGCTGCTGGTCGTGGGACTGGCGTCGGGAATCCTCGGCGTTCTCTTCGCCCTCGCGCAACACGACCTGAAGAGGCTGCTCGCATACCATAGCGTCGAGAATATCGGCATCATCGCTCTCGGCCTCGGCCTCGGACTGACCGGCCTGAGCTATGGGCAGACGGCTGTCGCGGTGTTCGGGCTGGCCGGCGGCCTGCTTCACGTCCTCAATCACGCGGTGTTCAAGGGATTGCTGTTCCTCGGCGCCGGGGCGGTGCTCCAGCAGACCGGCACCCGCGACATCGACCGCCTGGGCGGCCTGCTGAAGCGCATGCCCTGGACCGGCGTCTCGTTCCTCGTCGGAAGCCTCTCGATCTCGGGCCTTCCCCCCTTCAACGGGTTCGTCAGCGAGTTCCTCATCTACGCCGGTGCCCTGCTGGCGGTCCTGGGGCCGTCCACCCCCCTCGTCGCCGCCGGCCTGCTGATCATCGTCGGCCTTTCCCTCATCGGCGGCCTGGCCGCCGCGTGTTTCGCCAAGGCGTTCAGCGTCGTCTTCCTCGGCAGCCCGCGCGGGGAAGGGGCGGAGACCGCCGGCGACGTCGGGCCGGCCATGCGCCTGCCGATGGCGGTGCTGGCGGCCCTGTGTTTCCTGATCCCCATCGCCGCGCCGCTCGGTCTCGAGACGCTCTCCGTGGCGATCAGCGGGCATCCCGACATCCTCAGGGTCTCCGAGGCCATGTGGTTCCTCGCCCGGGCATACACGCCCCTCATGGCGATCGTCTGGGGAGCGTTCCTGCTCCTCGCGCTGACGGGCGGCGTTCTCGCCTGGCGCCGGTATCTCCTGGCTGGCCGCGACGTCGGCAGCACCTGCACGTGGGATTGCGGGTATGCCCGGCCTTCGAACAGCATGCAGTATACGGGCTCCTCGTTCGCCCAGCCGCTCGTCGACCTTTTCGACCCCGTCCTGAAGACCGAAACGCACCTGGAAGGCATCGACGGGTATTTCCCCCGCCGCGCGCGGTTCGCGTCGCATACCGCCGACCTGTTCCTGGAACGGGTGTTCACCCCCGTTTTCCGGGGCATCGCCGCCGTTCTCCACCTCGTGACACCCATGCAGAGCGGCGTCGTGCAGGCCTACGTCCTCTACATCACGATCACGCTGGTGGTCCTGCTGATCGGAGGCGTGCTGTGACGCTTTCACTCCTTCATCCGCTCCTGGCGCTCATTCTCGCGCCTCTTCTGCAGGGCGTCATCAACAAAACGAAGGCGCTCTTCGCCGGAAGGCGCGGCCCGCCGCTCCTCCAGCCCTACTGGGACATCGCCAAGCTCCTGCGCAAAGGGGCGGTCTACAGCGAGACGACGACCCGGCTCTTCCGCCTTGCACCGGCGGCCGGCGTGGCCATCGGCGCGATCTGCCTCGTCTTCCTGCCGCTCGGCAACCTGCGCGCCGCCTTCTCGTTCGAGGGCGACCTGGTCTTCGTCATCTACCTGCTGGCCTTGCACCGGTTTCTCACCGTCATCGCCGCCATGGACACGGGAAGCGCCTTCGAAGGTATGGGCGCCAGCCGGGAAATGGCCTTTTCGGCGCTCGCCGAGCCCGCCCTGCTGTTCGGCCTCGTCGCCGTGGCGCGCCAGACCGGCCGCCTGTCGCTCGAAGGGCTGATCCTGCCCGTCGATCCGAACGTCTGGATCGCGCACGGGGCGACGTTCATGCTGGTGCTGGCCGGCCTCTTCCTCGTGTATCTCGCTGAAAACAGCCGCATCCCGGTGGACGACCCGAACACCCACCTCGAGCTCACGATGATCCACGAGGTGATGGTGCTCGACCACGGCGGCATCGACTTCGCCTTCATCGAATACGCCGCGGCGCTCAAACTCTGGATTCTCGGCGCGCTCATCACGGGAATCGCGATTCCCGTGCGAACCGGCGTGCCGGCGGTCGATATCGGCGCCATGCTTGCCGGTATGGCCGCCCTGGCGGTGCTCGTGGGCGTCGTCGAATCGACCCTGGTCAGGCTCCGGCTTGTCCAGGTTCCGCACCTGCTGATCGGGGCCTGCGCATTCTCAATCGTGGGGATCCTGATCCAATGAACGATCTGCTCATCATCCTCGTGGTCCTGACCAACATGCGGATGCTCGCGACGAGCCGCGTCGAATCGCTCATCGTCTGGGTTTCCGTCCAGGGCGTGCTCCTCGGCGTGTTCGCCCTGCAGGCCCGCCTGGCCCACCTGACGCTCGACGTGCTCGTGGTCGGCCTGACCGCACTCGTGCTGAAAGGCTACGTCTTCCCCGTGCTGCTGCGGCCCGTGGCCAACGTCGTGCACGCAGGCCGGGAAGGGGAGCCCTACGTCGGCTACATCGCCTCGACCCTGATCGGGATCGCCGCCCTGATCGTGTCACTCTGGCTGGGAACGCGCCTGCGCATCCCCGGCGGCGACATGTCGCGGCTGGTCGTGCCCGCCACGCTGTTCTCGGTGTTCTGCGGCCAGTTCCTCATCGTCAGCCGCAAGAAGGCGCTGTCGCAGGTGGTGGGCTTCCTGGTGATGGAAAACGGGGCGTTCATGCTGGGCGTGGGCACCCTCTACTACGCGCCGTTCCTCGTCGAGATCGGCGTGCTCCTGGACATGTTCGTCGCGGTGCTGATCTGGACGGTCCTCATCCGGTATCTGAACCGGGTGTTCCACCACATCGACACGCACGAACTCGACCATCTGAAAGGATAGCCGGCGATGTCGAACGGGGTGCTTCTGCTGTCGCTGGTTTTCGTGCCCGTCGCGGCCGGAATCCTGTCACAGGCGTTCACATCGGCCTGGAAATCCCTTGCCGCCTCGCTGGGCGGGGTGCTGATCGCCACCGTCCTCGGCTGTGTCGCCATCCGTCGCACGTTCGAGCAGGGAACCGTCTTCGCCTTCTCCGACTGGCTGTTCCTCGACGCTCTCTCCGCCTATCATCTCGCCGTCATGCTCGTCGTCTTCGGGCTCAGCTCCCTCTTCGCCATGCGCTACTTCGGCGAGGAGATGCACGAACACAGCCTGACCCTTCAGCAGGTGCGGACGTTCGCCGGCCTGTGGGCCCCGGCGCTGGGCGCCATGACGCTCGTGCTCGTCTCGAACAACCTCGGCATCATGTGGGTCGGCATGGAGGCAACGACGCTCGTGACCTCGTTTCTCATCTGCGTCCACCTGAGCCGCGGCTCGATCGAGGCGATGTGGAAATACATGCTCATCTGCTCGGTCGGCATCGGCTTCGCGTTCCTGGGAACCCTGATGATCCGAGTGGCGGCCAAGGATCTCCCCCTGGACCCGAACCAGGCCCTGCTCTGGACCAACCTGCTCGCGAACACGGCAAACCTGGCGCCGGCCCTGGTCAAGGCGGCGTTCATCTTCGTGCTGGTCGGATACGGCACCAAGGCCGGCCTTGCGCCCATGCACAGCTGGCTGCCCGACGCGCACAGCATGGCGCCGGCCCCCGTGTCGGCGATCTTCTCGGGGTTCATGCTCAATACGGCATTGTATTGTATTCTTCGATATATACCTCTGACCGAGGGGGCGCTCGGTCACAACGGATACGCGCACCGGCTTCTGGTCGGGTTCGGACTCGTTTCCATCCTCGTCGCCGCCGCGTTCATGCTGTTCCAGCACGACCTCAAACGCCTGCTGGCCTACTGCAGCGTCGAGCACCTCGGCATCATCGCCCTGGGCTTCGGGCTCGGTGGGCTGGGCACCTTCGCCGCCCTGTTTCACACGTTCAACCATTCCCTGTGCAAGTCCCTCTCGTTCTTCGCCGCGGGCCGGCTCGGACAGGTCTTCAAGTCGCACGAGATGGAGCGGATGACGGGAAGCCTCGAGGTATCGCCCGTCTGGGGCCTGGGCATCCTCGCAAGCCTGCTGGCGCTCATCGGGATGGTCCCGTTCAGCCTCTTCATGAGCGAGTTCCAGATGCTCAAGGCGGCCGTCGACGGCGGCCGGTTCGGGGTGCTGGCCGTCTTCCTGTTCGGAACGGGCACCGTCTTCGTCGGCGTCCTCGGAAACGCCCTGCGCCTGGGCTGGGGAAAGCCGGGCGCGGTCGAAGCCGAGATCTCGACGAACTGGCTCGACGTCCTCCTGGTGGCTGCGCCTCTCCTGGTCCTTCTGATGCTGGGCGTCTGGATGCCCGGCACGTTTCGCGCCGTGCTCGACCAGGCCGCGGCCGTCGTCGAAAACGTCCACCGCATCATGCCCGTGAACCTGAGAGGTGCCCCGTGAACGATTGTCTCCTCGGAAATGGCCAGGCAGTGCCCCTGTCGGCGATTCCACGCCTTGGATTCGCCGAATTTCGCGGGCGGATCCTGGATCTCGTCGAGCGCGGACAGCGGATCGGCTCCCTGTTCGGCGTCGGCGGCGATCCGCTCCTGCTCGTCGCGGTCATGGCCGATGACGCGTCGGCGAAGCTCTCCGTCGTCTCCACGACCGTCGGCCGGCGCTACGAGGCTCTCACCCCGGACTGCCCCCAGGCCCACCTGTTCGAGCGGGAAATCGCCGAACAGTGGGGCGTCGTCCCCGAAGGGCATCCATGGCTTCGCCCCGCCCGGTTCCAGCCGCCCTGCCGCAATCCGGAATCGCGATGCGACGTCCCGAGGCCGGAATCGGGAAGCGCTCCTTCGGGGATCCGGACGGGGCTTCCGGGCGTGGCGGAGTTCTTCGGCGTCAAGGGCGAAGAAGTTCACGAAGTGGCCGTCGGCCCCGTGCATGCGGGCATCATCGAGCCTGGGCATTTCCGGTTCCAGTGCCACGGGGAAAAGGTGTTCCATCTCGAAATCTCGCTCGGATATCAGCATCGCGGCATCGAGCGGGCTCTGGTCGGCGGTCCCCACATGCGGACCCTGGCGCAGATCGAGACCGTCGCCGGCGATACGACGATCGGCCATACCATCGCCTACTGCCAGGCCCTCGAGGGCCTCATGGAATGGGAGATCCCGGCGCGGGCCCAGGCGTTGCGCGCCGTCGGGCTCGAGCTCGAGCGGCTGGCGAACCATACCGGCGATCTCGGGGCCCTGGCCGGCGACGTCGGGTTCCTGCCGACGTCGTCCTTCTGCGGCCGGATTCGCGGAGACTTCCTGAACATGACCGCCCTGCTGTGCGGGAGCCGCCTCGGCCGCGGCCACATCCGCCCCGGCGGGGTGGGGTTCGACCTCGATACGCCCGAACGCCTCGGAAAGCTGATCGCCGCCCTGGAACAGGCAAGAGTTGATACACGAACCGCTATACAACTGCTCTGGGACACCCCGGCCGTCCTGTCCCGGTTCGAGGAGACCGGCACGGTGTCCCGCGAAGCCTGCCGCGCGCTCGGCATGGTCGGCCCGGCGGCGCGCGCCTGCGGCTTCGAGCGGGATGTGCGCCTGGACTTCCCGGTCGGCCGGTATGCCGTATCGAAGATCCCCGCGATTCACGATCCCGGTCTCAGGCGCGGAGATGTGGAGTCGCGGGCATACGTGCGGTTCGCCGAGATCGAGAACTCGCTCCAGTATCTCGGGGAACTCCTTCAAAACCTCCCGCCGGGAGACCTCCTGGCCCCGGCGGCGCGCGTCCCGAACGCGGCTCTGCCTGCCGATTCCCTGGCCGTGTCGCTGGTCGAGGGTTGGCGGGGAGAAATCTGTCACGTCGCGCTCACCGATGCAGGCGGCCGGTTCGCCCGGTACAAGATCGTCGATCCTTCCTTCCACAACTGGATCGGCCTGGGAATGGCCCTGCGCAACCAGGCGATCTCGGATTTCCCCCTGTGCAACAAGAGTTTCAACCTTTCCTACTGCGGGTTCGACCTGTGACGAGGCGCTGACATGCTGAATATCCTGAAAGCTCGCTGGCAACAGGGCCACCGGACGATCGGCTATCCCGATGCCGATCCGGTCGTGCCCGACCGCCTGCGCGGGCTGCCCGTGATCGACGCGGAGAAGTGCCCGGCCGGCTGTCGGGCCTGCGTCGATGCCTGCCCGACCGACGCTCTGAGCCGCGATTCCCACCTCCAGGTCGACCTGGGGCGATGCCTGTTCTGCACGCGATGCCAGGACGTCTGCCCCGCGGGCGCCATCCGGTTCACGAACGATCACCGCCTCGCGGTGCGGAAACGGGAGGACCTGGTGATCGGGCGTGAGGGCATCCGGCTGGCGGCCGAGCTCGATCGGGAGATGATGCGGGTGTTCGGCCGCTCCCTCCAGTTCCGGCAGGTCAGCGCGGGCGGATGCAACGGCTGTGAGGTCGATATCAACGTCCTCACCACGGTCGTGTTCGATCTCAGCCGGTTCGGCATCAAGATCGTGGCGTCACCCCGCCATGCGGACGGTCTGATCGTCACCGGGCCGGTGACCGAAAACATGCGGCTGGCGACCCTCAAGACGTTCGCGGGCGTGCCGGCCCCGAAGCTGGTCATCGCCGTTGGCACCTGCGCGATCAGCGGCGGCCCGTTCCGCGGCCACCCGGAGCAGCACGACGGCGTGTCGGGCCTTCTGCCCGTCGACCTCTTCGTTCCCGGCTGTCCGCCGCATCCCCTGACGATTCTCGACGGCCTGCTCCGCCTGCTCGGCCGTGTGAAAACGTGATATGAGCCAAGTTCGCGTCCCGTTCGTGCTGAGCTTGTCGAAGCACGAGTGGTTCTCGCCCCCTTCGCCAGGCTCAGGGCGAACGGGGGCCATTCCGTAACCTCTTCAAATCGTTTCGAGGGGCTCGATCAGGCCTTCCGGACGACGCACTCGACGGCGCGGTATTCGATGCCGCTCAGCACCGGATGTCGTCGCGACGAGGAGTTGTTCATGGCCATCATCGAGTTGCCGTTGCGGGTGACGATGCCGATGTGCTTGTGGCGGCCCCCCGGAGGCGCTTTCCAGACCACGACGTCGCCGGGTTGGTAGGGCGGGGGCTGGGCGATCCGCCAGTTGTTGGGGGCCCTGAGAGAGGTGAGGGCGCTCTTCACGCCGTCCACGTTGAGGATCCGGCCGATGCCGACGCCGGCGTCCCGAAGACACTGGGAGACGACGTCCGCGCAGCCGAGGTTGCCGTTCTCGGTCCCGGGGGAATACCGGAACGAACCGGCCGTCGTGTACCGGCTTGCATACCCTGCCGCAGAATCGCTGACCTTCTGGGCGACGGCGTTGGGGGCCGTGGTGGAGCCTATGGCCTGTCCGCCGGTCGAGGTCTGGCCAGCGGGTTCGCGTGCGGGGGCCCTGCTGGTCTGGCCGCCGATCGCGTCGAAGAGTCCCTTGAACAGATCCGCGAGCGTGGTGAAGAAATTGCTGATCGCCTGGAGGATCTTGTCGAAGCCTTCGTCGAATCCGGTGGCGACGGACGTATTCGACGGGGCTGCAGCGGCAGGCTGCGCGGTCGTTTCGCTGGTGTCGGCCGTCGTGACCGTTGAGGTCTGCTGGTCCGTCTGCGCGGTGCCCGTATCGGGCACGAACCCGTCCGAATCATCGAAGGCGCGGGCGCTGATGCCCGCGGCGAACACGAGGCAGAGAACGAGGAACGCCAGACTGCGCGAGATTCCGTGCCGGCTTTTCATGTTGTTTCCTCCGTTACGACGTGATCGAATACGTTCCATTGTAACAAACGAAACGGGGTCTCGAAATGTTACGCGGAAAGAAAATCGTCAATGAACCATGGGAGAGGGAGGCTCTGCGGTGGCATCGGACGGCTGGGGATCGACTTCCAGGATGGCAGGCGCGATTTCCTGCATCAGGCCGAGCTTTCGGAACGCGGCGAAGCCGAGGCTGATGACGACTGAGACGATGGTGCCCAGCGCCATCCCCTTGAGTTCGATCGACCCGAGCTTGATTGCGGCGCCGCTGACGCCCGTGATCAGGACGAGCGAGGTCAGGATGAGGTTGCGCGACTGGGTGTAATCGACCCGCTTCTCGATCAGCATGCGGATGCCGGCGGCCGCGATGACCCCGAACAGCAGCAGGCAGACGCCGCCCATGACGGGGGTCGGGATGCTGCGGATCATCGCCGCGAGCTTGCCGCAGAACGAGATCAGCACCGCGATGACGGCTGCGCCGCCGATGACCCAGACGCTGTAGACCCGCGTGATCGCCATGACGCCGATGTTCTCGCCGTAAGTCGTGTTCGGCGTCGCACCCGCGAAGCCGGACAGAACGTTCGAGATGCCGTCGCCGAGCAGGGAGCGGTCGAGGCCGGGGTCCTTCACCAGGTCGCGGCCGACAATGTTGCCGGTGACGACCAGGTGGCCGATGTGCTCGGCCAGCACGACGAGAAACGCCGGCGCCATCACCATGATCGCGGTTGCGTTGAACACCGGGGTGTACAGGTGCGGCGGCTCGAACCAGGCGGCCTGGGAAATCGCCTGCAGGTCGACGATGCCCATCGCCAGCGACAGCGCGTAGCCGGCCACCGTGCCGATCAGGACGGGGATGACGGCGAGAAAGCCCCGCAGGAGAACCGACGAGAGGACGATCACGGCCAGTGTCGCGAGCGAGACGGCCATCGCCTGCCCGGCGGTGAACAGGCTGCCCTCGGCGATCGTGCCGCTCAGGCCGGCCATCTGGGCCGCGACCGGCGCCAGTTCGAGGCCGATGACCGCGACGATGGCGCCCATCGCCGCCGGGGGAAACACGACGTCGATCCAGCCGATGCCCGCGACGCGGATGAGTTGGGATACGGCGATGAAAAATATACCAAAAGCTATGAAACCTCCCTGCGCCGCCGCGTAGCCGCCCAGCTGCGGGTCGGCCATGATGGCGAACGTCGGGGCGATGAACGCGAAGCTCGAGCCCAGGTAGGCGGGAATACGGCCGCGCGAGACGATGAGGTAGACGAGCGTGCCGACGCCGTTCATCAGCAGGGACGTTGCCGGGTTCACCTTGAACAGGAACGGGACGAGCACCGTGGCGCCGAACATGGCGAACAGGTGCTGAAGGCTGAGGGGAAGGGTCTGGAGAAGCGGCAGCCGCTCCTCGACCTGGATGACGCGCTGGCTCATGGGTGTCGAAGCCTCTCGTGATGGAGTCCCGCGGCGGATCCTGTCCTGCCGCGCAGTGTCACGAGATTACTCTGTTCCGCCTCCCGGGGCAAGCCCTCGCTTTATTCCCAGAGGATGGCGGGAGGTCGCGTCTGGGCGCCGGCCGGGACTTCCTCTTTTCGCGTGCGGGCCATGAGCGAGGTGAAGAACGAGCTCGAGATGATGACGACGAGCATCGAGAGATATTCGGATGCGTTGATGATGCCCGTTTCGAGGCCGAACGAGGCCGTGACGATGCCGAAGCTGAGCTGGTAGTTGAACAGCACGGCGGCGCGCTTCGCTTCGGGGGCCGGCAGATACTTCCTCGCCGCGTACCAGGTGCCGGCGATCTTTCCGCCGAACGAGGCCAGTCCCAGGATCGCCAGTGCCGGGACGAGGCCGGCGTGCAGGTTGATCAGGCGCACCGACAGCCCCGCCTTGAAGAAGAAGATGGGGGCGACCAGGCCGAACACGATCGACTGGAGCTTGAGCTGGAGCTCCCCGTGCTCGGCGAGCACCTCGTTCAGCAGCATGCCTGCCGTGAACGCCAGGATCGAGACGTGCACGCTGGCCTGCTTCGAGGCGAGAACGAGGCTGAGCAGGAGAAGCAGCACGAAACGCGTCTTCAACTCGACCTCGTTGCCGGAATACCGGACGAACAGCCAGCGGCAGAGGCGGGGCAGGCGGGTCAGCCAGAGCAGGATCAGCGCGAGAACGCCGAGAGAGACGACCGTCACGCCCTCGAACAGCACGGCGAGGGCGATCATGCTGACGACATCGACGATCATCGCCGCGCCGAGAAGTGTCTGGCCGCGCTCCTCTTTCAGCAGGCCCTTCTGCTTGAGATCGCCGTAGACCAGGGCGAGCGACGTCGTCGACAGGCCGATCGCCGTGAGGGACGCCGCCTGGAGACCCATGCCGAGGAGAAGCGCCGAGGCACCGCCGACGAGGATGGCCGGCGTGAAAAACGAGGTGAGGCCGATCGTCAGGCTCGAGCGCCAGTTCCGACGGAGCATCGCGATATCCGTCTCGAAGCCGGCGAAGAACATCAGGCCGAGCAGGCCGAACGCTGCCGTGTGCTCCAGCCAGTCGGAGCTGCGAAGGCCCGCGAACGTGCCGGCGACGATGCCGGCGAGGATCTCCATGACCGAGACCGAGATGCCCAGTTCGAGCGAAAGAATCCCCGATGCCAGGATCAGGAACCCGACGAGAATCCCTTCGTTACTCATCTGGAGACGGTTCCCTCGGGCGGCAGCAGCTCGAACCAGAAGAACGTGTGCGGCCCGAGCGTCAGGAAGTAGGGCAGGGTGCCGATCTTCGGGAAGGTCACGTTGCCGAACGGTTCGCGGGGCGTCCAGCCGTCGAACTCGGCCAGCTGCATCTCGCAGGGCTGGGCGAAGCGTGACAGGTTCGCGACGATCAGCATCTTCTGCTGCCCCTGTTCCCGAAGGAAGGTGAGGACCCGTGAATTCGAGTTGGGAAGCAGCCGAAGGGTGCCCCGGCCGAACAGCCGGTGCCTGGCGCGGATGCGGACGAGGCGGCGGATCCAGTTGAGGAACGACGTCGGAACGCGGTTCTGGGCCTCGACGTTGAGATGATGGTAGCTGTAGACCGGGTCGACGATGACGGGGGCATACAGCCGGGCCGCGTCGGCCTGGGAAAAGCCGGCGTTGCGGTCCATCGTCCACTGCATCGGGGTGCGGACGCCGTTGCGGTCGCCGAGGTAGATGTTGTCGCCCATGCCCAGCTCGTCGCCGTAGTAGATGACCGGCGAGCCGGGGAGCGAGAGCAGCAGCCCGTAGAGAAGCTCGATCTGGCGCCTGCCGTTTTCGAGCAGGGGGGCCAGCCTGCGACGGATGCCGAGATTGAGCCGCATACGCGGGTCGGTGGCGTATTCCTGATACATGTAGTCGCGTTCGGCGTCGGTGACCATTTCGAGCGTCAGTTCGTCGTGGTTGCGCAGGAAGATGGCCCATTGGCACTGCTCCGGAAGCTGCGGGAGCTGCCCGAGGATCTCCTCGATCGGCTTTTTCTCTTCGCGCCGCAACCCCATGAACAGACGTGGCATGAGGGGAAAATGGAACGCCATCTGGAACTCGTCGCTGCCGTTTCCGAAGTAGGGAACGAGGTCCTGCGGCCACTGGTTCGCCTCGGCGAGCAGCAGGCGGTTCGGCCACTGGGCGTCGACGAAGCGGCGCAGCTCCTTGCAGAACCCGTGCGTTTCGGAAAGGTTTTCGCAGCTTGTGCCTTCCCGCTCGAACAGGTAGGGGATGGCGTCGACCCGGAAGCCGTCGAGGCCGAGGTGCATCCAGAAGGCGACGACGTCGAGCATCGCCTCGCGGACGGCGGGATTGTCGTAGTTCAGGTCGGGCTGGTGGCTGAAGAACCGGTGCCAGTAATACTGTTTCGCGACCGGGTCCCAGGTCCAGTTCGACGTTTCCGTATCCTTAAATATAATTCTTACTTCTTTATACCGGTCGGGCGTGTCGCTCCAGACATACCAGTCGCGGTAGGGCGAGGCCCGGTCCTGGCGTGCCTGCCGGAACCAGGCGTGCTGGTCGGAGGTGTGGTTCATGACCAGGTCGGCCAGCACCCGCAGCCCCATCGAGTGCGCCTCGTCGAGGAACCGGCGGAAATCGTCGAGGGTCCCGTACTCCGGGTGGACGGCCTTGAAATCGGCGATGTCGTACCCGTCATCCCGGAGCGGGGAGGGGAAGAACGGCAGCAGCCAGATGCAGTCGACGCCGAGATCGCGGATGTAGGGCAGTTTCGCCGTCAGACCGGTGAAATCCCCGATGCCGTCGCCGTTGCCGTCCGAAAACCCCCTGACGTGGAGTTCGTAGAAGATGGAGTCCTTGTACCAGAGTGGTCCTTCGCTCATGATGCCGTTCCCCCTGTCGGGTTACTCGATCAGCTTGCGCAGGAAGGCGCGGGCCGCTTCGGGATCGGGAATCCGCCAGTTCGCCACGCTGTGGGAGGGGCCGATGTGGATGGCCGTCGCCTCGGGCGGAAGGGCCATGAACATGTCCTCGTCCGTGCGGTCGTCGCCCATGACGAGCATTCTATTGTCAATGGTATTATTCTCGATCAATTCCTTGACGGCGAGACCCTTGTTGATGCCGGCAGGGCGCGTTTCGACGACGAACGTCCCGCGAAGAATATCGCAGCGGTCCTCGAGACCGTTGGAGGCGAGAAACCGCTCGATCGCCTCGGCGAGGCGGCCGGCCTGCTCCTGGCCGAAATCCTGCTCTGCCGTGCGGAAATGCCAGCAGAAACCGGCGCTTTTCTCCTCGAGACGGCTTCCGGGGGTGCTTCGCGTGAATCTCCTGAAGAGCGGTCGCAGCAGATCTCGAATCGACTCTTCGAAGGGGATGCGGGGCTTCCAGCCGGTCTCCCGGTCGGGGTGTGTCCAGAGCCCGTGCTCGGCATGGAGGGTGATCGGGAGGCTGCCGAACCACTCGTCGAGCTGTTCGCGGGCGCGGCCGCTGACGATGTGGACCAGCGTTTCGGGCCTGCGGGCGAGCCGTTTGAGGAGGGCGATCAGCTCATCGTCCGGAACCGCGGCTTCGGGATCGTCGGAGAAGGGAACGAGCGTGCCGTCGTAGTCCAGGAGAATCGTGAGAGAGGGCAGGGATTTCAGCCGCTCCGCCAGCGTGTCGACATCGCCGGGAGGCGTCATGCCGGGCCGCGCCGGGACCGATGAGGTGGCCATCTCCTTCAGGCCGGCGATGAAATCCTCGGCCCAGGCGAAGGCGTCATACCCGATCACCCGCTGGCGCAGGCGCTTCATGCGGCGCTGGACCTCGCTTCGCGGCATCGTCAGGGCCCGTTTCATATACTGGGCGAGCTGGTCGATGTCGAACGGGTTCACGATCAGCGCCTCGGTCATCTCGGCTGCGGCCCCGGCGAACTCGCTGAGAATCAGGACGCCGTCCGCGTTCGACCGCATCGCGACGTACTCCTTCGCCACGAGGTTCATGCCATCGCGAACCGGCGTGACGAGCATCACGTCGGCCGCGGCATACAGCGCCGCAAGGGCCCTGTCGTCCACGCTCCGGACGAGGTAGTGCACGGGGAGGGAACCGAATGTGCCGTGGGCGGCATTTATACGGCCTGCTATTTCATCGAGCTCCTTGCGGAGCCTGGCGTACGATTCGACCTGGGAACGGGAGGGAACGGTGAGCTGGAGGAACCTGATCTTGTCGCGCCATTCCGGGTTCCGCTCGAGGAACCGTTCGACGGCCAGAAGCCGCCTTGGAAGGCCTTTCGTGTAGTCGAGACGGTCCACTCCCAGGAGAATCCGGCGTCCGCCCGCTTCCTCGACCAGCCGTGCCGTCTCCTTCCGGATTTCGGGATCCTCGGCGAGGCCCGTGAAATACGCGGCGTCGATGCCGATGGGAAAGACGCCGAGCCTGGCTTCGCGGTCGCCGATCGCGATCGTTTCTCCGCGTGTGGGGAACCGCAGCACGCTCGTGACCGTCTGGCGAAAATGGCGAAGGTAGGAGAAGGTGTGAAAGCCGATCAGGTCTGCGCCCAGCATTCCCTCGAGAATTTCGTTGCGCCACGGAAGGATGCGGAAGACCTCCGACGAGGGGAAGGGGATGTGCAGGAAAAAGCCGATCGTGACGTCGGGCCTGAGGCGGCGGAGCATCGCCGGCATGAGAGACAGCTGGTAGTCGTGGACCCAGACCAGGTCTCCCGGGGCGGCACTCGCAGCCGCTTTCTCGGCGAACAGCCGGTTGGCCTCGACGAAGGTGTTCCAATTCGCCCAGGCGTCGCGCTGGACTTTCTCGGTGTCGTAATGATACAGAGGCCACAGGACGCCGTTCGAGAAGCCTTCGTAGAAGCGTTTCACCTGGTTCGACGTGAGATACACGGGGACCAGCCGCTGCTTCTCGAACTCGCATTCGATCTGCTTCGTCTGCTCGTCAGTGATGCGGCCGAGCTCTCCTGGCCAGCCGACCCAGAGGGCGTCGGAGTTCCGGTGCGGCCCCTTCATCGCCGTGGCGAGGCCTCCGGCGGACGGGGACACCGTTATCTGCGCGTGTTCGTGACGGACCGTCACGGGAAGTCTGTTCGATACGATCAGCAGTCGCGCCATAATACCTCCAGGGAAGGATGAAAAAGGGGATGGCGGGCAGCTCCTAATCGAGTCTACCTCATCCGGGGATTCCGGCGCAAACGGCCGCAAACCTGCCCGTGCAGACGATGAAGACATGCAAGGGCGCCTGGATGGCGAAGTTCGCCATGATAAAAAAGTAAAAACTATAACAAAGTCGTGGGATGAGCGGGCGCCGAAACTGTGATACAAATGATCGTGAACTGAAATTCCTCGAGGAAGGGGGCGCCATGGAAGAAATGCAGAACGCGATGATTGCCGCCGCCGTCGCCGTCGGTATCCTTCCGGAGCCTGTGCTGCGGACGGCCGACAAACTCCGCTCGATGCTCGACGGGGCGGCCCGTTCCCTGACCCTCATCGTCATCCGCTGCTCCGGCGAAAAAGGGGTCGACCACGGCCTCGTCCATCGCGGCATGCGGTACATGTTCGCGAAGGCCGTCGAACTCGTCGCCGTCTGGGGCCGCTCGAAAGACGGGAAGGTTTCCGTGGCGATCGATCCCCGTGAGCTGAAATACCCGGAAGACATCCTCGTCGATCCGACAATACCGGAAGATATACAAAAAATCGTCCGTGACTCGGCCTCTTCGGCAGACCAGCTGTTCAGAGCATTCCAGCGCCACGTTGCCCTGCGCGGCCAGAACGGCGAAAAGGTCGACAGGACCGCGGAAGTCTGCGCGGCCCTGACCTGGACGGCCCGCATCGCCCTCTCGTGGGCTCTGACCGCCGAACTCCATGACCCTGACCGCGAAGGTGGATCTTGAAAAGCGATATTCGCACGTCGGTTTGCATGAGGCGAATTTTGCATGCCCGCTCGTGCTGAACCTGTCGAAGCACGCGAGACTCTCGCCCTTCGACAGGCTCAGGACGAACGGGGGGGCGCGCCGCAGAACTCAGGAACGGCGGGAACGCCGAGGATGGAAACATGGATGAACAACTGAATACCGGTTCGAAATTCCGCTCCGAACTTGCCCGCGAGCTTCCCATATGGGTCAGGCGCGGCGTCGTCGAGCCGCAGCAGGCCAGAAAGCTCGAGCTCATGTATGAGCTCGGGGAGCTGGAAGGGGAGTCCGCGAAGCTGTTTTCCCGCGCCATCATGGCCTTCGGCGCCCTCCTGCTCGGCGGAGGCGTCATGGCGTTCGTCGCGGCGAACTGGGAGGAGTTGCCGAAATTCCTGAAGGTGATCCTGCTGTTCGCCGCCCTGCTCGGATTTCACGGAGCCGGCTTCTGGCTCTGGCAAAAGCGCAATCACGAACGGCTGGGCCGATCGCTGATCTTCGCGGGATGCCTCGTCTTCGGAGCCAACATCGGGCTGCTGGCCCAGATATTCAATATTCAGGGCGATACCTATCGTGGCTTCGGAGCCTGGGCCATTGGAACGCTCGTCATGGCATGGGCGATCCGCAGCGCGAGCTCGGCCCTGCTGGCCATGGCCCTTTCCGTGACCTGGTATCTGGGCTACATCCATGCACATCACGGCCAGGCCGAGACGGACCTGCTGGTGGCCTCCTTCCCCGTTCTCGTCGCCGGCCTCTTCGGCTCGCTGGCCGTCGCCATCCCGTCGACACGCGTTCTGGGCGGAACGATCGTGGCGTATTTCATCGGCATGTCCATGGCGGGGGTGCATGGGCCGCAGCATCAGTCCCCGCTCCCGCTGGGAATGACGATGATCGCCGCGGGCTGGTCCGCGATAGCCGCGGGACGCCTGCTCGAAGCCGTTTCCCGGACGGCGGCGATGGGCCCGGTCGCTCAAACCCTGGGCTGGGGCCTGGTCAGCGTTGTCGGCGTCATCATGTCCTTCATGGACCCGTGGAAACACATCGGAAAGCCGGGCGCATTTCTCTGGCTGATCCCGATGACCGTCTCGGCGGTTGCCGGAGCATGGGCGATACGTCAAAGCCTGTTGCGCAAGCCCGCGACGTCGGATGAACGCACGCAGCTCATGCTCCTGGGAGCATCGATCGGGATGATGTGCCTCGCGTTGATCGTTTCCCTGCCGATCATCTCCCCGGTTCTCGGAAACGTTGCCTGCCTCGGGTGGGCAGGGGTGTGTCTCCTCAAGGGAATGACCGATGCGAACCGTTCCGCGTTCTGGGGCGGGGCCATCCTGGTGTTCCTGATCATCGTGGCCCGGTTCTTCGAGTTCGACACGTCGCTGATGCAGAAGTCCGCCGCGTTTCTCGCCTGCGGCGCCGGGACCATCTATGCGGGAATCAAGTATGAAGCCTATCTCCGGTCGAAGGGGGTGACGGGATGACGTTCGGAAAACTCGAGAAGGCCTTCGCGGCCGCCGTTGTCCTGCAGGTTCTGATCCTCGCCCTGGTGCCGATGCAGCAGGTCAGGTCGCTCGTCACCGGGCGGACGATCGAGCTGGCGGTCGAGCCGGTCGACCCATACAGCATCATGAAAGGGTATTTCGTGACGCTCAGTTACCGTATCTGCCGTCCCGAAAGCATTTCTTCGCACGGCGTGCATCTGCGGGACGGGCAGACCGTCTACACCGTCGTCGAGGAAGGCGCTGACGGCCTCTGGGTGCCGGTGTCGCTGACGACGTATCCGCCGCAGCATCTCGATCGGGGCCGGATATTCCTGAAAGGGCGGAGCAAGAGTTGGCGGGGGATCAGCTACGGAATCGAGGAGTATTCGATCCCGGAGGCGAAGCGGGGCGAGGTCGACCAGGCCTTGCGGCGCCACAGGGACAAGGCGCGCGTCAGGGTCAAGGTCGACGGGGACGGGAACGCCGCCCTCGAATCGCTTATTATAAATGGAGTGGAATATTAATTTTCGAAGTGGATGAAGTCGATCAGGAGGGTGGCGGCGATCAGCAATTTCCTGAGACTTCCGTCCCACTGTTCCGGGCAGGTGACGGAGAAGTTGTCCGCATCGGTGAAGGATTCACGCAGGAATCCCGACCACTTCTTCGAGATCGTGCCCTTCTGGACGCCATTTTGCAGGATATTGAACGTCCAGGGCCACCAGATCGGCCCGGAAATCTGAAGCAGGGGGCGGTGCGCCGCGTCCTCGATCACATACTCGCGGTTGAAAAACGTGAAGTTGCGCTGGATGGCGCCGAGCGGCCGGTTGTTTTCGTCGTGGACTTCCAGCCGGTGCAGGATGAACGCGAACTCTTTCTTGAGGAACATCAGCGGCTCGCCATTCGGGCCCGAGACCGCCATCTCGAAGGGGCGCAGTCCCTTGAGGAACATCCGCGCCACCCAGCTGCTCGCCTCGGTGGCCGTGGCCAGCGTGCGCTGCCGCCCGTCGATCACGGAGTAACGGTTTTCCTTCTCCCAGCCGATGACTGCCTCGATCATTTCCTTGTGCTGCTTGATGAAAAACGTGGTGTCCGCCATGGTGCTTCTCTCCCGGAAAGATAATGTCGGCCTGATGACCTCGATGCGATTGTTTCTGCCGCGTTGCAGGAACACGATATCACGATTTCGCCCATGCTGGTCAGGGCGAGCGCATGGATTCCCATGAAAAAAACGCCGACCCCGGTGATCCGGGGTCGGCGTGCGTTTCGAAGGGAGAGGATCAGGACTTGCGGAACTCGGCGTCGACGACCTTTTCGTCTTCGGCGGCCTCGGGGCCGGGCTTGGGACCGCAGCTTCCCCCGCATCCGGCGCCGGCCTGGGCCGCGGCGGCCTGCTTGTAGATCTGCTCGGCCATCTTGTGGGAGGCCGTCGTCAGCGCTTCGGCCGCCTTGTCGATGATCTCGGCATCGCCGCCCTCGAGGGCCTTCTTCAGATCGCCGAGCTTCGCCTCGATCTCGCTTTTCTCGGCGGCCGGAATCTTGTCGCCCATCTCGCGCAGGGACTTTTCCGTGGTATAGACCAGGGTTTCGGCCTTGTTGCGCGACTCGATGGCGGCCTTGCGGCGCTCGTCATCGGCCGCGTGCGCCTCGGCCTCCTTGACCATGCGTTCGATGTCCTGCTTCGGCAGGGCCGATCCGCCGGTGATCGTGATTTCCTGCTTCTTGCCGGTGCCGAGGTCCTTCGCCGAGACGTTCACGATCCCATTCGCATCGATATCGAACGTGACCTCGACCTGGGGAACGCCGCGCGGCGCTGGCGGGAGGCCGACCAGGTCGAACCGGCCGAGCGACTTGTTGTCGGCCGACATGCCGCGCTCGCCCTGCAGGACGTGGACGGTCACGGCCGGCTGGTTGTCGGCGGCGGTCGAGAACACCTGGCTCTTGCGGGTCGGGATGGTGGTGTTGCGGTCGATCAGCTTCGTCATGACGCCGCCGAGCGTCTCGATGCCGAGCGAGAGCGGGGTCACGTCGAGCAGCAGCACGTCCTTCACGTCGCCCTGCAGGATGCCGCCCTGGACGGCCGCGCCCATCGCGACGCACTCCATCGGGTCGACGCCGCGCTCCGGCTCCTTGCCGAAATGGTCTTTCAGCAGCTTCTGGACGCAAGGCATGCGGGTCGGGCCGCCGACCATGATGATGTGGTCGACACCCTGGCGGGTCAGGCTTGCGTCGCGCAACGCATTGTCGAGCGGGCTGCGGCAGCGGTCGAGCAGCGGGCTGACCAGTTCCTCGAGCTTGGCCCGGGTGATCGTCATGATCAGGTGTTTCGGCCCTTCAGCCGTCGCGGTGATGAAGGGCAGGTTGATGTCGGTCGTGGTCGTGGTCGACAGTTCGATCTTGGCCTTTTCGGCCGCGTCGCGCACGCGCATGAGCGCCTGGGAATCCTTCGACACGTCGACGCCTTCGCGGTTCTTGAACTCGCGCACGATGTGGTCGATCAGGGCCTTGTCCATGTCGGTGCCGCCGAGCTGGGTGTCGCCGTTCGTCGAGAGCACCTCGAACACGCCGCTTCCCATCTCGAGGATCGTGACGTCGAGCGTGCCGCCACCAAGATCGAAGACGAGAATCTTGCCGTCGCCCTTCTTGTCGAGGCCATACGCCAGGGCTGCCGCGGTGGGCTCGTTGACGATGCGCTTCACTTCGAGGCCCGCGATCGTGCCGGCATCCTTCGTCGCCTGGCGCTGCGCGTCGTCGAAATACGCCGGGACGGTGATGACCGCGCCGGTGACCTTGTCGTTCAGGAACGCTTCAGCATCCTGCTTGATCTTCTGCAGGATCATCGCCGAGATCTCCTGCGGAGTATAGTTTTTGCTATCTATCGTGACCTTGTGGCTGGTGCCCATCTTGCGCTTGATCGCCATGATGGTGCGGTCGGGGTTCGTGGCCGCCTGGCGCCGGGCCGGCTCGCCGATCAGCCGCTGGCCGTCCTTCGTGAATGCCACGACGCTGGGAAACGCCTTGCCGCCGATCGAGAGGCCTTCCGCGCTGGGGATGATGACCGGCTTGCCGCCTTCGACGACGGATGCCGCCGAGTTCGAGGTGCCGAGATCGATGCCGATGATGCGTGCCATGGGTGTGTCCTCCTGAGTGAAATCGCACGACGCCGTCCTGCGACGGCGTGAAGCTGTTCGACTCGATAGAATGCAACTACCGTGCCAACTTCACTGCGAATGAGAAACCCTCATCGGATGCCTGTTGCGGAGGCGACATGGTGGCGGCAAGATGGGCGGGCGAACGTTTCCGAAAACGTGCGACGCACAATGCGACGTCGCAGGTCACGGCTTCTGGTATACTTTCACGACCAAAACCGGAATGGAGGGCGTGACATGCAGCGAATCCATGGATTCGTCGGAAGTCCGAAACGGGACGGCAACACGGGCATCCTGATGCAGCGGTTCATGAAGGGGGTCGCCGAAGCCGGCGGCGAGTCGCAGATCCATTACCTCAACATCATGAAAGTGACGCCCTGTCAGGCCTGCGGATACTGCCGCACACACGACCATTGCGTCATCAACGACGATCTTGCGCCGGTCCTGCTCGAGATTCCCCGGGCCGCCGGCATCGTGATCGGGTCGCCGGTCTACTTCTTCCAGGTTTCCGCGCAGACGAAGGCTCTCATCGACCGGTTTTACAGTTTTCTCAATTCCGACTTCACCCACCGGCTCGGCGCCGGAAAACGCACCGCCATGATCTATACCCAGGGAAGCCCCGAGCGGCACGCCTTCGACGCCTATTTCGAACTGAACGCCCGTGCCCTGAAGACGGTCGGCATGGATGTCGTCGCGACGCTCGTCGCCCCGGATCTCCACGAACACGGCGACGTGCTTGGGCGCCACGAGTTTCTCGATGAGGCCCGGCTGGCGGGACGGAATTTTTTGAAATAATCTAATAATTATATATTCACCGTTTGAGCCGGTGCGCCGGTTCGGAAAGTCGACACATGCAGACACAGCAGACGGAAGCAGGAACCTCGCAGACAACGTCGGCCGGGCCATCCACGGGGCGGACGGCCGCCGCTGCACGTGGAGTCGACCTGACGAGCGGAAGCATCTGGAAACACCTGATCGCGTTTTCCATGCCGATGCTGGCCGGAAGTCTCCTGCAGACCTCGTATAACATCATCAACGCCGTCTGGGTGGGAAAGTATCTCGGCAACGAGGCGTTGGCGGCCGTGACCGTCTGTTTCCCGCCGCTGTTCCTGATGATGGCGATGGCGAACGGCCTTGGCATGGCCGCCTCGGTGATGGCGGCGCAGGCTTACGGGGCGAAGGACGATGCCGGGGTCAGGGTGACGGTCGACACGGGGGTTGCCCTGACGGTCGCTCTCTCGGGCGTCTGCCTCGCCGCGGGCCACGAGGGAGCCGAGCCGCTGCTTCGGCTGATGGGAACGGCCCCGGACGTGCTTCCTCTGGCCGTGCCGTATCTGCGCCTGCTATCGTTCACGGTGCCGGTGATGTTCGGCCTGTTCCTGCTGACGGCTCTCCTGCGCGGCGTGGGTGACTCGAAAACGCCGCTCTGGTTCCAGACCGGCTCGGTCATCGCGACGATCGTCCTGGACCCGGTGCTGATCTTCGGCCTCGCCGGTGCTCCGCGCATGGGGCTGAACGGAACGGCCGTCGCTACCCTGCTGACGCAGATCGGCGCTCTCATCGCCCTCGTGTTGTACCTGCGCGCGAAACGTCATATCGCGATGCCGGGAAAAGGGCTGCTGACGCCGAGTCTCACCGTCGGATGGAGATTGTTGAAGATCGGAATTCCCTCGATGATCCAGCAGGGACTGGTGTCGTTCGGCATGGTCGTCCTGGTGAGCCTCGTGAACGGCTTCGGAAGGGATGTGACGGCGGCGTTCGGCGCGGGAATGCGGATCGACCAGCTGGCGTTCATGCCCGCGCTGAGCATCGGCACGGCCGTTTCCAGCATCGCCGGCCAGAACATCGGCGCCAGGCTGTTCGACCGGGTCGACCAGGCGTTCCGCGCGGGTGTGGCGATGTGCCTCGTGTCGGGCGGGCTGGCTGCATTGGTTGCTTTTTTTCTGCCCGGCCTCGTGATGCGCGCGTTTTTGTCGGACCAGGCGAGCATCGAGATCGGCTGCGAATACCTGCGGATCACCTCGATCGGGTATCTGCTGTTCTCGGTGATGTTCGTCAGCAACGGCGTCATCAACGGGGCCGGCGACACGATGGCGACGACCTTCTTCTCGCTGCTCGGCCTCTGGATCATCCGGCTTCCGCTTGCCGTCGCGCTGTCGCGGGCATGGCACCACCAGCGAGGTATCTGGTGGGCGGTGGTCGTCAGCTTCGGCGCAGCCATGGCCGTGAGCGTGCTGTATTACAGATCGGGACGCTGGAAACGGGTTCTGAAGAACACGGTGCCGGCGGCACAACCGGGATTGGACGGCGCCGGATGAGCCCTGCCGCGGCCGAATCGGTGCTTCTCGTCTATCCGCCCACGGTGCGCGCCTGCGAACCGCCGGCGGGAATCGCGATGCTCGCCGGCGCGCTGCGGGCCGCCGGGGTGGGGTGCCGCCTCTGGGACGCGAATCTCGAGGGACAGCTGGCGCTGATCCGGGAGTTTCCCGCCTCGGCGGCGGCCGACACCTGGACGAAACGGGCCGCGAGAGACCGCGGCGGGCATCTTCGCCGGATGTGCGGCGGAACGGCGTTCGACAATCTCGACACCTATCGACGGATCGTCGGAGATTTGGACCGTCTGCTGGAAAAAGGCCCGTGGAGCTGTTCCGGTCGGCATCTCGGCCTCGTCGATGCGACGGACGACCGCCTTCAGCCAACACGGAGCTCCGACCTGCTCCGGGCTGCCGGACAGCCCCTGGATGATCCCTATGTGACAGCGCTCAGGCCACGCCTCGAAGAAATCCTGAACGAGGAAAACCCGCGAGTGATCGGCATCTCCCTCAACTATCTCTCGCAGGCCCTGAGCACATTCGCCTTCGCCGGACTCATCCGATGCATCGCGCCGCAGGTTCGACTGGTGGTGGGGGGCGGCCTCGTGACGACCTGGATGTCGCGCCCGGGCTGGCGATCGCCATTCGACGGCCTGTTCGATGACATGGTGCCTGGACCTGGCGGGGCTGCCCTGGTCAAAATTGCGAAGAATATAATAAATTCAGATGTTGATTCTGGACCGCCCGCTTCGGCGAATACAGACGATATTCCGTGGGATGCCGCGTTCGATCTCCTCCCGGTTCGAGACTACTTCTCGCCGGGAATGATTCTCCCGGTGTCGGCCTCGTCCGGTTGCTACTGGCGGCGCTGCTCCTTCTGCCCCGAGAAGGCCGAGGGAAACGCGTGGCGGCCAGCCGCTCCGGGCACCCTGCTGCAGAGCGTGCGCGGCATGGCCGAACGGATGGGGCCACGCATGATCCACTGGCTCGACAACGCCCTTTCCCCGGCTTTTCTGCGCGCCCTGATCGAGGCTCCGCCGGGGATTCCCTGGTTCGGCTTCACCCGGTTCGAGCCGTTCCTCGCCGAACCCGGTGTTGCGGAAGGTCTCGGGCGTTCAGGCTGCGCGATGCTCCAGCTCGGCCTCGAGTCCGGCGATCAGGACGTTCTGGACGCGCTCGGCAAGGGAATCCGTCTCGATGTCGCCGAAGACATTCTCGGGAAACTCCACCGGGCGGGGATCGGCACCTACGTCTATCTGCTGTTCGGGACGCCGGCCGAAGACGAAGCGGCCGCGCGCCGCACCCTCGACTGGGTGGCCCGTCATGCCGGGACGATCGATTTCCTCAATCTCGCCATCTTCAACCTCCCCGCGCACGCGGAGGAGGCGGCCGGCCTCGAGGTCAGACAGTTCTCCGAGGGCGATCTTCCGCTGTATCTCGAGTTCGCCCATCCGCGAGGCTGGAACAGGGGCGCCGTTCGTCGTTTCCTCGAACTGGAGTTCCGTCGCGCCGAACCGATCCGTCCGGTTCTTCGCCGCGATCCTCCCTTCTTTACTTCAAGCCATGCCCCGTTCTTCTGCGTGGGAATGAAGTGATCGCGGAAACGAGCGAATATTTCTCAGAATAGAATGTGCCCGTGGCGCAGTCGTTCTTGCGGATTCGGGATCTCGGGTGGTAGGGTGTGGACGATATGGAACTGTTCCTCCTCTTCGTTGCGGTAGCCTTCGTTCCAGCCATTGTCTATGTGATGACGGCCGAGGAGACCGACGATTCGCTGAGCCACTCGATTCCGACCGAAAAATCGAAACCGCCGGTGGAACAGGTGCACCATGACGGCCGCGAGAGCCGGGCGTTCGACGGCGAATCGTCGAGCGACGGGGCAAACGCCGTGTCTTCCGTTCCGATCATCATCGAGCAGCGCACCTTCCTGGGAGTCTTCCTCCAGGTCATTCTCGTTTTCTGCGGCGGGGTCATGGCCGCGGCGCTTTTGTTGCGGATGCTGGGAATCGTCGGGATTCCGGACTGGTTTGTCGCCGATTGTACGCGTGGATTCATTCTTGCTGCCCTGTTGAAACGGTATGTCTGGAGCCGGTACACGATCGATCCGGCGAAGCGGAAGATATGGCATGAGGATGTCACCCCGCTGTATGTGCGCCGTCGGGAGATCGCCTTCGAGGAGATCCGCGCCGTTGCGGTTCGTGGAGAGACCAAAGGATGGCCCCTCCTGTTCCATTACCATTACCTGGAATTTCAGATTGTTCTTCTCTTCGACGATGGCCTTGTTCTGCCGGTTTATGACCCGGTGCCCGCTGCCGATCATCTGTTTGAACATCTCGAGCGCGAACGGCGCAAGGGGCTCATCCTGGCAAAGATCCTGCAATGCCCATTCTTTCCGGAACAGCATCTGGGCGATGGGCCGTTGCGCAGATGGGATGCCGAAGTGAGCCATCTGCGGAGTATCTCGGACTCTCCGGACGATCTCGAGAAATCCGCCGTCGGGAGCTATCTGACGAGCATCGGGATGCGGGGAACCGGTCCCGGTCAGGTGCGAGTCGATCTCACGACGCGATTCGAGAAGTTCATCCTCGCATTCGTCGTGATTTTTTTCGCTTCCACGACCTGGTATGTCTTGAATGAGGAATGGACCTACCTCGCTGACAATCCGCGCATTTTGTATCTGATCATGCTCGATTGCACCTCGATCCTCGTCAGCGTCTTCGGGCTGTGGCGCTTTCTCGTGGATGAATACTATGTGTTCAGGACGGATACCTGTCTGATCGAGTTCCATTCCAGGTGGTTGCTCTGGAAAACGTGTCGGGTGATCTCGACGTTTGGCGAGGTAGAGGAAATCCGCATCAACAGAGTGTGGGCGTTGTTGTCGAGAAACCTCGAATATGTCGCCGAATTGCGGTTCTTCGATGGAGACCGGGTGACGATATCGGACAGATCGCCGTCTCCTGGAATACCGGTTTTCCGGGCTCTCGCGCTGTCACGCCTGATGGGCAGGCACATCACCGCCGACCCGGATTCCTTCGAGTTGAATGTCCAGAATCTCGTGCCGACGGACAGATCGTCGGCTTTGAAATCCCGGCCTCGCAGCCTGCCTTCATGGACGCCCCCAGGATTGGGTGGCATTCTCCCGATGCCCGTCGAGGACGGGCGTTCCTCCTTCGACCGGAGGAAAGGCAAGTCGCGCCGGCGGAAAAAACGAAAATGAACGATATCACCAGGTATTTGATGGAACCGTTTTCTCGATCGCGTTTTCGTGAGGATCGTTGAGAGCCCACAGAAAATCGAGATCCGTGAGTTTTTCGATCCGGTCGATGCTCGTGAGGAACTGGCGCGGTGCTTCGGTCCCGCGGACATCCTGGGGAATGAGAAACGGCAGGACCCGCACCTCTGCACCGTCTTCATCGATGACGATCTTGTAGAACGCGTCGGGAATCTCGACCCTCGAACGGCTCCTGTCGCGGTCATTCGCTTCGCCGAGCAGTTGCCGGTGGTCGTCGAACACCGGCCCCGTCAGAATCCACACCTTGCCGAACCGGGGCGCCCAGACATCCGACTCGAGGCGTTCGAGTTTCTGCCAGACGCGCCTGTTCAGATCGGGTTCCATGGGAACGATGTTCGACAGCAGAAATGTCTCTTTCTGGGCCCCGAAACCCAGCCGGGCGGCGATCCCCGCGTTCGGCGCGAGATGGCCGCGATCGTATCCCGTCGAGGTGAACTCGTCATGTCGAACTTTGCTCTGGGTGCGGAGGTCGGTCTCGAACTTCGACGGCCGCTTCCCGGCGGGGCCTCTCGTCGAGCCTTCGAGGCTGTAGCCGACCCACAGGGGATTCTGCCTGAAATCCGAGTATCCCGCGACGTATCCTGTGTTGCGGAGCACTGTCAGCGTCGGGGCCTTCTGCGCCGGCCGCGGAAGACCTGCGTAGACGAGGCCGCGTTCGGATTCGGTCTGACGCTTCGCCTCGATTTCAGGCGGCCAGCCTGCTTTGGGACGGGGCGGGGCCCCCTGGTGCGACCAGTAATACCAGGCGGCGACTCCGACACAGACGATGGCGACGAGAATAAGCAGCCGCGGCAAAAATCGGCGGAAGCGCGCGTTCGACGGCGACCGTTTCCCTGTCTTCGAAGCTTTCGCCATGGCGCTGAAGAGCGTCTCCTGGTGTGTATATGAAAAGGTATATAAATGAGGCCCGTTCGTCAGCGCTCGACACGCCGCCGATGTGTTGTATGGTAACATGGATCGGACACGGAGATAACGGACGGCGGCGGCGGAGGCATCGGGAGTCGGAATGGACGCGGAATTCTGGTGGCGACTGGACCTGAACAGTCCCATCGCCGATATCAGGCGGATGGCCGCGGTTCAGATGCTGCTCGATCCGCCTCCCGCATCGACAGCCGATGAGCTCACGAGCATCGCCGCCCGTGAGGACGATGCGGAAACGCGGGAAATCCTCCGTCAGATCATCTCGGGATATGACAGGCCGCCGGTTGTTCCTGCCTCGGTTACCGAACCCCGACCGGCCGAAGCGGACGGGCCCTGGGCCGGATGGGCCGGCAGTCCGGCGCAACGCCTGGAATGGCTCGGGCGGCTGCCGCCCGACAAAAGACGGGAACTCGCCGGAGAGGCTCCGGAGCGGCTTTCACGTGAGCGTCACCCGCTCGTCGCCTCCGCGATGATCCGCATCTTCGGGCGTGCATGGCCCGAAGGCAGCCTCGGTATCCTCGTGCCGTATGTTTCACTGGACAACGTCCCGGTCTGCCTTGCCGCGCTCGAAACCCTCAGGCAGCGCAAACCGGAGCTCCTCCTGCCGGTCCTGCCGGCGCTCCTGACGTCCGGCAGCCCGCGCGTTCGCGGAGCCGCGGTCAGGGCACTCGCGGAGGTCGACCGCGACGAGGCGCTCGCCCACCTGGAAGCCCTCCTCCTCGACGCCGATCCGTCCCGCCGTCTCGAGGGCCTGCGATGCTGCTTCCACGCGCGGTTCGAGGACGTGATGCAGCTCCTGCTGAAGGCGATGGCCGTCGAAACCGATGCGAGGCGCCTGACGGCCTACGGAACGCTGTTCGAGATCAATCCATCCCTCGAAGCGCCGTTCAGGCTGTACGAACTTTCCGAGCGCGCGTCCCCCCAGGGGGCCGAGGTGCTCAAACGCCTGGTCGCGGCGTCCTGCCGTGCCGTCGGAACCACGCTCCTCAACCCGGCGGATTTTCAGAAATACCGGGACCGCCTCCAGGAGTGGATCGACAGGCGCGCCGCGGCCGGACTGGCCCAGGACATCGTCGCCCGCGCGGCGGACGGCCGCGGCCTCGATCACGAGTTGACGGCGATGATCGAGCGCGCCCGGAAACGCCCCGTCCTGTGGAACGCGCTGCAGGGACTCGCAACCCTGCCGATGCCGCCCGCTGCCCGCGCTCTCTTCGTGAAGGCCGTCGGCGGCGCGTCTCCCGCCTCCGGCGCGTCGCCTCTCTCCGCTCAGCCCCCGGACGCAGGCTCTGCGCCCGAGACGGCGAACCCGCCCCCGGCCAGCCCGAACACGGAACCCGTGAATGCTTCCCCGCCAGCCGCCGCTCGCCCCGCCGTGGAAAAGGGAGCGCCTGTCGACAGTCTCGAAGTTCTCGCGCTTCTCACTCCTGACGACAGGGAAACGGCGAATCGGGAGATCGTTCATATATTGTCTGCTATTGATAAGTCTCCCGCTCCTCTCGTCGCGGCCGCGTTCCGCGCGGCGATCCGGTGCTCGATCGAGAACCAGGCCCCCGCGGCCCGTCGGGCCCTCAATGGTTCCGATCCCGGCATCGTTTCGGCGGCCATCGAGTATCTCGGAAAATTCGCCCCGGACGACATCGAACCGCTCCTCGGACGCTTCCTGGCCTCGATGGAACCCCGTATCAAGTCGGCCGCCGTGCGGGTGCTCCAGCGATCGGATCCCCTCCAGGCCGTGTCGGCCCTGAAGACGATGCTCCGGAGCAGGCAGGTCGAACACCAGAAACTCGGGATCGCCTGCCTCGTGCACGTCGAGTTTTCCCTCGTCAGGGAAGCCCTCGCGGAGCTGCTCGGGACGAATCCGCCGGGGGACCTGCTCGAGACGGGCCTGTGCCTGTTCCAGACGAACGCCGATCCGGAAGGGGTGTATCGGCTGCATCTCCTCGAAAAACGCCTGCCCATCGAGGCGGCCGGGTATGTTCGAAAGACGCGGCGTGAGATGATGACTTTTCTCGCCGGTTCCGGGCGGCTTTCACAGGATGTCGGGAAGGTCGAGGACGAGCTGCAGGAACGGGCGGAGCGAGAGTCGAAAAAACGCACGGCAGCCCCTCCCGCGTATGCGTTCAAGGTGCTTCAGAAGTCGATTCCGTCTTCAACTTCTGCCCAGGGGGGCGAGGTGGACCGGCCGGCGATCGTGGCGGCGATTGCCGTTTTCGTCGTCCTTGTCTTCGCTGCCGTAGCCTGGAATATCGTCCCTGGGGCGGGTGGAGAACCCCTCTCTCCGGCCGCATCCAGCTCAGCGCCTTCGACTCCGGGAGGCCGGCTCCAGATCCGTCAGGTGAACGGATGGGTGCGTGAAGAACGTTCGTCGGCCGACGAGTTCAAGATCGAAGCCGAGACCGGCGAAATCTTCCGCGTGCCTTGCCGGGATTACGACCCGGTGCCGTCGCTGGGGAAGCGGTTCAAGGGGGCTCTGATCCTGATGCGGAAGAACGACGACGGCTCCTGGTTCGCCAGGCGGGCCGCCGCCGCCGGTTTGCGGTAGCACCGGGCGTGTGCTAGGATACCCCCGAAAGGCGGTCACCCCGAATGCCCGGACTCACCCTGACGATCGATAACAAGCCAAACTGCGTTGTCGTCCGGCTCGACGGATATCTCGACGGCGAGACCGGACAGCAGCTCCAGCAACTGCTCGAAGGGCTCCTCTGCCGGGGCACGCGGGGCATGGTGCTCGAATGTTCGAAGTGCACCAGCATCAACAGCCTCGGCGTCTCGTGCCTGCTCGAGATCGTGATCCGCATTACCGAAGATTTCGGCGGCAAGCTGGTTTTCGTGGGGTTGAACGAACTGCAGCGAAGGGTCATGGTTTTGTCGGGAATAATACCTATGGCTATATCAGCGCCGAATATCGACGAGGCATGCCGTGCTGCCGGTGGCGATGATGCCGGTCCGGGCGGCGACCGGTAGCTCCCCGGCATCCGGATGAATGCCGAAAGCGGTTCCCTCGCGGTCAGGCTTGCCCGATGGATCGCCGTCTGCGTCTTTTTCTTCGCGTTTCCGCTGTTTTTGATCAACCTGGGCATCAGGCACGCCTACGATCGGAACTGGAATCTCCACGCGGCGGCGATCGCCCGGCGGACGGGCGACATCCTGGAGCGACTGCGCGCCAGGAGCGAAGAGACCGCCTTCACCTATAGGGAACTGAAACGCCTGGGCGAGCGGATCGATGCCTCGCCCGACCCGAAGAAAACCGCTGCAACCCTCTGCGGGAAGCTCGAGCGGTTGGCGCCGGGCCTGTTCGAGATCTTCGTCGTCGACCACAGGAAGGCTGTTATCTGGCCGACCCGACTTCCGATGGGAGTGTCGGCGTACCAGATCCGGCAGTTGTGCCGGAATATGGGAAGCGACGGCAGCGGGTTCGTGAACAAAACGTTCCTGAAGAAAAATATCAACCTGTATGCTTACTTCCTTAGCGACGCACCGCCATTTCTCGAACTCTCGTCGATGCCGATCCTGGAACGCGTCGTGGAAGTCAATCCGGCGGGCCACCACTCGTATTTCGGCTTCTGGTTCGGCAAACGTGTCGGGCTTCTCGCATTGATGAACAGGAAAGCCTTGCGCAAATGGCAGTTCCAGAAACTGCTGATCGCGCAGGCAAACCGGAAACGCCAGGGAATCAGGTTCGGTATTTCCCGGTTCGGCGCCCCGGTTGCCGCCGGCGAACCGATGGAAAACGCGCGGCGTCGGGAAGCCCTGGCATGGCTCGAGGATTCCTCCGAAGACGCCTGGTGCATACGCGAAAACCGCTTGTATATGAAGTTGCCTCTCGACATGAACTGGCGACTCTGGGGCGAGGCGGTCCTCGACGTTTCCCAGCGTGGCGATATCGTGCAGTCGCGAAGCGCCGCCTTGTCCGTGATGCTGCTTCTCGGCCTTTCCGGCCTCAGCTTCGGCCTGTTCGTGGCCGGGTGGAAAGTGCCCATCGCGCTCCGGCTCCGGCTCATGGTGCTGTTCACGATGGCGACGGGGCTGCCGCTGTCAGGCCTGGCCGTCATCGGCTATGACAATCTGCAGAAAACCCGGGATGTCCTGGTCGAGTCCGGACGGCGCCAGATACAGGAAAGCCTCCGCGCCATCGAGGGCGGCTTCCTCCGATTCGGGCGGGGGTATGCCTCGCGCATGACGAAACTTCGCGACGAATGTTACCTGCCTGGAAGAGTGTTCGATGTACAGCGGTTTGCGATGAAACTCGGCCGGCTGTCGAAGGAATTGCAGGCAAATACACCGGTCGTCATCATGAAATCGGGAGCGATGATCAGGCCGATCGCCCTGTCGGATCACGGCGGCGAGCGGGAAACCCTGCTCGAAGCCATCGGCACCGAGTTGATACGCAGATACAACCGTGCCGTCGGGATCCGCGAGGAAGAGAAGGAAAAGATCGTTTTCGCCTCGCTCATCCTGGATGACCGGACGGCGCGCAGAATGATGACGGGGGTCATCCGTGCGCGCGGGCAGGTATCGCATCTCAATTACGGCGACGGGGACAAGTTCATGTACATGAACTTCATTCTCAACGCATCCGGGGGAGCGGCCGGCGCTTTTTTCCTCACATGGACGCCCCGGGATCTCGCCTACAGGTATCTGCGCGAGAACATCCTCCATCGCCAGCGACTCGTTCCGCATAGCCGGTTGTTCGCCGTTCACGACTGGCAAAAGGGGTTGACAGTTCCCGAGGGAACGCATGCCATCCCCTGGCTGAAACGATTCGTCGAGCGGTTGAAGTCAAGGCGCACGGAATTATATGAGGAAATATCATTCAATGGCGTCAGATGGCTCGTCTGCGGCGTTCCGGGGCGCGATCTTCAGGAATACACGCTCGTCCAGGCCCTGCCCCTCGACCGGTTGACGGAGTCGGTGGACGGCCTGCGCTCGGACCTGATATGGGGCGGGGCGCTCTGCCTCCTCCTTTCGCTCGGCGTTGCAGCGGCGCTTGCGAGGCAGATTCTTCAGCCGGTTGCCGTGCTGACCTCGGGAGTCGATGCGATGCGTCATGGGCGCTATAGAACGAGACTGCCGGTGCTCGACCAGGATGAATTCGGCTCCCTGACCGTCTCGTTCAACCATGCGCTGGAGCGCCTCGAGGAATTGTCGACCGCGAAAGCCTTTCAGGAGCGGCTGTTCCCCGCCGATTCCCTCCTGGCCGGCGGGGCGTCCGTGACCGGCATCTGCCAGACGGCGACCGAGCTCGGCGGTGATTATTTCGACTACGTCGATATCGGCGAGGGGCGCATCGTGATCCTGATCGGCGATGTCGCCGGCCACGGCGCGGGCTCGGCCCTCCTGATGGCGATGGCGAAGGGGTTCGTTTCAGTCGAGAGTCGGCGCGATCCCGACCCGGCCCGCGTGCTGACGGGGCTCAACGAGATGATCTTCACGGCCATGAGCCGGCGACTCATGATGTCGATGACCTACGGACTGCTGCACGTCGAAACAGGGCTGCTGCGAATCGCCAACGCGGGACACTGCCCGCCGATGCTCGTCAGAAAAGATACGGCCGCGGCTTCCGAACTGTCGACCGGTTTCGGATACCCGCTTGGAACGCGGCGCAACGCCGTCTATCGGTGCGAGGAGACGCGCCTCGAACCGGGCGATCGCGTCTGGTTCTTCACCGACGGTTTTCCCGAAACCATGGGCATGGGCGGGGAACCCCTCGGCTATCCGGCTCTGGCTTCGCTTCTCGCCAGAGTCGAGGGCGTCGACGGCAGGTCGCGGTGCCGGGAACTGCACCGCACCTGCACGGCGTTCCGCGCCGGAAAACCCCAGGCGGACGACATGACCTGCATCCTCCTGGAATACCGGACGGGGGCGTGATGCCTACCAGCCGAGAAAAATTTTTGCGCCTCCGATAAGGAGAACGGCGACGACGGCGAAGATGAGCTTGGATTTGAGTTCGTTCGGGTCCTGTTGGTTCGTATCGAGGTCGGACATGGAGAGCCTCCGTTCATGCAGTGTCTGCGACATACGCGCCGAAGCGCGAATGTACACAACGGCCTGGAGGCGGTCGTCTCGGTACAAGACAAAGCCGCCATCCGCGTTCAGCGAATGGCGGCCCGACCATTCATACAACCTTCGGATAAGAACCCGAACCCTTCACTCCGAGTATAGCGTAAAACCGCTGCTGGCGCAAGAGAAGCCTGGTGCGCCCTTCGCCCCGTGTGAAATATATTATGGTGAGTATAGTAAGATGCATGGCCATCCGTTCGCCCGGAGCCCGTCGAAGGCCGAACGCCTCGCATGCTTCGACGGGCTCACCACGAACGGGAATGCGAAAATGAACCGGTTACGCCTTCGTGCGAAGCAGGTCAGGAGGAAAACGTTTCGAGGCGCTCGATCACGGATCGGGTGACCCAGGCCGGCGTCGATGCCCCGGCCGTGACACCGACGATTTCCGCGCCCCGGAAAAAAGCGGGGTCGAGTTCGCCGGCCGTTTCGATGTGAACGGTCCGGACGCCGCGCGCCTCGGCGATCTCGGCGAGTCGGCGGGTATTCGCGCTGTCGCGGCCGCCGACGACGACCATCACATCCACTTCGGAAGCGAGGCGCTCCACCTCGACCTGGCGGTTGGATGTCGCCTTGCAGATCGACTGAATGATGCGGCAGTCGGAAATGCGCTCGGAAACGGCCTTCGCGATCAGGGCATACTGCTTTTCATGAAACGTCGTCTGGGCGATGACGATCGCTTTCGGCACGCCCGGGAGGGTGTCTACCTCCTCGACTGAGGAGATCACCAGGTGGTTGCCGGGTGCGAAGCTCTGCAGGCTCAGGATCTCTGGATGGCGGGGGTCACCGACGATGACGACGAAATAGCCCTCTTCCGAGGCGTTCTTGATGCGGTTCTGGCTCGACACGACGTGAGGGCAGGTGGCGTCGACGATCGTCAGGCCGCGCGCCCGCATTTCCCTGATCTCTTCGACGGGCATGCCGTGGGCGCGGATGATCATCGTGCCTTCGATCACCGGCCGCCAGTCGGCGATGCTTCGAATACCCTTGCTTTCGAGCTCAGCCACGGCCTGCGGATTGTGGATCAGCGGGCCGCAGGTATAAATCGGCTTCCCGTCCGTCGTCGTTTCGGCCGTGCGCAGCGCCATGTCGATGGCCCGCTGCACGCCCATGCAGAATCCCGCCGTCTTCGCGAGCTTGATATGCATCTGTCCGCCGTTCCCTTCCGAGAAGATGCCTCATCATAGTCTTCCCGCACCGGCGGTGCAACTTCGCTCCGATCTGGCCAACGGTCCAGGGACGAGGTATACTTGCGGGAAGATTACATACCGGAGAGGATATGGCGCATCATACGATGAAAGGCGCCTTTGCGCGCCTGACCGAGCGCCTGAACAGGCATCCGCAAGGCGCGCCGCCATCTGATCTGCTTGCCGCCATTCTGCGCATGCTCGTCTCGGAACGCGAAGCGGAATTGATTTCGCTTCTTCCGCTCAGGCCGTTCACGGCCGCCGCCGCGGCCAGGCGGTGGAACATGGACGAGGCGGGCGCCATGGGGGTGCTGAACGAACTTGCGCATCGAGCCCTGCTGGTCGACATCCCGGGGCCCGAAGGCTTCGTGTATATCCTGCCGCCCCCGATGGCGGGCTTTTTCGAGTTTTCCCTGATGCGCATCCGGGACGATCTCGACCAGAAGGTGCTCAGCGAGCTGTTCTACCAGTATGTCAACGTCGAGGACGAGTTCATCAGGAACCTCATCGTCGGCGGAACCACGCATATCGGCCGGGTCTTTGTCGACGAGGGGGTGCTTCCCCCGGAACCGGCGCTCGAAGTGCTTGACTGGGAGCGCACCTCCCGGATGATCGCCGATGCGACGGCCATCGGCATCGGCACCTGCTACTGCCGCCACAAGATGGAGCATGTCGGAAAGGCCTGCGATGCGCCCCAGGACACCTGCCTGACGCTGAACATGGTCGCCGACTCGCTGGTCAGACACGGTCATGCGAAGGCGATTTCGAAAGACGAAGCCATGCGCGTCGTCGAGATGAGCCGAGAACATCACCTGGTCCAGTTTGGCGAGAACGTTCGCACTGGCGTGAACTTCATCTGCAACTGCTGCGGCTGCTGCTGCGAGGCGCTGGTCGGATTCAAAAAGTTCTCGACGCTCAAGCCGGTTCATCCTGCCCCGTTCCTTCCCGAGCCGGCGGGGGAAGCCGTGTGCCGGTCCTGTGGTCGGTGCATGAAACTCTGCCCGGTGAACGCCTGGACGATGGAAGGCGGCCGGCCCCGCCTGAACGCCGATCTCTGCCTTGGCTGCGGCGTCTGCGTGCGCGGCTGCCCATACGGCGCGCTGTGCCTGTCCAGGCTCGAGCGAGGCCCGATCACGCCGGTGGACACCGCCGAGCGGGTCGTCCGCATGGCCGTCGAACGCGGCAAGCTGCAGCACTTCATCTTCGACAACCAGATCCAGTTCAGCCACCGTGCGATGGCGGCCCTGATCGGCGCCGTCCTGCGCCTGCCGCCCGTGAAGCGAACCCTGGCGATGAGCCAGCTCGGTTCCGTCTACATCGACCGCCTCGTCGACCTCTCCCGCATTCCCGAAAACGAGTGAGGAAGGCCTTCCCGGTCTTTCTCTTTCAAACTTCCCTCTTCAAACTTCAAACTTCTTTCATCGCTCCTGATTTGATCCAGTCGGCGAGACGGCGCATGCCCTCCTCGATGCCGACGCGGGGCTCGTAGCCAAGATCGCGCCGCGCGGCTGTCAGGTCGAACCAGTGGGCGGTCGACATCTCGCGTGCCATGAACCTCGTCAGACGCGGCTCGCCGCTCAGCCGGAAAAGCCCGTAGACGAGCTCCATCGCTCCGCCGACCAACCATCCAATAGTAGGTGATATAGAACGAGTCAGCGGCGGCAGGCCCGCGGCGCCGATCATCATGTTCACGACGTCCCACAGCGGTCTCGGATCGCCGTTCGAGATGAAATACGCCTTTCCGGCGATGGGCGAGCCAGGCTCGAGCCGCTCCGCCGCGAGGATGTGGGCGTCGGCGGCGTTGTCGACGTAGACCGTGTCGACCTTGTTCTTGTTGTCGCCGATCATCATCAGCCGCCCCGCTTTCGCCGCCGCGACCATGCGCGGCGCCAGGTGATTGTCGCCGGGCCCCCAGATCAGGTGCGGCCGAAGGGAAACCGTGGCGAGCTGCGGGCCGTTCGCGGCGAGCACGAGCTTCTCGGCGATCGCCTTCGTCTTTGGGTAATGGGTTTCATAGTGGTCGGAATATGGCACCGACTCGTTCGCGTTTTCCATGTCGTTCCCGTCGAAGACGACGCTCGGGGAACTGGTATAGACCAGTCGCCGGATGCCCAGCTGTTTGCAGGCCTCGACGACGTTCGTCGTGCCGACGACGTTCGGCTTGTGATACTCGTCATACGAGCCCCAGATGCCAGGCTTCGAGGCGACATGGAACACGAGGTCGCACCCCCGGCACGCCTCGAGCACCGCCGCCGGGTCGGCAAGATCGCCGTTCACGCACTCCACGCCCATCTGCTCGAGCTCCGGATACCGGCCCCGCGAAAAACTCCGCACCGGCAGGCCACGCTCGCGCAGCATCTTTACGACAACTTTTCCCAGAAAACCGCCGCCCCCGGTGACGAGGATTCTGCCGGAGTCCTTCAGGCCTGGATGTGGTATGGGATGGGCATTCATCTGGATTCTCCTGAGGATGTACTTCAACGCTTGGAGGTCGTCGAAGAATAGCACGATTCAGGCGGGGCGAGAAGAAAAACGGGCAGCCCCTATTGGGGCTGCCCGTCATGGACGAATCTCGATTAACGCTGATTCTTTTCGAGGATGCGGACGTCCAGAGCGGTGTTGTGGACGGTGAATGGCAGACCGTCCAGATTGCGAGTACGGAACTGCGCCGGGTATGTTGTGCCCGCTCCATAGGGATTGTTCGGGTTGCTCGGCACGCCAATCGCCTTGTCGGTGATGCTGCCGTTGAGGACCCAGGTTTCCGAAACGTCCGAACCGCTGTCCATACGGAAAATATTTTTGTAGTTATAATCCGTTGTGTCGAGAATGTTGATGGTCGAACCGGCCGCGGGGGCGGTTTTACGCATTGTGAACGAGAGGGAGACGATGTTGTTCGACGGTGTCAGGTTGTCCTGCCCGAATAATCGGAAGGTGATCGGCGTGTCGGTTTCGATCGGCTTGGCCGAATCTTCGAGCAGGCTCAAATAGAGATTGTTAAAATTCGAGCCGCCCGCGGTGAATGACTCGCCCATCGGAACCAGGTTCGGAACGGGAGATTCGAACGTCCATGTGAGATCGTTGTTGATGAAGATAAAGGATGTCGATTCGCAAAATGCCTGGTTTGCCGGAGCGTAGCGGGTGGTGGAGTATTTCTCGTCGGCGATGCTCAGGATCAGGTTCGGCCGGATCGTGTCGACAAGATGGATCTCGGCTGAGTTGACGGCGGCGAGCGGGGTATTCGCGTTCTTGCTCGTATCCGTCACCGACACGACGCCCATATACAGAGGATCGAATGTGACATCGCTTGAAGAGAACGGGCCGGCTGAGATATCTGCCGGATTTGTGAGCCTGAGTCCCTTGTGAATCGGCATTTTCTGAGTGAACGACGCCATCCCGAGCTCAGCGAAACAGACGGTTTCGGTGCCCGAGGCGGCGATCTGGATATCGCTTGTCGGAATCGAGAGAGAATATGCCTGGACGGTTTGCAGGCCTGAGCCGGCCGCCTGGTAGAAGAGGGTCAGTTTCCGGTTTGTCTGGTTGTGTCCGTTCACGCCGCTGCCCGTTCGTGTCCACGTCAGGAAGGCCATCGGGTTGTTGTCGATGATCTCGAAACGGATTTTCGACGGGTTCACGGTGTTGCCGTCGACGGTTGTGCTGAGTGCCTGGCCCGTTTCCGCATACAGATATCTGGGCTCGGTTTCCACACCGTCGAGGAACACGAGAGTGGGGGGGGTACGATCCCTGACAAGCACGCGAGCGATTCCTGATATTTCGACATTTTTGCTGACCGGAATGGTATCAACGATGACCATTTCATACGAACCATCCGGCTTATCTTGTCTCATTTTGATGTTGCGCTCGTATATCAGGTTGCGCGTTGCCCTGAGACGGAGTTCATACAGCCCTGGATCGGAAGGTATTGCAAACGCATTTTTCCACTGGTCCTGCTGGGCGTCGCTATACGACGGTCCGGTATACATCTCGAAATAGTTTGCCGAGTTCGGTCCCGTCGTGAGTTCCTGCTGCTTGCTGCTTCCGATCGTCTGATTGGCGCCATACTCGTAATACTGGCCGTCCTCCATCGGGGTGACGGGTTTGAGAATTTTCGCGCTCCAGGCGACCTGGACCTTGTTGTCGTTCCATTGGCGCGTGCCTGGGCGCTCATCCGGATCGCCCGTTTCCGGCGGTGTGTCGTCGCGTATCTTGGTGATGAGTGTTGTCGGCTGCCCGTTGAAGAGGTTCGGATCATCGATCATCCAGTGTTGATCGGTATCCTCATCGATGACGAAATAATCGCCCGGTCCGGGGTTTTCCGTGGCATCCGATGTCACCCAGTTTCCGTCTGAGTTCTGGCGCCTGATACGGACATTGCTGGTCAGTGTCTGAGGCGGAACGCCGCCCGACACTTTGACGTGCATGAGAGCATAACTCGTCCCATCCTTTGAAATACCCGTGTCATACTGGGAATCACCTGGTTTCAGAACCTGGACGCTGCCGTCGGTGAGTGATCCGACGGTGGAACCGTATTCAAGATTGTCCATGTCATACCATTGATAATTCGCGGTTACCTTGATGTCATATTCGCCAGAATCGAGCGAACAGAAAATATAGGGCCGATAATATGACCGCTCGAAGATGAGGGGGGGCGTCGTGGTGGCCTGATTGTTCGCGTCGACCGTCTGGAAGACCTCCCAGTGGTATTTCACGCATTCGCTCTTGTTCGCTCCCAGGATCTTCAGGGTTGAGACGAAGCCGCCGACGAAGTTGTTGAAGGGATGCTTGTCGATACAGCGATACGCGGCGTCGACGTCTGCGGAAGTCGAGGTCCTCTGGTTGATCTTCCCGTTGTGGATCGGGAAGTTCTCGATCTCGAATTTGTACATCGTCATTGGCGCTATACTGTTCGGATCGACGGCCGTGGCATACAGACCTGTCCCGTTGTCGGAATACGGGCCGGTGATGTCGACGTTGGCAACCTTGTTCCCCGTGACTTTCGGGGGCGTGGCCACGTTCACAACGGCCAGTTCCGTCTTTTTCACATTCGAAAGGGAGGACCCAACGAGATACGGAGCTGCCAGGATCGACCACTTTGCCGTGTCATTCATGTCGCTGGTGGGCGCATAGGGACTGTAGACGATATTCTGATCGTAATCGTTGTACCCGATCTGCAGATTCCCCTCTGTGGACAGGGTTCCGTTGATGTCCTTCTTGAATACCGTTTTGTAAATATTTTGCCTGTAATGGACGACGCCCGTGCGGGTGTTTCCGGACGGATTTCCCCAGCTCACGGAACTGCGCATGGCGAAGGTGAAGTCGGAGGGATTTTCCGGGGTTTTCGATGTTTTGGTGTAATACAGACTGCCGAACCCGTCGCAGGCGATGTCGTTGAGGTCCGTGCCCAGGCCGGTATGGGGAGTGATTTTCTCGGTCAGCGACGCTGCATAGGGATCGGTTGCCGGATCATAGCCTCCCGTTTCATTGCGCTCGATCTGGTAAATGGTGCCGGTCGTCTTGTCATACGCGAATACGGTGCCGCCCTTCATCCACCACTGGTCGGAAACGACGGAGCCGCCGTAGTCGATATTATATGTCACGCCATAGTATTTCTTCAGCCAGTTGTCGATGACTTCCTTGCCGAGAATGTAGATGTAGTCGTCCGTGGCTGTTTTCATCGATACACCGATGTCGGCTGCGGTCGAGACGTTCATCGCCCCGATATGGGAGATGCTCGTGTATCGTGTTTTCTCGATGTCGACATACGAGTCGACCGGAATGACCGTGTTCCCGTTCGAATCGAGCTTTTTTCCGAAAAAGTAGGATTTTGCATAGCGGTTGAACACCATCGAGGTATGCCATTTATCGGCTGGAAGGGGAACCTGGCTGACGTCTATTCCGCAACTGTCGAAACAACCATTCCTTATGCTGCGATTGATATTGACTTCATACGACTCGGCCACTTCGGGGCCTTCAACCGGCGTGCCATGGGCATCGACAGGACAGCCCGGATACCAGGTGTGTTTGCAATACTTGTGATACCAACGCTTTTCTGCGTCCGAATACATTTTCCACGATATCTGGCCGTTCCGGGTGATTCCGCCGGATGAACTCTGGGTGGGATCCGTCGAGCCGAACCAGCCGGAAGCCCACATCGAACCACTTTGATCGGCCGAGTGATACCAGATTCCACCGGGAATCTTCATTTTTTTGGTCGTGCCGTAATCCGCCAGCTCAGCCCAGGACCCGGCGGGGTTCAGACTGGCCTCGCACGGAAAATGGCCCGAGGGGCTCAGGCGACTGGAGCCGTTCACCTGGGTGATGCACCGATGCCACCATGCTGCGCCCGTGAAATATCCCATGGGCTGCTGATAGCCGACAATTTTTTCCGTATCGCCGGTCCAGTCCTGTGGGTTGTTGTCCGTCTTTTCAGAAAACAGATACAGCTTCAGATTCAGATCGACGCCGAGACCGTACGTGAGCGCCGGGTAAAAGAGCTTCTCGGGAGATCCGCTTGTTGTGCGGTTTACCTGGTATACCCCGTCGAGAGTATCTTTGTTCTGGTCGTTGTCTGATACCAGCATGTACACAAGGCCGTTCAGTTCGTATTTGGGATCGAGGGCGCGGGCCGCCCAGGGAACAGCCACAAGGAACGCCGCGGCCAGGAACAGCAGTTTGAGTCCGGGATGTTTCGAGAAGGTCATGGGAGGCACCTCCTTGGTATTACTGCAGGTTCATATCGCGCAGGACCTGCACGATCAGGCTCCGGTAGACGTCCGGAGCTTTGTAGTGGAAAAGAAGACCATTGACTGTGTCGACTGTGATATATTCGCCACCAGATAAAACCCTGGGCATGAGTTCCGGTTCGAGAAGGCTGAGGCCTGCGCGTGCCTGGAGTGAACGTCTGATCGAGGCGATCTTCGTTCCATAGAACGAGGACTCCACCTTGCGCCGGTATTCCAGATTCGCGTGGTCCTGGTGCGGAGGGGTCGGGTCTTCGTTGAGCAGTCTTTTGAACAGTTCGAGTTCGAGATCGCTGTGCTTCGCAAGGAGCGCAGGATCAAGATTCTCGAGGGGTTTATGGGAGGCGGGTGCGCCCATGCCGCTCCTGTTGAGAAGAATGGTGCATCCTTTCGACTTCATGATCGTCTTGGCCATCGTCGTAATTTCGGATTCGATGCGGGCGAAATGCTGACGGGTTTCCGCCGGGGTCGTGAACCGCGGCGATTCGATCTGGTGTTCCAGGTTGGCAAGTTCAATGCGGGCGGCCTCGAGAGCTTGTTGTCCGGCCTGCTGCTCGGTTTTGAATTTCCGCTCGTATTCGAGGAGCTGTTCGCCGTATTTGACCTTCGTCAGCAGTGCCTTGTCTTCGGCCTTGTCGCTGGTCCTCAATTCGTCGAATTTGATGGACAGTGAATTCGTCGTCTGCTGGAAACGATCCCTGATCCGCTCGAGTTCACGCTCCAGCCTGTTGACTTTTTCCCCGGCCGCCGCGAGTTCGCCCCGGTATTTCGAGGCAAGACTGTCCATTTCTCTCTTGGTCTTGAGAAGCCAGTCGTCGTATGCCTTGCCAGACGTATACGGGGGACATTTCTCGAACGCCGATTTTTCGAAATTGAACGTTGAGAACAACGGATGGAGAATGACGGCAGCCGGATAATCGATTACCGCCACGGTCTGTGCAAGGGACGGAGAGACGGCAGCGCAAAGAAAGAGAAGGAGAAACATGAGTGGAAGAGAACGAAGGTGGCGGATCATTTCTTGGAGCCTCCTTGGGGAGCCTGATTGAGACGAAGCAGTCTGACGGCGTCGTCTGTCAGATCGACGGCATCGTTCAGAGCCGGCCTGAAGGCTCTGACATGGTTCGAGAGGCGCAGAGCGATGTCGTCACGCCGGGATACCCAATTTTTCATGGAAGATCTCATTTCCGATTCATCCGTCTGGTGGGAGAGCCTGCCATACGTATTCACGAAAGGGGCATCGCTGGAGGGGGCGGGGAGCGGCTCGGTCAGCACGAGAGAGCAGTTTTTTGCGGCGGCGGCCTTGCTGATCGCGTCGTTCGCTTCCCGTGAGATGTTGGCGATTTCAGGAAGCAGCGTGATGATCGACGTGCGTCCGCCAAATTCATTCTTGATGAGCGTCGCGGCGATCCGGGCGGAGACTCCTGATTTCTCCTTTTGAAGTTCCTCTCGGGCTTTCCAATATGCGGATTCGGCCTCCGATGACTTTTTGGGGGAACGACGCAGCGAGGCTTCGAATTGGCTGCGGATGGCCGCTTCGCCGGCTTCGATGCGGGCGAGTTGCTCCTTGAGACCCGCGAGATCACGATTGAGAACGTCAGGATCGAGCTGCGCCGAAGGCCCGTCGATGAAACGGCGCGTCGACGAATCGAATGAGCCCATCCGGGGATGCGCTGAAACGACCTCCGCCCAGCGCACGATGCCGATCGTCTGCGCGGAGACGGCCGCCGACATCGGTACGGCAAGCAGAACAAGCGACAGGATCAGGAAGAACGGGAATCGAGATGCGATCATTCCGGATGGTCTCCTTTTGCGGCCCAGTCCAGCAACATTCCGTCGCGGTTCCAGGCCTTTGCGTGATGGAGCAGGAGCGGGGGCCAGGACGTGACAAGGGACGCGGTGATCCCGGCGTCAATTTCATCGATGAAAAGAATGTTACCGTCGTTGTCGTGAAGGCATGCCCGTACGACCGACGGAACCGTGACGTTCAGCACGGCTGTCTGCCACGAACCAGTGGCGAGCATGTCCCTCATGAAGGAGAAGCGTATCCCGCCGCCCTGGAAAAGAAAACGACCGTGTATGCCCGGCGCCGGGGCGGGCGCAGCAGTCCTTGCCATGCACAGGCCTGCAATCAACAGGACGGCATCTACCGGGCTCGCGTGTGATTCAAGCCCACCAACTTCATCGAGAAGCTCAGGCATGTTGTTAAGACCGATGCGCTCCAGAAGTTTGATTGGCTGGAGAATATGTCCCATGGAGAAAGGCGTATCGATGGTGAAGTTCATCATCTCCGCGGCACAGAACGAAGGATCACAGCAACTGCCCGGAATGATGCCGACGGACAGGAAGAATACAATCGAGCAGACAAGGGCGATCCGCTGCGTCAGAACCATTGGAGTGCGACCTCCTTGAGCAGCTTTGCGCGGACTGACTGGGTGAAACCGGTGGCAGCCTCGCCTGGACGGTCGCGGAACAGGGTCACTTCGATGTTGAGAAGTCGCTCATCTCCATGTGTTTCAAGCTGAAAGCGCAGGGAAACGGCATCCTCGAGAATCTGCCGTGTTTTCAGGGTCGCAGCGGGAGCGGCGACGAAGTCGGTGTTCAGGGTCAGTGCCCATGGCTGAACGGACGTGGGGAGAGACGTCGGATCGTTCGTATATGAAAGGGTGAGCTGCCTGGGGGACGCAGACAGCAGGGCTCCCATCCAGGTGCCGGCCGTGCGCTGGGCAGCCGGAACAAGGGTGGAATACTTCGCGCACGGGGTGACGATATTCATGAATGCCATGGGAGTGTTGGCACCGATCGTCCGAAGGTTCAGCACCGCGTTGTTCGCATCGCTTTCGAATTCGAGGGGAAGTTGGGTCTGGTCGATGCTGTCGTTGCGCATCGTGAGGGCATTTCCCGAATTTTCGATCGTGCTGCGAAGGCCTTCGAGAAAAATCTGGGCGTCTTTCTGCGCCTTGGTTTTCCAGGTTCCGGCGCTCAGGCCACGGCTTCCGGACGTGAAGAGCGACATCACGCCGACGAGGAATATCGAGAGAATTCCGGCGGCGACAAGAACCTCGACAAGCGTTACGGCTTTACGGCTCACAGAGTCCTCCTGTCGGCCTGGATGGTCGTCTGCGATTGGCGAGTCAGAACGACGACTCCGCCGCTGGTTTCCTGCCTCACGGTGACCGTTATGACGATGCCGTCAGTCGTGAAAAGGTCATTTGTCACGAGACGCCAGTCGGTTGAGTAAACGTATCGGAGCCCGCCTGGAGCGGTAAATGTGCCGTTCAGCGTCGGATCCTGCGTGACATAGGCCGCATAGGGGGCGTTCGAAAGGTTGGCGACCATTGTCTTATAGGCCCAGTAAAACTCTGCAGGCCGTTTCTTGAATTTGAGGACGGCGAGTTGAATGACGCCCTGCGCGATGAAATCAGCCTGGATGCGCTCCAGGTGACGTTCATTGATGGGCCTGTTCTGCTGATTTGCCTTGATATAAGCGCCGCCGAAGATCAGGAGAAACATGGAAAGGGTTAATACAATGATCAGAGACATCCCGCGTCGTGGTGTGAATGGGCGCATGGGTCTCTCCTCAAAAGTCTTGCTTTGCTCTGAAACTTGACAGGCTGACGCTCTGCTGTTTGGAATTCTCATTCCAGGTCACTGATATGACAACATCCAAGGCATAACTGGACGCGAGATTGAGCGTTTGATTTCCAGAGATCCAGGGATAGGGAGGGGTATCGGGACCGGTGTAGGCCGCATTGTTGATGTCAACGGTCTGATAGGTGAAGTTGACCGGTTTGTTCGATACCTGGAGTGAAGCCGTGTAAATCGTGCCGTCGATCGTTACTGGACCCAGCGGAACAAGAACCTCTGTTCCGGAGGAAATGGGAGAACTTGTGCTCACTAACCCCGCAAAAGGTATGCCCATAACCTGATTCAGACGTTCTTGGCAGAGTTGGATAGCCCGGATCTGCCGGTGATCTCGCTGTGTGCCCCTGAATCCATAGCCCATGATGCCGGCGATGGGAATCATGGCGCATGCCATAATGATCACAGAGAGCATGAGCTCAATCAGTGAAATGCCCGATTGAAATTTTTGCTTTGTAAAAAATCCTGTCATCTTCTTTTTTACGGTTCCTCGCTATTTTACGTGGGTAGACCAAAATTTAGCTTTCCAGCAATCAGGTATGCCATCGCAATGAGATTTTCATCAGATCGATATCCCCGTGCTCTGGCCTTGGCAGCTTGGAGGAGACTGTTGAAGCCTTCCAAGATGCCCGTGGTGATGTGACTTTGAAACCAAGACAAGACGCCGTTCCAATGAGATTTCACGGTTTTTGCCGCTTCGATGATTGGCTGGAGGCGGGAGTGCGTTGCCCAGAAATACCAGGACTTCAGCCAACTATCTCCCGCAGGCCGATCAGGTTGAGTGAAAAAGTCTTGAAAAGCAAGCCGAATATTATAGGCCCGAACCGTTTGAAGATTCTGGCGACTCAGGCTGGTAAGGCGTCGAAGTTGTGTGCGCGTGAGATTTTTCGGATTCGTCAGCCAAATGTATCGCGTTTTCTTCAATTCGCTCTTCGTGGCTGTCTCTTCCCGCCGCACCTTGTCAACAGCGTCATTGACGATTTTCGTCAGGTGAAACCTGTCAAATGTGATTTCCGCTTTTGGAAGAGACTTCCGAATTCCCTTGATGAAGGCAGGCGACATATCGCAGGCAATCTGCGCAACCTGAGATGGGCAGCAACCCCGCGAATCCAAATTCTGTGCAAAACGAGCTACGGTATCTGCGTCCTTCCCTGGCGTCGCGTAGATCAACCGTTTCTCTTGCAGGTCGAAAAAGAAGGTCACATATTTGTGCCCGCGACGACTTGCTGTTTCATCAACCCCAACAACTCTTGTGGAAGAGACGTTCTGGCGCTTGACGGCTTGTCCAACGTAATGTCGCACAATTCTCCAGAGAAGCGTGTCATGCTCACCGACAAGATCGGCAACAGCTCGAACAGGCATCTCTTCAGCAAGAGACATCAGGAACGCCTCAAACAACAACGTGAACCCCGAACCGCTTCGCGCCCAGGGAACTTCGATCTTTCTGATCAAATGACAAGATTCGCAGTCCACACGCGGAACTCGCGCATGCAGGTAGGCAGCATGCTGGAAGAAGTTCAAATGCCTCCAGCTTTCTTCTGTGGTGTCATAAGCCTTGCACATCTGCTTACAGACCGGGCAAGGGAACATACCACCGCGTTCAAAATCGATGTGAATGTCCAAGCGCCGTTCTTTCACCGAAAACTCGATCTTCGTAACAGACCACGGCTGAGCGAGACCAAGAGCCGCGGCAAACAGTTCCTGTTGTGTCATGATGTCCTCAGAGTCGATGGATCGTTGATTCTAACCTACCCACGCCGAATAGCGAAGAGCCTTTTTTACTTTACGATCTGGAGAGGCAGTTCGGAAAAAAATCAGACATGATAAAAAATCTACATCCACATCAGGTATGGGGATGCATTCGAATCATAGATGGAAGAAAGATCGATCTCACGCTGCCTGTCGGACTCTCATCCCGTTGAACATGGAAAACGGCATTTCTGCGCACGGCCACAACCATGATCCATTCTAGATGAAAAAGATATTTTGTCAAACTCTATATGGAAACTTCAGCTTGCATGCAGCGAACCCTGGTGATGTCAGGACGGGGGACGTGCGCGAACCCGCTCCGAAGCCCACAGGGCAAGTTGCTCCCGCCCGATTTTGGCATTGTGTCTTACATCCACCGGAAAGCCGGGATGAAAGAGGATGCGGCTGATGTTGCTGGTATGTTCGTGGACGGCGCCCAGCGCAAGCAACTCGGTCTTGAGGGCCGTTTCATCGACGGTGCCGGCTGTTTTTTCGAGTTCGACACAGAGGACGGGGGTCTGGCTGCCGCGGGGGCCGATGCCGACCAGGGCGGTGCGGAACACCTTCGGGTGCTGGTTGAATACCGCCTCGCATGGAATGGTGAACAGCGTGCGGCTGCCGGTCTCGACGCGATGCGCCTTCCGGCCGCAGAACCAGAGCCGGCCCGAGGCATCGATGCGGCCGCAGTCGCCCATGCGGTGCCAGATGGTTCCGTCGGCGGCGCGAATCTTCGCCAGCGCCGTCGCCTCGGGGCGCTTGTAATACTCGCGGGTGACGATCGGGCCGCTCACGGCGATCTCGCCGATCTCGCCAATCGGCAGTACGAGGTCGTCCGACCAGGCCGGAATAGGATCGTCGGTGATGCGGATGATGCGGACGGTGACTTCCGGAACGGGGCGGCCGACGCAGGTGCCGCCGCCGCGCGCGGTTTCGGCCGCCGTCTCGCCGAGAATCTCGTGGCTGCCGATACTGCTGACGGGAAGCGACTCGGTCGCGCCGTAGGGCGTGTGGATCTGCGTCGATTCGGGAAGCATCTTCTGGAAGCGGGCCAGGACGTCGTTGCGGGCCGGCGCGCCGCAGGAGATGACGGTGCGGAACGTCGAAAGCTTGACGCCGTGCGCTTCCCCGTAGCGGCTGAGGGTGTTGACGAGAGCGGGCGAGCCGAACATCACGGTCGCGCCGTTGTTCTCGATCGCCTCGATCAGCTTCGCCGGATCGGCCTGGGCCGGCTTGGTCGCGTCCATGTCGGGAACGACGACCGTCGTGCCGAGGCAGACGTCGAGCAGGGCGAACAGCGGGAACGTGGCGAGGTCGACGTCGTGCTCGTCGAACCGGTACAGCTCCTGGATGAACCGCACCTGGTGGGTCAGGATGTTATGGGTGTAGACGGCGCCCTTCGAGATACCGGTGCTGCCGCTCGTGAAGAAGATCGCGCCCATCTCGTCGCCCATGTCTTCGATGGGGAAGGGCGTCGCGTCGGCGTCGCGAACCTGCGCGAGCGTGCTGCCGCCCCAGAAGAGCCGCGTCCCCTTCGTCACGCAGATGCGGATCGAGGCGGGCGACCAGCGCAGGATCTTGCGGGCCGCGTGCGCCTTCGTGACGCCGATGAACGCTTCGGGCGCGGCTTCGCCGAGGCATTTGCCGAGATTGTGGATGCCGATGCCCGGATCGATCAGCACGACCACCGCGCCGAGCTTGAACAGGGCGAACGTGACCGCGAAGAACTCGAGGCTCGGCGTCAGCATCAGCGCCGTCCGCATGCCGCGCCGGACGCCCAGCTTCTGCAGGCCGCGCGCGTAACGGTTGCTTTCCTCTTCGAGCTGGCGGAACGTCAGGTGGGTGTAGGAAACCCGGCCGTCGCCGTCGCGCCCGTGCGGGAAAACCACCGCCCGCTTGCCCGGAAGCCGTTCCGCCCAGTGCCGGACGAACGTCGCCATGTTGACAGGAGTTACAGGAGTGTTCATATAATATTTATCAATATATCCAAAATGTCAGTGCGTGTAATCGAGGAGCTTCACGGGCTTGTCGAGGTTTTCCTGAGCGGCTTTGCGGATTTCCGCATAATGTGGGCAGGGAAACCCGATCGGCGTGCCGCGCTTCATGCAGGAGGCGAAGGCAACGGCTTCGGCGCCGCGCTCGATCATCATGTTCGCGCGGGGAACGACGTTTTTCCCGGGGCAGCCTCCACAGGAGAGAAACCCGACGATCTCGCACGGCCCGGCTTCCTCGAACGCACCTTTTCCGCGGGCGGCGAAAACGAAACATGCCGAACCCGGGCACATGCTCTCCGTCTGCTGACAGCGTATGATGCCGACCTTCATGGGTCAGGCCGGGTTTCTGGTGAAAAAGTTGCGCATCAGGCCGATGACCTTTTCGCCGACGTCTTCCAGCAGGTAATGGCCGGCTTCGGGGAACGAGTGCACCTCGGCCTGGGGCAGGTGTTTGCGCCAGGTGTTGAAGAACGCCCGCCGGAAGATGAAGTCGCGCTGGCCCCAGCAGATCAGGGTCGGCGTCTTCCGGAACTGCGCGAGACCGCTTTCGATCTGCTTGATCGTGCCCCACGAGGGGTCGCCCGGCCTGAGCGGGATGTCCTGGACGAAGTGGGTCGTCGCGACGCGGTTCGCCCACGAGTCGTAGGGGCCGGTGAAGGCCCGCTGCAGTTCCTCGCTGAGCGGGATGCGGGTGCAGGTGTGGGCCGCGATCTCGGAGAATGCGTTGAGGCCGCGGTTGAGCCATTCCCCGAGCTTGCTGTTGCGGAAAATCCAGAGGGGCCAGGGGAACTCCATCTCGTCGGGCAGCGGGAACGCGCCGGTGTTCATCAGCACCAGGCGCTTCACCTGCAGGGCGTGCCGGTTCGCGAAGCCCATGCCGATCGCTCCGCCCCAGTCGTGCAGCACGAGGGTGATGGGCTGGGTGATGCCCAGGTGGGCGATCAGCGCCTCGAGATCGCGGATGCGCTGCTCGAGCGTGTAGGAATACCGCTTCGCGTCGGGCTTGTCGGAGAGGCCGCAGCCGATATGGTCGGGAACGATGACCCGGTGGTCGTGCCGGAAGGCCGGGATGAGCGCCCGGAACAAAAACGACCAGGACGGGTTGCCGTGCACCATCACGATCGGCGGGCCCTCGCCCTCGTCGAGATAATGCTGGCGGACGCCGTCGTTCTCGAACCAGTTGCTCTTGAAGGGGTAGAGATGGCGGTAGTCTTCTATATTAAAAGGTTTATAATCATTCATATAGTTTGTCCGTTACCAGCGCCAGCCCAGCATCATGCTGTTCAGGCCGCTTCCGATGCCAATGTAGGAGACCTTCAGGCCGGGGTGCAGAACACCCCGCTCCATCGCGATGGCGGCCGTCACCGGCAGGGAAACGGTACCCATGTTGCCGAGGTAGGGGAAGGTCGAAAAATCCTTGTCGATCGTGAGCCCGAGCCCCTGGAGAATCGCGTCGCGGTTCGCTGAGGCGACCTGGTGGGAGATCAGCCGGTCGACCTCGCCGGCCGCCCAGTTCATCTCGGAATAGAATGCCTTGCCGATGCGCGAAATGAGCTCGCTGCCGTGCTTGAGAAGCCCGATCGCGTTCGTCTCCATGATCTGCGGCGCGCGCGGCGGAATGTGCGTGTCCGCGCCCCACCGGCACATGCGGTGATGCTCGGGGGCGCCCATGGTGACGGCGCCGAGCAGTTGCGGCCGGCCGGGGCCGTACGAGCCGTCGCTGAGGACGACGCCGACCGCGCCCGAACCGCCGGTGAGGGTGGCGAGCGCGCCCTTGAAGAAGTCCATCGTGCCCTCGGCGAGCATGCGGTCCATCATGATCGTCGTGATCTCGCGCGCCGTCTCGCAGGCGACGACGATGCCGGCCTTGATCTGGCCGAGCTCGATGCGGTTCGCCACGTCGATGATGCCGGTCATGACGCCCAGGCAGGCGTTCGAGACGTCGTGAATCACCGTCGAGGCCTTGACGCCGAGCTGCGCCGCGACGCCGCAGGCCGTGGCCGGCTCGAAGTTGTCGCGGCAGACGCCGCCGTACACGACGGCCCCGATGTCCTCCTCGGGAATGCCCGACTCGGCGATCGCCTTCTGCGCGGCCTTCGCGGCGCCGTCGGAGTTGAGGTGGCCGGGGTCCCACCAGCGCCGTTCGCGGATTCCCGTCAGGGCTTCGAGTTGGCCGGGCTGGAGGAACAGTTTCTTGTACAGCGGGGAAAGCCGTTCCTCGATCCAGGTCGAGGTGATGATGTTGTGCGGCAGCTCGTAGCCGATCGATTCGAGAAACACGCGGCTGAATTTCATGGGGTGACGAAATGCCTTTCTGAAGTCCTCGCGACTGGTGCCTCGCGGACCTCAGAGGCCCGGAACCAACCGGATGGCGAATTCCCTCATGTTATATATCACGCGGCCGTCGACGTGCAAGTATCCTGAACCCTGAACGAGCCGCTGCCCGTCGTCGAACGCGTCGATCACGGCTTCCACCGTCACCAGGTTGTTCTTCGGGATGATCTGGCCGCGATAGGACCACGAGTGCCGCGCGCCCGTCGCGAACGACTCGAAATGCCACGGCCCGGCCGGGAGGGTGTCCTTCCAGCGGTGCAGGGCCGCGGCCTTGAGCAGCTGCATGAACGCCTCGAGGCCGAGCGAGCCGGGGATGACCGGATCCTGGTAGAAGTGCGCCTTGAAGAACCATTCGCCGGGATCGACCCGCTTCGTGCCGCGCAGGAACCCGAGCCCCTTCGGCCCGCCGTCCGGCACGAACAGGTCGATCGAGTCGAGCATGCGGTACGACCGTGCGGGAAGCGCGAGGCCGTCTTCCGGCTGCGTCTGCGGATCTTCGGGGTTCAGCGGAACGCCGTCCGGCCATGCGGGCGGGGCGACGTGACGGGCGGTTTCGTCCGGCGTCGGGACGTACACCTGGGCGCCGCGGATGCCGACCTGGTTGGCGAGGGCGGGCCCGGTGAAGAAGCCGAACACGGTGTCGCCCTCGTAGACCGTCCGGCCCTGCCGGGTGACCTTGAACGTATAGGCCTGGATGATCATGCCGCCCGACTGGGCGACCTTGGTGACCGCGATGTCGGCGGTGAGCGTGCCGGCGTCGCGCCGCAGGTCCTCGTGCAGGATCGCGTTGCCGTCGAGGTTGCGGAAATGCAGGTTCTCCGAGCTCGTCATGGCCGAGCCCATGTAGGCGGCGAGCCAGCCGCAGACCTGGAGCGGGAACTCGAGAATGACCGAGAACGGCATGCTGTTCTGCCGGTTCGCCCGGAAATACCAGGCGTCGGCCGGCACGTCATACTGGCCCTGCACCGTTCCGCCGGGCACCATCTGGAGCGCAGGCGCCGTCAGGGCGGTGATGCGGTCGAGGAACAGGTAGGGCGGGCCGGGAAGGCGCGCCAGGAACCGGTTCGCGTCGAACTCGCGGTAGGCGTCGCCGAAGCAGAGCGACGGCTTGCCGACCGCGTATTCCAGGATCTGCTGGGCCGTGAACAGCTCGCGGACCGGCGCCGCGACGTTCGGCAGAGACGGCGAGAAGGCCGTGGCGGCCCGTTTCGCGGCCCAGATCGCCTCGATCCGCTCCCGGTTCGTGTTGGTGAGGCGGATCGACATGTCGAGGCACTGGACGATCATGCGGCCGTCGGCGAACATCAGCGCGTCGGCGAGCGCGTAGGGCTCGGGATCGTACCCGATCTCCTTGATCGTGATCTCGTACAGGGCCTTTTTCACGCCGGGAATGACCTGGCCGCGGCACCGCAGGCGGCTGCGCACTTCCGGTATCGGCTCGAAACTGCTTTCCGGCGACTCGGCGAGCCAGCCCATGCGCAGGAGATATACGCGCATCGACTGCATGCACGACTCGTACATCAGCGTGCCGGGCATGACCTGGTCGTCGATGAAGTGGCTCGTCAGGAACCACGCGTCTTTCGGGATGTCGATCTCGGCCTTGATCAGGCCGCGGCCGAACCGGCCGCCCTTCGGATCGATCAGCGTGACGCGGTCGATCATCGCCAGCTTGCCGGCCGGCAGCGTCTGCGGATTGCGGATGGGAAGATTCGCGAAGTCGGGCCCGAACGCGGCCGCGAGGTCGCCGCGGCGGAGGGCCGCGATCGCCGTGTCGCCGAAGGACTCGACGCTCATCGGGGCCAGCCGGTCGAGCTCGGGCGGGCGCTGGAGCGGCTCGATGCGGACGTCGTCGTCGGTGAGAACGATGCCGCGCCCGTCGTTGAGCTGCTTGTCGGTGAAGAACCCGGCGCAGCCGTCGCGCATCGTGATCAGCCGGCGGCCGTCGACGATGCCGTCGAACTCGAAGAAGAACAGGTAGGTGTCGGCCTGCCGGATGAACCGATCGACGCGGATGTCATAGCGCACCGTCATCCCGGGCCGGAGCAGGGGGCCGTGGAACGTGACGGTCGCGTCGAGCAGGCGGTACTTCGCGATGCCCTTCGTCTTGAAGTCGATGCCAAGCCAGGCGGAGAGGAACAGGTCGGCCTGGCCCGCCTCGACCGAGAGGCCCGTCGGCATGCGATCGCCGTCGAGATACCACGCGCCCGGCAACACATCGTGCTCGGTCGCGAGTTCGCCGGATTTGAGCGACCCCTTTTCCCCGCGGCAGTACAGGATGCGGTCGACGAAGTTGAGAGGCTCGTCGGGCAACCGCACCCGCGTCGGATAGGCGTCGATCTCGGCGAAGAAGGGGCCAAGGGCCTTTCCGATCTTGCCGATCGCGAACTCCATCGACCCGGCTCGGTCAAGAAAGACCGGTTCGGCCGTTTTGGGAGCCGGTGCGGGCTGGGAAACCGCGGTCGGAGCAGTGGAATAAGGCTGAATCGTATATGCTGGCGTGTGTTGGGTGCCGTGAGCGCTCGTCTCGGGTTCGGCGATACCGAGTTCCATGGCCTTCGCCTGGAGGCGGAGGATCTCGTCGCTGCGGCGCAGAAACGCCTCGTGGGCAGCCGCGACCGCCTGCTGCGTCGCCAGCCAGCCCGCTATCAATCCGTCCTGCGAGGAGAGAACGGGGGCGGGTGCGACTGCCGGGGAGGCAGACGGGCGCAAGTCCTGGGGAGGCGGAGCGGCAGGGGTGATCGGCGATCTGGACGGCATGGGCGACTCCTGGATGACCGGGCTGACGGGCACAGGCGGCTTCGTGGCCTGCGCTGGCGGCCGGGATGGTATGGATTGTCTGGGTTGAACGGCGGGAGGTGTTGGAAGAGGGGTCGAGACGGGGCGGCGTTGCTCCGGGATGCTCCCGAATCCGCGTTCGATCGGAATCGTGATGACGGGCTTCGATGCGGAAATATCCGTCGTCGCGGGCGACGCACCCGCATACAGCGGGGCGAAATCGACGGCAACGCCTTCCGCGTGGCAGTGGGCCAGCACGCGCAGGATCGTGCTCGTCTCGTCGTGGCCGCTCATCGAGACCGAACGGGCCAGGTGGCGGCGGTCGCCGAGAATGCGGCCGATCATGCGCGAACAGGAGGCGCGCGGTCCCATCTCGAGGAAGATGCGCGCGCCGTCGGCGTAGGCGGCTTCGATGCCGGCCGGGAAGTTGATCGTGCCGATCGCCTGCGCGAGGATCGAATCGGCCGAAACCTCTTTCTCGGGCGTGAACCTGCGGCCCCAGCCGCTGCTGTAGAACGAGATGCCATCCGGCGGGGTGCAGTCGTACACGTGCAGGCTGCGATAGATGTCGCCGACCGGTTTTGCCGCCGGCGAATGGACCGACGAGACGCCCTCGATGGGGAAGAACGCGCAGCCGAGGCTCTTGACGAACGTCTCGAGGGCCTTCCGGTTGCCGCCGACCACGCACTCGCCGGGCGTGTTGACGATCAGGATATACACTTGGGGATGGTCGGCGATGCGCGCTTCGACCTCGGCGACCGGCCTGTCGACCAGCCCGAGCACCCAGTCGACCTCGCGTGGGTCGTCGTCACTCCAGCCCCAGGAGGCGCGGACCGCCTCGCAGCGGCCGATGAGGTCCTTCGTGAACAGCGTCAGTCGGCGCATCCGCTCGACCATCTCGTCGCGGGCGCGCCAGGTGCGGGTGGCGAAGTTGCCGGCCGTCTCGCCGAGGCTGTAGCCGATCACGGCGCGCGGCTCGACGCCGAACTGCCGCACGACGTCGCTGACGAGCGCGCAGTACGAAACGTGGCCGAAGACGAGCGAGTTGTGGTCGCCCAGCAGCGCCGCATCGGCTTCCCGCTCCCAGCCCTCCGGCCACGCCAGGCGCCAGGGGGCGACGAGCCGCGTCGCGAACTGGGTCTTCAGCCGCAGGTTCTCGCGATCGAGCGCGCGCAGCAGGTGCGGCCAGGCCGCGCCTGTGTCGAGGCCCATGCCGAGGTAATGGTTGCCCGAACCGGGGAAGACGAACGCGATGTGCCCTTCCCGCGCGAGCGGGCTGGAGCCGTAGAACACGCGATCGCCGACCACCGGGCCGCCCGAAAGCGTGCGCTTCGGATCGAGACGGAGGTGCTCGCGGAGCGCCCCGGCTTTCTGAAGCAAATCATCAATAGATCCAGATACAATAGAAGCAGATACATTATTGGCGGAGCCTGCAGACCTCGCTGCCGAAAGCCAGATGCGGGCGAGGTCCGTCATCGGAACGGCGGAAGACGTCTTTCCCGTTGTGCGCGCCAGCGCCTCGAGTTTCGCGATCTCCGACGACATCGCTTCCGGGTCTCCGGCCGAAAGAGGGAAGACCGCTTCGGAAATCATTCCGAGCGGGAATCGTCGTTCCTCGTTCATCGCCGTGACCACGGCGGGAAGAACGTTCTCGCCCGGCTCCGCGGCTTCGAGGACGACGTGGGCGACGGTGCCGTCGCTCGAGAAGCTGTTCACGCCGGCATACCGGGGGCCGTCCTCGTGATTGTGCTGCCAGAACTGCGCCCGCTGCGGCGTGAAGAAGTGATCAGACGCGGGGGCCAGCTCGGCGCAGGGGGATTTGAGCCCGGGCATGGCGGGGAGCATCGAGTGATACAGGCAGAGAGCCGCCCGGGCGACCGAGGCCAGGCCGGCCGCGCAGCCTGTGTGGCCGATGACCGTTTTCACGCCTGCGAGCGCGCAGCGCGGGCCGATCGCGTCGAACGCCGCTGGTCCGGATGCGGCGGGGGAACGGAAGAATTCTGCCAGAACGGCGGCTTCGAGCCGGTCTTCGGCGGGATTGCCGCACGCGCTCACCTCGAGGAGGCTGACGGCCGACGGGGAGACGCCCGCGTCGCCGTAGGCCCGTTCGATGGCCTGCCGGGCGGCTTTGTCGTCGGGTAGCCCGGCCGAAAAGCCGTGGGCCGTCGAGGACGCCGTGCCGAATCCGCGAACGATCGCGTAGACGCGGTCACCGTCGCGACGGGCATCCGAAAGCCGCTTGAGAACGAGCGCAACGGCGCCCTCCCCGGGCATCGGACCATCGGATGAAGCGTCGAACGGCACCGATGCGCCGTTCTTCCCGTAGGGCCGGTGGCGGTCGACGGCCCAGAGATGGCGGAGATCTCCGGCGAGATCGACCGCTCCTGCTATAGCGAGATCTATTTCACCGCGCTGAAGGGCCCGGCGGCCGGCCTCCAGGGCACGAAGCCCCGAGTTCTCCTCGCTCGAGAACGTGTGCGAGGGGCCGCCGACGTGGAACTCGCGGGCGACCCGGCTCGCGACGATCCCGCCCAGGGCGCCGACCGTGCGTTCGGCGTTCAACGGCGGAGAGGCCGCGTCGCGGATCCCTTCCAAACGGTCGGTGTCGGGCTTTGTGGCCCAGTTCCGCGAGTCTGGCTCGAGACGCCACCGCAACGCGAAGTTCGTGCTGTTGTAATCGAGGCCGATGCCCGTGAACACGCCCCACCGAACCGGCTCGGCCTTTGAGCCGAGGGCGTCGGCGAGGGCGCCGTCGACGGTTTCGAGCATGACGAGCTGCTGTGGCAGGATCTCGGGAAGCTCCTTCGGCGAGATGCGGAACCTGCCCATCCTGATCCTGCGGTCGTCGAGATAAACACCCTGCTTCCAGCGCGCATCGCCACTTTCGAACGGATGCCTGCCGGCCGGGCGCGGACGTGCGGCCGCTTTGCCTGCGAACGCCGCTTCCTGGAACGCCCGTTTCCCTTCGAGCGGGCCGAAATGCGTGTCGATGCCGACGATGGCGACCGGCTCGGGGCCGATGAACGAAGATTTACTGGCTGAAGGGGTATACGCGTCGGGAATCCACTCCTCGACGAGGACGTGGGCGTCGATCCCGCCGAAGCCGAACGCGCTGACCGCCGCCCGACGGGGCTTCTCGGGGGCGCGGCGTTCCCACGCCCGTGCGGCGGTTTCGACCCGGAACGGGCTTCGTTCCATGCCCCAGTCGGGAGTCGCCCTGGTGAAGCCGGCGGTTGGCGGCAGCTGCCCGTGGCGAAGCGCCAGCAGCACCTTCATCATGCCGGCCGCGCCCGCGCCGGTCAGCAAATGGCCGACGTTCGACTTGACAGACCCGATGACGCACCGGCCGGCCGGGCCGCTCAGGCCCTGCCAAAGCGTTTCGAGGCTCTTGAACTCGACCCGGTCACCCGTCGGGGTGCCGGTTCCGTGACACTCGACCAGGTCGACCTCGTCCGGCTGCCAGCCGGCTTCGAGGTAGGCCGCGCGCATCGCCCGGAGCTGCCCCTCCATATCGGGGGCCACGAGACTTCCACCGATGTCGTTCGCGAGGCCGATGCCCCGGATGACGCCGTGGATCATATCGCCCTGGGCGATGGCATCGTCGAGCCGCTTGAGAACGAAGAGACCGGCGCCCTCGCCAACGACGAGACCGTCCGCCGACGCGTCGAACGGGCGGCAGGTGCCGCTCGGCGACACGGCCCGCAGCTGGCTGAACCCCATCTGGGTGAACTGGCAGGATGGGCGCGAGACGCCACCCGTCAGCACCGCGTCGGCCCGGCCGGAGCGAAGCTCCTCGCACGCCAGTTTGATCGCATACAGCGAGGATGCGCATGCGGCATCGAGCGTCACGGCTCCGCCGCCCAGGCCGAGGGCGCGGGCGAGCAGACCGGCCGGGAGGCCGGCGGCATGCCGGTTCAGCGGGCTCAGACCCGCCTCGATCGCCGCGTCGGGAAGACCGGGAACACCGGCTTTGAGGCCGCCCGCGACGGCTTCGAGTCCCCGGCCGTAGATGCGGCTCGTCAGCTCGCTTGCCGTGTCGGTCGGAAGGACGATGTTGGCGATGATGACGGGAACGCGCTCCGGATCGATCCATTCGCTCTTCGCCGACCGCCACGCGGCCGCGCCGGCGGCGAGGGTGAGCGCGAACAACGGATCGAGACGTTCGAGGTCCTTGCGGGAAACGGGGAGGCCCGGAATCTCGAGCGGAATCGCGTCCGTATCGAGGAGACAGGCCCGGGTGGAGGGTGTCCGGTCCGGCTTGCCGTAGACGGGGTCTTGATACGCCTTGGCCGGCTTCGGCCAGCGCGCGTCGGGAATCTCGCGGGCGGCGCTCTTTCCCGAACGTATCAGTTCCCAGAACTGGTCGAGATCGCGGCTTCCGGGAAAGATGCCGCCGACACCGACGACAGCGATGGCCATGCTGCTGGAACCGGACCGGACCTGATCAGGCATGGGCCGCACCTTCCAGGGCCCTGCGCCTGAACGCGTCTTCGAGCGTCGGGATGACGGCGCACTCGTAGCCGTCCATGCGCGCGACGAGGCTGCCGTCACCGTCGATGAACTCGATCGACGCCTTCGCCAGCAGGGTTCCCGACATCACGGCCGAGACGACGACGCGAACGCCGTCGGTCGGGAAGGACGCGCGATACTGCCGGTATCCTCCCGCGAAGTTCGGCAGCGACGGGGCCCCCGCGACGCGACGCGTCCAGAGGATCATCAGCTGATAGGCCGAGTCCAGGACGAGCGGGTCGGTCAGCCATGCGGGCCGGGGCGGCGAACTGATCCACTGGTCGGGCGTCGGGGCGGATGCGGCGCGGCAGGCGATGCCGTTCTGCGACCAGCCCTCGACCTCCGTGATCCCTTCGAGCATGCGGCCGTGGAATAATTCAGTTCGATATATATCGCTGATACCGATCGGATACCGGGTGGCCAGATCGGGCGCCAGCGCTGCCTGCGGAGCGGCGGGGAGTTTTTCGGCGAGGACGATCTCGGCACGCGCGTGCACGATTTCCTTGCCATGGCTTCCCGAACGCAGTTCCGCCGAGACTTTCGGGTATTCCTCCATGCCACGGACCTTCGTGACGTGCACTCTGAGCGTCTGTGGAGCCGCACCATGCAGGACGAACCCCTTCAGGACCCGCAGGTCGTCGAAGCCGTGGAACAGGAAGCCGGGGTTTTCGTGCAGGGCGCCGTGCGCGAGCCACTCGGTGATGACGGCCATCGGCAGCACCGGCTCGCCGTTGAGGATGTGGGACGTCAGAAACCTGTCTTTGTCCAGGGAGACGACCCGCTCGAACGCGGGAATGAATTTTTTTCGGAGAGCCGCCGGCGCATCGGCCGAGGCCTGGGGCGAAGGCGTGCCGGCCAGGTCGGCCGTCACGGGTTTCGATTCAGTTGGCGCGCTCGCCGCCGCCGCAGCCGGCGCCGCCTCGTTCAGACGCTTGCCGCTCTGCGTCGTCGCGAACCGGACCTCGACCGTCGACTGGGTCACGGCCGGAACCACGCCGGCGGGCGGTACGGGCGGAACCGTCACCGTACCCGTCTGGCCGAGCGTGTTGATCCTGGGAGCCATCTCGGGAAGGCCTGCCCTGCCGATGATCACGACCTCGATCTGGTTCTCGGCGCCGTTCGACAGCTCGGCCACGAGATGCTTCGCGCCCGCCTCGAGCGGAATCAGGCCGACGCCTTCCTCGATGAACAGCTTGCGCAGGCCGTCGTTCACCATGCCGCCGTCCCAGGGACCCCAGTTGATCGAGACGGTGCGGCACTCGGGATGCGTCTGCGACCACTGCTGGGAGATCTTGTTCAGGGCTTCGTTCGCCATCGCGTAATCGACCTGGCCGATGCGGCCATACCGCCCGGTGACGGACGAGAACATGACGAGCCCCTTCAGCTGCTCGCCGGCGAGCGCAGTCAGCACATTGCGAAGTCCCACGACCTTCGTGTCGAACACGTCGTCGACCTGGTCGCGGGTCTTTTCGGCGATCTTGCGGTCGCGCAGAACGCCGGCGCCGTGGACCAGGCCGGTGATCCGGCCGGCCGTGCGCTGGATCTCCGCGATGCAGAGGGCGACGGCGTCGGGCTTGCGGATGTCGACGGACCGGTAGATATACCGTGCGCCCGCCGCTTCGATCGCGTTCAGGGTATGCATGATCTCGCGATTGGCAATGACGTGCTGATACTGCTTTTCGAGCTCCTTCGGCGTCAGCTTGCGGCCGTCGGCGTGCATCATGAGGGCGCGCTTGATGTCCGAATCGGCGGTGATGCCGGTCAGCCAGGCCGGCTCGGCCTGGGGTTCGGGGCTGCGTCCGAGAAGGACCATCGTCGGCCGGCCCGCTTTCGCGACCTCGACGGCGACGGCAGCGGTCACGCCGCGTGCGCCGCCCGTGACGACGACGATGTCGTCCGCCTTCCAGACAGGCTGTGCATCGGGTTTCAAGCTGATCGTTTCGTCCGTCTCGACGAGAACATACCTGGCTTCGCCCGTGATGCCCGACTCGATCGGGCCGCGCACGAACAGCTCGTCGACGAGGAGCTTCGCGGTCGCTTCGTCGGGCGGAAGAGCCATGTCAAGATCGACGGCTTTCACCGCGACGTCGGTCCACTCGCGGGCCGCCGTTTTCGCAAGACCGGCAAGAGCCCCCTGGAGTGGATCGACATGGGCGTCAGGATTGATCAGGCCGAACGCTCCATCCATGCGGGAAACGGTCGCGAGCAGCGCGCCGCCTTTCCCGGCCAGCGCCTGCAGCGACGTTCCCGCCGCCTGGGCGAGGAAAAAGGCGCGTTTGATGAAGACCTCGGACTCTTCCGGCCAGCGCCCGCTCTCCGTCATGCGGGGAAGAGGAGCGGTGATGATGAGTCCGGAGACGTTTGTCATCGTCGCCGGATTCAGCGGCACATCCGAGGGGATGACCTCCGGCTTCACGCCTCTGGCAGCCACCTGGACGGCGATGAACCCCGTGAGCGGGGTCCCGTCATCCGTGATCAGAACGGTGCTGCCGGGTGGAAGCCGGACCGGCTGTCTGGCTGCGTCCGGAGCCTGCGCGACCGCCTCGACAACGGTACGGTGCAGCATGTCGGAAGACGAGGTGAGGGAAGCGGCGGCGGCGGCCGCTGGTTCGACGGGGCGCGCCGTTTCCTGCGCGGCCGCCTGGGGCTGAACGGCCGGTCCCGAGGCGGGCGAACCGCCGATGAACTCGATGATCTGGCGCAGGGTGCGGAGTTTCCCGAGCTGGTCGGGCTGGACGACCGGCGCATCGGGCAGCTTCTCCTGGACGCCGGACATGATCTCGACGCGCTTGATCGAATCGATGCCGAGGTCGGACTCCATATCCATGTCGAGGTTCAGCATCTCGGCCGGATATCCCGTTTTCTCGCTGACGGTCTGAAGTATAACGGGTATGATAGCCGTATCCGGTGCCGTGGCCGGAGATGCCGCGCGGGGAGGCGCGGCGACGGATGCCGCCGGAACGGCCCCGATGAACTCGATGATCTGGCGCAGGGTGCGGAGTTTCCCGAGCTGGTCGGGCT
>CAYMEN010000002.1:0-246014 GCA_964389325.1 uncultured bacterium | reverse complement strand
TGATCTGGCGCAGGGTGCGGAGTTTCCCGAGCTGGTCGGGCTGGACGACCGGCGCGTCGGGCAGCTTCTCCTGGACGCCGGACATGATTTCGACGCGCTTGATCGAGTCGATGCCGAGGTCCGACTCCATGTCCATATCGAGGTTGAGCATTTCAGCCGGGTAGCCGGTCTTCTCGCTCACGATTTGAAGAATAACTGGAACAATTGTATTTGCCGATGCGGCGGCCGGCGTGGTCGCCCGGGTTGGCGCAACGGCGGCTGTGGCAGGCTGAACGCCGATGAATTCGATGATCTGGCGCAGGGTGCGGAGTTTCCCGAGCTGGTCGGGCTGGATGACCGGCGCGTTGGGCAGCTTCTCCTGGACGCCGGACATGATCTCGACGCGCTTGATCGAGTCGATGCCGAGGTCGGACTCCATGTCCATGTCGAGGTTGAGCATCTCGGCCGGATACCCGGTCTTCTCGCTCACGATCTGCAGAATGACGGGAACGATGTCACCCGCCGGTGCCGCCATCGAAGCGGTGGCCGCGGCAGGCATCGGCGTCGAAGCCGTGCCCGCGGGCTGGACACCGATGAACTCGATGATCTGGCGCAGGGTGCGGAGCTTGCCGAGTTGGTCGGGCTGGATGACCGGTGCGCCCGGCAGCTTCTCCTGGACGCCGGACATGATCTCGACGCGCTTGATCGAGTCGATGCCGAGGTCGGACTCCATGTCCATGTCGAGGTTGAGCATCTCGGCCGGATACCCGGTCTTCTCGCTCACGATCTGCAGAATGACGGGAACGATGTCACCCGCCGGTGCCGCCATCGAAGCGGTGGCCGCGGCAGGCATCGGCGTCGAAGCCGTGCCCGCGGGCTGGACACCGATGAACTCGATGATCTGGCGCAGGGTGCGGAGCTTGCCGAGTTGGTCGGGCTGGATGACCGGTGCGCCCGGCAGCTTCTCCTGGACGCCGGACATGATCTCGACGCGCTTGATCGAGTCAATGCCGAGATCCGATTCCATATCCATATCGATATTGAGCATCTCGGCCGGATAGCCGGTCTTCTCGCTCACGATCTGAAGGATAGCAGGCACAATATCAGCGGCCGGCGCGACGCTGCGCGGCGCCGGAACCGGAGGCGCCGCCTTGACCGGGGCTGCGGCGACGGGTGCCGTGACGGGAGCGGGCCGGCTCACGGCTGCGGACGCAGGCTGCGGAGTTGGAATGGGCCTGGGTGCCGGTGTGACGATGACCGGAGGAGCGAAAACCGGGGCTGTCATTGCCGGCAGCGACGGAACGACCATGCCGCCGGCCTGCGTCTCGAGAAGTCTCTGAAGGGTTTTCTGAGCCTGCTCCTGGCCCTCGAGGAACTTTCTGTGAAGCTCGGCCGTCTGTATCTGCAGCTGCTGCAGAGCGGCGATGGTGTCGCGCGCGGCGCCGGGTACGGCGACGGTTGCGCGTGGTGCCGCCTGTTCAGACGTCGCGCGGTGCGCCGTCTGGGGAGGCTGGGCCTGAGGGGCAGGCATGGCTGCAGGCGCCTGGGCAGGGGCGGGTGCCGCCGCCACGGGTGCGGGGCGGGCCGGCTGGGGCGCCGCGACAGGCGTAGCGGCCGGCTTTGCCGGGAACTGCTTCTTCACGCGGGGCGGCCGGGGAGTCCGATAATTTGCGCCGCACAACTGGACGGCCATGAGGGGCTTCTTCGCGGAAGCGGCCTGGGCGAGCGTCTCCTCGCCGTTTTCCCAGAGGGTTAGCCGGACCGGATGGCCGAGGGCCGCGCACATCGCGACCGTGCGGGCCAGGTCGACGCTGCCGGGCCGCTTGCCAGCGCCCGCGTCGAGTCCGATCGAGGTGAACGGGCGATCGCCGAGAATCGACTTGACGAGGCCGCTCATCTTCGCTCCGGGGCCGACTTCGACGAAGGTGCGGATTCCCGAGGCATACATGGCTTCGACGCCGGTGATGAACTTGACCGGGTTCGCGAGCTGGTTTCCGAGAAGGTCGGTGATCGCTGCGACGTCGGTGGGGTAGGGCGCGCCCGTCGTGTTCGCGAAAACGGGGATTGCCGGCGGCTTGAGGGCGACCCCGGCAACGGCCGTTCTGAACGGAACGGCGGCGTCCGCCACGAACGTGCTGTGGAACGCACCGGCGACCTGGAGCACGGTCGCCCGAACCTTGCGGGCCTTGAAAATCTCGGCGGCGCGCCGGATCTCGGCTGTCGAGCCGCTCAGCACCATCTGGGCCGGGGCGTTCTCATTGGCGATGATCAGATCGAGCTTCTCGTCGGCGATCACCTTCGCCGCATCGGCGGCCGAAAGCGAGACGGCGATCATGCCGCCGCGGTCGCCCGCGCCTGCCGCCATCAGCTCGCCGCGCGTGCGGGCCAGCCGGAACAGGGTCTCTTCGCCATACGCGCCGGCGGCGCACAGGGCGGTCAGTTCGCCGAACGAGTGGCCGATCAGGCCGGCCGGCCTGACGCCGAACTTCTCGAGGGCCCGGAACGAGCCGATCGAGACGGCGCCGATCGCGGGCTGGGCGACGCGCGTATCGCGCAAGGCGTCTTCCTGGACTTTTTTCGCCCCCTCGTCGAACGCGACGGGCGGGTAGGTCAGCTCTCCGAGACGCTTTCCGTCGGCCAGCTCGCCGAGCGTCGCATCGGCCTTCGCGACCGCGTTGAACGTCTCGGGAACCAGGCAGCACAGGTCGCGGCCCATGTCGACATACTGGGCGCCCTGGCCCGGGAAGACGACGCCGAGCGGCGCGACACTCGTTCCCGTCTCATACCACGCGCCGTCGGGCAGCGCGAACCGCTCGGGAAGCGGCGTGGCGGAGAGCTTCGCATCTGCCGCGGCGGCCAGGGCCGTTACATCTGTTTTCCCGGCTTCGACGACGAACACGAGCCTGCACGCATGGGCGGCCTGGAAATCCCGCCGCGACTGCGCGGCGAGTTTCCGCAGTTCGGCCGATTCGAGAGGCGTCTTGAAGGGGGCGAGGGCTGTTCTGACGGCCGCCGGCGTGCCGCCGGACAGTGCCACGATCTCGGCGCGGCCGTCCCAGTCGATCACGCGCTTCGTCTGGTCGTATTCCTCGATCAGGACGTGGTAGTTGCTGCCGCCGAACCCGAGCGCGCTGATCGCGGCCCGGCGCGGATACTCCGGCGCGGCGAACCAGGGCCGCTTCTCGAGAAGCAGGTAAAACGGACTTTTCGGATCCTTGAAGATCGCAGCCGGCTCCTTCACCTTGATCGTGGGCGGAAGGGTCTTGTTGTACAGCGCCATCGCGGCCTTGACGAGGCCGGCCGAGCCGGCGGCGGCCTTCGTGTGACCGATCATCGATTTGACCGAGCCGACGCCGCATCGGGGACGCCCGTCGACGGAATCGCCGTACACGCGCCTGATCGCCTTCAGTTCGATCTCGTCGCCGACCTTGGTGCCGGTGCCGTGGGCCTCGACGAGGCCGATCGTCTCGGGGCCGAACCCCGCGTTCTCGTATGCTCGTCGCAGAGCCTTTTCCTGGCCGGTGTCACTCGGCGCGTAGATCGACTTGCCGCGCCCGTCGCTCGACGTGCCGACGCTCCGTATGAGTGCGTAAATCTTGTCGCCGTCGGCCTTCGCCTTGTCGAGACGCTTGAGAATCACCATGCCGACGCCCTCGCCGAGGGTGGTCCCGTCGGTGTCGGCGCTGAACGGCCTCGCGTCGCCCGACGGAGAGAGCGCCGGAGTCTTGCTGAAGCACATATACATGAAGATATCGTTGAACATATCGACGCCGCCGGTGATCACCATGTCGGCGTCCCCGGCGTGCAGCTCCATCGCGGCCATGTGGAGGGCGCCGAACGAGCTTCCGCACGCGGCATCGACGATGCAGTTCGTGCCGCCGAGATTCAGGCGGTTTGCGATGCGGCCGGCCGCGACGTTCCCGAGCAGGCCGGGGAACGAGTTCTCCTGCCACGGAACATACGCCTCGCCGATGTTCGCCATGACCTCGTTGGCGATTTCGTCGGCGATACCGGCATCTTTGAGAGCCTTGCGCCAGACCGGGTGCCCAAGCCTGGCACCGAGCGGGATGACGAGCTGAAGGGTGCCGGTCAGGCCGAGAATGACGCTGACACGGTTGCGGTCGAATTCCCGCTTCGGGCCGTACCCCGCGTCGATCATCGCGCCCTGTGCGACCACGAGGCCCATCAGCTGCGAGGCATCGGTCGCCTCGAGAGCCGCCGGGGAAATGCCGAACTCGACCGGATCGAACATGATCGAGGGAACGAAGCCGCCCCGCTTCGAATACGTGCTGTCTGGCTTCTTCGGATCCTTGTCGTAGTAGTCTTCCGGGCGCCAGTGGGTGGCGGGAATGTCGGTGATGGCATCCACCTTGTTGCGGATGTTCGCCCAGTATTCGCGCAGAGACTGCGCCCCGGGGAACAGACAGCTCATTCCAATGATGGCCAGTGGTTCGTGCATCGGTTCGTTGCGTTTCATAACCCGCGATTGTCCTGTTCAGCAGATTCGCGCCGGTGGCTTGAATCCCGGCGCGGGAATCGAAAAAAGCACCGTCGTGCGCGGATCGCGACGGACGACCCGCCGCAAACCTGCTCCAGAAAAGGAACAGACGCACGACGCCGCGGTCGGAGCCCCTTCCGCGACCGTGGAATTCTATCACGCCTCCGCCTCTTTGACGAGGGAAAATCTCAGCTCAAACTTGTTCCCCCGCGAAGGCACGAAAGACAACGAACCACAGTGACACAGAGCCGCAGAGGTTTTCCCAGGCACATTTCGATGCGCTCCGCACCAACACCCGATCTTATGATTTCTTCGTGCCTTGGTGGCTTTGTGGTGGATCTTCCGGTGATACGGTTGATACTCGACGGCCGCGCGGGGTGGCCTGATCAGTCAGACCACTGGATGCGATCGATGGTGAAGCCGTAATCGGTCGAGGTGTCGTTCGAGGTGAACACCAGGCGGGCGGTGCCGGTCGGGATGACATCCGTCCAGAAGTCGGCGCGATAGTCGTTGAAAAACTGCAGCTCGCGGCCCGAGCCGTCTTCGATCATGAGGGTGTCGCTGAAATGCTCGATGCCGAGCCGCGCGACGTGCAGCCGCATTTTCTTCGCGCCCGGCACCTCGATGTTCCAGGTGATCGACGCGTTGTTCTTGTAGGGATGCGTCGTCTCGATGACGCGCGCTTCCTCGCGCCACCGGCTGAAATCCTCGACGGGAAGCCGCTTTCCCGACTTGCCTGCCAGGGCGTTGGCGAGGTTCATCCGCAGGCCGCCCCGCACCCAGAGGCCGAGACCGGCGACCTGGTCGGCGCTTTCGAGGAGTCGCGCCTTGACATCCCGCCAGGTGAACTCGGGATTCATGGCCCAGACCCAGCACGCCGCACCGGCAACCAGCGGGCAGGCCTGCGATGTTCCCGAAAACGACCGGTACATGCTCTTGGGCATGAGGGAAAAGATGGTTTCGCCCGGCGCCGCGATCTCGACCATCGAGCCGTAATTGCTGAACGTCGAGAAATCGCGGTTATTCGTGGCGCCGACGACGAGCTGGTTCTCGACCCCGAAACATGACGGGTAGTCCCGGTCGTCCTCGAGATCCATGTTCTTGCGCGAGTTGCCCGAGGCGCAGACGAACAGGGCACCCTTCGACAGGCAGTGGCGCACCGCGTCGTGCATGGCCTGCGTATACGACGGCGTGCCGTAACTGTTGGAAAGCACCTTCGCGCCATTGTCCGCCGCGTATCTGATCGCCTCGGCGAACTTCTCGGACGACAGGTGGTTGCCCAGTCCGAACACCTTCACCAGCATGACCTTGAGGCCGGGATACGCGCCTGAGATGCCCGAGCCGTTGTTGGAGCGTGCGACGAGCAGTCCGCCGACGTGCGTGCCGTGATACTGGTCTTCCTGCACGACGGGGGAATTCTTCATGAAGTTCCAGCCGTGAACGTCGTCGACATACCCGTTCCCGTCGTCATCGACGCCGTTCGAGGCCCTGTCACGCCCCTCGCCATCGGCGCCGGACTCGCCGGGGTTGGTCCAGAGACAGGAAGGATCGATATCTTCATGGGTCAGATCGAGCCCCGAATCGACGATCGCAAGGATGATCTCTTCCTTCGGCTTGTACCGTTTCCAGGCATCGAACGCCTTCAGATCGCACCCGGGAAACCCGATCCGCCCCTTGTCATCGGCCTGCCCGACGTTCTCGAGCCAGTATTGTTTCGCCAGGAACGGGTCATCCGGCCTGTCTGGCCGCGCCGACCTCACCGCCGCATCCCGGCTGGTGACGGCCTCTCCCCAGTCCACCGGCTCGAACGGCATTGGCGGAACCGGCTCACCCGCCGCAAAAGCCGCCGGCCCGTTCCAGCAGGCCAACCCGAGGAGCAGCCCAAAAGCCAATGCGCATCGTTTCGACATGAACACAAGAATACCAGATTTTTCCATGTGAAATCGAAAAACCATTCCCGCCTCGCAAACGCATTTCCTGATCATCGCTTCCACGATTTCGCCATATGTTAACCGGACACGACCGATGTCGTATACTGGTCTTCTGAAGCTGATATTTCGAAGGTGCGATACGTGATGAGTCGGATGTATGAGTCGGGAGGTCGCATGGTGAGGATGCTTTTCGTGCTTTTCGTGCTTTTCTGTCTTGTTCCGGTTCTCGGGTGGGGGTATTCTATCGAGGAGATCAGGGAACTCAAGAACATGGGCTTCACCAACGAGCAGATCGTCGAGCTTCAGAGGTCCGGGGCATCTCGCCGTGCGGGTGAAATACCCGACCGGCAAGTGGGGCGGCCTGGGACGGGCTTCCCTGCTCGAGTATTCGATGGACGGCCGGGTCACGGCGCCGGTGTTCGTGAAGGCCAATTCTGACGAGGATTGCGATGCGGATGTGATCGTGACGCATCAGATGCCGATCATCATCTCCCGCTACCTGGGAGAATTCGCGGTCGGGGCCGGGCAATACGAGTTCGAGCTCGAGCGGGCCTTCAAGATGAACGAAAACGAGAATGCCCGCGGGAGCAAGACGCGCCGTCACAAGAAGTTCTACGGAGTTCCGATCAGGCCCGGCATGGTCACGATTCTCTCGTATGCCTGGAACGAGAACAGAACGTTCGGCCTCGATCATGTGATGCCCGAACAGCACCGGGAGTTCGTCGAGATGAACGCCCGGAAATACGGGGAATACCTCGCCGAAATCAAGATTCAGCACAACAGGTGAGCTCGGGGGCCTGCCCCGGGTCAGGCGGCGGCAGCGTTTTGAAGATACCGTTTCAGGTGGGCGATGTCGTCAGCCAGGGCATTTCCGCCGGGAATCGTTCGGGCGATGCGATCCACGAAACCCCGCTCGGCGACCTTTTTCCGCGTCGGGGCGTAATTCAGGTCGTAGATCCAGCAGAGCTGGAGAAGACAGAAGTCAGCCTGTGACTTCACATGCTCGTAGTTTGCCTGACGATGGCGGCGGAGATCCTCGAGCATGACCGGGCTGGGCGGAATATCCCGCGGGAGGTTCCAGATGATGCCGGGGTTGTCTTTCAACGCTTCCTGTTCGATGGCGTCGTTCAATACGCGGAAAATATCCAGCTTGTCGGCGTCTCTGACCAGGTTCACGAACCGCAGGACGCTTTCGGTGAGGTCGTCGGGCAGGTGGTGGCGGTTGTGCAGACGAACCGATTCCAGGATCAGCCGGCTCTCTTTCTGAGGCAGCCCGACAAGCCAGCCTGAGCTGCTCAGAACCTCAAATCCCCGGTGGGCATGGTCGACCGAGTGCGGGTCGAAATACGTCCGAAACTCCTGATACTGAGAAAACCGTCCCACGTCGTGGAAGAGTCCGATGAGTTCCGCCATTTGGATTTCCGAAGCCTGCCAGCCCAGGTCGGCGGCGATATCCCGGGCTTCCCGAGCCACTCTCAGGGAATGGTCGTATTTGAGTTGCAGCATGGGGTGCAGTTCGCCGCCATGTGCCCGAAAGGTGCCCACGTATTCATGGAACCGATTTTCCAGCTCGTGCATGTCGTTCGAAACCATGTTTTATCACCCGTCTCCTCTGCTGCTGCGCTTCATCGAACACCCGGCAATATCCTACACCCGCTCAACCGGGATTGTCGAAGCCAGAATGATTTTGTGTCGTGATGAAATCAGGTGATGTGATATAGTTGGTGCATTGAGAGGGAATGTCCCATGAGCATGCTCAAGTTCGTATCCGGCGCCACGGCTTGTGAAATCTGCGGCCTTTCCCTGAAAGCCGCGAGATTCGACGTGAACATCGATGGGCGGCGTGTGACGGTGTGCGCGAACTGCAAAAGCTTCATCAAGGCAGAGGCCGCCAGCAAGACCGTTCCGTCGAACGACGGGGGGGCCCTGCCTGAGAAAACGGAGACCGCTCAATCTCCGCGGGAGCTCCTGACATTGGGTCTCGTTGCCGGCCTCGCGCTCTGGTTCGTGCTTGCCGTATTGCTTTGAGAGCGGCGGGATGGCTCCTCGACCGGAGACGCATGGAGAGAACCAATCCGCAGATGCCGCAGATGAAATCCTGAAACCGACGGTTTTTTTCAACGGAAGATCTCTGCGGTGAATCGTTCTCTGCTGATCGTCGCTGTTGCGCCTCTGGCCAGGTTTCAAACCCTCCGCTGCGAGAGGCTTGCGATTGTCCCGTGGGGGCGCTTCGCGAAGCGCCCGGGGTGCATGGCTGTATGCCGTTTATCCGGCGTGTTTCGATGCGACGTCAGGCGGGGGCCATGGATGGGGATGGACGGGCGCGGGATCGCCGGTTGCGGCCAGGGTGGCGAGGTAGCCCGGGGCCGGGGTCCAGGAGGTGCACCACCAGCGGGAGGGGGCCTGAAGGTCGCCGTCGAGGGCGAGGACGGGGCGGGGAACTCCGTCTTCGAGGCTGATGGTGAGCTTCTCGAGACCGGGGAGGCCGATCCCGAGGGCTTTCAGGATGGCTTCTTTTCGCGTCCAGAGGCGCAGGAAGGCCGGTTCGCGGACGGCGGCGGGGAGGGCCTCCCACGCTTCGCGTTCGACGGGTTTGAAGAAACGCCGGATGATCGCATCCATCGATGTTCCGGCGCGGATTTTTTCGACGTCGATCCCGATGGGGCCCGAGTCTGATATTGCTATTGCTATACAATCATGGCTGTGTGAGAGGCTGAACGCCGGGGACTTCCTGCCGGATGCGCATTCCAGGTATGGTCTGCCGCCGGGTTCCACGGCGAAAACGAGATCGCGGGGGGGGAGGCCGAGACGCCTGCCGAGCAGGTGGCGCAGCAGGCCGCGCGCGCAGCGGAACCGGTTGCCGATTTCCGGGTTCACGAAGCGGTTGGCCTGGTCCCGTTCCGCGTCGTTCAGATGATCGGCCAGCAGCGAAACAGTTTCGACCGGAAACGGCAGAAACGCCTGCCGGACCTCGATGAAGAGACCGTTATTGAATATATGTCGCAATCGTATCGGTCGGCAGCGGACGGAGCTGCGCCGTTGTCGGGGGCAGATGCACACTCTGGGCGCGGAGGGCGGCGAGCCTGCCGGTGACGGCGGCGCCGAACAGCAGGTTGAACGCCACGTCGACGACGCGGCGGTTCTGGGGCTTCTCGAAGAAGGTGCCCTTCACCCACTCGTTGAACGCGCCCATCGCAGGTCCGCACCAGATCTGGAAATCGACGGCGCGAGCCGGGTCGCCCGCGACGGCCCACCGCGACGAGAGGCCGAGATACCACCGGAACACCAGCGCCATCAGATGCTTCGGGTCGCGCTCGGCGCGCTCCACCTGCTTCGGGTCGCGCTTGAGGAAAAACTCGCGGGTGGAGGCCCAGACGCCTTCGAGCGTGTTCTTGAAGAGGTTCTTCTCGAGGTTGGCCCGGTCGGCTTCGGGGATCGTGTGCAGACCGGCGTTCGATTTGTATATCTCATACAATTTTGCCGCGCGCATGGCGAACATCGTGCCGCGCTTGAGGACCTGGACCGTGACGCCCATCTCGAACATGTCGCCGGCCGGGGCCATCGCCGTGTCGGCCTGGCCGGCCTGGCACAGCATCAGGCGCGCCGCATCGGAGGTTCCCGACTCGACGCAGGCCTGGTTCACCGAGCCGGTCACGAGATACGCCGCGCCCATCGCCAGGGCCGCCGCCGCCGAGGCCGGCGTCGCGATCCCGCCGCCCATGCCGACCCGCAGGGGCATCGGGTAGTTATACTGGGCCTGGAGCTGATCCCGCAGGGCGAGGATCGTGGGAAGCAGGGTGACCGCGGGGCGGTTGTCGGTGTGGCCGCCGGAATCCGCTTCCGCCGTGAGGTCCTGGGCGATCGGAATCTGCGCCGCGAGCTCCGCCTGTTCGGCGGTGATGTCGCCGCGCGCGACCAGTTCCTGCAGGAGTTTCGCCGGGGGAGGGGAGAAAAACTTGGTGGCGACCTCCACCCGCGAGATCTTGCCGATCACCCGGTTGGGGGTGACGATCCGGCCGTCGGCCTCCCGCCGGATGCCGTTGACGCGGTACCGGACGAGCTGGAGGGTCACGTTCAAAAACGCCGACGCCTCGATCAGTTTGATGCCGCGCCGCAGATACAGATCGACGATCGCCGCTTCCAGATCGGGCTCGTTGGGGCTGTGGATGAGATTGAAGCCGAAGGGGACGGCCGGCTGGAGGCTCTGCATGCGGTCGATCGCCGCCTCGACGTCCTTCGGCGACTGGCCGGCGGCGCCGATGAAGCCGAGCATGCCGTTGCGGCCGAGGGCTTCCGCGATCGCCGGCGAGCTGATGCCCTGCGCCATAGAACCGCATATATAGGGATACCTGATCCCGAGGTCGGCGCAGAACGACGCGTCGCCGAGATCTTCCAGCCTGACGGGCGGGAGGATTCCCCGGAGTTTCAGGGCGCCGGACTGGCTTCCGGCGGTTGCGCCGTGGAGAACGCCGCCTTCGTGGGTCGCATGGAGGGCGCCGTCGCGCTCGACCACGAACACGGGGCGGTGGATGCGGAACAGGTGCTCCCTGAACGCATCCTCGCTCCCGGCCAGCGTGGCGGGGTCTCCGAGCCACCAGGCCCATGAATCGCTTTTGCAACTGGTCGGAATCGGCATGCGGCGTCTCCTGTGGAGGCGGTGATCGTGGCCCGGCCGGTCGCTCCGGCGGCCCTGCGAGTGTAAGCCAAACCGCCCTTCTTTGCAAGGAGCCCAAGGCATTTCCCCGTTTCGGCAAACGTGCTGTTCCAGGGTGCCTTCTGGGCCCATCGCGATGCGCCCCCACGGCACATGGGCCAGACCTGCGTGCCGGAGGGGCTGTTCGCGAACCGCCCGCCTCAGTCTTACCCGGCAGCCTGTTCATGAGTTTCCGGTCACCCTTCGATACCTGCAGGATGACCGGAAACGATATTATCCACAGCCTGTCAGGCGGCGATGTCTTTTTCCTTTTCGGGGGCGGCTTTCTGGATGAGGAACTCCTGGGCCTTGCGGGCGAAACCGAGAAAACCGTCGGCTTCCGCGTCCTGGGGAGGGTTGGGCTGGTAGTGGTAGAGCCACATTTTCGCCTTCACGGCGGCCGGCAGGGTTTTCAGGTCTTCGTAATGCGCGTGAACGCCGGACTTGAAAGGGGCGGTCTCGCAGTCGTGGAAGATCAGGTCGACGGACTCGTAGAATTTCCGCATCTGGTAGGGCGCGAACTGGGTGTCGGCCGAGAAGAAGATGCGCGGGCCGCCGCGTTCCTCCTGGATGAGAAGGCCGTAACTGTGCTGGATCATCATGCCGGACACGATGTGAACCGTCTGCACGGGGGTGAACCGGATGCCCTCCCACGTGAACGAGGAGTTGCCGCGGACGGGGTGGCACTCGAAGTAGTCGGTGAGGTTCGCGATCTTGCCTTCGAGCGTCTCGAGGCCGCCGCGCAGGCTTCTGTTCCAGAGGTCGGACAGCACGTTCTGCACGCCGAACAGCTTGGGGCGCTTGTGCGCGGGGTGGAAGTAGGTCACGAGGGCCAGCCACTCGAGCGAGCCGATGTGGTCGGCATGCAGGTGCGAGATGTAGACCCCGTCGATTTCCGACGAGGCATTGGCGTTCGTGATGCCGAGCTCCTCGAGGGCGAACTGGGCCTGGGAGCCGCAGTCGATCAGCAGTTTCTTGCCGGATTCGGCGATGACGAGAAGGTTGGACTGGTAGTATTCCCGCGTGGTGAAGGCGCTTCCCACGCCGATGAATTTGAGACGGAACATACGAGGCTCCTTTCCTGGAAAAAGCGGGGGACTGTCGGTGCTGCGTGCGCAGCCGACCTGTGCCGAAGAGGCAGATGATCCCTTCTTCCATCGAGCCGGAAAGGATTCCGGAGACGCGGGAAACCCGATCGCCGCGCGGGTGTTGCCGGCCGGTTCCAGGCGCCGCGACAGGCGCGGGCGTGAAACCGGGGGCTATCGCACCGGGCGAGGAGTGAACCGGCCGGAACGGCTTCCTTCGGACGACGAGGGCATGTGAGACGCCGCTTCGCGGGGTCGCGAGCGGTCGGGAAGATAGATTGCAACTCCCATGCCCGCCGTGAGACTGCCGATTCATGCGGGTTTCGTCGTTCGGTCAGGCGCCGGGCGTGTCACGCGTGACCCGGTGCTGCGTCATTCGTGCCGCCGTTTCGCCGCCGGAAAATGATTATTCCGCTTGTTCCGGGTGTTTGAGACGGTCTTTGAACAGGTGCCGGAACTTGGCGAGCTTGGGACCGATGACGGAGCTGCAGTAGGGCTGGCCGCTGTTGCCCGCGTAGTAATTCTGGTGATATGCCTCGGCGGGATGGAAAACGGTGAGGGGGGCCAGTTCCGTGACGATCGGCGCTCCGAACGCGCCCGACGTGCGCAGTTCGGCCATGACGCGCTCGGCGGCCTGTTTCTGGGTCTCGTCGAGATGAAAAATCGCCGACCGGTACTGGGTGCCGACGTCGTTTCCCTGCCGGTTGGGCGTGGTGGGGTCGTGAACGGAGAAGAAGATCCTCAGCAGGTCCTCGTAGGAAATGACCGCCGGGTCGAACGTGATGCGGGCGGCTTCGGCGTGGCCGGTCGTGCCGGTGCAGACGGCTTCATATGTGGGCGACGCCGTCGAACCGCCGGTGTATCCGCTCGTCACGGAGTCGACGCCGCGCAGTTCCGAGAAAACCGCCTCGACACACCAGAAACAGCCGCCGGCAAAGACGGCCAGCGCTCGTTCGCCAGACGGCTGCGCAGGAACGGTCGATGCCATGATATATCCTCCGGTATGTAAAATTGCGAGGAGAATGAGAAGAAGCGATACGCGTCGCGCCCTCCAGCCTGCCGGCCGGGTCAACGGACTTCCCGGGGAAGTTCGCATGTCATGCGGGTCCCTTTTCCCAGCTGGCTCTCGAGGGTGATGGTTCCCTTCAGGATGGTCGTGAGGTGCTTCACGATCGAGAGGCCGAGGCCGACACCTCCAAAGCTGCGCGTGTTTCCGCGGCTCACCTGAAAGAACGGTTCGAAAACCCGCTCCTGCTCTGATTCCGGGATGCCGAGGCCGGTGTCGCTGATCCGGAAGCATACCGCCGTTTCCGTCGTCGTCACGTCGAGGCGCACGTCGCCTGCTTCCGTGAACTTGAAGGCGTTCGCGAGCACGTTGGTCAGAATCTGCCGGATCATCACCGGATCGCTGTGCATCATGCCGCTGTCGGCCGGCGCATTGATGAGAAAGGCGACCTTCCTGTTCTTCGAGAGCGTTTCCCCGAGGTTTCGCGCAAATTCCACGATTTCGGTGAGCGGGAAGCTCTTCGGCCGGTACCGGAACTTCCCCGACTCGATGCTCGAAAAGTCGAGAAGCGTCTCGATCAGCTGCTGCAGATGCTGGGCGCTGGCCTTGATGCGCCCTCCGAAATCGGCCGGGTCCATCTCTTTCGCCGGAGGATCCGCGAGGATGCTGCTGTATCCCAGAATGGCTGTCAGCGGCGTGCGGAGTTCGTGGCTCATCATCGTCAGGAACTGCGTCTTGGCGGCGCTCGCAGCCTCCGCTTTCTCCTTGGCGAGGCGCAGCTCCTCGCGCATCTTCGTCTCGGTCTCGAGCGAATGCTCGAGTGCGCTGATCGACTCCGTCTTTTCACGGTTCTCACGCAAAGACCTGCCGAGACGCTGCTCCGATGACCGGATTCTCGTTAGAACCCGGTTGTACAGCTTCCAGCCGTCGGTTTCGCCGAACAACTCGATGAGCGGGCTCACCGGAGGGAACTTCTCGTCAGTCATGTCGATCGTGTCGAGAACCGTCTGCCCGATGCGATACACCCCCAGGCCGATCAGTAGGTAGGCGACGGCCAGGACGAGGTGCACCGGATGCGCCGCCACGAGGTAGACGGGATACTTCGCCGAAATAATAGCGAATAAAATACATCCAAGGCTCAGCAGGAAGGTGCCGATCGAAACGAGCCTGATCCCCTTGCTCAGCCTGCCGCGTGAGTGCAGCCAGTTGATGAGGGCGAGCGTGGCGACGAATGAGTTGAGCACCGCGTACAGCAGGTGCGACAGGACGTCGCGTGCGTTCGGCTTCGCGAGCAGGTCCGGGCCGGCCCCCGTGATGCCCGAGAAATACATCAGCGCTCCGAACAGCGCCAGGACGCCCGCGTAGATCAGTGCCGCTCCCACCCCGAACCGGATGCGCCAGAGCCTCGCCACCTTGAACATGCCGCTCGACGCGAAAAGGATCGCGAGAACGAAGAATAAATGCGGAATGTTCGAGGCCTTGAGGACCTTGCCGAGACCGAGCCACAGCACGAGATCGGTGGTGTTCGCGATCGCCGCACAGGTGAGCGCCGTCGCGATCGTTCGCGAAATTTCATGGACGAGTCCGCGCGTGGGGACCCACCAGGCGCCTTTCCAGGCCAGGTAGGCCGACATGCCGTTGAAGCAGACGAAACAGGTGAACAGGATCTCGGCCCGTTCGAACGAGTTGCCGGGAAGGCCGAGAAACTCGGTCGCTCCCCATGCGGCAAGATACATGAGACAGACCGAAACGACGAAAAAAAACTCGACACCGCCACTCTGCCGTGCCAACGCGTCTTCCGCGCGGTCGTCATCGGCGTGACTGCGCTCCACGGCTTCTTCCGCGGCGTCTGACGGCGAAACGGCAAATGAAACGTCTTCAGCCGTCAGGACGGCGACGCGCTCGGTTTCCTCAAGATCCGTTATTCGGGAATGTCCCTTCATGTCTATTGTGTATAGTAACCAATACTACCCCGATTGTGCAAATGATTCTTGGCCCTTGCGCGAAAAACCCGACTGGGGATACCCTGATCACCGAAAAGAATTCCACAGACCGAAAGGATGTTACCGTCAGAACCATGACTGACCCGAATCACCCCGTCCAGGAAACAGCCGCTCTCGAACCGATCCCGCCCTCCGCTCCGCAGCAGGAGCAGGTGGACCCCCCGGTCGAAGAGCTCCCCCTTTTCCAGTTCGAATCCCTGCGCGAGCCCCTGCGCCGCGCCATTTCCGAGATCGGCTGGCGCGAACCGATGCCGGTCCAGGCCCGCATCATTCCCTACATGCTGCGTGACGACGACGTGATCGTCCAGTCCCACACGGGGAGCGGCAAAACCGGCGCCTTTCTCCTGCCTATCTGCGAGAAACTCGACCCGGCCGTCGGTGGCTGCCAGGCCCTGATCATGGCCCCGACCCGCGAACTGGCTCTCCAGGTCAAGACCGAGCTCGACCGCATCAACGTCCATCTCGGCCTCCGGAGCGTCGCGGGCTACGGCGGCGTCGGATACGGCCCCCAGCTCGAGGCGTTCCGCCAGGGCGCCCACATCGTCGTGGGTACCCCCGGCCGCCTGCTCGACCATCTCGGCCGCGGCTCGCTGGTCCTCAAGGATCTGCGCTATCTCGTGATCGACGAGGCCGACGAACTGTTGTCGATGGGCTTTTACCCCGACATGACCCGCATCCGCCAGTATCTCCCGCGGAAACGCGTCTCCGCGATGTTCTCGGCGACGATGCCGGCGAGCGTGAAGCGCCTCTCGAACGAGTTCCTCAGCGATCCGCTGTTCCTCGGCCTCTCCGGCGATTCACAGCACGTCCCCGAAATGGACCACCTGTATTACGTCGCCGATCCGATGCAGAAAGATCGCGTGCTGATGCGGATTATCGAGATGGAGAACCCCGAGAGCGGAATTATATTCTGCAATACAAAAAGTGAGGTGGAGTATCTGGCTGCGTTCATGCGCCGGTTCGGATACGACGTCGACCAGATGAGCGGCGACCTCGGCCAGCGCGACCGCGAGACGGTCATGGCCAAACTCAAGCGTCATGAGCTCCGGTTCCTCGTCGCGACCGACATCGCCGCGCGCGGCATCGACGTGAGTCATCTTGAATACGTCTTCGTCTACGACTGGCACAAGGATTTCGAGCAGTATATCCATCGCGCCGGCCGAACCGGCCGCGCCGGCAACCGCGGCGTGGCGGTCAGCCTCGTCTCGGTCATGGAGGAGCCCGACCTCAAGCGCTACGCCAAGCGGTTCGGCATCCCCTTCATGGGAAAGCCGACGCCGACCGAGGAAGACGTGCAGCAGCGCATCACCGAACGGCTCCTGGCCCGTCTGGAAGCGCGCCAGCGCGACATGAACTCGGCCCAGCGCGAACGGGCAAGGCGCTTCGGCCGCCTGCTCGACCAGGTGCTCGAGCACGAGCACGGGCGCGAACTCCAGCTGATGCTGCTAGACGAGATCGGTGGGCGAATGCTGGCCGAAGGCCGGCCGAGTCCCGCCGACATCGATGCCGCAAACGTTCCCGCGCCTGTCACCGAAGACCGGCGTCCGGCAGAGAACGGCGGCGAGAAACGGTCGATGCACCGTCATGGCGGCAGGCGCGGCGGCGGAGGCGGCAGGGGCCGCAGGTTCTGAGCGGCGGCCGGCGGGCCCCCGGAAACGGGGCTCGGTGCGGGCTGCGCCGGTGACTTCGGTCGGAGCCTTTCCGGGCCGATATTCCTGTTACAGGGATATCGGCCCGGAAAGGACTCGCAGATGGAAACCGGAGGCATCACCCCTTTCATCCCCGAAGCATCCGTCCGTTTCGGGAACCTTCGTGACGGAAAGCCTCTTCCCGCTGTGACGGAAACCCGCGATGCAACCCGCCTCGCGGATCTGCAGCGGCAGGATGCGTACATCCGCCGATATGCCGGCGCGCGCGCGCTGGCGACCGGGAGCAGCGCGACGTACCAGACCGTCATCGGCCCCGACGGAAAACGGTATGTGGTGAGCGGCTCCGTCGATCTCGAGGTTTCCAGGACGTCCGGCGATCCCCGCGCCGTCCGGCGCGAAGCCGCCTACGTCCGCCGGATCGTCGAAGCCGGGCCGCTGCTTTCCCCCGCTGACCGAGCCGTGGCCCTGGAAGCGCGCCTCATCGAGCGCGAAGCCGAGCGCGAACTGGCCGATGCCGAACACGCGAACCGCGGCCTGTACACCGCCGCCGGGCGCCTCGTCGGGCCCTCCTCCGGCAGCACCGGCTTCATGCTCACCGTTTAGCTTCGTGCTTTCCGCTCGAACCATCGGAACGTTTCACCGCTGAGACGCCGAGGCGCAGAGGGTTTTCTCGCGCGCCTCCGCAAAATGGGCCGAAGGGGCGGACCGTGATCCGCCCGATCCCCGCAAATGGTCTGTAGGGGCGGGTTTCAAGCCCGCCCCTTCGCATCGAAGGTGAATAATTCCTTCTGGCAGTGACCTCTGGGATGCGCCTGCCTGTTTGACGTGGTAACATTTTTTGGGCGTGTGTGCGCCCGAAGGTTAGAAAACGAAACCGGGAGGAACCCATGGATTTCTTCGCTCTTGCCGCAAAGCGGCGCACCGTTCGCCAGTTCACCGCCGACCCCGTTGCCAGAGGTGATATCGAGAAGATCATCCAGGCCGGCCTCATGGCGCCGTCGCCGAACAACTCGCAGCCCTGGAGGATCGCCGTCATCACCGACAAGAATCTGCTCGGCCGCATGAAGGACGCCGTCGAGAAGAGGCTGGCCGGGATGTTTCCGAACGTCTCCGCCGAAGCGAAAGCCCGCCTCGACAAGGTGCGCACGTTCTCGACGATGTTCGTCGACGCCCCGGCCGTGCTCGCCGTCATGGCGAAACCCTACAAGGCGATGATCGACAAGGTCCTCGAAGAGACGACCGTCACGCACGAGGAGATGAACGTGCTGCGCATGTATCCCGACATCCAGTCCGTCGGCGCGCTCGTCGAGAACATGCTGCTCGCCGCGACCGAGATCGGCCTGGGCGGCTGCTGGGTCTCCGGAGCCCTCGTCGCCTCCGGGGCGATCGACGAGATGCTGAAGGACAAGGAATACAAGGTCCAGACTCTCGTCGCGATCGGAAAACCCGCCGCGAAGCCGTCCCCCAAGGAACCCCTGCCTCTCACCAACCACGTGACGTGGATTGCATGAAACATCCATAATCTTCTGTAGGGGCGGGTTTCAAACCCGCCCCTACGTCGTCAATGATATATATATCTCAATGCGTTATGTGTCGCGGCGGAGGACGACGAGGGTGACGTCGTCTCCCATTGGGCCGGGGGCGCGCCGGATACTGAGCTCCATCAGCAGGCCGTCGAGAATCCCTCGGGCGTCTTTCCCCGAACCGGCGAGGGAATCGACGATGTCGCGCAACGTTTCGTCGCCGAGCTGCTCGCCGTTCGGGAGCATGCACTCGGTATATCCATCGGTATACATAACGAACACGTCGCCCGGTTCGAGTGAAACCTCGATCGTGTCACGCTTTGCATTCTGCCTGGCGCCGAGCGGAAAGCCCGTCATGGGCAGAAATTCGGTCTGTTTCGATGCGGCGTGGTGATGCAGGGGATAATTATGCCCGGCGCTCTCGACGGTCAGAAGATGGGCGGCCGGATCGAGACGCCCCGTCAGCATGGTCATGAATTTGCGCTGGCCTCGCAACTCCTGGAAGAACACCTCGTTGAGCGAGGACATCAGGGGGGCGGGTCCAGTCTCCCCGTCCGCGAGCCGGTAGGCGACCGTCGCCTTGGCCATGGCCATCGCGAGGGCCGCCGACGCCCCGTGGCCCGTCACGTCGCCGATCACCATCAGGAACGAGCCGTCGGGACATCGCACCAGGTCATAATAATCGCCGCTCAGGTCCGTGGCGGGGAGGTTGACGGCGGCCAGGGTGAAGCCCTCGATCTGCGGTGTCGATGCCGGAAGCAGGCTTGCCTGCACGACCCGCGCGAGCTCGAGGTCCTTCAGTTCGCCGAGCGCGCGATTGAAGATCTTCGCAAGATGGCCGAACTCGTCGTCGCGCCGGCACGGGATGACGATGTCCGACCGGCGTCGCCTGATCGCGTCGATGCCGTCCTGAAGATCGGCGATGGGAACCAGGACGAGCGCGCTCAGCAGTTGGCCGGCGGCGAACGAGGTCAGCAGGGATACCAGAAGTCCGACCAGGAGCGCCAGCCTGGTGTCGTTCAGGCTCGAAAGCTCCTGCTCGGCGTCGAGCACGGCGGCCGTGACATATTTTCCGAGAACGTTCTCCGGTGCGGCGACGACCCACGCGGTGCCAGAGGAGAGGCGAATCTCCCGCTCGATCACCTTGTTCGTCAGATGGCAGACCTGCATCAGCGGGATCAGCTCCTGGCGGTCGGGGGTCCCGGGCTCAGGCCACAGCCGTTCGCCGGAAATCGGCGTCGATTCCGTCCGTCGCGGCGTCGCCGACAGCCTGGGTGTGCGCATGACGGCCGAGAGGGTCGAGAAATTCACGAGGCCGAGGACCGGCGGCATTTCCATGTGACACGCTTCGAGGAGAAGGAGGCGGATGGCATGCGCGCCGGCCAGGACGGAATAGGAAAGGTGGAGACGTATCAGGTCATCCGAATCGGCCATTCCCATCAGGAATGCCGGGCCCGTCGAGAGGCCGGGGAAGACGTTCCAGATGACGTCGGCGGAGGAAAAGCCTGCCTGCAGCCGGTGAATCGCGTTCGGAGTCTCGATGAGCGTCGACCAGCCGAACTCGGGATTCGTCGTCAGGTCTTCGACCAGCAGATCCAGCGGCTGGACCTTGCCCTGGTCGCCGGTCCCGAGACGATCCGGAATATACCGCCTGATGGCGGCGCGCGCCAGCAGGGTGCTCATCTCGACGATGTCGTCGCGGTCGGCGTCGACCCGTTGCAGGATGGGGCGGCTGTTCGCGTCGAACAGCATCAGGAGGCGGCACATGCGCGCCTCCGAGAGGATGTCGAGCCTGCGGCAGAACTCGTCGAGGTCGAACGGCGCTCTGTTCGCGAGTTTCCAGAGTTCAAGAAATTTTTCCCGGTAGATCGCCAGCGTGCGGGAAAATCCCGCATTGAGCGTGTGAAGCTTGGTGGCGCCTTTCTCGAAGGCGGCGTTGCGGAGCCGCTCTTCCTGGTAGCCCAGGCTCATCCAGCCGACACCGAGCGCCGAGAGCATCGGCAGGAGGGTGGCGGCGATGAACAGCAGGCGGACGTACGCCCGCAGCGATGCCGCCGACGGGTTGATGCCTCGCCTGTACCCGTGGAACGCGAGCAGCGGCACGAGGATCATCACGGCCAGACATGCGGCCCGGAGGAGGGCGAGATCGTTCGAGGCGGGAAGCGGAGATGCGACGGCCGTGACGTCGCCGATGCGGTCCCGGTCGAACATCCATATCGTTCCGTTCAGTTCGACGGAATCCTTCTTTTCTGCGTTCGCTTTTTCCCAGGCCATCCGTATTGACAGCGGGGAGCGGTTGCGGGGCGGAATCCAGAACCCGATGTCGGGAATTCCCCGGCCGGCGTTCCGGGCGGCCGCGAGATACCGGCGCCGATGGCGGAGGAAATCGTCCATGTGATGTCCGGGAACATGCTCGATCAGCAGGATGAACGCCATGCCGGAACCGTTGAACGTGAAATGCCCGACACCCTTGCTGCCGGCGGAGTCGAGAAGAATATATTCGCCGTTTTTCTTCCTGATGTTCTCGATGGTCGCCTCGCGCCCCCAGAGTTCGAGAGTCCTGGCTTCGATCTGCGGGGCGAGCCGCGCCCGACTTCGGGCCGGCGCCTGGATGGCGGACAGGATCTCGGACACGAGGGCCGAATGGGTGGCGTTCGCGGGGTAGGTCAGCGTGTTGCGGTCGTTCTGGAACAGGAAGAGACTGCATCCTCCCCCGAAATCCCGGTTCATCCGGTCGATGGCGTTCCTGAAGGTCTGATACCTGCCGAAGCCCGAACGGACCGCCTCGTGGATCGGCCAGGCAGCGTCGAGGAGGACGCAGCCGTTTGCCCTCCAGGCGATCGCCCGGTCGAGCTCGAGGCGCAGGCTGCGTTTCAGGGACTCCTCCCTCCGGACCTGCCACGCGTCGAACAGGTCGAACATCCCGAAAACCCCGTAGAGCAGGAGGACGAGAGCTGTTCCGAAGAGCAGGGGCCTCCTGAGACCCGCGCCGGGGGCAATGCCTGGAACCATGCTCACGGCCTCGCCTCCCTTTGCGGCAGTCGCGCTGCGACGAGCATCGTCACGTCGTCACTCCACTCCTTCGTGATGGCGGCCCGGCGTTCGAGCAGGCCGTCGATGATGCTCTCTGCCCGGTCTTCGCCGACAGGAGCGGCGGCGCAGACGACATCGGCCATCGCCGTCATACGCTCGTATCCCACGGGACTTCCCGTGCCGTCGAGCGCCTCGACGAACCCGTCCGTGTAGAAGAACAGCGTGTCGCCCGGTTCCAGGTGCAGCGTGCCGGTCGGTGAGGCCTGCCGGCGGCGGCTGATTCCCAGGGGATAGCCGGGCGTGCCGACGAACCGGGTGGCGGCCGCCGGGCGGACGAGGAGAGGATAGGGATGGCCCCCGGAAAGCCATTCGACCATGTGCGCGGCGGGATCGAGAAGACAGCCGAAGAAGGCGAGAAACCGCTTGGGACCGGGGAAAGACCGGAGGAGCGCATCGATACGGTTCGCGAGCAGGGGCAGGTCGCTTCCGCCCGACCCGCTCCAGAGGGTCACCGTTGCCTTGATGAACGCCATGAGCAGGGCCGAGGCCGCGCCGTGGCCGCTCACGTCGCCGATCAGAAGAAGGATGCGACCGTCGGGCAGGCGGCGGCAGTCGAGACAGTCGCCCCCGAGGTCGCCGGCGAACATGGATTTCCCATGAATCGCGTAGCCGTCGGGGGCGGGGAAGGAGGAGGGGAGAAGGCTGCCCTGGACCGCCCTCGCCACGTCGAGGTCCTTCAGCTCGGCCATCATCTCGTTGAACGCCGAGGAAAGGCGGGCGAGCTCATCCTGGCCGTCGATCCGGACGGGCCTGTTGAACTCCTTCCGCTGCAGGTTCGAGACGCCTTCCGCGAGGGAAGCGACGGGCCGCGTCAGTCTCCGGGAGAGCAGGGCGCCGAGCCCGGCGGCGAGGAGGAGCATGACGGCCATTCCCCCGTATGCCTTCGTCCGGAGCTCGCCGAGCGCCGCTTCGATCCGGTCGTCGGGATACAGGGCGATGAATCCATAGCGATCGATATTCGTTCCGGCGACGGCGGCATACCACCAGTCGCGCCTTCCGAACCTGATTTTCCCGAAAACGGGCTTGTTCAAAACGCGGCTGCGATCGATGGCTGGGGTCAGCTTCCGCCAGTCGGCCGCGTTTCCGGGAAAGGCCTCGGTCCGGTCGAGGTGATGTGCGCCGATGCGGATTTTCGTTCCCCAGAGGGCGCCGGACTCGAGAACGCGGGTGGAGGCGTAGTCACGCATCAGGTTCTCGCGGTCGAACACGAAAACGGCGAACGCCGCTTTCCTTCCCGATGTCCGGGGGTAGTCCCAGTAGAACATCGGCCTGCTGGTGCCGGTGTTCATCTGGTTCAGACGGCGCGGCCGGACCGCCAGTGCGGTGAAGCCGAACTGCCCCTCGCGGATCACCTTGTTCGTCGTCGCGTCGATCCGGACCCCGGGCGTCGCGATGAGGTCCGGTGCGAGAACCTCGAGAGCCATGCGCTGGATGATCGGCAGGAGAGGGGTGAACGCGGTGTCTATTTCGGGAAACCTGGCGATCGCGCGGCTGTCCGATGCCAGCAGGGCGAAGTGGCCGTGAAAGGGCGGGGCGGTGAAGGCGGCGAGGTGAGCCAGCCTGAGATCGTAGAGGGAAGGCTCGGACGTGAGCCTGACGAGCCTGCGTCTGAAGCGGTCGAGATGGTCCTCGAACTGCTCGTCGAACAGCCGCAGGGCATCGACCTGCGCGCGCTGGACCTCGCTTCGGAGAACCTCCCGGCGGTCGGACAGGGCGCGGAACCCGGCAAGGGCGGCGCAGGCGGTCGGAACGGCCGCGGCGACCACGAACAGCAGGACGGACAACCGGGTGATCGGGCCGAGGATGTCGGGGCCCCAGGCGATGACCCGTGCCACCGCGAAGCAGACGACCGCCATGAATCCCCACCAGAGGGCGAGCGGCGGCATGGCCGTCGAGGCGGGGAGGGGAACGGCGAGGAAGAGCACGTTTCCCCCGCTCGTCAGGCGGAATTCCCAGTGCCGACGGTTCGTGTCGATCTCCTGGCGGCCCTGTTTCTCGAGACGACTCCAGAATCGCGCGGGAAGCCCGGGCCGCACGGGGCCGAGAACACGCCAGGTATCCGAGTCGCAGGTTTTCCAGCCGAGCGCGGTGCCGGGCGCTGCTTCTCCGGTCCAGATCGTGGAAAGGCGGTTCCCGACGTCGGGCTCCGAGGTGACGACGAGGAGAAAACCGCCCGCACGGCCGCTGTCCCAGAAGATCGAAACGGGCTGTTTCATCCGCTGCACCCGCATGCGCACGCCGCGGCTCTGCAGGAAGGAGCGCAGGCTTCTGCTGTTGCCGAACACCGCCTTCACCCGTTTGTCGAGATCGGCCTCCGGGACGGTTTCCGTTGAACGCTCGGACGAGAGCGCCGCGATCAGGCGTCGCATGAGCCAGAGATTCGGAGCCGATTCGGGAACGGTGCCCGTGAGTGTTCCCCGCCCGTCGAAGGTGAAAAGCTCGAAGCCGTATCCGGGAAGCATGGCTCGAACGCGCTCGGCGAGGCGGCCGGCCCGCGGGACCTGCGTCGACCGTTTCACCGGCCCGGCGAGGTCCGAGAACGCCCGGGCGAGGGTCAGATCGGGATCCGAGCGGACGGCGACCCGCTCGAGCCGGTCGGCGACCTCCCCCGCGAACGCCGTCCGCCTCTGTTCCGCATGACTCCGCATGGCGGTATCCCCGAGCACGCCGAGTGCCGCGAGCGGTACGAGCACCAACAGCAGTCGCACCCACCCGAGCCGAACGGCCGGAAGTGCAGCTGCCGCGCCCGTAACCGCGTTCGCGCCGGAACCCCTCATACGACGATTCTATCAGAGTCGATCACCGCCTGCATGAAGGACCAGGGCGAGCGCATCCGTTTTCGCAGCAGCTGTTGCAGATCGCCGAGTTCGAGTGTTGCAGAATCGCGTATCCGTTCACCCTGAGCTTGTCGAAGGGGAAACGGCACTCGTGCTTCGACAGGCTCGGCACGAACGGAAAACTGTCACGAAGAGAACCGGCCGATTCCCCGCCCGGTTGGAATTCGGGGCGGGAAGACGTATACTCGGGGGAGACAAGAGACCTGAGAAAGAACGGGTTGTCGATCTTCAGCCGCGGCGGCGGCGACCTGAGGAGCATACGGACCATGAGACTGTTATCACGCATCGCGATGCGGCTCGTCGAGACCGGCTTCATGCCGGATTTTCTCATCCGGCTCGGGCTGCGGGCCCTCAACTGGGCCAGGCTGTATTCCGAGCACCGGGGCGACCTGGAATCCCGCGGTGACGCGTTTCGGACGCTTCTGGCGCGGCTCAGGCTCAGCCCGATCACCGTCAGCGAGGAGCAGGGCGCGCGCAACCACTACGAGGTGCCGAAGGAGTTCTTCAGCCGCGTGCTGGGACCACGCCTCCGGTACACCTGCTGCTACTACCCGTTCGGGTCGGAAAGCCTCGAAGATGCCGAAGAGTCGATGCTGCGGCTGACGGCCGAGCGTGCGCGGCTCGAGAACGGCCTCAAGATCCTCGACCTCTCCTGCGGCTGGGGCGACCTGACGCTGTGGATGGCGGAGCGGTTTCCCGAGGCGAGCATCACGGCGGTCACCCGGTCCGTCGTCCAGTGCCAGCATGTGACGAGGCTCGCTCGCCAGCGCGACCTGAAAAACGTCGAGGTCGTCGTCTCGGATCTCGCCCATTTCTTCGCGGCAAAAAAATACGACCGTATTATAGCGATCGAAACACTCGAACGGTGCCGCAACTACCAGGAGCTGATGCGGCGTATCGCCGGCTGGCTCGAGGATGGCGGCCTGTTTTTCGCGCACATGTTCATGCACCGCGAGCTCGCCTACGTCTACGAATCGATCAGCGACGACGACTGGATGGGCAAACGGTTTTTCACGGGCGGCCTGATGCCCTCCGACGACCTGATCCTGCACTTCCAGGACGAGATGTCGATCGTCGACCACTGGCGGCTCAGCGGCCGGCACTACTCGATGACCGCGGAGCACTGGCTGCAGCGGCTCGATGCCTCCCGCGCCGACCTCCTGCCGATTCTCGAGGAAATCTACGGCAAGACCCGGGGGCTCCTCTGGTTCCACCGCTGGCGCGCCTTCTTCCTCTCCATCGCCGAGATGTTCGGCTGCTGGGGCGGGGAAGAGTGGGGCGTCGCCCACTACCTCTACCGCAAACGCCGACTCTGACCTGAACCTCGCTTTTCATGGCGGATGTGGCGATGAACGTGCGGCCGGAACGCATGGGGCCAGGCTCCCTGCGCTCCGGCCTTCTGCTTGTCGTGCTGGTGTTCGTCGGCATTCCCTGGTATGCCGGCCTCCGCCTGCTCGACCTGCGAAATGAAGACGCCATGCGGAGTGCGGCGGAAGGCGATCTCCTGAACAGGCGCGACGTTCTCACGCGGCTCACCGTGCTCGGGAATCCCGAAAAACGCTACGACGAGCTGGTGTCGCAGCTCGCGCGCACGCCGGTGACGCCCTCTGCGCTCGCGCGTCGGGCAGCCGCCCTCGTGAAGCGGGAGCAGGGCGCGCTCGAACTGACCCTGTTCGATGCCGGCCTTCACGTGGTGCCCCTGCCGGGCTTGCCCGTCCCGCCGAGAAGAGCTTCGGAACGGTTCATGCGGGCCCTGTGCGCGCGCGGGGAAGACCCCCAGCCGAAGCTGCTCGCGGCGTTCGGCGGTGATCCCGAGGCGGCGCGCCTGATGGCCGAAGCGCCCGGCTCGCTGGTGAAGCTCGAGAATGCCTTCATCCGTTCCTGGGGCGGCTGGTGGACCATCCGGACCCGGACCGGAAAGCCGCTGGCCCACCTCGTCGCGTTCGTCCACCGCGGAAAAATTGATCCCGACCTGCTGATGGACCGGGCCGTCCGGGACGTGCGCCGGCTGATCGATCGGAATATGACCGTCGGCTGGCTGCATCCATTCGAGCCCGGCCGGGTCAGGCCCACCGATCTTTCCTGGCCGGACGGCCTCGGCGAGGCGATCGCATCGATCCCGCCGGACATCGGCGAGTTCGAATGGCAGGGAACGCCTGTTCTGCTCGTCGACGGAAGCCGGGGTGAGCGCCTGTTCGCGATTCCGCGCGAGTCTCGGCTGACCGGGCGTGAATCGGCGTTGCCCGCCTGCGTTCTGTCGTCGGTCTGCGGCGTTCTCGCCCTGGCCATCGTCCTGTTCGGCCCGGCCGTCTCCATCCGCATCGGACTGCGCGGAAAACTCACGATCCTGTTCGCGAGCGGCGGCGGCCTGCTGCTCGCCGGGCTGATGCTGACCGCCCTGTTCGATCGCGCCGACCGCGAACGCATTCTCATCGACGAGTTCAAACAGCGTCATCTCCGCCTCCTCGCACGGATCGACGAGGATTTTCTGTCGGAGCTCTTCCCGGCCTTGCGGGAATACGAAGCTGCGGTGGAAAAAGCCGGCGCGGCCGGACGGAACAAGGCGGCTGACGTCGCGGTCAGGCATGTCGAGCCGATGGTCGCGAAGATAAAATCTATATTGAACGGTATTATCATCGTCGATGCGAAACAACAAGTCAGGTATTTCGCCAGTGGGATCGACAACCCCCGCAAGGCAGCGGAAAGCAGGTCCTTCCTGAACGATGTCGGCCGCTCCCTGATACTCGAGTTTCAGGACAAGGCAAAGAAACTGTCCGGGAAACGCAAGGATGAGAAGCTGATCACGGATATTATTGCGAATACTCTATATTACGGCATCCGCGCGGGCAGGCAGATCCAGTTTCAGAAACTGATGAACAAGGGGATGATCGTATATGCGGGGGTGGCCGGCGGCACCTCGCGTTCAGCCGGCGCCGTCCTGCTCGCCACACACGACTTGTGCCGGGCCCAGCGGTCCTACCTCGCCCGCATCACCATGCGATGGCCGTGGGAGGAGGAAGGACCGCGGTTCGCCGCCGTTCCGATCGCGCCCGATCCGTCATGGCTGGCCTATCCGAAACGATCGACCGGCGAAGACCTCGAACTTCGGCGCTGGCGGGACCGGGTCGCCGGAGACCGGCTGCCGACCCATGGCCTCACCCGCATCCACGGGCGGGATTATCTGCTCACGGCCGTTCCCGGGACGCGCCTCGACGGGTATGTGTTGATGATTGCCCAGCCGATGAGCCGCATCCGGGAGTGGACCGGCGCGCTCGACAGGCGCATGGGAGCCCTTTCCCTGGCCATTCTGGCCCTCGTCGTCGGCGTCACCGTCACCGTTGCGACCCGCCTGCTGCAGCCGATGAGACACCTCGAGAACGCCCTCGACGACATCCGCAGCCGCACCTTCAGGGCCCGCGTTCCTCACGGGGGCGTGTTCGAACTCGACCGGCTCGGCGAGCGGGTCAACCTCGTGTCGGAAGACCTGCGGGACCTGCAGATTGCCCGCTCCGTCCAGGAACAGCTTTGGCCGGGTGAGGAGATAGCGGGGCCAGGCTGGGCGGTTTCCGGACGGTGCATCGCGGCAGCCGACCTGGGCGGCGATTATCACGACTGGGCGGTGCTGCCGGATGGCAGCATCATGCTGGCCGTCGGCGACGTCGCAGGTCATGGGATTCCTGCCGCTCTCGTCACCGCCGCGGCGAAAGTCGAGCTGGGAATGCAGGTGCGGCGCCGGTGCGGACCGGCGGAAGCCCTGGACAACATGCACGGCGCGTTCGGCGAGCAGGCGGGCAGTCTCAGGCCGATGTCACTCTGGCTGGGCATCTTCGACCCCGTGTCGGGTGTGGTTCGCGCCGCGTCCGCCGGGCATCCCTTCGGCATCCTCGCGCTCCCGGATGGCTCCACCGCGTTCGTCGGCAGGCCGGGATACCCCCTCGGCGCACGGCGCTCCGCGGCCTTCGTCGAGGTGCGGGTCGAGATGCCGCCAGGCAGCTGCCTCGTGCTGTATTCCGACGGGCTGCCCGAAGCCGCGGGCCGCGGGGGCGAGCCGTTCGGATACGACAGGCTGTGCGCCGCCGTCGCGCGGCTCCGGGGACTGCCTCCGGCCGAGGTGGTGGCGAAGCTGCTCGAAACGGTGTCGGAATGGTCGGGAGCGCCGGTTCCCGCCGATGACCAGACCGTGCTCGTCCTGTCGCATGTGATCTCCGGATCTGGTCAGGGAGGCACCGCATGATGAGAGCCTGGCCGCTGCTTCTGCTGGTGCTTCATCTTGCCGCGTCGTATGGCGCGGGTATCCGCAGCGCCGACGGCGTGCAGCTTCGTCGGGTCGCCCGCGCGCACGCCGTCTTGAAGCGTGTTTCGACCTTGTCTCACGACGAGAAATACTTCGAGCGGCTCTGCAACGATCTCAGGAAGCGCCTGATCGGCGAAAGAGCCGGGGCGGCTCTGCACCGACGCGATATCCGGCGGCTGGTTTCAAGGCTGGCCGTAACGAACGGAAAACTCTGGCTGTTCGACGGCCTGGGAAGGTTCGCGGGCGGCGTTGCATCCGATCCTGCCCGGCTGGAACGCATGTTCGAGACCCTCCGCAAACCCTGGCACGAACGATTTGGCCTCAACCAGTCGCAGTTTCCTGGCGTGCCGGAGATGCTCGATGACGCCTACTGGTTCAACCTCATCGACCGTCGGAACCAGTTCGTGAGAATCCACAACCGGCGGGGAGCCGCCTGGGGATACTGGTCCTGGCGCGACGGCGCTTGTCACGACGAGGTCGGCGGCTTCCTGGTCCTCCTCGACAAGAAGCCGATCGGGAACGCGACCGTTCTCGAGTGGAGTGCCGCCGACCTGCGTCGCGCGGGCGTGACGATCGGCTGGCTTGACCGCATGAAGCCCGAGGCGAGCCGCCTCCCGCGGGGCCTCCCGGAGCAGGTGGTGAGGGCGTTCGAACGTGACTTTTTCACCCGCGGTGATGACACGTTCCGCATCGGAGCCGAGGACGTCGTCGCGGCTTCGTATCGTGAACAAACCCTGCTTCTGCTTGCCGTTCCCGTCGAACAGCCCCGTCTGCCGCCCGCATCCTGGATCCTGCTGATGCTCTGGCTGCTGCCCTGCGTCCGGTGGGCCCTGTTCGGAACCGGCGGCTCGCCGTCGCTGTCGACGCTGCTCCTCGTTGCCGTTGGCGTCGCGGGGGTGCTTCCCTTCGTTCTGTCGCTCGTCTTCTGGCGGCATTTCGCCGAGAGCCGCACCCAGGCCGTTGCGGCCTCCCTCCGGCAGGAACTGGAGCAGCGGCTGGTGCGGATCGACCGGAAGTTCCCCGCCCTCATCGAGCGCCTGGCCACCCGGTACAGGCGCTGGAGAGCCCGGTTCGAGGCCGAACTCGCGCGCGATGCGAGCCCGCCGGCCGTGGACGTGCCGAACCGCTTCGGCCTCGTCGTCAAGCGGTTCGCCCCCTCGACGGCGAAAGCTGCGCTGGTCGCCGAAACCTTTGATTGGGAGTCGGAGGGAACCGCCGACACGATCTTCCTGTGCGAGCCGGGCGGGGTGAGCTGGCGCGAGACCTCCGACCTCATGATCCTGTTCCGGCGCATGGCCCGATGGCCGAAACAGAAGATGATGAAGACTCTTCAGAGCCTGTATTCACGCCATTCGGACAGGGCGCTGAACGAGTTCGACTGGCTACTCTCGATGCCCGAGGGGGGATATGCGGCGGACGCATTCCACGGAGAGAGCGTCTACAACAGGGGAACGGGCACCCGTCTCGCGACGCAGTTGATGCGCGCGTCGATCGGTCAGTATAATATATGGAATGGTATTGATTCAGGGGCGGTGCAAAGGAGGATGCGGCGCTGCTCGTGACGAGCGGCATGGCGGACTCGACGTTCGGGGACGACGTCGTGTCGACGATGCTTCGCAACATGGGCAATTTCACGATCAGCTCCAACGAGGTCGGCGCGGCGGCGATCTACATGGACGTCATCCGGAACGTGACCGGGGCCGCGGTGGCGGGCATCGGCGCGTATCACTACTCCTACAGCCTGACCGCGCGGTTCTTCGAGGAGATCGCTGCGGCGATGCCGGTTTCCGGCAGCGGGATGCGGCTGTTCATCGTTTCGAACCTGCCGTGCACCCTGGGGTATCCCGGCCTGGACGACGATCGGAAGTTCTCGCGGCTGTTCGGCCGCCTCGACCCGCCGGACGTGCTTCTCAGCGATGTCACCAGATTCGAGGGAAAACGCGTGATCCTGGCCGCCCTCAACTGCCGGCAGGCCTGGAATTATTACCTGGTCGGCGTTCTCCCCTGGAACCGCGTCGAGGAGCGGGTGCAGCTGCTCTTTACCCGGCTTCTTGCCGTTGCGGCCTGCATGAGTCTCATTCTCGTCGTGCTCTGTCTCCGGGTCTGGCAAGGGATCATCCGCCCGGTTTCGGCGCTGATGGCGGGCGTCGATGCGATGGAGGCCCGCCGGCTCGAACACCGCATCTCGATCGCGACCGGCGACGAGCTGGAACGGCTTGCCGAAACGTTCAACGACACCCTCGCCGGCATGGAGGAGCTGGAGGTCGCGAAGATCGTCCAGCAGAAACTGCTGCCGTCGGGCGAAGTGTCGACGGCCGCGTGGGCCTACCGGGGCGTCAGCGTGATGTCGAGCGAGGTCGGCGGCGATTATCACGATGCCAGGGTATCCCCCGACGGAAACATCATCTTCATGCTCGGCGACGTTTCCGGCCACGGGGTTTCCGCGGCGCTCGTCGTCGCGATGGCCAAGGCGGCGTTCGGAAATCTCGTCAGATCGGGCGTGACCGATCCGGGGGCCCTGCTGGAACAGATGAACGCCGTTCTGCTCTCGACCACGCGGAAACTCAAGATGATGACCGCCGTCGCCGGCCTGACGAAACCGGACGGAACGATGCTCCTGGCGAATGCCGGCCACTGCTATCCCGCGGTCCTGCGGAAGGGCGGGGGAGCCGGATTCGTGATGCGCCAGGGAAGTTTTCCCCTGGGCGTGAAACAGCGGGGAACATGGCCCTCGATGAACATCACGCTCGAGCCGGGGGAGCGCCTTCTGTTGTATACGGACGGCATTCCCGAAGCCGGCGACCGGAACGGACAGCCGCTTGATTATGAGCGGTGGCATCGTATCATGGACGAGGAGTCGGCGGCGGAGGACACGATGGAGCTGATCTCGCGCCTGCACCGACGGCTCCGTGATTTCACGCAGCCGGTGAGGTGGGGCGATGACGTGACGATCGCGGTCGTCACCCGCCTCGAACGGCGGAAGGAGAAAGGAATATCATGAACGGCAGCGAAACGGGCGGAAACACCGTGTTTCGCCTCAGGCTCGAGATAACCGGCCTCTCCCCGGCGGTATGGCGGGTTGTTGATATACAATACAATATAATATTGCCTGAACTGCACAAGGTCCTCCAGATCGTCATGGGATGGCGGAACGAGTATCCGGCATGCTTCGTGACGCCGGACGGGGGCCACCCGATCGGCGAATGGCCCGAGACGGCGGGCGGGCCGGCTTCCCGGACCCTCGCCGATCTGCTCGACAACCCGAAGCGCGAGTTCGCCTACGACTACGAGCCGGACGAGCCCTGGCGCGTGGTGTGCCGCCTGGAGTCGGAGCGGCCCCGGGGGGGCGACGACGGGCAGCTTCCGTGCTGCGTCGACGGGGCCCGGTCTGCCCCGCCGGACGGTGTTGGCGGGCGGGAGGGGTATGCCGATTTCCTGCGCATGCTCGATGACCCCGATGTCGACGAGGACGAACTCGAAGACATGCTCGAGTGGGCCGGGGGGGATTTCGATCCCGGGGCGTTCGATCTCGCGGCGGTGAATCGCCGGTTGAAAAAAATCGCGTCATGAAACAGTCGCCAGGCGTATGACGATTTCCGGTGTCCGGCAGGTGGCCGGCCGAAGGGGGTTCGCCCCGGCCGTTCCCTCGGCCGGACTGGTCGCGGCCGTCTGGCTGTTCCTGCTGGCGCTTCCCCTGCTGTTCCTGCTCGTCCAGGTTGACGAGTGGCTCGACGGCGAGGAGCGGTGGCGGGAACTCGCCGTCCGGCGCGAGATGCTCGATGTCATGCGGGAACTCCAGCCCAGGCTCTCGCCGGCGAGGCGGCTCGAAGACGGGCTGGGCGCGATCGAGACCCGCCTTGGATTTCCCGATCCGCGCGTCGGGCGATCATGGCGGGCGGCACGGGATTTTCCCGGTCTCGACCCCGATGCGTTCGGCAAAAAACTGATCGGCGAATGCCGTCGGAACATCGGGTGTGAGCCGGTCTTTTTGCTCGCAGCCGGGGCTGACGGGAGAAACCCGTTCCTGCGCATCGACCGGTCGCTCATGGTCGGGGCGCCGCCCCGCGCTGCCACGATGCTGCCCGTCTGGCTCTCGGTCTCCGGCTGGCTGGAGCGTGACGTCCGATACGCCGATGCCGAGACGGATCGACTCCGCCGCCGCTGGGGAGGCGCTTCCGCAGCGGGTCTCCGGACGCGCCGACAGGGGCTCCTCCAGCGCCTGTTCGGGGACGATCCCTTCGTCCGCGGCACATGGAAAACGGCAAATCCCTTCCTGCGGATGTGCCCCGGGGGCGGGTTGTACCTGGCCTATGCGAACTTTCTCCCTGCCGGACCGAAGCCCGAAGACGCCCTGCTGGGAGGCTACCTTGCCGTGTTCCGGGTTTCCGATCTTCCCCGCGGATTCCTGCTGAAACCCATTCTTTCGATGCCGGACGGGGGAGTCTCGCGGAGGCTCGTGGTGGTGCCGCGCCTGACGCGGTCCCGCACCGGCCTTCGGCTCGAATGCGCCCCGCCGATGGAACTGCTCCAGGAATGGTGCCTGGGAGGGGATTCCAAACCATACAGCCTCCTGCTCCGGCGGGATGGCGAGAGCCTTCGTCATCCCCTGCGCCGCTGGCAGCCGGGGCTTCGCGCGGCATTTTTCCTCGCCGTTTTCGGCAGCGGCATTTTCGCTCTCCTCGTGACCAGCGGATTCAGCCTTCCGTTGCGCCTCCGCGGGCAGATCGCCGTCGCCGTCGGCGTCGCGACCGTTCTCCCCCTGCTTGCCTGCACGGGCGTGATGCTCTCCTATCTCGATTATCGACGGGACATCGACCGGGAGCGGCAGACAACCATGATCAACGAGCGCCTCGATCTCCTTGAAAACGGCCTTTCCGGCCACCTGGAGACGGCAAAAAAACGTCTCTGGCGGATGATGCAGGACCTGGGCCGCAGCATCGAAACAGGTTCCGACCGGGTACCACAGCTCCTCGAACGGATCAGGAAAAGCGCCGGAGCCCCGGTCGCCCTGCTGATCACCCAGGACGGAGTCGAGCACGCTGTTTTCCAACCCGGGATCTCTCCGAAGCTCCGGGACATGGCCGAGCGGCTGGCCGAGACGCCCCGCACCGCGTCAGTGCGGCTTTTCCTCACGAGCGGCTGCTTCATCGAAGCCGACCTCGACGAGCCGCCGCGCGCGAAGCTGTGGACGAGGCGCAGGCGTGCGATCGCCGACAACATGGGGAAAATCGACGTCACGACGCTGCTGTGCGTCGACGGTCGCGAAATCGACCCGAAATTCTCCGGTATCACCGACAGCATCATGTTTCAGTTCATGGTCAGGTCGCACGTCAGGAACCCCGGCCGCCTGGAAGCGCTTTTCTACGTGATGTATAGACGGTCGGATATCATCCGGATGTATTTCGAAAGCCTCGAACGACGCAACGAACGATCATCCGACATCGACGGTGACATGACGATCGATTTCGCATCCTTCGTAACGACCGGTGGAGATCGGCCAATGCTCGATGGAAAGACCGCCTGGCCCCGCGCGGCCGGTGTCGATGCGCAGCTTCTCACTCTCGCGAATCGGGCGCTGATGATTCCCGAAGGATCCGCCCAGGAGCTCCCGGCCCCGGAAGGGGAGATCGCGGTCGTGCGGTCGTTCGCGGGGTTCCCGGGGATCGCCGTCGGATGCGCACGACCGTCGGCCCCGGGCTGGACGATCTGGAAAAACCGGCTCGTGATTGGCGGCTGGTGCGCCTATGCCCTGCTGCTCACGGCGTTCGTCGCGTTCGTGCTGACGCGGAACTTTGCCATCCCTCTCGAATGCGTCAATGCAGCGGGGCGGGAGATTGCCGCCGGGCGGTTCGATATCGCTCTCTCTCTTCCGACCGGCGACGAGTTCGAGCACCTCGCATCCGAGTTCAACGAGATGACGGCCGGGCTCCGCGAACGGGAGCATCTTGCCAGGTTCGTCTCGGATGAAGTGCTGGCGACGGTTCGTGCCGATGACGTTTCGGATCTGCATCCGGGAGGGGAGCGTCGCAACGTCGGCGTGCTGTTCGCCCATATCGTGGAATTCGATCGAATCGCGGCGCAGGCATCGGTCGATCAGACCTTCCGCCTCCTGGACGATCTCCTGCCGGCCATGGAGCGAGTGATCCGGCTCCACGGCGGAAGCCTCGACAAAGTCGTCGGCGACGGCGTGATGGGGGTTTTCCACCCGGCTGACACGCCGGCCGCCGTCCGGGCCGCGGCCGCAGCGCTTGGGATTCGGCGGGTTGCCGCCGGGCTGAGTCGAGAGAGGCTACAATGGGGCATTGATGCGCTACGCGTGTCCGTCGGGTTTGTCACGGGCAACGTCGTCTGTGGCCGGATCGGCTCCCGTACAGGACGTCTCGATTACACGGTCATCGGAGACGCGGTGAATCTCGCCGCGCGCCTGGAGGCGGAGAGTCGCCGCCGGAGCGACGTGCCGATCCTTCTCGACGACGATACGGCCGAGGTGGCGGCGACGGCGTTCGACTGCGCGCCGCTCGGAACGATCACGGTCAAGGGGCGTGTGAAGCCCGTTCGAATCTTCGGACTCGCCGATCGGGAGATCGGTGCATGAGCATCCGGAGAATCGGCCTCGAGCGGGAAAATCGTTCATGGAAGGGCGTGATCGCTCTCGTCTGGCTGTTGTTCGTGGCGCTGCCAGCGATCGGGTTGCGTAGTGCCGTCACTGCATGGCTCGACGACGAGGAAAAAGGGATGCGTGCCGCCGCCAGGAAACAATTGATCGAGGAGATGCACCAGTTCAAGGCCGAGATTGACCCGGCCAAATCGCTGGAGCACATCCTTGACGGCGTCGTGCGCGGGCAGGGATTCGGCGACGGCATTCCGGCCTCGGTTGCGGCGAAGCTCGCCGGATACGGACAGACCGAGTTCGACCGGCTGTGTGACGATCTCGTCAGGCGAATCGGCATCAGGCCCGCCGTGTCGGCCCTGGTGATACCCTCGAACGGCAGGATCCTGGTCAGGGCCGAGCCGAGCCTCTTCCCCGGCCGCCGCATCGACGACGTCGAAAAAGAGGTCGTCGCCATTCTGAAGCTTCTTCTCATCTATCCCGGGGCGGGCGAGAAGACGGCGGACGCATACGAACCGGCGAAGGCACTCTCCTATGACCAGTCAGAAGCCCTCTTTGGAGGCGATTTCCATCTCGCCAATCCCGCCCGGGGCGTTCGGAAAGATGTGGCCCACTTCTGCGGCACGGCGAACGTCTACACCGCCATCGACTGGGCCTCCACGGAGCCGGCCATGAGGCAATTCTCCGCGCAAAAATGCTCCGCCCTGTTCATGAATCTCTTCCATGAACGCTCGATCGTGCTGAGGCCCCTGCTGAAGTCGCCCCTCTCCAGGTCGGTTTTTCCGCTTGTCAGGCGCGGCATCTCGGGCGTGAGGGGAGGCGACCTTCCGAAATTCGTCAGCCGGCCCGGCTTTCTCGCGTTTCTTCAGGCGCCGCCGCTCGAATGGAGCGACGAGGATCTCTGGCGCGGGGGAGGCATCTCCCCTCGCCGGGGATTGCGCCCGGTGTTTGCGGTGACGGCGGCCCCCTCCCTGCTGAGGCACCCGTGGCGTGACCGGCTTCCCTGGTTCGACATCGGCCTCCTCCTGGCCGTCGGTGGAACGGCCCTGCTTGGTCTGAGAATGGCGCTGTTCGGATACTCGGTCGGAAGCGGCCTGCGAAGTCGGGTTGCCTGGGGATTCGCGTTCGGATCGATGATTCCCTGCTGCGGGTTCGCCATGATGGCCACCGCGTCGGCGAAGGCCGGTGAGAACCGATCCCCGCAGGCTGTTCTCGCGCACCTGTCCTGTCAGCTTCAACGACTCGATGACGGGCTGAACACTGCGCGGACCGTGCGCGCGAAGTCGTTGCAAACCTGGGCTTCACGCATCGTTTCCCGGACCGGGCCCGGGGCGGCGATCCCCCCGAACGGCGTTATCGCGGCGTATCTGCGGAAGATTGTCGATCGAGGGCTTGTCAGGACCGTTCTCGCCTTCACCGCCGACGGCCGCGACCTGGGCGAGACGGATTACGATGTCCGTTCCGCGTATGCCCCCCTGCAGAAGCTGATGAAGTGCTTTTCGCAGGATACTCTCATCAGGCTGGGAGGGCGGGGCGGAGACGAGGGACCGCATGGAGGGGGCCTCGAGTCGACGATCGACCTGGTCCACGCCATCACGTGGGAATACATGGACGAGTCGTATATCCGGGGTCTGCACGCGAACACGCCCCTGCTTTTCAGGAACCCCTTCGGCGATTTCAGCCAGTTCATGAGCGTCCAGATCGCGCCCCCGGCGGCCCCCGGCGTTCGTCCGGCGATCGTGCTCATTTCCTACGGAGGTCTCGAGCCGATATCGACCCAGTATATGAGGCGCCTCCTGAAACGGGCCCCAGGACGTCTGGCTGAACGACATTCAGGATGGAATATAAAATATATTATATATCATATCAGGCATTATACTCCCCCTGCGTTTTCGGAGAACGTCCTGGGATTCGACCAGCATCTCTGGAAAAAATACAGGACGCTTGCCGACGTCAGCCTGCGCCGGCGGATGGGCCGACTCTATGACGCTCTGCCCGAGCAGCCCGGCACCGTCGCTGCGACCAGAATGTTCATTTCCGGCGATCTGTTGGGCGTCGCGGTGGCGGTCCCGGATGGCCAGCCCCGCGGTCCGGGCTGGAAGGGAGTGGCGGCCGCCATCGTCTGCGCCTGGTCGGTGGTGACCCTCGCGACGGCGCTGTTCCTGACGCTTCCCTTCCCCGTGTTCCTCGAGGCGACCCGCCGCACGGCCCGCGGGGAATACGACTGGCGCCTTTCTCTCGACCGGCCCGACGAGTTCGGCGACCTGGCTACCGTGTTCAACGGCATGGCCCGCGGCCTGTGGGAACGGGCCGGGATGGCGCGGTTCGTTTCCGATGGCGTTCTTTCGGCTGTCAGGAAGGCCGATGCCGGAGCCGCGAACCTGGCGGCCGGCGGCGAGCGGCTCGCGGCTGCCGTGCTGACATCGGACATTCGAGGCTTCACGACGCTGTCCGAAACCAACGCCCCGGAGGACGTCGTCACCCTGCTGAACGACTACTTCACCCTGATGGAGGAGCCGATCAAGGCCGCGGGAGGAACGATCGAAACGTATCTCGGAGACGCGATCGTCGCCGTTTTCCCGCCCGACCCCGCGGGGGAAGCGCCCGAGCTTCGCGCGGTGAGCGCCGCGCGGAACATGCGCGAAGCCCTCGCCCGGTTCAACGAGGCGAGGCGGCGTGATGGCCGCTTCACGATCGAGACGGGCATCGGTGTGGCGGCCGGAACGATTCTCTGGGGCCGTCTCGGCGGCGATGACGGAAGGCTGCTTCCCACCCTGATCGGCTCTCCCGCCGACCGCGCCTCCCGTTGCGAGGCCGCGACGAAGGGAAAAGGCGGTTCCGGCATCATCGTCGACGAAACCGTCTGGAACGCCCTCGGCGGCCGGTTCCCCGGCACGACCGTCCCCGCGGACGGCGAGAAGTTTACGCTGTTGTCATAGACTCCCGGTCGTCTGCATCTGAATCCTCCCGGGCCCTTCGCCGCTTTTCCGCTCCACTGCATGTCCGTGCTGGGAACGGGGCAGAGGAGGGTTGCCGGGAATGCTTGCAGCCCATCGTTGATGCTCAGTCGCCGGGTTCGTGGTAGGATGTGTCGGAAGAGGATCTTGGGAGGGAAATCCGGCGGCGCGCCCCCTCCTCGGCCCCGGTCACCCCGCTTGCCAGTCCCGGAAAAGTCTTGAAAAAACGGGATAGGAGTTGCCATGAAACGCCTGGTGTATTTCAGCCGATATACCCGGCCGATCGGCCCTGAAGAGGTTGCCGAACTCGGCCGGCATGCCGCCGGCCACAATCGGGATGCAGGCCTGACGGGGGTTCTCCTGTGCCTTCAGGACACCTTTTTTCAAGTCCTCGAGGGCGAAGACGCGGCTCTCGATACCCTGTTCGAAGTGATCTGCCACGACCCCCGGCATACGGATATCGTCTGCCTGGGGGTGGAAAAAAATATAACTATACGTATATTTCCAGCGTGGTCGATGCGAACCATCGACCTGGATAGACAACCCGATCTGCTTCTGCAGCCCGTGAAACTCATCCTGTCCCGTCTTGCCGAAACGCATCGAATCGTGGAACGGTACACCCAGCCCGTCCTTCGCAAAATCCTGGCGACCGGAACCGATCCCTCCACCCTTCAGCCTCAGCGGGTGCGACGGGTGATCCTGTTCGCCGATTTGCTGGCATTCTCCTCGCTGGCCGAACGGGCCCCGGTTGAAGCCGTGGTCCCCCTGCTCAACGGGTTTTTCGATCTCGCCACCAGCGTGGTGGCGAAGCAGGGCGGCGAGGTCACCAAGTTCATCGGCGACTGCATCCTGGCTTCTTTTCCCGACGACCGGGCGGATGAGGCCGTCCAGGCCGGTCTCGACCTGGTTGCCGGCTTGTCCTGCCTCCGCCGGGAGGCAGTGCCGGGCTCCTGGGGGGACACCGTGTATTGTGGGGTCGGTCTGAGCCGGGGCGAGGTGATCGAAGGAAACATCGGCTCCCGGCTGAAACTCGATTTCACCCTGATCGGCGACGTGGTTAACGCGGCGCAGCGCCTGGAGAGCATCACCCGCAGGGTCGGAAAGGCGCTGGTGGTGAGCGAGTCGGTGTGCCATGCCTGCTCCCGCTCCTGGCCGTGGGTGTCTCTTGGTGAACTCCTGGTCAAGGGAAAGGACGAACCTGTGACCGCTTTCACCCTCGACCATCCGCTGCTTGGGCTTCCCGACATCGAGGTGCTGAAGGAGGCCTATCGCCGCCACCAGGCCTTTTCGCCGTAAAGACCTCCCGAACCACGAGAATGCGCGGCTCCGGAAGTCCGGGGGAGCGCCCGCCCCGAGGCGACAGGTCTTCGGACGCGGGGAAAACAAAAAACGCCCCGCTTCCGCAGGGCGTTTTCGTGAGCCGGATCAGTAATTTTCGTTCCAGACCTGGAAGTATTCTTGCGGATGCTCGCAGGCCGGGCACTGCTTGGGGGCGCTTTCGCCCTCGTGGATGTGACCGCAGTTGCGGCAGATCCAGAAGGTCTTGGCGTCCTTCTTGAACACCTTCTGGCTCTTCACGTTCTCATGAAGCTTGCGGTATCTGGCTTCGTGGTGCTTCTCGACCTTGGCGATCATCCGGAACGCCGTCGCGACATCCTTGTATCCTTCCTGCTCGGCGACGTCGGCGAACGACTGGTACAGCGCCGTCCACTCTTCCTTCTCGCCGTCGGCCGCATACAACAGGTTCTTGGCCGTGTCGGCGAGGGCGACGGGATAGCCGGCTTCGTGAATCGTCACGACCTGCTCGTTCATGCCGTGGTGCAGAAGGCGCTTGAGGAACACCTTGGCGTGCTCCTTCTCGTTCTCGGCCGTCTCGATGAAAAAGTCGGCGATCTGCGGCAGCCCTTCCTTTCGGGCGACCGACGCGTAGTAGGTGTATCTGGTCCTCGCCTGGCATTCGCCGGCGAACGCTTTCAGAAGGTTTTCACACGTCTTCGAGTTCTTGAAATCAGACATCGATGCTCTCCTTGCTCTTGTGGTATCCGGGATCGCCCCGGGATTTTCCTGAACGGAAACAGGGATACTTTACCCGAAGAGCATGGGGAAGGCAAGTCCCCGCCGGTGAAAAAGCAGAAGATATAATATAAGTTATATATGCTTTATTTTGCAGGGGCGGGAAACACGCCGGCGTCGTTCAGGAACTGGAGAACGATCGGCTCGAAGGGCGCGGGCGGAGGCCGGTGTGCCTGAACGTGTTTTGCATCGGGCACGATCATTTCCTTCGCCCCGGGAACGGCGGCCTTGAGCCTGTCGTGGTCCTCCCGCGTCGCCCGGGAGTCGAGGCCGTCGTGGATCAGGAGCAGGGGCCGGCCGCCGACCCCTTTGATCCCTTCGACGGGCCGGTTCGACGCGTAATCGATGCCGCTTCTCAGGCGCGCCAGCGCGAACAGCCAGTCGAGCAGGAAAAAGTCGGGAATACCGCTGACCCGCCGGACATCGCGGCCCGCGATCTTCCGGAGTTCGGCGAAGCTGGACTCGAGGATGAACGCCCCGATCCGCCCGAGCCTGGCCGAGCCGTTGGCAAGGGTGGCGGCCCCCATCGAACGCCCATAGGCGGCGAGCGGCATCGTCGGGGGCAGAACCCCGTTCACCTCGGCTGCCTTGATGACCGCATCGACGTCCTCCCATTCGTGAAGACCGATCGCCGTGTGGCGGCCCTCGCTGAGACCGTGCGCCCGGAAATCGAGCGTCAGGATATTGTACCCGGCCTCGTGAAGGAAGCCGGCCATGTCCAGGATGTGGAGATGGTTCACGCAGTGCCCGTGACAGAGCAGGACCGCGCCTGCCGACGGGGCCCCGGGATACCACCACGCCGCAATCTTATGCCCCGCCGCGTTTTGGGCGATGAAGGGAGTCCCCGGGAGTGACGGCACCCTGTTCGGCGGACCGACGCGAACGGGAAACAGCAGGATATTCGACAGCGCGATCGAAAGAAATCCGCCGCCCGTACCGAGGAGGGCCACGGCGAGAAACAGTCGGAAAAAGGGAGACGATTTCATGGTGTCTGTCAGGGTTCCAGCCGGACGCCGGATTCCTTTCGAAGTTTTGCCTGGAGGGCCTGAAGCTCCCCGACGAAGGAACGCAGCAGCGGCGTGAAGGTTGCCAGGGCCAGGGCGGCCTCGCCCGGGCTTCCCGCCCGCGCCGCGCGTTCCACTTCGCCGATTGCCTGAAAAACCTTTTCTGATGCGTATGTTCCTATTGCGCCCTTCAGCGAGTGCGCCCTGGCCGACGTCTCGGTCATGTCGCCGCCCGCGGAAGCGCGTTCGAGCGCGGCGAGTTGGCCGGGGTATTTGGCGAGGAAGATGTCGATCATTTTGAGAAGCACGCCCGCATCTCCGCAGACGCGCTTCATCAGGTGCTCGACGTCGATGGTGACGGGAACGCCGCCGCGAAGCCTGTCGAGCGTGTCGGCGATGACGTCGAACAACTGCTGGCGGGTGAAGGGCTTCTGCAGGCACCCGTCGAAGCCGGCCGCCTCGATGATGTCGGCGTTCTCGGAAACGTCGTTCCCCGTCAGGGCGATCAGGGGAAGATGCCCCCCCGTCGTCGTTTCCCGTGCGCGAACGGATCGAGCGGCTTCCAGCCCGTTCATGTCGGGCATCTGGATGTCGGCGAGAACCACATCGAACGCCGAGGCGGCCACCCGCTCGACGAGCTCGCGCCCCGTTGTGACCGATGTCACGTTCCAGCCGCCCGATTCCAGGAGCGCTTCGGCGAGTTTGCGGTTGATGTCGTTGTCCTCGGCAACCAAGATCCTTCCGGAAATGTCCTTCTTCTCGGCTGCCACCCCCGGCGACTCCTGCCCGGTTGGCGTTTCAGAAACCTCGGGAAGCCGGAACTTCGCGGTGAACCGGAACGTCGAGCCCTTTCCCGGCTCGGATGTCACCGAGATCTCCCCCTTCATCAGGTGGACGAGCTGCCTGCAGATCGTCAGGCCGAGCCCCGTCCCTTCCTTGCGCGGAACCCCGTTGGAGCGGACCTGGGAGAACGATTCGAACAGTCTGGAGATCTGGTCTTCCGGGATGCCGATGCCGGAGTCGCATATAGCCACGGCGATGACGACGGAGTCTGTTTCCGCCGGGGGGGTCCGGACGGCCGAAAGCCGCACGCTGCCCGCGTCGGTGAACTTGATCGCGTTGTTGAGCAGGTTCAGGAGAACCTGCCGGAGGCGGAACTGGTCGCCGATCACCAGGCGGGGAAGCTGCGGATCGAGTTCTCTCACCAGTTCGATCCGCTTTGCGGCCGCTTTTCCGGAGAGAAGGTCGAGCGTTGCCTGGAGCAGGACCGGGAGGTCGAAGAGGGACTCCTCGAGCTCCATGCGCCCCGCGCCGATTTTCGAGAAGTCGAGGATGTCGTTCAGAAGCGCCAGAAGCGACTCGCCTGCGCTTCTGATGAGTGCGAGGTAATGCTGCTGGCGCGGAACGGTGACTTCGGCGTGGAGAACGTCGATGAGCCCGAGAAGCGCGTTCATGGGCGTGCGGATCTCGTGGCTCATGTGCGCGATGAACCGCCCCTTTTCGAGATTCGCCGCTTCCGCTGCCTCTTTCGCCCGAGAAAGCGCCAGTTCCATCTCCTTGCGCTGCCGGATGTCGATGAAGTTTTCGAGCAGGTGGGGAGCGCCGCCCAGGGCGAGCTTGATCACCTGCTTGATGATGGGGATGCGCTTGCCGTCATGGCCGATCAGGACGCGTTCCGAGCGGTCGATCGTCTGGTGAAGATTCGATATCGGGCACTTCCCTCTCTCGGAAGGGCAGATGAACTCGTGGCACACCCGTCCGATCACCTCGTCGTATGGCCTGCCGAGCATCTCGAGAGCGGCCGTGTTCACCTCGACGATCGTGTGATCTTCTTCCCGGATGAGGATGAACCCGTCCGGTGCGGCGGCAAACAGCTTTTTGAACCGTTCCTCGCTCTCGTTCCGCATTTTTTCGAGGAGCCGGCGGCTGGTCAGGTCCCGGATGAACAGCAGGAAGACGTTCCGCTCCCGGGTTTTCAGGAAGGACCCGGTGATTTCCCCCTGGAACGCATTCCCGGCCGAATACTGAAGGCGGCGTTCGACGGCCGCGGCTCCGCCTTCCGCGAGTTGGGGGAAAAACGAGGCTGCGTCGCCTGTTCCGTCCTGGCAGATGTCTTCATACCTGAGCTGCTGCATCCGTTCGTGGTCGGAAACGCCCAGCGCGCGATGCAGGAACGGATTGGCCGCCAGGATGACGTGTGTGTCGGCATCGACGATCAGAATGCCTTCCGGGGCGTTCTCGAACACACTCTTGAACTGCTGTTCGAACTGCACGGCCTGCTGGGCTTTCTCGGCGACCCGGGCCGTGCCGATCTGGAACGCCAGGGTCAGGATGACCAGGGAGAGGGTCAGGGCAAGGGGCAGATGCCGGGAAAGAGCGATCCGGCTCATGTCGTTCATGAGAAGAATCTGCCAACCCTTTGTGTTCAGCAGGGCCTGAGAGCAGAACATTTCCCGGTCGAAGGCCCGGACGAAACCGTTCAGCGGGCGGAGGGAGCTGAACAGCGCCTCCGAGGCGATCGCTCCGAACTGGCCTGACCGCTCCAGCTCCGCTCGCCGATCGTGCGGAAGCGGGAACAACGGCATGAGGTCCCATTCCCGGCGACTGCCGAGAAAGATGATCCCGTCGGGGCTGACGAGCATGGCATGATCGTGACGGTTGAACAGCGGCTCTATCGTGCTCATTGGCCGTTTGAGAACGATGGCGCCCGTGATGCTCCCGTCGGGGTTTCTCACGGGCTGTGCGGTAAAGTGCCCGGTTATTTTTGATGCTTTACCCAGGGCGAATGCGTGTCCGGTCTTTCCGGAGAGGGATTCGTTCAGATACGGGCGCCCGGAAAGGATATGGTTGAGAAAGTTGGCCTGCGGATCCTTGATGGATGTGGAAATGGTGACCCCCTGGCCGTTGACCACGAACCAGGTGAACCCGGGCGTCGAGCCGGAGCACTCCTGAATGAACGTGTCGCACTCCTGGAGGCCGCTTCCCGATGTGGCGGAAACGACCGCCGGGTGGCGGGAAGCCAGGAACGTGAGCCGTTCGTCCTCACGCAGGGTGCTTGTCACCGTATCGGCGAGGCTTCTGGCCTGGTTGACCGTCTCGGCTTCGATCGAATCGAGTGATTTGACTTCGAGATGCCGCGCCAGGAATGTTCCCGAGATGGCCAGCAGCAGAACGGCCGCGATAATGCGGTACCCTGGCATCGCCGGGGTGATGGCGCCGGTGCCCGTTGCGATCCTTGACGCCCACCGCTGCATGCAGAGTGAGGTTCCGAACTGCAGGACGATGTAGATGGAATCGAGAGAAAGGATGGGATAGCTGGTCTGGAACGTCGTGAGAAATGATACCGGGTCCCCATAGTATGTCGTATATGAAGCCGTGATGGCGGCCCCGAAAACGAGGAACGACGGAAGAACGCACACGGGGAGTGGCGTGTCCTGGACGGCGGTCTTGCCGAGCCTGTACAACTGGATGCCGACTCCTGCCGTGCCCAGACCGAAAACGAGGTGGGCGGCCGCATGGAGGACGTCTCGCGGAAGGGCGGCGATGAACGCCGTTCCCGCGATGCAGACGACGCCGAATCCCGCCTGGGCGTGGTGGCTGGAAAAGGCCGCCTTTCCATGAAACTCGGCGAGGAGGAGCCCGCACACGAGCATCAGGAGCGCGTGGACATCGACGTTCTCGGCGATGAACAACTCCGAATTCGTGAAGGCACCGGTCAGGTTGTTGATGCCGGCGAGAATGAAGGCCGGCCAGAGGGTGTTGAGATGCAGCAGGCGACGGAGAGGCCCCGGCATGCCGAGCAGAATGGCGGCCAGAAGCCACCAGCCGCATCCCTGGATGAGCGCCAGAGAATGCGGCTTTGCCAGCGATTCCACCAGAAAATCGAGAATAGGAAGAACCTCCCCGATCACGTCTCTCTCCATATATTGTATCCTGTTTCCTGTCATTCGTCAGCCGCATTGTTGACGATACGGTGTTCTCTTGGTATCTCTCTTCCGGTGACTGGTCCCGAAATATGCAGAGTCAGGGGGAAATGTCGCATGCCGAGGCTTCGTCGTTCAGATCGGCCGGTCCGCCGGCCGCCGATGGTTCCCGTCACGATCCATGTCAGCCTTGCCGCTCCCCTGCCGCGGGGATGCTCGATTTTTCTCGCCGGAAACCTGCCGGCGCTGGGCGACTGGAAGCCCGACCGGGTGAAACTCGAGCGCGTCGACCGGCTGCGGTTCGAGTGCCGGTTCGCCGCCCCGGCCGGGACCGTCGCCGAGTTCAAGGTGACCCGCGGCAGCTGGAAAACCCAGGCGGTCTACGAGGAAACGCCGGACAACATTCCGCCTGATAACCGGGCGTTCCGCATCGACGGCCCCGCATGCGAGTTCGAAACGCGCGTTGCCGACTGGATGGACAAGCTTCCCGCCGAGTTCGATCCGGTGAAGGGCGATCTGAGGTCCCATCCCGGCATGGCTGGCGATGGCCTCGAGTATCCGCGGGATATCCTCGTCTGGCTGCCCCCCTCCTACCGCAGCGGCCGGAAAAGATATCCAGTGCTGTATATGCACGATGGGCAGAACCTCTTCGACCCCGCCACCTCGTTCTGCGGCCAGGACTGGAAGCTCGACGAAACCGCCATGCGGCTCATGACCGGCGGCGCGATCGAGGAGTTCATCATCGTCGGCATCGCGAACACCCCTGACCGTATGGAGGAATACAACCTCTTCAAGCCGAAGGGCGAGGCATACGCGCGGTTCCTGACCGGGGTCGTCAAGCCCTTCGTCGACGCAGCCTACCGGACGAAGCCTGGCCGAGAGCACACGGCTGTGGGCGGGTCTTCCATGGGCGGCCTCTTCTCGTTCCAGCTGGGCTGGCTTCATTCCGACGTCTTCTCGATGGCGGCCTGCCTGTCGCCCGCGTTCTGGTTCAACCGCGGCAGGATGTTCAAGCTGGCCGGCGAAGGGGAGCTGCCGCCCGATCCCGTCCGGTTCTACCTCGACGCGGGCGATCTCGAGCCTCCCATCTGGCGCGGCTTTCACCGGATGACGAAGCTTCTGGAGAAGCGCGGATTCAGGGAGGGGAAGGACCTCCGCTCGTTTCCCGACGTCGGCGCCGTTCACTCGGAAGCCGCATGGGCGGCCAGGCTCGACAAACCGCTGACGTTCTTTTTCGGCAGGCCGCGGAGGGTGTGAAATGAAGGGAACGGGAATCGGAAAAAGAGACTATATAATATATGGTATGATACTGTGGGCCTCTCTGGTCACGGCTTCGTTCGGAGCCGATGCCCTGCTCGTGCCGATGGACATCGCCCAGTCGGATTTCTGCCGGAGTTACGGCCTCGTCTGGCAGACCCTCGACCGGAAGGCACCCGACGTGTTCTGGGCCCTCAACTATCGCGGCGGCAGCTTCATCCTGCCCGACGATCCCGCGATCCGGCGCCAGGCCGCCGCGGCGAAGGTGTATCTCGAGCCTCTCCCGAAACCCGATTTTGACGCGATCCTGACGACGGCTCAGGACGAGAACATGGACGTCGTTCCGCTCGAGACGGCCCCCCGCATCGGCATCTACCTCGCGTCGGAGGGGGAGAGGGGCAGCGATATCGTCGCGCAGCTGCTGGACCACGTCGGCATAAAGTATCAAGTGATATATGACGACGGCATCCTCGACGGGAAGCTGGCGGAGATCGACTGGCTTCACATCCATCACAAGGATTTCACCGGCCAGGGCCACAAGCGCGGATTCGATGCCCAGGACTGGCATCTGTCCGGCTCCCGCGGCTTCGCGAAAGTCTGGCAGATGAAACAGGCCGTCTCGACGAAGATCCGTGACTTCGTAGCCGGCGGGGGCTTTCTGTTCGCCATGTGCTCCGCCGCGGAAACGCTCGACGTCGCGCTCGCGGCGGACGGGAACGACATCGTCGACACCCCCTTCGACGGCGATCCGCCCGTCGATGACCCGACCGGCGCGCTCAACTATGCCCGCAGTCTCGCGTTCGGCGGCTTCACCGTGTTCGCCGACGCGTCGCACGAATACTCGGACATCGACGTGCCGGAAGCCGGCGCCGGCACGATCTTCAGCCTGTTCGAGTTCTCGGCGCAGGTCGACGCGATCCCGTGCCTGCTCAACCAGAACCACAGCCGCGAGATCCGCGGCTTCAGCGGCGAGACCTCGTCGTTCCGCAAGTCGCTGGTGAAGAAGGACGTCACGATCCTGGCCGAGAACAACGACGGCGTTTCGGTGCGGTATCTCATGGGCACCCTTGGCAAAGGCGTGTTCTGCTATTACGGCGGCCACACGCCGGGAGAGAACTTCGGTGATTACCAGGCGAACGCCGCCGGCTTCAGGCTCATCCTGAACAACGTCCTGTTCCCCTCGGCCAAAACCCGTCGCAGAAAGACATGACAGTGAATACGCGACCATGCCCGACCCGCGGAGCATGTATACTGACATTCACGGAACGGCATGACCACACGAAGGAGGAACGCGGACGATGACGACGAACGGACAGGTGACGGTGCTGATTGGAAACGGCGTGGCCGGTGCCGCCGCCGCGATTGCGATGCGCGATTCCGGATACGCAGGAAAGATTCTCGCCGTGACCGGCGAGGCGTGGCCCGTCTACTTCCGGACGAGGCTTCCCGAGCTCATTTCAGGCGGCGTGACGATCGAGAAGATCGTGATGACGCCCGTGCAGAAATTCGCCGAGCGGAACATCGAGGTCAGGCTGGGCGTGAAGGCCGAGTCGGTCGACGCGAAGGCCCGCACGATCCGGCTCAGCAGCGGCGAGGCGATCGGCTGGGACACCCTGCTGCTGGCGACCGGCAGTAATGCCTTCATGCCGCCCATCCAGGGACGTGAACGGTGCAGGAACCTGTTCGTGCTGCGCGAGGCCGCCGACGCCGAAGCGATCCGCGCCGCGGCAACGGGAAAGAGGCGCGCCGTCTGCATCGGCGGCGGCGTGCTCGGCCTCGAGGCCGCCTACCATCTCACGAAGCTGGGACTGGCCGTCGATCTCGTCGAACTCGCTCCGAGACTGATGCCGCGCCAGCTCGACGCTGCAGGCGCCGCGATCCTGCAGGGGCTCCTCGAAAAACAGGGGTTCCGGTTCCATCTCGGGGCGAAGCTCGGCTGTCTGGGCGATGGCCACCTCGAGCTTCAGGGCGGCGATGCGCTCGACGGCGACGTGTATATCGTCTCCGCCGGCGTTGCGCCCCGGCTCGACCTTGCAAAACAGCTCGGCGTCGAGTGCGGCCGGGGAATCCGGGTCGATGCGGCCTGCCGGACGAATGTCGACGGGGTCTTCGCCGCGGGGGACAACATCGAGCACGACGGGAAGATGTGGGGCACCTGGCTCGCCGCCCGCCACTGGGGTAACCGCGCCGGGCAGAGCATGGCGGGGAAGACCGGTTCCCTCGGCATGCCTCCGGAAAGCTTCCGGCTGAAGCTCACCGGGGTCGATCTGCTCAGCATCGGCGAGGCCGATCTCGAGGGGACCCTGACGGCTGGCGCCGGCGCGGAAGCCCATGTCATCGCGGCCCGCCCCGACGACGGGGTGTATCACAAGATCGTCGCCAAGGACGGAAACGTGTGCGGCGCGATCCTGCTCGGCGCCTGCCCCGCCGGCCGGACGATCGAGAAGGCCGTCGCGGAAAACCGGCCCTGGAAAGAGGTCGCGGCCGAAATCGGCGTTTCCGGCTGAACCGCCTTCAGCGATCCGCGATTCCTGCCGATAGGGGTTTCGCCGGAGTCACAAGGAGGTGGTTGCGCATGAGAGTGCTGGCTACCATCCTGGTGCTCATAACCAGTGTTGTCGGGTTCATCTTCAGTTACGAAATGGCCTATCAGAATGTCGTGCGACTCATGAACGCGCCCGCCGGACAGGCACAGGCGAACGGTGGGATCGTGAAATAAGCGGCTCCGGCACAAGGCTGCGGCGGCTTCCCTCTCCGGGAGGCCGCCGCCGGCGTGTACCCGGGGACAAAACGCGGTTTGTCTTGACGGGGGGAAGGGGCGTTGCTATAATCGCCGCACCTTAAATTCCCTCATCATGGAGGCTTCCCGTGAGCGATCGGTTCTTCTTCACGTCCGAATCCGTCACCGAAGGGCATCCCGACAAGGTTGCCGATCAGATTTCCGACGCCGTTCTCGATGCGATTCTCACCCAGGATCCCCGGGGCCGCGTCGCCTGCGAAACCGCCGTCACCACTGGCCTCGCCATCGTCATGGGCGAGATCACCACGAAGTGCTATGTCGACGTGCAGTCGGTCGTCCGCAAGACGATCTGCGACATCGGCTACACCAACTCCGACTGGGGCATCGACGGCAAGAGCTGCGGCGTCATGGTCGCGCTCGACGAACAGTCGCCCGACATCGCCCAGGGCGTCAACAAGGCCGCCGACGGCACCGACAAGGATGCCGACCTGAACATCGGCGCCGGCGACCAGGGCATGATGGTTGGCTTCGCGGTCAAAGAGACCCCCGACCTGATGCCCGCCCCCCTGTATTACTCGCACCTGATCTGCCGCCGCTCCGCCGAACTGCGCAAGAACGGCAAGCTGCCCTACCTGCGCCCCGACGGCAAGGGCCAGGTCACCGTCGAATACGTCGACGGCAAGCCCGTCCGCGTCGACGCGGTCGTTCTCTCGCTCCAGCACAACCCCGATGTCACGCACGCCCAGCTGTCCGAGGACATCGTCACCCAGATCATCAAACCCTGCTTCCCGGCCGAACTGCTCGATAAAAACACCAAATACTATGTGAACCCCACCGGCCGCTTCGTGGTCGGCGGACCCCACGGCGACTCCGGCCTCACCGGCCGCAAGATCATCGTCGACACCTACGGTGGCATGGCTGCGCACGGCGGTGGCGCCTTCTCCGGCAAGGATCCGACCAAGGTCGACCGCTCGGGTGCCTATATGGGCCGCTATATCGCCAAGAACCTCGTTGCTGCCGGCGTCGCCGATAGCGTCGAGATCCAGATCGCCTACGCCATCGGCGTCGCGAAGCCGCTTTCGGTCCACGTCTCCACGAACGGCACCGAGAAGATTGATCCGCGCAAGATCGAGAAGCTGATCTGGGACATCTTCGACCTGCGGCCCGGCGCCATCATCAGGAACCTCGACCTGCGCCGCCCGATCTTCAAGCAGACCGCCGCCTACGGCCACTTCGGCCGCTCCGACCTGAACCTGCCCTGGGAAAAGCTCGACAAGGTCGATGCAATCCGCAAAGCCGCCGGTCTCTGATCCACCAATGGGACAAGCGGGCGCTCCTCCACGGGGGGCGCCCGTTTTGACATTTCTGGCTGTCCTGGCGGCAGCCGTTCTCATCGCCGTCTTCGGAACCTCCCTGGCCAGGCCCTCGGCAAAGCTGGCGGTGCTCGTCTATCACCATATCGAAGACCCGGCAACATCCGACGTGTCCTGCACCCCGCGAGATTTTGCGGCGCAGATGTCCGAACTTCTGGCGAAGGGATTCACGCCGGTCCGGCTCGACGAGGCGGAAGCCTTCCTGGAAGGCGCGGGGAGGGGGGTGAAAAAACCGGTTCTGATCACGTTCGATGACGGCTATGAAAGCCTGTATCAGCACGCCCTCCCCGTCGCGAGGACGCTCGGCGTTCCCATGACCGTGTTCGTCGTCACGTCGCGGATTGGCTTGAAACCTCAGTTTTCGCGGTATCTCTCACGGGACCAGATCCGGGAAATGGCCGCCTCCGGCCTCTTCGAGTTCGGCTCGCACACGGACGACCTGCATACCGACATGATGCGCATCTGGAACGCGTTCACCCCGCCGCCGGTGTCGCTCGCCTCGGCTGTCGCCGCCGATCTCGAGCGCTCGCGGGAAACGCTCGCAGGGATCGTCGGGACCCCGCCGATCGCGATCGCCTGGCCCTACGGAAAATTCAACCGGGACACGACGCAAATCGCCCTGCGTGCGGGAATGAAGCTGCATTTCACGAGCCGCTCCGGATACAGCGCCCCCGGCGATGACCTCCTGGAAATCCGGCGCGTTCCGGTCACCCGGCGGGATACCCCCGCAACGGTGGTCCGCAAGGCGCGCGGCGGATGGCTATGACGAGGAATATATATTGATAACTATTGAACGACGTGCGACCGACGTGGCCATCATCGGTTCCGGTCTTGCCGGCCTGTTCGCCGCGCTGACGGCGGCCGAATCGGCATCCGTGACCATCCTGACCCGGCAGGACATCAAGGCCTCCAACTCCTGGTTCGCCCAGGGGGGGATCGCCGCCGTCTGGGACCACGCCGACTCGGCCGATGACCATGCTGCAGACACGTTCGTCGCGGGGGCTGGCCTGTGTGACCCCAGGGCGGTGCGGGTGCTCGTGACCGAGGGTCCCGACCGTGTGCGCGACCTCATCGAGTTCGGCGCCAGGTTCGACGCGGCCGACAGCGGGCAGCTGCTGCTGACCCGCGAAGGGGCCCACGGCCGCCGGCGGATCCTTCATGCCCACGGCGACGCCACGGGCAGGGAGCTCGAGCGGACGCTGATCGACCGGGTGAAAACCCACCCGCGCATCGAATGTCTCGAGAATTTTCACGCCGTGGACCTCGTCCTGGATGTCGACAGAACGAGGGTGATCGGCGTCCGGGGCTTCGATGGCCCCCAGCGAACGCCGGTCGAGTTTCAGGCCCGGAGCGTCATTCTCGCCTGCGGCGGCCTCGGCCGCCTGTATCCCGAGACGACAAACGCCGATCAGGCGACCGGAGACGGCGTTGCCATCGCCTGGGCAGCGGGCGCGCGCCTGGCCGACATGGAGTTCGTCCAGTTCCATCCGACCGTGTTCGCCGCACCCGGGCATCCGCGCTTCCTCGTGTCCGAAGCGGTTCGCGGAGAAGGCGCGGTCCTGGTCGACAAGGCTGGCGAGCGGTTCATGAAACGGTACCATCCGATGGCCGATCTGGCCCCGCGCGATATCGTCGCCCGTGCCGTCATCGCCGAAATGCGCGCCGCAGGCGCCGATCACGTGTTCCTCGATGCCCGCCATCTCGGAGGAGAACTGCTCGCAGCGCGCTTTCCCGGTATCGAAGCCGAACTGGGGAAGGCAGGCTTTTCCCTTGCGAAAGATCTGGTCCCGATCGCGCCGGCGGCCCATTATGCGATGGGCGGCGTCTGGACCGATATCGACGGCAGGACGAGCCTGGAAGGCCTGTACGCCGCGGGCGAGGTCGCTTCGACGGGCGTTCACGGGGCGAACCGGCTCGCATCGAACAGTCTTCTCGAATGTCTGGTCTTCGGAAAACGCGCCGGGTTGGCCTGCCTGGCCGATATCGCGCGGTCGGGAACGGCCCCGATCCCTGCGTCCGATGCGGGCTGGGATCTTGGCGACGTACCCGCGTTTCCGGAAACCCAGCGGATCCTCGGCCGGTATCTCTCCGTCCTTCGAACCCCGGAAGGGCTCGCGGCGGCGGCCGAAAGCCTCGGCGCCCGTCTGGGCCGGCGTAGGTCCGCGAAGTGGCAGGAGATGTCGGCCGAAGAGCTGGCACGTCGAAACGCGGCGGCTGTCGGCGGCATCATGGCCGCCTTCGCCGCGGCCCGCATGGAAAGCCGCGGAGCCCACTTCAGGACGGACCTGCCCGAGCCCGATCCCGCATGGCTGTGCAGGCAGTATCTGACCGGCCTCGAGCTGGCCAGGTCGCCGGTAGAGGCGCCTGCTTCAATAAAATAATTTGCCGAATAGAAAACCGGCGCCCCGAGGGGCGCCGGTCTGGTCGATGACAGAGTTAGAGGTCAGGCGGTCTCTTCGGTTTCCTTTTCCTTTTTCGAGGCGGCCGCGGCATCGATCATTTCGCGCTCGAGAACGAAGCCCTTGCAGCAGGTCTCGATGAGCGCCGCTGCATCGATGATCTCGGGATCGACCTTGCCGGAGCCCTTCATGCGGTTGATGCCGCTCTGGAGCTTCTGGGACGCGTCGCGGATGTTGGTGACACGTGTGCGCAGCCCCATCGTCATCTCGTTCATCGCGTCGGCCAGGTCCTTCAGCTCGTCCTTGGGGCGGAGTTTGATGAAGTTGGTCAGGTCGCCTTCGCCGATGCTTCGTGAAACGCGCTCCATGCGGTACACCGGCCCGGCGATCGTGTGCGTGACGAATATACAGATGAACGCCGTCACGAGGATGCTCACGAGCTCCGCGATGACGACCCCCGGCAGAAGCGCCTGCCCGAGTTGCGACGTGTCGATCGGCAGCTTCGACTCGACGACGAGCTTGTTCTCGAGTTTCTCGATCGAGAAGCCGTACACGAGTGCCCCGACGATGTTCGCCACGATGATGACGATCAGGATGAAAATGGCGGTCAGCCGGCTCTGAAAGCCCGGCTTGATGAAATACCGCTTACGGCGGCGGATTTGATTCATGTGAGATGCTCCCTCCCCCAGATTTGTCCTTCTCCCGGCCGCGTGCGGCCGTTGTTCTACCTGCCTTCGCCCTGTTCGCCGGCGTCCCCGCCGGTGTCATCCACGAGATCGAGATAATCCGCGTCGGGCATGACGGCGTCCTGATCGCCGGACGGGTCTTCCGCGTCCCTCCAGGTGATCGGCTCGTCAGACGCGGGTGTGTCCCACTCGTCGAGCATCCGGTTCAGCGATTCCGTTTGGGAGGCTGAATCGGAGCGATTTCCAGGGCCGACCGTTTCCGCCGCCGGAGTCTTGGCTCCGCCCACCAGCATCTCGATCGCCGGGCCATCCAGGAATTCACCCGAATTCTGAACGGCCGTTCCATCGGAATGATAATCCGCGGTCGACACGCCCAGCGCCGGTGTGTGGTTGCCGCTCCAGGCAAGACACATCCCCGTCACGACGGCCAGAAGCCGCCCGTACCGACCGAGGTCTATTCTAATGGAACGCCAGAAGGGTGTCAAGAACGTTAGACCCATGCCAAGCTCTCCTATTGCGCCCGTCAGTGGTATGACTTATACTCACCATCGGCCTGTCCGCACCAATTCTTGAAGGGAATCCTGCCCGATCACTGGTGGAAAACGAATGAGTTCCATTTTTGAAGATATCCGCGTTCCCGTCGTCGTGTGGTGCATCTTATTCATCGGAGGAGCGTTCATGAGCCTGGAAGCGGCACCGCTGACATTCCGGTACGACTGGGCCAAGGGCCAGCGCCTGTTTTATCGTGTCACGGTCCATGGCGGGGTGGAGGTCGAAACCCCGATGGGCATTCAGAACAACCCGATCCATATCGAGATGGATATCCGACAGACCGTGGACGACGCGGGGCCCGACCTGGCGACGATGTCGATGTTCATCGTGCTCGCCCGCATGTTCCAGGACGGCGAGGCCGCCGCGCTCCCGGAAGAAGGCCAGACGAGCGTTCTCTGGCTCGACCGGCGCGGAAAGGTCGAGATCGTATCCGGAACCGGCGCCTGGCAGGGTTCCGAAATCGCCCAGATGTACTTCCCCGAAGGCCCGATGAAGCCCGGTGACTCATGGGACCAGACGACGCGCACCCCCGGCCCGCCTGCGACGGAGACGCGGACCCGTTACACCTTCACGGGAATGGCGGACCGCGGCGGAACGAGACTTGCCGAGTTCTCGTCGGAGATGCTGCTCGAGCCCGGCGCGACGACCCAGGTCGGCGACCCGAACGCCGTCAGTCGCGGCCGCACCTGGTTCGACCCGGTTCTCGGCCAGGTCGTCGAGACGGTCGCCGACTCGACGTTCACCTTCTTCGTGCCGGTGCCCGACCAGCCCAACAAGCTCGCCCGCTCGACGACCACGCTTCACACCGAGATGAAGCTGATGAAGCGCGAGCCCTGAGGCTTTCCCATCTAGCGAAGCATCCCGCGCTCGATCATCCGCTGCGGATTCGTGAATCGCCCCATTGCGGTCGGCATCGGCCGGAAGCCCAGGCCAGCGTAGAAGCGTTCCTTGCCCGGATTCGCGTAGAGAATGACGTTGCAGCCGGCGAGGCGGTCGAGCAGATGGTTCAGCAGGCGTTTCCCGAGGCCTTTTCCCTGATATTCCGGCAGGACGACGATTTCGTAGATGGCCGCCTGAATGACGCCATCCGAGATTGCCCGACCGAAGCCGATCAGCCGGTCGTCGTCGAACAGAAACGCCCGGCAGAAGCTGGCCTCGAAGGCCCGGCGATGGGTCTCGGGGTCCCGAAAGGCCATGCCGACGCGCTCCAGCGATGCCCGCACCTGTTCCCAGTCGATGTTTTCACATGTTTCCCGGATCGTGACATTCATATCGATTCATCCTTTCGAGAGTGTTGCATTCGGACGAGAGATGTGGTATCGTAAATCTTGAACAGCCGGTTCGCAAGGCCGGTTTGTCGCCCGGGTGGTGAAATTGGCAAACACGTAAGATTCAGGATCTTATGCCTATTACTGGCTTGCGGGTTCAAGTCCCGCCCTGGGCACCGGAAACCGGAGAATCGCTTTCAAGGCGGTTCTCCGGTTTTGTCATCCGGGCGTTTCGAACGTCTCGATTATCCCTGTAACCTGGGGTGGCGATCGGGTAAGATAAGGGCTGGAAGACACATTCGATCGGGGGAGGAAGCCATGAACATCCATTTTCGTTCGGTGTTGCGGCCCGGCATTGCGGTTCTGCTGATGGTCGCACTGTGCTCGAACGCGGTTGCGCAGTCTGACATGATGTCGACCCTCGAAAACCACCAGCCCGAGAAACAGGGGGTCCAGATCGGGGTCGGAGCGGGCGGTGACGCTTCTCAGAGCCCGGCCGCGGTGGCAACGGTTCCAACCGACGTCTTCTCGAAATTTCTGGACCGTGTCAACAAGCTGTTCGAGAAGCTCAATTCGCTCGCATCCCGAGTGAACCAGCTTATCGACCGCCTCGCGAAGGCCAGGGCTCCGAAGAGCACCTCCGGCGGCAGTTCGAGCGGTTCAAAACCGCCGGCCTCCACTGCCGGAAACGGTGAATCCGCGGCGCTGAACGCCTGGAAGGGCGGCAAGCTCTCGCCGGCGAAGTTTTGCGAGCTGCTCGGCCCGGTCGCGGCAGCCACCTTCGTCGCCACCGGCGTGCCGGCATCGGTTACGCTGGCCCAGGCAGCCCTCGAGACGGGGTGGGGCGCCTCGACGATCGGCAGCGCCAAGAACCTGTTCGGCATCAAGGGAACCGGTCCCGCCGGCTCGGTGACGGTGCCGACCAGGGAGTGGTCGGGCGGCAGGTTCATCACGATCAACGCCAGGTTCAGGAAATACAACACCTGGAAGGAATCCGTCGACGACCACGCCCGTTTGATCAGCCAGGTTTCCAGATACAAAAACTGCATGAAATACAAGAACAACCCCGACCAGTTCGCCCGCGAGGTGCAGAAGGCCGGATATGCAACGGACCCGAATTATGCTAATAAGTTGATCAGCATCATGAAGGCCAACAATCTGTACAAATGGGACAAATGACCCCCTTCGAAATCAGGAGAAACAGAATGAAATATCTGCAGACAGGCGTGTGCGCTCTCGGTTTCGTGGCCCTGCTTTCGGCCGCCTCGTTCGGTCTCGAACTGGCCAGCGCCTCCGGAAATCTGATTCCCGGTTCGCCCGACGTCCAGGCCCTCAAGATACAGGAAGGCGCAACGATCAAGCTCGTCATCCGTGATGCCGCCGGCACGAAGCTGTTCGAAAGCGAAGAGCTTGGCTCGGAAGACAGGCAGTTCACGCTCGACGGGAAGCCGACGCCTCTCGCCGTTCGCGACCTGACCGGTGACGGCGTTCCGGAAGCGGTGACCGCCGCGTTCTACGGCCCGCGTGCCAGCGGCCTCTTCATTTTCACCTACGATGCGGCGGCGAAGAAATTCGTGCCGGTCCAGTGCTCGTACCCGAAGCATGACCTGACCCGCGATATGCTCGTCTCGGACCTCCAGCAGAGCGACGGCTCCGACATGATCGTCGGCGCCGACGGCACCCTGACGATGCTGGGCCTGCAGTATCCGGAAAAAGACGGCGCGGGGCCGGTTCCAGCCGCGTTCACCTTCGCGTTCAAAGACGGGAAGTTCGTCCACCAGAAAACCGAACCCCTGCCGGCGAAGTAACTCCCTGAATTCGATACCCCGGGGTCGTTCATCGGGTCGGTTTCAGGTCAGATCCTCGTTCGGCCACATGCGGCCGGTACGCTCCCGGACATACTCCCAGGCGGAAAACGGGACGCGGCTGTCGTCGGGCCCGATGATGAACGGGTCTTCGCCGAACGCGCAGTATTCCTTATACAAAATGTCACCGGGTTTTCCGGGCTTGCGGTTGGCCTCGATCCACTCGTCCAGCAGCAGGACGGCGGCTTCCCGGGCCCGCTCGAGCGACTCGAACTCGCCGAGCTTGTACCGATACTCCTCATCCTGATAATGGAAATTGTCGTCGACAAAAACCGTGTAAGGCATAGAAGGGAATCCTCGCTATATATAGGTGTATACAATATTCATGCGGCCCGCATCATCGCATGCAGGGGCGGTTCGCGAACCGCCCTTGCGGAGGTCTGTCGCGGGTCGGCGCGATGATCACCTGAAACGGCGCGTCAGCTCCGGTGGCTTCATGCGTTCAGGTGATCGAAAAGGGGTGTGGACAGATACCGCTCGCCTGAATCGGGCAGGATGACCACGATCGTTTTACCGGCGAATGCGTCTTCACGGGCCAGCCGAAGGGCTGCCGCCACGGCCGCTCCGGAAGAGATGCCGCTGAGGATGCCCTCTTCGCGGGCAATGCGGCGCGCCATCTCGATGGCTTCGGCTCCCTCGACCAGCTCCACCCGGTCCACGAGTGACAAGTCGAGCGTTTCCGGGATGAAACCGGCCCCGATTCCCTGGATCCTGTGGGGAGACGGCTTTGGCGGCTTGCCGGCGAGGTGCTGCGTGATGACGGGGCTTTCGGACGGTTCCACGGCGACGGAGGTCAGCGCGCAGTTCATGCGCTTCTTGAGATGCCGTGAGACCCCGGTGATGGTTCCGCCGGTTCCGACGCCGCAGACGACCGCATCGACGACGCCGTCCGTGTCGTCCCAGATTTCCGGGCCGGTTGTCTTCTCGTGGATCGCGGGATTCGCGGGGTTTTTGAACTGCTGGGGCAGATACCAGCGGCCAGGTTCGGCGGCGGCGACCTCCTCTGCCTTCCGGATCGCTCCGGCCATGCCCTCCACGCCTGGAGTCAGCACGAGCGATGCGCCGAACGCGGCCAGAATCTTCCTCCGTTCGATGCTCATCGTGTCCGGCATGGTCAGAGTGAGCCGATACCCTCGGGCGGCTGCCGTGAACGCCAGCGCGATTCCCGTGTTGCCGCTCGTAGGCTCGATGATGCCGATGCCGGGCCGCAGAAGTCTCTTTTTTTCCGCATCCAGCACAAGGGCGGTTCCGACGCGGCACTTCACAGAGTAAGCGGGGTTGCGGCCTTCGATCTTCGCCAGCACCGTTGCCCTGCAGCCCTCCGTCACACGGTTCAACCGCACCAGCGGCGTGTTCCCTATCGACTGTGTGTTCTCGAGAAAGATCCTCGGCATCCTTCTGGTTCCTCCCTGGGCATGAACTCCGCCCCCCCACGCACCTCTCGGGGCGTCCGTGGCGGGTTCTTATCTTTATAGTATATAACCTCTTCGACAATCCTGCTTATTCCCATTTCCGGCCACGGCCGCCTGAACCTGCGAAACGTCGGAACGCATCGCGATGCACCCGGATATCATCGGCGAATCCGTTCTCCAATCGTTTCACCTCACCCTCTTGCCCGGCCGCGGGTTCCTGCGTATGATGCCTGATACCCGGATTCCGATGCCCGGGCGGGAAGGACGGAACGTGAGACTCGACCAGTGCATGGTGGCGCGCGGCCTGTGCGAATCGCGCGCGAAGGCGCAGGACCTGATCCGGTCCGGCGCCGTCTCGGTCGCCCGCAGGATTGTCACACGGCCGTCACACGAAACCGGCAAGGAAGAGGCGATCGAAATTTCCGCCGACGTGCCCTCTTATGTGGGCCGCGCCGCGTTGAAACTGAAGCCTGTCCTCGCCGGCGGACTCGTCGACGTCGCCGGCAGGCGGTGTCTTGACGTCGGGGCCAGCACGGGCGGCTTCACCCAGGTGATGCTCGAGTTCGGGGCCGCCGCCGTCGTCGCGCTCGATGTCGGTCGTGGACAGCTCCATCCGTCGCTTCGGGCCGATCCCCGCGTCATCAGCCGCGAAAACTGTGACCTGCGCCGGTTTGACGACCCCGACGGCTTCGACGTGGTGACGGCCGACGTTTCCTTCATCAGCCTCGTGTGCCTCCTGCCCGATCTCGACCGCCTGGCGCGTGGAGCTCTGGTGCTCCTCTTCAAGCCGCAGTTCGAGGTCGGTCCCGCCGCCCGGCGAAACCGGGCCGGCGTCGTGACGGACGCCGACGCCGTTGCCGCGGCGCGCCGCGCCTTCGAGGCGGAAGCCGCCCGGATCGGCTGGAGTCTCGTGTCCGCAAGGCCGAGCGACCTGCCGGGCCGCGACGGGAACCTCGAATACGTCTACGTGTTCGACAAGCGGGGCGGCCCTGCCGGACCGCCTCCCGCGCAGGCCGTCGGTCTTCCTCTCCGCATGGGGCGACGGCGCGGCTAACAATAGCTAAAAATATAACGTATGAATATACAATATGCCGATATCATTCTTGTGAACGTCCTCCTCTGGGGAGGTCGTGAAGACGCCGCCCCTCGGCCGGGGATGGCCCTGGCCATCGCCGGGGACCGCATCGTCCGCCGTGGTGCGGCGCCTGATGTCCTCGACCTGCGCGGTCCCGCGACCGAGGTGATCGACCTGCGCGGCTTGCTTCTGATCCCCGGCTTCCGCGATGCCCACCTGCACCCGATGATCGGCGCCATCGACCTTGTCGAATGTCGTCTCTCCGGCCCGGCCGACGCCGATTCCTATCTGGCGCAGCTGCGTGAATACGCCGGAAAACACGCCGACCGCCCGTTCATCCGCGGCAGCGGCTGGATCTACGCCGCGTTTCCGAAAACCGGCCCTCACCGGGAACGCCTCGACGAGATCGTTTCCGACCGGCCGGTTTTCCTCAAGGCCATCGACGGCCATACGGGCTGGGTGAACACCGCCGCCCTGCGTCTGGCCGGCATCACGCGCGAAACCCCCGACCCGGTCGGCGGTGCGATCGAGCGAGACCCGGCCACGGGCGAGCCGACCGGCTTTCTTCGCGAATGGCCCGCCATGGGCATGGTCACCGGAAAGCTGCCCAAGCCCGGCATCGACGAGTATCTCGAAGGGGCCCGCCTCTTCCTCGCGCAGGCCGCGAAATTCGGCATCACCGCCGTCCATGATGCGGTGGGCAAACCGCCGTTCATCGCGGCCTGGGAACGCCTCGACGAGCTCGGCGAGCTGACCCTTCACGTGACGGCCTCCCAGTTCGGAAATCCGGAATCGGGGCCTGAGCACATTGCAGAACTCCTCGAGATCAGGAACCGCTGGAAATCACCCCGCCGGAAAATCGGCGCTGCGAAGATCTCCCTCGACGGCGTCGTCGAGGGCCGCACGGCGCTGTTGCTCGATGCCTATGCCGACACCCCCGGATGTTTTGGTGAATCTATGTGGGAGGCGGCCGACGTGCGGCGGTTCGTTGCGGACCTCGATGCCGCTGGGTTCCAGACCCACTTCCACGCCGTCGGCGATGCCGCGGTGCGGCTGGCCCTCGACGCCCTCGACGCGGCGAGGAAGGCGAACGGGCCGCGCGACAGCCGGCACATGATCGCCCACGCCGATCTCGTCCATCCGGCCGACGTGCCCCGGTTCGCCGGACTCGGTGTCATCGCCAACCTCCAGCCGGCCTGGTATTATCACGACTCGAACTTCGACGGCGTTGCCCTGCCGTGCCTCGGCCCCGGGAGAGCGTTCCGCCAGTTCGCGCTCCGCGCCCTGCGCGATGCGGGCACCCGTTTCGCGTTTTCCAGCGACTGGCCGTTCGGCGGTGACGCGCTGACTTTCAACCCGCTCGACGGCATCGAAACCGCGATCACCCGGCGCGGCACCGGGAAGTCCGACGCCCCGCCGTTCGTTCCCGACCAGGCCGTTGATCTCGTGACGATGCTCGACGGCTTCACCCGCGGCCCCGCGTTCGCCGATTTCGACGACGATGCGGGCACGATCGCCGCCGGGAACCGGGCAGACCTCGCGGTGCTCGACCGCGACCTGTTTTCGACTCCTCCGGCCGAGATTCATGAAGCCCGCGTCAGGCTCACCGTGGCGGCCGGCCGGATCACCTGGCGTGATCCCCTGCTGTAATGTATATCAATAATAATATAACAGATGCCGTTGAATTCGTTTTCGTCCGTCACGGCGAGACCGCCTGGAACCTCGAGAACCGGATGCAGGGCCACCAGGACAGTCCGCTCACGGAAAAGGGGCTGATGCAGGCCGAGGCCCTCGCGGACCGCCTTTCCGGCGAAAACCTCGATGCGCTCTACAGCAGCGACCTCGGCCGCGCATGGCAGACCGCTCTTCCCGTCGCCGCGCGGACCGGCCTCGAGCCTGTCGCCGCGCCCGGGTGGCGGGAGCGCCATCTCGGAATTTTCGAAGGAATCGAAATCTCCGCTCTGCCGGCGACGTATCCGGCCGAGTGGGCTGCCTTCATGACTTGGGACCCCGCTTTTCGCGTTCCGAACGGTGAGAGCAGCAACGATCTGCATGACAGAATTCGTTCGGCGGCCGACGAGCTCGGAAGACGGCACCCCGGGAAGAGGGTCGGCGTCGTCACGCACGGCGGCGTGCTCGACATGCTCATGCGCATCGCCCTCGACATCCCCCTCGACCGGAAGCGCACGTATTCGCTCTACAACGCGAGCCTCAACACCTTCACCTGGCATGCCGGCGCCTGGCGCCTGAACACCTGGGGCGACATCCGCCACCTCGAAACCGCCGGCACCCGCGACAACGGCGCCGTCACCCCCCGAAGCCTGTAATCCAGAGAAGGGTGACCGGAAACGCATGAACAGGCTTGTTCGTGGTTCGATACCTCACCACGAACGGACATCGTGATTTCATCCACAGGCCGGGAGGGGCGGGTTTGAATCCCGCCCTTGTGGCGAATCGAGGATGTGCACCTGCTACGTCACAACCGGGGTGTATCCGTGTATAATGTACAAACATCATATCGATTGCTGCCCTCATCTTTACCGAGGTGACTGACATGAAGAGAATCTGCGGTTCGATCGTTGCCCTGATGCTTGCCGCGACGCCGGCTTTCGCCGGAGCGCCGTCCTCACCCGCCGGCAGTCAGCCGGAAAAACCCGTCAGCCAGGTTCCGGCGGGACAGCCGCTTCCCTCACCCGTTCTCGATCTGACGTCGATCGGACGCGATCGCCTCTCCCTGCCCGGCGTTTCAGACGCGCTGCTCGGGGCGCTCGCGTATCTCGAGAACACGCAGATTCGCAATCGCCCCGGAAAGGGCCACTGCGCCGTCGACGCCTCGGATGAAGGCGATGGCTGCCGCAACGAGATCATGCTCAACCTGCCGTTCGCAGAGCTGCGGGCGCTCGACGCGCCGCCTGTCATCAAGGCCCGTAACCGGGCGGGCGAGTGGGCCAGTTACGTGCACTTCCTGCCGAAGAAAACCGGCCTGCTCGGTCGCACGCTCGTCTCGGTCCAGGACTCGAACCTGTTCATGACGGCGTTCATCGGGTATCCGCTGTTCCTGTTCGACGAGAGCTTTCTGCCGGTCGAACGACGCTCGATCGAGCCGATGCTCGACCTGGCCCTCAAAAACGTCCTGAGCTTCAAGCGCGGCGACGCCTACAACTTCTGGGCGGTGCTGCCCGGCGTCGATGGGGCCGCCCCGCGCACCGGGCCGTTCAATATTCCTGTCGCTATGGTCCGGACGATGGGAAAGATGTTCCTCAATCCGAAGTTCGCGAGCTTCTTCGCCATGCTCACGAAGGGGCAGAAAGCGCCGCCGCCTGCCTCGACCGGGCGCAGAACCCGACCGGCGCCGACGCGCTGTTCAACATCCCGAACGATGCGGACGACACCTCCGTCGCCGTTGCATTCCAGGCGATGTATGCAAAACGGTATCCGGGAAAGGCTTTCCAGCCTGATTTCGATGCGCTTGCCCGGATCGCCTTGTTCCGCGACACTGGCCGTGACAGGGATGACGGCCGAGACATCTGGCGTGGAAAGGAAACCGGCGCCTTCATGACCTGGCTCAAGGACGAGCGCGAGCCGACGTTCGCCTCGCCCGAAACGGGAATCATCCCGCTTGCCGTGAACAACGTCGACGCCGTCGTCAACTCGAACGCGGCGTTCGCCCTGGCCATGACCAAACATCGCCGCACCGCGGGCTATCGTGGCACCCTGAAGCTGCTGGCGAAGGCGATCGAGGCCAAGGCCTGGCCGGATGCCGGATTGTATTATCCCCAGAATATGATCTTCCCGTATGCCGTGACCCGCGCCTGGCGCGACGCCGGGGCTCGCGAGCCCTCGCTCGACGTCGCGATGGTCACGCTCCTGGGACAGCTCCTCGACGAGCAGGAGTCCTGGGCCCGCATGCAGCCGCTTCACCCGGGTGCCTTCCCGGGCGGCGAGGATCGCAGCTGCCAGCTGTCGACCGCGCTCGGTCTCACGGCGCTCCTCAACATCGGCCGCCCGACCGCCGAGCGGGCCGGCCTGGCTGCGCGCTACGACGCGGCGGTCCTCAAGGCCGTCGCCTACCTCCTCCGCGAACGCAAAGAGGCCCCGCAGGTGTACCCGACCACGGCGGCCCGCTTCCCCGGCGTCATTCCGAACTACTGGGAGTCCGGCCTCTTCTTCGCCGCCTCGTTCTGGGATCTCGCGCACTGGCGCTCCCAGGCCTTCACCGTCGCGATGGTCGCCGAAGCTCTGGCAAAGTATGTCCTGGCCTACGACCTCCCACAGGCCGGATTCGGCGCCAGGCGTCTGTATCTTGACGACTCCTCCGGCCGCATGCGCGTCTCCCTGACCGAGCCCCAGCCGGCACCGGTGCCCGTGCCCGGAAAGGCCAATCAGGCCGGCCAGCAGAAATCACCTTCGCATGAGCCTGAGGATTCCGGCGTCATTCCCCCGAATCAGGCCTATTGATCGTTCCTGGAGGGGCGGGTTTCAAACCCGCCCATGCATATACAACTGTATATATGGAGACACATAATGACCGGTCGTGACCCCGTCCTTCCCGTTTCAACCCCCGTCGACCTCAACGGTTTCGTCGATTACGCCGGCGGATCGGTGGTCAGCAAGACCCTCGTCGACAAGAAGATCGGCACCGTGACCCTGTTCTCCTTCGACCAGGGCCAGGGCCTGTCGGAACACACGGCCCCCTTCGACGCCATCGTCCAGATCATCGACGGGGAAGCCGTGATCATGATCGACGGGAACCCTCACACGGTGAAAGCCGGCGAAATGATACTCATGCCGGCGAACCATCCCCACTCCCTTCATGCCGACAAGCGGTTCAAGATGCTCCTGACAATGATCCGATCGAATTGAAGAGCGCTTGATACAAATTGAAACTCCCGACCGGACGGTCGGGAGTTTTTCGTCAAAATCCATTTCAACGTGTGATTTTCACGGTTCCCGAACGGCGGAAGTATATTGACATTTCCACGGTGGTTCCGTATCTTGTCGCGTCCGGCATATTTTGGAGTATTCTCGAAGCCCGCCAGGAGGAGAAAACAAGTGGTATATCGGCAGGTATATAAGTTGCTCGCGCTCCGCGGAATGATGTGCCTGCTCCTGCTCCTGTCGGCCGGATGCGCGGCCAGGGCCCTCGATCTTGCGGGGCTCCTCGATGATGCCTCCCGCCGGAACCTCGGTCTTCGCATCTCCCGCCTGGCGGCCGACGAGCAGGCGTTCGACGAGAAACGCGCCGACAATCTCCTGGTTCCGAACCTGACCGGGCGGATCACGCATCAGAGGCAGGTATACGTCGATTCGACCCCGAGCGCGTTTTTCGGCGCCCAGGTTCACGCGAACCTGCTTTCGCTCCAGGCGGCCCAGGCGTATCCCGGCCTCGGAAAAATGCCCGCCATCCAGAAGGAGATCGCCGAACTGCGGACCCGGCTTCGACGTATCGATGTCGAACGGGCCGCATCCATGCTCCGCGGCAGAATCGTGACGCTGTTTTTCGATCTGCTCGAGGAGCAGCAGCTCGCGCAGGTCGACGAGATCAACCTCTTCCTGCTCGGCAAGTTGCTCGAGGTCGCGCGCATCAACCAGGAGGTCGGCCTCGCCCTCCCGAACGACATTCTGCGCATCGAAACCCAGCGGGCGAACATCGGCTCGTCGTTGACCAGCCGGAAAGCCCAGCAGGAGCGGTACCGGCTCGAACTGGCCTACCTCCTGGACTGCCCTCCCGGCTCGCTCACGGTCGATCTGCCGCCCAGCATCGTCTTCCCCCTTGCGACCCCTTCGCAGTCCGAATTCGAGCGGGCGATGATGAGCTCTGATCCGGATCTCGAGCTGGCGCGGCGCGATGCGGACCTGTATCGCCGGCTCAGATCGGCCGCCGGTCTGGCGGAGAAGCCGACGATATCGGTCGGCGGGGCATACAACTTCACCAATTCCAGCGTCGGAACGGTCAACGTTGCCCGCGATTACGCGGTGCAGGTGGCGGTCGATTTCCCCGTGTTCGACAGCGGAGATCTGAAGAACGAGTCGAGGCGGGCGGCGAAGGCCGTCGATCGGGCCGACCTCGCCCTTGCCGACATCGCCGGGGCAAAGCAGACGGCTTTGCTGCAGGCCATGACCGAATACGGCGAGATGGCCCCGAAGCTCGAATTCGCCGTGAAAGCCCTCGAACAGAGCCGGGAGAACATGCGCATGGTCATGACCCGGTATCAGCACGGAGACGCCACGATCGTCGAACTGATCGACGCGCAGATCACCATGAGCGAAGCCGCCCAGAACGCCGTCCGGATCCACCGGGACGAGCGGGTCCGGCTCGCGGCCCTGTATGAGCTCTCGCACGAGCTCGACCTTCAGAAGGGGCTCGACCGTGGAGCCTGGGCAGGTCGGATTCTCGAACTGCCCGAGGGTATCGAACTCGACGATGCCGCTTCCGCTCTCCCGACGCCCGAAGCGGGGCGGATTGCGGAGGAGTTCCGGAGCGCCCTCGAGCGCTTCCGGATGGGGATCCGCTTCGAAGACGGCCTTCCCGGCGTGATCCGCGGTCTGAACGATCTTGCCTCGATGCTTGAAGGGCACGGCGGCACCTCGCGTATGGAGTAGACGATGAACATCAAAAATATACTTATAACGATACTTTTTCTGGGACTTCTGCCGGCGCATGCGCAGATGCCGGTGACGGTCGCGACCAGCCTGGTGAAGACCGGTTCCATCACCGAGAGCATTTCATTTTCCGGCCAGGTGAAGCCGTTCGAGGAGTCGTGGGTGACCCCGGACGTCACGGGGCGGGTCGCGAAGATTCTCGCCGAGAACGGGCAGGCGGTCAAAGCAGGTGCGCCGATCATCCTGCTCGATGCCGAGCGCCTCGCCCTCGCCGTCCGCATGTCCGAGGCCGGCCTGAAGAGGGCCGAAGCCGAGCTGAAGGAAAAGAAGAAAGACTTCGACCGCCGGGCCATCCTGATGGAGAAAAAGGTGCTCAACGAGAAGGCGTTCGACGAGGCCGAGGCCGAGGCGTCGAAAGCGGAAATCGCCGTCCAGAGCCAGAAGTCGGCGCTCGATCTCGACCGGCTCAATCTCGAACGGGCGACGATCCGGGCACCCATCGGGGGCTTCTTCACGAGCCGCAACGTGTTTCTCAACCAGAGCGTCACGCCGGGCATGGTCCTGGGCAAGGTCGTCGAGATCGGCCGGGTCTACATCGATGCCCGCATTCCCGAAAACCAGATCAACAAAATCGCCATCGGGCAGAAGGCGGCCGTGAACTCGAGCCACGCCGGCACGGTCGCGTTCGTCGATCTCTACGGCGACGAGTCGCGCTCGTTCCTCGTCCGCATCCTCGTCGACAATGCCGATCTGAAGCTGAAACCGAACATGTTCATCAGCGGAACCATCGTGCTGAAGGAGTTCCCGGAAGTGCCGCTGATTCCGATCACCGCCCTGAGCGGGCCGACGGATGCCCCGGTCGTCTATACCGTCGAGGGAACCAAAGCCCGCAGGATTCCCGTGACCGTGCTCGCCCGCGACAAGGAACGGTGCGCCGTTCGCGAAATCCGGTCGGGCGACACGATCGTCACGGTCGGCACCGACAACCTGTCGGATGGAGCGGAAATCCAGATCTCAGCCGGCCCGGAAGCCGCGGAGCCCGTCGTCGGCCCGGCGCCGACGGCCGGTCGCTGACGGAAACGGGGGCCCCTCATGGATCTGCCGCGAATCTCGGTTGAACGCCCGATCACGGTCAGCATGGTCATGGTCTGCGCCATGCTCCTCGGCCTGGGGGCGCTCTACGGCCTCAGCGTCGACCTGTTCCCGAACATCGACTTCCCGCTCGCCTTCATCCAGACGCCGTATCCGGGCGTCGATCCGGCGCAGATGGAAAACATCGTCACCCGCAAGATCGAAGAGGAAGTGAACACGGTCGAGAACATCAAGCGTGTCACCTCCTACTCGTTCGAGGGCTACTCGTGGATCATGATCGAGTTCAACTGGGGAACCGGCATCGACCTGGCCGCCGTCGACCTGCGCGAGAAGGTCGATATCGCGAAGCGCAAGCTGCCGCGCGATATCGAGCAGGTGACCGTCGCGAAGCTCGATATCAACGCCCAGCCCGTGCTGAACGTGTCGATGGGCGGTGAGCTCGATCTGAAGACCCTGCGCCGGATCGCGGACAAGGAGATCAAGCCCGCCTTCGAGCGCATCGGCGGCGTCGCGAACGTCGAGGTGCTCGGCGGCCTCGAACGGGAGATCCGCGTCAAGGTCGATCCCGACCGGCTGAAGGCGTTCAAGCTCACGATCAACGACGTGATCGTCGCCGTCACGAACGACAACCAGAACACCTCGGTCGGCAACATCACCGAGGGCAATTTCAAATACCTCGTCCGGTCCGAAGGCGAGCTCAGAACGCCGAAGGACCTGGGCGGCATCGTCGTGCGGAACATCGACGGCAGGCCGGTTTACCTGTCCGAGTTGGCCCGCATCGAAGACGGGTACAAGGAAATCGAGTCGGTCTCACGCCTCAACGGCAAGCCCGCGGTCACCCTGTCCCTCAAAAAAGAGGCCGGCGCCAACCCCGTCGAGATTTCCGACGCCGTCAAGGAACTGCTTCCGAGGCTCGAAGAGGCCTACAAGAAGAAATTCACGCTGACCATCGGCAACGACAGTTCCGAGTTCATCCGCGACTCGATCCAGATGGTCAAGGACAACGCGACCATGGGCGCCATCCTGGCGGTCATCGTGCTGTTCCTGTTCCTCAAGAACGTGCGCTCGACGTTCATCATCGGCATCGGCATCCCGCTGGCCGTCGTCAGCACGTTCGCGATGATGTTCCTCAAAAAGGGCATGACGCTGAACCTGATGACCCTGGGCGGGCTCGCCCTCGGCATCGGCATGATCGTCGACAACTCCGTCGTCGTTCTCGAGAACATCTACCGCCTGCTCGTCGAACGGGGCGAGAAGGACCGCCGCGAGATCGCAATCGAGGGCGGAAACGAGATGTACGTCGCCATCATGGGCTCCACCCTCACGACCGTCGTCGTGTTCGTGCCGATCGCGTTCGTGCCGGGCGTCGTCGGTGAAATATTCTTCAATATGTCGGCCACGATCGTCTTTTCGCTGCTCGCCTCCCTCGTCGTCGCCGTCACCGTCGTGCCGCTGATGTGCGCCTACGGGCTCAAAATCGGGAAGGCGCCGCGCGAGCCGCTGATGAACGCGATCAAACGGGTGTATTCCGTCGTGCTCGGGTGGCTGCTCGCGAAGTCCTGGCGGCGCTGGGCCTACTTCTTCCTGATGATCGGCGTGTTCTGGAAGTCGTTCTCGTTCATGCCCGCGCTCGAGTTCTTCCCCAAAATGGACCGGGGCACCTTCGTGCTGCATTTCGAAGCCCCCGAGGGCACGTCCGTCGAGAAGGTCGATGCTATAGCGAAAGCGATGGAAGAAAAGCTCAGGCCGGTTCCCGAGATCGAGAAGATCATCACGAACCTCAAGCTCGGCGAAGGCGATATCACGGTCGTGCTGCGACCCAAGGAAGACCGGGCGAAGACGACCAACGACATCGTCCGGGAACTCCGGCCGGCCATCGCCGCCATTCCGGGATACCGCACGGTCGCCTACAACGAGCCCAAGATGGGCGGCCCCGAGGGGGGAAAACCCGTTCAGATCGAAGTGAGCGGCGACGACTTCGCCGTGATCGAGCCGATCTGCCTCCAGATCGCCGAGAAGATCAAAACCGTTCCGGGCCTCAAGGACATCGACAGCGGCGTGAAGGCCGGTCGGCCGGAGATCAAGGTCGAGTTCGACCGCACGCGCCTGGGCGACCTGAAGATGGACCTGGGCACGGTCGCCGGGATGGTTCGCTCCTACGTCTACGGCACGATCGCGGGCCAGTACAAGGAAGACAATGAGGAATACGACATCCGGGTCGAGGCCGCCGACAGCGTCAAGGACCGGGTCGACGCGTTCCGCCGCCTCGAACTGAACCTCGACGCGATGACGAACATCAACCTGGCGCAGGTCGCGAACGTCTTTGAAGGCCGCGGCTACACCCGCATCGAGCGCAAGAACCTCAAACGCCTCGTGAAGGTCGAGGCCGATATCGAGAACAGGCCCCTCCAGGCCGCCGTCCAGGATATCCAGGGGCTGCTGAAGGATATTCAGCTGCCGGTCGGGTACGAGATCAACTTCGGCGGCGACGAGGAAGAGCGCGTCGAGGCGTTCCGGAACCTGTCGATCGCCCTGCTTGCCTCCGTGCTGCTGGTCTACATGATCATGGCGAGCCAGTTCGAGTCGCTCGCATACCCGTTCATCATCATGTTCACGATCCCGCTGTCGATTATCGGCGTCATCGCGTTCCTGCGCCTGTACGGCTTCGCTTTCTCGATCACCGCGATGATCGGCGTCATCATGCTCGCGGGCATCGCCGTGAACAACGGCATCATCCTGATCGACAACATCATCGAGCGCCGCAGGGCGAGCGGCATCAGCAGGGAACAGGCCGCGCTGGAGTCGGGCATCGTGCGGACCAGGCCGATTCTCATGACGATGCTGACGACGATTCTCGGCATGCTGCCCCTCTCGTTCGGCATCGGGGCCGGCGCCGACTTCTACCAGCCCCTGGCGATCACCGTCATCGGCGGCTTCCTCGTTTCGACGGTGCTGACGCTCACCTATATCCCGGTCGTCTACGTCATCGTCGACGGCATCGTGACGAGCATCCGGAGCTTCCTGGCCCGCTTCGTCTGACGTCGCCATGTCTTGACGTATTCAATTTCGGTCCATATTGTTTTGATGTAGGGGCGGGTTTCAAACCCGCCCCTGCGCCCTGAATGCGGCATGCTTTGCCCTGCGGGGGAGGATACGGACTGCATGTCCTGTTCATGCGCTTCTTGCAATGATGGTGATGGGTAGGATATACTCCCGGCATCATGCACATACCTGACGGGTTTCTCGATCTCAAAACAGCCGTCGCCGCGGGCGGACTGACAGCGCTCGGCCTGTATGCCGGCCGGTTCGCCGATGCGGCGCGCGGTGTCGAACAGGGTGTGCGGCGCGTTTCCCTGCTCGGCCTGGGGGCGGCGTTCGTGTTCGCGGCCCAGATGATCAACTTCCCCGTCGCCGGCGGTACGAGCGGCCACCTGATCGGCGGGGTGCTGATCGCGATTCTTCTCGGCCCTGCCGCCGCCGTCACGGTCATGACGGCCGTCGTCACAGTCCAGTGCCTGCTGTTCGCTGACGGCGGCATCACGGCGCTGGGAGCCAACCTGTTCAACATGGCCCTCGTCGCCCCGCTTGGCGGATACTTCGTCTGGGCGGTTCTTCAGCGCATCGGCAGGGTGAGGGAGAACGTGAATGCCTCGGCCGTGGCGGCCGGAATCGCCGGCTGGGCGGGAACGATGCTCGCCGCGCTCTCCTGCGCCGGCCAGCTGGCTCTCTCCGGCATGGCGCCGTGGAGCCTCGTCGTGCCGGCCATGGCTGGGATTCACGCCGTGATCGGACTCGGCGAGGGGATCATCACGGCGCTGATCATGCGGTCCGTCAAACAGCGCGGCTCTCTGACGGCGGAACTGGAAAACCTCTCCGGTGCCGGCCGGACATCCGTGATGCCTCTTCTGCCGGTCATGTTCGTGGTGGCTGCCGGACTGGCGCTGTTCGCCTCGCCCTGGGCCTGCTCGTGGCCGGACGGCCTCGAAGCCGTCGCCGGAAACCTGGGATTCGAGGAGCGCGCCGCCGAACCGGTCGTCGCCGGCCTCTGTCCCGATTATGCGATTCCGGCCCTTGGTTCGACGTGGGGAACAATACTTGCCGGTACATTTGGCGCTATCGTCACCGCTCTCCTCGTCCTCGCCGCCGGGCGCTTTGCCGCCCGCCGCGAACGGGCGACCGTCGCCGGCGACTGACCGGCACTCCCTCGCGGCCTCGATGGCAAGTTATTCAATATCTGTCGGTGTGAAACTCACCGCGACCCTCGTCGCGATCCTGCTCATGCTCGCGTTGCCCGGTCCCGTTTCGGCCGGCCACGCGGCATACGCCGTCGTTCTGTTCGCCGGGTATCGGATCACCGATCCCGATCTGGCGCGGCGGTCGAGCGGCGGCCGGGTCGCTTTCGTGATCCTCGCCGGCGCAATCGTTCGCGGCTGGGTTGCCGGGGATGCCGCAGCCGGCATCGAACTCGCCGTCCGCGGCCTGCTCGCGTTGGGGACGCTCCTGCTTCTTTCCGCCCACCTGCCGCCCGCCGACCTCGCCCGCTGGCTGAGAGCGCGCGGCATCTCCGCCGATCTCGTCGGAACGATGCTCCTGCTGATCCGCTACGGCGATCTCCTGCGCCAGGAGGCGTTCAGGCTCGAACGGGCACGCCGCTCCCGCTGTTTTTCCCAGACGGAAGAAGCCTCCTGGAAGGCGAAGAGCGCCCTGCTCGGCGCCCTGTTCGCCCGGGCCGTCTCCCGCGCGGAGCGCGTCTACCGGGCGATGCTCGCGAGGGGCTGGCAGTGAGCGGCGGAGCCCTGTCGGTCGAGAATCTCCGGTTCTCCTGGCCGTGCGGCAGGAATGTGCTCGATTCAATATCGTTTTCTATAAAAGAAGGCGAGCGGGTCGCGCTGATCGGCCCGAACGGGGCCGGAAAATCGACCCTCCTCCTGCACCTGAACGGGCTTCTGCCCGACGGCCGTCCGGCCGACGGGACGATCCGCGTCGACGAGCTGCCGGTTGCCGCTCCGCATCTCGGCGAGGTGCGGCGGCGGGTCGGCATCGTGTTCCAGGACCCCGACGACCAGCTGTTCTGCGAGACCGTCGGGGAGGACGTCGCCTACGGCCCGCGCCAGCTTGCAACGGGCAACGGCGCCGCGTTCGGGCCGGATTCCGTCAACGCGGCCCTGAAAACCGTCGGTCTCGGCGGTTTCGACGAACGGCCGGTCAACGAGCTCAGCCGCGGCGAGAAGCGCCGGGCCGCCATCGCCGGCGTGCTCGCCTGCGAACCGTCGGTCCTCATCCTCGACGAGCCGACCGGCGACCTCGACCCGCGCGGCCGTCGGCAGTTGACCGAGATCCTGCAGGGCTTGCACCAGACCTTGCTGATCGTCACGCACGATCTTGAGTGGGTGCGGGGTCTGTGCGGCCGTGCCATCCTCATCGACGGCGGCCGCCTCGTCGCCGACGCCCCGATCGACACCCTCCTCGCCGACGAACCCTTGATGCTCACCCACGGCCTCGAAACCCCCGCCTCGCTGAAACGATGAAGCCGGAATTTTGCAGGAGCTGTCGTTCGAGTCCTGCAGAATGAAAACCACCCGTTCACCCTCAGCTTGTCGCAGCCTGTCCTGTGTCTGACAAAAGGGGCGAGAGCACTCGTGCTTCGACAGGCTCAGCACGAACGGTATCGAGTATGCACGTGTTTGTCGTGTTACTTGTGAGGCGAGTCGTATCTGATCGTTCGATCGAAGGTGAACCGGAGACGGGTGTGAAATTTCGTGTCCAGTTCGCCTTTGAGGCCGGTTTTTGTGACGAACAGGCTGACGATGGTGTCGGCGAGCTCGGAGATGCCGACGACGTGCAGGTCTTCGACACCCTGGACGACGTTTCTTTTCCGGACCAGGACCAGATCGGTCAGAGGCGAGCTATGGAATATCTGTTCGTATATATCGCGAACCTCGGGAGCCGTTGACGTGCACAACTCGGGCGGCAGTTCGATGGTTGCGGCGCATGCCAGCGTGTCGTTCCGGCGGTGATGATACTGTCGCATGTGCAGGCGGGCGTTGAAGGTCTGCCTGCCGATCGTGAACTGCAGGACGGCCGGCGGGCTGAAAGGCCAGAAGTCGAGAAGGCGGGCGGGAATCTTCCTGTCGCCGAGCCGGATGAAACCGCTGAGATCTTTCGCTTTTCGGGGCGCGCGAATCCTGGAGGGAGCGACGTCGGGCGAAACAGGCCGGCCCTTCAGGGGGAGACCCGTTTCGACGAACGACCAGGCATCGCCGCAGATCGTCTTCGTGAAATACCCGGTTCGGCCTTCCGCATCGCGGCCTTCGACCCGGAGTTCGAACGATTCGTTCCCCTCGCCGGTCTGGAAAATCGTGATGAGATCGGTGATCGTGCCAAAAATGCCAGGCTGGCGCCGCCAGTCTTCGGGAGGCAGGCTCCTGGTGCGGTTGCGCCGCGTTTCGGCCCGCTGCTCGCGCTTGTAGGAGTAGGGGAGGGCCGGGTTCTGGCCGGACGTGTCGAAATCATACAGGCGGGTATACATCTCGCCGGCCTCGCTGATGAGGAACAGCGTCGAGCCGCTGACGCTCATGTTGGCGGCGATGAACGTGCCTTTTTCCGGCGTGTCGATAGTGTGGGTGAATGCCGGGGGGAGCCATGGGTCGGCGTAGGTGATCGTATGTCCGTCGCCCGCGAGCAGATACAGGGTGGTCACGCCGGCGCTCACACTGTGCGGGTTCCCGTCGATGTCCCGGTAGTATTTCATGAAATTGCCGCGGTGCGATATCCCCCACGCGCGCCTGGCCGAAGGCATGATCAGCTGTTTCGTGAAAGGAAGGGCGGAAAAGTGGTCCTTCCATTTCCAGTTGTATGTTTTGGTATAATATACGATATATTTGTCCGAAACGGCGACGAGGTTGTCTCCATCTGCGGAAATTTCCCTGATCGAACTGATGTCGGAAAACGGCGGCTTTCCGGGAGACGAGCTGGGAAGTCCAGTTCCGTTCAGCAGTTCCCATGTTCCTTCAGGGCCGTTGGCGCTCCCTGGCCGAACCAAGATCCGGCCGTTCCGAAGCGCGAAGAAGAACTTGTGCGTGAACGTCTCGACCGGTGTTTTGAGGCAGAGCGGTCCGACCGCGTCTGAAGAGGATGGAGCTTCGCACCGGGCGGTCTCCGTCGACAGAAGAACCCATCCGAGCATGAGCAGAAGAATGGCCGAAACTCGCCGGCCGGTCCTGGTTTTCCGTATCCCCGTCATGGTTCCTCCTCCTGCGGGAGAATCCCTTTGTATCCGAGCGAGAAAATCCCGTATACTGACCATCGTATTTTATCATGCTTTCCCGGATGCCTGGTATGAAGTCGCGAACAATCCTGACGTCTTGCATGCTGATGGCGATACTATCGTCCGTCGGGCCACACGTATGGGCACAGTTGCCGCCCGACTTCCCGCCGACCTGGATCGAGAAACGTGTGCCGGCGCAGAAATTCGTCGAATACGATCTTGTCGATCTTCAACGCCAGCGCTGGAACAGCATGGAACTGCGGGGCAGACCTGTCGTGATCCTGACGGGACACCGTGATATTCGGCATGATATCAAACGGTGGGCCGAGCGCCTCAAACACGAGTTCGCCGACGCCGGCAGCATCGCGCTGTTTTACGACGTGAATCTCGCGCGGTTTCCCTGGACGACGGAACACGAGGATGCCGAGGCCTGGTGGCTGGAACAGCGGTTCCCGGTTCCCGTCGTGCTCGACTGGCACGCGATGATCGGCAGGGCGCTGAAGATCGCGTACGGCACGCCGAACGTCGTCATCCTCGATCGCGACAACCTGCTCGTGTATCACGGCACCGGCCCGTGCGAACCGGCCGCCTGGGAACTCGTCCGGAACATGCTTCGCCTCCTCCTCGTGGATGGCGGCGCGAAGCCGAACCTCGGCTCTGCATCCGGAACGGCGGGACGGTAAAGGATCTTCCCAGGGAGAAATTGTCCCGGATTGTCAGGGAAACTTCGCCTGGAGGAGATGGCGCCGGTCGGGGATCATGACGAGGGAGCCATCTGCCAGAATCCAGGATTCCTCACGTGCCTTACCGCTTCGGACCATATCGCCGAGACGGGCATACCAGGCTGCATTACCGCTTCCAAGATCGAACCCGTACACCATCTTGAACCTGCGGTTGCCGGCAACAAACAGCCCTTTGGAGAACCCGCCCTGGCATGCCGTGCCGAACCCGGTCAGTTCGCCTGTCACCCGTGTACGCCAGAGGAGTCGTCCGCTCGACCGTTCGAGACAGGCCACCAGCGTCTGAACATTCCCCACGTCGAGAACGACGAGAAGGTTGTCGTCCCTCGAGAAGAGAGCAGCGTGATTCGCCGATGCCGCATCCAGATTCAACGGTGTTTTCCACCGTTGGCCGCGGGGGGAGTCCTGCGCGATCACCGCCTTGTCGCCGACATGATACCAGTAGACCACGCCGTCCAGGACCAAAGGGCTTCCCAGCATGATTCCCCGCAGGGGCGAATCTGCGGACCAGAGCACGGTTCCGTCCGACGCCCGGCAAAGGGTCAGATGGCTGCCGGGCATGTCACAGAAGAGAACCGTTCCGCTCTGAATCTGCGGCTGACGGTCTCCGACGGATTCGGGCTTGGACCACAGCTCTTTCCCGGTCTCAGTGGAAAGGGCAATCCATGTCTTCGCGTCATTGACGATCGTGATGCCGTCACGGGCTGCGCATGGCTTCCCGTTGCGCCTCCAGAGGATCGTTCCGTTACGGGCGTCGAGCGCGAAAGCGCGGAATATCCGATTCTCCCCTTCCTTGGCTGAGGCCCAGGAGACAACCCTTGTTCCGTCGACCCAGCGATCTTCGAGGGTCCCTGCGAGGCCGTCGGCAGGAACATTCCAGGTCAGGGAGCCGTCCTTGAGGGAAAGTCCCATGAAGCCGGCATACCGGTTGCCGACCAGAACAACCTGATTCCCGACAACGGCGGGATGATGGTAGGCCAGCTGCTGGCCGAGATCTTTCTCCCAAACGGGAGAGGCGTCTGCGAGGTTCTGACATTGCACTTTTCCGAACTCGTCCCCGCAGATGACCAGGTTTTCCGTGACAACTGGCAGCGCCAGCATTGCCCGATCCTTCGCCGTCTGCTGAATGGGTTGAAACGTGATTTCCCGCTCCGGCCTGGATACCTCGGGAAGTCCCTGATTCCAGCAGCCGGAGACGATGAGCGTTACGAAAAGCAGCATCGGGACGGCAAGACGACGTCGAGACATTTCTTCTCCTGATACCCTCGGGGGCTATCCACGTGGTTGTTGCGTGATCGGTATGATATCGTGATCCAAACTTCCATTCAACGGCGGCTTGAAAAAAATGAACGTCGGCGACAGAGCACCGGAATTCACGTTGAACGACCAGGACGGCAAGCCTGTTTCCCTGGCCGATTTCAGGGGCAGGCAGACGGTCGTGGTGTTCTTTTATCCGAAAGACGAGTCGCCGGTCTGCACGATCGAGGCCTGCGGATTCCGCGACATGACCCCTTCGTTCACCGAGGTCGGCGCCGCCGTGCTGGGCATCAGTTCAGACAATTCGGGAAAGCACAGGGCATTCGCGGATCAATACAGGCTTTCCTTCCCTCTGCTGGCCGATACCGACGGGGCGGTGCGCCGCGCGTTCGGGGTGCCCAGCACGCTGTGGCTGTTCCCCGGCCGCGTCACCTACGTCATTGACCGGGATGGCATCGTGCGCATGGTCTACGACTCGCCCATCCGCGCCCAGCAACACGTCGAGCGCGCCCTCGAGACCGCCCGCTCCCTCGCACCGAAGCCCTGAGGGCGATCCTCCGTCCGGTCTGCGAAGGACCTCGCGATCACGTGAGAATATTCAGCGGGATGATCGAACGCAGGTGGGAAAAGTGCCTGTCGATGGAATACACGGTGGCGCCGTGCTGAATGGCGTTCTGGGCGATGATCAGATCGGGGATGCCGAGGTGGTTGAGACCGTGTTTCAGGCATTTGACCTGCATCTCGACGATATGCCCCCAGTCTATGACGAGCGGAAGTCTGCGAACGGCTTCAAGTCGGGAGATAACCTCTTTCTGCCTCCGGATTCGCAGGACCGGCACGAGTTCGGCGAGAATCAGGTCGTTGGTTGCAATCAGGTTTTCGTCGATCAGACGATCGAGCTGTTGCGTGGCCTCGCCTGAGCGAAAATACTCGATCCAGACGGACGTATCGACGAGAATGTTCAAGACCTGTCTCTGACCCTGTCGAGGTCGAGACCAAGGTCGATCATTCCCTTGAATTTTTTCAGACCGGAAATGGATTCTTTCCGGATCAGTTCTTTGAGTGCTTCGATGATGACGGCCGTTCGCGTTTTGGCCCCGGAAGCCGTCATGGCTTTCTTCAGGAGATCCTCGGGAAGATCGAGCGTCGTTCGCATGTTTGTCACCTCTTATGCATAAATGTAATATATTATGCAGATAATTGCAAGGGGTTTGATGCTCCGGGAATAAAACGAACCGGGGCCGCCCGGCTTGGGCGGCCCCGGTCATTTCAGAGGGAAAGAACGATTACGAGAGGGCTTTGACCATCAGTTCGGCGACGCGGCGGCTGAAGCCGGCGGGGTCGGGGAGTTTGCCGCCCTCGGCCAGCAGGGCCTGGCCGTAGAGAAGTTCAGCGTAGTCGCCGATGCGGCTGTCGCCCTTATCGGCGGCGTAGATGCCGTTCAGCTTCTCGAGTAAGGGGTGGGTGGCGTTCAGCTCGAGAATGCGCTTCACGGACGGAACATCCTTGCCGGTGGCCTTCAGCAGAGCTTCGAGCTGCGGGGTCATGTCGTATTCGTTGCCGACGATGCAGGCAGGCGAGGTCGTGAGGCGGCTCGAGAGGCGCACTTCCTTCACGTGCTCGGCGAGCTTGCCCTGCAGGGTCTCCAGAAGCGGTTTCCAGGCCGTTTCCTTCTCCTTGCGGGTCTCCTCTTCCTTTTTGCGCTCCTCCTCGCTCCCCAGCTCGGCGACACCCTTGGCGGCCGACTGGAACGTCTTGCCCTTGTACTCGTGGACGAACTGCACCCACACCTCGTCGACGGGGTCGCTGAGCAGCAGTACTTCGTAACCCTTGGCCCGGAACGCCTCGAGATGCGGCGACGACTCGGCCATTGCGCGGGTCTCGCCCGTTAAATAGTAGATGCTTTTCTGCTCGGGCTTCATGCGGCCCACATACTCCTCCATCGTGAACCAGTCGCTCGGCGAGAACGTGCTCTGGAAGAGGCAGGCGTCGAACAGGCGGTCGCGGTCCTCGGGGACCTTGAACAGGCCCTCCTTCACCACGCGGCCGAACTCCTTCCAGAACTCGAGGAACTTGTCGCGCTGGTCGGTGCGCATCGTCTTGAACGCGTCGAGCACCTTGCGGGTGATTGTCTTGCGGATGCCGGTGATGCGCCGGTCGTGCTGGAGTATTTCGCGCGATATATTCAGCGGCAGATCCTCGGCGTCGACGACGCCGCGAACGAAGCGCAGGTATTCGGGCACGAGGTCCTTGCAGTCGTGCATGATGAAGACGCGCTTGATATACAGGTTCACGCCGCGCTCGGCATCCGGCATGTAAATGTCGTGACCCGCCTTGGTCGGGATGTAAAGCAGCGAGCGGAACTCGTTCGTCGTGCCTTCGGCCTTGAACATGACCCACTTGAGCGGGTCGTTCCAATCGCGGCTGAGGTGCTTGTAGAACTCCTTGTGCTCGTCCTCGGTGATCTCCTTCTCGGGGCGCATCCAGATCGCCTTCATCGAGTTGAGCGTCGCGTCCTCGATGGTGGTCTCATCCTTCGCGTCCTTGCCCTCGCCGACCCGCTTGTGGCGCTCGACACGCATTCTGATGGGGTAGGCGACGAAGTCGGAGTATTTCCGCACGATATCCCGGAGCGTCCACTCGGTGGTGAAATCCTGGACCTCGTGATGCTCGTCATCCTCGCTGGTTTTCTCGTCCTTGTTCTCGACCTTCAGGTGCAGGGTGACCGAGGTGCCCTGATGGTCACGGGAAGCCTCGTCGATGCTGTAGGTGCCGTCGCCGGTCGATTCCCAGCGCCAGCCCTTTTCTTCGCCCGCCTTGCGGCTGACGACGGTGACGCGGTCGGCCACCATGAAACTCGAGTAGAAACCGACGCCGAACTGGCCGATCAGCTCGGGGGGAAGCGCCTTGTCCTTCGCTTCCTGCGCCAGCCGGAGGAATTCCTTCGTGCCGGAACGGGCGATCGTTCCCAGATACTCGACCAGTTCGTCGCGGTTCATGCCGACGCCGGTGTCGTGGATGGTGAGCGTGTTCTTATCCTTGTCGGGCTCGATGCGGATGTGCAGGTCCTCGGTCAGGCCGCGGAGCGCGTCTTTCGTGAGCGCCTCGAACCGCAGTTTGTCGAGCGCGTCGGATGCGTTCGAGATGAGCTCGCGCAGGAAGATCTCCCGATGCGAATACACCGAGTGGATCATCAAATCGAGCAGTTGCCTGGCTTCGGTCTTGAATTCGTAGGTCTGGGCAGTAGACATTGAGACTCCTCCGGGAATATGTGACTGAATATTGTATGCCTGAATATATCAGGTGAGAATCCGCGGCATCAGCCGATCTTTACGTCGATCTTGCGGGGGCGGGCTTCGGGGGCTTTCGGGAGGGTGAGGTGTAGGACGCCGTCCCGGATCTCGGCCTTGACCGCCGCCGCGTCGATGAGGGCGGGCAGTTCGAACATGCGGCTGAACTTCCCGCTGCGCCGTTCGCGCCGATGGAAGGTGGGCGCATCGGCCTCCGGCACGGAGCGCCTGCCGGAAAGCGTCAGGACGTTTCCCGTCACCTGAACGTTGAGGTCGCCCGGTTCGACGCCGGGAACCGGTGCCTCGATGAGATACGCGTCATCCGTCTGCGACAGCGAAATCTGGGGGAACACCTTTGCCATGCGGCTTTTCCAGGCGACTCCGGGAAGCGTGCGGCCCTGGACGGCGCGGGTGAGCTCGTTCAACTGCTCGCCGAGCTGTTCCCTGTCTTCGTTCATGAAATGCCAGACGTTCATGGTGCGACTCCTTGGGTATCAGAAATGTTCGCTGATCGTATACAGCAAACGCCATGCCAAAAGAAAAAATGCGCATGCAATGCGGAATCTTGGGTTGTCGAGGGAGGATGCGACGTCGCAGCGACAGGGCGGTCAGCCTGTCACTTGATCTCCAGCTCGAATCCGAGACTGTTGGTTTTATACCCGTCAATGACCATCCAGAACAGCATTTGGTGTTTCCCGACCGTTGCGCTGGCCACGGTCGCGACAGGGAAGGGAAGCGTGGCCTGCCAGAGCCCCTCGGTCGATACTTGTCCCAGGGTTGTGCGAATTTCGAGAGGCGTGGCGAACTCGTCGTAGAACCCTGCGCTGTGAATCGACGTCCTGAAGCTTGCAGATGCTGTGCCTGAACTGACGATGCCCGTCGGCCCCGGATCGGCGACCGTGCTGGCAAGTGCGACGACACCGGTTGCAGCGGTGATGGGCGTCGCGGTGAACCAGGAGCAGGAAAGCTCCAGAAATCCTCCGTCGCTCTGCTTGATCGAGTTGCCGGAAACGGTGAGGCTTGCGATGGTCGGATAAAACCATGGTGTGCCGCCGATCGTTCCGGTGGAAACCGGGGTTCCCTGGTCGTTACAGCCCGTCGAAAACAGCGTCGCGACCAGGGAAACAGCGATGAGAAGAACGGGGAAGAGCAGGGTGAATGCGCGGCGATCGTTCATGCGGCCCATCTTAAAGCAAAATCCACATCCTGTATAGCCTTGGGACGTTATGCACCGAGAATCTGGGGGGTGACGGCCTTGAGGTCGGCCATGATACGGCGGATGGACGGCCGCATGCGCGGGGTCTTGTCGAGCATGCCGAAGACGGTTTCCCGCAGAGGGGCGAACCGGGGCTCGGCGTCGAACCGCTCGGCCGGTAGCGGCGCGGTCACGTGCTGAAGAAGCTTGGCCACGTTGTCGCCGGGGCTGGTTTCGTCGAACTCGAACGGAACCTTGCCGGTTAGGAATTCCCAGAAGATGATGCCGACGGCGTAGACGTCGGAGGCTTCGGACAGAAGCAGCCCCTGGCACTGCTCGGGCGACATGTATGCCGGGGTGCCAAGAAGGACGCCCGGCTTGGTGAGCTTCTCGCGGGTCTTGGCGAGGCCGAAGTCGACGATCTTGAGCTGGCCGTCGTTGCCGATCAGCAGGTTGGTGGGCTTGAGATCGCGGTGGATGACCATGCGGTTGTGGCACTCCTCGACCCCTTCGAGCAGCTGTTGAAAGGCCCGGAAGAGGGCCGGCAGATTGCGGCGCAGCTCGTCTTTCATGGCGGCCATCGAACGGCCGTCGATAAACTCGGTGATGATGAAGGGAAGGTTGCCCTCTTTCTCGAGCGAGTAGATCCGGGCGATGGCCGGATGTCGCAGCGAGGAAAGGACCTCTCCTTCCTTGATGAACCGCTTCACGGTGTCGATGTTGGCGCTGGCCGGGCCATCGAGGATCTTCAGGGAAACGTCCCGGTTGGCCGTCATGTCATGGGCCTTGTAGATCTTGCCGTGTCGGCCCTCACCGATGAACTGGATGATCTTGTATCTCTCTCGGATCACGTCGCCCGGATTGCGCATGCATTCCTCCACTGAATTCAGGGTTTCCGTGCTCTGCCCGTCGTATAGCTGTCGATATATCGCAATGGCCCGTCGGGATATATCATTCTAAACTATTTTCTCCGGCCGGTCAAACACGCGGTCAGGGCTTCTCGATCTGGCCGAGAGCTGCGGAAAAAGCATTGTATATTTCTCTCGATTGATTCGCGCAGGAATGGAACGGGCATTCCAACGCCGGATTTTGCTTGCGGAGGGTTTCGAGCCTGAGGGCGATACCGTGATGCGCTTCGAGAAAGTGCCTGAGTTCGCCGAACAGGAAACGGCGTATCGTTTCGCAGAGGCCGGAAACGAGCTTCAGCGTCTCGTTCGTGCGGCTGACGAGGCCGAACATCATCCCGGACAGCATCCCGGGATGCGAGCCGAAAAAGTCGCGGATATGCTCCTGTTCGATGACGATCGCGGAAACCGGCGTGAGACACACGACATTGGCTGTTCGGAGAGAGTCCTGGTTCTTGCCGTCGAGACGATCGAGCACGGCGATCTCCCCGATGATGCTCCCGGGCCGGTCGATCCGGACCCGGTGGTCGTTGTCGAGGACGACGTCGACCGCGCCGTCGGTCAGGATGAACAGCCTGTTGCCGGGAAGCCCTTTCCGACAGAGGAAGGTGCCGGTGGCGAACATCTGCGCCTCGAGCGTGAGGTCCGGCCCCTGGATGACCGCGTTCGAGATCGAGGGGGCCGGCCTCGACAGCCACGTCTTTGATGCGATGTCCGGTGCGCGGTCGAACGCCTTGTGGGTGCGGACATACTCGAGAATGGTGGCGATCGTTGAAAACGTGCCGGTGTTGATCTGTCTGATCTCATTCGTGACCGAGATGAGCGCCTGGGCCGACAGCGACTGGAGCCGGCGCAGGTCATCCTCGATCCGGGCAAGCCTTCCGAGCCGTTCGATGGTCTTCCGCAGCGTCCGTGCCAGCGAGATGCACGTCTTTATGCCGATCTCCGGCTGGACGGTCACGACATTCCGGAGCGATTCGCCGGAGATGGGGAACGTCGTCGCGCCCGACGGCTCGAGAGCGAAGACCGAGAACTCGTGAGGCTTCTTCAGCAGGGCGTCGATCTCGCCGAAGATCTGCCCTGGCTGATCGAAAATCTCGAGCAGAATCGCGCTTGCGAGCCGTTCTGCCATAGGAATCTCGGGATTGAGCTCGGTGAGCTTCACCTTTGCGAACCTGCCCTGGGTCAGCCCGTAAAACTCCTGTCGGACTTCTCCCTGGAAAAACACCGGCTGCCCCGGATCAAATGTCGTGAAATCGTTGCTCACTGCCATATTCCGTCCTCATCTGGTTCATCGGACAATATCATCCAGGCGGCCGCATTCTCCTGATAGCATGCCATGTTGCATCCTATGTAAGCCGGGAAAGCGAGAATGTCAATTCCCTTCGGAAGGCTTCAGAAAAGAGAGTCAGGGTCTTGGTGGCGACAACGGGCCGTCCGACATCCGCCCCTGGTGATCACCCGCCTTGGAAACGACCGTCGCGACCCGAACTCGGGCCCCGACTCGGGCTTCTCGGTGCTCGACTTCTCGCTGTTCTCGACGTTCCGCGACAACCTCAGTCGCGGGCGGCAGCCTGGTCTTCGACGTGAAAGCGAACGCGGCCGGGATCTACATCCTCAACGGTCCGGGCAAGATCGGCACTGATGGGGTGTGCCTGCGCTGAGCCGCCTCATTTATTTCTTGTAACTTTGAGAAAAATCTGGGAAAGATAAGGACATGGAAATACCAACCGGAGGGCCAAATATGAAGAGAAAATCTGCTGTTCCGTTTCTTTTTGCATGGGCTTTGATGGCGTTCGCGGTTCTTCCCGGAATGCTGTATGCCCAGAATCCACAGGCAACGCTCGAGAGTCACGAGATTTCCGATTCTGCTCAGCCTGCGGCCGGCGCTGGCCAGGCCGATTCGGGAAAGACCGTCGCCCAGATGGAAAAGACGATCGCCAGTCTCGAAGCCCTCGTGAAACAGTATGAAGAGCTGATCAAGAAGCTCGAGGGGCAGGTGAAGGGTGGAGAGTCCGCCACTGAGGGCGAAGAAGGTACCGTCGAGGTCAACTCCAGCCTGAACATTCGAAGCGGCCCGTGGGGCTCGATCATCGGCGGTCTGACGAACGGCGAAAAGGTCAAGATCATCGGCAAGGAAGATCCCTGGTACAAGATCTCCTATGGCGGCGGCACCGCCTATGTCCACCAGAATTACGTCTCGACCGCGAAACAGCCCGCCGGCCAGGTTCCGGTGGTCTTTCCGGCCGATTACGCCGGGCCCATCGTTGACGGAACGCGGGCAGGCGGAGGCTCCTCCTCGAGTTCGAGCGCCAGCGCCGCTCCCCCGGCCGGCGATCTGCAGACCCGCATCGTGAACGCCGCTCAGGCTCTCGTGGGCATGCGCAACTTCCCATATGATCCGCTGACACAGGGCGGCTCGCTGGGCTGCGCCCAGGTCGTTTCCACCGCTCTCAAGAACGCCGGCGTCATGAGCAAAATCGTTCTCAACGTCCACGGCGTCATGAATGACCTGCTGGCCAAGGGCTGGCAATACGCGCAGGTTCCGCCGTATCGTGCCGGTGACGTCGTCACCTGGAAAACCTACGACGCCACGGGTGACGGCGTGATGGACGACGACTCGCATATCGGCATCGCCGTCGAGAGCGGTAACAATGTCCAGGTCATGAACAACTCCAGCTCGCAGAGAATGCCCCGGCTGTGCGCCGCCAACGCGATGACCCTCAGCCATGTTCTCCGCAAGGTCTGATTCCTTATTATATTCAGGAGTATAAACATACTATGCGTCAGTTTATCGCTCTGATGTTTGCTGCACTGGTCGCTCTGCCTGCGTTTGGTCAGACTGAGCTTTCTCTTTCCTTCGGGGACGAACCCGGCAAAGTTGCCTATCTCAACTACAAGAACAATCCGGGTGTCGAGGAGCCTCATCCCTGGGGTCCGCTTTCCTTCCGGAACGACGGCTCGAATTTCTGGGTGGCCGATACCGTGGCCGGTCGGGTGTACCGGGTCGATCCAGAGGGCAAGGTTCTCGCCACGATCGTCACCCAGAAGACCGGGAAAAACGCGGTTCTCGAGGATATCGCCCTCGTCCGTGACGCGGCCGGCGCCGTCAGCGGCGTCTGGGTCGCCGACGGCATGACGCAGGAAGCCGTGCTGTATGGAACGGACGGCAAGAAGCAGAAGGCGTTCGGCGGCCCCGGAAACGAGCCCGGCAAGTTCGCGCAGATCGCCCGCATCGAGGCCGGCCGTTCGGGACGGCTGTATGCCACCGACAAGGGTCGCCAGCGGATCGTCGTTTTTGATCCCGAGGGAAAGGTCGTTCGCGAGCTGCCCTGGCAGTGGTCTGGCCTCTGTCTCGACAAGGATGAGAATCTTTATCATCTCGAATGGAACGACCAGGAGAAGCGCGTTCACCTGATCGCCGAAACATTCGATGGGAAGTCTCTGCTGAACAAGGCCCTCGATCTCCCCCCGCATACGAACTCCGAACTCTGGTTCATCACGCCGGCCGGTGAGGCGATCATCACCTACTCGCCCGACAACGCCCCCCTCCAGGCGCTGAAGATGGCCCGCTGCACGCTCGACGGCAAGCTGATCGCCATTATCGACATCAAGCTGCCGATCGTCATGAACCGGTATCTCGAGCCGCTCGACGCCGAAAGCGTCTGGCTCGGCCAGGTCGATTACGAGAAGGCCCCCGAAGGCGCCTTCCGCGTCATCCCCTTCAAATACGGCGTCAAGCCCGAAGGCTGATCGACACGCACAGAAAAACCCCGGGGCAAGGAATCGCCCCGGGGTTTTTCGTTTGCGGCTGTCACCGCGAACTGGTCAGAAGTTCAATTCCATGCCGAGAAGGGCCTTTCTGCCGCTCATGTACGTGATTGGGTCCATGAGAAGACCCTTCTTGTTCTTGGAATCCGATGCCTGGCTCAGGACAATCTCGTCCTTGTCCGCCAGGTTTTCGATGCTCAGATAGAGGGCGCAATCGTCCGATACTCGGCGGCGAAGGTTGAGATTCAGACAGGTCGAGGCGTCGACCCCTTCATACAGCGTCGCTTTTCCGGCGGAATCCAGGGTCTGGGTTGCAGGAATCTTGCCCTGATGCTCGAAGCTCAACATGGCGCTGTTTCTGTTCTGGTGAAACAGGACCCCGCCCGTCATGCGAAACCCTGGTTTGGAAACGAGCCGCAGATCGTTCTTCGTGTTTTCCGCCTTGTCCAACCGGGTGTAGCTCAGCCAGCCGTCGACCGTCTCGGTGAACTTCCCGTTGAGACCGAGCTCCCAGCCGTTGATCTCGGCTTCATCGATGTTGATATAATACGAATCCTTCTTCTTCACGGCTCCGACGCCGGGGACGTTGGCATCAGCCGCCGCGACGATCGACGTGATCTTGTTGTCGATATCCGAATTGAAGCGTGCGATATTGAAACCCCAGTTGTCGTTGAGCTGATGGGACAGGCGCAGTTCACGGTTGTCGGCCTTCTCGGCTTCAAGATTCTCGTTTCCGAACACCGTGCTTCCGCGATACAGCTCCTGGAAGCTGGGGAACCGGAGCGTGTGACTGAAGGCCAGGCCGATGCTCGACTTGCTCAAGATCTTGTAATCCGCCGCCGCCGACCAGGTGCTTTCCTTGTCCGAGGCGAATGACTCGTCACTTCTGGCGACCAGATGCATGTTGAGCTTGTCGGTGGCATTGATCGAGTCGCTGATGAAGTAGCCCTTCGTTTCGAGCCAGGTGTTGGCAACGTTCGCTTTGACCGTGTGACCGACATCCTTGATTTCCTGCTTCTGCCCGCCGATGGTCAGGTGATGCTTCTCGCCGATCGGGAAATTGTACAGCGCTTCCGTCGTCTTCATACGGACCGTGACATCTTCGGCGGGATTGATCGTCCCCGAGGCCATCGTCAGATTATAGTCGAAGAAATATTGCGTGCTGCTGAAATCCATGTAGGTGGCATGGCGCAGAATGAGGTTGCGGTCGTTGCCGAAATCCTTCTCGACGACGAAGTCACGGTGCGACATGCGCCACGGCTCGAACCGCTCCTTGTAATTGGGAATGCTCAGCGTCCCGTCGCTGTCCATGATCGTCGCCTTGAACACCCAGCCGTTGTCGGTTTCGACCCGGCCCCGGTACGTGAACATCTGGTTGTCCCACTTCGTCTCGCCGGTCCCGTAGCTCTTGTAGTGTCTGGTGCCGTTGGAATCATCCATGAACAGGCCCAGCAGGTGTTCGTTGTTATGGGAGACACGACCATACGTGTATTCCTGATGGCGCGTGCCTTCGGAACCGGCTTCCTGGGTGAACGTGACGCCCTCGAGATCCTTCGCGGTGGGCAACGTCAGGTTGATCGCGCCGCCCATGCCGTTCGGTCCGTAGACCAGCGAGGAACCGCCGGGAATGATCGTTGCTTTCCGAAGCCGCCGGAGCGGGAAGCCGGAGAGGGAGCTGGCGCCGTTCCAGGGCGTGTTGACGGGGCATCCGTCGATGAGCACCTTGGTCTGGTTGCTCTCGAAGCCGCGCAGCTGAGGGGTGAAGATGGCCCCGAGAAGACCGTTCCCAGGCGTGACGGAGGAATTGAGCGAACGGAGCAGCTCCACCGGATTGCTCGTCGGTTTGTGAATGATGATGTCCTGGGATATCTCGTCCTGGGGGCGCGTGATCAAGCCCTGATACGTGGCTTTTTCGGCATCGATCGTCAGAGCCGGAAGTTTGTATGTCTCGTCGCCGCTCGTGCCGGCCAATAGGTCGGCTGCGATCGTTGTCGGAGTTGCGATGGGAGAAGCGTCGGCGGGTGTCGGGCCGTCGGTGGCCGATGCCGCGAAGCCGATCGCGGAAAGACCGACGCAGACTCCCGCCAGAATGACGCGAATCCGGGTGGCGCGTGCCGTGCGATTCAGGGGATGGGCCCGTCTGATGCTCATGAGAGACTCCTTTTATCTGCGATGTGACTGGGAAAGATTGCGTGAGAATAATTGTATGTTGTGAAACGTAGGACGCTGTGTCGAGGATAATACTACTAAGAAATACGAAGTGCTACTATTGCGTTTGTAAAAAGATTTTTCACGTTCGGTTCCCACTCGTGCGCGATGCCGGATACCTCGTCTTTCTGGGCTTCATAAGGACGAAGTGTCGACGAAAATTGTGGCTTGAAAAGGTAAGGCATGCCATTCCGAAAGCCGTTCGAACAGGATGTATGTAAAAAGTGAAATGTAGTTGCTGTTGGTTGTATACTCAGGGGCGGTAGCTGTGGCAAAGGAAGGGGATAGCGCAATGATGAAGTGGGATGGATTCATGGCGATCGTGGCTCGAAAACCGATGCTTCTGGCCTTGTGCGCAGCATGCGTTCTTGTGGCCATTCTCCCTCTTTTTGTCGTGGCCGGTGGGTCGGACAGTGCGGCCCCGGCGTTCTCTGGAAATAGCCTCGTCGTGACGGATGCGCGGGGAAAGGAGATACGACTGCCGGATGCCCCCCGACGAATCGTGATCACGGGGAAAGCGTCGTTCATGGTGCTCGATGCCGTCTACCTCTTCCCCGAAGCCTGGCCCCGCGTGATCGGGTTGAGCAGGGAGGGCCAGGGAATGGATGCCTTCCTTTCTGCCGTCGATCCGGGGTATGCGAGCAAGACGACGCTCGGACGCGAGGCCGGTCCCGAACAGATCGCCGCCGCGAAGCCCGATGTGGTGCTGATGAAGAAGGCAAGCACGGAAAACCTCGGACGCTCCCTCGAGGAGATCGGGATTCCGGTCGTGTGCGTCGATTTCGAAACGCCGGCCCATTACGACCGCGACCTCGCCATCCTCGGCCGCCTTCTGGGACAGGAGGAGAGAGCGAAAGAACTGAGCGGGCTGATCCGCGGGATCGTGTCCGGTATCGACGCTAGGGTTGCCGGCCTGGATGAAGCCGGAAAACCGAACGTGCTGCTCTTATATTATAGCACGCGCGATGGATCTGTCGCCTACAACGTCCCTCCGACATCCTGGATGCAGACGTTGCTCGTCAAGATGGCCGGCGGCCATCCCCTCTGGGAGGGCGTCGAACTCGGACAGGGCTGGACGAAAGTGGGATTCGAACAGATCGCCGCCTGGGATCCCGACCAGATATTCATCGTGTCATATTTCACGGAATATGATGCGGTCGGGAAGGAACTGCTGGCCGACGAACGCTGGAAAGCGCTCCGAGCCGTGCGGTCGAAGAAACTGTGGTTTTTCCCCGGCGACCTGCTCAGCTGGGATCAGCCGGACCCCCGTTGGGTTCTCGGTCTGACATGGCTGTCAACGAAGATCCATCCGGAGCTGTTTCCCGGCCACGACATGAAGAGCGAGGCGAGATCGTTTTTCAAGAACTTCTACGGCATCGAGGGGGATGCCGTGGAAAAAAACATTCTGCCGGCGCTTCATGGTGACCTGTGACGGACGGATCCAGCACCGGTGCCGTTGAGCCCGGAATGATGCCGAACCCGACCCGCGCGATCCTCCTGCTCGGCGGCGGCCTTCTGCTCCTGCTCGCAGGTTCCCTGTTCCTCGGACGGTATCCGACGCCCTATATCATGTCGCCAGAGCTCCTGCGGACTGACGAGATGGCCTGGCGCCTCGTCTGGGGCCTGCGACTTCCTCGACTGATCGCAGCCGCGCTCGTCGGAATGACGCTGGCGGCGGCGGGAACGGTGTTCCAGACGATTTTCGCCAACCCGCTCGTCGAGCCGGGGTTCCTCGGGGTTTCGCCGGGCGCCGCGTTCGGCGCTGCTTTCTGCATCGTCTTCCTCGGGAACCAGGCGCTTCTGGTGCAGGGGTTCGCGGCATTTTTCGCCGTGGCGGGCCTGCTGGTCTCCTACGCGCTCGCCATTCGCATGCGGTTCGGTGGCTGGCTCCTTCGCCTCGTCCTCGCCGGAATCGCCGTTTCGGCCCTGTTTTCGTCCGCGCTCGGCATCTTGAAATATCTGGCAGACCCCCTCAGCCAGCTGCCCGAGATCACCTTCTGGCTGCTGGGCGGGCTGTGGAGCATCACCTGGGAGCGCCTGCTTCCCGTGCTTCCCGTGATTCTTCTCGCGCTGGGCGTCCTGCTGCTCATGCGGTGGCGGCTGAACGCCCTCGGGCTGGACGATACGACGGCCTTCTCGCTCGGACTCGCCCCGGCCCGCGAACGCGCGGTGCTGCTGTTCGCGGCCGTCGCCGCCACGGCGGCGGTGGTTTCCATCGCCGGCATGATCGGCTGGGTGGGGCTCATCGTGCCGCATCTGGCGCGGAGATGCTTCGGCGCCGACTGCCGCCGCTCCATGCCGGCCGCAATGCTGATGGGGGGCATGCTGACCGTTCTCTGTGACGATATCGCGCGATGTGCCATGGCCGGCGAGATTCCGCTCGGCATCCTGACATCGCTGGTCGGCGCCGGCGGCTTCATGGTCCTCATGACGAGCGGCGCACTGCATCGTGCGAAATGACAACGGATATCATGAACGATGGATGACGGACTTCTGAGATTCGAACATGTGTCATTCGCCTATCCGGGCGGTGAACGTGAGGTTTCACGCGGAATCGACCTCGCGGTGGTTCCGGGAACCGTCACGGCGATTCTCGGCCCCAACGGAGCCGGCAAGACGACCCTGCTGAACCTTGCGCTGGGCTGGCTGCGGCCGCAGGCCGGAACGGTCCGGTTCGATGGCCGTTCCGTCGCGGAATGGGGACGTCGTGAACTTGGCTGCCGGATGGCCCTCGTGCCGCAGCGCGAGAGCGCCGCCTTCGAGCACACGGTTCTCGAGACGGTCCTGCTCGGCCGTTCCCCGCATCTCGGGCTCCTGGAAATGCCCGGGAACAGGGATGTCGAGATAGCCCTGGAGGCCATCGCGCAATGCGGCATCGTCTCGTTCGTTTCACGGGCCGTCAACTGCCTCAGCGGCGGGGAGCTGCAGATGGTGCTGCTCGCCCGCGCCCTGGCCCAGGAACCCACGCTGCTCCTGCTGGACGAGCCGTTCTCCCATCTCGATCTTGCCAACAAGAGCCGCCTGCTGAGGGTCATCCGGTCGCTCGTGCAGAAGGGGGTCACCATCATCCTGACGACGCACGAGCCCGAGATCGCCGCCTCCATCGCAACGCATCTCGTCCTGATGCGCGAGGGGCAGGTGCGGCGTGTCGGGCCGCTGGGCGAGGTGCTGACGGCTCCCTTCCTGAGCGATATCTACGGAATCCCGGTCGAGGTGCGCGAGGTGGATGGCAGGAAGGTCGTCTTGTGGTGCTGACCGGAAACGAGAATGATGAGCCATGTGTATGAAATATATAAAAAGATATAAGCATGATGCAATATATATTGAAGGCGAGGCCGCCAGGCAATGCCTGCTTCTCGCGAAGGAGCGTGTCGCATGAGGCTCATCACGGTGGCGGGGCCGCCCTCGTCGGGAAAAACCTCGGTCATCTTGAAGCTGATCGAGGCGATGGATATGTCCATCTCGGAAATCGGCGTCGTGAAGTTCGATTGTCTGACGTCGTTCGATCATCTTCGCTACGAAACGATGGGAATCCGCGTCGAGACGGGCTTCTCGGGAAGGGTCTGTCCCGATCATTATTTTGTCGGCAACATCGAAGCCGCCGTCGAGTGGGGGCTGAAATCGGGGTTCAAATTGATGGTGACGGAGAGCGCCGGGCTGTGCAACCGCTGCTCGCCCTACCTGAAAGGGATTCTCGCGGTGTGCGTCATCGACAACCTGTCTGGCGTGAACACCCCTCGGAAAATCGGTCCCATGCTGAAACTGGCCGACGTGGTGGTCGTCACCAAAGGCGATATCGTTTCACAAGCGGAGCGTGAGGTGTTCTCCTTCAATATCAGGCAGGTGAACACCTCCGCGGCCATCATCTTCGTGAACGGCATCACCGGCCAGGGGGCGACCATGCTCGAAAAACACGTCCGGAGTGCGAAAGAGATCGAGGGGCTGCGCGACGTCAGACTGCGGTTCACGACGCCGGCGGCCGTCTGCTCCTACTGCACCGGCGAAATGCGGATCGGCGAGGAATACCAGATGGGAACCCTGAAGAGAATGGAGTTCAGACAGCCGTGACGCCTGAAAAAAGCATGGAAATGGCGGTCACCATGCCGCTGCGCGCCATCCTGGAAGAGTATCCGGTCTGCAGAGACTTTTTCCTGAATCTGCGCATCGCCGATCTCGACTGGGAGCTGACCCTCCTTCAGGCTCTGGAAACGACGAATCCCGACGTGTTCGATGAATTCGGCCTCGACAAGGGAATGATTCTCCGCGACTTCTGTCGGTTTCTCGAAACATTCGCGGGTGGAACGAAAGGCGCGGGAGAGGTTCGATCCCTCACGATCGTCGGTGGCCACGGGAAAACCGGCGAATCCGAAATTCCGGAGCTGACCGTTTCGGTCGGGGATATCATCAGCATCGTCGGACCGACGGGCTCGGGGAAAAGCAGGCTGCTGGCCGATATCGAATGCCTGGCGGACGGGGACACGCCGACGGGGAGAAAGATCCTGATCGACGGCAGGACATTGACGGACGATGAGCGCTTCGACAGGGCCGGCCGAATGGTCGCGCAGTTGTCGCAGAACATGAATTTCGTCATGGATCTGACAGTTCGCGAATTTCTTGAGATGCATGCTGTGAGCAGACAGTCGAGCGATGTCGAAAAGACGATCTCGCAATGCTTCGAGTGTGCCACGAATCTTGCCGGGGAGCGGTTCACCCGTGATACGAAGGTGACTCAGCTGAGCGGGGGACAGTCGCGGGCCCTCATGATTGCGGATACCGCCTATATGAGCTGTTCCCCCATCGTGCTGATCGACGAGATCGAAAACGCCGGCATTGATCGGCGTCGCGCCGTCGAACTTCTCGCGAAGAAGGAAAAAATCGTCTTTCTCGCAACCCACGACCCTCTGCTGGCACTGAGCGCGCGGAAGCGGATCATCATAAAAAACGGCGGCATCAGCAGGGTCATCGAAACATCCGGGGATGAACGAGAATGCCTCGGAACCATCGAAAAACTCGATGCGATCCTGTATCGGCTGCGACACAGCCTCAGAGACGGGCAGACCATCGGAAAACATATAATGGAAGGGATGTAATAGCCGCATGTGGAAGCTATACGACGACCTGATCGAAGGAATTCCCGAAGACTGGCGGGCCGAGGAAATCGTCCGGGGATGCGACTACGCCTATGTCAGAAGCGGAACCGGCCTTGGAATGGGCGAGTTCCTCCCGAACTCCTGGCGCGCTCCGCTGTCCCTGAAGAATCTTGATGGAGCCCCGCTGCGAGAGGTTGCGGCATGCATCAAGTCGTGGAACTTTCCCGAGGCTTCCATCGGGTTGGCCGCGATCAACGCCTACTACAACAATCCCGACGTGGCAAAAGCGTCGGGTGTGACGCTCAGTGACTCAAAACACGTGGAAGACAGGGTTTACGACCCGTTCATCATGTCGCAGAACGAGGTCCGGGGGAAAAAGGTGACGGTCGTCGGGCATTTCCCCTACCTCGAGACGCTGTTCGAGCCGGTGTGCGACCTGCGCATCATCGCGGGCGAGGTTCCGCTGGATGACGATTACCCGGCCACGGCGGCGGAGTATCTGCTTCCGGAAAGCGAGTATGTCTTCATCAGAAGCGCCGCCCTCGTCGACAAGACCCTGCCCCGGCTTCTCGAACTCGCGAAACAGGCCGCGAAGGTGACGATCGTGGGCCCGGCGACGACGCTTGCCCCCGTGCTCTTCGACTACGGGGTTGCCGATCTTTCGGGATTCGTCGTCAAGGATCGCGAACGAGCCATGCGCCTCATTCGGGGGGCCGAAAACGGCAAGATTTTCACCACCGGCCAGAAAGTCGCATTCAAACGACAGGAATTCAAAAATAGGCGGAAGTGATAGTAGTAGGTATATAAAATAGATCTTTATGGAGGAAATCATGAAAATCAGCGCTCGGAATGTTCTGAAGGGAAAAGTCCTGCAAATCACCGAAGGGACGGTCAACTGCGAAGTGATCATGGAGATCGCCCCGGGGGTCAGAATCGTGTCCATCATCACTAAAAGCTCAGCCAGAAATCTGGGCCTGAAGGAAGGCTCCGAAGCCTATGCGGTGATCAAGGCTTCCAGCGTCCTGGTCGGCGTCGACGGCAACTGAGCGGTGACGATGACGGTCATCGCCGCGCGGGAGCTGGTTCCTTCGGAAGGGCGGGATCAGCGCTCCTGGCCGCTGCTGACCCTGCTTGTCGGCCCGGTCGATTCGGGGAAAACCAGCTTTTTACGCCGGTGGCACCAAACCTGGCGGTGGGGTGACGGCGTCCTTTCCGCCAAGCGATTCGCCGGTTCCAGGATGATCGGATATGACCTGGAACGCTTTTCCACTGGCGAGATCTGCCCGTGGGCAAGGGTTGCAGGTGAGGAGCCGGAGGACTGGCAGACATGGCTTGCCGTCGGCCCTTTCCGGATGCGGCGGGAAGGATTTTGCTTCGTGGAGAAGGCTGTTGACGCGGTTCTTGCCACCCGACAGGGTCCGATGATCCTCGACGAGGTCGGCCACCTCGAACTTGCGGGAGAGGGATTTGCCCCGCTTCTGCAACGGCTTCTGGCTGCGCGTCAGCCGACGCTCGCCGTCATCAGGGATTACTGCCTTTCTGATTTTCTTCTCCGTTTTCCGACGGAGAACCCGCGGATCGTTCGACTCGAATCTTGATTTCGCGAAGGAGAAACGCACATGCTGACCATCGATCGTTCGATCGTTATCCCCTATGATGAATACGAACGGCATCTGAAGGTTGCCGAGGAGTTCCACGGCCATCTGTGCCCCGGAATGTATACGGGCGTGAAAATGACGCTTCTGGCGAAGAAACAGCTTGGCTACGAGACGTTTCCGAGCAAGGACCTCATGGTCATCACCGAGATCGATCGCTGCCTGACCGATGCGATCATTGCCATCTCGGGCACCCGGCTGGGCCGCCGAACCCTGAAGTTCAGAGATTATGGGAAGTTCGCCGCGACCTTCTGCTCTCTTGAGCATGGCCAGGGAATCCGGTTCTGCCAGAAAGAAAGCTTCTTCGGCGATATCCGGGCGCTTCTCGAGAAGCGAAACATCGATATCCACAAGGACAAAGAGGCGGCGAGCCGCGCCTTTTTCGATGTTCCCTGGCAGGAGCATTTTTCCGTCGAGATCCGCGATGTCATCTGGAACGAGTCGGATCTCCCCGGCCAGTTCAAAGTCAAGGTTGTTTGCGAGTCATGCCAGGAGCCCGTCATGGACGAGCGCCATGTCATGATCTCGGGGAAACCCTTCTGCAAACCATGCGCCGCGAGGCAGAACGCCGGCTGAATCGACCCCGGCGGCTCAATCGCACGACAAGAGGTGTGGCAGCGCGATGCGATCGACGCTGCCGGCCGCGGCGATGCGTTTCATCAGCGACACGGGTTTGACGGGCGGAAGTGCCGTTCGCGGAAACCAGCGCAGCTCTCTCATCCGTTTCGGTTGATCGGGAGGCTGTTCGGGATCGTATCCGAGGCGGGCCTTGCCTTTCAGCTTCGAAAAAGCGATGACGACTTCGAGAAGACCAATCTCGGGAAACTCTTGTATTGCCGCGATGCCGGTCGGCGTGCCGTGCAGACCCGTTTCTTCCGCCAGTTCGCGCCGTGCCGCGTCGACGAGCGGTTCACCCTTCTCGACGAGACCGCCGGGCAGGGCCCAGAAGTCGCGGCCCGTGGCCTGCGATACGTGCCTGATCAGCAGCAGTCGCCCGTTCCGCAGGCATAGACAGCGAACGCACAGACGAAAGGACGGCTGCACCGGCGCGGGTGTCGGGCGCGCTTTCGGCATGGTCAGGCCGGGTCCCGTTCCCAGGTGAAGAGCGCCTGCGGAACCGGATACTGAAGGATGAACGCGTCGTCACTCTTCATCAGACGGTTCGAAAGATGGCCGGCCAGGCGCGCCATGCGGTCACGGTCTTCGGTGATGCCGAGCCGGTTTCCGAGCACCTGGACGCCTTCTTCGGGGGTCTGGAACGTCCAGAAAAATGGCCGGGGGAGAATCTCGAGGTTGGGCAGAAGGCCGTGTCTGATCATGATGTGATACAGGTAAGCGATGCGTTCGCGCCGAAACGTGGTCTCGGGCAGATCGAGGGCCTTCCGCATCGGGGGATCGGCCGGGTAATCCGCGTGGGGAACGAGCACCATGCCGCGCCGGGCCGCATCACGCAGCCGGTCGATCGCCGTTCCCATATCGCAGATGCCGTCTTCGCGCAGCGCTGCAACGCCAAGGGCGTTGAAGCAGATCACGGTGTCATATCCGGTCACGTTTCCGAGATCGTCCGACAGCCACCGCCCCACGCGGGTGTCGATGTTCTGCTTTCCTTCTTCGACGGCTTGGCGGCGCAGCTCTACGAGCATCGAACCGGAAAGATCGAACGCCATGACGTGGGCGACCCGGCGTGACAGCGGAATGGCGAACGTGCCGGGGCCTGCCCCCACGTCGAGAACGCGCTCGTGAGGTTGCCAGGAAAACCGGTCGAGCAGGCTCTCGGCGAGACGTCGCTGATCTGGGTGATGGGCTTTGCGGGCGAAATCTCCGGACCGGTCGTTCCAGAATTCGCGCTGATTCTTTTCCGCCGGCGTGTTGGAATTCTGCTGCCAGGGATGATTGTAGATGGCTTCCCAGTCAATGGTTGGAAACGAGAGCGCAGGCTTCATGGTGCGAATCACTCCTCGATGGTTTGAACAGGACGGTGCCTTCCGTCGTGTGAAGCGTGGTGACGGGCACGTCATATACGCATTGCAATAGATCTGGGGTGAGTGTGCTCTCCGGTGTCCCGTCCGCCAGGATCGTGCCGTTGCCGATGACGAGAACCCGGTCGGCGAACTGTATCACGTCGTTCGGGTCGTGCAGCGTCATCAGCACCGTGAGCTTCTTCTGGATCGACAGACAACAGACGAGATCGAGCACCCGGAACCGGTTGCGGAAATCGAGATGGGAGTTCGGTTCATCCAGCATGAGGACGGGAGAATCCTGGGTCAGCGCCCTGGCCAGAAGGACCAGTTGGAGTTCGCCGCCGGAAAGATTGTTGTAGGGCCGGTCGAGGAGATGCGTGATGCCGATCTCCTCGGCGGCGGTTTCCACTCGGGCCATGTCGTCTGCGCCCGGCCTGGAGAAAAGGCTCAGATGCGGGTGGCGCCCCATCAGGATGAACTCCCGGGTGAGATAGGGGAAGACCGGCTCGTGGCGCTGGGGAACGAGCGCCAGCTGCCGTGCGATCTCGTATCGGTGAAGTTCATTCACCTCCCGGCCGCCGAGACGGACCGAGCCGGTATAGCCGGGGAGGAGGCCGGACAGGATATGGAACAGCGTCGATTTGCCGGCTCCGTTCGGCCCGAGCACGGCGACGCGCTCGCCGTAATGTATGCTGAAAGAAATATATTCGAGGATCGGGGCGCGGTTGTAGGAAAACCGGAGATCTTCGATGACGACGGGCGGATGCGCGTTCAGTTCCATAATTCCTTCTCCCGGCGCCTCATGATGAAGATGAAAAACGGCGTGCCGATCAGCGCGGTGATGATGCCGATCGGAATCTCGCCGGTCGTGACCGTGCGCGCGAGATCGTCGGCGACGAGGAGCAGTATGGCGCCCAGAAGCCCGGCGGCGGGAAGTGAGTGTTGGTGGTCCGGCCCGACGATGCCGCGCGCGATATGCGGAACGATCAGGCCGACCCAGCCGATGATGCCCGAGCGCGAAACGGAGCTTCCGACGGCCGTGACGACCAGAAAGACGAATAGCAGCTTCCAGCGTTCGACGTTCATGCCGAGCGACATGGCTTCGCGATCGCCCATCGACAGGACGTTCAGTTGCCACGAAAACAGCAAAAGCAGCCCCAGGCTCGCCGGGATGACGTAGATCGCCGGGAACAGACTTTCCCAGGCGATGGTGCCGAACCCGCCCATCATCCAGAACGTGATGGCCGGAAGCTGGGTCTCGGCATCGGCGATGTATTGCAGAATGCCGACGAGGGCGGAAAAGAAGGAGGAGACGATGATGCCGCTCAGGACCAGCGCCAGTCTCGGCACGGTCCCGTCCGGCCTGCGCGCGACCATGTAGGCCGCGAAGACCGCCAGGAATCCGCCCAGGGCGGCCATCACGTCGAGGGAAAAGGGAATCCGGGACAGGAAGACGATTGCGAACGCCGCGCCGAACGAGGCTCCCGCGGAAATGCCGAGAATGAATGGGCTCACGAGAGGGTTCCGGAAAAGCCCCTGGGAGACGCAGCCGGTCATACCCAGCGTGGCGCCGACCAGCAGGACCATGATGATGCGGGGAAGTCGCAGTTTCAGCACCACCACGTCGGAGTAATCTGGGGATTGCGGTTCCGCCGAGCCGCTGAGCCACGAGACGAACAGCTTCCAGGTGCGTTCCGCGGGCACGTGGTAATTTCCGACTTGCAGAGAGAAGCCTGCCAGGCCGACGAGGAGCAGGCCCAGGGCAAGATAGATCCAGAGCCGTCGTTTCCCGCGGGGGGACGGCAATGGTGCGGTTGTTTTCGTATGATTGGACGCGTTCATCGTGTTCGCTGGATGTGCTATTATATGCTATTATAGCATATCAAGTCGCATTGCGACATTCTTTTCCAAGGGAGGAGCTGTGAATATGGTGCGTAGGTGCAGGTCATGGGGTATCGGTGTGCTGGCGGTGCTTTTCGCATGCGCGGGAATCCTGCCGACGATGGCAGAGACAGGCCGGGCGGCCGGCTCGGTCGAACGCCTGGTCGTTCTGTTCCCGCAGATCGTAGGGGCCGTCTATCTGCTTGGATTGCAGGATTCAATCGTCGGCATGCCCAGAGAACGCCTGAAGATGGACCGAGACGGGAAAGACGGGTTTTATTCCCGGTTCGCGCCGAAGATCGACTCCGCCGTGGATGTCGGCTATCCCGGCAAGCCGAACATGGAAACGCTGTTCGCCCTGAATCCCGACCTGGTGCTGAGCACGGATGAAACCGTGCATCCGACGCCGGCCAACAAGCTGCTGCGGGAAAACGGCATCACGGTTCTTGCCCTGAAGGCTGGCTTCGGCTCGATGGACGAGTGGCTGTCGGCGGTCCGGCTGATCGCGAAAACCACCGGTCGAGATGGGCGGGCCCTGCGATACGAAGCCTTCCTGCGTGAGCGGCTGCGGCTTGTGAAAGAGCGGGTCGCGAAGATTCCCGAGGAGAAAAGGCCGAACGTCGCCCTCGTGAACACGTTCAACGGGCAGCTGATCATTCGCGGGGCGCGCACCAGATTCGGGCATGAGCTCATCAGGTTGGCCGGCGGGCGAACCATCATGCCCGGAGAAAATTCGGAAGACCTGAACGCGAACGCCGAGCTGCTGTTCAAGTTCGATCCGGATATCGTCATCGACGATACGCAGACGAATATCCTCGAAACGATAAGCTGGTGGAAGAATCTGAATGCGGTGAAGAATAATCACGTCTATAAAACTCCGCAGGACGACCCTGGCTCGTGGGTCACGAACTGGAGCATGAACACCTTTTCCCCGCTGGGGCTCCTCTGGCTCGCGAAAACCTTCCACCCGGCCGAATTCGCCGACATCGATCTCGACGTCGAGCGAAACGCCTTCTACAAGGAAGTGTTCGGGTCTGAATACCGTCCGTATCCCCCCGCCGTCGAGAGCAAAGCAGCGGGGCGTAAATAAGACACTCCGGTTTTCGTTATGCTCCCCGCACATGGGCCGTAGGGGCGGTTGATGGCCTTGCCGCCCCTGCGTCGCAACAATGTGAACCAGATTTGAACACATAACGAGGCGAAAATAGAAGAACGAATACTTTTCTCTGCGCCTCTGTGCCTCGGCGGTGAACCCTTTGCCTGAAATAAACCGATAACGATAAAATCAATATGAAAACGGTCGCCCGGGAAGGTCCCCCGGGCGACCGCTTCACGTTCGGCGGATTCGTTCAGAAGTCGAAGTCGAAGTTCACCTGAACCGTTCGGCCATACACCGGTGCGAACAGGTTGCTTGCCGATGTGGTCTCGTAGCGGTCGTCGAGCAGATTCTTCACCGCCAGCGTCACCGTTCTCCCAAAGCCGGAGCGGCCCATGAAGCGCTTTCGCAGGACGAGGTTGAGGTCGGTGTAATCGCCGTTCTGATACGGAAACTTCGTGTTGACGGGCTTCCCGGCAAGATTCGTTCCCGTGGTCACATTCGTCGAGGTCTGGGTTTCGCCCATGTACAACCCGTAGAGCTCAGCCTCAAAATTTCCGGGGCCGGTGTAGAGCAGCGAAACGTTGTAATTGAGACGGGGCCTGGCTACATCGTCCGGCTTGTAGGTCATCTGTCCGACACCGAGACGCAGGTCGAGCCGCTCACCGATGCCCGCTTTCAGATTGATCTCGGAGCCGTTGACCTTTGTCGTCTGATTCTTGAAGATGCGCATGTAGGTACCATCGGCTTGCAGCAGCGTGCCGTTGTCGATCAGGGCGTCCTGCTTGTCGTTGGTAAAGAAATTCAGGCCGATGCTGGTGTTCCGGCAATGCTCGAATACATGCTCGTAGCCGAGATTGACGAGCTTGTCCTTCTCGTTGGTCAGATCAGAGCCGTCGGCCGTGGCATACCGGTCGACCGGGGAAACGTCGATCAGCCCATAGCGCAGGGCAACCGTGTCGTGGCGTGTCGGGGTATAGGCGAGACCGGTCGAGAAATTGTTGCGCGGGTCTTCCCACGTGTCCTTGAGCACGACCGGCATGCCCGTGGCGCGGAACCGGTCTTCGCGGATCATATAGCGGCGGTCGCGGCGGTAGCCGGCATCGAGCAGCCATTTGTCGCCGCCGAACGGGATCTCGCCCTGGAGGTAATAGGAATACTTCTCATCCTCGTTGTCGCGGTTTTCCCAGTAGAGTTTGCCGGTCGGGTTGTGCCAGTGGTCGTAGAGGTACCCGACGCGGGTGATGATGTCGTGGTCCCATTTCGAGGTGTGCCGAAGTCCGTATGACGTGGTGTTCTCGATCACGTGGTGGGGGCTGGTGTGTCCGGTCCGGAGTGCCGCCGGATACGACGATTCGCCGCGGGGGTTGTAGAAATCGTTGGTGACATTGAGGCTCGAGAGCTGAAGTTCGGTGTTCTGGTTCTCATTCCAGGAATGATCGTATTTCAGATCGAACAGGGTATTGGTCCACGGGTCATATCGCCACCCATATTCATCACTCTTCACGAGCGCCCAGGTCTGGTAGAAATACTTGTCGGGCACCTGGTCGCGCACGTTTTCGTCGATCGGAATGCCGAAGCCGCCGGTGTCGCGCCGCAGGTTCAGCTCGAGCTTGTCCTTGTCGGAAAAATCCTGGAACCATTTCAGAGAGAGGTTCTGAAACTGGGAATCGGCATTCTTGCCCCTGGGGCCGTCGGTCGAGTAGTTGCTCGCCGACATGATGAAGGCCGAACGGTCGGTCCATGTGTTCGAGAAGTTGAGTCTCAGTTCCTTGGTGCCGTAGGTCCCGTAGCCGAGCGACATCCAGCCGTGCTCGCCCGGACCGGGCTTCCGGGTGCGGATGTGGACCAGGCCACCCCGCAGGGTGCCGTAGATCATGGCGCTGGAATCCTTGATGAGATCGATCGATTCGATCTGATCGGTGCTCATCATGTCGAGAATGCGGTCGTCGCCGCGCATCGACCCGTTGGAGTTGCCGTCCTGAACAGGTGTACCGTCGACCGCCAGCGACACTCGCTCGCCGCGGAAGTCGTAGAAGTTCCGGTATTTCCGGTTTTGCCGGGTGTAGACCAGGTTCGGACTGACATAGCGCAGGGCCTCGGCCGCATTGGCCGGCTTGCGCCGCTCGATGTCGCTCCGATCGAGGTGGACGGTGAAGGGTTCATCGTTGGCCGGCGTCACCAGGGCATCTTTCAGCGGTTCGTACGGGCGCTCTCCAGAGACCTCGATGGGTGCCAGGGCGGTGACGGAAGCCGGTCCTTCCTCGATGACGGCATACGTGGTTGCCGGGGAAGAGGCGGCGGTGTCCTGGGTATATCCGGGCGTTGCTCCCGCCAGCAGAATGCCGACCAATGCAAGGAGCAGCCAGTAGCGGTTGCAGGAACTGCGATGAGAACGGGTGAAAGCTGCGAGTGTCTGTTTCATGGCGTCACCTTTCCCAGATTCAGTGCCAGGCTGGCAATGGCCGGCGTCCATTTGAAGGCGCTCGAAACCTTCCCGGAGGATTTTTTCAGATGAACGGTCATCGTCGCCACCAGGGCCGAAAGGCTGGCCGTGTTCGGCGTGAACTGGGTGATGGTCTTGCTTTTCGCTTTCGGCCAGCTCGCGTAGGCATACGCCTTCGCCGTGTCCGTGGCATCGATGGTGACGGGAACCGAAACCGTTTCCCCGTTCCCGAAGCTTGCCACGATGTATTTCTTGAAGATGAAGGCCGAGATCGAGGTCGTTGCGACGCCGTTCTGATCGCTGTTCGAAACGATGTCTATGAGAAACTGGCCGGGCGCCACGTCGGAAAGGGTGACGGTCGTCGCTGTCAGCACGTTGCCTGCCGGCGTCGCTGAGTTCGAGGTCGCGCCGGCGCCGGTGGTCGCGTTGGATAGGCGCACCTGGTATTTTCCGGTGAAGACCATCGTATCGGAACCGGTGGCGGTGATGCCGCTCACCTGTATGGCGCCCAGGGTCGGCGCAGCCACCGACTGGTCGCGGGACGGCCCGCATCCGACGAGCATGCTGATGGATGCAGCCATCAGCAGCCCTGCGGCAACACAATGAAAGAAACGCATCATACATTCCTCCAAAATAGTGATATGTAGTGGAAATGTATTGTACGTTGCATGTTAAGTCAAGAAGTAATGCTACTAAATAAGATTTATAACGACTACGCAAATGTGTGGCTCAATCTGCACCGTTGGACATGGGTGGATTGCCGCGCCGTATGGAATCGCTCTCGGTTCGGGCGAGGTCGCGTGCTTATCGGAAACCGGAGTCGCGGAGCGAATACCTGATCGGAATTTCCAGGAGCGCATTCGTGTTCCAGCCCATCGGGGGGGCGGGAAAGCGGCGGTTGCGGAGCAGGGCGAGCGCGGCAGTATGCAGCTCTGTCGGAGCCGTTCCGGCCGTTTCCTGGCCGGATACCGAGCCGCCGGCGTCGATGCGGAACCGGAGGATGACGATCCCGCTCTGGCCGCGTCGGCGGGCGTTGGCGGGATAGGTTTTTGCATCCTCGAGACGGCGTCTGACAAGCTGCAGATAGGTGGCTATTTCGTTGCCCGGGGCGGGTCTCGATACGGCGGGAGACGCATGCGTTGCGCCGTCCTGCGATGACGCATCGGGTGGGCCGGCCTGAGCGGGTTTTCCGGGGTTGCGTCGACGCATCGTGTCGCGCAGGTCGGAACGCGGCGCATCATTCCGGCTCGGATCAGGGAGCGGTTCGACGGGTTTTCCGATGAGGGGAACGGGGAGAGGCGCGGTTCGTCGGACAGGCTGGGGAATGACCCTGGAAACGGGCTTCCGAGACCTGGGCTTCGGTGGGGGAGAAGGCTTCCTGGGGGGCTTGGGCCTGGACTGCTCGGGCAGGGAATGAATAATGTCGTCTATATAACGTTGCGTGCGGGCTGCCTTTTCCGCTGCTGCACTCATGCTCGAGGAAATCGACGAATGTTCTTCGGACGCTGGTTTTCTGGGGGGAAGCCTGGTCTCGAGGAGCACGTAGGTCGGTAGCTTCTCAGGTTGTTGGAGAGAGGGCAGCCAGTCGCACCAGCTTCCAAGAAGGGACAGCAGGACTCCCTGGAGGAGCAAGGATGCAATCAGGGCGAACCCGCTGGAACAATTGTCGTGTGAATAGAATGTTGTATCGCACTGCGTCATGGTCGTTCATGAGAGTCTGAATCGTCGGGAGTGCGCCCCACGAAGGCGACTCTCGTGATGCCTGCGGCCTGGAAACGGTCGATCAGCTCGATCGCCGTGCCTGCCGGAGCCGTTCGGTCGACCTGGATGACGATGGAGGACGAGGCCGGAAGTTGTCTGACACAGCTTGCCAGGGCCGATTCCCAGTCTTTCTGGGGCAGCGGCGTGCCGCTCCAGATGATGCTGCCGGACGCCGTGAGCTCGACGCAGACCGGTTGCGCCTGGTCAGGCGCCTGCAATGTACCGACGACCGGCAGTTCGATCTTCATCAGGGGCAGCGCCTGTTGCGTCAGAATGAAAAACAGCAGAAGCGTGAAGATGATATCCGAGGCCGGCGTCATGTCGAACGAAACACCGTCCTTCGAGAGCGATCTTCGGAAGGCCATCAGCGGGTTTCCCCGCCGTGGGGCGCGGCCGGGATGTCGGGGTGGGGAGCATCGAGCGTCTCGAACAGGCGGCGTTCGAGTTCACGCAGCTTGCTCCGGGCCAGGCTTTCGATCGTCTGGGCGAACCCGCTTGCCATGAGCCCCAGAACGAGACCATAAATCGTCGTGTACAGAGCTTCGAACAGGCCGCTCGCAAGCTCGGACGGTACCACGACCGGTCGCATGGAGATGATGTGCAGCGTTCCGACCATGCCGGTCACGGTGCCGAGAAACCCGAGCATGGTGCTGATCTGGGCAAGAAAACGAAGGGTGGGCACGCGCCTGGTGAGGCAGTCCTCCAGGCGGGCGAGCACGAGCTCGATCGACTCGGTCAGGCCGATGCCGGGCAGGCCTTGACGCTGTTTGGCCATCCGAAGCGCTCGTTCGACCCAGTAGGGCGCGCCGGTGCAGGCGAATCGGTCCGCCGTGTACTGCCAGCGGAAAATCCAGGCGATGCGCGAAATGCCGATGAAACCGATCACGATCCCGACCAGGGTGAGGGGAACCATGATGGGGCCGCCGTTGCGCAGGAACTGCATGATCGCGTCCGTCATTGTGTCTTCTCCGGAACGAGTCTGTCAGGCGGTCATTTCGCCGGACGCCAGTGAAGCCAGGAGCCGGGGGGAGGGCCGAGAAACACGGCGTCTCCGCCGCGCTCGCGGGCGAGCCGGAGCATCGCGTCCCTGTCCATCTGGGGGATCTGCGACGGCCCTCCGGCCTTCGTTTCCCGCTCGGCGCGGCGCCTCGTGATTTCGGCAACCAGCTCGGGCGGCGTTCTCAGGCCGTAGCCCCGTCCCAGATATGCCGAACCTCCATACGATACCACACGAACAATTTCATCGAACGCCCCCGCGAGATCCGGCCAGAACTGGATCGAGCCGCGGCTGAACACGAGATCGATGCTGCCGGTCTCCACCGGAAGCGCCGCGGCCTCGCCGACCAGGCCCGAGAAGCAGGACGCCCGTTCGGGGTCGAGGCTGGTGATCGTTTCGACGGCCAGATCGATCATGGTCTTCGACAGATCGACCTCGATGATGCGTTCGACGCCGGCTCTCAGAAACTCGATCGCCATATGGCCCGGGCCGCCGCCGATATCGAGGACTCGAAGACCTTTCAGGGGGCGCTCCAGGGCAGCCTCGATATCGACGACCAACCACCGGTACAGCGGACGGAATACGGTGTCCGCCATGCTCTTGAAACGAGCGGCATCATGCTGATTCCAGTCGCTGTATGCCGGACTGGCTGGGGGATTGCTTCCAGAGTGATGCATATATAACAGACTTTCTTTTTCAATCAAATCTTGATGGGCAGTGGGGGAGAAAGCACGGGGCGGTTGCCGACGAGGCTCATGTCGCGCGGCATGAGAACCGGCCTCAGGCCCGGAATGCGCCTGGCGGTTCCTCCCTGCGACACCATTGCTTCGACGGTATCTGGCTCGTCGGACCAGGCGCCGCCGATGATGTCCACGCCGAATTCGAACAGCGCCGGGCTGAGCGGAACGGTGGGCCCGAGCATGATCCAGATGGAGCCAGGCTTTTTGAGCCGCAGGAGACCGTCGACCGTGTCATTCAGACAGGTGACGCCGGTCATCGCCACGACATCGGCATCGGGGATCACCTGCGGAGCGGCTTCGGCCGGCAGGTCGCCGGGCATGGGCCGCTTCTCGAGAACGTGAAAGGCCGATGCCGCTTCCCTGATCGGCTCCATCGAAGGGAAGTGGCCGACCACGACCGCGCGCTTGCCGCGGACCAGCTCCGCCATCAGCTCGAGCGCGTTTCCATCCACGCAGGGCCGCGTCGGCGGCAGAAGCGCGGCATTGAGCGCCGCCATGCCGACCGACCGCTCCAGCGGCATCACCGAGTCGGTCCAGGAAATCAGCTCGGCAAGCGAGAGACGCTCCACCGATCCCATGTGGCGGACCGGCGCGTGGCTGTTGCCCCTGTAGATGCGGTCGTCGAGAAGGGTCATGCTCATGCCTTGCTGATCTGTTCTCACGAGGGTCATGAACGCGTAAATGGCGACCTTCCTGACCTTCACGTCGAACCGACCGGCCGGAATCGTCGCTTTCACCGCATCGAGCACTCGTTTCATGTGCTTCTCCCACCAGGAGTGATTTCCGTCTCGCACGTTCCGTCGGACAGATGTTCCTCGATCCTTGCTTATGTTTCTCTTGGCATGATAGGTGCCGTAAAGTAGTAAAGTCAAGGACCATTGCGACTACTCAATAATATTATGAACGATCGTATGCAAAACCTCTCGGTTTCGATGAAATCATGAGCGCAGGGAGAAAATGTGGTAGAATCCGGGCATGCTCGTGGTGCAAGGAGGAGGTCATGGGTGACCCGCAGAAGCTGTTGACTCTCAAGGAGGCTTCCGACATTCTCCATGTCAATCCGGAAGTCCTTCGACGCTGGCTTCGCGGCGGGCGTGTGAACGGGGTGAAGGTGGGAAGCGACTGGCGCATCAGCCAGACGGAACTGTCGAACATGCTCCGACCTGCACGCCCGGCCCCCGCCGTCGTTTCCGACGGTCCGAAGATGTGCATCAAGTCGCCGAAGTGGCTCGAGTATTCCGGGCTTCCGAAACAGCTCAACGACGAGATTGGGCCCGAGGCTTGGCCTCTGCTGAAAAAACTGGTCGAGATCGACTTCGAGAAGGAAGACGAGGAGGATCGGCGCATCCCCCTCGATACCGAAGATCTCTCGGAGCGCACCGGATACCCGATCGGGACTGTCGAGGAGACCCTGGAGCACCTCGCCGACCGGCATCTGCTCACGATCACGAAACAGCGCGGCGGCTCGCGTCTCATCGAGATCCTGACCCCCCTTCGCACGCCGCGGATGATTCTGGACATCCCGTTCAAAAAAGGCGGCGTACAGGACGCACCGGCGAACGCCCTCAAGAACCGGTGTATGCGTCGCTATCTGGAAGCACCTGTGGAACGCCATCACGGGAAATAATAGAGAGTAGTTAATAGAATGCCGACTCTCCAGCAGGGAACAGAAAGCTCCACCTTGCTCGGGGACCGGCAGTCCGGCTGGGCATTTTGCCTCATTTCAGTTCTGGTGATCGGCCTCTGGATTGGTCTGATCGGCCATGAGTTGTGGCGCCCCGAGGCTCGCATCATCTTCCGCGATTCGAACCTGATGGGGCTTCCGAACCTGCAGTATCTCGGAGAATCTCTCCGTGAAGGGTTCATCCCCTGGCTGCACCCCCGTCGGGGCTGCGGCATGCCGTTCCTCGCTGACCCGCAGGCCCAGGCGATGTACCCACCGGCCTGGGTTTTCGCTCTTCTTCCGGAGGAAGCTGCGTTCAAACTGCAACAGTTTGTCCACCTCCTTTTCCTGGGAATGGGTTTCACCCTGCTGGCGCGGTTCCGTGGGGTAAACGCGGCCGGTTCCATCTGTGCGGGCATCGTCGGCGTTTCGGCCCAGTGCAATCTCGTTCAGATCGAGTGGCTTCCGACCCTGGCCGGAGTCGCCTGGGTGCCGTGGAGTCTGCTCGCGGCGATGACCGGCGCGTCCGGCTGGTGGCTGCTCTGTCTCTCGATGATGATGTATTCCGGCTACGCCTATCTCTGGGCAATGACTCCGGTCATTGCCGGGGCCGGAATGCTTCTCGTCCCACGGCCGGAGCGCCGTCGATTCCTGCTGATGGCACTGCTGCTGCCGGTCGTGACGGCACCCTGCTGGATGGGCTACTTTGCATTGTCCGGAGACGCGAAGCCCCATGGCCTGACGGGCGAGCGGATGTCCCCCGTCACCGGGTTCGAGCCGTGGCACCTGTCGTTTTTTCTGATGCCACGCGGGATCGCTCCATACGAATTCATTCATGCCGACGGGCGCATCAGCTCCTTTCCCGTCGAGTCGGACGTCGCATGGAGTCTTTTCTGCTATTTCGGCGTCGTTCCCCTTATTCTGGGAATCTATGCGGCGTGCCGCCCGACGAGGGAACGGGCCGCCGTGGTGCTGATGGGGGCCGGCGGCCTGGTGATGGCGTTCGGCCTGGGATGGCTCGGAAAACTCTCGGTCACCCTGAACCAGGCCATCCATCATCCTGCGACCTTCATTCAACTGTTCGTCTGGGCCCTGTTGTTCGCCTGGCCGGTCGGCTGGCAGATGCTGGATGACCCGGCACGAGTCAGGGCGCCTCGGACGCCCGCAAGGGTGTGGCTCTGGTTCGGCATCTTCGTCGCGGTCGCGGTTGCCGTCCATTTTCGTATGTCAGGATTGGCGAGCGAAGATGCGGCATCGACCTACTGGAACCAGTCGTTCGATGTGGGCTGGGTCGGCTGGCTGATCGCCGGCGTTACGGCGTTTCTCGCCTGGGAGTCATCCCGGCTCCGGGTTGCCGCCACCGGTTTGCTCGCGGTCGCGCTCATCGACGTGTTCCTTTTCCTGCCGATGGTCCTGCCGATCACCGATGCTACGCCGTTGCCGTCGCGAATCACGGAGAGTATCGACGGAAATTCCGGCAGACTGCGCATTCAGAAAGACTATGCCGATCGGTATCTCGACAAGGAGCACCGGAACCGATCGCAGGGTGACGAACATCTCAAGTGGAGCGTCAGCGTCGGATACCCAAATATGTTTTCCCGCTTCGGGATATATCAGTTTGATGTCTATAACCCACCGTTCATCCACGACTCGCTCGTACAATGGACGACGAGGCTCGATGCTGCCTCCGGAACGGCCGAGGTCGAGACGCTGAGAACATTGTCCGCCGTAAGATATATACTATCAACGATAGATAGAGCGGCATACGGATGGAAGGAAATTGGGACGAGAACCTCGCCCGTCGGGAGCTGGACGGTAAGATTGTACGACGCCGGCCCCACGCCGGGAGCCGCCGTCATGAGCCGATCCGGACTGAGGGAACTCGATGCCGGCAGGCCGCCGATGCCGTCCGCTCTCGTGCCCGTCGACCTGAGGTGGCGGAACCAGGAGGCAACGGCCGTGCTTCCGGCCGGCGGCGCGCTTCCGGCAGAAGCCGTGCTGTTCGTGCCCGTGACTCCCTGGATCGGCTGGCGCCTCTACCTCGACGACCGGCCCGTTTCACCCCTTGATCGGGGGGAGCGGTTTGGACTCGCCGTTCCCCTCCCCGCCGGAACCCGTGCGGTCCGGCTGCGATTCCAGCAGCCCTGGGCATATCACGCCCTCTTTACGGTGTTCCTCGGTATCGCTGGTGCCTGGGCCGCAAGCAGAATGAAAAAGGGAAATTTCGTCACGAACGGGTGATATGCCGTGAAAAGGTGTATACTCCCGACAACATTCCCTTCTGAAGGAGCAGAGCATGTCCGTTGACAAGCAGATCCTCGAGAAGATCTCCACCTATTCCGAGTATGCGATCCACCTCCAGCGCGGCCTGGTCGCGCATCCGGCCGTTTGTCCCGAGAACGGCGGCGAAGGCGAGCTGGCCAAGGCCGAATGGCTCCAGGGCGAACTCGCGAAGCTGAAATTCGACGAGATCAAGCGCTACGACGCCCCCCATGCGAAGGCGAAGGGCGGCGTGCGGCCGAACATCGTCGCTCGCTACAAGGGCACGAAATCCGACCGGACGTTCTGGATCATGACCCACCTCGACGTCGTCCCGCCCGGCGAGCGGTCGCTCTGGAACACCGATCCCTACCAGCTTCACATCGACGGCAACAAGCTGTACGGCCGCGGCACCGAAGATAACCACCAGGGCCTCGTTGCCAGCCTGCTGTGTGTGCGCGCCCTCATGGAGTGCGGTGTGCGCATGCCGTTCGACGTCGCCCTGCTATTCAATGCCGACGAAGAAACCGGCAGTGAATACGGCGCCCACTACATGGCCGAGAAGCACCCCGACGTGTTCGGAAAGGACGACATGTTCATCGTCCCCGACGGCGGCGCCGCCGACGCCTCGCTCGTTGAGATCGCCGAAAAGTCCATCTGGTGGCAGAAGATTCGCACCCAGGGCAAGCAGTGCCACGCTTCGATGCCGCACCTCGGCCGCAACGCGTTCCGCGCGGCGAGTGAGTTCGTCGTGAAGCTCGGCAGTCTGTATAAGACGTTCAAAGCCAAGGACAAGCTGTTCGATCCGCCCATGAGCACCTTCGAGCCGACCAAGAAGGAAGCCAACGTGCCCAACGTCAACACCCTGCCCGGCGACGATGTGTTCTACCTCGATTCCCGCGTGCTGCCCCAGTATCCCCTGACCCAGGTCGAGGCTGAGATCAAGCGCCTCGCGGCCGAAATCGAGAAGAAGTTTGACGTGAAGATCAGCTTCGAAGACCTTCAGCGCGCCGAGGCGGCCCCGCCGACCCCGGTCGACGCGGCGATTGTCGGCGCCATGGTCAAGTCCGTCAAGAAAGTCTACAAAGGCGCGAAACCGAAGCCGAAGGGAATCGGCGGCGGCACGGTCGCGGCGGTGTTCCGCAAGATGAACCTGCCCGCCGTCGTTTACTCGAAGCAGGACGAAACGGCCCATATGCCGAACGAATACTGCATCCTCGACAACCTGATCGGCGACGCCAAGGTGTTCGCCCTCACCATGCTCGAAATGGAAAAATAGCCGCTACAATATAAATATGCAAGCGTAGGGGCGGGTTTCAAACCCGCCCCTACGCCATTTTGGGGAGAATCATGCGGGAAGGCGGAAAAAATATCCGAGGAATGATATGACGTCGGAGAGGTGAGAGCCGGAGGCGGTTTCGTCGGAGAGGACGATGCCGTCGAAACCGGCGGTGAGGATGTCGTGGAGGTGCACGATCTCGCTGCGAGAGGGAAGGGGCGCGGCGGTCATCGAGCCGAGCACCTCGCCGGCGAGGATTTTCGGCCGGCGCAACGCGGGAAAGGCGGCCACGTATCTCGCCTGAAGCGCGCCCAGGCCGCGCAGGTCGGCTTCGGCGCCGAGGTCGCCCCGGCAGAGCCATGTCTCGTCGAACAGGGCGTCGATGGCCGTGAGACGATCAATGGCCGCGGGACGCTCGATCTTCGCGATCAGCCGCCGGTTTCCGGTGAGGGGCCTGAACAGCCCGGCTTCGCTTCCGTCGAGAACGAATGAAACCGCGTATTCCACGAAGGGAAACTCGTTTCCGATGCGGATCGCCTCGGCGTCACGCGGGGAAAGCCGCACGAGTTCGTAGGCGCGGTTCTCGCAGTTGAAGCCCTTGTTCGAACTCAGCGGGCCGGACCGGATGCACTCGGCTTCGAAGGAGTCGGGGCCGTTCCGGTCGGTGATGCGCAGAATGACTTTGCGGTCGTTCAGGTGGACCAGGTCGCCGACGGTGGTCTTTTCAAACACGCTCGCATGCGGGACGGGAATCACAGCCGGCGAGTCGGATGCTTCGGCAAATCTCAGTTCGACGGCTGCCGGAACGCTGCTGACATTGGGATACCGGCCGATGCGGACCTTGGCCCCCTGCAAGTCGAGAACGACCGACAGGACACGCCCGATGTCGTGGAACACACGCTCGATTCCGGAAAGGCTTTCCCTGAGCCGGTCGCCCGACATATGCGAGGTGTTCAGTCTGAACCGTGTCGCGACGCGGCCAAGAGCGGCCACCATGTCGGGAGAGGACGATGCGGGGCCGATCGTGAGAATACGTTCGGCGCCGTGCGCGTTACGCATGTTCCGCTTCAGGTGCCGGAGTCGCCGCGGCCGCCAGGACGGTGTGGGCCTGGACCCGATACAGCATCAGGGACCCGACGATATAGCAGGCGATCAGCAGATACTGGACCGCCGCCAGGCCGATCAGATCGAGGAAAGCCCCCTGCAGCCAGGCGATCGCCGTGAGGCCGGCCCAGGCGGTCAGCGTATTGAGACTGCCGAACACCGTCTTGTTCTGGGCCTGCGGAAACATTTCGGGCAGCGTGATGACCATCGCCATGCAGTAGATGCGGTCGAGGATCATGAACAGCGTGATGAGGAACAGCGCCGCGCCGTAGGGCAGGCTGCCGGAGATGAAGACGGGGAAAATCACCCCGGAAACCACCAGGCTGCCGGTGAAGGTCAGCGCATGGCCGAGCCGGTTCCGGATGGCGGGCACGATGAAGTTGATCACCGCTTCCCCGAGACCGATCGCGAACAGCGCCTTGCTGATGCTCGACAGATCGAGCCCGTAATGGGTGATGAACCAGATGCCGGCGACGCAGTAGAAGCCGAAATAGCACATTCTATTTATTGTGAAGCCGATATAATACTCGGCGGCTTTCGGGATGCTGAACGCCTTGATGTAATCCATGAGCATGCCGCCGAACGAGAGCGGTTTCTTCTCCTCGCCATCGCTGGAACGGAGCGACAGGGCGAGGGCAACCCCGGCAACGGCCATGATCGCGCCGAACAGCCAGAAGGAATACTGCCACGAGAGGGCGGGGGCCGCCGTGCCCGACGTCGCCTCGGCGGGCAGAACGGACCGGCTGGAAACGGCATGGGCCGTGAGCATTCCGACCAGCGGCACGCCGAGGGCCGTCGCCAGAGGCCGCGCCGACATCAGCACGGCCATCATCGCCTGGTAGTGGCTCTTCGGCACCCCGTAGAAGGTGATCCACCACATGCAGGCCGCGATGGTGCCCGACGAGAGACCGAACACGAGCCGCGCGATCTGCGCGAGCATCAGCGAGTTCGTCGAGAGGAAGACGACCAGGCCGGCCAGCAGACCGCAGGTCGCCGTCGCGAGCAGGGTCGGCACCCGGAACCGGGTCGTCAGGGCCGGCCCGAGCAGGACACCGGTCACGGTGCCGAATGTCGCCCAGGAGATCAGCAGCAGGACCCGGTTCATCACGACCCCGAAGTGCCTCGAGAGCTCGGCGACCATCGGGGAGATCGCGCTGTCGACCGTCGAAAAGCCGAAGATCAGCAGGAACGACGAGACGACGACGAGGTGGTTCTTCACGAAACTCGTTCCTTCACCTCGAGATCGAGGGCATCGACCTCGCGTGGGTCGGCCGCGAACACGGCGATGCCCGCTTTTCCGCCGTCGGGGGGCAGAACGATGACCGCTCCCGTGTCGGGGCTCGAGGGGCCGATCAGCAGCGATGCCGACCGCTTCGACAGCCTGCCCGACAAGGCCGCATGAAGCCCGGCGAACGTCGCGCACTCGTCGCGCACGGGGAGCGTTGCGAGGAACCGGACATGGAGGGTGCCGCGGGAAAGGCCTGTGAGCCGTGTTCCCAGGTCGATTAGGTGCGAAAAGCCATTGTGTCTGAAGTTCGACTCGATCAGCACGGCGCGTCTCACGCCGTCGGCGTTGCGAACGACGCCCCAGTCGAGGTTGAGATACCCGCGAGCGCCTAGCTGGTAGGCGGCCCGGCCGAACGCCAGGCTCTCCGCGCGCACCTGGTCCGCGATATCCGGATCGGTGAAGGGATACGAGAAGCCGACCCACCCCCCGTTTTCGAGGATCTGCTCGTCGATTCCGACGAATTCGGGGCCATGCCGCTCGATGTCGACCAGCGAACCGAGCGTGCTCACGAGGTCGAGCCGCGGCTCGACCAGAATGCTTCCGCCGGTATACCAGCTCTCGAGCCGAGAAAGAAGGTCGGCAGGGGTTCCGCTCAGGTTGCCGACCCCGCCTGCACTCTGCACGTTGCGAAGCATGAGTTCGCCGACATGAAACTGGGAGGCGCTTCTGATCGCCTTCCGAAGCCCGGCTGCATCGTCGGCGACAACGCCGGGAACGGTCTCGATGCCGAGGTGGCTCGCGATGCGCTTGCATTCGAGCTTGTCATTGAGCTGGTGCGACAGCCCCTCTTCGATCAGCACATCGTGCGTCGGATTCGCCGGAACGCCGATCGCGGCGGCGACGCGAAGCGTGTTCGCCGTTTGGATATACGGCTCCAGCATCCAGTCGCCGCTCCGGCACAGGTCGCGCGCCTTCTCGACCAGCGTGGCATCGGCCATGAACGCGTCGGCCAGGAGGAACGGCCGTGGGGTGACCGAGGGAAACAGAACCGGCAGCGTCGATCTGAAACCGCTGACGGCGGCGGCGTAGGCGACGAACAGGGGGTCGACCTCGTTGCCGACGATGACCGCATCGCCCGGCGCCGCATGGAATAGGAACCTCGGCGTCCAGACGCTGACTTTCGACATCAGATCACCGGCGTCGGCCTGAAACGACTCTCCGAACACTTCTTCGATATTCGCGAACCAAAGTTTAGGCATAGAATGTCCCATCGCAGACCGGGCATGTTGCGCGGTCGATCCGAAGCCCTTTGCTGGCGCTCTTCAGCCCGCACAGGACGAAATCGAAGCCCAGCTCCCGCAGCAGGCGCGAATACAGGTCCACGATCCGCTGCTTCGCCTCGGGTTTCAGCTCGATGTAGGTCGTTTCCCCCTGTTTCGGCAGGAGCTGGCGGGACGCGTCGACGGCGAAATGTGACAGGATGCGCGCGGTATACTCACTTCCGATGCGCTTCCGCATGTCCTCGACCATCGGGGCCGTCAGGAGAAGGGTGGAAAACATCACCCGTTTGAGGCCGTTCGCCATCAGCGTGTTCAGCAGTTCCCGCACGGCTTTCTCGTCATCCTCGAGGCCGGGCACGATCGGGTCGATGTGCACCGTGACGCGCACGCCGAGACTTTGAATCTGCGTCGCGGCGCGAAGCCGGTCCGCGAGCGGGGCGATGTGCTGTTCGAGCGTCACGGGAGCTGCCGGCTTGAACACCGGGTTGTACGAGAACTTCTCCTTGTGCGCTCCCATGATCTCGATGCAAGCCGCATCGGGCAGACCCTTGGTCGTGATGATCGCCCGGTCGATCGGGGAACCGGCAAGAGTCTCGAGAACCCTGGCCGCCAGGCCCGAGGCCACGTGACGCGGCGTGAACAGATCGGTATAGCGCGACAGCTTCAGAATCTTGATATCGCCTTGGGCAAGTCTGGACCTGATCTCCTGGAGAAGCGTCCCAGGCTCCGCGAGGGGAAGGGGCTTGTCGAAACTCGTGCCGAGTTCGCCGAGCTTCGTGGTCACGGCGGAGCGATACCGCGCGTAGCAGTAGTCGCAGTCGTGCTCGCAGCCCGCCCAGGGCTCGAGATAGTGATACTTGCCATACCAGCAGGTGCCGAGACAGCCGGGGGTGAACAGCGCGATCTTTTCCGTATCCGTCATTCCTTTTCCCTTATCCTTCCTTGATCGCCGTCAGATGACTGAGAAAACAGGTTCTGCGGCGTCTTTCCGCGATGCGGAAACCGCCGGCGTGCAATGCCTTTTCCCAGGCATCGATGCCGGTCGCAAATTCTTCTCTGAGAGTGATCAGAACGTCCTTTTGGACCTTGGGCCACCGCTCTCCGTACCACCGTTCCGCGTCGGCGAGCACCAGCGGCATGTTCTCCTCGAGAGTGCTTCGGGGAAAATCGAATACCGCGTCTTCGATGACGAATCTCGCTCCCGGCACGAACCGCTTCCCGATCAGGGCGAAAAAATCGATCTTCTCGGGATCCGTCAGGTGGTGGAGCGCCTTTCGTGATGAGCCGCGAGTGAAGGTTTCGTCTTCGAGACGGCAGGCCAGAAAGGGCTGTTCCAGGAGTCTGACGTTCGAATGCGTCTCGAGTCGCTTTCGTGCGATGTCGAGCTGCTGGCGGGCGATGTCGACGCCGACGGCGCGCCGGCACAGCTTTGCCGCGACCGACAACGCAGCGCCGTTTCCGCAGCCGAAATCGACGAAAACGTCATCGGGACCGAGTTCGAGGGGCGCGAGATACTCGAGGATTTCCTTCTCGTCGAAGGGGAACAGCGTGTTGTAATGCTCGACGAGAGCACCCGATTTCCAGACGTCCGGGGCGTCGGTTCCCATCGGAAATGTTCCTTTCCATATATATTATATGTAACACTGCCCGGCTGCCGCCGGGACACTTGTCAGCCTGTGGATAAACGCACGATTCCCGTTCGTGGTGAGGTATCGAACCACGAACAAGCCTGTTCATGAGCTTTCGATCACCCTTCGATACCTCAAGATGGCCGGAACCGGATTTATCCACAGGCTGTTATGAAACACGATGATATCACACACCCCTTCGGAGCGCCACCGGGGCGGATCGGGAACAAGACAAAACAAATTTCGCGTTCCCATCTGCCCTGAACCTGTCGAAGCACGAAAAGTTCTCGCTTTTCGACAGGTTCAGGGCGGACGGGGCATTTCACAGGAATCTATAGCCCTTCAGGGGCGGTTTCCTTCAGATAACGCGAGAGTTCAAGATATGCCTCGGTGAGCTCCTGGCAGAGCCGGGTGGCGGTTTCGATTTTCTCCGGCTCGTTCCCATACCGGTCGGGGTGGTACCGCATCATCATCTCCTTCCAGGCCCGTCGGACGGTCGCGAGGTCCGAACCGACCGGGATTTCGAGACGGCTGTAACAGCGCTGAAGGCGGGCGTCGAGGGGACGGCCCGGGCGGGGATGGCCGGCTGAAGCATGGGTTGCATCCTCTTCTTCGTCCGGCCAGGGAACATTCCCGCTTTCGAAGTCGCGGAGCGAACGGCCGAGCCAGGCGTTGACATACGATCTGACCACACGAAGCAGACGTGACGGAATGCCCATGGTGTTTTCCTCCGGGCTCCATGGTAGCACGGGCTGGGCAAATACCGGGGCGCTTCCATAGCGTGCACGTTGCACGTTTTTCTTGTCAGAAAAGGGAAGGTTGGTACATGATACGGAGGGTACCGGGTTTCCTGAAAAAACACAGTCAGAGGATGGAGGAAAAAGTATGATAGCTGTCGGTATATTCGTTCTCGTCATTGGTCTTGCCCTGCTTTACTGGCGCCATCTCGAACAGATGAAAGTCGCCCAGATCAGGGGCACCAGGACCTCGACGGCCCAAGAGCTGAAGGACGGCGCCGTCTCGACGGGAAAGGCGGTCGAGGTGAAGGGAAACATCCTGTGCGATTCCCCGCTGGTCGCCCCGCTGTCGGGCAAACAGTGCGTCTGGTTCACCTGCGAAAGCCGCGAACGGATCGAGGTGACCTATTTCGAGACCAATCAGCAGACCAAACAGCAGGAGGCCAAGACGAAGACAGAACACCGCGTCGTTCGTTCTGACAAATCAATGGTCCCCTTCTGGATTCAGGATTCGACGGGGCGCGTGATGGTGCGCCCGGAGGATGCCGAAATCGACGGCATCACCGTCGTCGACAGGTTCGACCAGGCTCCGGCCTCGTCGATCGGCCAGGTGTTCGCGACCGGCGGACTGACGGCGGGGTATGTCAGCTCTCTGCCGCCGCTGGACAGCAACCACCGCATCCTCGGCGTCGAGCACAAGGAAGTCATCTTCCCGGTCGGCCAGCCGGGGTACGTCCTCGGCGAACTTCATTCCGGCGGCGAGGCCCCGACCATCGCCAAGCGGGTGAAGAGCGACGTCACGTTCGTCATCTCGACGAAATCTGAGGAAGAGCTGGTTGCCGACGCCGAGTCGCGCGTTTTCTGGCTGCTCATCGCGGGCGGAGTCGTTTCCCTGTGTGGTGTCGCTCTCATCGTGAAAAATTTCATTCCCTGACCGTCTTGCGGGAATGGTTGTCCGCCGTCCGTCCTCGCCCTGTCCCGCTTGACCGGCCCTGTATTCACGTTTATAATGCCCCCGGTAGTAGAGATGCCGGAGAAAGGCTGTCGATTGCAGATCTCGTTCCACACCGACCGTGGCCTCGTTCGCAAGAATAACGAGGACAGCTCGCTGGCGATTCCTCCCTGGCATGAGCCGGCCATATCCGCCGGCGCATGCCTGTTTGCCGTAGCCGACGGCATGGGAGGCCACGCGGCGGGCGAGGTGGCATCGGGGCTTGCGACGGCGACATTGAAGACGTGGCTTTCAAGCCAGCGATTCGATCGCGCTGCCGGGCCGGCCGAGGTGGAAAGTGCCTTTCTTGAAGCCAATTTTGCGATCTGGGAATACGTCAAGAAGCATGCCGACTGCCAAGGAATGGGAACGACGCTGACGGCCGGGTTCATTTCTGACAACCGGATGATCCTCTGTCACGTCGGCGATTCCCGGGTGTACCTCCTGCGCGGCGGAGAGCTGAAACAGTTAACGGCCGATCACACGCTTGTCGCCGAGCAGGTGCGGGCGGGAAAACTCGACGCGGTGGCGGCCCGATGTCACCCAGCGAGGCACATCCTCAGCCGGGCGCTGGGTGTCCGGGAGTTCATCTCCGTGGATACGACGGTCCTGGAACTGGCCGCAGGCGATGCTCTGCTCTTCTGCTCCGACGGCATCTACGGGCCTGTGCCTGATGACAACATACGGGAGGAACTCACCCGCAGGCCGTTTGGCGGAACGGCGAAACGGCTTGTCGATCTGGCCTACAAAGGCGGCGGTCCGGACAACGCGACGGCCGTGGCCGTGCTGATCGATGAACTCCCGATAACGTATCCGGGCAGATACTCGTGGCAGCGCTTCAGATCGATGCTCGGAGAATGGGGAATACTCGGCTGACCGGGGTTCCGGGCGGCCAAAGCGATACGACAGAAGAAAAAAAACATCCTGACTGCAGGAGGGAAAAGTATGGACGCGGTAACATTGATGATCATCGTGGGGGTGGTGGTGCTCGTCGCCATCGTGCTGGTGCTGCTGATGTCGAAAGACAAGGCATCGCCGGGTGACATGGTGGGGGCCGGCCAGGCCGACGACGAGAGGGCTGCCGTCGCCTCGAAGCGCTTCAAGCAGGTTCTTTCGGGGAACGACATTCAGAACCAGATGAAGAAAGAGGACGAGGAGCTTCTGACGAAATACACGTCCGGCACCGGCGAAGGCATCGCCGAGGTCGAGAAGCTGCTCGTTTCCGACCCGAACAATGTCGACCTGCTCGACTGGCTGGCGTTCATGTATTACAGCAACAACGAGACCGACAAGGCAATCGAGACCTACAAGCGCGCTCTCGCAATCAAGCCCAGCAACGAAAACCAGCATTACTATCTCGCCAACAGCTACTTCAAGAAGGGGATGCAGGCCGAAGCGCAGAAGGAGTGGGCTGAAGTGATCCGCCTCAAGCCGGGCTCCAAGATCGCGAAAAACGCCCAAGAGCGCATCGACTTCGTCATGACCAAGAAGTAACCACCGATTCCTGTCCGGGAGAACCGCTGAACGATGGCAATGATCGCCCCCCCCGAACTGACGCGCTACAAACTCCTCGACCTGATCGGTTGCGGGGGGATGGGGTCCGTCTTCATCGGCATCGAGCTGAAATCGGAAAAACTCGTCGCCATCAAGCTGCTTTCCCCAGAGTGCGTGGAAGAGCCCGTCATCCTCGAGCGTTTCAAGCTCGAGGGGCAGATCCTCAAGGGGTTGAATCACCCCAATATCGTGAAGTTCATCGAAGCCGGCCAGGAGGGCGACTACCACTACCTGGCGATGGAATACGTCAAGGGCCTTTCGTTGGATGCCTTCCCGCGGAGCAACTCGGCGACGACGCTCGGCGTCAAACAGTCCATACCGACCATCGAAGAATACCTGACGTTATTCATCAAATGCTTCGATGCCCTGGGATACGTCCACAAGCAGGGAATCGTCCATCGCGACATCAAACCGCACAATATCATCCTGACCGGGCCGGAATACTCGCCGCGTCTGATCGATTTCGGCATTGCCAAGAAGCTCGACGAATCCGGCGACTTCGACCAGCCGGGTGAAAGATTATATACCGTCATCTATGCCAGTCCCGAGCAGTTGATGAATAAACCCGTAGACCAGGTCTCCGACCTGTTCTCCTTCGGGGTGGTCATGTATGAGAAACTGACGGGGCGCCTCCCGTTCGAGGGAAAGAAGGAGATGGAAGTCTTCCTTTCCCAGACGAAATGGAACTTCCCGCCGCCCCGCCAGCTCGTTCCCGAGATCCCGCAGAAGCTCGAACAGGTCGTTCTCAAACTCCTGTCAAAGGACCCTTCGAGCCGCTATCCGACGGCCGTCATGGTTCAGGGCGAGCTGGAAAAACTGCTCGAAATACAGCGGACCGGCCGCGATGGCCTGAATCTCTCCGGCATCATTAGCGACATTCGCGAAACCGGAACCTCCATCTCGGCGACCCGGGGTTTCAAGAAACGCACTGTCGCTGACGAACAGATGCTGGTGAAAAAAGCCCGGAGCGAATACGTCGAGGCCAAGAACCAGCTTCGCGCCGCCACGCTCAAACTCCGCGCCGATCCTGAGCACGTCGAACAGCTCAAGGCCGTGTGCGAACAGCTCAGAGTCGAATACGAGCGCTTGCAGGGCCAGCTCGCCATGGCCCTGGGGTTCAAGAGCCAGCCGCTTGTCATCGACCGATTCAACGCCATTCTGAAGCTCGAAACCGTGGCGTTTGAGAAACGTGGCGTTCCCTTCAACATCAACACGATCGAGCAGAAACTCGCACACTCCGACGGCTCCGACATCATCGTCGGTTCCATGAACTTCACCGAACGGGTGAAACGCGTCTACTCGTTCAACCAGAAGGATTCCTACCTCGCCTGGGATGAATCCACCTGGTTTTTCAACGCGTATGACGAGAAAGACTTTCCGATCTTCGTCATGGTCGGCGACCCGGGCATGCCGCGGGCTCCCGAAGGCTTCAGAGGCTTCTTCTGGCCGTTCGAGTTCCTGCTCGCCATCCACAAACTCGGCAGGACCGGCGTTTCCATCATCGAGACCTTCACCGGCTGCGATCGCCGCGGCCAAGCCGTCTCAGCTCAGCACAAGGAGACGATCCTGTTCTCGAACAATCTCTTCGACGCGCTGAAAGAACGCCTGACGAAACTCGTTTCCGCAAGAAACGGCGGTTGATCGGGCGGTCGTGACAAGGGAGGCCGATCTCTCATGAAAATCGATGCTCCGCTTCGCGAACGCCTGCAGGCGGGTCTGCAACGGCTGACCCTCCTGTATGGGGAACTGGCCGACGACGGGCGTGATCTGCTCGCCCAAACCGAGTTTTCCCTCGACCGCGTGCTTCAGATGCTCGATCATCGCGACCTCGTGATCCAGGAAGTGCAGTCCATCGAGTTCGAACTTGTTTCGGCCCTCGATGCGGCGGGACCCGAGCACGCCGCCGCAGGGCTCCTGCACGTCGTAAAAGCGCTCGAATCGGGGGCGCTGCCGGCTCTCGAAGATGCCGCGCGCTTCAGAACGGCCCTTGCAACTCTCGTCAACGTCGACGAGTTGGTCGCAAAGCGCCTCCGGGAGGCCCGGGGCGAACTCGCGGAGGAAATCAAACGCCTGCGACGCAGTTCGAGGCTCGTTCAGGGATATCGCCCGGCGAATCCGACGGGAAGCGCCTTTATCGACAAAATCAAATAAATCAGAAAAAGTGGGGCCGATATGAGAGACAGGATTGGAAACACGGAGAGGTGGTCGAGAGCATTGTTCGTCTCGTGCCTGGCGATGGCCAGTGTGTTTGCCCTTCCGGGTGTCCGACTCGATGCCGCCGAAACGCTGGGAAAAGGTGCGGCGGAAACGGTGAAATCGGGGCACGTTCGATTCGGTGACCTGTATGTCGCGGGAATGGCGACCCTTCTTCCCGGCGGGGGTACGCTCGAAGCTCCCGGGGGCAAGCCCCGTGTTTCGGGGAAGACCCTGCGGTCCGATCTGCTCATTCCCAGCGGCTCCCTCATCTCAACCGCAGCGGATGAGACCGCTCGCATCAGACTCGGCGAACGGTCTCTGCTGCGCGTCCGCCCGAACTCGGCTCTGCGTATCTTCTCTCTGCGCCTCGAACTGGTGCGCGGCGAACTTTGCATTCAGCAGGGAAAGACGATCCTCCCCCTCCGCATCCAGGCCGCCTCGTCGACGGTCGATCTCGAGCGCGAGTCCGCCGCCGACTTCTTCCTCTCCGATGACGGCCGCATGATCGTGACCGTTCAGGCCGGGACTGCAAAGGTCCTCGGGAAAGCCGATGCGGTTTCCGCCGGACAGCGCATGGAAGTGACGGGTGGCACGGTGGTGACCGATCCGCCCGTTGCTCGTCTGGCCGACTGGTTCGCCTACTCCGAGGCAACCGGCGTCCAGGAGTATACGCCCCGGCTTGGCCTGGAGATCGGAGACGGCGTCGACGACGTTCCGCCTGGCCAGACATCGACGGGAGGAGAAACCACGCTTCCCGACGATGCCGGCGCCGAACCAGTTCCGGTCTCTCCGCACGCACCTTCCGATGTCCTGCAGGATCACGACCTCGAGGGAGCCGATCGGTGATGATAAAGAGAGTCGTATATATCCTGGCCGTCGTCGGATTCGCTCTGGGCGCATGTGTGCCCGTTTCCGCAGCGGGCGACCGGAACGAAAAGATCCAGAATATCTATTTTCAGGCCCTTCAGACGCTCGATGAAGAGAACTACCTCAAAGGCGTTCAACTGTATTACCGGTTCGTCATCCTGGGCGACATTCCCGTGTCGAAGGCGGTTCGTGCTCACGATCTGGCCGGCGCGATGGGCAGTTTCAAAAAAGAGGTCACCGAAGGGAGATACAGCAACAGAATCGAGCTGGGAATCCTGCTCGTCGAACGGATCATCGAACGGTTCGACAAGGCCGAACAACGTCTCGACCTTCTCCGGGAGAAACACCCCTCCTCGGTTCTGCTCGCTTTCCTGCGAGGAGAGCTGGCCCTTGCGCGGGGAGACGAAACCCTCGCGATGAGAATATTCGGGACGATGGGCCGTCTTCCGAATCCTCGCGGGTTTCCCGCGCTGGCCGACTACCTTCTCGAACAACGGGGCAGGGGAAAAAACATGGATCCGGCTGCTCGTCGGAAATTCTTCATGAAACTCGCCTACCGCCGCTGGGATGAATCTGACTTCGACGGTGCCGGCAACCTCTTCCGCGCGGTCACGAAGGAGTATCCGCAGGATCCCGAGGCGCCGCGGGCCCTTATCGACCTTCTCCTCCAGCAGGACAAAACGGATGAAGCCGTGAAGATTCTCGACGCATGGAAAGGCCCGGGGGACGAGCCGCTGATTCCTCCCCTGCCTCTCGCGCGCATCCGCTACTCTCAGGGACAGTATGAAGAGGCTTTGGCCCTGCTGGTGCCGCTACAGGAAGCCGACCCGCAGGATGCGTATCTCAGGCTGCTGGTGGCCGAAAGCCTGTACCAGCTGAATCGGCAGGCCGAGGCTGCGTCTCACTTCATGGAGCTCGCCCGCTCGGATCCGAAAAACCAGGGCTTCCTCCAGCGCCTCGTCATCTGCTCCGAGGCGGCGGGAAGGCGTGCCGACCCGCTTCCCCTGCTCGAAGCGTATGTGCGGGAGAACGAGCGGGATTCGGCGATGCGGTTCGAACTCGCCTCGCTGCTGATACGCCTGGATCGTCTGAATGAAGCCCGCCTTCATTTCAACGTGCTCAGGGAATTCGGAAATCCCATGCAGAAGGAAGCGCTCGAAAAAATCGCCGCGATCGACCGGGCGAGTTACGAGCGGATGATGAACAACGCCTCCGCGAGCGGAAACGCCGGCGAAGTGGAACACGGCGAACACAGGGCTTCCCAGCAGCCTGACGATCAGGCGGCGACGGAGCCGGTGATCGGCGCGGCAGGCGATACCAGCCACGCCGAGGAAGAACAGATCCGGCGGATGAAGGAACTTTTTAAATAGTAGTTGTTATATAGGTCAGTCAGTAGTACGTGCGGTTCCAGCGCGGATTGTTGATGCTCTGGTTCGCCACGGGGCTCGAGAGGGTGGATGTCAGTTCCAGCGTGTTGCGGCCGTCGACGGTTTTCTTCGGATCGGCGTCGATGACGAGTTTCACCAGAAGCATCGGGACGTCGGGGTTCAGGGGATGGCCGTATAGGTCGAACCGCGCCCCTTTGATCTCCGGGAAAATAAGTTCCCTGCCGGCGCTCGACCTGACGAGGCATTTTCTGGCGGGATCGATCCGGTAATTGACCTCTTCCATCGACGGACTTGGACTGGCATCCGGCGTGTTGAACAGCTGTCGGAAAAAATGGATCTCGGAGCCGGAGACCAGGATCGGCGTCGTGCCGTCGCCGGCGAAGGCGCCGGTTTCGACCGCCGGCTTTTGCAGGGCTTTCCTCTTCTGTGCAAGGGTTGCGGAGCCAGGGATGCGCGGGGCAGCGCACCGGAAATCCCGTCGGAGATAGTTGATGGCATGACGGGCCCCCTGGAGCTCCTGGAGATCGACCGAACCCCGCGAACGCTGATCGCTGATAAAGCTGAACACTTTGTAGGCGATGAGGAAGAGTCCGGCCAGCAATACCAGGCCGATCATCGTTTCAACCAGCGTGAAGCCGGTCGTTCCGGAATTCCTGCGCGACGATTTCATGTCAGTATGGCTCCCGCTCGTCGAATATGACGGCCGGAAGGGAAAGTTTGCGCATCCGGTCCGGATCCCCGCCGATGGCCTCGATCTTGTCGGGCGTCTTGCCCTCGTTCCAGAACACCTCCACGGTCACCTGCTTCAGGAACCGTGAGTTCGGGATCCCACTTTCGACGGGCTTCAATTTGATCTTCCGATAAAAATATGCTTTGGTATATTGATCGGGATACGTTTTGTCCGTCGGCTGCCAGGCGGCCGACGGGTGTACAGGCAAGGTTACGGATTTCCCGGATGCCGGATTGACGAGCGAACCTTCAAACATCTGGAGTTTGGCCGGCGTGAGTTCTTCGGCGGGAGTCGACTGGATCAGCTCGATTGTTTCCTGGGCGATCTGGAGTGCCCGGAGGTAGTTCTCCGCCTTGCTGGTTTCGGTCCGGGTCGATGTGGCGAAGTAGATCAGCCCCCCGAAACAGACCAGGCTGATGGCGAAGGCCACGACCACCTCGACGAGAGAAAAGCCACGCTGCGGGGTTCGCCGGATCATCGGGCATCCCCCTTTTTCCCGAAACCCGGCGTGCTGGCGTCTCGCGTCGACCCCTGCTGCGAGCTCGGCTCCCGGAGTTCCCGGATGCGCTCAGCCGCTCGTCTCGTCGAGTCGGGGGTCTGAGGGAGGAAATACTCGTCCGGCAGCTTGTGAAAATCGCGTGAGATCGGTCTTGGCGGGGAATCGTCCGCGGGCATGAAGTCGCGCGTGCCGGGCGTGATCTGGCCTATGGCCGCTTTCCGGCCCCGGATGAGAGTGTCGAGTTCCGCTGCGTCCGTTTCATCATCGGTTGCAAGCCCGGCGGATCCGGACAGCATGTCCATGGTCCCCGAACCTGGACGCCTGTTGCCCCTGCCGGACTTTTGCAGCCAAAACGCGAAAAAGAGCATCGACAGCACGGCCAGGACCAGGAGTCCGGCCGCGACGCCGTTCAGATTTCCCCCGCGTCCGTTACTCGGCATTGTAATCTGCCGCCAGCATGGATCTTGCCTCGCTGATGCTCACCCGGACCGGATATTCGGGAAAATACAGATTGGGATCATGCACGATGGTGAGCTGTCCGCCATCGGGAAGGGTGCTCAACTCGAAGAGATTGTCGACGAGCAGGTTCCCGTAGATGTTGACGCTTTTTCCGCCGAAGCTGATCCCGCTCTCGGAAGACGGCGCAGCCGTCGAGTTATCCTGGAAGTTGGTCGTCGCAGCCAGCGAGGCGAAGATGTTCACGATCGGCGCGGACGACTGGACGAGAAAATGCCCAAACATCAGATACATTCCCAGCGAATCTCTCTTCGTGTTGAGGGGTGCGAGACTGCCGAGGCGGCAGTTGCCCTCGTAGACGACGATGCGGCCCCTGCCGCGGTAGTGTTCCACGGAGGTGAGATCGAGAGGTTTTTTTGCGGCGCTGACGATCAGGGAGATCCCGTCGAGGTCGAGAACCCGTTTCCCGCTGATCGTCTTGATACGATCGCTCGCGAACTCGTCCGCGTTCTGGTAGATGTGCGCCACGCTGCGCAGCGACTCGTCGAATGCTGGGAAAACGTCGTAGCCGGGAATGCTGCCCTTCCCGGCTGTCGGAGCCGGAACGACGGTTTTGCCCGTCCCGAAAAACAGCTGATTGATCGAGAGCAGGTCGATCGCCGTCGACATCAGCACCTTGGTTCTCTCGTCGATGGGGGGGGTGCAGGGTTTGCCCGCGAAGGTGAGCGGCGAGTTCTCGTAATGCAGGGGCACGGGCGGAAAGGGGACGTCGACCGAGGCTCCGCCATACAGGTCGAATTTGACCTTCACCTGATCGAGAAAGGCGATCTTGAAAAACCGGAGGTACACCGGCCCTTCGACGAACACGGGAATGTCGCGGCGCTCCCCATACAGGAGGGGCATTTTCCCGCCGATGATCCGCTGGGGATTGACGTTCATATAGTAATTGAAATACTCGCCGATCCCGCCGAACGGCTGCTCCTTCACAAACGACTTTCCCCCGTCGCCGGTGATGCTGGAATAATCGGTGTAGCCATACTGGTATTTCCAGTGGTCCATCAGGGAGGTCACCAGCGATCTGAACACCTCGGACTTGCCGGGGTCGCCGCCGGATTTTTGATAATCCTTCGCCACCATGTAGCCCATCGATCCTTCGGTCTCAGCGTGCTTCATGCTGGAGTCGACGATCTTTTTATAGATCGCGACGATTTCGGGCGTGTTGTGAAAATCCGAGGCTTTCGAAAACGAGCCGGAGATGGTGCTGAAGGTAAAGGGCGGAATACTATAGAATAAATTATCTCTGCTTGCTTGCGCGTGAGCCGGGTTGACCGTCTGGAACGGTTCGGGCTTGTGAAAGGTGCCGAGAAGGTGGCTATCCTCCCGGAAGCACAGGTCGAGCAGAACCGGCGGGGGCTGGGCGCTCTTCGCTCCCTGCGGAAACTCGGGGCAGGTGGGGTAGGAACGGTTGCCGAGATACACAAACGAGTAGATGGCCGGATCGCTCGGGGCGATTCCTTTGATGACGATTCGCTTTTTGGGGTTGTTCAGAAGGCGGCAGAAGCTTTTCACGAACAGCACATACTTGTCGAGGAAGGGATACGACAGGTCGACAATCTTGATCTCACGCCGTTCTTTCAGTTTTATATCGGGCAGACCCTTGGATTTCGCCGTGCCTGTCAGCTCCACGAATCCCGTGTATGAGGGCCGTGCGCCCCCGATCGTGTCGACGACCACGATGCGTGCAAGCCCCGTTATTTCCGCTCGTCTGCCGGAGTACTCAGCGGCGAGCTTGTTCGCAAGGGGGAGTCGGAAGGGGGGGAACTCGGCAACACAGACCTCGCGCACCCCTGGCGTGGGGCCAGCCTTCCAGGTGTTGAACAGTGCTCTGCCGATGTCGCTGTCGGGATCGTTCGCGTCCGCCTTCACGGCGGCCAGCATCTCGCTGATGCCCGCCTCGGCGAACAACACGAGCCTCTCCTGGTCGATCGTCCGGCTGATCTGCAGGACTTCGCCCGCCTTGTGGGTGGAGAGGCTCATGACCAGGATCAGCATCATCAGGGCGAACGCGCAGACGAAGAAGATGGCAAACCCCCGGCGGTTTCCGCAATCCGCCAGGGGCCTGCTGTTCGATCGATTGTCCGGCCGCTCCATGGACGATCCCGTTGTGAACTGTGAAAATGGAACTGCTTCCAGCCGGGGCGTGGTGTTACCAGCTGCCGCCCAGACTGGGCTGTTCGTTTGCCTTCGGCCTTTCCGGCTCTTCCGGTTCCTGGATGCTCAACCCATCGGTCACGGCCGACTGCACAGGATCGAGCCCCTGGCTGAGGCCTTTCTCGATCAGACCGGTGACCCCCTCGCGGGATTGGTCCGTCGTGAACTTCGCATCCAGTTTGGGAGAAGACGAGAGAATGTCGGCGGTCATGCCCTGGGCCACTTTGCCGATGCCGACTTCGAAGACGGCTCCGACGGTGGAGGAGACACCCGCGTTGACGAACTCTCTCGAGATGATCTTTCCCGCCTCGGCCCCGGTCGCTCCGCTTCGGTTGACCTCGCGGATCGAGCCGGTGAGGCCGCCGACAGCCGTGTTCGCAAGCGCCGAGCCTGCGACGCCGACGCCCGTCTTGCCGAGAACGATGCCTGTTGCCGTATCAGCCGCCTGGAGGGTCGTTTCGAGGGCGATCGTCTTCATGAAATCCTGGTCGCCGGTGATCGCCTTCTCGGAAGCCGTGACAAGGGTGTTGCCGGCTGCCTTGATGACACCTTCGGCGATGGTGAGGGCGAGGGTGACGCCCTTCATCACCGGAACTGCCGGGGCGACGGCGGGGAAGACGACAGCGATCGGAATCAGGATCGCTGTGACGATGCCGATGACGGTTCCGGCCGTCGACAGCTTGCCGGCGATGTCGAGCAGCTTCTTCCCGGCGTCGCCGAGGGCCTTCTGGTAAACGCCGAGGGCGCCGCCGCTCTCGACGATGCTGTTATAGCTCTTCGTGGGATCTGTGTTCGCGGCGGACTGGATGTCGCCGCTCTTGAGCATGGCCATCGTCGCCTTGGCGTCGGCCTTGAGCTGTTCGATGTCCTTGTTTGCCCGGTCTATCTGGGCTTTGTATTTGTTATATTCTTCCTGCTTCTTCCGGGCTTCACGCTCTGCGGCCGACTCGCCTTTGAAAAAGCCGCCGACGTCGCTTGCGACCGACTTGATGCCGTCGATCGCATTGATCGTGAAGTTTGCCATGCCTCCGAGCTCGACAGGCTTGACGGCCATGATCGCGTCGTAGGTCTTCTGGAACTCGGCCGTCGCTTTCTCGATCTGGGCTTTCTGCGTCTGGGCGCTCTGGGCAAACGAGATTGCCGGCGAGAACAGTTGCAGGACGAAGGCCAGCATCGTCAGAACGGAGATCAGTTTTCGCGAAAACCTGTTCATAGAGCCCTCCACATTTTCGTTGAGCTGCGATGTCGTTCCCTCTTTCATCTTACCCGTAGAAGGGAAAAAGTTGCAGCATTTCTTTTCCTGCAATCCTGCGAAAAGAAAATCTCTCGTTCGGCCTGAGCCTTCCGAGGGGGCGAGAGCCTCTCGTGTACCGACGGGCTCAGCACGAATGGGAACACGAAATTCCCCTTTGTCACCCAGGAATCAAGAGACGATGACCCTCCTGGAATGACAACGCGAGCCCGGAATTTCTTCCAGGCCCGCCTCGATACGGGGACATGCGTGTCGCCGGCTCGTGCCGACGCACACGCAGGGAAGCTCAGAACATTCCCGGAATGTTCAGGCCGCCGGTGACTTTCCCCATCTCTTCCTGGACCATTTCCTGGGATTTCTTGATGCCGGCGTTGACAGCCGAGAGAACCAGGTCTTGAAGGGTTTCCACGTCCTCGGGGTCGACGGCTTCCTTGTTGATCGTGATCTTCTGCAGCTCCTGGGCGCCCGTGACGACGACCGTCACCATGCCGCCGCCGACGCTGGCCTCGACCGTACGCTTCTTCAGTTCATCCTGGGTCTCGGCCATTTTTTCCTGCATTTTCTGGGCCTGGCGCATCAGCCCCTGGAGGTTCGCTCCGCCTTTGGGAAACATCGATCGATAGCTCCTTTACGGGTGAAATGGCGTTGAAAACGTGCCCATCTTAGCATTCTCACCGCAAAACCGCAAACTTGCCCTTGAATTTGCGCTTTTTGATCGGGGCGTCCGTGTCCGGATACACTTCGAGCACATAGATATAGGCTCCGTTCGCGATGTGCCGAGGCATCCGCCAGGTCACCCGGTTCTCGCCGACCTGGCAGGCTTCCATGAGGCATTCCACCTCGTCGCCGCCCATGTCGTAGATCTTGATCTCGATGCCGGCTGAGCCGGTGAGCCAGAAATGGAAGGTCACCACGTCGCCTCGGGCCGGGCTCGGCCAGACCGCGAGATGGTTCAACCGCGTTTCCGGCTGGTACCGCAGTCGCAGGCGCACGCGTGGATCGGTGACCGACGTCATGGTCAGGGATTCTCCGGGCCTCACGGCGATCAGCCCCATCGCTGGGTTGCCCGGGCCGCCGTCTCCGCGAATCGTGACGGTTGCCCGGAACAGACCGCTGTGCGGAGCCGACTCGACGAGAGAAACCTCGAATCCGGCCGGATCGCTGTCTGAAACGATGCGGACCTTCGTCGTGTCGACGTTGACCCAGTTGAGGTCATCGGCCTCGATCTCGAGATACACCACTGCCTGGTTCAAGTTGCCATCGTCGATCTGCTGCCGATACGTCGGGTCGGAAAACGCTGACATGCCGTTGATCGTGACCGGTTGCGTGTCGCCGCTCGTACGATAATAAATATATTTCGATTGCGATGTAAGTGTGCCGCACGCGAGGTCGACGCGCTCGCCGGGAACGACGGGGATGGTGACGCTCGAGATGCCGCGCGCATCCTCCAGATCGATACGGCCCCGGAACCGTCTACTGCTTGCATCGACCGGAGCCAGCGGGAGAAGGTAGGGAACGGTCGCGGTTCGCTGAGCGGAGGCCTCAAGGAGCCGGTGGTCGGGTGGGACGACTGCCGTGCCGGACGCGGCGACTTCGATCCAGAAGCTCGGCCCGCTCACGATGTTGCCCAACAGGGGAGTGGTGAACCCGGCGTCGGTGTAGATCGTGATCCCCTGGGAGCCGGCGGAAGTGAATGTGTAGGATGGAACCAGAAGGGATTGTCCAAGAAGATCCTGCAGGACCGGGAATACCACTCCGACAAGCGAACCGGGCAGGAAGATCGTTTCGGGTTGCCACTGGAGCGTGCGGGAAGACGCACCTGGCGTGACGAGGAGGGCGCGCGCAGGAGCCCCGTTCACCGTGAGCGCGAGCGGGCCGGCCGCCGCGAGATCGATCGCCTTCGAGAACGAGGCGGAGATGACAGACGCTTCGTGGGCGGTATGCGAGCCGGATGCCGGCTGGAGGCCGGTCAGTCTCGGCAGCTGCGCCACGAGGAACGGGATGGATGGGCGCAGGCCCAGTTCGAGCGTCGCGGTCGCGCGACTGCCCCGGGCGAAGGGGATGACGCCGATTCCCTGGAAGCGGCCGGGGGCCGTGGCGATTTCGCTCAGGACGACCGAAACGGCGCCCGTTGCTCCGGAGATGCTCACAAGCCGTGTTTCCGGATTGTAGCCGAGGAGATCGGCCGCCGAAGCCACGATGCCGACCTGGCCCGGAAGCGCTTCCCCGAGCGGGGAGACGGCCGTTCCCGCCCTGCTGCCGGTACCGCTGTACATCTCGAATGCCGCTCCGGCGGTCCCGCGGCTCGTGAACTCGATGTCGGAAGTGACGGGCACGCCGTCGGTGTCGCAGAGAGGCTGTCGAAGATCGATGATGTGTGGGGTGCCGGTTGCCCACCGTTGGGCCGGCACGATCGAAAGGTCGTTGCCCGTGAGGTCGAGGGCGGCCGAGAAAGGAATGCCAACGCCCGCAAGCGTTTTCACCGTGATTCCACCCGAGGCGACGCGGCCGGGATCGAGGCGCTTGTCGAACGAGAGGGTGAAGGTCTGGTCAAGCCATACGCCGGTGCTGCCGGACGCTGGCGAGACTCCCGTAATACGCGGCCTGTAAAAGACCGGCAGGCTCAACCGGTAAGCCGCGTCTGCCTGGGACCGGATCGTGACCGTCGCGCCTTCCGCGGCGGCTGTGGGCAACACGCGTCTGAAGATGCCCGTGTTTGGCCCCGTCTCTTCGAGCAGGACGACTTCCGTGGCGATGAACGAGCCGTCTGATGCATCGATGCGGACCCGTGTCGAGTCGATCGTCGAGAACGAGACGTCATCGGCACGGACTTCCAGATACAACGCGTCTCCGGGAATGACGCCGTGCCATTGCGTCGCAAAGGTCGCGTCCCGGTAATGCCTGAGCGAACTGACGACGGAAGGAGGTTCCGGCGGGGGCTGGGAGCGGAAGGTCGTGACGTGATCGCTTCCGATCACCTGCCCGAACGCATCCTCGATGGTGCCCTTGACGACGAGTTGGTAATCGGTCAGAAGGCTCAGAAAGGCGTTTGGGATGAATTCCACTGCCGTCCGGTCCGTCGAAATATTGATCGTGCCTGCGACGGGAACCGATCCCGGCATCTGGAACAGCTGGAAATTCGCCGCCGTGAGGGCCGTCGCCGGCGAAAGCGGCTGTGAGAACCGCCAGGTCGGCCAGGAATCCGCCGGAACGGCGACGGCGCCGTCCGCCGGCGAGACCTGGGTGACGAAAAATCTCTGCCTGATCGACAGGGTGCGCGACAGGCCGGGGGCAAACGGCAGAGACACCGTCAGCGTCGCTCCGGGGGTGTTCGGAATGGCAAAGCTTCCCCGGAAATCGCCGGCGATGACTTCGGTGAGGGAGAAGGCGGCAGTGGCGGCCCCGTCCGAAGAGGAGGCAGAAAGCGATTCGAGGCTCCTGGTGCGCGCGTCGGTGCCGGAAAGGCGCACCCTGACCGTCGCTCCGGGATCGACGACGGTGCCTTCGGCGAGCAGTTGGGTGAATCCGGCGTCGGAATACAGGTTCAGCGGGCCGTACGACGGCGAGAGTGTCGAATACCCGGCTGCCAGCGCGGGGAAGCTCAGCCCGTCGGTATCCCGCACGGAAGAAGTGACTTCGAGCAGAACCTCGGAAAAGGTCGCCAGGTCGGCTTCGATCGCGATCGTCTGTGAGGCGGCGAGCGACATGCTCGCGGTCAGATATCCACGGGAGTCGGCAAGGCGTATCGCTCCCGGAGCCAGCGTCGCGGCATCGACGGGCTTGCTGGTCTGGATCCGGAAGAGCGTGTCGAATGCGAGAGCCGCCGTTCCGGACGCAGGGGCGAGCCCGGTGATCACTGGCGGAACGGGTGTGCGGAACTGCCGCAGGAACGTGGGGTCGGTGAGGGACTCGACGGTAAGCACGGCGGCATACTCCGGATGGACGACGACGGAGCCCCTGAAGATGCCTGAATTCTGGGTGGTCTCGACGAGGGAGACGGTTATACTTGCCGGGTTCAGGCTCGAGGAAAGCCTGATGCCGGTCGCGTCGAACGTCGTGGGAGAGCCATCGGCCGCGGTGACCTGGACGAATAGTTCCTGTCCCGGGAGGACGGTGCTTCCGGAGGTGAGCGCCGCGGTATAGGCCAGATCGGAGAAGACGGCGAGGCCCAGAATCGTGGAGGGGGGAACGGTGCTCGCCTGGGTCCGGAAGCCGAACGTGAGCGTTCCGACGAACGGATTGCCAGCCGTGTCTCGAATTCCCGAGATGCTCACCGTGTGGTCGGTGTTGTAGGCGAGCTGGGCCGTCGGCCTGATCGTGATGCGCCGTGTGTCCGTCGCGTAGGTGATGTCCGTCGCGAGCGTCGTGGCGCCTGCCTTGAGCGAGATGTTTGCGGCAGAGACGGTCGAGGGGTTGAGATCCTCGCTCGCCTGCAGGGTGACGTCGGTCGAAACCGAGACGCCGATCGATCCCGATGCGGGAAAGGCGATAGATAGTTTAGGGTATGTAACGAGCAGGGACGCGCTCGCGGCCGGCGTGACGGTCGATGCGGCGACGAGCCGGAAGTTGTCAGACAGCCCGCCCACCCCGAAACTGCCCCGATAGATGCCGGTCGAGGCGCCGGTTTCCACGAGGGTGGCGATGTCGCCGGTCGAGAGCGAGGCCGTCTCGGCGTCGACCGTCAGGTTCGAAGCGTCCTGGCCGCGCATCTCGAGATACAGCGTGCCGGTGGCGGCGCAGTCCGCGTCGGTCGCGAGTCGGGCGAAGGGATCATACGTCGCGTCGGGGAAGAACCCGACCGAGCCGATCGAAAGCGGCTTCGTCTGCGCGGCCTGCGTCGTGAACGTGAACGCGAAGCTCCGGTAGATCGGATTGCCGGCGGTCCCCCGCAGGCCTGTCGATCCGTAATCTGCCTGTATCCTGTAGGTGGATGAGGGGGCGAGCGGCGCGGCGGGGGTGATCGTCACGAGACGGCCGTCGCCGCTCACGACACGGGTTGCCGCGACGGTGCCCGACGGCCCCGTGAACTGGAGCGACGCCGTTCCGACGGTGGTGGGAGCGAGGGCCGCCGAGAAGGCCACGGGAATCGCCGCGTCGAGCCGGACGTTCGTCGCCCCGCTGGCGGCCGTGCTGCCGGAAAGCGTCACGACCGTCGTCTGGGCCGGAATCCAGGCGGGGAACTCGACGGTCAGGGTCGCGCCCACGCCCGCCCCGACGGAGGGTTCCCAGCTGAGCGTGGCGACGGGTGCGGGAGGGAGCGTGCCGGCGAAATTGAAGACGGGGAGGCTCGTTAACGTATAGCTTCCGAAATAAAGTCCGCCCGAGTCGGACGCCGATTCCGTCAGCGGAACCGTCACGACCGGCTCCCACGAGGCACGGAGGGTCGCGTCGAGCAGATCGCGCGTCTGCGTCGCGCCGTCGGTTCCCGTGAACTTGAGATACACGGCGGCCGTCGCGGAAATCCGCTCGGAGGCGGCGAACGCGTCGAGATACGCCGGGTCGCGATAGAGAATGAACGAGCCGGCCGCGGTGGGCGGCGTCGTCGCCGGTTGGGTCCTGAACGTCGCGCTGAAGGTCGCCGGCGCGTTCGAGAACGCGTTGCCGGAGAGGTCTTTCACGCCGGCGCCGATTTCGACCGTATAGGTGGCGCCGGTGCGCAGGAAGCTTCCAGCGGCGTCATCCGGATCGATCGTGATGATTGCACCGTTCAGGCTCACGCCGTAGCTCGCCGGCCCGTCGGTGCGGATGAGGCGGACGGTCGTGACGGTGAGGCTCGGTGTCGCGACAGGTTCCGAAAGGGTGAGTATAATATTTTTATCTATTGTGACGCCGGTGCTGCCGGATGCCGGAGACATCGAGACGAGGGTCGGCGGTGTGACGTCGGCGGTCGTGAAGGTGTAGGAGAGCGTCGCGACCTGTGGATTGCCGGCCAGGTCCCTGACCATTCCACACTCGACGGTATACAGGGTGCTTCCGGCCATCGCCACGGTTGGCGTTATCGTTATGATGCGGGTTGCCAGGTCCCAGGAACGGTTGACCGCTACGGGAGCCCCAGCCTGGAGGAGTCGGACGGTCGTCGCATCGATCGAGGTCTGATCGAGCGGTTCGCTGGCCTGGATGGTGATCGACGCCGTCGTCGGCACCGCCGTCGCACCGGATGCCGGCGAAACCGGGTTCGTCACCGGGAACGTGACGGCCAGCGTCAGGGAAGCGGTCGTCGAGGCCGTCTGGAAGAGCAGCGTGTGGGGCTGTCCGTAGGAAACCGATGTCGTGAGAACCGGCGTCAGGAACGTCTCGGTCGCGGCGACGGGCTGTGCGAAGGGCAGGGTGTCGACCGTGACGCCGTCAAGCAGGTAGGTCGCCGTCGCCAGGTCGATCGTGTTGAACGCCGGATCCCGTGCCCGAAGCCGCAGATACAGCGTCGTCGTCGCGTTGATCTCGCTCCCGGCGCTGATCTGCACCGTCCTGGCCGCATCGCTGAACGCCTCGATGGCCAGCACCTCGCTGGCAAGCACGCCCGAGTTGACCGTCTGTGTCCGGAGCGTATACGTCGCAGCTTCCCAAAGCTGGGTGCCGTTCGCGGCGAGAACGTCGCTGGCGATTTGAACATAGTAAGTGGAATTGAATTGGAGTTCTTCGCCCGTCTCGACGGTGACCGAGCGGGAATCGGCCGACTGGTAGACGAGGGAAACCGGCGCGCTGGCCGGCCCGAACATGCGTATCTGCTTCCCGTCCGTGTTGCCGACCCAGTTCGTGAACGACGCCGTCATCATATCGCCCGTGAATGCGAGCATTATCTGCGCCCCGGAACTGGCGATGATGCGCAGGTCGGAACTGGTGAAGGGAAGGACTCCGCCTGCCGCGTTCACCGCTTCCATCGTACAGGAGGCTGTCAGCGGTTCGGGGAAAAATGCCGAGACGGTCACGTTGGTATTGAAGAACGGTGGCCCTTCGATATGCAGAACCTTGCCTGCTATGTCCCAGATACATGCTTCGGGATAAGCCAAGGGCCGGGTCCATACTTCGAAATTGAAAAAGTCTTTTTGTATGAGGAGGCCAATCGATGGCGTGCCCCGCTGAGACGGTGATTTCCCTCGGTCATAGGCGAAAAGCGACACGAGAGGTTGAAAATCATAGAGTGTGCCTGATACGGCACTTATCGATGCAACTGTCGTATGATGAAGAGAAGCATCTTTGAACCGTGTATCGCTGTTGTCATGGCCTACAAATGATGTTTCGAAGTTAGAAAACCCTTCGACGGCAAAAGCATCTGCATATCCCTGGGTCCAGGGTGTCTCGTCCAGGATTGGAGCCGTTGTTGCCGTCAATGTTCCATTTGAGAATATGAAATTTGAAACGCATGGTTTATTTCCGGAAATATAACCAAGGGTGATTATTTTTGTGCGAGGGTTCTGCGTTACGTCAACAAATGAAGAGTTGATGCTCCCGGTGTTTACTATTATATTGGTGATGATAGAAAGATCATTTTCATTCAGAATCAATAGCCGAATAAAGTCATCTGCGACATCCGAACCTACGACGGTCACCGCCAGTAAATGGTCGGAATAATCATTGATGCGACAGGAAGATACTCCATAATCGCCGTGGATCTGTTCGAAGACAACGGCAGGGGAGGTAATCGGACTCGTTCCTTTGGCGAGGGCATGATAAAGGTTGGCAGGGGTTCCAGCTTTCCAGAAGAGGTGAGCTCCTCCTGCGGTTGGGGTGAGGCCGAAGTGGTGGGAGATATCCTGGGCCAACGTGGTAGGAAAGCCTATCTTCGGTGAATCTGGAATGTCGGTTACTGATGAAAACGCATACACACGTACTGTTGCATCAGAATCTGCCGAAGCAAAAATCACGTCTCCAACTTCCATGCCTGGGTTATCCGAAACATGTATCTGGTCTATTTGGAAGGCAAATGAGATATTGCCCCCCGGTGCATACGTGAATGTATGTGTTGCTTCCGCTCCCCATGGCTCTCGTTTGTAGGTATCCGCCCAAAAAGGGAACCCATGAGAGAAAGGTGTAACTGGGGAATATGTCGCCAGGGTTCCTTTTGTGTTGTACTGAGCTGCATTGATAGAAACTCGTCGAGTCGTGAATGGCGCAATATCGAAGGTGAATGTTGCTCCGTATGTCGTATCAGCAGGAACTTCGAGAGACACGGGGCCCATTCCGAAAAGGGTAGGTGGGAAGAATATCCCCAGGAAAAAAAAGATGAGGGAAAAAATCCCCACCTTGGAAGGTGTGTGAAAAATGGAAAAATTGGATAGAGCTGGCGCTAGAGCGGGAAAAAGCTGGAATACAGACCGAAGACCGCGTGGGTACGGAGATTGCTTGTAATTCTCATGAGAAATAGTCTCGGCCGTTGTCGATCGGTCGAAGGAGAATTGAGTATGAAGACAACTATCAACAAGATCGTGGTGATGGCCTTGATGGGCCTCATTCCCTTGTTGGCCGGCTGCCTTGGCAGCGGAGGCTACAACCCCGTGGCCGATAACTCTCTCTCCGACCAGGTGAACGCCTCCCTCACCGCTGAATCGGAAGACCTCGTTTCCGGCCAGGTTCTGGGTGCACGAGCGCGACCGCAGGCTCTTGGCAAGAGCCGCTGGTCGTATGCTGATCCGCCTTTTGTCGTCGCTCACAAGGTTAAAAATGGCAATGGCGGCCCCGGCAGTCTGAAGATGCGTGTTCTTTCCGCTGAGAGTGCGGATGATATCTTTATAACCCTCGATTCCATGAAGGTCAAGCCGAGGGAAGGCGCTCCCCAGGCCATCTCGATCTCTCCCGATGAAATCAGCCTGAAGAACCCGGCGGCCCTGACGGAAATCCTCGAGGAATCCCAGCTCCCCAGCGGTGTCTACAACTACATGGAGTTCCGCATCAAGAGCGGCAGAGTGGTTGTCGACGGGGTTTCGTTCCCGCTGAAAATCCCCAGCAACCGCGTTCGCTTCTTCGGGTCATTCGAAATCAAGGACAACTTCTCCACGGAAGTTTCCATACGCTTCTTCAGCAAACTCATGCTCAAGGTGAAAAATCACGGCAATTCCAAAAAACATGGCCATGCCCATGTCACCGAATATATGCTCAACCCGATTGTCAAGATCAGTTCCACCCTCACCCCGAAGGTGATCGTGCTTCCCGACGGCGATGTACAGGGAACCGTCGTGGACTACGTGAAGAAGACCCCCATCTCCGGTGCGGTGGTGAGCATCGAAGGCACATCCTTCAGCGCCCTCACCGACGCGAACGGTGCGTTCTCCTTCCTGAAGGTGCCGAACGGCACCTACAATATGAAAATGTCGCACGCCGAGTATCTTGACAAGGGTGCGTCGGTCGTCGTTGTGGGCGGCAAGATTGCTGAGATCAGCTGCGAAATGAACCCTGCGATCGTGCGCAGCTCACAGGGAAATACCGGTTGGTTTTCCCAGTTCTCCCCGCTATCCGATGCGAACGGCGCGTATGGCGAGATGGCGCTCGAGACTCCCATCGCGATCGATTTCGTGAGTCTTGCGTTCGTGAAGGCTGAAATTGCCTTTGACGCTGCGTATCGATATAGCGGTGGTGTTCGGATGAGCGCTTACATGAGTTCAACCCAGCAGCTTCAGGTGATCACGAATCTCGGTGGCTGGTGGGTTGGCAACAATGCTCTCCTCGGATATTCACTCGGTGACTTCTCGGCGACAAACCCGACAACGCACTATACCGTCGATGTGACTGATTATGTCCGTGGCAATCCGAGCGCTTCCTACTTCTTTGCCGCGCGCAACCAAAACAGACTCGATATTGGTATGCAGAACGTCCAGCTCTCCATCTACTATCGCTGATCAATGTATAGTCCATAACATCCCAATTGTTAAACCCCGGCGCATGCCGGGGTTTCTTGTTTCAGGTGACGTTCTGGAGAAAACGCGGATCAGCCGGCCAGCCGCATGGCGAACAGCGCCAGCCCGGCGAGGCCGAGCAGGATGTTGACGATCGTGAACCGGGCCACGACTTTCTGCTCGGCCCAGCCGCACAGTTCGAAATGGTGGTGAATCGGGCTCATGCGGAACACCCGTTTCCCGCCCGTATATTTGAAATACGACACCTGGATGATCACCGACAGCGCCTCGGCCACATACACGCCGCCGATGAGCGCGAGGAACACCTCGGTCCGCGTGCAGACCGCCAGCGCCGCGACGGCGCCGCCGAGCGCGAGCGAGCCCGTATCGCCCATGAACACCTGGGCGGGGTTGGCGTTGTACCACAGGAATCCGAGACAGCCCCCGAACAGGGCGGCGGCGAGAATCGCCAGTTCCGCGCTGCCGGGAATGTACGCCGCGCCGAGCCCGCGGGCGAGTTCGGGCGTGCCCGACACGAGCGCGATGACGAGGAAGGGGATCAGCACGGTCAGCGTGACGCTTCCCGCGAGGCCGTCCAGCCCGTCGGTCAGGTTCACCGCGTTGCTGGCCCCCACGACGATGAAGGCGACGAAGGGAAGATACAGCCAGCCGAGATCGATCGTGCCGAACCACGGCACCTGGACGAACGTCGAAGACAGGATGAGGCTTCCGCCGCCGGCGCTGAGGGGAACCGGCAGCTCGTTGTTCACCCCCAGCCACGTCTTGACCGCGTAGGCGGTGACGATACCGGTCAGGATCTGCGCGGCGAGCTTCTGGCGCGGTGTGAGACCGAGGCTGCGGGCCTTGATCACCTTGGTCAGGTCGTCCGTCGCGCCGAGCATCGCCATGGCCAGCGTGCAGAACAGCACGATGCCGACCGAGGGGTGCCAGCGCGCCCACAGCAGGGTCGTCAGCAGAAACGGGATCAGGATGATCAGGCCGCCCATCGTGGGGATGCCGGCTTTCTTCTTGTGCTCCTGCACCCCTTCCTCGCGGATCGTCTGGCCGATCTGGCGGCTTTTCAGATGCTCGATCACACGCGGGCCGATGAAAACGGCAATCAGGAAAGACGTGGCGAGGGCGAACAGAATACGGAGGGTCATGGCGCTGAAAATGGAAGCGAACGTAGCGAATCTCCCTTCGGTGTCAGGCCCGGGTCAGTGGAGATCGCAGTGCAGGGTGGGCCAGAGCTCCCTGACGATCTCTTCGAAATGCATGCCGCGACTGGCTTTCAGCAGAACGGTGTCTCCCGCCAGGAGCAGCGTGAACAGCAGCTTCGCGGCTTCGGACGTCGAGCCGCACGAATGGACGCCGGCGGGCGGCATGCCGGCCTGGAGCGCCGCCGACGCGATGAACTGCGCCTGCTCGCCGACCGCCACCAGCAGGTCGATTCCCGCCCTCGCGACGGATTCGCCGAGCGCGCGGTGCAGGTCTTCCGACTGGTCGCCGAGCTCGCGCATGTCGCCCAGCACAGCGACGCGATGGCCCTTGCATACGGCAAGATATTCAATCGCCTGCTTCATCGAGGAGGGGTTGGCGTTGTAACAGTCGAGAATGATGCGCTTCCCCTCGAGTTCGTGCGACTCCATGCGCGCGGACACGGGCTTGAAGCTTTCGATCCGGGCGATGCCCTCGCGAAGCGGCCTCGAACCGGTGTTCGTGTAGACGGCGAGGGCCGAGAGGGCGTTGAGGGCGTTGTGTTTGCCCAGGAGCCCGAGCCTGGCCCGGGCCCGCCCGCCTTTCGTGACGACCTCCATCGAGATCTCATCGGCTCCCATGCGGACGTCCTGGCCGCTGCAGTCGCATCCGGAGCCGAAACCGAAGCTCACGACGCGTGCCTTCGTCTTTGCCTTCAGCGTCTCGAGATACGGATCGTCGCCCGGAAGGACCGCCAGGCCTTTTTCCGAGAGGCCCTCGAGAATCTCGGCTTTCGCCAGGGCGATGTTTTCGAGGCTTCCCATGTTCCCGATGTGTGCCGGGCCGATGTTCGTGATGACCGCGGCATGGGGGCGGGCGATGCTGGCAAGAAAGCGGATCTCGCCCGCGTGGTTCATGCCCATCTCGATGATCGCCGTCTCGGTGGCCAGCGGAATCCGCACGATGCTCAGCGGAAGGCCGATCTCATTGTTGAAGTTGCCGGTCGTGGCCCAGGTGCTCGAAACGCCGGAAAACAGGTGCAGCAGCATTTCCTTCGTCGTCGTCTTCCCGTTGCTCCCGGTGATGCCGATGAACAGGGCCTTGTGACGCGCCCTGTGGAACCGCGCCGCATCCTGGAGGGCCCGGAGCGGATCGTCGCATCTGACCCAGGCCGCATCGCCGTCGGCCGGCGAGGTCCCTTCGGCCCACCGGGCCGAGACGATCGCGGAAGCGCCCTTTGCGAGCGCCTGGGCGATGTACGCGTGGCCGTCCGTCCGTTCGCCCTTGAATGCGACGAAGACCTCGCCGGGAAGCAGCGTGCGGGAATCGATCGAGAAGCCGGTGATCGGCTTCGGGGTGCCCCCCGCGTGAACGCCGCCGGTCGCCGCGAGCAGGTCGCCGAAACTCCAGTCGATGATTGTGCTCATGCGCGCGCTCCTTCGAGAAGTTCCTTCGCAACGATCCGGTCGTCGAAGGGCACCGTGCGGTCGGCGAAGGTCTGGCCGGTTTCATGTCCCTTGCCGGCGATCAGCAGGACGTCGCCCTGCCTGGCGATCGAGATGGCGAGCGCGATGGCCTTGCGCCGGTCGGCCTCGACGTGCACGTCGCGACGTTGCGAGGACGGCACGGCATCGATGCCTGAGATAATATGAGATATTATATCGTCAGGATTTTCCTTGCGCGGGTTGTCGCTCGTCACGATGGTGATGTCGGCCAGCGTTGCCGAAAGACGGCCCATGACGGGCCGCTTTTCGGTCGACCGGTTGCCGCCGCAGCCGAACACCGAGATGACGCGGCCGCCGGCGGCGAGCGGCCGGACGGCGTGGAGCAGGTTCTCGAGCGCCGCGGGGGAGTGCGCGTAGTCGACGATGACCGTCACGCCCCGGTCGTTGGCAATGCTCTCGAACCGCCCTGGAACCGTGGCGAGCGAGGTGATGCCGTCGAGAATCATGTCCCAGCCGATGCCGAGACAGCGGGTGAGGCCGGCGGCCATCAGGGCATTGAACACGTTGAACTCGCCGGCCAGGGCGATGCGGCAGGACCGCCTCACACCGTCAGCGACGAGGGTGAAGTCGGTCGCCATGCCGGTCAGCCGGATGTCCGTCGCATACAGGTCGGCCGATCCCTTCACGCTGATCGTGGAGACCTTCCTTCCCGCCCGGCGGCACTCGTCGGCCAGCCGCCGGCCCCACTCGTCGTCGATGCCGATGACGAGCCCCCGGTCTGCGGGGGTCAGATCGAGGAACAGCCGCCGCTTGGCCTGGTAGTAGTCCTCCATGTCCGGGTGAAACTCGGTGTGCTCGAGGGACAGGTTCGAAAATCCCGCGGCGGCGAACGTGAGGTCCTCGACGCGGCAGGACTTCAGGGCGTGCGAACTCACCTCCATCACACCCGCCCTGACGCCCTTCCCGCGGGCTTCCGCGAAAAGCGCGCTCAGATCGAGCGATTCGGGCGTCGTGTTCTTCGCCGGCCGCACGTCGAAGCCGAGATCATACTCGACCGTGCCGAACCTGAATGCCGTGCCGAAGGCCTTCCGGAGAATCGACTGGACGAGATACGTCGTCGTCGTCTTTCCCTTCGTGCCGGTGATGCCGACGAGGCGAACGTCTTTCGACGGGTCGTCATGGAACAGGCGCGCGATGGCCGAGAGGGCCCGCCGCGCATCCGTGACCCGCACCGCGGGAACGGGGATCCCGGCAAGAGGGGCCTGCGTGACGATCGCCGCGGCGCCGCGGCTGACGGCATCCTCGATGAACGCCGCTCCGTCGGTGGCTGAACCGGGCATCGCGACGAACAGGAATCCCGGCTCGACCTTGCGCGAGTCGAACGCGACCCCCGCGATCCCGACGTCCGGATTTCCCGCCCGTTCGAGGACGGGAAAGGGAGTGAGCATGCTCAAGCGCTTCATATCTGCCTCGTGTGTGTATCTAAAAATATATTCACTATGGTATTTATCGTCCGGGGGCCGGAGAGAACCTGACCTGCACGATGCGGGAGGCGGGAATCGGGGCTCCGGGCCTGGGAAGCTGCTCGATCGCGACGCCGTTTCCCTCGAACGTCGGCGCCAGTTCCAGATGTCGCGCCATGCTTGCCGCTTCTTTGAGCGTCATCCCGGTGAAATCCGGAACGAGGATCGACAGCGGTGGTCTGGCGTTTTCCGGCGTTCCCGATGCGGTCGGGGAGGGGGGAGCGAAGGCGGAGAGGGGGAGACGCACTTCCGGGGGCTCTTCGGATGCAGCTTTGGCGGGCCTGGCGGGCGCCGGTGTTTCGCTTCTCGACGCGATGACGGCCGCCGCCGCTTCGGATGGGTTCTGGACTTTCCTGTCAGGCGGAACCTTCAGGTATTTCAGGATCCGGTCCATCATCGTGCCGAAATACGGTCCGGCGACTTTGCCGCCGAACAGCGTCCGGGTGTCGCCTTTTGGCTCGTTGGCCGCGACGAACAGCACGATTTTGGGGTCCAGCGCGGGGGCCATGCCGATGAACGAGGTGACGACCTTGTCCCAGTAGTAGCCGCCGGCGGGGTTGGCTTTCTGCGCCGTGCTCGTCTTGCCGCCGGCCGTGTAATCGGGAATGGCCGCCAGATCGCCCGTTCCATGGTCGATGACGCCGAACAGCAGTTTGCGAAGGCGTTTTGCGACGTCGGGCGACATGACCTGACGTTTCCGTTCGGAGGCGTATTCCTCGCTGATGTCGCCGTTCTGCGAGACGATCCGCTTGATCACATGCGGGCGCATCAGCCATCCACCGTTCGCGATGGAGGAATACGCGGCGACGAGCTGCGCGCCGGTGACGCCGATCTCCTGGCCGATGCAGAGAGACGCGGCGGAGAGGGCGGACCATTTCGACGGTGAGCTGAAGATGCCCGGCGTCTCTGCGGGAACTTCGAGGCCGGTGGGCTCTCCGAATCCGAGCTGCCGGTAAAAACGGTACAGGCTGCGCTGGTCCAGCGCCTGGGAAATCTGGACCATGCTCGCGTTGCACGACTCGGCAATCGCTTCCTCGATGTTGACCAGGCCGTGCGCACCGTGGCATTTGATCCGCTTGCCGGCGATCTCGCCCGCGCCCTTGCAGTAAAAACGCGTGCTGCCGGTGATGCTGCCGTCGATGATGCCGCACGCCGTCGCGAAAATCTTCATGCATGAACCCGGCTCGAAAATGTCGGTCACGGGCCGGTTCCGATGCGAATCAGGCGTGGAATCGGCGAATGTGTTCAGGTCGTAGTTGGGCAGCACTGCCATCCCGAGGATCTCCCCCGAATGGGGGTCCATCGCGATTGCCATCGCGTCGATCGGTTTCCACTCCGCCATGAGCTTGGCAAGCTCGGTTTCCAGGATGTGCTGGATGATCGAGTCGATCGTGAGAACCATGTTGCTGCCGCCCATCGGTGGCCGAACGATCCGCATGCGGCCCTGGCCGGACTCGCTCGTGCTCACGTCCTCCTCGACGGCCAGGCCGGCATAGCCGCGCAGCGTCCGGTCGAACGACAGTTCAAGCCCTTCGAGACCGTGGCCCTCGCCGCCGGTGAAGCCCAGCAGGTTCGAGGCGAGGGTGTTCTGCGGATAGACGCGGCGGTAGGTTTCCTCGAGCGTGACCCCTGGCAGGTTCAGCTCGTTGATCTTCATCGCAAGGTGTCGCTCGAGATTTTTATAGATGGGAATATATCCCTTGCGCCCCTTCAGCTTGTCGAGGATCTCGTCCTGCGTCATCGGCAGCACCGTCGAAAGATGCGTGGCCAGCTCCGGAAGCGACTTCACCTCGCGGGTGAACACGTAGACGGTGTAGGTCTCGACGGAAAGGGCGAGTTCCACGCCGTTCCGGTCGGAGATGGTGCCCCGCTTCATCTCGAGCGTGTGCTGGGTCCGATGGTTCTGGAGCGAACGCCTCGACCACTCCTCGAACTGGACGACCTGCAGATGGAACAGTCGGAGCAGGTAGATACCCAGGACGACGCCGATGACGCCGCAGACGATCAGCGCCCGCATCGTCCGGCTTCGCAGGGCGGGCCATCTCATGCCCGTCTGTCCTCCGACGCGAGTTTTTGCGCAACGCGAAGTTTTGCCGACCTGGCTCGCGGATTCGCGGCCGTTTCGGCTTCATCGGCCGTGACGGGCTTGCGGGTGAGAATTTCGAGCGTCGGCCTGTTCCCGCAGACGCAGACCGGGAACTTCGGCGGGCAGGTGCAGCCTTTCTGTTCCGCGGCGAAGAAGGTTTTCACGATGCGGTCCTCGAGCGAGTGAAACGAAATGACGGCGAGCCGGCCGCCGGGCGCAAGAACCGACAGCGCCATCGGCAGGAACCGCTCGAGCTCGGCCAGTTCGTCGTTCACGGCGATGCGGAGCGCCTGGAACACGCGCGTCGCTGGGTGGATCGCGCCGAAACCCCGGGCCGGCGCGACGACCTCGATGAATTTCGCCAGGTCTGCCGTCGTCGTGAACGGATTCGACTCACGCCGCTTTGCTATAGCTGAAGCTATTCTCCGTGAGTGGCGCTCCTCGCCGTACTCGTGAAAAATCCGCGAAAGCTCGAACTCCGGTGCCGTGTTGACCAGGTCGGCGGCCGTCGCTCCGCCGGACGAGCGGTCCATCCGCATGTCGAGCGGGCCGTCGCGGGTGAAGGAAAACCCCCGGCCGCTTTCGTCGAGTTGCGGAGAGGAAACGCCGAGATCGGCCAGGATCCCGTCGACGGAGGCGATGCCGAGCTCGGCAAGAACGTCGCGCAGTTCGGTCGACCGGCCGTGGACCCGCGTGATGCGCGCATCCGGAGCCGTCGTCTCGGAACGGCGCAGGATATCCATATCACGGTCTATGGCAACGACGCGCCGGATCGATGGATACCGCGCGAGGAGCGCTTTCGTGTGGCCGCCAAGGCCGAACGTGACGTCGGCGAACGTCCGACCGCCTTCGGGAAAGGCGAGGTCGACGACCTGGTCGAGCAGAACGGGGATGTGGCCGGATCGTTCCATGGCGTGCCCTTACGGCGTCGGCTCTTGCGGAATCGGGAGGTAACAGACCTGCCGCGGCGGTATCATGCCCAGTTCGGTCCTCGCGACCATTTCGATCCGGGAGATCGACTGGAGCTTCGAGATCTCGGCGCGCACGACGGCGTTGTTCGTTTCGAGACTGTCGATACGCTTTTCCGACGTCTGGAGCCGGAACCTGATCTCGACCATCTTCGTCTGCTGCCAGATATACATCGTGAGCATCATGCTGACGAGGAGAATCGCCGTCATGTAGAGCCTGAGCATGCGCCTCCTGCGGTTGTTCGCCGTCGTCACGAAGCTGTCCCGGTCGGAGAGCCGGGGAGAGGGCGGTTCCGGGGTGAGCGGGACGAACCAGCGGGAACGTTTCATGTCATGCCGACTCCTGGAGGTGAAAAATGCCGAAGACGGAATTCGTCCGTGACAGGAAACTCATCGACATCATGCGGCTCAGGCATGAGAGAAGAATCATCGTGTCTGCTCCTGTCCCCTTCGGGGGAAGTACGTACAAACCACAGGAAGAAACCCGGGGGTTTCTTCCTGTAAGGTGAAAAACGCGACCGTTTACCGGTTCATGAGGGTACCATGCTGGCGCTGGAATTCCAAGAGGGAACGCACCTGTTTTTCGAGATCCGAGACGCGTTCGCGCTGTGAGGGGGAAAGGCTGTCGATCGTCTGCATCAGCGAGACGCCCGTTTCGGGATGCCGCTCCATCTCTTTGGCGGCGCGTCGGGTGATCGATTTCTCGAGATTCGAAAGCAGATCGACGTCGTCGAGATACTGGCGGGAGTTCGCTCTGCGTTGCCGGGCGGGCCGACGAGATGCCGCACCAGCCAAATCGCGAACCTGCGCGTCGAGAGACGGGGTCATGAATGTCGCGATAGCCTTCAGCACGGCGTTGCGCTGGCTCTGGTCGTTGATCGCCTCGATGCCGAACGAGAAGAACATCAGCCGGTACCCGTCATTCACCTGGATGGCGGCCGCGCCCGATGACTTGATGCCGCGGGTGGGGGAGCTGGGCTTGAGGTCGGGGCCGTTCATGTCGCGGTCGTTGGCGCGGTCGCGGGCGGCGCTGTCGAACTTCATGACGGTCTGGGCGCCGGTCAGCGGGTCGATCTCGTCGGGCCACTTCTGGTTGTTCGCGCCGTCGCCACCGAAGATCTGATACGTCTGGCCCTTGAAGCTGCCGGCGGAGCCGGAAACCACGTGTACGTTCGTGTCGTCCTGGACGAAGCCGATCTTGCAGAAGTCTTTCAGGAACGGCGTGTCGCGGAGCGAGAAGGCGAGATCCTGGCCGCTGAGCACGAGCCGGCCGCCGAGCTTGAGATACCCGGCAAGCGCCTCGACTTCCTCGGATGACAGCTGCTGCTGGTCGGAGGAGTCCTGGACCGAGACGAACACCCAGCCGTCGGCGTACCGCTTCAGGACATCGGGTTTGAGGGCTCCGTCGAGCATGCGGTCCCACGGGTCAAAGGTGATGTTTGCGTCACGGAACATCGCCTGCAGAACGGGCGTCGCGGGTGAAAACGCGTCGGTGAAGGCGAGAAGCACGTGACTGCCTGTCTGGAACGCCGCCTTCACGTAGAACGTCGATCTGAATGTGGAGGGAGGGCTTTTTTCGCCCGACACCGTGACGGTGATGACAATTTCGCTGTCGACCGGCGCCGAGGGCGAGATCGTGAAACCGGGGCCGGAAACGGTGGTCTGTTTTCCCGGGGCCGGAGCCGAAGGGAGAGACATCGTAAACTCGGTCTTGTCGAGCAGACTGCTCGTCGTCTGAACGTTGATGTTCAGCTTTGCGACCTGTTCTCGTCCGAAGTTGCGCAGAACCAGGTGCGTTTTCACCGCTTCACCGGCAGCAAACCGGCCGTCGCGGTTCTCGTCTTCGAGCACGACTTCCTGCAGCTTGATATAGGGCAGGGAGGGCGTTTCGAGCTCCTCGAGCAGCTTGTACCAGCCGCTGTGGGCCGAAAGGCTCAGCAGTTTGTACCGGTTCTTGTAGGTCCGGAAGCCGTTGCGGTCTGGCAGAAAAATGCAGATTCCCGTCGCGTCCTTGTATTTGTCGCCGGCCGATCCGTGGCGGACGATCAGCCCGCCTTCGCCGGTGAGCGTCCCCAGGAGCTGTTTCGCCGCCGCCTTGATCGACGGGGTTTCCACGGTCTTGCTCAGGATCCCGAGATAATGCCCCAGGTCGATGTAGTCTTTGTAAACGAACTTGAGGGCGGCTTCGCGGGCCTGCTCGATCCGGTCGATCTCGCGAATGCCCGATTTGACCGCCGTTACGAACGAGTTGAGCTTTTTTGCGACGTCACCGACCTTCGACAGGTCGAGCAGCGAAAGGGTGACGGCCGTGTTGCCCTGAGACCCCATCTGGTAGGAGGCCTTGTAGGCATCGACGATCGTCGTGCCGAGCTTGCGGCCATCCATTTCGGGGGCGGCGGCCAGCTTCTTGAGAAAGGTGTCGTAGGGCCAGCCGCGCTCGGGTTCGAGATCGGTCGACGCCACCTGGAACAGCGCGGCGGCGGATGATTCGTGCGCCACTTCCAGCATCTGCATCAGGCAGGCGTCGAAACCGAGAAGGTCGATGGGCTTTCCGAGAATCTCCTTCGCCTTGATCAGCGTTTTCCCGAGGGTCGGGATATCCATCGAGGTGCCTGACGTATCATCGTAGGAGATATTATAGGAGATCGCATCGAACGGGTTGCCGCCGGCCGCGTCGTCGGTTGACATGACCGAAGGCGCGATGTCTGGCTGGATTTCCTTCCATCCCGTGCCGTGGTTCCAGAGGATGAGCGCGTATCGTTTCGCGGGAAACCGCTGCTTTGCCCATTTCACGAAGCCGAGGAGCGACTCGGGGGTTGCCGTGTCGATCGGCCCGAGGTCTTCGAGCATGGGGGAGGTCACTTTCTTCGGCTGGGCGTCTTTCTTGATGAGATACCGCCGGCAGCCGGACCACTTCATTTCGGATTCCTGCGAATACTTTCCGTTCCGGTCGAGCTGGACGACGATATTGAGATTCTCGTTCGAGCCGACCGTTTCCATCTCGTTCATATCGAGTTCGCCGCCGGCTTCGAGATTGTTGTCGGCAGCCATGAACACGAGAAATGTCCAGTCTTTCACGGAGGCTCCGGAGACGGGGGCGGTCGTGGACGCCACGGCGGGAGTCCTCCGGGCTGGGCGTTGGGAGGCAGCTTCGCCGGGTGTACACGACGCGGTCAGCCAGAACGCGAGAAGGAGAAAGGCGGGAATTCTGCCGCGGATGGTTTCGAAAATGGATGCCACTGTTCCGTGCCTCCGTTCGAGCTGCAATGAAGTGCCTTCTGTCGATTATAGTGACGGATGGAGGGGGTGTCAATGAGAGGCGCTCTGAGACCGGAAAAATCAACGGGCAGGGAACCCCGGAAAGAGTCCCTTTCAGGATTCCGAATTTCTTCGGCAGGACGGACCTGTGCACCAGCCGGGAAGGCACGGCGCGATTGACTTGACGGGTCGATTATAGTAGAATCCTGCATTAACTTCCATTGGGAGGGTAAGGTATGGCAAAAGCAAAGACCATCAAGAAGGCCGACACGAAGCCGGTCGAAGCCCCGGTCCGCAAGAAAGACAAGGCGGTCCAGGGCGCTCCTCGGGATTACGATTCAGCCGAACTGTATGAAGAAGGCGAACTCGTTTACCACAAGATCTGGGACGACAAGGGCGAAGTCGTCGAGGTCGGCATCACCGAAGACGGCATCCGCAAGATGAAAGTCCATTTCGAGAAGGTCGGACTCAAGAACCTTCGCATGGGCCAGGCTTCCTGACCTCCTGAGTTCTTCCGATCACCGGAGTCCGAACCAACGGGCTCCGGTGATTTTTTTCTGACGAAGCGCTTTGGCTTCGCTTTGCATGCATGGGACAGCCTGATTTCCCGTTTCTTCGGAAAGGACGGAAACCTGCCGATGAGAGAAGGCCGGGGGAGGGTCTCGAGAGGATGCCTGAAACAAACGAATTACGGAAACGCGGCCTGGTTCTGATCAAGTCATGCACGCGCCGGCTGATCGGTTTTCTGCACCATCAGGATGCCCATATCCGGGAAGAGGCGGCGAGGGCGCTCGGCAGGGCGGGAGATTCGGAAGCTGTCGTTCCCCTCGTCGAGGCTCTTCGCCGACAGCCGCACGATGACTCGCTGTCAGGCGCTCTCGCCGAGATTGGCGACACGTCGGCCGTCGAGCCGCTTCTCGCGGCGTTCCGCGACGCCGAACGCGAGGCGAGGCCGAACATCGCCGCCGCGCTCGGCGCGTTCCACGATGCCCGGGTCACGGCGGCCCTCAACTCGGGGCTTGCGGACACGGATCCGAATATCCGCTTCCAGTGCGCTACGGCGCTTGGGAAAAGCAAGGACCCTTCGTCCATTTCCCCGCTGCTTGGCTGCCTGGGCGAGGCCAACGAGTGGATATTCCTGAGCGTCGTCGATGCGCTGGCCCGAATCGGCGATCATCGCGCGACCAACCCGCTCACTGCGTTTTTCCTCAAGGAACCGAACGAGCGGAAGCGCTCGGCGCTGGTTACGGCGATCGGCCAGCTCAGGGACCTGACGTCCGTCCCAACGCTTTCCCGGGCGTTGCGCGATCCGGATGACCGCGTCAAGGCGAACGCGATCGAAAGCCTTCGCAGACTGGAGCTGCCGAGGGAAAAACTGCTCTCGCTGATCCAGCCCTTCCTCAAGCATGGGAACCATCGCGTCCGTGGCAACGCGATCATCGCCGTGGCCCTGGCCGGGGCGATGGACCTGACATCGCTTCTCGACGAGATGCGGGACGACCCTGACAAGTGGGTGCGCTCGACGCTCGGATACGTGCTGTCGATGTTCCCGCATCCGCGAGCTCTTCCCCTCCTGGTCGAGCTTCTCCGCGACGAGGACGGCGACGTCAGGAAAAACGCCGCCCGGGCCCTTTCCGCCCGGGCCGAAGAGAGCGATCTCGAGCTGCTTCTGAAACTGCTCGGCGACGCGGCGTCTTTCGTCCGCCTGCATGCCGTCGCCGCCCTGGGGCGCCTTCGTTCTGCGCCCGCCGTGCCGATGCTCGCGAAGCTGTTCGCAGCGGAGCGAAATTTCAAGATACGGTCTGCCGTCATCTCGGCCCTTGGAGAGATCGGCGATGCGTCGGCAGTTCCCGTGCTCGAGAAGGCCCTGAAGGACAGGGACTCGCGCGTGCGTGCGAACACCGTCGAGGCTCTGGAAGCCGTTCTCGGCGAGGGGGGAGCCCTGATCCTGAAGCCCCTGCTGCAGGATCCGGACAACCGGACGCGTGCAAACGCGGCGAAGGCGCTGTTCCGCATTGGCGAGGTCGGCGTCCTGTTCCAGCTCGAACGGATGCTGGGCGATTCCGAAAACACCGTGAAAATTTCCGCCGCATACGCCGTCGGTGAAATCGGCAGGGCGCTCCGGGAAATCGACAGGATTCCGCTCTCGACTCCCCTGAAACAGGCGCTTGCAGGTGTCCGCCTGCCTGAGGCCCCGGTGTTGCGTCCGGAGAAGTCGGCCATTCCGGACGTCGCGCCGGAGGCCCGCCCGCCCGTCGTATCGCCCCCCGCTGCGAAGGACGGTGCCGGCAAGGAGGTCATCCGGGAACGGTTCATGGCCGCATACAAAGCCGGCAGGATCGACGATGCAACGGAGCAGGTGCGGGCGTATCTCGCCGTCTATCCGCATGATCTCATGGCCAATTTTTTCGCCGGAAACCTGTATCAGCAGCAGGGAAAATTCGACCAGGCGATTCCGTTCTACCGGAAGACGGTCGAGATCGACCCATTCCATATTCAAGGCTATGCAAACCTCGGCCTCTGCTGCCACCGTTGCAACAGGGTGCAGGAGGCGGTCCACTATTTCCGGCAGGCTCTCAAGATCCAGCCTGACCTGTCGACCCTGCATTTCAACCTCGCGAATCTCCTCCTGAAGGAACAGCAGTGGGAGGAAGCGATCAAACATTTCGAGGAAGGCCGCAAACGGCAGCCCGCGGCGCCGAAAATACTTGCGAACCTGGGTTTTGCCTACCAGAAGACCGGCCAGTATGAGAAGGCGCTTGCCGTCTACGAAGAGGCCTCGAAGGCCGATGCGCACGACCCCGGCCTGCATTACAACTGGGCTCTCATCCTCGCCCGGCAGGGCCGGAAGGACCAGGCCCGCGATGTGCTGAAGAAGGCGCTGGCGGCCACCCCGGCAGGCGCCCCCGGCGAGCGCAATCTGCGAGACCTGATGGAGCGCCTCAAGGGCTGATCTTTCCGGGGACGTTCCACGGGAAACCGCATTCCACGCGGTACCGCGTACCCTCTGGGCCTGTTCCGAACGCGTTCGGGCGCAACGTGATCCGCCCGGTCTGACCGTGGTTACTTCCCGACGGCCGGACGGACGAGAAGCGAGATCAGAAAACAGCCCGAGGCGCACAAAATCATCGCGGCGCCGGTGGCCATATCCCAGGTGAGGGACGCCGCCAGCCCGGTCAGCCCGGAAGCGAGGGCTATCAGGATGGCGAACCAGACCTGGCGGCGCAGATTGCCGGCGACGTTCCGGGCGGTGGCGGATGGAATGACCAGGAGGGCGGTGACGAGCAGGATGCCGACCGCTCGGATCGAGAAGGCGACGACGAGGGCGAGAAGGGCCGCGAACGCCGTTTCCAGCCAGGAGGTCCTGATGCCGCTGATGCGCGCGAGGTGCTCGTGCAGGCTCGTGTACACCAGGTGGTTGTAGAAGCGGAGCATGAAGGCAATGGTTCCGACGAGAAGAAGACCTGTCAGGAGCACGTCGCGATCGCCGATCGCAAGAATGTCGCCGTAGAGAAAGCCGGGAAGCGTTTTGGCGAGGCCTTTTCGCGTGCTGATGATGGCGAGGCCGAAAGCGACGGCGGTCGAGAACAGGACGCCGAGCGTGGTATCCATCGCCATCTCGCCCCGACGACGCAGCTGGATGGCCGCCATGCCGGTGCCGAGGCCGAACACGATGACGGCCAGCCAGGGATCGACACCGAGGACGAGGCCGAGGGCGACGCCGGTGAACGCCGAGTGTGCGACGGCGTCGGAGAAAAAAGCCATGCGGTACTGGACGACGAGGCTGCCGCAGAGCGCGCAGAGCGGGGTCAGCAGAAGGATTTCCAGGACGGCGCGCTGCATGAAGCCCGCCTGTAGCGACTCGAACGGGAGAAGGGCAATGAGCCGGTAGAACGGATAGAGGAGGGCTTCAGTCATGCCCGGCCTCGTGGTGCGCGTGGTCGTGGTGATGCGTGCAGGCCTGGTGGCGGGCCGGGGAATGCTCATACAGCCCGGAATGGAGACCGTAGATCTGGAGCAGGTTTTCCGATGTGAGCACCTCAGGGGCCTCGCCCTGACAGGCGATCGTGCGGTTCAGGCAGAGCACGTGCGACGCATGCTGCGAGACGACGGACAGGTCGTGGCTGACCATCACGATCGTGCGGTTCTGGCGAGAGCTGAGCGACTCGAGCACGTCGCAGAACAGGTGGCCGCCGGCGATATCGACGCCGGAAACAGGTTCGTCGAGGAACAGGATTTCCGGGTCCCGGTGGAGGGCCATCGCCAGCAGAACGCGCTGCATTTCGCCGCCGGACAGCCGGCCGAGGGGCCGGTCGAGAAGGCGGCCGGCCTCGAGTCGTTCGAGCGCCGACACCGCATTCTCCCGGGCTTTCGCGGTGATGCCGACCCAGACGGGGCGGCGCTGGAACTCGAAGGCGAAGAACTCGAGAACCGTGACCGCCGCCTGCCGGTCGATCTCCAGGCTTTGCGGAACATACCCGATGCGCGGTTTGTGCGGCTTGCCTTCGGCCGTGACGAACTCGATTCGCCCGGAATACGGCCGCAGGCCGAGGATCGCCTGGAGCAGGGTCGTCTTGCCCGCGCCGTTCGGCCCGATCAGGGCGGTGATGCAGCCGCGCATGATCTGCGCGTCGACATTCTCGAGAATGACGCTCTGGCCGGCGGTCACCGAGACGCCGGTCAGAACGATGGCTGGAGTGGGTTTCATCGACGCGGGGCTGTCCCCGGGGCGAGAGGAACGAGCGAAGCGGGGATGGCCCGCATCGCCGATTCGAGGACGTTCGACCCCGCGGCGTCGCTGCCTGTCGTGAGAGTCGGGAGCGGGACGACGGGAACGCCGTACTCCCGGCCGAGGGCCTCGATCTCCTCCGACTCCTCGAGGGCGTCGGTGAGAATCGCGACCGGCCGCCGGTCGCGGATCGCCTTCTCGATCTCGAGGCGCGAATGGGCCGAGTGCTGATGCTCGTCGTCGATCTCGAGTCGGGCGACGATCTCGAGCTTTATAGCAGATGATATATAATCAAGAGAATCGTGCGTCACGACGACCGGCGTTCCCGCGAGCTTCCCTGCGGCCGCCGTCCATTCCTTCCCCGCCTCGGCCAGGCGGGCCCGGAGACGCTCCGCGTTTCTGCCCAGGAGAACGGCCGCTTCGGACGAAACGGCGTCGCGGAGAGCCCCGGCGGCCGCATCGACCATTGCCGAAAGGCCGGCCGGCGTCGTGAACAGGTGGGGATTCGGCTGGTCTCCGTGTTCCGACCGCATGGCGGCGGAGGCCGGAGCGATCTGCCGGATGCGGTCGGCGAAGCCGGATTCCGAGAGACGGTCGAGGAACGGCTCGAACCCGAGACCGTTGGCGAGGATGAGTTTCGCCCGGTCGAGGCCGGCCATATCCGTCGGCGTCAGGGAGTAATGATGCGGACAGCCGAGGTCTGCGGGCAGCAGCAGCTTCACCTGAAGTGTCGTTCCCGATGCGAGTTCCTTTGCGATCAGATACACCGGATACACGGTGCAGACGACGCTTGCTTCGGCGGCGGAGGATTGGGCGGCCGCAGGTTGAAGACCTGGGCCGGCCAGGATCACGAGAAGGGCGATGAGAGAAACGAGAGACCGTCGTAACCCGGGCCGGCCGTGGAAGAGGTTCATGCCGCGAGGTTCCATCCGGCTTCGAACGCCTTGGCGTTCAGGTCGAGGAGTTTCGCGGGAATGCGCTTCTTCAGGCCTGCCTGCCAGATATCCCGGCCGATCATCGGGAGGCGCTTCGCGAGGACGCCGAGCAGGACGACGTTCAGGCATTTCGGGTTCCCGAGTGACTGGGCGGCACCGAGGGCGTCGACGGCGGAAACGTCGGCAGGGAACGCCTTGATGCTGTCGGCGATGTCGGAGGGATACACGCCGTCGCCGGCCGAAACCGACATCGGGAGGATCTTCTGGGTGTTCATCAGCACGATGCCGCCAGGCTTGAGGAACTCACCCCACCGCAGGGCCTCGAGTTGCTCGAACGCGAGCAGGATGTCGGCTTCGCCGCGCCGGATCAGGGGCGAGTTGATCGCCGGTCCGAACCGGACATGGCTGACGACGCTTCCGCCGCGCTGGGCCATGCCGTGAACCTCGGATTTCTTCACGTCGAAGCCGGCTTCCATGGCACACTCGGCCAGCAGATTGCTGGCCAGCAGGGTTCCCTGGCCGCCGACGCCGCAGAGCAGAATGTTCGTGATCGTCATCGTCAGGCTCCTTTCGCCTGGGTGATCGCGCCGGGCCTGCAGGTTGTGGCGCACAGGCCGCAATGCACGCACAGCGTGGCGTTGATGAGGGTCTTGCCGTCGGAGGGGTCGCGCTCGATGGCCGGGCAGCCGAGCTTCCAGCACTGACCGCACTTGACGCACTTGGCGCGGTCGATCGAGACGATGTGCCGCTCAGGCTTGTAGCCCTTGAGCAGGATGCAGGGGCGGCGGGTGATGATGACCGTCGGCTCGTCCTTCGCGAGCGCCGCCTTGATCTGCTCCTCGAGCGTCTTCAGGTCGAACGGGTCGACGTCGACGACGGAGGAGACGCCTGTCGCTTCGCACATCTTCTTCAGGTCGAGCGCTTTCGTCGGCTTGCCCTTCAGCGTCATGCCGCTGGCCGGGTTGGGCTGGTGGCCGGTCATCGCCGTGATCGAGTTGTCCAGCACCATCGTGAGGTGCCGGCCCTGGTTGTACACCGTATCGATCAGCCCGGTGATGCCCGAGTGCATGAAGGTGGACTCGCCGAGCACGGCGACCAGCTTCCCGTGAATTTTGTCCTTCATGGCCTTCTCGATGCCGAGGGCATTCGTGACCGAGGCGCCCATGCAGACGATCGTGTGCATCGCGTTGTGCGGAGGGAAGGCGCCGAGGCTGTAGCAACCGATGTCGCCGGTGACGGTGCAGTCCAGTTTCCGGAGCGTGAAGAACACGCCGCGGTGCGGACAGCCCGGGCAAAGGACCGGGGGGCGCTGGGGAATCGCGACGCCGGGCTGTTTCACGCGTGCCGGCGGTTTCGCGGCGACGAAGTCGGAAAGCGACTCGTGGAGAATGTCGGGATTCAGCTCGCCGCAGATCGGGATGCGGCTCTTGCCGATGCAGGCGATGCCGAGCGCTTGGACCTGCTCCTCGATGATCGGCTCGTTCTCTTCTATAACGATGACTTTTTTAACGGCCGTCGCGAACTTCCGGACGAGCTCTGCCGGGAAGGGGTTCGTGAAGCCGAGTTTCAGATACGTGGCGTTCGGGAACACCTCGCGGGCATGCGTGTAGCTGATGCCCGACGTGATGATGCCGATGGCCGTGTCGCCCGGCTCGATGCGGTTCCAGGGGCAGTTCGAGCCCCACGCGGCCAGCTTTGCCATCCGCTCTTCCACCTTCGCGTGGAGGCGGCGGGCATTGTGCGGCAGAACGCAGTATTTGGCCATGTCGCGCACGAACTCGCGGGCCGGGGCTTCGCTTCTCGCGCCGATCTCGACGACGCCCTCGGAATGCGAGATGCGCGTGGTGGTGCGCAGCATCACGGGCGTGTCGTGCTCTTCGGAAAGCGCATACGCGGCGATCGTCATGTCGCGCGCTTCCTGGCTCGTGCTCGGCTCGAAGAGGGGGAGCTTGGCCGCGCGTGCGTAGTGGCGGTTGTCCTGCTCGTTCTGCGAACTGTGCATGCCGGGGTCGTCGGCCGTGACGATGACGAGGCCCGCGTTGACGCCGGTGTACGCGACCGTGAACATCGGGTCGGCGGCGACGTTCAGGCCGACGTGCTTCTGGGCGCAGATCGTGCGGGCGCCGCCGTATGCGGCCCCGATCGCCGTTTCCATGGCCGTCTTCTCGTTGACTGACCACTGGGCATCGATCTCGTCGTAGCCGCCGCAGAACTCGAGAATCTCGGTCGACGGCGTGCCGGGATAGGCCGCGGCGAACCGCACGCCTGCCTCCCATGCGCCGCGTGCGATCGCGGCGTTTCCGGACAGGAAGGCCCTTTCCTTGGAACCAGTCTTCATTTCTTTTTTCTCCTCAGGCCCGTCGCCCGGAGCGGGGCGCTCCGCTGCGCGCGGGCATGTGATGCGAGCGCCGCGATTATAGCACATTTTCGGGAGTTGGCTTTTTTCCGCCGCCCCTGTATCATCCCTGCATCATCACCAGACGCAGGGAGTCGCATCATGAACGTTCTCGTCACCGGAGCCGCCGGATTCATCGGATACCATGTCAGCGAAAAACTGCTCGCCCGCGGCGACACCGTCGTCGGCTTCGACAACGTCAACGACTACTACGAGGTCTCCCTGAAGGAAGCCCGCCTTGCCCGGCTGAGCGGGAAGCCCGGTTTCCGCTTCGTCCGGGCCGAACTGGCTGACAAGGCTGCCGTCGACCGCCTGTTCACAGAGCACCGCTTCGACCGGGTCATCCACCTCGCGGCCCAGGCCGGCGTGCGGTACAGCCTTGAACACCCCGAAGCCTACGTCGAGTCGAACCTGGTCGGCTTCGTGAACATCCTTGAAGCTTGCCGTCATGCGAATATCCCGCACCTGGCCTACGCCTCCTCGAGCTCGGTCTACGGCGCCAACACGCGCATGCCGTTCTCGGTCCACCACAACGTCGATCACCCCGTCTCCCTGTATGCCGCGACGAAAAAGGCCAACGAGCTGATGGCCCATACCTACTCGCACCTGTTCCGGCTCCCGACGACCGGCCTGCGGTTCTTCACCGTCTACGGCCCCTGGGGCCGGCCCGACATGGCCCTGTTCGGCTTCACGAAGAAAATCCTTGCCGGCCAGCCGATCGAAGTGTTCAACCACGGGAAGATGCGGCGCGACTTCACCTACATCGACGACATCGTCGAGGGCGTGGTCCGCGTCTCCGACCGCATCCCGGAACCGGACCCCTCCTGGTCGGGTGAACGACCCGATCCGGGAACCAGCCTCGCGCCGTATCGCGTCTACAACATTGGAAACCACCAGCCCGTCGAGCTGCTCGAGTTCATCGGCATCATCGAGAAAAAACTCGGCCGCACCGCCGAGAAGAAGCTGATGCCCATCCAGCCCGGCGACGTGCCGGCGACGTACGCCGACGTGGCCGATCTCCAGCGCGACGTCGGCTTCGCTCCGGCGACGCCGCTCGAGATCGGAATCGGCCGGTTCATCGAATGGTATAGGGAATACTATAAAATCTAATGAACCCTGCAAGCTGAAGACCACCCGTTCGCCCTGAGCTTGTCGAAGGGCGAGAGCCTCTCGTGCTTCGACAGGCTTGGCACGATCGGGAAGGCCAAATGTGCCTTTGGCATGCAGGATTCAATGCGAACCCCGGACAAAACGAAGCCCCCGGACGGCGTGCCGTTCGGGGGCTTCGTGCGCAGGGCCTCGGCCGGGGCTATGCCACGAGATTCTCGCGGTAGAAGTTTTCCCAGAGTTCCTTTTCCTCGTTCAGGGTCATGAGAGCGAGGTGATCCGCCGCGAGCTTGGCGGCGAGGTCGATCAGCGGCATCGTGGCGGCCGCCGCGTCGGGAAGCTGGATGAACATCACGCCGAGCATGCGGGCGCCCTGGTTCATCGGAAAGGCGATCAGGATCGACGAGTCGATCTGGTCCTTCACGGAGGCCTTGTGGGCCGGATTGGTCTTGAGGGCTTTGAATACGCGTTCCTCGATCGAACGCATCTCGTATTTGCGACTCGTGTCCAGCCGCGCCAGCGGCTGGATCATGCCGTCGGTATGGACGCGGAACATCGAGACGTCGGAGGCGTTCGTGAGCTTGCCGAGCGATTTACAGAATGTCTGGAAGGGGAGTTCGGCCTTGCCGGGCGAGAGGCGCATGAGGTCCATCAGGCCGTTGATCTGGGCGTCGAGGGTCGCGATCGTCGCTTTCAGCCCCTGGCGCTGGACTGCCTGGTCCTGCGTGGTGATGGCGTGCTTGAGGGCGATCGCCGTCTGCGACAGGTAGTAGGTCAGGAGCGAGATCATCTTTTCGGGATTCTCTTCGGCGCCGAACCGGTCGAACATCATCATGCCGAGCAGTTCCGACTCGTGCCGCACCGGGATGTAGGCGACCATCCGCTGGACCGGGCCGTTCGAGATCTCGAGCGTCGCGGATTTTTCCGGGTGGATCTCCGCCTTGATGATGACGGGCTGGCCCTCGTTGATGACCGGCTCGAGAATTTTCGGGTTCTTGCGCGGCACGTCGAGCAGACTGGGAGAGGCTTTCCGGGTGTCGAGAATCTCGTTGAGGCGGTTCGTCCCTGTCGACGACAGGAAGATGTGCAGGCAGGCGTCGTCGAGTTTGAACAGCGCCTTGGTCCGGCGTTCGATCATCGAGACGAGGGTGTCGAGCTGGTTGCAGTTCTTCAACAGCTCGGTGACCTCTTCCAGGATCATCTGCTTGTAGGTCAGGTCGACCGTGAGAGCGTCGTTCGAGGATTTGACACAGGCCAGTTCCGCCTTCAGGGCCGAGATGTGGTTGTCCTGCTCCGACCGCTTGCTCTCGAGATGGCGGAGCCTGTCGGTGAGATCGTCGATTTCCTGCGAACGCTCGTTGGCCTGCTTCAGGCTCTTCATCAGCTGCTGGTTGATTTCCTTGCCGTCCAGCACCGATTTTTCGAGGTCGAGGCGGGTGGTGTCCAGTGCCTGTTTCAGTTCGTCGACGCGGGCCTTGAGGAAGATCGGCTCGGTCAGATCGTCGGCGATCAGCAGGATCATGGGCTGATGCGCGTTCCCCGCCATCGGCACGAGACGGCACGAAACGGTGTGGATGTTGCCCTCGCCCGACTGGATGCGGATCCGTTCGATTTCCTTCACGCGGCCGCCGGTCAGGACCGACTGCATGACGTAGCCCATGCCATACTGCCGGAACGCCGGGATCGCGTCCAGGATATTCCGGCCGGTCAGATCGTTCGCGAACAGGCAGGACGAGCCCCGGCGGTATTTCACGACGGTGCCTTCGGTGTTGAGGATGAACCAGGCCGTCGAAATATTTTCGGCAATATGATTTTCGGCGACGCCGTCCAGACGGCTCTGGTCGAGCAGCCGCTGGAGGAAGTAGATGCGCTCCTTGAAAATGGCGGTCAGGTTGTGCGCGAGATACGTCGTACCGAGAAACGCGACCACCATGACGGCGAAACTGGCGACCGCCCAGCCGAGCGACATGCTCAGGTCACCATACTCTGGGCTATAGAACTTGATGTGCATCAGGATCTTGAAATGGACGAGCAGGCACAGCACGAAATAGGCGCTGCCGGTCAGCCCGGCGTAGACGGCCCCCTTGGAGAATCCCATCACGGCGCCGGCGACGATGATCGGTATCACGGCCAGGATCATCAGCGGGCTTTCGGGCGAGCCGGTGTAGCGGACGAACAGGGTGATCATGAGCAGGTCGACGATCACCTGGGTGTGCATCACGTTGTCGAGGGCCAGCAGGTTGAACCGGACGCCCCGGAACAGTTCGAGCACCATCAGATACATCGTGGTGACGAGCCTGAACAACAGGCGCGGCAGGATCGTGACCGCACGCGGTCCGGCGGTCTTGATCTCGCCGAGATGCCTGGTCAGAAGGAGATTCAGCAGCCTGCGAAGCGCTGGAACACCGTGGCGAAGGCCAACCTGGCGGGTCAGGACGGAAATATGGACCGTGAAATAGATGTTCAGGCAGGCCAGCAGACAGCAGAGAACGTAGATTGGGGCGATCTGGAAACTCATTCCCAGAAGCCTGGTCGACAGCAGCGCAAAACCGAAAAGAATCGGTATGGCGGCCCATCTCAGGGTAACGAGCCCCTGCGCGATCTGGAGTTCTCTCAGTCCTGAACGATTGGGTTGTTCCACGGGTGTCCTCCTGCATGCCTGACGGACAGATCGTGTCCGCTATCATGTATCGGCATGGGACGACAAAACATCGAGAAAAAAGTGGAAACAACGGGAAAAACACGGCCAACAAGGGCTGACAGGCGATGAGCAGAGGAGGCGGAGATCACCTGATCTCGAGGAGTTGCTCCACGTCATGCAGGTTCCGGATGGAAATACCGGCGCCGCCGAGCTTGGCGAGGAACCGCGCCAGCCCGCTCTGGGACGCGGTGCAGAGTTTCCAGCGACCGCGAAGCTGGCTGGCCTCGGAAGATTTTGCCTTCAACAGCTGTCTCAGGCTCTCGGACGTGAGGGGGAGGCGTTCAGGTTCGGTCGCGGCGACGATCGGCCATGCCTCGTGGACCCGGTTCAGCAGACGATACGGCGGATAGGCGCCGACCACCGCGAGGTGCATGGTCATGCTCGCGAACAAGGTGTCGGATGCGCCGGGGTACTCCGGCTGGAAGCATGCCGAGAGATCGGATCGGATCGACGTGAGGGTGGAGGACATTTCCGAGAACGGCATGCTCCAGGCGATGAGCGTTTCGCTTCCGGTCTGCTCGATGAGCTGGAGCGACGGGATGTTGTCATCCTCGAGGAGTTTGTTGAGCGACGAGAGCTGTTCGGGCATGCTCGCGAGGGGGGCCTTGATCAGGAGAGCGGCATCGACGAACTCGCGGTTTCCGACCGTCGTGCCGGTAATGCTGGATATCACGATTTCCGGGCGGGTCGTCCGCTCGATCATGAACTGGTTCAGCGTTTCATCGGGGAAGATGAGGATGAGCCGGCTGGCGGTGGGGGGCGCGAACCGGACAGCCGGGCGTTCCGGGAGGTTCCAGGCGTTTCTTTTCGCCTGAGCCGCGATGAGGGCCGATTTGGCGAGGTCGCGGCGATCGAAGGAGAGCAGTTCCACCGAAGCCGATGCGAAGCCCGTCCAGCGGGGATCATTGGCGCGGGGAGACGTACGGTCTCGGAGAAAGACGTCGATGATGCGTTCCCGTTGATCGATTTCGTGGATTGCCGCCGAGGCGACGAGAACCAAGATCGTGCGGGTCGGGAGGTCCCAGACGTCGAAGGCGGTGGACCCCTGGGGAAAGTTCGGCAGGGCGACGAACGACTCGCCGATATGCCTCGCCGTGAAATGGGCGTCGGGAGTGGAGGGTTCCCAGGTCAGGACACGCGCGACGGCCGCGGAGGTACCGGAATAGAGGAGGAAATCCCGGGGAGGGGCCAGCGGGCTGGCGTCGCCGGGCATGATGGTCGACAGTCGCGATTCGAGCCTGAACTGGGCTTCGGCGAGCGGTCCGTCGATCCAGAGCGACGCCTTTGCCTCATTGTCATGGTATTCCCCGATGGCTGTGGCGAGCAGGAGCTCGTTGAGTTGGGGCTGAGCGGGCGGGGTGGGGGGCTGCCTCAGGCCAGCCGTGATCTGGTCGAACAGGTTGCCGAGCAGCATTTCGGCTTCCGGGGCCGCCTGCGGAAGAAGCATGACGAGATGCGCCGCCGTAGGGGTTTCGATGAGACGCCACTCTCCGCCGGAGATGCGCATCTGTTCGGCGAAGGAGCCCGCACCGCCGGCCTTGCACACGCCGAGAAGCAGGTTCGAGATGTTCCGGGGCGAAGCCACGCCGTTGATCGTTCTGGTGGGAACGATCAGGACGGCCCGGTTGATCGCTTCCGGGGTCAGGGCCGACACGGCCGAGCCGCATGCGAATAACAGCATCCCCAGCAGCCAGACCTGCACATGCCGGGAAAGCGTCCGAAGATACTGCTCACGAGAAAGCGTTTTCATTTTCGGTGGGTATTATACGATACTTCCATGGTCGGAGGTCAACACAAAAAGGCGGCAAGATTATTTTTCGGTATCAACATGCTGTGAATGTTGCGGGAGGACGAGAGAAACGGTTACCCTTGTCTCTGTTGAGGCCTCCAGAACGATGACCACCCGTTCGTCCTGAGCCCCTCGAAGGGCAAGTGCCTTTCGTGCTTCGACAGGCTCAGCACGAACGGAACGCGAAACCGGTTTTTGGCATGCAGGTATCTACGACGGGGTATCAGGGGAGATAATGGACTCCTACCAGATTCTCATGGGCGAGTGCGGTGCCGCGCTGATCGTGAGCGCGGTGTTCATGGCCATTTTTGGGATTGCCGAACTGCTTCGCGGGTTTGGCCTCGCCCCGCAGGAAATGACCAGAAAATTCGTTCATCTCGGCGCCGGCCTCGTCTCGTTGAGTTTCGCCTATGTGTTCAAATCGCCGATCACCCTGCTGGTCATGCTGGGGGGATTTGTCGCGGCCATGACCTTCGGAAAACGCTGGTACCTGATGACGGCGGTTCACGGTGTCGAGCGCCGGTCGGCCGGCGATCTCCTGCACCCGCTGGCGATTTTCATCACGTATCTTTTCGCGATGAAGTTCGACAAGCCGCATTTCTACGCGATTGCGATCGCCGTGCTCTCGGTCTCGGATTCGCTTGCGGCCCTCATCGGAAAATCCTATGGATTCAAACTCTACGACGTCGAGGAAGACAGGAAGAGCGTCGAAGGCTCGATCATCTTCTTTCTGTCGACGTTTCTGATCGTCCATCTCACCCTCCTGCTGGCAACGGATATCGATCGCGCGGGAAGCGTGCTTGCGGCCCTTCTGATCGCCGTTTTGGCGACCGCGTTCGAGGCCGTCGCGCTCGACGGGGCGGACAACCTGGTCGTTCCGGTCGGGACGTTGTTCGTGCTCATGAAGATCACGCGTCAGTCGATTCCCGAGATGGCGTTCCAGAACTGCCTCATGGGCATCATCTATTTCACGACATATCTTATCGCGCGGCCTTCGGAGAAGCTCGGTTCGTCGGGCATCATCGGCATCGCGCTCGCCGGTTACGCCGCCTGGAGCCTCGTCACCTGGGATTGGTACCTCCCCATTCTCATCGCGACGATTCTCCTTTCCTGGCTCGAAGTCTTTCTCGAGCGGCCCGGACAGCATACCGAACTGCACCGCATCAGGCCGGTCTTTTATACCTTCATCACGTCGTTCCTCTGGGTTCTCGGCGCGAACATGGAGTTCGGCACCGGCACGGACCATCTCTACGTGGTTCCGTATCTGGTCAGCATCGCGGGCAATCTGAGCGTCAGATGGTCCTGGTACCAGCAGACGCACCCCGACGGAAACGGCTCGAGACTGCCCCGGCGCCTCGTCCTTGCCTGGCCGGTCGGGCGGGCCGTGATCCTTGCCCTGGTTTTCCTTCCGGTCCATCTTCTTGGCGGCTTCGGCCTGAACGTCGCTTTTTCGACGGCGACCTTCATCGCCGGAACGTGGTTCGCTGACCGCCTGTACTGGGTTGTCGGCCGCTCCCGGCTCGAGACGTGGGACCGGAAGGCGTTCCTGCGCATGGGAATGGCGGTCGTTCTCGTCTCGTCGGCCGCCGTCTACGCCGCGAATCTCTGGTACTACTGAGGCGCGGGATCAGTCGCAGGTCGGAACGAACGAATCGGCGTTGACGAGCCTGATCGGCGAAGGAACGGCAGGCAACGTGACGATGGGGTGCCTTCGGATATAGTCGATGAACGCCTCTCGGTAAAAGTAGCCGTCGTCCTTTTTCGAGGTGGCCTCTTTGAAAAGCACGTTCCCGTGCTGATTTCCGTCCGACAGATAGGAAATGGTGGTCACGCGGTAGATTTTATCGGCCTCGACCGGTCTGCCGGCGATCTTCAGATCGGTGACCACGCGGTTTCCGACATCGAACGTGCACGTGACGCCACTGTACTGGAACCCGGAGATCGTTCCATAGTGCTTGCAGAGATACTCGAACATGGCGCTGATGCTCCGGCCGTCCATCGTGAGGGTGACGGCGGTGTTGTCGAATGGAAGCATGCTGTAGATCTGGCCGAGGGTGATGGGGCCCCGCGGCAGGATTTCCCGGATGCAGCCGGAATTGACGATCGCCATGTCGGCGCCGGTGAACTCGACGAGACTTTGCGCCACCAGGGAGCCGAGCGGCAGGGTGTCGAGATGCTTCCGTTTTTCCGGGTACAGAAAATCGACGTCGCTCCTGCCGACGATCTGCGACGTTCGCGCCCTGATTATCTCGTCATACGATTCGACGAGACGATGGACCGGCGAATCGAGTGGCACGGAGATGGACGCGGTGACCGGGACCAGCCTTCCCTCCGCGCCGACGACGGCTCCGTCGGCGAGCCGCAGGTCGAGACGCCCGAGAAAGACACCCCATTTGAACGCCTGAACGACGATGGTCCCCGTCCCGCTGCCTGTCGATGTGGGCACGATTATCGGCTTGCTCCTGACCACGGTGGGTGTTTCGAGGTAGGTGTTCGTGTGGCCGCCGACGATCACGTCGATGCCCGCAACCTGCGATGCGAGCGCCAGGTCGTGCTCGTAGCCGGAATGCGAGAGGAGGACGAACAGGTCGGTGCGTGGCCCGATCTCCGCGACCAGCGATGCGACCGCGGAAGCCGGCTCGATCAGGCGCATGCCGGCGCGGTTCGTCACCGAGATCACATCCCATGCGGCGTCGCCGATGATGCCCGCAACGCCGATGGAGAGCCCGTTCCGCTCGATGATTCGGTAGGGAGGGAAGATGAGGGCGCCGGTCGAGGCGTTCACGACGTTCGCGCACAGGAGGGGAAACGAGGCGTGCCTGTACTGCTCGAGGAGGTTCGCGAGACCGTCGTCGAGCTCGTGATTGCCGAGCGTTGTCGCGTCGTAGCCGCACAGGGAAAAGGCCTCGAGGTCCGTTTTCCCCTTGAAATACGAGTAGAACGGCGTTCCCTGGAAAATGTCGCCGCCGTCGAACAGCAGCACGCACGTTTCGCTTGCCCGGATCGACCGGATGAGCTCGTGCCTCCGCGCGATGCCGCCGAGCTGTTTTCCGAACTCGGGAAGATCGAACGGCAGCAGGTGCGCGTGATGGTCGTTCGTGTACAGGATCGTCACGCTCGCCGCTTTCGTTCCGGCGCCGGCCGACGGACCGAACACGGAGATGAATAATATTAATATATATATAAACGGCCGTTTCTGCAGGGAAAAGGCTGTCATGACGTTCTTCCGAGGCGATGCATGTTGCATTATACCACACCGTTCTTTCGAATTTTCCGTCGCACCCGCCGGAGGAATATGATACCCTGTTTTCGTATTCCAGCGCGTTACCAATCTCGAACGAGGCCCGTTCAGCGCATGAACAGTGAAAAACCGGTCATCGCGATCTCGCTCCTGAGGGAGATCGCCCAGGCCATTTCGCACCTGAGCCCTGATCGAGCGATGCGGTTCCTCGTCGACAGCGCGGTTGCGGTCACCGAGTCGCGCGGCGGGGTCCTTCTGACCCCGCACGAGAAGCTGCGCGAAATGGTGCCGATGATTGAGAGCCTCCAGCACGAACAGGACCGGCCCGCCTGGTCCGCCGTGTTTCTCGGCGCCTGCTACAAGACCTTCCTCAACGGAATCATGGAGCGTTACTCCCGCGAACGTCCCCTGCCGGTCGACCTCTCGCCGGGGCCGAACGCCGGGTCGGCGCTCATCATGCCCGTCAAGCTGGCGGGCAAGCCGGTTGCCCTCCTGTTCATCTTCCGACATCCCGAGGATGGGGAGTTCACGCCCGAACACCAGAGCTTTCTCGAAATCCTGACGCCGTTTTTGGGCTCGCTTCTCGAAAATTTCCGCCTCCATACCGAGATGATCCACAAGAACTCGCGCCTCTCGGCCCTCTACGACATCTCCCAGCGGACCGAGTCGATGATCGATTTGCGCGACGTCTACGACGCCCTGGGAAAGGTCATCAAGAGCTTCATCGACTTCGACGCCTACCTGCTCTACCTGCTGAGCCCGGACGGCACGATGCTCGAGGCCCGCTCGACCGCTCCGAACGCCCCCTATCCCATACGCATCGCGGTGGGCGAGGGCCAGATCGGAAAGGCCGCCCGCGAGCAGAAGCCGTACCTCACATATACGGAAGAATATAAATCAGTCCTTATTCTTCCGGTCGTCGTCTCCGGTACGCTGATGGGCGTCGTCACGGTCGCGAGCCGAAAATCCTACGCCTACCGCGACGAAGACATCATCGGCCTGCGGATCATCACGACCCAGGTCGCCTCCATCGATCACCTGTTCCGCGACCTGCTGAGGCTCCGCGGGTTCACCCAGCACATCCTCGAGTCCATGACGTCGGGCGTTCTCATTTTCGACAACAACGGCGTCGTCACCTTTGCGAACCACGAGATGACGCGCATTCTCGACCGGCCCGTTCCCGAAAACTGGACGGCGGCCAAGGGGGGCGACGTCATGCCTCCGCCCCTGCTCGCGCTGATCGCCGAGGTGCTCGAGAACAAGATCACCCTCGAAAACAGCAAGGTCCGCCTCGAACACGTCTCTCCGCCGTGCATCCTCGAGGTGCATGCGTTCCCCTTCCGCGACGAACAGGGCATTCTCGGGACGGCGTTCTTCTGCAAGGACGTCACGCAGGTTTCGCGCCTCGAGGAGCAGCTGAAGCGGGCCGACAGGCTTTCCGCCCTCGGCGTGCTTGCCGCAGGCGTCGCGCATGAAATCCGCAATCCCCTCACGGGCATGAAAATGATCGTCCAGCTGCTCACGGCAGACTTGAGCTCGGACGACCCGAAGCGCGAGCCCCTCTCCATCATCCAGAACGAGATCGACCGGCTCGAGCGCATCATCGCCAACCTTCTCGATTTCGCCCGGCCCAGCAAGCCGAAGGAGATCCCGATCGACCTCCGGGACATCCTCAACGCCTGCCTCCTGCTGATTCACAACCAGATCAACAAGGCCGGTCTCACCCTCGAAACGCATTTCCCGAAAGATCTTCCGACCGTCATCGGCGATCCCGACCAGCTCAAGCAGGTGTTTCTCAACATCCTGACCAATGCGGTTCAAGCGACGAAGCTGGAGGGAAAACTCGACGTGCTCATCGATCCCCGGCCGGAGGGCCTGGTGGCGGCGGTCCGCGACACCGGCTGCGGCATCCCTCCGGGAAAACTCCGGACGATCTTCGATCCTTTCATGACGACGAAGGAGGATGGAACCGGCCTGGGGCTTTCCGTCGCCCTGCGCATCGTGGAAGAGCATGGCGGCCGCATCGACGTCGACAGCGTCGAAGGGCAGGGAACGACGTTTTCCGTCTGCCTCCCCCTGCCGCCCCAGGCGAACGGAGCTTCGGCGAATGCATGATCCGCGGTTTCCCGTCTGGGGCATCACCGGTCCGATCGGGGCCGGCAAGACGACGCTGGCGGAGATTCTCGGCCGGTCGGGCGCGAAAAACCTCGAAGTCGATCAGATCGGGCACGCGCTTCTCGCTTGCAAAGAGGTTCAGGACCATCTGGTCCGCGTGTTTGGCGACTCGATCGTGACGGACGCCGGGATCGACCGCCGGCGGCTGGGCGAGCTGGCGTTCGCATCACCCGAAGCGACGGCGCGGCTGAACCGCATCATGCACCCCGCCATGATCGACGACGTGGAGCGGACTCTCCGCGAGGAACGGGAGCGGGGAACGCCGCTCGTCCTGCTGAATGCCGCCCTGCTGTACACCATGGGACTCGACCGGCTCTGCAGGGTTATTCTTTACGTTCGCGCGGCGGACACCATCCGCCTCGACCGGATCGTGTCGACCCGCGGCCTGCCCGTTGAAGCGGCTCGGGCACGGCTTCTCGCGCAGGATCGAGAGCCGGTGGATGACGGCCGCGTGATTTTCTGCGACAATGAAACGTCCGTCAGCGATCTCGAAGGCTGGGTGAAGTCCCGGCTGGGGCCGCTGCTTCCAGAAAAAATGAAGAGTTCCATGGAGAAGAGTGTATGAAAGCCGAACATCGTCACGACGACCTGGTGAAGGCGCTGGATGCAATTTCGGGCGTGACGGCGGTTCCTCACTGCCTCCTGCCGATGCTTGCGGCGCAGACGCTGTGCGTGCGCGTCGGTTCCGATGGCTTGCCCGGCGCTCCCGAGATGGGATCGCTCGGGATTTATACCGACCATGGCCTGAACGCGTTGAACAAGCCTGCCGCGGAATACGCGGATATGACGATGGCTGAAATCATCACCCGGATGGAGCGGAGCGGGGCGAAGAGCATGGTCATCGACCCGGGGCTGCCCCGCGAGCTCCCGATCCGGGGAGATGATCTTGCGGCTCTCCGCACGCAGCTCGAGAAGACGAAGCGGCAGGGAGCCGGCTCCGAGTCCGTCGAGTGCGAGAGCGGCAGCGAACTGGCCCTGGCAGCCCCCGATCCGCTTCCGCCCCCGGCCTTCCTCGGTGTACTGAAGACGGCATTGCGCTCGGGAGGCAGGTTTCGGCGTGCCTGGCTGTTCGAGGCGCTCTTCCCAGGCCAGGAAAAAGGGGAGCTCTGCATCGGCGTCGAGCCGCTTCCCGAGACCGATCTCGGAGCTCTCGAACGATGCCTCGGCGATGCAGCCCAGAAACATGCCGGCCAGGTGGCTGATCGAGGGAGTTTCGCGTTCCTGCCTCTCCAGGATCCCGAACTCATCGATATCGTGAAGAGCATTGGCCTGCTTCTCGACGAGGGGGATGGCCGATGAGCGTACCGCAGAGCCGGCAGGAAAACCCGATGCGCATGGCTGTCGTGTGCATCGCGCAGTATCACATTGCATCACCCCTGTCTGACCAGCTGATGGCGGCCGGATATGCCGTCCAGCTCGAGAAGCCGGGGGAGGGACTGTACGAGAGAATCGTCAGGCACAGTCCCGGCCTGGTCGTCTTCGATGGAGGGCCAGATCTCGAGACGTCGCTTACGATCGCGCGCCGGCTCGAGCACCTCTGGGTGCACCGCATCGTGGTGATCGACCAGGAGACGATCGGCAGGCTGCCGGCCACCTGGTCCAACGATTTCGACGATCTTCTTCCGATGCCCATCCGGCCTGCGGAGCTCCAGGCACGTCTTGCCGTCGCGGACCGGCTGTACAAGCTCGAAAACAAGCTTCGCCGCAGCAACAGCCGCGTCGAGGAGGCGGACAGAATCATTGCGCGGGCCAACCGCCAGATGCTCCAGGACCAGTACGCCGTGGCGAAAATCCAGACGGCACTGCTTCCCAGTTCTCTGCCGGCGATCTCGGAGGCGGAGTTCGCGTGGACCTACAAGCCCCGCGCGGAAGTGGCCGGCGACGGCCTCAACGTGTTCCGTCTCGACGAGGCGCACGTCGGCTTCTATGTGCTCGACGTTTCGGGAAGCGGCACGCCTGCCGCCCTTCTTTCGGTGCTGCTGAGCCGCCAGATTTCGCCGTTTCCCGTCCAGTCGACGCTTTTGAAAAGCCTCGTGAAGGAGGCGCCGGGATACCGGCTGAATCCCCCGTCGGAAGTCCTGAACGAGCTGAATCGGACATTCCCGTTCGACTCCGAACGGATCCAATTCTTCACGATGTTTTATGGAATCCTCAATATCAAGACAGGCAATCTCCGATACGCCGTTGCCGGACATCCCCTGCCGGTGCTGACGCATGCCGGCATGCCGCCCCGGTATCTCACCGGCGGCGGGTATCCCATCGGCTTCGTCGATGACGCCGTCTACGAGGAACACCAGATCGACCTGTGCCAAGGAGACCGCCTCTTCGTCTTCACCGACGGCCTCAGTGAGGCCCACGATTCGAACGGCCGGCAATTCGGTCCCTTCGCCATGCTTCAGACCCTTGGAGGCATCGATGCATGCGACCTGAAGGACAACGTGCTGAAACTCTTTTCCGCGGCCGAGGCATGGTGCGGGGGGGAGGGCTTCCACGACGACGTGTCCCTGCTGGCCGTTGGCCTCCGGTAAACCCGGGAGAGACCATCGATGTCGCATCACGACCACGAGGCTGAAGCACCGAAATCGCTTGCCCTGGGCATTCTGACGTTGTCGGACACGAGGGGGGAAGCGGAAGACAGGTCCGGAGCCCTGCTGAAGGAGTTGTTGTCGGGCGCCGGTCATCGCATCGACGCGTATGGGGTCATCCGCGAAGATCCCGAACTCATCGAAACGACGCTGAAAGACTGGCTCGCGAAGCCTCTCGACGCGATCGTCACGAACGGCGGGACCGGCCTCACCTCGCGCGACGGCACGATCGAAGTCGCCCGTCGCCTGATGCAGAAGGAACTCGAGGGGTTCGGCGAGCTGTTCCGGTTCCTCTCCTTTCAGCAGATCGGTCCCGCCGGCATGCTCAGCCGCTCGACCGCCGGGCTGGCCTCGGGGAAGATCCTCGTCTGCCTCCCCGGCTCGACGAAGGCCGTCAGGCTTGCGGCGGTCAGGCTTCTCGTTCCGGAGCTTCCCCACATGGTCAGGGAAGCCCGCCGCTGAGGATATTGCATAAAAGAAAACAGGCCGGCGCGTCGATGCGCCGGCCTGTTCCGTAAAACGGCGTCAGGAGCCGAACAATCCCTTCAGCTTGCCCAGGAACCCGCCCGATCCGGCGTCCGTCAGCGTCTTGCCGGAGATCGCCTCCATCAGTTTCAGCAGGTCGGTCCGGTAGACCGAGGTGTCGTCGGCTTCGTAGATCGTCTTGCGGTTGTCGATCAGGCGGCTGACCGCGCCTCCGTCGTCGTGGATCGAGAAGTCGACCTTGTGCTTGAGGACGTTTCCGACCTCGGCCGTCGGGATGGCGCCGGCGCTGCCCTCGCGGTTGACGATGAGCTTGATCTTGTCCGTCGGGTACTTCAGGTTGTCCATGACCTTCAGGCAGATGTGCATGTTCTTGATGTGATTGGCGTTCGGAAGCATAACCATGAAAATATAATCAGAAATATCCATGGCGTTGATCGTCAGATCCTGGAAGAAGGAGTGCAGGTCCAGGATGACCCAGTCGAAATGCTTGCGGACAAGGTCGAGAAGCGAGCGCAGGTGGCTCGAGTTGATCATTTCCGACTGCTCTGGCTTGACGGGGGCCGCGAGGACCGAGAAGCCCGTGGGATGCTGGACGAAGTAGTCCTTCAGCACGTCGATATTGTCGGTCGGGTTGTCGACGAGGTCGGCGATGGTGCGTTTATGATTGAGTCCGAGCATGAATGCCATGTCGCCGAACTGGAGTTCGAGATCGACGACGAGGACCTTTTCGCCGGCGACTTTCGTGAGGCCCGAAGCCAGGTTCGCCGCCAGCACGCTCTTGCCGGCGCCGCTTTTCGGGCTGAACAGCGAGATGATCTTGGCGTGCTTCTCCTCGACGGGCTTTTCCCCGGCGGTGCTGCGAAGGCGACGCGACAGCGCCGTCATGATCCGCAGGGAGATGAACGAGTTCAGCCGCAGCAGCATGTCGAAGTCGGTCTTCGAGATGACGAGCAGCGTGCAGATGTCGCTGGTGCGGATGGTGGCCGAGCGGGGGGCGCCTTCGATCAGGGCCATTTCCCCGAAGAAATTGTTCTTGTCGCCGGCTTTGATCGTGTTGACGACCTTCTCTTCGCCATTTTCCTTCTTCAGGATCTCGACGACGCCCTCCTTGATCAGGTAGAACGCGTCTCCGATATCACCTTCCTTGAAAAGCACCGTTCCCTTCGGAAACGAGCGTTCCTTTACGACCTCGGAGATCTTCTTGAGATCCGATTCTTCCAGTCCCTCGAATAGAGCTATCGATTTCAGCAGGCTGATATGACTCACTTCCTCTCGTGGAAATTATCGCCGCCCGGAGCTTCAGCCGGCGAGCGAAGGTTTCTTCATGATGCCTTCGGCGCTTCGGCCGCCGGCTTCGGGGCCGCCTCCGCCGCCGGTTTTTCCTGTGCCTGCGCGGTTGCGCTGGCGGTATCGCCGATGCCCATCAGGCGGTTGTAGATCTTCTCGGCGGTTTCGACGTTGAGCAGTTTTTCCCAGACGGTGTCCTTGCCCTTGAGGGAAATGAGCTTCACCTCGGTGGGGTTCACCGCGATGAATGCCATCGGCTCGATGGTCGCGCCGCCGCCCGAGCCGCCGCCGAAGGCGTTCGACTCTTTCTTGCCCTCGCCGCCGCCCGCGCCGAACCCGAAGGAGACCTTGGTGACGGGAATGACCGTCCAGTTCTGCACCGTGATCGGCTCGCCGACGACCGTCTTCGAGTTGATCGCGACCTGCAGTTCCGACAGCACCGTCTTGATGAGTGAATCGATACTCATGGATCTACCTCCGAGAATGAGTGAGCACATCTTACCAGAGTTGCCCCGTTTTGTGAAACAAGATCGTGAATTCCGTCAATTCTGGATTTCATCGGCGATATCTGCTTTATCTGTGCCATCCGCGGATTGGCTCTCACGGATCACTCTTTCGCCTTTGAGCGGGCTTTGTGCCAGCGCCAGAGGTCGCGCATCGCTTTCCAGAAATCGAGGGTCGACAGGAGGACGAGCCAGGCCCAGAGAATGCGCCATGGCTGGATGAGGAGGCCGCCGTCGACGAGGACGTGCAGGGTTGGCCCCGTGAAGACGGGGATCGGTTCGAAACGGACGGAGAACGGGACCAGAAGACCTGCGAAGGGGGCTGCGAGGCCCTGCGTCATTCCCGTGAGATGGGCTTCGGTGAGACCGTAGCGGACGCGGCAGCTGGAGGGGCGCAGGTGAACGCCGTTCCAGTGATCGGCCGCCAGACGCTTGAGCAGCGGGGAAGCGCGCCGCCAGCCTCTCATGCCGAGCTTCAGCCAGGTCTTTGCCGTGCGCCAGCCGTCGGCCGCGCGGCGCCGCAGCCGCCGCAGATCGTTGCGAATTTTGTCGCCGAAGGGCTTCTCGCGTGAGGGAGCTGCTTCTTCCCGTGTTGCGCGGGGAGGCGGAGGTTCGAAAAGAGGCGGTCCTGCCGTGGGTTCGGGGAGCGGGCTCACGGCTTCTTCCTCGCTGCCGGTGGATACTGGGACTGATGCCGCCTTCGGCTGCGGTTCCTGGGGCGGGCAGGGGGCTTCCGTCGTCGCCGGTTCCTCAGCGGTCGCCGGAGAAGCTGGAAGGATCGTCTCGGACGGCTTTTCTTCCGCCTTCTGCGGCGTGTCGTCCTTCGATGATGCGGTGCCGGCGGCCGGCTCCGAGGCCATGGTCTGGGGAGCGGCCGTGGGGCTGACGGGAGTGGCTGGCGGAACTTCGGCCTTCTCGGTGGAAGCCGGTGTGACGGTCGAAGGGATGGGGGAGAGCGGCGGTGACGGGGGAGACGAGGGCGGCTTGCGCTCGGGGCGGGGCGGCCTGCCGCCGGCGATACGCCAGGACCAGCGCCAGAAACCGAGGCGGACTTCCCGAAGGCGCCTGTCGGCGCCGGCGTCGAGCCAGAGAAGGCCGAACAGGTGGGTGAACCTGACGTGGCCCCGCTGGCCGGCGGGCGTTCCCCGAAGACGGAACATGAACGTGAGAGGGTGGAGGAGGAAAAAAGCCGAAACCACCAGGGACACCGCAAGCGCGATCTTGAAAAGCAGCCACCCGATGCCGAGCGCGGTTCCGGCAAAAGCAAGAAACTGCCCGATGTATACCAGATAGCATATAATAGCGGCGCATATTGCCGCGACGGGAAGTGCGATGTCCCTGGCCGTCATCACGGAACCACCATCGAGAGATCCGCGTGGCCGGCTTCGACCAGGGCCCTCGTCACGGACGGCAGGACCTCGCCGTCGAGCTGGACGCCGACCGGCTCGGCGCACTCGATCTCGATACGCCGACCCGTCATCCGGCTGGCCGCATCAGGCGGGGGACCGCGGCCGGTTTTGGCGCCCCAGAGGCCCTTCAGCAGCGGTCGCAGCGAGAGGCTCTCGAACAGGACGAGGTCGATCACGCCGTCATCGGGGCGGGCCGCCGGCGCGAAAAACAGGTTGCCGCCGTACCGGCGGAGATTCGCACAGAGGAGATACGCTCCGGTGCGCCACTCCGCGCCGTCGACCCGCACGCGGAGAGTCGGAGGCCGGTAGAACGGGTAGCGCAGGGCCGTTTCGAGGTGAAACGCATACTGGCCGAGCAGGCGCTTCGAGCGGGCCGGAACGTGACCGGCGACGTGGGCGTCGAACCCGAACCCGGCCGACATGAGGAAGCGCCTGCCGTTCATCCGCCCGGTGTCGAGCCGCTGGACCGTCCCGGTCAGGAGCAGTTTGGCCGCTTCCCGCAGGTTGAGGGGGATGCCGAGCTCCTTCGCGACGACGTTTGCCGTGCCTGCCGGCAGAAGGCCGATCACTCCTTCGGCGGGAAACTCGGCGATCGCTTCGAACAATGTTCCGTCGCCGCCGCAGACGGCGACGAGCGTATCGGGATCGCTTCCGTGACGGCGCGCGAGCTCGGTCGCGTGGCCGGGGCGTTCGGTCCAGACGAGTTCGGTGGGAACCTGGGCCGAAAGCAGGTCGACAGCCGCCCGCAGACCGGCCTGATCCCGGCCCCGGGCTCCGGGATTGGCTATCAGGACGACGTTGCGGAGGCTCATGAAATCTCGACGGCGTGAGGATCGTCCAAATCGCCGGCGATGACGCAGGGTCGCGCGGAGATATCGTGGTTGAAGACGACGATCGTTTTCGTGTTCAACACCTGGTCGATGAACCGCTGGCGCGATCGGAGGCTTTCCAGCGGCCGGACATCGAATGCCGACTGCCAGGTCGCGTTGAGATGGCAGGAGGTCGGGCAGAGATCCGCGGGCCACGCGAACTTCTGTTCGCCGCTCTGGAGAAAAACCATCTGATGATGGGCGGTATGGCCTCCCGTGACTTTCAGCAGGACGCCCGGCAGAATTTCGATGTCGCCGCTGACCAGTTCGAGGCGGCCGGTCTCCTGCAGCGGGATCACGGCATGCGGCAGGTAAGACACGCGCGTGCGTTCGTTCGGCCTGCAGGCGTCGTTCCATTCGCCGATCTGGACGATGTGCCGTGCCTGCGGAAAAACGGGCACGCAGTCGCGACGGTCGTCGGTGAACCGGGTCGCGCCGCCGACGTGATCGAAATGGAGATGCGTGAGGACGAGATGCGTGATGTCGGCCGTGGTGAGCCCGAGCGGCGCCAGGCGCTCTTCCCAGGACGCCTGCCGGGTGATCTCGCCGTATTCGCGCTGCCTGAGGGTGAGCTTGTCGCCGATGCCGGCGTCGACGAGAAGGACGAAATCCTTCCCGCGGACGAGCAGCTGGTGCAGGCCGATGGTGACCCTGTTCTGGGCATCGGGGGTCATGCGCTTTTCCCAGAGGGTCTTTGGGATCATCCCGAACACGGCCCCGCCGTCGAGCTTCCGCGTGCCTTCCGTCAGAACCGCAATGTCGAACTCGCCCAGATGCATGCTAGCCTCCCGTCAATCGCTGCCTGATTCTTCTTCGATCCGGAATGAGACGTTGAGAGGGCCGATCGCGTAGGTGTTTTCCTTGACGACGGCGATCAGATTCAGCCGGCGGCCAAGGCTGCGAATCTGGTTCACCATGTCGAAGAACGAGAGCATCGACTCGGAGGAAAGATTGCCGAACCGCCCGGTGAGCGGATTGTCGATCATTCCCGCCCGCACGACCTCGTGGTTGATCTCGTCCATGAAGTCCTGGATGGTTCTCGCGATCTCCGTGCGATCGCGCGAGCCGTCCACCTCGAGCGACGCGATCTCCTGGCCGGCCTTGAAGATGAGACTGTTGGGCCGGACGATGAACTTGACCTTGCCCAGCGACTCGCCGACGGCGATGTTCTCGTCCGCGATCGCGCCCACGACGATGTCCGCCGGGGATGTGGCGATCAGATCCGCCATCCTGTCGATCTGGGCGTCGTTGTCCGCGAAAAAGGAGGAGCCGTCTTTCACGATGAGGCCGCGCGAGCGGGCCTTGTCCGACAGCTCGCGGACGAACGAGGCGAGGTCGGTGCGCACGTCGGAGGCGAGGCGGCCGCTGGGGAAGACGCGGGCGAAGATCGGCTCGTTCTTCCGGAAGACCACGATCTCCTGTTCCTTCGAGCGCATTCGCGTCTGGAGATCCTGGATTTCGTCCGAGAGCCGCTTCCGTTCGGCCCTGAGCATCTCGACGTCCTTCGTCAGCTCCTGGACCGAAAACAGGGCGATCTTGACGCTGTCGGACATGATGGCCGCGACGGTCAGGGTGAGAAGGGTGATGGACATGCCGGTGCCGACCGCGACGACGAGCGCCGTCACCCGCGGGCGCAAGCCGAGGACGCTGAGCCGCCGCTTCCCGACGAGCGTTCCCAGATAGTCGCCGATATAGGCGATGACGCCGCTCACGACGAGGAGGACGAGCGTGTAGATCACTGCGGGGGCCGTTCTTTCTCTATCTGGTCGAGCTGGAACCGCTCGCCCAGGTAAAATTTGCGCGCCGTCTCGTCGTTCGCGACATACTCGGCGGTGCCCGAGACGAGGATCCGGCCGAGATTCATGATATAGGCGCGGTCGACGATGGCGAGCGTCTCGCGCACGTTGTGGTCCGTGATCAGCAGACCCAGCCCCTTGCGTTGGAGCTGGAGCACGATCGACTGGATGTCCTGGACGGCGATCGGATCGACGCCGGCGAACGGCTCGTCGAGGAGAATGAAACTCGGCTCGGCCGCGAGCGCGCGCGCGATCTCGACGCGCCGACGCTCGCCGCCGGAGAGGGCATATCCCATACTATCTACTATTTTATGAATGTGGAGCTCCTGGATCAGGTAATCGAACCGTCGTTGGCGCTCCTCCTGCGGGATGTCGATGTTTTCGAGGATGAGCCAGATGTTCTGGCGGACGGTCAGTTTGCGGAAGACGGAGGCTTCCTGAGGCAGATACCCGATGCCGCGCCGCGCGCGCCTGTACATGGGCATCTGGGAAATATCGCGATTGTTATACTGTATGATGCCGGCGTCCGGCTTGACCAAGCCCGTCACCATGTAGAACGAGGTCGTCTTGCCGGCGCCGTTCGGGCCGAGCAGACCTACGATCTCGCCCTTGCGGATGTAGAACGAGACGTCATCGACGACCTTGCGGCCGCCGTAGGATTTGCAGATGTTGCTGGCACGGATCTCGTCACGGCCGTCGGGGGCGGGGGAGCCTTCGGCCCCGCGGTTTTCCTGCTGCGGGGCCGATCTCGCCGACGAAACGGCAGAATCCGGTGAAACGACGATCGAATCGGCGTCCGGGGTGGGGGGGGGCGTCTGGGCGTGTTTCATCGCAGGCTCACTCGGGGCTCTCGTCGCCGGCATCACCGCCAACAGGCGTGTAATCGCCCGGCGGAAGATCGGCGGGCGGGGACAGCTGGGTGGCGTCTTCCCCGCCGGATTCGGACGGTTCCTCTTCGGCGGCTTCGACGACGGCGGCCTCTTCCCCGGCTTCCTCGCCGGCGCCGGGCTCTTCGCCGGGTTCCGCGGTTCCCGAGGCCGTTCCGGCTTCGTCGCCGGCCTTTTTCTTCTTCTTGCGCCCCTTGCGCTTGTCTTTTTCGTCGTCGGGGCCGCGCTGGCCCTTCGGATACACGGTGGCATGCACCTCGCCGACGGCGATCGTGCGGTCCTCGTTCGGGTAGTAGATGATCTTGCTGGCGTAGAGTTCCGAGACCTGCTCCTCGGCGCCTGCCGATTCCTTGGACGTCTGCCAGGCGTGGGCGTGGCCGACGATGATCATGCGGTTTTCGCGGTCGAGGTAGATTGCCTTGTCGCCCGTCGCCTTGAGGGTCTTCGTCTTGATGACCACGTCGGTCCGGGCGATCGCCTTGTCTTCGGACGAGAACAGCTCGAGAGTGTCGCAGACCAGGTCGGAGGTTGGGTCCTTCTCGTTCTCCTTCGCCTCATCGGGCGTCTCGCCCTCGCGATAAGGGATCTCGATCACGTGCACGTTGCCTTTGGCCAGAAAACGGTTTTCCTTGTTGAACGCCTCGACCTCGTTGCAGGTCAGAATGACGCGCGACTTCTTCTTCGTCAGGACGCCCGTTTCGTCGCGCGACTCGCGCTCGACGATGCGCTCGAGCTTCGGGTTCCCCTTCGCGAGCATCCGGTCTTCTTTGACGTAGGCCTCGAGGTAGTCCGAGGTCAGGGTCGAGCCAGGCTGGGTGACGACCACGTTGTCGATGGCCTTCACCAGTTCGAGCGTGCGGTCGTAGATGCCGCGGTCTGCCGTGAGCGTCGAATCGGCGCGGGTGGCCTTGATGCCGCCCTTGGCGACGTAGATGTTGTTCTCGAACGTCATCAGCCGGCTGGTGATCTCCATGTCGCCCGCCATGATCGAGGTGAGGGCGGAGGCGACGGCGGCACAGGCCGCGACGGCGATGAGCGCGAGAAGAAGCGGGGGGTGGATGCGTGAACGATTCATGGCGTGTCGGCTCCGGGGGCGGCAATCTCGGAAAGGGGGGCGGAAGCGAGCTGTTCGGGCGTTCTTTTCCGGACGGCCTCTGCCGGCCGTTGTTTTCCTGGAGCGGATCGTTCGGAATCCGGCTCGGAACCGCGGAAAAAACAGCTTTTCAACAGCGAATAGGCCGGAGTCACGGATTTCAGAACCGATTGGAAGGAACCGACATCAGGCAGGGCGGGAGAAGGCGCGATGGGGATCGCTGCCGGCGGGATGCGCGCCACGGCCGAAGCGACGGTTTTCAAGGTTGCCGAGGCAGTCTGGGAGGCCGTTTCCCAGATTCTGATGAGCACGTCGCGGGCCAGGGAACCTTCTTTCGTCTTGGGGTTGTAGCGAAGTTCGCGGCCCGTCACGACCATGTCGTCCTTCCAGAGGATGACCGGCATAGAGGAGAAGATCTCGTTACGTGAGAAGAAATACCGCACCTCTTCGCCGCGAAAACGCTCCCGGGTCGACGTGTGCAGTCGCACGTCGCCCCAGAGTCGTGCTTCGAACGGGGTTTTGAAGCCCCATGAAGCGACGAGTTCGCCCGTTCGCGTCGCGATCTTCCGGTCGAAAAAATAGGCGTGGATGTTGGTAGCGGTCATATTGCTCTGTGAATCATCCATATCTACCACATCTGCATACAAGGTGGCATTCTCGAATCCGGCTTCAAGTTCGTCGAACTTGACGTGGGTGAGCCGCATTTTCTGGCGCGCATACCGGCTCAGGGCATCTTTTTCAAGGTCTTCCCCCCAGAAAATAATTCCGAGGAAGCCGGCGAAAATGAGGCCCCAGAACCAGAAGGTCATGTAGAACGGCTGTTTCACGCCCTGCGCCCCAGGTCCGCGTGGTCATACCGCTCGTGGAACCAGACCCAGAGATCGGGGCGGCGCCGGAAGGCGGCTTCGTATCTGGCCACGTAGGCCGCGATGCGGTCGGGCATGGGGGCTTTCGTGGGAACCTCGACGGGCGGCTCGAACCGGATGTGGTGGCGGCCGGCGGCATCGCGCTCGATGAACACGGGAATGATCGGCGCGCCCGACCGCTGCGACAGCAGGATGGGGGTCGGGTAGAACGAGGCTTCGCGGCCGAAAAAGGTCGTCAGGTAGCCGCGCTCGCGGGCGTTGAGGTCGGCGAGCACGCCGATGATGCCGTTCTTGCGGAGCGTGCGAAGAGAGCCGGCGAGGTTGTGGTCCATCAGGATGCGGACGCCGCGATTCTCGCGAAAACCGTTCATGAACTCGGTCATGCGGTTGACGGCCTGGGGCCGGGCGATCGCGTAGATGGGGTAGCCGAGCCTGGCCATGGTGTAGCCGATCAGCTCCCAGCTGCCGAAATGGCTGGCGAGCAGGACGATGCCTTTGCCCTTCGCCAGGGCGGCGTCGAGGTGTTCCCGGCCGGTGACGGTGATGAACGAGGGATCCGCTTCGAGGAGTTTTTCGTAGAAGAAAATTTCGAGCAGGCTCAGGGACTGGTTTTTTGCTATACCTTCAAGTATAGAATCCCGGCGGCCCGCGAACTCGGCGGGAAGGAGTTCGGCGGCGCGTTGCATCTGCTTCCTGAAAACGACGCGCAGTGCCTTTCGCAGAAGGCGGGCAAGGCGGGGGACGGTGCGCGGGGAAAACCGCACGAGCCCGCGATACAGCATCTCGACGAGCCATGCGCGCGCGTTCCGGCGGAACGCCTTGAAGCGGTCAGGCCAGGTATTCGTCAACCAGTTCCTCCAGGCGCCCCTGGTGCGTCAGCATCAGGTCGACGGCTTCGCGGACGGCCCCTTTGCCGCCGTCCGAACTGAGCACGAAATCCGCATGCAGCCGGACGACCGGGTGGGCATCGGCGGGGGCGAAAAACAGGCCGGTGCGGCGCTTCGCCGGCAGGTCGTTGAAATCGTCGCCGATGAATGCCACGTCCTCGGGCTTCAGGCCGCGGCGCGCGATGATCTCCTCGATGACGGCGGCCTTCCCGGCCACGCCCTGGTGGAGTTCGTCGAACTTCAGCTCGCCGGCGCGCCGGGTAAGCGCTTCGGAGCTGCGCCCGGTGACGGCACCGCAGAGATTGCCGATCCTGCGCCAGAGCGAGAGGCCCATGCCGTCCTTCGTCGAGAAGAACTTGAACTCGTCGTGACCGTTGCCGAGGGCGATCCGGCCGTCGGTCAGGACGCCGTCGCAGTCGAAGAGCAGTAGTTTGATGCGCGCGCAGGCGCGCTGAAATTCAGTCGTGTTCATCATGGCGGGGTGACAAAGGTTATACCAGAATGCGGGATGCCTGTAAACGAGCCCGCCGAAAATTCAGAATTCCCGGGCTTCCGAGGAATGGACATGCGGCTCTCGGTTCACATTTCCCGTTCCCGTTCGTGCTGAGCCCGTCGAAGCACGGGAGGCCCTCGCCCCCCCCTCGACAGGCTCAGGGCAGGCTTCGGCAGGCTCTGGACGAACGGATGGTTTTCATTCTGAAGGACCCGACCATGGATGCGGCAAGGAACAATATAAAAATATAAAATAATATATATGCCGGGGTTGTGAAGATTGCCGGGCCCGGGATATCATGGGTCGCGCATTTACAAACATTTACTTTCTTTCACGGGGCGCATTCGCAATAATGGGGCGGCGTTGAGACGCGAACAGAAAACGGGCATGCCATGAAACGAATCCTTGCGCTAGACGACGACCGTGAGCTTTGCGAACTGCTTTCGGAGTTTCTGACCAACGAGGGGTTTTCGATCAAAACCTGTCGTGAGCCGGCTGCGTTTTTTGCCTTGCCGTTCGGAACGGCCTTCGACCTGCTCATCATCGATGTCATGCTCCCCATGATCGATGGGTTTGAGGTCCTTCGCAGGGTTCGCGAAACATCGCGTGTGCCCGTGATCATGCTGACCGCGCGCGGCGAAGAGCAGGACCGGGTGCGCGGGCTCGAGCTCGGTGCCGACGATTATCTTTCCAAGCCGTTCAGCCCCAGGGAACTGGTCGCGCGCATCCGGGCGATCTTTCGCCGGCTGGAACCGGTCGGAGCGCCCGGAGACGAAGAAATTCTGCAGGTTGGTGACCTCCGAATGCACATGAACAGCAGAAAAGTGTTTCATGGCGCGGAGGAAATCGGCATCACGCAGATCGAGTTCAGGTTACTGGAGCTTCTGATGCGATCTCCCGGCCAGACCCTGAAACGGCAGGACCTCGCCATGCAGGTTCTCGAAAGAAAACTTACGTATGAGGATCGCAGCCTCGATATGCACATCAGCAACCTTCGCCGGAAGATCGGGAGCAAGACTCCTCAGGGCGAGCTCATCCAAACCGTCAGAAGCGTCGGATACATGATCGCGCGTCTGCCGAAAGCCGAGCCATGAAGCGCTTTCAGGGAATGGGCATCTTCACGAGGATCGTGACCTGGTTTCTGATCACCATCGGAGCGATCCTCGTCGTCCTGAGCGGGCTGCTCGTCCACGTGCATGCACGGGCCGAAAACGATCGGCTGGCGATGTGGAACGACTTCATGGACGAGCAGGGCCGGCTGCTTGCCGGCCTGCATGAAAAACTGCCGGACCAGACCGTCGCCCAGCTCGAGAACCTCAAGCTGCTCCCACTCTTCCTCTATGACGCCTCCGGCAGGCTTCTCTTCGCGCCGAAGCGGTTGAGGCATCTTGCACGCGCGGGGAAAGAGAAGGAACGGGATGACGTCATTGAAAAGCTGGGTGCGCTCGTTCCCGAGGTGAAAGCAGCTTCGGAACCGTATCGATCATTCACGATCCTGGGGGACCGCTACCTGGCCCGGCGGCTCGATGCCGGTGTGTCCGAGCCCAGGACCGTCTTTTTGCGCTTGAAGGGAGCATCCCTGCTCGATCTGCGGGGGCTGTTGCTGGATGAGCGCATCGGCTGGTGGGTGGCTTTCATCGGGCTGATCATCGGTTTTCTCTGTTTCTGGCTCACCCGCTCGTTTGTCAAACCGATCGTCGAGCTTCAGCAGACGAGCAGGACCATTGCCGAGGGACGGTTCCAGGCTCGTCTTCCGGCGGAACTGACCAGCCGCTTCGATGAACTCGGCGCGCTGGCCGCAGATTTCAACTCGATGGCCGGCAGGATCGAAGCCACGATCAAGGATCAGCAGCAGCTCTTATGGGATGTCTCCCATGAATTGCGAACCCCGTTGACCCGCGTTGGACTGGCTCTCGAGCTGATTCGCCAGGCTCAACCCGAAGATCGGGAGCGGCTGATCGGGAAGATGGAACGGAACGTTGCCAAGCTGAATGGGCTTTTGCAGCAGATTCTCGACTTTGCGCGGATTGGCGGGAACGTCGACATGGTGGTGGAAAAGAAGCCCGTTTTTCTCGGCCGACTGATCGAGACCGTAGTCGATGATGTCGGTATCGAGGCTGATTCGCATGAACAGACGATAACGGTTGTGCCCTGGACCGGGGACGTCGTCGTCGAGGGGGCTGAAGAGCTTCTGCGCAGGGCCGTCGAGAACGTCCTTCTCAACGCCATCAGGCATACGCCGGCAAAAACAGGTATTCGTGTGAGCCTGAGCGCGGAAGATGCATCCCGGATGGCTGTCGTCACGGTTTCCGATTCGGGCAGGGGAGTGCCGGCCGATGAACTGCCGAAGCTGTTCACGCCCTTTTTCCGGGGAATGGAGAACGGTGATGAACCGCCGGGCGGGTACGGGCTCGGCCTGGCCATCGCCCAGCGCGCGTTTCAGGCGCATGGAGGGCGGATCACCGCAAAGAACGGCGAGGCCGGCGGACTGACGGTCGAGATGTATATACACTATTATAAGAAAGAAGTCGCTTCGTGAGTCCCGCAGAAAGAAAACCCTCCGTTCGCCCTGAGCCTGCCGAAGCCTCCCCTGAGCCTGTCGAAGGGGGGAGAACCTCTCGTGCTTCGACAGGCTCAGCACGAACGGGGACGCGAAATCGGCTTTTCTCATACAGAATACACGAGCATATATAACAGTGAAAACAGGAATCCGGCTTTCCCCCGGGCGGGAGAGCCCGGAATGACGAAAGGAACACCATGAAGCGCTTTCTCTTCTACCTCGGGGTTTTTGCAGTGGTGGCGGCTGTCGTCTATTTCACGGTCCAGGCGACGTGGCGGTCCGGCAAGGCCCCTGCCAGGCGCGGTTCCGGAGGAGCGGTGGCCGTCGCCGTCGAGGTCGCTCCCGTTCAGACAAAGGACATGGCTGACGAGGGGCGTTTCACGGGATCGCTTCTTCCGCGATCGCGTTTTGTCGTGGCTCCGAAAGTGGCGGGGCGCCTGAATACACTTGTCTGTGACGTGGGCGATACAATCTCCCGCGGCCAGGTTCTCGCGGAAATCGAAGACGAGGAGTTCGTGCAGGACGTCGCCCAGGCCGAAGCCGACCTCGCGATCGCGCGGGCAAACCTGACCGAGAGCATGGCGATGCTGGATATCGGCCGCCGCGAGTTCGAGCGCGTGAAAGCCATGCGCCAGCAGAAGGTGTCATCCGAAGCCGAAGTCGATGCCGCGCAGGCCCAGTACAAGAGCCGTGAGGCAAAGACCGAAGTCAGCAAGGCCCAGGTGCTTCAGAAGGAAGCAGCCCTGAAAACCAGCCGGATCAGGCTTTCCTACACGAAGATCCAGGCGCTGTGGGATGAAACCACGCCCACGCGGCTCGTCGGTGAACGGTTTCAGGATGTCGGGGCCATGCTTTCGGCAAATACGCCGATTCTCTCGCTGCTCGACATTCGCATGGTGATCGCCATCGTCGAAGTCGTCGAGCGGGATTATTTCCGAATTCACGTCGGGCAGGAGGCGCTCATCACGACGGGCGCCCTTCCGGGGCAAACCTTCAGGGGAAAAGTCGTCCGCATGGCGCCCGCTCTCGACGCCGAAACGCGGCAGGCTCGGGTCGAGATCGAAATTCCGAATTCCGATTTCCTTCTCAAGCCGGGCATGTTCGTGCAGACCCAGATTCAATTCTCGCGGCATCCGAACGTTCTTGCCGTGCCGGCATCCGCCATCGTGAACCGGGAGGGAGCAAGAGGCGTCTTCCTGATCGATCGGGAAGCCGAAAAGGCCGTTCTGACGAAGGTGGAGACGGGAATCACGCAGGGTGATTTCGTGGAAATCGCCTCGCCCTCGCTCGACGGCGTCGTCGTCACCATGGGGCATCACCTCCTCGAGGATGGCTCGCCCGTTCTCATTGCCGGTGCGGAGGCTGAGGAGGCTCCCGTGGGAAAGAGGCGGCAGAGGCCATGAATCTCTGGACGACTGCCGTCAACCGGCCGATCGGCACGACCATGATGACGCTCATGGTCGCCGTGTTCGGACTGGTTTCCCTCTACCACCTTCCCATCGATCTCATGCCGGACATGACGTACCCGGTCATCTCCCTCTCGACCAAGTATACGAATGCCAGCCCGGTCGAGGTGGAAACGCTGATCACGCGGCCGATCGAACAGGCGCTCAGCGCGATTCCCGGCGTTGACGAGATTTCCTCCGAATCCACCGAAGGCAACAGCCGGGTGCGGGTCTCGTTCAACTGGGGAACCGATCTTGATGCCGCGGCCAACGACATTCGCGACAGGATCGACCGCATCATCTCGCGTCTTCCCGAAGACGTCGATCGTCCCACGCTCCGGAAGTTCGACCTTTCGGCGACCCCCATCCTGATGATGGGCGCATCGGCGAGACTCGATCCCGTTCAGTTGCTGAGACTGATCGAAGACCAGGTGAAATACCGGATCGAGCGGATTCCGGGCGTCGCCTCGATCGACATCCAGGGCGGACGCAAGAGGGAAATCCATGTTAACCTGCTTCCCGAGCGGCTCAAGGCTCTGAATATCCGCGTCGACCAGGTCGTCGCCCGCCTGAAACAGGAAAACCTCAACCTGCCGGCCGGCATCATCGAAGCGGGCAATTACGAGCTCACCGTCCGGACCCCCGGCGAATTCTTCCGGGTCGACCAGATCAACGATATCGTCATTCTCGAAAACGGCGGATCCCGGGTCAGGCTCGGTGAAATCGCCAGGGTCGAGGACCGATGGGAAAAGGCCCGTCAGATCATCCGGATCAACGGGGAGCCCGGGGTGCGCATTTCCGTCAACAAGCAGTCGGGAAAGAACACCGTCGAGATCGCCGACGCGGTCCTGGCCGAGATGAAAAAAATCAACCAGGATATTCCCCAGCTCAAACTGACGACGATTACGGATAGTTCCAAATATATCAAACGTTCTATAAATAATGTCAGCTCCTCGGCCGTGGAAGGCGGGTTCCTCGCCGTGGTCATCCTGCTCATCTTTCTCGGCGACCTCTGGAGCACGTTCGTCATCGCCATCGCGATCCCGCTTTCGATCATCGCGACATTCGCCCTGATGTATTACAACGGGTTCACGCTGAACATCATGTCCCTGGGCGGCGTCGCGCTGGGCATCGGCATGCTCGTGGACAACTCGATCGTGGTGCTCGAGAACATTTTCCGGCTGCGGGAAAACGGCCAGAAGCCGATCGAAGCCGCCATCAACGGAACGGCCGAGGTCGGGGCGCCGATCCTGGCGAGCACGGCGACCACCGTCGTGGTGTTCCTGCCGCTGCTGTTCGTCGAGGGGATGACCGGGGTCATGTTCAAGCAGATGTCGTGGGTCGTGGGATTTTCGATCACCTGTTCGATTCTCGTCGCGATCACGATCGTTCCGATGCTTTCCGCGCGATTCATCCGGATCACGGAAAAGGGGGCGGGTGAGAAACCGCCGGTGCTGGCGTCTCTGGCACGGCGATTCATCGGGTTTTTCGAGAGGCGGTATCTCGAGATTCTCGGGCCGGCCCTGCGTTGGCCGAAGATTGCCGTCGCATCCGTTCTGGCCGTGCTCGGTCTCACGCTTTTGCTGATTCCCCGCATTCCGGCCGAGTTCATGCCCACCGCCGATGAAGGCGAAGTGCGCGTGACGGCGGAGATGGAAGTCGGGACACGCCTTTCCCTCGTCGAGGAAAAGATGGTGGAGGTCGAAGCCCGTATCAGGAAGGCAGTCCCCGAACTCACCGACATCGTGTACAGCGTCGGCCAGGGCGGTGGCGGCGGCGGCCGTGGCGCGGTCAATGCAGGTGAAATGCGCATTCCGCTGGTCAGCAAGGACAAGCGGAAACGCTCGAGTGCCCAGATCGCGTTCGAACTGAGAAAAATACTGGCTGATATTCCCGGCGTCCGGATACGGACCCGCGAGGGCTCGGGAATGTTCATGATGCGGATGGGGGCCGGCACGGACAAGGTACAGGTGCAGATCCGCGGCAACAACCTGGAAACGGCGGATCGTCTCGCCAAAAACGTCGCGGGGGTTCTTGCCAAAATCGACGGCATTTCCGATATCCGGCTGAGTCGCGAGTCAGGGGCCCCCGAGCGGCTCATCTCCATCGATCGCCAGCGGGCGGCCGATCAGAAACTCACCGTATCGAAAATCGCCGAGTATCTCGAAACGGTCCTTTCCGGAACATCGGCCGGGAATTACCGCGACAGCGGCGATGAATACAAGATTCTGGTCAAGGGCGAAGAGCCCGAACGGATGAGCCTCGAAGACATTCTCGATCTCACGATCCTGAACTCGGCCGGCCGGCCGGTCGCGCTGCGGAACGTGGCCTCCATCGTGGAGAGGCAGGGGCCCATCCTGGTCGAGCGTATCGACCAGGAGCGGGTTGTCAACCTCACGGCCGATCCGGGAATCCGTTCGCTCGGCACGGTTCTGGCCGAGGTCGGCGAGATGCTGAAAAGCATCCCGTTGCCGAACGGTTTCAGCCTGAGTCTCGGCGGTGATTACGAGGAACAGCAGAAATCCTTCCGGGAACTGCTTTTCAGCTGCATTCTTGCGGTGTTCCTGGTGTACATGGTCATGGCGATCCAGTATGAGTCGATGCTCGATCCGCTGATCGTCATGCTGACGGTGCCGCTTTCCACGATCGGCGTCATCCTGGCGCTGTTCATCACGGGAACGAGTTTCAACGTCCAGTCGTTCATCGGGTGCATCATGCTTGCCGGCATCGTGGTGAACAACTCGATCCTGCTCGTCGATCACACCAACATGCTCCATCGCGAACAGAAGATGCCCCTGCTTCCCGCGCTCATGGAAGCCGGCCGCGACAGGTTCCGGCCCGTGATGATGACCGCGCTGACGGCGATGCTCGGCCTCGTGCCGCTCGCTCTCGGCTGGGGTGAGGGCGGCGAGGTCCAGGCCCCGCTGGGCCGCGTCGTCATCGGCGGATTGACCTGCGCCACCTTCATCTCGCTGGTCATCATTCCCGCCGTGTATGCCCTGTTCTACTCGAAATCCTCCCCGGAAGGTGAAGCCAATGCCTGAGAAAAAACCTCTTTTTGCCTGCGCCGTGCTTGTTCTCGGGATCTTCTCCTCCCTGTCCGCGGCCGGAACGGAACTCCCAGCATCCGGAACCGCAGATCCCATTTCTGTGGCCTCGATATCGGTTCATGGCCAGGCTGCGGGCGGGTCGGACACGGCTGATCTCTCTGATGCCGGCGCGACCGAGCCGGCTGCCGTGCTGCTTCCGATCGCTTCGGAATCACTCGCGTTCGCATCGGAAACGGCATCCATTTTCGCTTCGGCGATGCCCGAACCGGGAAAATTTCTCGAGCTCGGCCTGGGGGAAGCGGTGTTCTCGGCCCTGGAGCGAAACCGTGGGCTTGCCGTCCAGCGGCTCGACGTCTCGGTGGCTGAAACCGAAATCGATGCCGAAAAAGCCGCATTCGATCCCGTAGTATCCGGATCGCTATCGAATTCGGACCGGCTCGGCAAACAGATCATGCAGACGGGCGCTCTCGGCGACAACGTCAGCAACAGGACGGACGGCACGATCGACTGGACCCGCCGTTCCCCTTCCGGAACGAATACCTCCCTCTCCGTGACCGGCACCCGGACCCGATCGGCACGGGCGCCCAACCTGTTCGGCACGAGGCTGGGCCTCGATATCACGCATCCGCTCCGTCGGGGTGCGGGAAAGACCGTGAACACGATCGCGGTTAACCAGGCGAAGCTCGACTTCCAGGCCTCGCAACACGAACTCGAAGGGTTCGTGCTCGCCCTTGTCGCGGAGGTCGAGAAGAAATACTGGGACCTCTTTCTCGCGATGAGGGAACTGGATATCGTGCTCGAGTCGCATCAGCTGGCCGTCATGCAACTCGAAGAGACGAACAAGAAGATCGCTCTCGGGAGCATTCCCGAGTCGGAACTCGCCGCCGCCGAAGCCGAGGTGGCGCTTCGCGAGGAAGGAATCATCGACGCCCAGAGCAGTCTGGAGGCGGCCCGGATCGCGCTCCTGCGCATCACCAACCCCGGAACGGGGTCGTTCTGGGATTTCGATCTCGAGCTGACGGACGTTCCCGATGTGAAGGACCCGCTGATCGAGAATGTCCGCGAGCACGTCGAGTTGGCCCTCGAAAAGCGGCCTGAACTCCTCCAGAGCGCGGTTCTCCTCGAAAAGGGCGAGCTCGATTGCGTCCAGACGAAGAACGGTCTGCTTCCCCGCCTCGATTTCTTCGTGACCCTCGGGAAATCCGGATACGCCGCGACGTTCGAGAAGAGCGCCTCGGAGCTCGGCATGAAGGCTTACGATCTCGCCGCCGGCCTCGAGTTCGAACTCAGTCCCGGCCGCCGGGCCGCCCGGATGAAGGACGAGCGGGCGCACCTCTCGGTCGAGAGGCAGAAAGAAGCTCTTCGGAACCTGCGCCAGTTGGTGCAGGAAGAAGTGCTGAAGGCGTATCTCGAGGTTCAGCGGTCGCACCAGCAGATGAAAGCAACGGCAAAGACCGTCGAGAAGCAGCAGGAAAAGCTGCGCGTCGAGCAGATCAAGTTCAGCCTCGGGAAGACCACCGCGTTCCAGGTCGCCCAGGCACAGCGCGACGTCGCCGACAGCCAGACGGCCCAACTGCGCGCCCGTATCGGCTACATGAACGCTCTCAACGATCTGTGGCGCTACGACGGAACCCTGTGCGAGCGGCTTGGCATCACTGTCGAAACGATGTCCTCCCCACGAAATACGGGCGAGTAAACGAGGGTCTGCCCCCGGGAAATGAACTTTATCCAGGGGCGCATCGCGATGCGCCCGGGATGCGGCTGATTACGGTTTTTTGGCGGTTGTGCTGTGGCTGGTCGTGGGGGATTTCTGGTATACTCGCGGCCTATGACGGCGATTATCGGGGCATTTTTCCTGGCCTGGATGCTCGGCATGGTGCTCGTGCCGATGGTCCGGCGGATGGCGATCAGGCTTGGCCTGGTCGACAGGCCCGGTACACGCAAAATTCATCGCATGCCGATTCCCCGGATCGGCGGCCTCGCGATCTTCGCCGCCGCCATCATGGGGGCTCTGCCGTTCCTGGCAGACGAGGTCAAGACCACCGGCGTCATGCTCGCCGGAACGTTCATCTTCCTCGTCGGCTTGATCGACGATCTGATCGATCTCCCGGCCAAAGTGAAACTCGCCGGTCAAATAATAGCATGCACTATATTGATTGTCTTCCATGTGAAAATCGATTTCATGACGGATTTCATCGCCGGCAAGGGGCTCGTCACGCTGGGCCTGCTGACGATTCCGCTGACGTTTCTCTGGGTGATCGGCCTCACGAACACGGTCAACCTCGTCGACGGGGTCGATGGCCTCGCTGGCGGCATCGTGTTCATCGCCCTTGCCACGCTGATGGGCGTCCGCCTTCTGACGCATCACACGCAGGACGTGCTGATGATCACGAACGTGCTCGTGCTGACCGCCGCGATCATGGGGGCCCTGCTCGCGTTTCTCAAATATAACGTGCATCCGGCCTCGATCTTCATGGGCGATGCGGGCGCGTATTTCCTCGGTTTCATGACCTCGGCGCTCTCGGTTGCCGGGGCCGCGAAGGGCACGATCCTGCTGCCGCTCGTCATTCCCCTGGTGGCGTTCGGGTTGCCGGTGCTCGACGTGGTGTTCGCGATCCTGCGGCGGTTTTTCCGGCGCGTGCCGATCTTCCAGGCCGACAAGGAGCATCTGCACCATCACCTGCTCCGGCTGGGCTTTTCCCAGGCCGACACGACGCGGTTCATGTGGATGGTGTCGAGCTGTTTCGGGCTTCTGGCCCTGCTTATGGCCGATCTGCGCCACCGCGGCCTCGATGTCGTCATCATGGCGATCCTCGTGCTGATGATCGCCGCCTGCGTGGTATTCTTCGTCAATCGAACCAATGACAAAACAAACCGTCGCCTTTCGTAACGTTCTGCTGCAGGATGCTGCCGTCGGCCATCTGCGCCGCTCGCTCGCGCGGAATCGCATTTCCCAGACCTATCTTTTCACGGGCGGGCCGTCGGTGGGAAAAGGCCGCACGGCGCTGGCGTTTTCCGCGGCGCTTCAATGCCTCGAAAGCGTGGGGACGGCTGAAGACGGGCTTCCGGACGCGTGCGGTGGCTGTCTCTCCTGCCGGCGCATCGCGGCGGGGTCGCATCCTGACGTCACGACGGTCACCCTCCAGGGAAACGACATTCGTGTTGACCAGGTGCGCAGACTCCAGGAGCTGGCCATCCTCCAGCCGAACATGGGCAAGTGGCGGATCTTCATCATCGATCCCGCCGACCGGCTCAACGAATACTCGGCCAACAGCCTGCTGAAGATTCTCGAAGAGGCGCCGCAGCGAGCCGTGTTCATGCTGCTTGCCGAGAATCTCGAGCGGATCCTGCCGACGGTCAGAAGCCGGTCCGAACTGGTCGCCTTCCGCACCCCGTCGCACGACGAGGCCCGCGAGGCGCTCGCGGCCATCACCGGACTCGATGCCGAGACGGTGATGCGGGGATACGCTCTCGCCGATGGGGCGTTCGGAACGGCCGGCCGACTGCTCGCGGAGGGGCTGCCGCCCCGCGAGGAGTGTGCGGGGCTCCGCGCGGCCCATACCCGTTTCATCGAGGAGATCGTTGCTTCGGGAGCGGCGCTACATGCCCGTCTCGAGGCGGCACCATCCCTTGAGGCAGTCCTGCAGGAGCTCGAAACGGCCCACGCGACGGCTTCGGCTGGTCTGCTGACGGCGCGTCGCGAACTGGTTCGGGGGCTGGTCCTTAACGTGAGCCTGCCGGCCGCGTTTCCGATCCTCTTCACACGGCTGTTCATCGAAGCCGTCGATGGCGCGAAGAAAGATCTCAAGAAGGCGGTTGAAAGCCTGATCGGCAAACACAAGCAGGCATATACGCCTGGTCTGCTCAAAGAGATCGAGGAACAGTGCGGCGCGGCGATCGGCGCCTGGGCTTCCCGACAGCCGGCCGCCTTTCTCGAAGGGCTGATGCGCTGGCACGAGGATCTGTATCACTGGGGATTCATGGAAGACGAGAAGTGTCTCTTGAACCTTGACCGGAAAGACGATATCATGGCTGTCACCGCGGCCCGGGGGCCGGCATGTGTCCGGGCGCGTCTGCAACTCTTACATCACAGCCTCGAACTGCTCAGGCGGTTCGTCCAGCCTGTCCTGGTGCTGGAAAACGTTTTGACTGACATCGGAGGACCGATCGCGTGAGCCGGTATGTTTCTCTGCGTTTCCGCAAGCTGCCCGTGGTGCACTGGCACCTCGAGCCGCAACTCGACCTGTCCCCCGGCCAGAAGGTTGTCGCGAAGACCCTCCACGGTCAGGAAGTCGGCACGGTTCTGGCCGTGCTGGCCGAAAATTCCGAGCCGAAAACCCCCACGGAGCCCTTCGTGAAAGACATTGTGCGGGTCATCGACGAGAATGACCGTGTGACGATGAGCGAGATCTGCCAGAAGGAGCGCGAGGCGTTCCTGCGCTCGCGTGACCTGGTTGCCCAGCACAAGCTGGAGATGAAGATGCTCAAGGCCGAGTATTTCTTCGACCAGACGCGGCTGATCCTGTATTACAAGTCGGATATCAAGGTCGATTTCCGCGATCTGCTCAAAAGCCTTGCCACGTCGTTCCGAACGCGCATCGAGCTGCGCCAGATCGGTGTTCGCGACGAGACCAAGCTGCTCGGCGGCCTTGGCTGCTGTGGCAAGGAGGTCTGCTGCGCCCAGTTCATGACCCAGTTCACACAGGTTTCGACGAAGATGGCCAAGGACCAGAATCTGAGTCTGAACCCTGTCAAGCTGTCCGGCATCTGCGGCCGGCTGCTCTGCTGCCTCGGTCACGAATACGAATACTACGCCTCCTTCCACGGGAAGTTCCCGAAGATGGGCGCGGAGATCGTCGTCGGCCCCGAGAAGGGCCGCGTCATGGATCTGAACTACATCACGCGCACCCTTCTTATCGGATTCTGGGACCGGCGAAAAGTGACGGTGTCACTCGACGTCGTCAAGGGCCGCAAAGACCCGGCGACCGGCCGCAACATGTGGTGGGTCCAGGAAGAGGGCCAGCCCGAGCCCGACCTGAGCATCCTGTTCCAGCAGGTCGTGCCGCCCGTGAAAAACCGCGGTCGGGACAAGCCCCGCGATGGGAAGCCTGTCGATGGCGAGGCGGCGAAAGAACCCCCGGCCCGCGATCAGGCTTTGATTTCGCAGCCTGAAGGCGGCTCCCCCCCCGAGTTGAGCGATCACAGCGTTCCTGCCGACTCCGTCGACGAGCTTGCGAAGATCGATGGCGCAGCCCCTGCCCGACAGCCGGACGGCCGCCCGGGCGGCGAGCCCCGGAACCGCGAAGGTACCGGCCAGGGCCGCAGGCCTGGCCCCGACCGCGACCGTCCACGACGCGACCAGGGCCAGCAGCGGGGCGACCGCGATCGTCGGCCAGGCCCGCAGGGCCAGGAAAACCGCCCGCCCAGGCAGGGGCAGGGGCAGCGGGGCGATCGCCCCTTCCGGAAGCCCGGGAATCAGCCGGCCCCGGACGCCGGCGACAAGGACAAAACCAACAATTGATCACTCCCCCGGTTGCGAGGCTGAAGACGGCCGAGCCGCCGGGCAGAAACGAGGGAACAGCGTGCCAGTAATCGGATTGATCGCAGGGAACGGGCGATTCCCCCTGTATTTTGCCGAGGCGGCCCGGCAGGGCGGCCACGAGGTCGTCGCCGTCGCCATCAAGGAGGAAACGTCACCGGAGCTGGAAAAGAACGCGGACCAGGTCTACTGGTTCCACGTTGGCGAACTCCAGGGGATGATCGACGCGTTCCTTCGGCACGGCATCGACAGGGTCGTCATGGCGGGCAAGATCACCAAGACCCGCATGTTCAATCAGCTCAAACCCGATGCGCGCCTGATGCGCGTTTTCGAGAAAACGCCGATTCGCAATGACGACGCGCTGCTCAAGGCTCTCGCGGGCGAGTTCGTCAGCGAGGGCATCCACGTCTGCGACTCGACGATGTTCCTGGCGTCGCTCCTTCCCCAGAAAGGGCCGCTCACCCGCAGACACCCGACCACCGAAGAGTGGCTCGACATCCAGTATGGACACGAGATCGCGAAGAAGATTGCCGGTCTCGACATCGGCCAGACCGTCGTCGTGAAGAACCGTGCGATTCTCGCCGTCGAGGCGATCGAAGGCACCGACGAGGCGATCCTGCGGGGGGGCAAGCTCGGAAATGGCGGCGTCACCGTCGTCAAGGTCGCCCGCCCCGACCAGGACATGCGGTTCGACCTGCCGGTCATCGGCGTGGACACGATCCGAACGCTGATCCAGGCGAAGGCCCGCTGTCTCGCCTTCCAGGAGCAGAAAACGCTTTTGCTCGATCGGGCCGAGGTTGTCGCGATGGCCGATGCGTCCGACCTGGCCATCGTCGTGGTGTGAACGGAGGCTGATATGAGCGAGGCAGTCAGGGTCGGAGTCATCGGAACCGGGCATCTCGGAAAGCACCACGCGCGAATTCTTGCCGAGATGGCGGGGGCGAAGCTCGTCGGCGTCTCCGACGTCAACGAAGAGGTCGGCCGCGCGATCGCCGACACATACGGCGTCTCCTATCACCGCGATTTCCGGGAGCTCGACGGGAACGTCGATGCCGTCTGCGTCGTCGTTCCGACGTTCCTGCACCACGAGGTGGCGAGGTTTTTCCTCGAACGCAACGTGAACACGTTCATCGAAAAGCCGCTCACCAAGACACTCGACGAGGCGACCGACCTCGTGAAGCTGGCCGGCGCGAAGCAGCTGACCCTCCAGGTCGGCCATGTCGAGCGGTTCAACGCCGCCATCATCCGGCTCCAGTCGTTCTGCGAATATCCCCGGTTCATCGAATGCCAGCGCATGGGGCCGTTCTCCAAGCGCATTTCGGACGTCGGCGTCGTCCAGGATCTGATGATCCACGACATCGACATCGTGCTCTCCCTTGTGCGCTCGCCCATCGCCCGTATCGACGCGGTCGGCATCCCGGTCCTCACCGAAAACGAGGATATCGCGAACGCCCATATCCTGTTCGAAAACGGCTGCATCGCGAACCTGACCGCCTCACGCGTGAGCGACGAGGTGATCCGCAAGCTGCGCATCTTCGAACTCGACAAATACTGTTCGCTCGATTACGCCAACCAGGCCATCACCCTCCGGCGCAAGGACGAGCGCGAAGAGAAGATCATCAAGGAGCAGCTCGACATCCAGCGCGTGGAGCCCCTGCGCCAGGAACTCGAGCATTTCATCACCTGCATACGGGAGAAGCGCAAGCCGCTCGTGACGATCGAGGACGGGAAGAACGCCCTCGAAGTCGCTCTCGAAATCCTCGCCCAGATAAAGACCGGATGGGCCCGCAAATGAATGGAAGCCCGATCCCGGGCGGCCTGCGGGAACGCGTCGGCGGTTTCTTCTTCCGCTGGCGCGACGTTCTCCCGGTTCCGATCGCTCTTTTCATGGTCGCGCGGGCGAAATTCCGGCTGGCCGGCTGGCTGCTCGGCCTGCCCCTCGTCGCAGCCGGAGAAATCCTGCGGCTGGCGGCGATCAGGCATATCGGGCCGACGACCCGCACGCGCGAAATCTGCGCCGACCGCCTCGTCACCAGTGGCCCCTATGCCTGGGTGCGGCATCCGCTCTACCTGGCCAACGCCTTGAAGGTCGCGGGGCTGCTGCTCTGCGCTGGCAATCTGCCGGCCGGCATCGTCGCGACGATATTTTATATTGCCGAATTTGCAACGATGATTCCGTATGAAGAGGCGTTCCTGAAAGACAGATTCCCCGAGTCGTTCGAGTCGTGGGCCGCGCGGACGCCAGCGTTCATCCCGCGACGGCCGGAGGAAGCCGACGAAGCCGCCGAAGCGCACCCGAAATGGGACTGGGAGGAAGCCTTCCGGTCCGAGCGGCGTACGTTCATGTCGACCGGTCTGATCCTGTCGGTGCTGGCAGTCGCATGTCTGGCGCGCAGGGAGAAAACGGCGTGAGTCCGAAGCGCATCTTTTTCATCGCGGGCGAGCACAGCGGCGATCTGCAGGGCTCGCTCGTGCTGTCCCATCTGAAAAAGCTCGAGCCGGATATCGTCGCCGAGGGGATTGGCGGCCCGCTGATGCGAAAAGCCGGCTTCGAGTGCATTCACAGCATCGACGAACTGGCTGTCATCGGGTTCGTCGAGGTGTTGAGCAATTTCAGGCACCTGTATGGCATCTACTCGGATACCTGCCGCATTCTCGCCGAGCGTCGTCCCGACATACTTGTTTTGATCGATTACCCCGGCTTCAACGTCCGGGTGGCCAAGGTTGCGAAGGCCCTCGGAATACATGTCGTCTATTATATAACGCCGCAGGTCTGGGCGTGGCACTCGAGCCGGGTTCGTAAAATAGCGAGCGTTATTAATGAGGCCGTCGTCGTCTTCCCCTTCGAGGTCGATATCTGGAAGCAGGCGGGCATCCCGGTCGAATGGTTCGGCCACCCCCTCATCGGGACGGCTGCCAGCCGGATGCTCCCCGCCGAGTTCCGGGCGCAGCATGGTCTGGGCGAGGGACAACTCGTTGCCCTGCTGCCCGGCAGCCGGAACCAGGAGATCTACTACATCCTGCCGCCCCTGCTGAAAGCCGCCAAAATGATCGCCGCGAAGCGGCCGGAAACCAGGTTTCTGCTGCCGGTGGCCGGCTCGATAGGCGACGCCGTCCTTCAGCCGCATCTGGACGGCTGCAACCTGCCCATCACGGTTCTTCGCGGTCAGACCTACGAGGCCGTGGCCGCATCGGATCTCGCGATGGTCGCCTCCGGTACCGCGACCCTGGAGACGGCCATCATCGGCACGCCCATGCTGATCGTCTACCAGACGAACTGGTTCACCTCGCTGCTGTCCAAATACCTGATCCAGGTTCCCCATATCGGGCTTCCGAATGTCGTCGCCGGCCGCGAGGTCGTTTCCGAGTTCATTCGTGGGGATTTCCACCCCGAGACCATCGCACGTGAGGCCGTGTCGATCCTCGAGTCGCCCGATCGGCAGAGCCGCATCAGGAACGATCTGCGCGAGGTGCGCAAGCGCCTCGGCGAGCCCGGCGCCGCGGCCCGGGTTGCGGAACACCTGCGCCGGCGGCTCGACGAGGTGGCGAAACGATGACGACTCTCAGCCGCCTGCTCGGTTACTTCCGGGGATACCTGCCGCACCTGTTCGCGGGGGTCGTCTTCAGCTTCGTGATGGCCCTGTGCACGATCTACCCGGCCTGGATCATGAAGAGCGTGGTCAACGATGTGCTGGTCAACCGGAGCGTCGCCATGCTCAATATCATCGCGATCTCCCTGATCGTCGTGATGGGCGTCAAGGGGATCGCGAACTTCATCCAGAGCTACATCATGACCTGGGTGTCCCAGCGCATCCTCACGACGATCCGCTCCCAGTGCATGGACCACCTGCTCCGCCTGTCGCTCAACTACTACGAACGCCAGCGCACGGGACAGTTGATGAGCCGTATCACGAGCGATGTTCTGGTGCTTCAGGGGCTGCTGTCTGGTTCGACGGGCCTGCTTGGCGACATCATCGCCTTCGTCGGATTCTGTGGCTACATCTTCTGGCTCCACTGGAAGCTCGCCGTTATATCGATCATTATTATTCCCATCATCGGAGCGATCATCAACAAGTTCTCCCGCAAGATGAAGAAGATCGGAACCCGCATGCAGACGCGCATCGGCGATATCGCGACGGTGTTGCAGGAATACATCACCGGCGTCAAGGTCGTGAAGTCGTTCACGCTCGAGGAGTTCGTCCGGGGCCGCTTCGAGACGGCGAACGAGGAAAATTTCAAGGAGACGATGAAGGGAAACCGCATCAACTCCGCCACATCGCCGGTCATCGAGTTCATCAACACCGTCGGCCTCTCGATCATCTTCTGGTACGGCGGCTACGAGGTGATCAGCGGCAGACTCGACGCCGGCCAGCTTATCAGCTTCCTGACGGCCCTCGTGGGACTGTTCACCCCGATCAAGAACATCTCGAAATTCAGCAATGTGCTCTCGCAATCGATCGGCGCCGGCGACCGGGTCTTCGAGATTCTCGACGCGCCCGTCGACATCAAGGACCGGCCGACTGCCCGGGCGCTTCCGAAGTGCCGCGGCCGCGTCGAGTTCAATGATGTCACGTTCTCCTACGGCGAAAACGAGCCCGTTATCGAGAAACTGAATCTCATCGTCGACCCCGGCGAGGTGGTGGCGCTCGTCGGTCCCTCGGGAGCCGGAAAAACCACCCTCGTCAACCTGGTTCCGCGATTCTTCGAATTGTCATCCGGCAGCATTGAAATCGACGGCATCGACATCCGCGACCTGACGGTCTCGTCGCTTCGCGGAAACATCGGGCTGGTGCCGCAGGAAACGCTGCTCTTCTCGGGAACTATAGAGGACAATATACGATTCGGCCGCCTCGAGGCGACGAACGACGAGATCGTCGCGGCGGCGAAGCTCGCCAACGCGCACGACTTCGTGCTGAGCCAGCCCGACGGGTACCGGACCCATCTCGGCGAACGCGGTGTGAACCTCTCGGGCGGCCAGGGGCAACGGCTGGCGCTGGCCCGGGCATTCCTGAAAGACCCGAGAATTCTGATCCTCGACGAGGCGACCTCGGCGCTCGACTCCGAAACCGAGAATCTGATCAAGGAGTCGCTGGCGCGGCTGATGAGGAACCGCACGACGTTCATCATCGCTCATCGCCTTTCCACCATCATCAACGCCGACAAGATCGTCGTGATGCAGCGCGGAAAGATCGTCGAGATGGGCACCCACGGGGAACTCCTGGAACTGAAGGGCCTCTACGCGCATCTGTATCATTCCCAGTTCTCGGCGCAGTTTGCCGGGCAGATGCCGGATAAGGAGGCGGCGTGCTCGTGAAACGACGTTTCCCGCCCGCACTCGAGCCGGATTCCTCTGTAAAGGAAGATCCGCGCTGGAGCGAACCGGCGTATCTGCCGAAGGTCCGCTTCAAGGGGCGCCTGGCCGCGCTGTTCGTCCGGTGCTGGTCGAGCACCGTCCGCCTTGAACGGATCGGCAGAGAGCACGAAAACGCTGCCATGGCGAGCGGCCGGCCGGTCCTGTACATCGCCTGGCACGGTTCGCAGGTCGTTCCGCTGTTCGAGTTCAGCGACCGCGGAATCCTCATCATGACGTCGCTGTCGCGTGACGGTGACATTCAGACGATGAGCATGTCGTGCCTCGGCTACCGAACGGTGCGGGGTTCGAGTTCACGCGGCGGGGCCCGCGCGCTTCTCGGCATGGTCCGCGAAATGAATCGCGGCAACAGTGCGTCTCTGATGGTCGACGGACCTCGCGGCCCGTATCACGTGGCGAAGCCCGGCGCGGTGCTTCTCGCGCAGAAAACCCGGGCCGTGGTTCTTCCGGTCGGGGTTGGATACACGAACGTCATCCGGCTGAACAACTGGGACCGGTTCGAGATCCCGCTCCCGTTCTCGCGTGTGGTCGTCGCGACCGGGGCGCCGTTCGACGTGGGGCCCGAGATCGATCTCGAGGCCGGTGCGCGGCTGATCGAAACCCGGATCGCCGAGACCGAGGCCGAGGCGGAAAGGAGGATCGCGGCGTGACTGACGGGAAACGGCGCATGAAAATCCTCATCAGCGCGGGTGAGACGTCCGGAGACATCTACGCGGCGGCACTCATCGACGAGCTGCTCAAGTGCGGCGACTTCGAGATTCACGCGGTCGGCGGCACTCAGACGGCCCGTCGGAAGGTGAATATCCTGTATGACAGCCAGAACTGGGCCGCCATCGGGTATATCGAGGCCATCAAACAGGCGCCGAAACTCCTTCTCGTTCTCCGCAGCCTGAAAAAACTTCTTGCCGACGAGCGCCCCGACCTGCTGATCCTGCTCGACTATCCGGGGTTCAACATGCGCCTGGCGCGCGAGGCGACACGTCTCGGGATCCCGTCCCTGTATGTGTTCCCGCCGAGCAAGTTCGCGACCAACCCGGCCGACGTGGCGGACGCGGCGCGGAACATCACGGCGGTCGCCGCCAACTTCTCCTTCACCTACGAGGTCTACAAGGCGGCCGGGGCGAACGTCGAGTTCGTCGGTCACCCGCTCATCGACCTCGCGAGGCCCACCATGAGCCGCGACGAGGCCGTCAGAAGCTTCGGGCTCGATGCGGACAAGCCGATCGTCGGCCTCTGCCCGGGCAGCCGGAAGAGCGAGCTCGACCAGTTGATGCCTCTGATGCTCGACACGGCGAAGCTGCTTCTCGAAAAAGAGCCCAATCTCCAGTTCATCGTGCCCGTCATCGCGACCGAGGGGCCGGACGTCTACGGCATTCCGAAGGCGGACCTGCGGAAACAGATCGAGTCGGCGAACCTTCCCGTCAAGATCGTCGAGGGGCGCATCTACGACGTCATGGCGATCTCAGAAGTGCTGCTGATCAGTTCTGGCACGGCGACACTCGAGGCGACGCGCATTGGCACGCCGATGGTGATCGTGTATCGTGTCTCTCTCTTCACCGAAATCATGGCGCGCCTGTTCAACAAGCTCCCCGAGTTCATCGGCCTGCCGAACATCCTGCTCGGCCGCATGGCCATTCCCGAGCTCATCCAGCGCGATTTCACCGCGGAACAGCTCGCCTCGACCGCCATCGATCTGCTCAGAAACCCCGAAAAACGCGAGCGGCAGAAGCGCGACATGGCCGAGGCCATCGCGCACCTCGGCACGTCCGGGGCCTGCGGACGCATCGCGAAGATGGCCCTGAATCTGCTCGATGCGGCGAAACGAAGCGCGTCCGGCCGGAAAGGCGCCTGACACCAACGGAATGCAGACGGGGCGCACGGTTTTTCCCGGGGTGCTGAGCCGTCTCGTCGATGTCGTTTCGGGCGTGGCATGCGCGGTTCCCGAAGGCATCGGCCGGACGGCCGTCGTCGCCGTCGGATGGATGGCATCCCGCATCTGGCGCGGCGAGCGGGCCAGGATTCGCGAGACGATCGGGAGGGTGTATCACCGGCTTGACAGACCGCTTCCCCGGCCGCTCGATGCGATCATCGACCGGATGTTCGCGCATTTTGCGCTGAATGTATATGAGTTGCTACGCTATCCCGTCCTGAAGAGCGGGGAACTGGTCGAAGCGTTCGACCTGCAGGGCCTCGAGCACCTGGAAGCGGCCCTGTCGGAAAAAAGGGGCGTCATCCTCGCCGTTCCGCATCTCGGCAACTGGGAACTCCTCGGCGCCTCCATCGCCCATCGAGGGTATCCGCTGCACTCGTTCTACCTCGCACAGAAGGAAGACGAGGTCGGCGGCCTGCTCGACCGGTTCCGCGTTCACTCCCGCATCGTGCTGCACGACCGTGACCGGGGCGCCGTCAGCGCGCTCAAGGCGCTGAAGAAGGGCGAACTTCTCGGCATGATTGCGGATCAGGACGGCGGAAATCTTGGCGTTTACATGGATTTCCTCGGCCACTGGGTCAGCATGCCTGCCGGTATCGCGAACTGGAGCCTGAAAACCGGGGCGGCGGTCGTTCCGCTGTTCGGGCTGCGCAAGGGCCTGTCGCGCCGATATATGGGCTGGTTCATGCCAGCTCTCGCGGAACCGGAGGGGGCCGATCACACCGAAAAAGCCGTTGCGCGGACGGCCGAGATCGCGAGATGGTTCGAGTCGGTCATTCTCGAGCATCCGGAGCAGTATCTCTGGTTCTACGACCGGTTCAAGCCCCGCCACGAAGCCTATACCGCGCGCATGAAATGCGCCGGCGTCGCGATGCGGCGGGGCGGGACCGCCTATGCGGTGGGCGAACCGGGCATAGGGGACAGAAACTGATGAAACGTGTCTCGGATGCGCGCCTGACGTTCACCCTGGCTATATATCAAACGATATTTGGCCTGACGCTGATGGGTGCGGCCGCGGCCGCGCCCTTTCTCGTCGGCCGCACCAGACGCGTCAGGGAAGGGTTGCAGGAATACTTCGGCGGCCTGCCGTGTCCGCCTGCCGGCCCGCTTGTCTGGGTTCACGGGGTTTCGATGGGGGAATCGGCCGTCGCCGGGGCGCTGATGGACGGCTTGAAACGTCGCGCGCCCCATCTGCGGATGGGCTTCACGACGACGCACCCGGACGTTCTGACGACGGAACGGCGCCGGAAACGGGCCGACGTGGCCGCCTACTTCCCGCTCGACACGTGGCCGGGCATGGCGCGTGCGTTCGACCGCTGGAACCCGGTCATGGCAATCGTGTCGGAAACCGACTTCTGGCCAATCTTTTCCCGGATTAGCCATGCGAGAGGCATTCCGCTCGTCCTCGCGAACGGCAGGATCAGCGACAAACTTCACACATTCTACACGGCGTTTCCCGCATTCGGCAGGGCCATCTTCGAGTCGTTTTCGCTTCTCGCCGTGCAGAGCGGGTCGGACGCGCGCAAACTCGGCGAGATGGGGGCGAATCCGGAGCGGATTTCGATCACCGGCAATGCGAAGGCCGATCTGGTCCCCCCCGCCGGGACGAAAGCCGCCCGCAGGACGGCGGAATGGGCCGGAACGTCGCGGCTTGTCGCGTTCGGCTCGCTCCATCCGCCCGAATTCGAGATGTTTCTGCCGATATTCAAGCGAATGTGCGTGGAAGATCCCGCCTGCCGCCTGCTCGTCGCCCCCCGGAACCTCTCGCATGTGTCGGCGTGGGAGGAACGCCTGAAGACGGCCGGCATCGGTGTGATACGAAGAACGGCTCTCGATGAGGCTTCGCCGGCGAACCGCGACGCGAGGGTGCTGCTGCTCGATACGATGGGGGAACTGGCCTCTCTCTATGGCCTCTCGGCCGGGGCGTTCGTCGGCGGATCGCTCGACCCGTCCGTCGGCGGGCACAATCCCCTGGAGGTGCTCAACCAGGGGGTGCCCCTGGTGATGGGGCCCCATGTGAGGAACTTCGCCGACCTCGTCGAAGAGCTGGTCGCCGCCGGAGCCATGAAACAGGCGGAAACAGCCGAACGGGCCTGCGAACTGCTCGACACTCTTTCCCGCAGCGGAGAAATGCGGGCCTCGCTTCGGAGCGCCTCGGAAGATGTCCTGAAGCGGCATCGAGGCGCGCTGGGACGGACCATGGAACTGATTTTGCCGCTGCTTCCCCGCCCGTGACGGGCGTTTGAATCCTTCGGAGGAGATTCCATGACCTACCTCGTCTATGCCCTCTGGGGCACGGCCATCGGTGTTTTCAGCGGCCTTATCGGCATCGGCGGCGGCATCCTCATCGTGCCGACGCTTGTCTTCTTCTTTGGCCTGACTCAGCACCAGGCACAGGGAACCTCGGTAGCCATGATGATCCCTCCGATCGGCCTGATGGCGGCAGTCAAATATTATAACGAGGGAAATATCGTTATCCCGATCGCCGTCGTCGGGGCAGCCGGTTTCTTTCTCGGCGGATATTTCGGTGCCGGCCTGGCGCACCTGTTCGGCGAGGCCGCGCTCAAGCGCATCTTCGGAACGGTACTCGTTCTCGTGGGAGTGAAAATGCTCTGGAGCTGAGCCAGGCGCGCGGGAGATCACAGTTCTTGCATGGCCGGGAGGCACGGGAGTATAATCCCGTTCAAGCAGTGTTCCACAATCACAGGCGAAAAAGCCGGAGGAACAAGGAAAGGGACGTCGGATGAAAATTTCGGTTCATCCTGTTAAGGACAGCGAGCGCAAACCTCACATTACCGATAACAAGCAACTTGGATTCTGCAAGCATTTCACGGACCTGATGTTCGTGATGCAGTATTCCGAAGTCGACGGCTGGCACAATGCCGAGATCAGGAAACTCGGGCCGTTCCAGCTCGAGCCGTCGACCCTCGTTCTGCATTATGCGCAGGAAATTTTCGAGGGTCTGAAGGCGTATCGCACGAAGGACGATCACATCCAGCTGTTTCGGCCCGACATGAATGCCAAGCGGTTCAACCGCTCGGCCGCCCGGCTCTGCATGCCGTCGGTTCCGGAAAACGATTTCATCGCGAGCATCGAAGCCCTGATCCGGCTCGAGCATGACTGGGTGCCGCGTGGCCGCGGTGCCGCTCTGTACATCCGGCCGTTCATGTTCTCGACCGATACTACGCTGGGCGTGCGCGCCTCGTCGAACTACATCTTCAGTATCATTCTGAGCCCCGTCGGCCCCTATTATCAGGAAGGCTTCAACCCTGTCAGCCTCTACGTCATCGATGACCTGGTGCGTGCCGCGATGGGCGGGCTTGGCGAAGCGAAGACCGGCGCGAACTACGCCGCGAGCCTGCTTGCGGGCCGCGTCGCCCGCGAGAAGGGGTGCGCGCAGGTGCTCTGGCTCGATGCCGCCGAGCACCGCTTCATCGAGGAAGTCGGTGCGATGAACATCTTCTTCGTTCTCGACGGCAAGCTCGTGACACCGAGGCTCAACGGCAGCATCCTTCCCGGCGTGACCCGTGACAGTGTTCTGCAGCTCGCTGGACAGCTCGGGCTCAAGACCGAAGAGCGGGCGATCTCGATCGACGAGGTCATCGGCGGCATCACGACCGGCTCGATCACCGAAATCTTCGGGAGCGGCACGGCGGCCAGCATTTCGCCGGTCGGCAGCCTGAAGTATCGCGATCGCGACTACGTCGTCGCGAACCGCAAGGTCGGCCCGATCAGCCAGAAACTGTATGACACCCTGATGGGCGTTCAGTACGGCGACATTCCCGATCCCTTCAACTGGATCCACCCCGTCGAACTGCTCCAGGAAAAGGCCGCCGCCGTCTGAGCTTCCTCGCTGCGTCATGATTCCTTTGCGCCATCCCGACGCCGTTTTCCTGCTGGAAACGGCGGAGGCGGCTGCGCGCGAGATCATGCGCATCTATGCCGGCGAGTTCGTGGTCGATATGAAGGCCGGTATCGAGCCGGTGACGCAGGCCGACAGAAACGCCGATGCTCTTATCGTCGGAGCCTTGAAGGCGCGTTTTCCTGAAGATGCGGTGCTGAGCGAGGAAAACGGCCTCCAGGCTTCCGGTCGTGCCGGCCGGCGCGTCTGGTTCATCGACCCGGTCGACGGGACGAAGGAGTTCGTCAAGCGGAACGGGGAATTCTCGGTCCAGATCGGTATGTCCGTCGATGGTGTGCTCGAGCTCGGCATCGTGCTTCAGCCCGCGACAGGCGACACGTGGCTTGCCGCTCGGGGCGAAGGGTGTCATCACCGCACCCCGGGCAGCGCCTGGTCGCGCGTCGCTCTCCCCCCCCGGAAAGACGGGCCGCTCGTGCTGGCAATCAGCCGTTCCCACCCGAGCATGCTCGCGGTGAGAGCCGCACGGGAACTCGGCTGCGACCGGCAGCTTGAACGCGGCGGCGTCGGTCTCAAGCTGATGGCCATCGCTGCAGGTGCGGCGCATTACTACCTGAACGATTCGAACTCCACCAAGGCCTGGGATATCGCCGCACCCGAAATTCTCTTCACCGAAGCCGGCGGGATCGTTACGGATTTACGTGGCGAGCCCTTCAGATACGACGTGAATGACTACCTGCACAAAAACGGGCTTTTGGCCTCCTGCGACCGCGAACTGCACGACCGCCTCCTCGCCTTCGCCCGCCGAGAGTTGTACCGCGGCTGATTCACGGGACTCACAAAATCCGCTTCACCACAGAGACACAGAGGCACGGAGAAACTCTCACCGCGAAGATGCTCCATTGGATAAACCTCCGCTTTTGGGAATCATCCGCCTGATGGGTCGTATGTGCCTGAAGCTTCATGAAAGACACCCGCTTCATATCCGGAGGCGCGGTTCGCGAACCGCTCCGTCGTGGACATTTCATCGCGGTGCGTTGAAGCACGTGACATTCTTGTGTCGGTGTTCCGCATATTCGGGTATTTGAAATTCACTGGTATGGATCGTCGAATCATGTGAAGATTTTGGCGCTTCGAGCCGATATACCCTCTGCCGTTCGTTCAACCACATCTCTGGGGGTACACATGATCGATCTCAAGGAATATTTGGCTCTCCGCCGGCAGATGTCCGATTCGGAAGAGGATCCCACGCCGCCCGGCAGAGTCGTTCCAAGCCGGAACCAGCTCCTCGCCCAGTCGCGTGGGAGCATCCGGCAGCACCTTCAGCAGCAGCTGGTTGCGGCCCTGGAGAAGTTTTACAGCGAAACGACCCCCGCCGATCCCGATCAGATCGTGTAATGTGTGAGTCCAGAAAAAATATTCAGGGGCACGAAAAAAAAGTGCGGTTTGGCCTGACGACAACGCCGGATGGATGTGGTCGATCGCTACATCCGCATGAGTCCAGAAAAAAATTCATGAGTTCGGATTTGCGGAGTCGGGGAACCGGTCCTATAATAGCCGAACTTTCCACAGCCACCCCCCAGGAGAGGTCATGATGAGCCTTCCGTTGCCAGCCGCTGAACCCGTCGCAGTCGTCGCTCCGGTCGTCGTCCCTGTCGAAAAGATCGAAAAGCCGCATCTTACGCTCGTTCCTCCGCCCGTGCAGGCAAAGGACAACGGTGCCGCCGAAGGCGTCGAGCCGGCGATCGACAAGGCCTCTCTTCTTCGGACGTACAGGGCTCAGACGCGCGAATGCTGGCTTTGTGAAAAAATTGCGAAGATTATTGAATCCGGCAAGGAAGCGTCCGAGGATGACATGTGGCATTTCACGACCTGCGTTCTGAGCTGGGCAAACCTGCAGACCCCCTGATATAACAATACGAATAGATCATCACCGCGACGGACGTTTCGACGTTCGTCGCGGTGCTTTTTTCCTCGGACCGGAAGAAAAAATGCATTCCGGCTAAAGGAACCTTCGCCCGCGGTCGATACTGGAAGATGACCCTGACAGTCCTATATTCCCTCGAGGAGGAGCCCGCGTGGGACGCAAACCGGTCCTGATTGCCGCGCTTATGAGCCTTATCGCCGCTTCCGGCGCATCGGCAGCCATCTATTCCTATCGCGACGACAAGGGGCGGCTGTTCCTCACGGACAACCCGCCCAACAAGAGCTACAAGATCATCGTGACGACGCAGAAGGACCGCGCCGCGCCCGATCTGCCCGGGGCCGTCGCCCCGGTCCAGGCGATGGCATCGATGGCTCCGCAGAAGATCATGCTGCCGAACGACGAGTCGTTCAGCGAGATCATCAACGAGGCCGCCCGCCGGTATGGGGTTGATCCGTATCTCGTTAAGGCAGTCATCAAGGTCGAATCGGATTTCGATCCCAGCGCGATGTCGTCGAAGGGCGCCGGCGGCCTGATGCAGTTGATTCCCTCGACGGCCCGCCTGGTCGGCTGCCGTGACGCATACAGCCCCCGGGACAATATCATGGGCGGTACCCGATACCTGCGCATGATGCTCGACAGGTTCAACGGCGTTCTCGATTACGCCCTCGCCGGCTATAATGCAGGCCCGGGGCGCGTCGAGCAGTATAACGGCGTCCCTCCGTTCCGCGAGACGCGCAACTACGTGACGAAGGTGAACCACTATTATCGCCAGTTCCGTGCCGGCCTGCCCATCACGACCAAAAGCCAGACACGGGTCGCTCGGGCGATTCCGGCGCCCCACTCCGCGCTCAACCAGAAGCTGAACGCCGCCTACGGTGTCTTCCGCCAGGGCGATGTGAACGGCGCCATCCGGGCGTATCAGGATATCCTGAACATCTATCCCCGCAACACCCAGGCTCTCTACAACCTCGCATGCCTGCTCGACATGGAGCGCCGGTATGACGAGGCCATCGACGCCTATCAGGCTGCTCTGCGCGACGATCCCTTCCTCGACAAGGCCATCTACAACCTCGCGATCATCTACGAGCGCCTGGGCCAACACCAGGATGCCATTGCCTCCTGGCACAAGTTCATGCAGGCGACGAAGGACGAAGAGAAGATCGCCATGGCCGAGCGATACGTGAAGGAACTCGAAGAATTCGCCGCGCTGAATCAGTGACGGGAGGGAAGGAAATGGGCGGTCGGAGCACAATCGAGTGGCTGCTGATCATCGGCATCGCCACCAGCTTCCTCTGGCCGTTCATGCAGCTCTGGACCGTCCAGGCGGTCCCGCTCGTCGAGTCCGAGACGCAGCAGAAAGCCGCCGCGGTGCTGGTGAACATGATGGAAGAGGCGGTGTCGAAACCGCAGCGCGACTATTTCCCCACGACCTCCTTCGAGCCCGTGGCGGGAATGGAGTCGATCGGCCTTGAAGGCAAGACCGAGATCATGCCCCACCCGGATTTCGCGGAGATGACCCTCGTGCGGGTCCAGGTGAGGTGGGGATTCGTGCTGTTCAGGAAAACGCTGACGCTGGAAACGGCGCTGGCGCGTGTGCGGCCGTAACGGAGTCGGGAGAAACGGGATATGAAGCGCACCGGCTGGTATTCACGGGAACTTTTGCTGTTCCTGATGTTTCTGGCAATTGCCGGGGGCGCGTCGGTGTTTTTCTTCTTCCTCTCGTCGCGAGATGTGAAGACGGCCCAGGACAGCTTCGTGTGGGCGCTCGAGGTGAACTCGACGCTCGACAGGATTTCCGAGGAGATCGCCTACGCTGCCCGCATCGAGCACCCCTTCGACGGCGAGTCGCAGGAGTGCTGGTTCAGGCGGCCTTCACCGGGAAACATGCTCGAGCCTTCGCTTATCCAGCACGGTCTCGTCTTCAGCGAAGACCAGCTGGAATACGTCAGCCGGACGGCATCAGAAACGACGAAACAGCGGTCTTTCCAGGGTATCGAGAATCCGCTCCTGAAGAATGTGAAGAAGGGACGTTTCGAGCGGCGCTCCTCGAATCTGCTCACGATCGCGGTCACTCTGCAGTCACCCGGCCCGTCCGACGAGCAGCAGACATTCGAGCGGCGCATCTTCCTGAGGGGACGGTGACGTTGACGCAATGAGCCTGAAACGATCGGCCGAACGCCTTGCGACCTATCCCGTTCTGATCATGACGGGGTTCACGGGACTCCTGTTCGTCATCCTGGCGGCGCGGGTGTATCTCGCCGACCGCGATCTGGCGCTGGACCGGGTGAGGGAACAACAGTCGCTGCTCGCCGCCGAGTCTGGTGTGAACTTCGCCCTTTCCCGCATGCGGCACGCCCTCGTCCAGCCGGACCCCCCCATTCATGCCGACCGTGCCGTGCCGCAGGCGTTCGAGGCCGCGATTCAGCCTGGGCGATGGCGCAGGATCGGCGGCCAGACGGAAGCGTGGTTCAGGGTCACCGAGATACGCCGCATCCAGTTTCCCGACCGCAAGGAAACGCCGCTGCTCGACGAGGGCGCCCAGTTCCGCATCACCTCGGAAGGCCGTTGCGGGCGCCATCTCGCCCGTTCCACCGGCGTCATCCTCCTGACGGACCTCGTGCGACGGTTCGGGGTGGTCAATAGTTTAAATATGTATTACTATGGAACCCCCCTGCAGCCCTGGATACGGAACGCCGGAAGCCTCGACGCCGTCATGGCGGCGAACGCCGACCTGTTCCGGGGCGATCTCGTGTCGCCGCGGGGGCTGATCTTCGATGCCAAGCTGATTTCGCGGGTGTTCCAGCCCGCCGAGGCCGATTCGTTCGACCTTCCGACAGGCACGGCGGCCGTCGGGGGCTCGTATGGCCGGTTCTACTTCCGCGACGGGGAATCGCCCTGCCTTGGCCCGCTCTACTGCCAGACCCCGGTCGTCGTCGATTCGCACCGTTTTTTCGGGCCGGTGCAGACGGCCGGCTGGTTCTTCCGACGCGGCTCGGCGAAGCCCGTGATCGATGACGGCCAGATGGTGGTGGCCCTCACGTCCAGCCGACGGATCCAGCTGGCGACGGACAACCTGGAGGGGGAGATGCCGGCGGGCACCTGCGTGGATCAGGATTCACAGCCCAACTCGTCGTTTATCGCCCCCTGGCGGCCCGACTTCGCCGCTCTGCGCGCCGCCGCCAAGCGGATGGGCATCTATATCGATGCCGATGGAAATGGTTTCAACCGCGGTGAGGCGACCGACGTCGATTACCATCCCGGGCAGCATCACGTGTATTCCGAAACCTACATCGACGCCACGTCGGTCGGTCTCGAACAGGATGAAGCCGACGAGGGCTACGTGGTCCTCTCGACGGCCATGCGGTACGGCGAACGCAACAATCTCGATGCCGCGTCCCTGCATGGCGCGCGCCTGGTGTTTTCTGAACGCTCCGTGTTTCTGCGCGGAGAGATCGGCGACGACGTCGTGATCGTCACCCCGAAAAACATCTACCTGACCGGATCGACGAATGACGAGGGGAATTACAACCTGTTTCTCGTCGCCGGCCGGGGCATCGGCCTGTCACTCGCCGATCTCGAATCCTACGTGGCGGAGAAGCAGCCTTCACAGGGCTTCGTTTCTGCCGCCCTCAAATGGCGGATTCGCGCGATCATGTACAAACCCGGCGCCGGCTGGTATGGTTCCTGGTCTGCGAAGCCCGCGGAAGGCAGGGACGTCAGGCCGACCGGGATCCTCGGCATACGAAGTATGTCGATTGATATCGAAGGTGCCTGCGTCGAGGGCAACCTCAAACGCTGGATCGACCATGCGGTGCCGCAGGGCGTGAAGGTCCACTGGAAGCCGGGTCTGGCCGACCGCCTTCCCATGCAGCCGATGACGGCGAACCTGCTGAAGCTGAGGACGATCCACCTCAACTGACGTGGCCGGCCTGAAAACGGGTCTTGGCATTCAGCGCTTCTTGGGGTAACATGCGGCCTGTTCCCCTGTGGAGCGCAACACGCGGCGAAGGACGAATCACACCATGGACCTGGCTACAAACCTCGAACGTATCCGCTCCCGGATCAAATCCGCAGCGGAAGGCTGCGGGCGGCGTCCGGAGGATGTCAGACTCATTGCCGTCACCAAGAGCGTCGGCATCGACATGATAAGCCTGTTGCTTCAGGCCGGGCAGCACCTGATGGCGGAAAGCCGGCCCCAGGCCCTGCGCGACCGGGCCAACCACCTGGCCGGGAAGCAGATCGGCTGGCATTTCATCGGGCCCCTCCAGACGAACAAGGTGAAATACGTCTATCCGATCGCCGAGATGGTTCACTCGATCGACCGTGAGGAGTTGATCGACGAGTTCGGCCGGTGGGCGCAGAAGACGGGCCGAAAGACCCCGTTCCTGCTCGAGGTCCATATTTCGCCGGAGCCGACGAAGCAGGGGATCGACCCGAAGCATCTGATGAAGATGATCGAGCGCGTTCGCAACAGACCCGATCTCGATATCCGCGGCCTGATGGGAATGGCGCCCTACGTCGACGATCCGAACGTCATCCGTGCTTCGTTTCGTCAACTTGCCGGCCTGCTCGCCGAAAGCCGGGCTCTCGAGGGACCTGCTTACAAAGCCTGTGAGCTGTCGATGGGCATGTCCGACGATTATGCCATCGCGATCGAGGAAGGGGCGACCATGGTTCGCATCGGGACCGCGCTGTTCGACGACGGCGACGCCGGGGAAAGGGCCTGACGGCGATGATCATCCCGCTCGTCCTGTGGGTGCTGCGGCTGGTGCAGCTTGCGATTTTTCTGCGCGTGATGCTGACCTGGGTCGCGCCCGATCCGTCGGCGATGCGGAACCTGCGATGGTTCACCGACCCGATGGACCGCCTGCTGAAACCGTTTTCCGTGGCGATCCCGATGGGTCCGGCCTACCTCGACCTTGGGCCGATGCTGGCCCTGTTCCTCATCGAGGGCATTTCGCGAGTTCTCATCCAGCTCGCCTGACTCATTCGAGCGACTGGCGGACCATTTCCTCCAGGCCTGCGGGTGTGAGGCTGAAGGTCATGTTGAGCGCCTCGTCGAAGGGGCGTTTGCGGCCGAGATGGCCGAGCAGTTCACGGACAGCAGCGATTCCCCGGTCTTCGATCAGTTGCGCGACCGTGACGAGCGACTGGGCATACAGCCGCTCGGCCTGATTGCGTGATGCCGTGCGGGCGAACGGGCCGTCCAGCTTGTTCAGCGGTATCAATACGGCGGTTTCGGCAGGGCCGAGAATCTGACGGGCGCGGTTCGGGTCGAGACCCTCCAGGAGCTGCGCCAAGCCTTCGTTCAGCCAGGTCGGGCAGTCCCCGTCGGTCAGCAGGAAAATCAGATGGTGGCAGTATTCGTGAAAGACGGCGCCGGCGAGCTGATCGGGGCTGTTCGTCCCCGGAGGCACCGGGAGGCGGATCTTTCCGTCATAGACGCCGCCCGCCCAGCCCGGAAGGTCGCTGACACGCCTGAAGTCGGCCGGGGAGTAGACGATGACCTGCGCGCGCTGGGCTGGGAAATGACCCAGAAAATCTCCCACGTTCTGGTATGCCGTCTCGAACAGATCGAGCAGATCGCGGGCCCATTCGCGCGGAAACGCCCCCTCGAAGGTGAGGTTGAAATGCACGCTGCTGTCCTGTTCGAACGTCGATTCGACTTTTTCCTCGCGTTCGATGCGTGCGAACAGGCTTTTTGCCTCGGAATGCTGTGGTTCCACTTCGAGAGCACGCGTCAGATAATACCGTGACTCGGAGAAATTGCCCTGACGATACTGCAGGCGGCCGAGCTGATAGAGGGCCCGGACATTGTCGGGCGACGTCGAAATCAGGTCTTCGAGCAGATGCTGCGCCGTTTCGTCGTCTTCCATCTTCTGGAAGGCCGTGGAAATGCGCAGGATCGTGTCGGCGTCGTGCGGTCGCAGCGTCAGGATGCCGCGGGCTTCCGCCGCCGCCCCTTCCGTATCGCGCATCGTGATGCGGGTCGAGAGGAGGTTGAACCGGATCTGAAGATCTTCGGGCTTCTGGGCTTTCGATGCCTCGAAATGCTTGACCGCTTCGGCGTATTCATGCTCCTTCACCAGCATCACGCCAAGGTTGTTGTGCGCGCAGGCCAGGTTTGCGAGAGCGGTTTCATCGAAGGGATTCACCCGGCATGCCTCTTCGAACGAGGTCAGCGCCGCTTCGAGATTGCCGCGCCGCGCCTGGCTGACGCCCTTGCGGTTTTCGAGGCGCGCGTCATCCTCCGGTGCCGCCTGTGCGGCCGGAAGCGTTGCGGCGAACTGGATCAGCAGAGCGAGAGCGACCGCGCACGAGGCGCGCCGGGAGTGTCTCATATCTTGATGTCGATCTTCATGCCACGGATACCGTCGGGAATCTGTTCGTTTGTTTTGTCTTCCTCTTCGGCGGGCTTTTCATCCTTGTGGCGAGGCTCGGTGTCGGGCTGGCTCTTTTCGCGCTCGGCACCTTCCTCCTCCTTGCGGATTGCGCGATGGTCGGCAGCCTGGGTGTTCTGGACGGTTTCCAGCTTCTCCTGGTCCTTTTCCTGGTGCTGCACGACCTGGGTGGCCAGGCCCGATTCCTGGGCTTTCTGCCCCTCTCGGATCCGGCTGACGTCGTTGTTCGCCATCAGGTTGGTTTTGATATCGATCGGTGTTATCGGCATACTATAAATATCTTTACTTGTACTATCGGCGTCAAATCGGCAAAAGCAAAGGGGCACGGCCTGTTCGGCCGTGCCCCGGGCGTGGGCGGAAAACGCCGTCTCAGCCGCGCAGCAGCTTTTCCCCGTAGCTGCAGAGCTTGTCGAGCGTCTCGGCGTCGCGGGCTTCCGCGTAGTAGCGGACGACGGGTTCGGTGCCGGAGAATCGCATCAGCACCCAGCTGTCGTTTTCGAGCAGGAACTTGGTGCCGTCGATCTTCACGGTTTTCACGACCTTCATACCGGCGATCTCGGCCGGCGAGGTCTTCAGGTTTTCGACCGCGCGGTCTTTTTCGGCGGCCGTCAGCTTGACGTTGATGCGCCGGGTCAGATAAGTGCCGACCTTGGTGTACAGCTCGTCGAGAATCTTATCGATGGGCTTGCCGCGCACGGCGACCATCTCGGCGACGAGCAGGCAGGCGATGATGCCGTCCTTCTCGGGAACGTGGCCCCGGATCGTCAGGCCGGCCGACTCCTCACCGCCCATGATGATCTTGTCCTTGCTGATCAGGTCGCCGATGTACTTGAATCCGACCGGCGTCTCGAACACCTCGAGCTTGTGATGCCGCGCCACGGCGTCGACGAGGTGGGTCGTGGCGACCGAGCGAGCGACGCCGCCGGGCCATTTCCGCGTCGTCTTGAGATGGTCGAGCAGCATGCCGAGAACCTGGTTCGGCTCGTAGAACCGGCCGTCAGGACCGAGAATGCCGAACCGGTCGGCGTCGCCGTCCGTCGCGAGGCCGAGATCGAATTTCCCCTTGCGCATCATGGCGATCATGTCGGGAATGTGGCTCTCCGACGGCTCGGGCGGCTGGCCGCCGAAATACGGGTCGAGCCGGTCGTTCATCACCGTGACGTCGCAGCCCGCTTCGCGCAGAAGGGTGTCGAGATACCCGCGGGAGGTGCCGAACAGCGGGTTCACCAGCAGTTTCAGCTTCGCTTTTTTGATGGCGGCCAGGTCGACTTTCTTGCGGAGATCGGCAAGATAGGTTTCCATCGGGTCGATCTTCTCGATCAGCCCTTTCTGGAGCGCCGTCGCCAGGTCGAGGTCATGCACCGGGCCGCTTTTCATCAAAGCGTTGGCCCGCTTCTCGATGTCGCCGGTCGTCTCGGGCAACGCCGGGCCGCCCCAGTCGGGCGAAAACTTGAGGCCCTGATACTCGGGCGGGTTGTGGCTGGCCGTGAAATTGATGCCGCCCGCGGCCTTGCGGCGCAGCAGTTCGAAACTGATCACCGGCGTCGGCGTGTCGCGAACGCACAGGAACGCCTTGATACCGTTCGCCGCCAGCACGCGGGCCGACGTTTCCATGAACTTCTGCGAGAGGAAGCGCGTATCGCTGCCGATCACGACGCCGCCGGTCTTGCCGTTCGCCTTGAGATGGTCGGCGATCGCCTGCGTGCAGACCCGGACATTCTCGAACGTGAACCCGTCGGCGATGACATCCCGCCAGCCGGAAGTGCCGAACTTGATTTCCATGATTCCCTCCCTCGATGTTTCGTCGCGCAGCCCTCACGGGGCGATCGCTCAATCTGCGTAAAGTTTACTCCAGCAGCGCCCTCCCCGCAACCGGCAGTCAGGGCGAACGCATCAGTTTTCAAAACCGCTTCACCACGGAGGCGCACAGAGACCATTTCCCCCCGAAGGCACGCAGGACGCGAAGAAAGCTTCTGACGATATGTATTTTCCTCTGTGTCTCCGTGCCTGTCGTGCGTTGTTTTTTTCAACATGCAGGCGCTGAGGGAGCTTCACTCTCTGCAACCGAGGAAAACGGCGCGGATGGCGTGCCTGTTGCGGGTGTGATACAGTGTTCGCACGTTGAATCCCATCTGCCTGAAGGATGAATCGAGATGCGCGCCTGCCTGCGGAACATCGCCGTCGTTTGTGGAATGCTCGCCGGATCGGCCCTCGGGGCCGCGGAGATCCATGAGGCCGCCGCCACCGGGAACACGGCCTCGGTTGCCGCCCTGCTTGCGAGCGACAGCCGCCTCGTGAGGGCGAAAACCGAGACGCTCCTGACGCCGCTGCATTATGCCGCCGTTCGCGGCAACGTGGAGGTGGCACGGCAGCTCATCTGCGCGGGCGCAGACCCTGATGCGCGAACGGAGGAGGGGAGAACGCCGCTTCAGTTTGCTTTCGAGAATCCCGAGATGAGCGACCATGACAGGGCGGCTCTCGTCGATCTGCTCGCCTCCGGTTCTGATATAGTTAACTCTATAGATGGAATCGGGCTTTCCCCGCTCCACTATGCGGCGCGGTTCGGAAACGCCTCGGCGGCATCCCTGCTGGTCAGACGCGGGGCGATTGTATCCGCAAGGGATGCGAAAGGCAATACGCCGCTTCACCTTGCCGCCGAAGCGCCGGAATCCGCGGCCGCGGAGGTTGCCCTCGCCCTGCTGAATGCCAGTGCCCCGGTGAACGCCATGAATCTCGTGCAGGTTACTCCCCTGCATGCGGCGGTTCTCGCGGATGAACCGCAGGAGAGACTCGTTCGACTGCTCGTGACGTCCGGGGCGAGCCTGACGGCAAAGGACAGCCTTGGCCAGACGCCGTGGCGGGCAGCCGTTTCCTCGGGAAACATGGCGATGGCATCGCTTCTGAACGAGCTGGGCGCCCCCGGCGAACCGCAGACGGCCTCGCCTGCGGTGCCCGCGACGCCCTCGCTGCCGATCGGGGCCCCGCTGCCTCCAGGGAAATAACCGCGCGCGATGATCATCAACTGCCACTGCCACATCTTCTCGCTCGACTGCATTCCGCTCGGTTTCCGGCGGAAGTTTCTTCTCGACATGAAGAACGAGCGGCAGAAGCTGCTGTTCAGGCTCGTCCGCGCCGTTCTGATGCCCGGCGTGCGGCTCGAAACCTGGCTCGGATTCGCGCATCTCGACATGACCGGCATCGCCCGGCGGCTCGTTTCCGAGATGGACGAAGCCGGCGTGGAGCTCGCGACGCCGCTCATGGTCGACATGGCGTTCGACTCCGCGTATCCGGAGCGGACGGTCATGGAGTGGAGCGACCAGATATCGGAAACGCTCGCGGCCGTCGATGAGGTGAACGCGGCTTCGGGACGGACGCGGCTGATGCCGTTCATCGGCGCCGACCCGCGCCGGCCCGGCGTGACGGATCTCGTCATCGGGCATCTTGAGTCGAAGCGGTTCTTCGGGGTGAAGGTGTATCCCGTCATGGGTTTTTATCCCGATGACGAGGGACTGCGCGGGATCTTCGCGTATTGCGAGAACCACCGCATCCCGGTGACGACGCACTGCGAGAACGGTGGGCTGCCCGGCCACGCCGGCTACTACGACCTGGCCGCGCCGGAACACTGGGAGCCGGTTCTGGAGCGGTTCCCGGAACTCGTGCTGGACCTCGCCCATTTCGACCGCACCGGAACGGCCTGGCAGCAGCGCATCATGCAGATGATGCCGCGGTGGCCGAACCTGTATTCGGACATCTCGTTCGACGCCGAGATGTTCTGGCAGCCGGGGCGCTACTTCGCGAACATGCTCCGCGTGCTGCGCACCCCCCTGATCCAGGACCGCATGCTGTACGGCACCGACTGGTACATGGGCCGGTTCCTGTGGTCCGAGAAAAGTTATATCGAGTGGTATACAAAAGGCGCCCGCCGTATCTTCTGGGCACCCGCGAAGTTCCTGAAATCGGACATCCGGCGCCTCACGGAAGACAATCCCCGACGCTTTCTCGGACTCGGGAATACATGCGTCGGCCGGTCCTCCCCGCCACGCCGCAGCACCTGATCATACCCACACGGAGAGCCTATGAGCCGGAACGTGACCTTGAACAATATCGTGTCGATCGGCGCCGGAATTGTCCTGGCGACGGTGTCACAGGCGTTTTTCCTCGTGCCGAACCATATCGTGCCCAGCGGTCTCGTCGGCCTCGGAACGGTGCTGTATCACAGCACGGGGATTCCCATCGGCATGTTCGTCATCGTCTGCAACATCCTGCTGATCGGTATCCAGGGACATTATGTCGGTATCAAGGCAGGTGGCAAGACCATCGTCACGATCCTGCTCCAGGGTGCCCTGCTCGATATCCTCGTCTCGTGGCTCCACGTCTCCAGGCTGGCCGAGGACCCGATGCTTGCGTGCATCTACGGCGGCCTGCTGACGGGCATCGGCGGGGCGCTGATCTTCAAGGGCGGGGCGACCCTCGGCGGGACGGATATCCTGGCCCAGCTGTTGATGAAGTTCAAGGGCGTCCCGGTCGGCGCGACGTTCCTCTGGAGCGACGCGGTGGTGCTGGCCGTCGCGGCACTGGTCTACGGGCCGAACCTGGCATTGTATGCCATGGTCAAATCCTTCATCGTCAGCCAGACGATCGACCGCGTGATGGAGGGCTCGGGCGACTACCGGCAGGTGCTGATCGTGTCGAAGCAGGGTGAGACGATCTGCTGGGGCATCATCGAGGAGCTGCACCGGGGCGTCACGTATCTGAACGGCCGCGGCGCCTACTCGAACAAACCGGTCGACGTGCTGCTGACGGCGGTCCGGCGGAACCAGCTGCCGCAGCTCGAAGAGCTTGTCTACCAGCTCGATCCCGCGGCGTTCATCATCGTGACCGACGCGCGGCGCGTCATCGGCAAGGGCTTTGCCTCGCTCGAGGAGGAACTCGCCGGCCTGAAGGAAGTCACCGGCACGGAGATGCCGAAGGCGCCCGCTTCTACAGGGAAATGACGTCGTGGGCTTCGGCCAGGACGGTTTTGCGGATGGCCAGAAGCTGTTTCAGCAGCGGCTCGAGGCGATCGAGCGGCAGGATGTTGTCGGCGTCGGACGGGGACCGGGACGGCTCGGGGTGAATTTCGAGGAAGACGCCGTCGATGCTTCCCGTGGCCATCGCCGCCCGCGAAAGACACGGGACATACTCGCGCTGACCGCCGGTGCGGTCGCCCGCGGCGCCCGGCAGCTGAAGCGAGTGCGTGGCGTCGAACACGACCGCATCGGCCCACTGTCTCATGATCGGGAAACTGCGCATGTCGACGACGAGATTGCCGTAGCCGAACGAGCTTCCACGCTCGGTCAGCACGACCTCCGCGTCGGCGCGGACGGTTTTAATTTTGGCCACGATATGACGGGTGTCCCAGGGGGAGAGAAACTGCCCTTTCTTGACGTTGATGCTCCGGGCGGCAGCCGCCGCGGCCTGGAGCAGGTCGGTCTGGCGGCACAGGAAGGCGGGGATCTGGAGGACGTCGCAGACCGCGGCGGCCGGCTCTGCCTGCTCAGGCAGATGAATGTCCGTCAGGACCGGCAGGCCGGTTCGCGCTTTGATCTCAGCGAGCGCCGCGAGCCCCGCCTCGATGCCGGGGCCACGCTGACCTTCACCAGACGTGCGGTTCGCCTTGTCGAAGCTCGCCTTGAAAACGGCCGGCAGTCCGAGCTTTGATGCGACCTCTTTCAGGGTGCCGGCGATGAAAAGCGCCTCTTCCGTGCTCTGGAGCACACAGGGGCCGGCGATGACGAAAAACGGGGCGTTACCGGCATGCCCGCGGATGCTGAACGTGTTTGGCGATGCCATGCGCGTCACTTCTCCTCGGCCCGCTTCGCGGCCGCCGCGCCGAAGAAGCCGGCGAACAGCGGGTGGGGCTTGCCGGGCCGCGACTTGAACTCGGGGTGGAACTGGCAGGCGACGAAGAAGGGGTGGTCCGGCAGTTCGATCATCTCGACGAGCCGCTGGTCGGGGCTGGCGCCGCAGATGGTCAACCCGCGTCCCGCGAGCCTCGCCCGATACTCGTTGTTCACCTCGAACCGGTGGCGATGGCGCTCGTAGACGAGCGTCGTGCCGTACATCTTCTCCGCCCGCGTTCCCTCGGCGAGCCGGCAGGGATATGTGCCGAGCCGCATCGTTCCGCCCTTGAGGACACCGTCCTGGTCAGGCATCAGGCTGATGACGGGGTGAGGCGTCTCCGGCACGAGTTCGCTCGAATGTGCATCCTTCAGCCCGGCGACGTTGCGCGCGAACTCGATGACGGCGCATTGCATACCAAGGCATATTCCAAAAAACGGAAGTTCCCGTTCGCGGCAATACTGGATCGCCTGGATCTTGCCTTCCGTTCCGCGGTCGCCGAAGCCGCCGGGCACCAGGACGCCGTGAAGGCCGGCAAGATGCCGCTCGGCACCCTCCTGTTCGAGCTGTTCCGCAGAGATCCAGGCGAGCTCGAGGCCGGCCTCCTCATGTGGAAGGGATGCGTGAATGAGCGACTCGACGACGCTCAGGTAGGCGTCGGCGATCCTCGTATATTTGCCGACGATGCCGATGCGTACCTTCGCGGGCTTCTTACGGCGGAACGGGTCGACGATCGTCTGCTTCCATGCTTCGAGCGCCTGCGTCGGCGACTGGGCCTTGTCTTCGAGGCGCATTTTTCGCAGGACGAGATCGGCGAGTTTCTGTTCTTCCATCAGCAGGGGGATTTCGTAGAGACAGTCGACGTCACGGGCTTCGAGGACGTGGTCCGGGTCGATGTCGCAGAACAGGGAAATCTTGGCGCGGGCGTCGGCCGTGAGCTGTTTCTGCGTGCGGCAGACGATGACGTCCGGGGAAAGACCGTCGGCGCGCATCTCGCGGACCGAGTGCTGCGTCGGCTTCGTCTTCATCTCGCCGATCACCTTCGAATACGGGATGAACGTTACGTGGACGTAGCAGACCTTGTCGCGGCCGATGTCGTTGCGCATCTGGCGGATCGCCTCGAGATACGGTCCGCCCTCGATGTCGCCGACCGTCCCGCCGACCTCGACGATCGTGAAGTCCGCGTCGTTGATGTGGGCGACGCGGGTGATCATCTCTTTTATCGCATTCGTTATATGAGGAATGACCTGCACGGTCGCGCCCAGATAGTCGCCGCGGCGCTCCTTCGCGATGACCTGCGAGTAGACCTGGCCGGTCGTGATGCTGTTGTATCGTGTCAAATTGACGTCGATGAACCGCTCGTAATGGCCGAGGTCGAGGTCCGTCTCGGCGCCGTCCTCGGTCACGAACACCTCACCGTGCTGGTAGGGGCTCATGGTTCCGGGATCGACGTTCAGATACGGGTCGCACTTCATGATCGTGACCTTGAACCCGCGCGCCTTCAGCAGACAGCCGAGCGACGCGGCCGTAATGCCCTTGCCGAGCGACGACAGAACACCGCCTGTGACGAAAACGAAGCGTGACATCAGCGAAGCCTCCCTTCGAAGACGGCCCTGACGCGCTCGAGGTCGGCGCCTGTATCGACGCCGAGGGTCTCACGCGAAGCGGCCACGAGACGGATGCGGACTCCGTGATACAGCGCACGGAGCTGTTCGAGACTTTCTACTCTTTCGAGATCGCACGGCGGCAGGGAAACGAGGCGGCGCAGTGTGTCGCGCCTGTATCCATAGACACCGATATGCTTGCGCGGCGCGAACCCCTCGCCGTTGCGGGGGTAGGGGATCAGACTGCGTGAGAAGAACAGCGCGTTATCGCGGGCGTCGGCAACGACCTTCACCGCGTTCGGGTTGTCGCGGTCAGCGTCGGCCAGCGGATACCACAGGGTTGCCATATCGACGGCGGGATCGGCGAAACATGCCGTGAGACGTTTCAACCCTTCGGCATCGATGAGCGGTTCGTCACCCTGGACGTTGACATAGACGTCGTATTGTATATCTTCAGATATGACGGCGGTGCGGGCGGTGCCCGACGGGAGGGCCGGATCGGTCATCCGGGCCTCGAACCCGGCGGCCGTGACGGCTGCGACGATGCGCTCGCTGTCGGTCGCGACGACCACCCGGTCGAACGCGCCGCTTTCGGCGGCGGCGATGGCCGTTCGGACGATCAGGGGCTTGCCCGCGACGTCGGCGAGCATCTTTTCGGGGAGCCGCGTCGAGGCGAGGCGCGCGGGAACGACGCCGAGGACGGAATACGTGCGTTCAGCGCCCATTGCCGTTGAGAATCCTCGTGGTGGAATGGCCCTCGACGAGCGGATACACGACCACGCGGCCGCCGGCGGCCTCGACGACGTCGGCGCCGACGATCGTGTCGCGGGTGTAATCGCCGCCCTTGACCAGTATTTTCGGAACGATGCGCCTGATCAATTCGAGCGGCGTGTCCTCGTCGAAGCCGATGACGTAATCGACGCAGGAGAGCGCCGCGAGGACGGAGGCGCGGTCGGCAAACGCGTGGAACGGCCGGGTCGGGCCTTTCAGGCGCCTGATCGAGTCGTCGGTGTTCAGCCCGAGGACAAGGACGTCGCCCTCGGCCCGCGCGGCCTGGAGGAGCGCCACGTGGCCGGGGTGGAGGATGTCGAAACAGCCGTTCGTGAACACCATGCGCAGCTTCGCCGCCGCGGCTGCCGTCGCGAGCCGGTCGATCTCGTTGCCGCTCAGGATGCGGTTCGACGGCATGGCCGGCTTGGCCTTTTCCGGGAACAGCGTCGTCTCGACGGCCCGGCAGAGGCTGTGGATGAGCGCGGCGTGGACTTCCTGGATGCGCGGCGTCTCGGGGCTCGGCGCCCGGAGTGTGACGTCGGCGATCGCCGAGATGGCCGAGTCGGCGGGGCCGGTCAGGGCGACGACCTGCATGCCTTTCTCGTGCGCGGCTTCGATCGCCCTGACGACGTTCTTCGAGGTGCCGCTCGTGGAGATGCCGACGAGGATATCGCCCCGGCGGCCGAGGGCGAGCACCTGGCGGCGGAAGATCTCCTCGTAGCCGTAATCGTTGCCGATCGCCGTGATGGCGGCCGACCCGCAGGTGAGAGCGACGCCGGCGAGCGGCGGGCGGTCGTAGAGAAACCTGCCGGTGAGCTCGCCGATCATGTGCTCGACATCGGCGGCCGAACCGCCGTTCCCGCAGGCAAGCACCTGGCCGCCGCGGGAAAGAGAGTCGCACAGGAGCGCGGCGGCCCGCGCGAACGACTCGCTCAGCGCGGACGATGTGCTTCCGAGCGTCCGGATGAGGGCCGCGAGATCCGCTTCCCAGAAGGAGGCATGAGACGGGGTGGTCATCGTCGTCGGGGTCCTTTTACGCGTTCAGCCCGTTTTCGGCGGGCTGCATGTTGATACGGTCGTAATGATCGAGAACAGCCTGGGGCGTGGCCGTGGCGGTGCCGACGATGCCGACGACGACGCCGGCCGCCAGGTTCGCGATTTCGGCGGCCTCGGCCATGGGGCATCCGGCGGCGATGGCGAGGCTGAAGGTCGCGATGACCGTGTCGCCGGCGCCCGTCACGTCGAACACCTCGAGCGCGCGGGTCGGGATCGTGATCGGCTGTTTGCCCTTCTCGAACAGGCTCATGCCGTGTTCACCGCGCGTGATGAGTGCCGCGTCAAGCCTGAGCTGCCTGACGAGATCGAGGCCGGCCTTGATGACGTCGGCCTCGCTATCGAATTTGCGCCCGAGCAGCTCCTCGGCCTCGCGGGTGTTGGGCGTGATAATGGATGCACCTTTATATAACGTGCCATTTTTAGGTCTGGGGTCGATCGTGACAGGTTTCCCGGCTCCCTTGAACCGCTCGATGACCTGGCTCAGGAGCTCGGCGACGACAACGCCCTTGGCGTAATCCGACACGATCACGCCGCTCAGATCGGATGCCTTTTTCCAGAGCTCGTTCGCGAGGTTTTTCTGGCACTGGTAGTCGATCGGATCGGTATACTCGCGGTCGATGCGGAGCATCTGCTGGTTCTGGCCGAGGACCCTGGTCTTGACGGTCGTCCGGCGGCCGGAGTCGGCGATGAGGCCCGACGTTCCGATCCGATCGGCGTTCAATGCCTCGGTGAGGCGCCTGCCAGCGCCGTCGTCGCCGATGATCCCGCAGATCTCGGCTTTCGCGCCAAGGGCGACCAGGTTGCTCGCGACGTTCGCCGCGCCGCCGGGGCGCCAGGTCTCGCGCTTGATCTGGACGATCGGAACGGGGGCCTCGGGGGAGATGCGCTCGACCTTTCCCCAGACGAACTCGTCGAGCATGACGTCGCCGAGCACGGCGATATGAAGTTTGGAAAACTTCGCGAGGACGCTCTTGAGACGGGCGCGTGTGATCATGTGTTGGCGAGCCTTTCGAGGAGGGCCAGCGAGACGAGGGGGACCATGATCTCGTGATGGCCGGTGATGTGGAAGCCCTGGCCGACGCCGAGGCTCGGCCGCTTCACGACGTTGGTCGTCGCGCGATACTGGATCAGCATGTCCATGTCGATCGTCGTCAGTCCTTGGAGATGCCTGCCGAGGTTGTGTGCCCTGGAGACGGCTTTCAGAAAGACCTCCGGTAGCACGACGGCGGAGCCGAGGTTCCAGTAGACGCCGCCCTCGAGGTCGCCGACCTGGTCGCAGACGATCTCGAAATCGCGGAAGCTCGCCGCGCCGAGGCTCGCGCCGTCGACCGCGGGATGCAGGTGGATGAAATCGGTCCCGATGGCGACGTGGACGGTGCAGGGGATCCCATGCTTCCCGCACTGCCAGAGAAGACTTTCGTGACGGTAGGGAAACCGCTCCTGCGAAGCATTCATCGCTTCGAACAGGCTGTGCCCCAGGCCGTGGCCCGCCGCCGCTCCCTGATGGATGGCCTTTCCCATCCAGGCTCCGGTCTCCTCGACGAAGCCGAACCGGCCGCGCGCGAGCTCTTTGCCGACGTCTTCGGAAGTTTCGCCGAACGCGGCGAGCTCGAAATCATGGATCGATCCTGCGCCGTTCAGGGCGATGCCGGTGACGATCTTCGACTCGACCAGGCGGATCAGGAGAGGCGCAAGACCGCATTTGATGACGTGGGCGCCCATTCCCAGCAGGACCGGACGGCCGCTCCTGCGGGCGGCGACGATCGCGTCGATGGCCTGGCGAAACGTTTTCCCGGCATGGATCGAGGGAATGCAGTCGAGAAGACCCTGCACGGAGGGCGGCCGATCCGGAGCGGCCCCGAAGTCGGAGCGTTTCACGAGATTGTGGCGCTCGGCCATCGGATAAAAGGTCAAATGCGGTTTTTTGTGCTCTTTCGTCATGTCCTGATCGGTCCCTCCGCGAACCGACGAAGTCTAGCACCGGCAACCGGGGACGTCAAGCGGCTTCCCATGCCGATTTGGCGCTTGACCGGCAGGCGTGCCCTCTGGTATCGTTGAGCTCGTTCGCATTGCCTGACGGACCGGAGTCTGTCGGGCCGAGGAGGGACTGAACGAGTGAAATCGACGATGACGCGCGCCGCGGGACTTTTCCTGGCAGCCGTTGCCCTGATCTCCCTGACGCTCTGCACCGGCTGTGGAAACAAACGGCCCGCGACGGGCCCCGTCGCCCCGAAGATCGACCGGTTCGGCGCGGCCGACGGGCTTCCGCATGACGTCATCACCGCCCTGGCCGTGTTCGGCAACCAGATCTGGGCCGGCACGAAAAGCGGCATCGCCCGATACGACGGGGTGAACTGGCAGGTTCACGTCACGAAGAACACGAATGCGCTCGGTTCGAACGAGATCACTTCGCTCGCCGCCGTGGGCAGTTACATCCTGATCGGCACCGACAACGGCGTGACCCGCTACGACGGGAAAAACTGGGGCCAGGTCATGTCGGGCTCCCGCGCCCGGTCGGTCGCCGCGAAAGACGCGCAGATGGCCGTCGCCACGGCGCACGGGCTCGAATACTCGACCGGTGGCCAGTTTCAGCCGTTCGGCAAGGAGAACGCCGGGCTGACCAGCGATGAAACCACGGCCGTCGGCTTCGACGGGAAGGGGAACGTATGGGCCGGGTTACAGCTCGGCATGGCCCAGCTCAACGGCCAGATGTTCATCAATCACAGCGGGCCGGCGAAAACGGTCATGGGAAACTCGCTCGTCGACGTGAAAGCGAACCCGCCCACCTGCCAGCTGATCGGCAACAACATCACGATCATCATCCCATATAAGGGCATGATGGCGGTCGGCACGACGTCCGGCGTGTCGATCACCGACATGGGCATGGCCTGGACGAACTATAACTCGGCGCACAAGGAGTGGGTCCAGCGCGGCAACAACATCGTCGAGGAGATGATGCCCGGGAACAGCCCCATGCCGGGAAATCTCGTGACGTCCCTCGCGGCTCTCCCGGGCGATGCCGGGCTGGTGATCGGCACCAACCGGGGCCTCGCCGTCCTGCGAGAGACGACATGGATCGACCTCGCTGGTAAATTGGATGATATAAAATCGAGCCAGACAACCGCCGTCGCGATCCAGGGAAATCATCTGTGGGTCGGCACTCAGAACGGCCTGTATCGCGTCAACGACTTCCTGACGATGATCGGAGCGGAAGGAACGAAATGACCCGGATCATGGCTGAACGGATCGGCACGGCAGCCGCGCTGGTGGCGCTCGCCGCAGCCGATGCCTGGGCGGCGGGAGCCGGGACCGCTGCCACCGGTGCACACGCGATTGCCTCGGGAACCGCCGATACGCCGGGCTTTTTCTCGCAGCTGCCACCCGAAGTGAACTTTGCCATCACGACCCTCGGGTTCGGCGGGATTGCCGGTTGGTGCGTGGGATTCACGCTGAAGAAGTTCGCGAAGATGGCCGCGCTGGTCGTCGGAACCGTCTTCATCGCCATTCAATACCTTGCCTACAACCAGTATGTGACCGTCGACTGGGAGAAAATACGGCAGACCGTGCCGGACAGCAGCCTGCAGCAGCTCTGGATGGCTCTGATGTCGGTGTTCACCTACAACTTCCCGTTTGCCGGGGCGTTCGCCGCCGGCTTTCTCCTGGGATTCCGGAAAGGCTGATCCAAAACGAACCGCCGCCCGGCTCCAGATGCGAGCCGGGCGGCGGTTTGTCTTCGGATGGAATATTATTTGGGATAGATTTTGATGACGTTCTTGATCTCCATCGTTCCCGAAGCCGCGCTGACGCGATGAGTCGTGCCGTGGACGACGACCTGCCGGTTCTGGAGCGGAGTCAGTTTCTCGCACCAGGCCGGATCGAGAACGTCGAGGCCCAGGTCGCGGGGCCTCAGATGATCTTCCTTGAGATACACGCGGTTCTTCTTGAGAACGACCTTGGCCCGGACGGACTCGTCCTGTGTCCAGATCTGGGGCTGTTCCTTCTCGCGCTTCTTCTTGTCCTTCCCCTTCTTGCCTTTCGTGCCGCCTTCCTCTTCGGAAAGATACTGTTTGGGATTCTTGACGCGCTCGGCATACAGGGCGTTCCAGATCATGACCTGCGAATCGGTCGCGACGGCGCTCTCGTCGGCATACTCGGTGGCGACGTTGCCGGTGAGATCGACGAGAATGACGTTGCCGAACTGGATCGGTCGCTTCGGGCGGCTCTGCTGCTTGGCGCTCGGCAGATTGAAGCTAACGTAGTTGCCGACGGCAAGCTGGGCCGGCGCCGATGCGGCGTTTGGCACCTCGAGAATGCGTATCGAAGCCCGGTCGCGGTACAGCGATTCGACTTTGCCGATGACCCTGATCGGCATTGCCCAGGAGGCCATGGCGATGGTTGCAAAAAGAAGCGCGGCGATACCGATGCGCATCTGATGCGCATTTCGATGGGAGCGAAGAATCATGTCCGTCTCCTTGGGTTTCCAGAGTGTCGCTGGATGGTACCACAATCATGCTGATACGGCAAAGGCATCATGCCGGCCGACGAAAAAATCCGCCCGGCTGTCGAGCCGGGCGGATTTGTCCGGTCGGGGCGACTGGACTCGAACCAGCGACTTCATGGTCCCGAACCATGCGCGCTACCAACTGCGCTACGCCCCGTGGAACGTGCCGGTATCCTAGCACACTTCCATCCGGACTTCAAGTGGGAAATGCGAAAAGCAGGAATTTCATGCCGGCGGGCCTTATTCCGTTCGGCGAGAAAAATGGCGAAGATCCGAAAAAGCGGGCGTGAATCGGTGCAAATTGTCACGGGTAGTGTTACCATGGATAATCATGAGTCCAGAGCCTCGGGCCGTCTCGGCCGCACCGGTATCCCCGGCGGAAAAGATCACGGCAACATTCACGCTTGGTATCGGCAGCAATTTCTCGACGATGGCCGGCGTGCTGGCCGCTTGGATTTTCCTGACCCGCACCGGCTGGGTCGATGGGTTCTGGCCGCAGTTGTTCCATGCGTTCCTGCTCGCGCCGGTCTTCCTGGGCGATGCGATGAATGCCTACGTTCTCGGCCGGATCGACCTCGACACACGGCGCGGCTGGGATGACGTCCAGATCACCGACGAGGGCCGGCGCGCGCTTTCCCGATTGCGGTATCCCTGGCGGGCCCTGTCGATCGCGACCGCGACGAGCCTGGCGGCAATCTTCCTCGTCGCCCACGCCCCGGAACCGGCTGCATACGCGTGGATCAGGTATGTCTTCCCGGCGCTGCTGTTCATTCAAGCCGCGCGGTGTCTCCATACGATCAGAACCTACATTGCACCCCGGTTGCCCTCGTTCGGCGGAGCCGCGCTTTTCAGGCGCGCCGTCTGGGCATATCTCGCCGGCGCTCTCTGGCTTGGTTGGCTGCTGACACGTCCCCATGCCCCCTTCGCATGGTGGAGCGTGCCCCTGCACGGGGGCGTGTTTTTTCTCATCTCGGGCTGGCTTCAGCCGCTGCCGTCGAGGTTTTCGGTGTTCCAGCCCGGCGGTTCCGGCCGAAAGCTGCCGAAACTGGTCGTAGAACCGCTCAGCGCGGGAATCCGCCAGCCGGCGATCAGCGGCGATGTCAGAGGTGAGGAGGCCCGGTGGCAGTCGGAGCATGGCTTCGTCACGATATCCGACGTCCGGATGCCGCTTCTCGAGATGCCGCTGTTCGAAGCGGCGGGAACGGCGCTTGCCGCGCCCGACAACACGGCGCTCCTCCTCGTCCTGCAGTCGGAAGTCCGCTCCAGGCCCCATTGCACGCTCATCTCCTGGGCCGAGGGAAAGGCGTTCGTGACGACGAACTTTGGATCGGCGACATCCCGGTTTCCCGCCGGAATCACCTATCTGTCGAGAAATCCTGACGAGGCGCCGGCTTCGTTCCTGGCCGCCCATCGTGCCGCCTGCCCGAACGGCGGCGGGATGGCCATTCCCCAGCCTCCCTGGCAGGCGCTGCAGGCGATGGTCGAGGCGATGGTCGTGTTCCTTCACCGGGAAATCCAGGTGCCTTCCGCCGGAGTGCCACCGAACGCGCCGGTTCAGGAAAACGGATCTGCCGAAGGGACTTCCGCGCAGACAACGATTGCCGAGGTGACTGACAAATGAACGCAGGCAAGAGTTCCGTCGGTCTCGACCTGAAATACCGGATATTCATCTTCAACATCGTTCTCGTGTTTGCCGTGCTGGGCGCCGCCACCTGGTTCGAACTCGACCGGCTCAATGATGCCGCCGGAGACCACGTAACCAGGGAAAGCCAGCGGCTGAGCAAGACGTTGGAGGGCTTCCTCCCCCGCATGATCATGACGCACGACACGAGCGGACTGAACGATCTTGCCAAAAAGATTACCTCGCCTGAACTGCGGGGAAACGAGATCGTTTCTGTCGCGGTTCTCGACAAGCAGTTGCAGGAGATCGCGTTTGCCGATCAGGGCTGGCGCGAACGCCATGACGGCTCCGTCAAGCTTCCGCCGACGTTCATCGTGCAGAAGCCCATCAAGACGCCCGGTCAGCCCGAGGCCGTGGGATATCTTCGTTTCACGTTCTCGATGGCCGACCTGGAGCGGTCCCGCTCGACCGTCGTGTTCGACAATCTCATGCTGGCCCTGCTGATGGCCCTGGTCGCCTTTTTCTGGGCGTGGTATCTGTCCTCGCTGATCATACGGCCCGTCAATATCCTGCTCGATGCGGCAGAGCGCATTTCCGCCGGCGATCTGACCGGCGCCCGCATCGACGTGACCGGGGACTCCGAACTGGTCGCCCTGGTGACCGCGTTCAACCGCATGTCCGAGACGATCGGCCTGCATCTCGAAGACCTGCGGCAGAAGAACGGCGCCCTCGACCGGCGGGTGTTCGAACTCTCGACCCTGCATCAGGCCGCCCGCGCGATCAACTCGGTCCTGAATCTCGACCAGCTGTACGAGCGCATCGTCGACACGGCGATCTCGATCCTCGGCGGCGTGAAACGCTGCTCGCTCATGCTGATCGACCGGCGGACGAACGAGTTCATGGTGCGCGTCGCGAAGGGGCTCGACGTCGGCCTGCTTCCGCCCACCCGGCGCGTGCCCATCGGCGACGGCGTCGCGGCGCGGGTCTGCATCTCCGGTGAACCGGTAATCATCAACGATGTGCCGGAGGGCGATTCGAAAAAGCTCGAAGTGGCCAGGATTCCGCGGAGCTCGCTCTGCGTTCCTCTCAAGATCGGCGACGAGGTCGTCGGCGTCCTGTCGGCCAGCAACAAGATTTCGGGGGAGCCTTTCACGAGCGACGACCAGGCGCTTCTCGAGACGCTGGCGACGCAGAGCGGCATCGCGATCAAGAACGGCCGGTTCTATCAGGACCTGAACCGCAAGATTCTCGAACTGAACACCCTGCACGACATTGGCAGGAACCTTAGTGTCGTTCTTGATATACAGCGTCTGCTCGAGATGGTCGTCGACCAGACGTCGCGCGTTCTCGGCGGCGTCCGTTCCATATCGCTCATCCTGCACGACGAAATGACGGGAAAACTGCACGTGAAGGTTCATCGCGGCCTGAGCCCCGAGTATGCCGCCCGCCCGATCGAGATCGGAGACGGGATCGCCGGAAAGGTGTTCTCGAAGTGCGAGCCGCTGATGATCAACGATCTGCCGTCCGACACGCCGCAGGACCCCTCCGCGCCGAGCGGCCGCAGCTCTCTCTGCGTGCCTCTCATCGTGAAGGAGCATGCGATCGGCGTGCTGTCGGTATCCGAAAAACTCTCGGGCGAGATCTTCGACGACAACGATCTGAGCCTGCTCGTGACGCTCGCGTCGCAGATCTCGATCGCCCTTCACAACGCCAAGCTGTACGAAGACCTCGAAGCCAGCTACCTCTCTGCCGTTCGCGCCCTGGCGAACTCTCTCGACGCGAAAGACACGTACACGCGCGGCCACAGCGAGCGCGTCGCGGCGTTTTCCGTCGAGATCGGCCGTCGCATGGGGCTGAATCCCGAGACGATCAAGAACCTTCAGATCGGCGCCCTGCTTCACGACATCGGGAAGATCGGCATCTCGGAAAACATCATCAACAAACCCGCCCGGCTGACCGCCGATGAATACGAGCTCATCAAGACCCATCCGGTCCGGGGCGCGAACATCATCGAGCCGGCCAGTTTCCTCAAGGAGAAGGTCCCCCTGATCAAGCATCATCACGAGAGGTTCGATGGAAAAGGCTATCCAGACGGACTGGGCGGCGATGCGATTCCTCTGCTTGCGCGTATCGTCTGCGTCGCCGACTCATGGGACGCGATGACCAGCAAGCGCGCCTACAGAAATGTCGTTCCGAAGGAACAGGCCGTTCAGGAACTGCTGAAATGCGCCGGAACGCAGTTCGATCCGAAGATTGTCGCCGCCTTCATGGAAGTGCTGCAGGATGAGAAGACCGTCGAAACCATTCTCGGGCTGGGGTATTCATGATTCGTCACTGGAAAATGATCGAAGCGGACGAGGCCGGCATCGAGGCGCTGGCCCGGCGGACGGGATTCCCGCCGCTGCTGCTTCGCATTCTCTGGAATCGCGGGATGAAGGACGAGGCCACCATCGAACGGTATTTCGAACCTCGCAGCCGGACGCTGGCGACCCCTTTCCTGCTCGACGGAATCTGTCGCGCCGTTGATCGTATCGTATTTGCTATAGAACGTGACGAAAGTATCCGGGTCTATGGGGACCGTGATGTGGACGGCATCACCTCCACCGTGCTCTTGCTCGAGACCCTGAAACGATACACCGAGCGGGCCGACTGCACGATTCCGGTTATCGAGGACGGATACGGGCTGAACCGCGATTATCTCGATACCGCGAAACGCGACGGGATCGGACTCATCATCACCGTCGACTGCGGCATCGGAAACGTCGACGAAATCGAGTATGCGAGGCAACTGGGCATCGACGTGATCGTGACCGATCACCATGAGCCGCCGGCCGTCCTGCCCAGGGCCGTGGCGCTGATCGATCCCAAGCTGCCCGGCACGGTGTATCCGCAGAAAGACATGGCCGGCGTTGGGGTTTCCCTGAAGCTCGCCCTCGCCCTCGAACTCGCTCTCGGCAAGGGCATGGGGCGGCCCGTCATCGCGTTCGACCTGGACGGCCCCGAGATCGACGTCCTCCGCTTCCATCCGCGCGAGGGCTTTACCCGCCTGAAGCACGTCAATCCGGGCGTGATGCAGGGGGCCACGATTCTCTTCTCCAGCCCGGAAGAGCGCCGGCAGATCGTCGAGTTGCTGCCCGATCTCCAGAGGCTGACGTCGGGCGAGGGGCGATCGGGCCAGATCTGCCTGACGACGCTCGCCGAGACGGTGCTCCAGGACGTCCCATCCCCCGACAAGCGGCGACTGGCGTCCGCGTTTGCGCTTCCGGCCGATGTTGGCGGAGCGCGGCGCCTCGTTGTGATGTATCTGAAACTCATGGAGGCGCAGGATACGGGCGTCCGGTCTCTCTGGCATCGGGCGTTGGATATCCTGACCATCGGAACGGTGGCCGACATGGTTCCGATGCGCGGTGAGAACCGCACGATGGCCCAGATGGGCCTGAAATTCGTCTCGAACACGAGACGCCTCGGCTTGCTGGAACTGTATACCCTGCTCGGCTGGCGGCAGCGCCAGGTGAGCGAGCGTGACATCAGCTTCAACATCGCCCCGATCCTGAACTCGTCCGGACGGCTGCGCACCGCGCAGATCGCCGTCGATCTGCTGACGACGGATTCTCCCGACCGGGCGAGAGAGCTGGCGAACGAACTGTTCGAACTGAACATCGAACGTAAAAAACTCGCCGAGGAAGGATACAGGAACGTCCGGGAGCATCTGCTGAAGCAGAATGACGTAAGGCAGGACAAGCTGCTCCTCGTTGCGGCGCCGTTCCCGAACCAGGGCGTCACGGGCATCGTGGCGACTCGGCTGATGCTCGAATTCTGCAGACCCGTGATCGTCCTGCTCGAGGACCACGGCCGGTGGCTCGGCTCGGCACGAAGTTTCAAGGCCGTGAACATGATGAATGCCCTGCACGCCGGGGCGGCGCATCTCGAAAAATACGGCGGCCACGTGGGGGCGGCGGGACTCACCGTCGCGCAGAACAACGTCGAGCCCCTGAGACGTGCGCTGCGCGCCTATGCGGCGGAAGGGATCTCGGACGCGGATCTCCAGGCGGAATGGCTGATCGATGCCGAGGTGTCGATCGACATCGTCAACGATTCGCTCCTGGCCGACCTGCTGAAGTTCGCGCCGTTCGGGATCGACAATCCCGCGCCGCTTTTCGTCGCGAGGCATATTTCATACTATGAAATACGGAAAGTCGGCGAGACGAGAACGCATCTGCGGTTCAAGTTCCGGAAAAGCTCCGGTTCGTCCGTCTTCGGCATCGGCTTCGGGCTCGGAAGACTGCTCGACGTCGATCAGGCGACGGACGGCGTGTGTGATCTCGTCTTCAGCGTCGATGCCAACGATTACAACGGCGTGCGCTCGGCGCAGGTCGTGGTGTACGATGTCTCATTCCCGGGACAGCGCGTCCTGGAGCCGGTCGAGATGCCGGCCCTGGTCGGCAGCGTCGCCGTGGAGCCGGAAGGGATGCCGACATGATCGATTACGACAAGCCTCCGTTGAACCGGTACGACTTTTCGCGCCTCGAGAACATGTGGCTGCCGCTGATTCTCGACGTGGTCAAGGGCATGATCGAACGCTGGGAAATGTGCGAGTGCCACGACTGCGTGCTCGATACCGTTGCCCTCGCCCTCAACAGCCTGCCGCCCAAATACTGGGTCGGCGGCAAATACGACGCGTTCATGCCCCCCGACGTCTTCCTGGCTGACGCGAACAACCGCCTCCTCGCCGAACAGGCCGTCATCAAGGCCCTGTCGCTGGTGTCGAAAAACCCCCATCATTGACCGCCGGCCGGACCGGACGGCATTCCGCGTTTCGCGTGATCATGGATCATTGATGCTATTGAATCGCGATGCGTCTGCAGTTGGCGATTTCCCGGGTCGAGCCTGAGCGCCGCGTCCAGGTCGGCGAGGGCTTTTTCGTATTCCCCCGACTGCCGATAGACGGCCGCCCTGTTGTTCATGCCGGAGACATAGGCAGGATCGAGACGGAGCGCCTCGGAATAATGAACGATGGCCTCGGCGGTCCGCGAAGCGCCTGCCGCGATCAGGCCGAGATAGTCGTGGACCATCGGCTCGGCGGGCCATTTCCTCAGGGCCTCTTCGAGGATGGATCGGGCGAGGCCGGGGTTGCCGAGGGCCAGTTCTGTCGCGGCGAGATGCACCCAGCCCCTGCCGTAGTCCGGCTCGATGTTCGTGACGATGCGGAAATCCGACCGGGCGTTTTCGTAATCGCCCGCCTGAAAGAACGCCATTCCGCGATTGGTGTAGGAGATATGATGAGGGGTTTGCCGGATAACGGCGTTCCAGAAGGTGATGCCGTCATCGTACTGTGCGCAGCGCGCGCGGGTTTCTCCGATCATCCAGGCGCCGAGGAGGACGGACACCGAGAGGACGGCGAGGAGCGCTCTCCGGTCGTTTCGCCGTTGAAACCGTTCGAAACTCGCCTGTAGACAGTCGGCTACGCACAGGAAAAGGCCGAAGCCGGGCAGATAGCCGTGACGGACGGCGGTGAAATCCCTGCCCAGGCCGTGAAAAAATATACCTGTACATATAGGAAGGAGGGCCGCGAGAAAAAAGAGAAGACCGCACTGGCGGAGCGGGTGGTGCCGCGAAATGAAGAGCATGCCGCCGAACAGCAGCGTGGAAAGGGCCCAGGCGCCTGCTTCTGCCGGCCAGTTGCCGAAACCGCCGGAAAAATAGGGGATGAAGAAGGGAATGTCGTTCGGTACCGCAAGATGCCGGATGATGGCCCCGACGCCGAGGGATACCCGCGCCGTGCGATCGATGATCCCGCTTTCCGTGGATGCGCTGAAAGGATTGCCTCGGGTGGAATCCGTCGGGGCGGTGAAGATGACGATGCTGACGAGAGCGATCGGGATGAAGAGGAACCGGCAACGCTTCAGCCCCTCGAGGAGGGGTGTGCCGTGCCTGAACCGGTCGAGAACGGCGAGGACGAAAGGGAATGAGACCGCCGACGGTTTCGAAAGCAGACTGAGCACAAAACAGAGAAACACCGGCCGGCGGATGCCATTCCTCGTCGGATCGTCGTTGTATTGATGCAGATATAATCCGAGCAGATAGAAAAACGCGAACAGGACGTCTTTCCGTTCCGTGAGCCAGGCCACCGAGTCGGCGCGCGACGGGTGGACGGCGAACAGGAACGCCGCCGCGAAGGCGCTTCCCCTGCCCAGGCCGAGCTTTCTCGCCAGTTCGAACCCCAGCATGACGCCGGCGAGATGGAGCAGGAGATTGACCAGGTGAAGGAAAAACGGATCGATGCCCGCGATCCGGTGCTGAAGCGCGATCGTCAGAACCGTCAGGGGTTGATACAGGCTCAGATACGGCTGTGTGAAGAGGCGGAACAGGGCTTGTGGCGAAAGATCGTGATAATACGGATTGTGCAGCACCATGGGAGGATCGTCCCAGGTGATGAAACCCGCGCCGAGGGCGGGAAAAAATGCGACGACGGTCAGGAGGACCAGGAGCGCGCGGGCGAGTCGGGGCGAAAAATAGTTATATATATTCATTCGGAGCGGTCCGAAACGGGCCTCCCTGCAGCGCGAAAGCGGAGCAGAGACGGTTCTCTGCCCCGCTTCGATGAAGACCGATACGGCAACGGATCAGGTGAGCTTGTTGGCCTTGAAGATTTCCTGGATGGCGGTTGAAGCGGCCTGGCGCACTTCGCGGGTCTGGTCGCGCTCGGCCTTCTTGAGGGCGACGATCGCGCGGATGTCGCGGAGGGCTCCCAGCGCCTCGGCCGCGGTGCGCCGCACCGAGCCGTTGCGGTCCGCGAGCAGCTGGACGAGGGTGTCGACGACCTTCTCGCCGCCGATGCGGCCGAGAATGCGGGCGATGTTCTCGCGCAGGTTGTTGTTGCGGTCGCTGGCAAGCTTGAGCAGCCGCTGGACCAGGGTTTCCTCGCCGATGCGGATCAGCAGGTCGCAGGCATGGCGCCGCAGCCGCTCCTCGGGGTGCTTGAGGGCCTCGACGAGGACGAGATACGCCCTGGACTTGAAGCTGACGATCGCCTCGCTGCACGCGAGCGGCACGAGCGGGGACGGATCGTCGAGCCGGGCGAGCAGGGGCAGGATCGCCTGGGTGTCGCCGATCAGGGCGAGCGCGGCGGCGGCCTTTTCCCGCACCGACTCGGCCGAATCCTCGAGCGACTTGATGAGATGTGACAGGGCGATCCGTTCCTTGCGCTGGCCGAGGGTTTCGACGGCGGTGCCGCGGACGACGGCCGACTTGTCGCTCAGCGACTTGATGATGATGTCGGGCACGCGCGCATCGGCCATCTGCGAGAGGGCCTTGACCGAGAGCTGGCGCACGAGTTCGGACGTGTCGCTGGTCGTTTTTTCGAGGAACTCGACCGCGGCCGTATCCTTGAGCTCGCCGAGCACCTGGGCCGCTTTGGCCCGGACGGCCTCGACGGCGTCCTTGAGGGCTTCGATGGCGGGCGGAACGGCGGCCGTGGTGCCGATCTTGCCGATGGCCTCGATGGCGGCGCCGCGAACCTTGTCTGCCGGATCTTTCACCAATTGCGACAGCGTGCGGATCGCGCGAGGGTCGCGGGTTTCGCCGAGAACCGAGGCGATGGCATACCGCACCGGCTCGGCCGGGTGGGAAGCCGCAAGGAGCAGCTTCTCGACCAGTTTCCGGCTCTTGCTCGCGATCAGCTGCTTGCTGAGCAGGTCGAGCGGGATCTGGTACTCGGGCTTCTTGAGGATGTCGATCAGGGCGTCGAGCGCGCCTTCGGTCTGGATGCCGCCGAGCGCCTCGACGCACCACTGGCGCTGGGTGTTGTCGCCCTGGGCGAAGAAGTCGCGTATGACGGGGATCGCCTTGTCGTTTCCGACCTTCGCGAACAACTGCGCCACGTTGAGCTTGATCAGGTGCAGGATCTGCATGCTGCACTCGACGATCCGCTTGTCTGGGATGCCGGCGAGTTTCTTGAAATCCTTGTCGGTCAGGGTGTCGCGCGCGATCTTGATCAGCAGGTCGAACGCGCGCTCGTCATCCATGCCGGCGAGCGCTTCCGCGATCGAAAACTGCGCCCAGGAATACCCTTCCTTCAGGATGACCGAGATCGGGTTCTCTTCGGTGAGATGCTTGTCGATCGCGAGCAGGCTGTCCGCGACGGTTCTCTTGAGCAGTGCGCCGGCCGTCTCGAGGACCTTGATGAGCGGGAAGATGGCGCGGATGTTTCCGATGCGGCCGAGGACGCGCACCAGCGAGGGAACCACCGCCACCGACTCGGTCGACAGTGCCTTCGTCAGCGGCTCCACCGCCATCTCCTGGAGTTCGCACAGGGCCCACTCGGCCTTGGTGACGATCTGCTCGTCCTGCTCGCCGAGCGAGCGCACGAGCGCCGGAATCGCCTTGGCCCCGCGGATCATGCCGAGGGCTTCGATCGCGTGGAGGCGGACGTCACGTTCCGAGTCGGAAAGGCGGTTCACGAGTGGGTCGATCGCGACCGGGTTTCCGATCTTGCCGAGGGCCTGGGCGGCGGCGATCTTCAGTTCGGGTTCGGGGGCGTCGAGGAACGGGACGAGATTGCCGGCCGTCGCCTTTTCGCCGATCTCGCCGAGGGCGTCGATCGCCTTGATGCGGACGGTCTTGTCGGCGCGGTCGAGGATGCCGAGGATGAACCGGCAGGCTTTCGGCGATTTGATCTTGGAGAACGCCTCGATGGCGAGGTGGATCTGTTTCGCGTTGAACGTCTGGGAGAGATTGAGCAGCGGGTCGACGGCGCGGTCGCTGGCGATCTCCCCGAGCGACCAGATGATCTTCTCCTTGATCTGCGGTGTGCTGACCTGGAAGATGTCGATCATCGCGTCGACGGCATTCGGGTTCTTGATCTGGCCGAGCGCCTGGATCGTCGCGAGCCGGAGCCGCTCGTTGTCCTCGCCGAGCATGACCAGAAGCTGATCGCAGGCGGCGGTGGAGCCGATCTTGCCGAGGGCCTCGATGGCCTTGAGCCTGACTTCGAAGTCGGGGTCCTTGAGGATCGGCAGGACGATGTTGACGGACTGCGGCTCGCGGATGTTGCCGATGGCCTCGCAGGCGATGAAGCGCAGATCGTGGTTGCGGCTCTTGAGGAAGGCGGAGACGGCTTTGAGCGCCGACGTGACGCCGATCTTGCCGAGCGCTTCGAGCGCGACGTAGCGCAGATCGTCGTTGTCCTCTTCGAGAAGCTTGATCAGGGGAATGACGGCCTCGTCGGAACGGATGTTGCCGAGCGAGCGGGCCGCGATGAACTTGATCGAGGCGTCGCCTGAGGAAAGACACTGGATCAGCGGTCGGACGGCATCCTTGACGGCGGCGTCGCCCAGATACTCGGCCGCGACTTCCCGGATGTCCTTCAACTCGTCGTCGAGCAGCTTGACGAAGTCGGGATACCCTTCCGGCTGGTCGAGCTCTTTCATCTCGAGAACGAGGGAATATCGTGCGTCGGGGTCTTTCGTATCGGCGAGGCGGCGGCGGCACTCGTCGAGCTCCTGCTTCGGCGTCAGCGGCGGCATCTCCTCGAGCACTGGCGCGGGAGCCTGCTCCCCGCCGGAGAAGAAGTCCGTGGCGGGGAGGGGGGCTTCCACTGTCGCTGCCGAAACGGCGGGAGCGGAACCCTGATCTTGTGATTCGATCGTTGAATCGATGGAAATCGTGTCGAACTCGACATGGAGTTCTTCAGGCTCGGGGGCGGGCGGCGGCGCGGCCGGCCGACGCGCCGGGGCAGGGGCGGGTGTCGGCGCCGGAGGGGCCTTGCCTTCGATTCCCATGAACAGGCCGGCGAGATCCTCGTCGACATCGGCGGCCGGGGCTGCTGTTTCCGGGGTTTCGTTTGCGATGCCGAACTCCCCGGCCGTTGCCGGCGTGTCATCGGTGAGAGTGAAGTCCAGTGCGGGTTCGGGCTTGGGCTCGGGCTGTGCCTGTGGTCTGGCCGACTCGGCCCGTTGTTTCGGCTGGGGGGCTGCAGGAGTCTGGAGGATGAACTGGTCGAGGAAGGCCGAATCCGATTCTTCGGCAGCGGGGCGCCCGGCGGCCGCTTCGGAAACATCGGGAGCGACGGGGACGGCCGTGGCGGCGTCGAGGTCGCCGAACTCGAAAGAAGCTGACTCGCCTGACCCAACACCCATGTCGAGCGAAAACTCCTCGACGGTCTCCGTCGCCGGCTGCAGCTCAGCGGACGGGGTCAGGACGATGGGGGTTTCCTGCTGGGGAGCGGGTTCGGGGGCAGCCGCTGTTTCGGAGTCCGCCAGATCGACAGGCATGGAGGGAGGTTCAATGTTGAGCTCCAGGCCGATGTCGGAAGGAGTCGGGGCCGGGGCTCCGGCCGCCTGTGCCGGGCTTTTCAGTTCGAATTCGCTGAGGTCGAGTTCCGTGGAGCCTCCGGCGGGTGCGCCGCCGAGGTCAAGAGACAGGCTATCTGGGCCGCTGCCGAGATCGAGGGACAATCCCCCGGTCGCGCCGCCGAGATTCAGGTCGGGAATGGCGGGCGAGGGGGTGTCCAGTTCGAGGCCGGCGGGCGCCGCCTTGGAGTCGAAGGAGATGTCGAAGCCGCCCGTCGTGCCGGCTGACGTGTCGAGATTGAGGTCGAGAGCCGATTCAGATGCTCCGCCGGCCGGGATGCCCAGGTCGAGCGTCAGGTTGTCCGTCGGGGCGCCGGCGGCCGGAGGCGTCAGGTCGAAGCCGCCCAGGTCGAGGGTTCCGGCCGAGGCCTTGCCGTCGCCGGCCGTGGCGGCCGTGCCGGTCGTGTCGGAAAGATCGAGCGACAGGTCGAGATCGAGCGGGGCCCGTTCAAGCGGAGTCGCGGAGCCGCCGCCGCTTGCCGGCAGGGACATCCCGCACATATTGCAGAATTTGTTGTCATTTTCGTTTTCGAAACCGCAGCCGGGACACTGCATATGGACCTCCGTCTTTTCTTGACCCCGCACCGGGATCTTGCAAGTATTCTACCAATCTGTTCGGACCATGAAAAGCATTTTCTCGCGACGCCCTCCCGCCGGCAAAGCAGGATCGGATCGCGAACCGGGAATCATCCTCCCGGGGTGGCCGTCAGTTCGCCCAGCGCCGGGAACATGCGCGCATACTCGGAGGCCGGATCCACCTGCCGCCCCTCGGCGAGCATCTCCTGGACGAACATGACCACATCTCTCAATATTATATGTGGAATGATACGGCGCATCGTCGTGACCGCGGCCGGCCGCATGCTCATCTCCTCGATGCCGATGCCCGCGAGCGTCAGAAACCCGGTCGGGTCGGCGGCCATCTCGCCGCAGATGCCGACCCTGATCCCCTCGCCGCGCGCGGCGGCGACGCAGTAGAACAAGAGCCGGAGGAACGGGTTGCAGAGCGGGGACGCCAGCCGGGTGAGCCGCTCGTTCGTGCGGTCGATCCCGTAGAAGAACTGCAGCAGGTCGTTCGTGCCGAGGCTGATATACCGCGTATGCCGGGCGATCTGCTCCATCATGAACATCGCCGACGGGACCTCGACCATGATGCCCCATTCCGGCGGTTTCGACGGGGAGACCTGGTCCAGCACGCGGTTCCAGACCGTCGCGATCGACTCGAGCTCTTCGGGCGCCGAAACCATCGGGAAGATGATGCGGCAGTTGCGGCCGTCGCCGGCGCGGACCATCGCGCGCAGCTGCGGTTCGAGCACGTCGGGCCTGGAAAGCAGGAACCGGATCGAGCGGAACCCCATGGCGGGATTCACTTCGTGGGAAAAGGGGAGATACTTGACGGGCTTGTCGGAGCCGATGTCCATCGTGCGCAGGACGGTCATGTCCGGCGCCGCATCGAGCACCTGGCGGTAGATGGACTCCTGGAAGCCTTCGGACGGCAGGTCCATGCTCTCCATGAACAGAAACTCGCTCCGGAACAGGCCGATCCGGCTGATGCCGCGGCTCTTCATCGCCGCGAGCTCCTCGGTGCGGGCGATGTTCGCGCCCAGCGCCAGCCGGACGCCGTCGCGGGTCGTCTCGCCGCGCACCTCGGAGGGTTGCTCGGCGGCCGCTTCGGGTTCCGTCGGCACGATCGAGGCGATCATCGAAGGATCGGGATGGAGCGTCACGTGGCCTTCTCGACGTGTATCTACAAGTATATAATCACCGGTATGCGCGACGCGGGCCAGGTCGACGAGGCCGAACACCGAGGGGATGCCAAGGGCCCCCGCGAGAATCGCCGCGTGTGAGGTGGCGCCACCGGACTCGAGGCAGACGCCGCGCAGCTTTCCCCTGGCGAAATCGAGCAGTTCGGAGGGGGTCACCTCGTTGGCGATCAGCACGAACGGCTCGTCGCCGATTTCCCTCGCCGGGCCTTCGAGGCCCATCAGATGCCGGAGCAGACGGTCGCCGACGTCCTTGATGTCGATGGCCCGTTCGCGGAGATACGTGTCTTCGATGGCGGAAAACGCAGCCTGGAGCGCGTCGACGGTTTCGCGGACGATGCTCTCGACGTTCACCTTTTCGGCCTTGAGCCGGCGCACCATCTGCGGCTTGAACTGGGGATCGGTCAGCATCAGGAGGTGGGATTCGAAAATGGCGGCGTATTTTTCACCGTGCTTTTCCAGCGCTTCTTTCTGGGCGGCAAGGATGTCGCGCCGGGTCAGGGCCGTCGCGGCCTCGAGACGCTCGAGCTCGCTCTCGAGACGTTCGGGCGGGATGAGGGCCTTCACGACCTCGATCCGCCGGCGGTATACATAGGCGCGGGCGTAACAGACGCCGACGGAGCCCGTGATACCGGACAGCTGGACAGGCGACCTGGGTTCGCTCATGGATCGGATCAGGCCTCTTCTTCGCCGAACCGGCTGTCGATGAGGGCCTTGATCGCTTCGACCGCTGCCTCCTCGTCGGCACCGTCGGCGATGATCGTGACGGTATGTCCCGGTCCGGCGGCCAGCATCATGACGCCGAGAATGCTCTTGGCATTGACCTCGGTGTCATCCTTCACGAGCTGGACATCGGACTCGAAGGTCGTCGCCAGCTTGACCAGCATCGATGCCGGCCGTGCATGCAGTCCGAACTTGTTCTTTATCTCGACTTCCTTGCGCTTCATCCCGGACCCTTCAAATGAGAATTCCCCAGTGGTAGAGCACCAGGGCCATGACCATGAGCAGAAAAGAGATCATCAGCACGTCGACCTTCGCGCGATACCCGGCCGCCGCCAGGCCGACCAGCAGCGCGGCGCCGATTCCCTGCACGAGTTTTTCCCCGATGTAGAAATACTCGAGTGGCAGGTTGGACAGCAGGAACGGCGTGTGCAGGTTGACATGGTTTGGAACGAGGTAGCAGAGCAGGGCGATGGTCGCATATCGCAACGCCAGCCGTGCGCGCTGGATGTTGAACGTCTTGAGAAGCTTGATGACGTCTGTGCCGAGTTGGTACCCCCAGAATATCCCGCGAAATCGGAAATACAGGTGGGGCATATTATACACGACCAGAAAGAGAATTGGGGTAAGCAAAAAATTCCCGAACGCCAGCGTCAGGGCCGCCGCCGCAACGAAGGGGCGCCACGAGTCCCAGAAGAAGCCGTCGCCGACGGCGGCGCAGGCGGTCATCAGGCCTTCCTTCGTGTCGTGGATGATCTCGGCGTCGATCTCGCCGCGGGCGAGCCGCTCCTCGAGCGACAGGACGACTCCCATCACGAGGGAGGAAAAATACGGGTTTGTATTGAAATACTCGAGATGTCGCTCATACGCCGCCCGGCGTGCGGGGCCGGCCGGATACAACTCGTCGAGGGCGGGTTGCAGGGAATACAGAAAGCCCATGTTCATCATGCCGCGATAGTTCCAGGAGGCTTGCAGAAAGAAGCTCCGAAAGGCGATTTTGAGCAGCATGAAGCTGCCGAACGCCGTTCCGTTCTGCCGTTCCGCGGGCATCGTCGTGGTATCAGGCGGAGCCATGTTCTGTCCGGTAGGTTCTGACGGCGATCAGCGCCGCGGCAAGCCAGCCCGCCCAGATATTGGCCGGCAGGATCGTGAACAGGGCTATTCCGGCGATGAACCACCTCAGTTCCTGCCTGTCCTTGATGCACATGCCGGCAAGGACGGCGAACCCGACGGAGGGGAGAAGACCCTGGATGACGATGAACCCGGTATTCTGGCCGAAGCTGAGCGAGCGCGTGAATGCGCGCAGGGGCTCGACGCCGAGCCAGGTGACGAGGAAGCAGAAGAGAAAGGCTTTTCCGAAGGTATACAGACCTCCGGCCGTATGGCCGACCGGAAGGGCCCATGTGGCGTCGGTCGCGTGGAGGCGGGCCGTCACCCAGCTCTCCATGCGCGTATTGAGCCTTCGGATGCCGCGGTCGAGGGCGCGCCCGAGGAGGCCGAGCGCGACGGCCACCAGCAGCGCGACCGTGTTGCAGACTTCGCGTTCGACGTAGGTGTCGAAGTCACGGCCCGCGAGGAACCCGAGGGCGACGGAAAGCACCGATGCGAGCGCAGCGTCGGGAGGCACGTTCATGCCGAGCGGGAGCTGTTCGATCCAGAGGAGCTGGAGGATCGTTCCGATCATGAGGCCGAGCTTCAGGCCGGCGGCTTCCTGGCCGACGAGTGCGCCCAGAAACAGGCCGGTCAGGGGGGCCGCGACGATGGGCTGGGAGATCATGAACTGCCAGGTCGCCGTCGAGTCGAGATCGACGATGCCGCCGATGAGCCCGATCAGCAGCGAGGATGTGAGATGGTCGTTCGGCATGGGTTCAGTGGTGCCTCTTCAGCGCCGCCTCCATGTCGCGGACGGCGTCTTCGGGCGCGACATCGCCGTTGATCACGAGCGACAGGTGGTCGCCGATCGGGCCGTATATGCTCCCATTGCGAGGCTGATACTCGGTGTTCTTCAGCATCTGCAGCTGCATGATGAAGGGGGAAAGGAATGGGTCGTTCTTGACCTCGGGGTCGGTGAAGAGGGTCCGGCGGGCGGGAAGCCCGTAGGTGCGCTTGACGAAAATCGCCAGCGCCTCGGGCGAGCAGCAGAATCGAATGAACGCCTGGGCTTCCGGCCGATGCTTGCTGCCCTTGCCGACGACCAGGCTTTGGCAGCCCACCGGGCTGTGCCGGGCGAAGGGTCCGTGTGGAAGCGGGGCGACTCCGAGATTCTCCGCTTTTTCCTTGAACTCCTGGCCGGCAAGCATGTCGCGGATGGCCCAGGGGCCGTTCAGGATCATGCTGATCTGGCCTGATTTGAAGCCCTGCATCATGATCGAATACGCATCGTTGCGCACGTTCACCGGCGGAACGGCCTTGTCGGCCTCTTTCAGGTCGATCAGGTAATGGAGCGCTTTCAGGGTCTGGTCGGAGTTGATGGTCAGGTTGCCCGCGTCGTCGACGTAGCGGCCGCCGAACCCGAAGAGGAACGGCTCGAACCACCAGCCTTCCGGATGGAGAAAGAAGCCGTAACGCCCTTTCCCCGGATCGGTGAGCTTACGCGCGGTATCGCGGAACCCGTCGAAATCCTCGGGCGATCGTTCTATACCTGAATCTTTAAAATGGGCCTTGTTGTAGAAGAGGGCGAGACAGTCGAGCGTGTGGGGAATGCCCCAGGTCCTGCCATCGATGGTGACGACCTCGCGCGCGAGCGGGAGCAGGTCGTCGAGCTCCGCCTGCATGCCTGTCGTGTTGAACTCCTCGACGAGGCGCTGTTTCGCGAAATCCTTGAGCCAGAACCGGTCGGAACGCAGGACATCAGGGGCGGTGCCGGCCTTGACCGCCTGCTCGTATTTCGCGCGGGCCTGGCTGAACGGGATGTTTTCGACGTCGATGGAGATGTCGGGATATTTGAGCTTGAACTCTGTCAGGACGCCGGCGAACGCTTCACACTCCGGCTGGTTCATCGTGTTCCAGAACTTCAGGCGGGCCTTTCCGAGGCCGGGAACGATCGGGGCGTCGGAGCTGCTTTTTTTCCCCGTGCCTCCGCAGCCTGCGGCGAAGAGGGCCGCAAGAAGCAGGGTCAGGCACAACAGCGCCGCCGCCTGGCCTCGGCGGCCGGCGGCGGCGGGGAAGCCGGATTCGATCGACCGGCTTGTGGAAAGACTCATCATGCCTCGTTCTGGCGCGGGATCCGGGTGGTGCTCTCTTCGTCGAACAGGTGGAAGCGCGCCTGCGGGATGTGGGCCGTCACGGTCTGGCCGACTTCCACGTGCGTCGACGGGTCGACGCGGGCGATCAGGTTGTGGCCGTGCGCCTGCAGATACAGATACGTTTCGGCGCCCATTGGCTCGATCAGGTCGACGCGGGCGGGCACCTGGAGGGTCGGGATACCGGCGGCCTTGTCGCCGATCAGGATGTGCTCCGGGCGGATGCCGAGCAGCAGGTCGTTCGCGTCGCCGATTCCCTTGAAGCTGGAGGCGAGGTTCATCTCCCAGGCGGCCGTGGCGTTGCCTTCCTTCGCATGCAGGTCCATGCCTTTGGCGGTGCGGGCGACCTTGAGGACGTTCATCGGCGGCGATCCGATGAAGGTGGCGACGAACGTGTTGGCCGGCCGGCTGTAGATCACGTCGGGAATGTCATACTGCTGGATCACGCCGTTGTGCAGCAGAACGATGCGGTCGGCCATCGTCATGGCCTCGACCTGGTCGTGCGTCACGTAGACGAACGTGGTCATCAGCCGCTGGTGGAGCTTCTTGATCTCGGCGCGCATCTGCACGCGGAGCTTCGCGTCGAGGTTCGAGAGCGGCTCGTCCATGAGGAACACCTTGGGCTCGCGCACGATCGCGCGGCCGAGGGCGACGCGCTGGCGCTGACCGCCGGAAAGCTGCTTCGGAAGCCGCTCGAGGTAGGTCTCGAGGCCCAGGATGGTGGCGGCATCATTGACGCGCTTCTGTATCTCTGCCTCGGGCAGGTTGCGCAGGCGGAGGCCGAACGCCATGTTATCCGCCACGTTCATGTGCGGGTACAGAGCGTAGT
>CAYMEN010000001.1:171218-315363 GCA_964389325.1 uncultured bacterium | reverse complement strand
CCATTGTCTGCCTTACTCCTTCCCAGATCAAGCAAATATCCCGCCGGCACATTCAGCGCCGGCGGGACGTGTCAAAATATACGGGGAGAAATACAATCGGGGCGGGTGCGAAACGCATCGCGCGTAGCGGGGACCGACGCAGGGCTGCACCCAACGTTCGAAACTTCTTTGGTTCCGCGGGCTCGATTCACCAATGTCTGCAGAACTCCCCACCAGTCCGTGCGTTTCGCCATCTTCCCCCTACCCAGTAAAACGGGTTTTGCATTATAACACCGGGATAGGGGTACGTCAACGCCTTTAGCATAAAAATTGCATACTGCCGTACAAACATCCCGGGAACCGGGTTTCACGAAGCCCGGCCGCTCTCGGATCGCCCTTCCGCTCGAGCCACATTCGGCACGGGATATTCCCGCCCCGCCGTCCGCCGGAAGCGCGATCTATCACTTTTTCGTTGCATCCGTGAAACGGTCTGGTATAATAGGCGCCCATGCAACTCACGATTCAGCTTGCAGAAGCCTTTCTCGACCAGCCGTCAGGCGTTCTCTCGATCCACCAGATCGCCAAGAAGCTCGGCCTTCCCTACGGCACGGCTTACAACCGCGTCCACCAGATGGGGGAACTCGGCCTGATCGACATCGTCCCACAGGGAAAAGCGAAACTCTGCGCACTGAACGCAGCCAATCCGATGACGGCGTCCCTGCTGGCGACGGGGGCCTCCCAGGCAACGTACCGCTTCCTTTCCGAGGACACCCTTCCCTCCCGTATCGCTGCCAGCACACGGCATCTGTTCGAGGAAACCCTCGGCGAAAACCTGCACACCACGATCCTCCTGAACCTCCAGGCATTTTCCAGGCTCAAAGCCCCTGAAGACGGTGATGCTCCGGCTCCGGCCGCGACGTCCGACGATGACGATCCGGCGTCGCCCTCGCTCGACATGTTCCTGATCCTCTCCCCCTGCGACTTTCCCGAGAGCCGCATCAGGACGGCGCTTCAGACCTATTTTCCGCCGACGATGCAGCCGAGGGTCACGCACATGGTGGTCACGCCCGCCACGCTCCTGGGCATGCTCCACGAGCGGGAAAACGAAGCCGGCCAGTCGGCGTTCCAGATGCTCCGCAGGGGCCTGATTCTCTCGGGGTTCGAACGGTTCTTTTCGATCGTCCTGAAAGCGTTCGCCGCCAGAAGATTCTAATCTTCCCTCGCTGTTCTGCCGATAGCTGATTCCGTATGAGTCGCTATCGTCCATGGCTGCTTTCCGGCCTGTTCATCGGCTGCATCACCTTCACCGTGATGGGCCAGAATCCGCCCCCCCAGCGCACGGCCCCGGCCGCCCCCCAGCGAACCTCTCCCCTCGCCCGCATCTCCGGCCTCCAGGAAGACTGGAATCCCCAGTCGCCCGGCCCTGCGGGAAAGCCCACGGACTCCGGCGCTCAGGCGTTTCTCACGCAAGCCAAGGGCATGCTTGCCGAAGGCCGGCCCGCCGAGGCGAAAGAAGCCCTGAAAACGGCCATCAGGCTCGAACCGATGAGCATCGAAGGGTGGAACCTGTACGACCGGGCCGTCGAGGCGGAATACCTGCTCCGCGCACGGGAGGAAAAAGTCAGCCCCGTCATCGAGCGCGATCTGAAGCCCGTTTTCGCCATCGACCGGGTCGAAAGCTACACGGAATATAATTCTCTCTATGTCGTGGGGGAACTGCGCAACGTCTCGAATGCCCTGCGTCAGCGCATCGAGCTGTCGGCGGAACTTCTCGACGAAAACAAACAGGAACTCCGACGGGAAAGCGGAAGGCTGCGATTGAAGGATCGCGGCCTCTTTCCCAGCGAGAGTTCCCTGTTCGAGATCGAATTCCCGAACCCGCCTCCGGGTGTCAAATCATACCGGGTGCGGGTCACGAACTACGAGTAGACGTTCCTCTCAGTCTTCGGGGGCGCTCAGCTGAACGATCGTGCTCTTGCTGTCGAAGAACTTGACCAGATGGACCATGGCGAACACGAACGCCACGAAGCCGATCCAGCGAAGCCAGCTGTTCTCGACCATGTCGACGAGGTCCTTCTTGAACTCCTTCATTTCCTCGGGGAAGGCGAACATCAGGACACCCATGAGGGCGATGAAGGGCAGGGTGAACAACCAGAACAGTTTTTTAATGAACCACACGGCTTTTCTCCCGGATACGGTGGATTGGTACGCGTATGGTATCAGAGCAACCGGGCAAATGCAAACACCTGCACGACTGAATGTGCTAGACTTTGCCGATGTCTGCTCCCAACACCGCTGACGCACCGCTTCTCGATCATCTTGCCGAGCTGAGACGGCGGATTCTCATCGGCATCGTTTCGGCGTTTGCCGGCTTTCTCGCCGCGTGGGCGGCATCGGACAGCCTGGTGCCGCTGGCGCTTCATCCGCTGAAACAGGCGGCCCCCGGCCTGCGACTGGTGACGCTTTCGGTCACCGAGGGGTTCGTCACGACCATCAAGCTGGCGGCCTGGGCCGGCATCATCCTCGCGTTTCCCGTGATCGTCTGGCAGGTCTGGGCGTTCGTCTCCCCGGCCCTGACGCCTGCCGAGCGGCCGTGGGCCCTCGTCCTGCTCGGTCCGGCCCTGCTCTGCTTCGCCGCCGGCGCCGTCTTCTGCTGGGCGGTCGTCCTTCCGCCGGCGCTGGGCTTTCTGATCGCCGCCAACGGGGCCGATTTTCTCCCGTCGATCTCATACGGAGCCTATATCGATTTCATCCTCTCTCTGATGCTCGTGACCGGAATCCTGTTCGAACTGCCTCTGCTTCTCGCCTTCCTCGACGCGATCGGAATCCTCCCCGTCGAGCGGCTCCGGTCGCACCGCCGCCATTGCATCGTCATCGCTTTTATTGTTGGCGCTATATTTTCACCACCCGATGTCGTCTCCCAGATACTCGTCTCCATCCCGATCGTTCTTCTGACAGAGACGGGGATCTGGCTTTCCGTCCTGCGCCGGCACGTTTCCCGCTCGTCCTGAAGGCCGGGAAACGCCTGTCCCCCCTGCCCGGGCATACAGCCTGCCTGCCCCATGAAAACGCGCGAAGAGGAATTGCGCTCGGGCGCGGTTTATACTATCATCCCTCCCGGGGGATGATACTCCCCTCAGTGAGATCTGGAAAATCCGCATAAATTCCGCGAATAGAGAACAGAAGCGCCAGGATGAGCTGGTTCACGAGAAAGATCACCGATCCGCTCGAGACGTTCGAGCGCCTTCAGTCGCCCGACACGGGCGTGTCACAGGGCGCGTTCGACGATTTCGTCGCGAACCTCAACCACTTCTTCGTCGAGTTTCTCTGCGAAAAGTTCGAAGAGAACAAGAATCAGCAGCTGCGACTCCGTATCCTTGGCATCTTCGCCGCGAAGCACGAGTCCCTCTCGCTCGAGGATTACCAATCGATCCTCAAGCTGATCAACTATCCCGAGCAGGTCTTTCGAGAGGTGTTCAAGGAGATCCTCCAGAGCGTCGACGAGCCGCGGCTCAAGCCGCTCGTGAACATCCTCTGCACCACCGGCGACTCGGGAATCCGCGCGGTCATCCAGTTCGCGATCGAGAAGTCGGGCATCGTCTCGAAGTTCCTGCAGAAGTGGTCGGCCTATACGCCCAAGGAAAAAATCCTCTACCTCGAGGAAATGGTCAACCTGCAGAATCCGCAGTTGTACCCGATCTTCATCGATATCCTGAAGGAAGACTCGCTCGAGGCGTCCCGCGAAGACAAGAAGATCATCCAGGTCGAGTTCAGCAAGCACATCGAGAAGATCAAGGGCCACACCTTCCTTGAACTGTGCCTCAAGAACATGCAGACCATCGACCAGTCGATGCGCTACTCGGTATTCAAATGCCTCCAGTTCCACCAGGACGCATTTTTCAGCAAACTGTTCGACAACTTCGGCAAGAAGAGCGAGTCGTATCGCCTCAAGACCATGCAGATCCTCGAGCAGATCGCCGACCCAAACTCCTACAAATATCTCTTCCCGCATCTGCTCGACAAGGCGAAGTCCATCCCCCCCGTCGTCACGAGCACCATCCAGTCGATCGTCAAGCATTTTGCCGACGACCTCGACGGCATGACTCCCGAGGCGATCGGCACCCCGGAGATGCTCGAAAAGATATCGATGTATGTGAAACCCCTCGAAGAGCATCTTTCCGACACGTATGTCCAGGCAAGCATGATCCTCTCGGAATGCCTTCTCCGGATCGGCCGCCACCACGAGGAGACCATCCTCAAAAACCTTCCAAAGATCCACAAATATAACGAGAGCTATCTCAACGGGTTCCTCAAGGGCCTCGACATCGAAGACCGAAAGAACCTCCTGATCAAGGCCTGCTGTTACAAGGAGCTCGAAACGGGCCGGACGGCCCTTGTGCTTCTCGGCAACCCGACGGAAAACTTCATCATCGAGACCCTCAACTCGCTGCTGCTCGAGCATTTCATGGAAGTCCCCCCGCAGATCCAGAGCGAGATCATCAACCTGATGATGGACCCGCGGCTCAAGCGGTTCATCGAGGAAGTCCTGTATCATAACGATGCCTCCCTCCGGTCCCGCATCCTCCAGATCCTCGCCGAAAGCGGTTCCCCGAACGCGCTCACCGTGCTCGTGTCGAAGATGCGCGACCCCGACTTCACCGTTCGCAAGACGATCCTGGATCTTCTCACGCTGAAGCATTTCCAGAGCGAAGCCGGCACGGAAGTGATCATCAACTTCCTGAAGGATACCGAGCCGAAGATCGTGTTCCAGGCCATCGAGCTTCTGAAAGACCGCGATCACCCTCAGATCCTGGCCGCCCTGACCAAGCTCCTGACCGTGAACGATACCCGCATCAAGCAGGCGGCCCACGCGGCGATCGCCTACATCACCCGCCGTAAATTCCTGACCGGCTTCGACAAGATGCCCCCCGAGGCGAAGCTCGCCATCGGCCTCTCGCTGATCAAGATGGATCCCGGCTTCCTCGAGGACATGACCCGCGATCTCTCCTCGTCCGACCAGCGGACGCGGGTGCTCGCCGCGCGCGTTCTCGAGGTGCTGTGCGAGCAGATTCCGCCCGAACTGAAACCGAACCTGATCGTCGCGATCCAGGACCCCGACCCCATCGTCCGGTCCGTCGTGATCATGGGCCTCGGAAAGATCGGCGGCCCCTCGGTCTCCCAGATGCTGATCGGTTTCCTGAAAGACCAGGATGACCGCGTCCGGGCGAACGCGGTCGAGGCCCTCGAGAACGTCGGCGAGCTCACCGACGCCGAAGCGATCATTCCCTGCCTCTACGACAAGAACAACCGGGTTCGGGCGAACACGGTCATCACGCTGTGGAGACTCGGCTATTACCAGATCTACGAGCCCGTTCTCGAGATGCTCCGCCACCCCGACAAATGGATGCGCGCCTCCGCGGCGTTCGCCCTCGGGGAGATCAAGGACGGCCGTTTCGTGCCGGTTCTCGTCCAGTGCCTGCGCGATCCCGACGCGGATGTCAGGCGGAACGTGATCCAGAGCCTCGGAAAAATCACGGACGCGATGTCGCTGGCCCCCTATATCAAACCGCTCAGATTCGATCCGGACGAAGGCGTGCGCAGAGCCGTCTCGGAAATCCTGGCAGCCGCGATCAAGGCAAAGACAAAGGCATGATTCGATGATCTGGCCCTTTTCTGCTTCGGAACCACCGCAGGATCTCATCACCAAGCTCGCCGATCCCGACCAGAACGTCAGGAAGTCGGCTTTCGCCCAGCTCGAAGAACATGATGCCCCCGAAACCGACTCGCTCGTTCTCTCGGCAATGTCCGATGCGATCGTCGGCTCGCGCGAGCTTCTCATTCCCCTCGTGGAACTGTCCGGGAAACGCGGTATCGAGGGCGCGGTGGACAAGCTCGCCGCGATTCTCGACGATGACGACAACGCGGTTCGCGTCGCCGCCGTCCAGGCGCTTCTGAAAATCGCCACCCAGTCGAGCCTCGACGTCCTGATCCCCCTGCTTTCCGACGCCGACCTGACGATCCGCCGCGATGTGCGGAACGGCATCGCCAGGTTCTACGGCGAGAAGGCGATGGGCGCCCTCGTGCGGGCTGTTCCCGTGGACCACAACTCGACCCTGTATTTCGAGATCGTCTCCCTCTTCGATGATCTTGGCCTGTTCGAACTCGTCCACGAGCAGTTCCGCCACCCCGACCCCGACGTCAAGCGGTTCCATTTCGAAACGCTGGTCAAGTTCCATCGGCCGGACTTCGTCCCCCTCTACCTGGAAATGGCCGAAGACACGGACCCCTCCATCCGTCGTCGCCTCCGCGAGGCTCTTTCCGAATATACGCCCGACGAACTGATGCCCGCTTTCAGGGACAAACTCATGGAGAGCGTCGAAACCGGGCTTCTCCAGCTGACCGACGACGTGCTCATCAAGCGGTTCTCCGAAGCGCGCCGGTTCCTGCTCGACCTGGCGCTGAAAATGCCCTCGGGGGAAGGCCGGGAAATGCTTCTCGCGCGACTTCTCAAGCGGCTCGACCCGGCGCTGTTCGAGCTGGCCCTCCGGCTGTTCGACACCGACTCGGTCAGGGCGCGGGCGATGACGGCCGACGCGCTGGCTGCGCTGGCCGACTCGGTCCTCGAAAAGATCGGGACGAGCGGCGACGAGCGGAAAGCCTCGTTCGAAGCGCTGGTCGAGACCTGGCGCCAGTCGCTGCATTCCAAGGTCACCTCCGATGAGCGTATTTCGCCGGAAATGATGCGCCTCTTCTTCCACCTCTCCAGGTCAGCCCCGGACATGCTCCGCCCCGTGCTCTCCCGGCTGCTCTCGACCAGCTTCGCCGATACGGTCCGCGTGCTGTCCGACTGGCCGTTCGAAGAGGTCTCCTCCCTCGTCCGGGCCGCCCTCCAGGACGACCCGTCGCTCGCGGCGCTCCTCATCTCCGGCCAGAGCAAACAGCCGTCCCTGCTCCTGCTGCGGGTCCTGCTGAAGAACTCCGGCGTGCTCGATCCCGCCGACCGCACCGCGTTTTTCCGGAAGCAGATGGGCTCCCGCTCGTTCACGATCAAGCTTGCCGAGCTTCTCGAAGACGAGGATCCCGATGTCCGGGCCTCGGCGCTGGAATACATGGGCGAAGCAGGCGGCGATCAGCTGTCCAAGATCGTCGATGCGAGATTCCATGACACCGCCCCCGTCGTCAGACTCATGGCCGTCCGCATTGCCCTCAAAAGCAGGCATCCCCGCATTCTCGGCATCCTCGACGAGGCGGTCGCCGATCCTTCCCCGAACGTCGCGGCGGAAGCGCTTCGCGGCCTGAAACAAACCCTATCGCCCGAGCGGCTCGCCCCCTACCTGACGCGGCTCGTCCACAGCCCCGATGAAGAGCTTCGGAACACCGCCCTGCAGGAAGTCGCGAAAGTGACCCAGAAGCGGTATCTCGACAACTTCAACAATCTCTCGCCCGAAGTGCGCAAGCTCGCCGGAACCGCCCTCCTGAAGCTTGATATCAGCTTCATCGACCAGCTCATCGTCGAGCTCAAATCTCTTGACCCCGACCTCCGGCTCCGCGCAGCCCGCATCATGGAAAACCTCCAGGTGAACAACAAAGGGAAGGACGCCCTGCTCGGGGCGATGAAAGACCCCTCCCGGAAAGTCCGTGCGGCCGTGATCAAGACGCTCGGCGTCATCGGCGACCGTGAACTGCTCGGCAACCTGATCGAGTTTTTCAACGATCCAGACGAGCGCGTCCGCGCCAACGCGATCGAAGCCATCGCGAGCATCGGTGACGCCCGCGCGCTCCAGATCCTGTTCCCCTTCCTCGAGGACGCGAACAATCGCATCCGCGCCAACGCCGCCATCGCCGTCTGGCAGATCGGAAAGGTCAACGTCGTGCCGGTGCTGCAGAAGATGCTCACGATGCGCGAGCCCCTGATGCGCGCCAGCGGCCTCTGGGCCCTTGGCGAGATCAAGCAGGAGATGTCGCTGCCGATCATCCTGGCGCACCTGCGCGACAAGGAGGACATCGTCCGCGTCAACGCCGTCCGGGCGGCCGTCAAGATTTCCCCGGCCTCCGTCAAGCCGTTCCTGCCGCACCTGCGGAAGGACACCTCCGAGGAGATCCGCAAGATCGTCACCGAGTTGAGTTACAAGGTCCTCTGATGGATCAGACCGAAGGCTACAAGATCTTCGCAAAAGCCCTTCGGGAGCAGTTTTCGTCCCACCCGTACGAAAACGAGGTTTTGCTGATGCTGCTGATCCCGACGTTTCTCATCCTGGTCTGGTTGTATCTGACGATGAGCCCCTCGAGTCGCCGGACGATCACGTCGTCGTCAAAGCGCGACGTCGAGTTTTTCGAGACGGCCGCCCTCCAGAAGGGCCTCGAGTCGTTCGACCGCGAGCTTCTCCGGTCGCTGGCCGAGACGGCGAGTATCCATCCGATCTACCGGGTGATCCTCGAACGGCGCTCGTTCGAGAAGGCGCTGCGCATCTCCGAAGAAGCCATTGCCGCGGGGCATCCCGATGCGCCGGAGCGGAAAACGCTCGATTACCTGCGGCGTCTCGAGCGCCGCCTCTTCGTGACGGCGACAACGGAGGAGTAGAAAGGGGCCGTCCGGCTCAGGCGCCTGCGGGGCCGTCCCTCGAATCGAGCAGGATCGTGACGGGGCCGCGATTGCGCTGGGCGATCGTCATGTCCGCCCCGAACACGCCGCCGGCAACGACGGAAACGCCGTATTCGCGCAGTTTCGCCATGAACGCGTCGTACATCGCCTGCGCTTTCGCAGGCTCCTCCGCCCCGGAAAACCCCGGCCGGTATCCATTCCTGATGTCGCCGTACAACGTGAACTGCGAGACGACGAGGATGGCCAGTCCTTCGTCGACGGCCGACCGGTTCATCCGCCCCTCGGCATCCGGGAAGATGCGCAGCCGGGCCGTTTTCTTCGCCAGCCAGTCCAGATCATTCCCATCGTCCCCCCGGCCGACGCCGAGGTAACAGACGAGTCCGGCGCCGATCCGGGACACGTCCCTTCCATCGACGCTGAGGACGGCTTCCGACACGCGCTGCACGACGGCTTTCATAGACGGCTCCGTGTATATCAAGTAAAATAGAAACGCCCCGGCGAACCGGGGCGTGAAACGCGGAACGAAGAGGGCTCAGGCGCCCCGGCGGTTGAGCTTGTTGCCGGTCAGGAGCAGGAGGACGGGGCTGGCGATGAAGACCGACGAGTAGGTCCCGAAGATGACGCCGAACGTGAGGACCAGGGCGAAGTTGTGCAGCGTCTGACCGCCGAGCATCAGGAGGGCGATCGCCGAGAACAAGGTGGTGACCGAGGTGTTGATCGTGCGGCCCAGCGTCTGGTTGATCGAGTCGTTGATCAGGGTGACGAAGTCGGTCTCGCGGCTGATGCGGCGGTTTTCGCGGATGCGGTCGAGAACGACGATCGAGTCGTTGACCGAGTATCCGAGAAGGGTCATCAGGGCAGCGAGAACGGTGATGTCGAACTCGATCTTCATCAGGCTGACAAAGCCGCAGACGATGATCAGATCGTGGACCAGCGAGATAACAGCGCCGCTCGCAGACTGGAACTCGAACCGCCAGGCCAGATACAGCAGGATGCCGATGATCGAGAGAACCGCGGCATAGATGCCCTGGCGCTTCATGTCGTCACCAACGGTCGGGCCGATGTTCGCGACTTCGAGAGCATCGTCCTGGAACGGGACGGCGGCTTTGAGATTTTTCACAATCTCCCCATGGAGTTTTCCGGTTTCAACCGTATCCATGAGGGGAGCCGGATACTGAATGATGAACTCGGCACCCATGGCTTCGGCAACCGCCTGGATGACAAGCTGATCACCCTTGAAATACAGGCCGGGCATCTTGTCGAACACCTCGCGGATCTTGTTCTCGGTGGCTTCCTGGTCGAAGCGGACCCGGATGATGTTTCCGCCCTTGAAGTCGATGCCGTATTCGAAACCGCGTGCAAGCAGCAGAAGCAGCGACAGCACGAGCAGGGTTCCGGAGAAGGCGAAAAAATGGTTGCGGTATCCCATGAAGTTGTATTTCATCGTGTTATCCCTTTCGTCCGTGTCGGCTCAGATGCTCAGCGTCGTGGCCTTCGAGCGGCTGTATATCAGATCGAGAGCCAACTTCACGCAGATAATGGCGGTGTAGATGTTGGCTACGAGACCAAACCCGAGGGTGGTGGCGAAGCCGCGGATCGGACCGCTGCCGAACGAGTAGAGAATGGCGACGGTGAGGATCGTGGTCACGTTCGAATCGATGATGCAGGCAAGGGCGCGGTCGAAGCCAGCCTCGATCGAGGCGCGGACAGTCTTGCCGGACCGGAGTTCCTCGCGGATGCGCTCGAAGATGATGACGTTCGCGTCGACGGCCATGCCGACCGTCAAGATCAGACCGGCGATGCCGGGCAGGGTCAGCGTGCCGCCGAAGAAGACCATGAACGCGAAAACGATGAGGGTATTGAAGGCGACGGCCAGATCGGCGAGGAAACCACAGGTCTTGTAGAACATGATCATATAGGCGATGACCAGCAGGGCGCCGAAAACGCCGGCTCGAACGCCGGAGCGGATCGACTCGGCACCGAGAGTCGGGCCGACGACACGGCTCTCGAGAAGGATCAGGTTCGCGGGAAGGGCGCCGGCGCGGAGCACGATCGCCAGGTTCTGCGCCTCTTCGAGGGAGAAGCGGCCGGTGATCTGGGCGTTACCGCCGGTAATGCGGGTCTGGATGACCGGAGCGCTGTGGACCTTGTTGTCGAGAACGATGGCGAGCTGCTCACCGACGTGCTGGCCGGTGCTGTTCGCGAACTTGGCGGCGCCTTCCGGGTTGAACTCGAGGTGGACCGTGGGAACGCTCATCTCGTCGAAAGCCACCTTGGCGAACTTGAGGTCGCGGCCGGTGACTTCGGGCGTGCGCTTGAGTTTGTACCAGCGGGCGGTGGCGTTGCGGGAGGCGGGCTCGATCAGCACGAGTTCGCTGGTCGGATCGACCGGTTCGAGTTGGGTCGCCGTGACGGCCTGGTCTTTGACCAAGTGGAACTTGAGCATGGCCGTCGACTGGATCAGGTTCTTCACGCGTTCGGGATCCTTCACGCCGGGGAGCTGGATGCGGATCCGGTTGTTTTCCTGGGCCTTGATGCTGGGCTCGGCAATACCATACATGTCGATACGGTTGCGGATGATCTCGACGGAGCGGTCGACCGCATCCTTCGGATTGTCGGTGCTTTCGAGAGACTGCATGTCGACCTGGTAGACGAGATCGATGCCGCCCTTGAGATCGAGGCCGAGAGTGATCTTCGACCGCGGGAAAATCTTTGCAAGCATGGTCGGCATCATCGCGTAGAAGTTCAGCTTGTCGAACGCCTGGCGGAACTCGGCGGCGGTCTTGTCGGCAACCCGGATCGTCGCCTTGCCCGATGAGTAATCGGGATTGATGACCGAGGCGGAAAGGCCGGCCTCGACCAGCTTGACGCGAATGGTCTCGGCAACGCTGTTGAGCACGTCCTCCTGCTTCACGTTCGGGTTCGACGCAAAGATCGATGAGGCGGAGTCGACCTTCAGATCGACCTGTGCGGCCTTGCCTTCCGGGGCTTCCTTGAACTCGAGCGAGCGGGACGGGACCGCTAGCTGCTCGTCGATGGTCAGGACTCCGAAACACTTCGTCCACATGTTCGTCGAAGGGAACGTGTAGATGAGCGTGAAGGCGAAGATCAGGAGCATGACCGTTAAGCTGAACCGATGCTGACTTCTCATTTGACGACTACTCCCTGTGTGGATAAGGTCACCAGCATAAGCGGCAATTATACTAGGGGCATCCACCCAAGTCAAACATTATTCGGGAACGCGCGATTCCTCACGGAAGTTGACCTGCTGCGGCGATGCGTGTTAGAACATGCGTGATGCCCCCCCTCGATCCGGCGAACCGCCGCCACAGAATTCCGATGCGAATCCTTCCCGTCGGACTCCTGTTCTGCATTCATATATCTTCAACTATTTTTGCCGGCCCGGCCGAGACGTATCTGAAAAAGGGGAAGGATTATTACGGCCTTTTCCAGTATCAGCAGGCGGCGGAGAACCTCGAAAAGGCGGCGTCCCTCGACCCCTCGGGATTCGAAGCCCAGTATTATCTCGGGCTTTCCCTGCGAAAGCTGAACCAGCTCGACAAGGCCGTCCACGCCCTCGAAAAGGCACTGAAGCTCGGCCCTGACGAGGACGACTGCCGGAAGGCGCTCGGCTCGATCTACCTCCTGTTTGCCAAGGAGCAGAAGCAGGCGGGCAATCGCGAGCGGATGCTGGCATTCCTGGAAAAGGCCTGCATTGCCTATCCGCAGAACTCGCCCGTCTGGGTTTCCCTGTATGAGTTCTGGGCCGCTGATCGGCGGTGGCAGGCAATCGCCGCCACTGCGAAGCATCTCAAACAACATAATCAGACCGCTCTCGAGACGGGGGACGACGCGAACCTCCAGAAGGCCTTCATCCTTGCGGCCAAGGCGTTCATCGCTCTCCGGGATCACGGCTCGGCCCGCGATTGTCTTACGCAGGCAGGCCGCATCCATGTCCCCAACGATGAGCTTCTGCGGCTGAAGTCTTCGCTCACCCAGCAGTCGTCCCAGGTCGCCACCGATCTGATCGGCGAAGGCAGGACGGCCCTCGAGGCCGGCAGATACAAACAGGCAATGGAGCTGTTGAAGAAAGCCCAGAGCGCCGAGCCCGCCAACAGCGAGATTGCCGGCCTGATCGACCAGGCCCAGAAGCGGCAGACCATCCTCGACTTCACCACCTCCGCCGATGCGGCCGAGAAGCAGGGGGACTGGGACGCCGCCCTCGCCCAGATCTACCGGGCCATCGAGTTCGCCGAAGGCGACAAACAGCTCGAGGCCCGCGCCGCATCGATCTCCGCCTTCATCGACCGGCGGAACGAAGCAGCCGAGAAAGCCCGCACCGCGGCCATCGTGCGAAAGCAGGCCCTGATCGCCCAGAACCAGAAGCTGGCAGCCATGCTGAAAGCTGCGGAAGAAAGTGAAAAGAAAGGCGCGTTCGAGGCCGCTGCCCTGAGTTATCAGCAGGCTCTCACCATGTCCAGGGGCGACCCCGACATCGCCGCGGCCATCGAGCGTGTTCAAAAGGCTGCTTCCGAAGAGCACCAGAGGCTCGAAGCCTACAAGAGCCGTTTCGCCGAAGCCATGCGCAAGCTCGACGAGGGCGACAAGCCCGACGAAGCCTTTGCCCTGTTCAAGGAGCTCGCGGATGATCCCCAAAACCCTCGCCAGGAACTTCTCCCCTGTCTCCTGAAGACCTCCGCGGCCCTCCAGAACTGGGATGACACCGGCGCATACCTCGCCGAGCTCTCGTCGATCGCATCGGAAAGCGATCACGTCGATTACTTCACCGGCCTGCTCGCCTTTCACAAAGGCGAGTTTCAGAGCGCCAGGGGGCCTCTCGAAGTGCTGCAGAAGCGCAATCCCGCCTATGCACCCGACATCGGAAGCATGCTCTGGAAAATCCGGTATGAGAAATATAAATCGGGAATCTACCTCAGCCTGTTCTTCCTGCTGTGCTGGCTCTACAGGCCGATCGTGACCTTCTTCCGGAATATCAGGGAGGCCCGCATCGATGCCGTGATCGAATCGGCCCTCTCCCGGGGAAAATACGCCGACCTGATCCCCCTCCTGGAGGCCCGCCTCGCGGATTCAGGCTACACGAAAAACCGCAAGCAGCTGACCGTCTCCCTCGCCGATGCCTACCTGCGTCAAGGCAGGACGGCCGAGGCCTCGGCACAGGCCGCCATCGTCGTCGCGAAAGACCCCAAGAATCCGAACGCCCAGCGCATTCTCGGAGAGGCGACCTTTCAGCTCGGCGACCGGAGCGCCGAGGGCCTCGAACGCATCATGGCCCTGTACAGGCTTGACGAGAACAGGAAGGACGTCCTGGCATTCCTCGCCACCCAGTTCCGATCGGGCAAGCACGAAAGCAAGGCGGCCCTCGAGATTCTCACGCGCCAGTTCCAGCTCTCCCCGGATGACCGGGAAACCCTCTTCTACCTTGCCGACATGTATGAAAAACGCCAGAACTTTTCCGCGGCCAGCATCAAGGTATTCGAGCGGGCCGTTCGTTTCTCGCCCGACAGAATCCAGTATCATGCGAGCCTCGCCGCATGTCTCATGCAAGCCGGCAAGCAGGACGAGGCCGCACGAGTCGTCGCGAAGGCCCTCGAAAAATGGCCGGATCATCCCGACCTGACGCGGCTCAACTCGTCGGCACCCGGTCCGCGCGGCGGGGAGATCCCGGCTTCAAACAGTTCCTCCCGGATTGGAGCGATTACCCCGTCCGCCGGCATTCCGTCCGGCGACCAGACCCCGTGCCCCCACTGCGGCAATCCCAATCCACCGAGAGAATACTACTGCGGCTCCTGCGGCAAGCCGATCCGCTGATCGAGGCCTCTCACCGCATTTCGACGCGCGCACGCCCGAAAAAAACGAATCACCGGGAACTCCCGAATGGAAATTCCCGGTGATATATATTTAGTTATTTTTTACCTCTTGGAGCTCTTGAGCAGTTTGTGCTTGATCGCGAACTCGCGGATCAGCTGGTCCATGTTGGGCTCACCGACTTCCTGGAGCTCGTAGCGGACGCGCAGGTGCGGCTTCTTGATCTTGATGACGCGGGTCAGGTCGATCGGGGTGGCCGAGATGACCAGGTCGCAGTCGACGGAGTTCACGGTCTTCTCGAGGTCGGCGACTTCCTTGCCGCTGTAGCCGAGGGCCGGGATGATCGCGCCGATGTCGGGATACTTGCGGAGGGCCTTGGCCATCTCGCCGACGAACTTGTCGCGCGGATCGACGATCTCGCCGGCGCCGTAGCGCTGGGCGGCGACGTATCCGGCGCCGAACTGCATCTCGCCGTGGGTCAGGGTCGGGCCGTCTTCGATGACGAGGACGCGCTTGCCGCGGATTCTCTCGCCGTGGTCGACGTAGATCGGGCTGGCGCCGTGAACGAGGACCGCCTCGGGGTTCATCATCATGATGTTCTCGCGAACGACCTGGAGATCGTCGGGATAGCACGAGTCGATCTTGTTGAGAACGACGACGTCGGCGATGTAGCAGTTGGCTTCGCCGGGATAATAGCCGCGTTCGTGGCCGGGGCGGTGCGGGTCGGCGACGACGACCTTGAGATCAGCCTTGTAGAACGGAAAATCGTTGTTTCCGCCGTCCCAGACGATGACGTCGGCTTCTTTTTCGGCTTCAGCACCGATTTTGCCGTAGTCGACGCCGGAATAGATGACGGCGCCCATGTCGATATGCGGCTCGTATTCCTCGCGCTCCTCGATGGTGCAGTTGTGCTTGTCGAGGTCTTTATAATCGGCGAAGCGCTGGCAGATCTGCTTCTCGAGGTTGCCGTAGGGCATCGGGTGCCGGATCGAGACGACCTTGAGGCCCATCTTCTTGAGGGCGGTGACGACGCGGCGGGTCGTCTGGGACTTGCCGGAGCCGGTGCGGACGGCGCAGACGGAAACGACCGGCACGGAGAGCTTGATCGCGGTCTGGTTGTAGCCGAGCAGCTTGAAGCTGGCGCCGGCGGCGGTCACCTGGCTGGCGTGGTGCATGATGTACTCGTGGCTGACATCGCTGTAGGAGAACACGACTTCCTCGATCTTCTCCTTGCGGATCATGTCGATGAGGTCTTTTTCGGGGCGGATCGGAATGCCCTTCGGATACATCTTGCCGGCCAGCTTCGCCGGGTACACGCGCCCCTCGATGTTCGGGATCTGGGTCGCGGTGAACGCAACAACCTGATACGCCGGATTGTCGCGGTACACGACGTTGAAATTGTGGAAATCACGTCCGGCCGCGCCCATGATGATGGTTCTGATCGGTGCCATTGTTGCTCCCTTTCCTGTGCTGTAAATTCCCGGTCTTGCCGGGTTGGTTCCCGTGTTGAACGCCCTGCCGCTCAGTGACCGCAACTGCCGCAGGAGGGCGACGAGCAGCTGCCGCAGCTGTGACCGCCGCCGCTGTCACCGCCGCCGAGATCCAGCGTTTTCGTGTCGCCGGACGTGGCGAAGCTCGAGACCTTCTTCCTGACGTTTTTCCCGTGGCAGGTGTCGCAGGTGATGGTGCTCAAATCCGTTTTCATTGAGCAGAGAACGTCGAAGGCCTTTTTGCAGTCGGAACAGTAAAACTCGTAGATCGGCATGGAGTGCCCTCTTCCATGTTGAGTCCAGGATTCGTGTACCCCGGTCGTGGCAAATCCTAGCACATGGGTCAATGCGAGTCAAACAGTACAACTTCATCCGTTTCCTTTGACACTGGGATGCTCTCTTGTTTAAACTGGTCGCACCATGTCAGACCAACCATCCGTCACCCTCGACCAGATCCGCCAGGCCCTTGCACAGCCCAACCAGGCCATTCGGAAACGGGCGCTTGCACTCATCTACAACGAAGCAAAGGTCGAGGCCGGCCCCATCCTCGAAGAGTATCTCGGCCGGGAACAGGATGCCGCCCTGCAGGCCCTCGCTCTCAAGGTTCTCGAAAAGCTCAAATCCTTCAGGGAGTGTGCCGGCCAGGTTCCGACGGAACGTCTCGCCCCCCTTCTGCAGAATCCAGATCCCCAGGCCCGCCTGCTGGGTCTCAGAGCGGCTGCATCCCGAACCGACGCGGATCTCGCGGAAATGGTCGTCCGGCACTGCGCCACGGACAAGTCTCCGGAAGCCCGCCAGCTCATCGCACAGATTCTTCGCGCGAATCCCCTTCCCGAGGGGTTGCCCATCCTCCTCGGCCTGGTGAAGGAAGAAAACGAAAAAATTCGCGAAGACGCGATCGAAGGAATCCTCCAGGTCATCACCCGCCGGCTGTATCCCGAGGTCCTCAAGACCCTCCTCGATCCGTCACCGGCGCTCAAAATGCGTGCCTATCAGCTGATCAGCCGCATCAGCCGCCCGAACCTGCTCGAAGCGCTCGAAGCCATGCTCGGCGACGCAGATCCGGCGATCAGCAGGCTCGGAGGGAAACTGCTCCCGAGCTTTTTGAATCCCGACCTGATCTCCCTCCTGTCCAGATATGCCGATCACCAGGATGCAGAAACGGCTGCCCTGTGCAAGCGGACCCTTGTCCTTCTTGCCCAGAAGGGCCATTTCGAGGCCGCGCAGCTGGTCGAGAAGTTCTCCGCCAGGGACAAACCGGGCGGTTCTCCGGCCGGCGCACAGGGCGCGGTCTCCGGAACGTGCGCCGATGCCATCAGGGGAATGAAGGATCTGCTCATCCGTTTTCCCGCTTTCCTCCAGTCGCCATTCCTGGATCTCCCCGCCAACGCCGACATTTCCCAGACCCTCCTCCGGATCCGCGACCTCCACTCGAGAATCCGAACGTTGATCGCCGGCCCGCTCCTGACGACCTATTTCGGGCAGGGCCGTCGCAGCCCGGCTTTCGACAGGATCGCCTTCAAGGCCCTCCAGCAGGGAATCGCGAGCGCGGATCTGCCGGCCCTCATCACGTCGCTCGCGCCTGCCTTCGATACGATCCCCGACGAATCGGACCTGTATCCCCTCATGATCGCCGTTCGTTCGAAAACCCCCCCGGTACATCCGCTCTACGAACGTCTTGCCTTTTTTCAGAAGACGATCCCGTCCATGAATTCGAGAACCGCCGATCCGTCGGCCCTTTTCACATCGCTGGTCCAGGGCGCCGTCGAACTGCTGAAATCCTTCGAAGTCCTGCTCCCGAACAAAATGGTCGTGAAATGCAGCGATGCGGCCGGCATCAGGGTGCTCGATTTCATGAAAAGCCCCCCCATGCCTGTCGATGCGCGCCTTCTCGTCAACTTCGATCTGCCGCTGCACGATCCGACGCTCATCAGCGGGAATTCATCGTGCGCGATGAGCCTGTCCCCGTTCCTGAAATACAGCCAGGCGGCCCGCACCATCGTCGCGAACGATCTGAGCGAGCACGACCTCTGGGAATACCTGACGAAACTGAAGATCCTCGATTCGTATCTCGCCTTCCTGAAAGCGAAAACGACCTGACGGCGAGCTCTCCCGAACCCGAACATGCCGAGGAGGTTCCGATGTCGAAACCGGTGATTGCCTGCATCATTGCCCCGGAAAAGTTCCGTGACGAAGAGTTGTTCGTTCCGAAAGCGGCTTTTGAAAAAGCCGGGTATCAGACCGTTCTCGCGAGCACCCGCATCGGAACGGCCTCCGGCATGCTCGGCGGGTTCGCCATCGCCACGTGCCCGATCTCCGATCTGAGGGCGGCAGACCTTGCGGCGCTCGTCATTGTCGGTGGCGCGGGCTCGCACACCCACCTCTGGGGTCACGAGGGCCTGCATTCGCTTGCCCGGGAAATGGCGGCCGCCGGCAAGCCCGTAGCCGCCATCTGCATTTCTCCGGCGGTGCTCGCCAGGGCGGGAATCCTGAAGGGCAGGAAGGCCACCGTTTTCAAGGATCCGGCTTCGATCGCCGAACTCCAGAAGGGACAAGCGATCTGCGAACCCCGAAGCTGCGTTGTCGACGGGAACATCATCACCGCCAGCGGCCCCGAAGCCGCCGCCGAGTTCGCCGACGAGATCCTTCGCCTGCTCAAACCGCCGTCACACTGACCCCATGGATATTCCCCATCTCCCGCCCCTGCTCGAGCGGGTCCTGCTCGATGCCGGAAGCACGCTTCTCGACACCCTGCGGGCCATCGACGACTCCGCCCTCGAGATCGCCCTGATCGTTGACGACGGCCGCCGGCTGCTCGGCACGGTCACCGACGGCGACATCCGGCGCGGCCTGCTGCGCGGCACGCCGCTCGACGCGCCCGTCAGGCTCCTGATGAACCCGAAACCCGTCACGGCGGCCGCCTCGACGCCCGACGACGAGCTTCTCTACCTCATGTCGCAGCGCTCGATCAAGCATCTGCCGCTCGTCGATGCGCACAACCACGTCATGGGGCTGAAACGGCTGCAGGACCTGATCGCGAAGCGGCCGCGGCCAAACTGGGCGATCGTCATGGCAGGGGGCCGTGGAAAACGTCTCGGAACGCTGACGGACAACACCCCCAAACCCCTGCTTCCCGTCGGCGACCAGCCCCTCCTTGGAACGATCATCCGCCGGATACGCCAGTCGGGCATCAAGACGATATTCGTCACGGTCCATTACCGGGCCGACATGATCATCTCGTATCTTCGCACCCTCGCCACGGAAGGCCTCGATCTGCACGTCATCGAGGAGCGGGAATCTCTCGGAACCGCCGGCGGCCTGCGCCTCCTCCCCGAGATTCCCGGCCATCCGATCCTCCTGATGAACGGCGATCTGCTGACCTCGGTGAACCTGGGGAACCTCCTCGAGTACCACGCGGCTTCCGGCCGCCGCCTGACGGTCTGCACGCGGGAATTCAATTTCCAGATTCCCTACGGCGTGCTTGCCATGAACGGCGCCGCCCTCGCAGGCATCGAGGAAAAGCCCGCTCAGAAGCTCGTGATCAACGCCGGCATCTACGTTCTCGAGCCGGACGTCATCCGGACGATCGCCGGCGAAGGGCCGATCGACATGCCCGACGTCATCAGGCATGCGCTCCAGGACCCCGGCGGAGTCGGCTGTTTCCCGCTGTCCGAATTCTGGCTCGATATCGGCAATCCGTCCGAATACCAGCGTGCGCAGACCGAGTATGCCGCCCGGTTTTCCCCTGTCCACGACGTCTGAGCTGCCCGCATCCACGAATGTACGCCACCGTCACAGCCTCGTCCCAAGAATGGAATGCCCATCTCGCGCGCTTTTCGCCGGAGTATCGCGATATCTATTTTACCCACGACTGGCACGACCTGTTCGCGCGCGACGTCGGGGCCGAGCCGAGAGCGTTTCTCTTCGAAGGGGCCCGGGGAACCCGCGTTCTCTACCCTTTCCTTCTTCGGAAAATCCCGGCATGCCTCTCGGAATCGCCCCTCTTCGCGTGCGAATCCGCGTACGGCTACGGCGGCCCCCTGACGGAAGCCCCGGACCCCGCCGACCTGGCCATGGCCGACGAAGCCATCTGCAATTGGGCCCGGTCGAACGGCGTCGTCGCCGAATTCGTGAGATTCCATCCGCTCCTCGACACCCATCGCTGGCTCCGGCAGGACATGCTGGTCGAGGACAACAGGCCCACGGTCACCGTTCCTCTGGATGCCCCCTGGGAGGAGCTTTTCCTGCGATTTTCCCCGGCGAAGCGCAGAAATATCCGCAAAGCGGACAAGACCGGCGTCATCGTCAGCAGCGGAGAGGATTTCGACGGGTTCTGGCGGCTGTATGAAGCGACGATGCGCAGGCTCGCCGCCGTCAGGTTCTATCATTTCCCGGGAGAGCACAGAGCGCGTCTCGAGCGGCTGGTGCGCTCATCCGGCTTTCTGCTGGAGGCACGCATTTCCGGCCGGCTGGTCGGGGCGGCCATATTTCTCAGATCCGCCGGGTTTCTGCATTTTCACCTGGGCGGAAGCGACGCGGCGTTCCTCGGCGCGGCCCCCAACGACCGCCTGATGGCGGAAGCGATCAGGCTCGGCCTCGAAACGGGGGCCCGGGCCATCCATCTCGGCGGCGGGGCGACGACGAGTGTCGACGATACCCTCCTGCGCTTCAAAAAAGGGTTTTCCCCCACCCTGACCGTTTTCCGGACCGGGAAGCGAATCCACCAGCAGACGCTGCACGACCGGCTCCTGCGGCGCTGGCAGGAAGCTTCCGGCGTTTCCTCCCCGCTGTTTCTCGGGTATCTCGAAGATATATAATTGACTATTTATAACTCGGCCGGCCTTCCCGAGGGAAGGCCGGCCGTTCATTTTATTCTAACTGGTGTATATCCGAAGATCACTCCTCGGCTTCGGAGGGGGGCGTCGTGACCTCGGAATCACTCGTCTCGGATTCGTCGCCGGTCGGGGCCGTGGAATCGCCGCCGGTTTCGCTCGCCTCGTCGCTTCCCGAATCGCCGCCTTCGGACGACGTGTCGGACGTGCCTTCAACCAGGGAGATGTTGCAGGCCGGGCAGTCGCCGGGGCCGTCAGAGGTGAATCCGCACTTCGGACACGAATACACCTTGTTTTCCTCCGGGGGCTGTTCTTCGGATGATGACTCGGAGGCCGACTCGGTGTTCTCGGACCCGGAGCCCTCGTTTTCCGTCGACGTGTCGGAATTTTCGCTCTGTTCCTGTTCGCTCGAAGACTCATCCTGCGCAAGGCCAGGGTTGTAATACCCGTACAGACCGACCAGAAGGACAACGGCGAGGACGACATTGATCAGACGCTTCATGCGCGCCTCCTCATGATGTTTGAAATACCGGTGGTAATCCGATTATACTTCGGTCAGGACCGGTACTGCAAGATGACTCACACCGCAACGGAAAACAACCTCCATCGTACGGGCGCGCCCCTGCGCGTTGCCCTCGTGATGCCGGACATTCCGCAGAATACCGGCAATATCGCAAGGCTGTGCATGGCAACCGGCTCCGAGCTGGTCCTCGTCAGGCCCCTGGGATTCCGGCTCACCGACGCCCACCTGCTGCGGGCCGGCATGGATTACTGGAAACGGCTTTCCCCGCTCGTTCTCGATGATCTCGAGGCGTTCGAGCAGTGGGCCGCCGACAAGCGTGTCTGGTATCTCTCGGCACACGGGAACCACCTCTGGGCGGAAGTCTCATGGCAGCCCGGCGATGTCCTCGTGCTTGGCTCCGAAGCCGAAGGTCTTCCCCGCCCGCTCTCCGAAAAGGCCCGAGCCGCAGACAGGCTCGTGACGCTCCCCATGGTCGAAGGCGCCCGGTGCATCAACGTATCGGCGGCAGCTTCGGCCTGCGTCTACGAGGCCCTGCGGCAGATCAACGGCTGGCAGCCGATTCCGGAGTAGGCCGTCTCGTCACTCCTCCCCGGAAGACGGAAGGGGCGGCGGCGGCGCCGGCATGCCCGCATCGTCCGCTCCGGCCGCATCGCCGGTGTCCCCACGTCCGGCTTTCGCGATCTCCTCTTCGGCCATCGCCTCGATCTCGTCACCCATGTCCTCGCCCATCTCTCTGGCCATCTTCTTCGCCCAGCGCGCAATGGAGCGCGGGTCGTTCTCGTCGATGCCCGAGAGAGCGCTCGGATCGGCCATGGACTCGAGAATCTGGTCTTCTGAACGGATGGTCCGGAACTTCGAGACCAGCCGGCGGGTCCTGGTCGAGGAGCAGTGCTCACACGGGGGCTGCTCGACGAGTTCGGATATTTTGCAGAGCAGGGAAAACGTTTTCCGGCAGTCGTCACAGCGGTATTCGTACATCGGCATGGAAACTCTCCTGATTCCGAGCTTGTTTCACTGGATTATACGGAGAGATTATTGTAAGATCAACTGAGCTGGAGAGGGAAATACGAGAGACGCATATCTGAACAGAACCGCGCCATGGAAAAATCACCATACGAACTGATCAACAGTTTTGACGAGACGCTCTGGCGCCAGGGGCTCGAGGCCCTGGGCGTCGAGCACACCCCGGCCGCCGTCGAAGCGATTTTTCACCTGCTGTCCGACAAGGCCTGGCGGAAGCGCGAAGCCGCGGCGAAAGCGCTGATCGAGTGGGGCCCCGACATCGTCGCGATGCTGGTTCCCCGGCTGAACCTTCAGAACCCCGATCAATTCTACTGGATTCTCCATGTCATCGGCCATTTCGACAACCAGCAGGGTCGAGACACCCTTCGGAGCTATCTTTCGAACGATGACGCCGAGGTCCGCGGCTACGCGGTCCGGGCGCTCTCCATCTGCACCTCGCTTTCGAACGCCCAGTTGATGTATCCCCTCCTCAACGACCAGAACTGGGCCATCCGCAAGCTTGCCTTCGAGCGCCTCCTGGGCTTCGGGGAGCTCATCATCGACGACCTCCGCACCCTTCTCTCGACGACGCAGGATGACCCAAATCACCCGGTCGTCGCGCTGTTCGTCAAGCTGGGCAAGGAAGCCGTCATCCCCGAACTGACTTCGTATTACCAGTCCGGCTCGTTTTCGATGCGGTATTCGATCATCTCCGCCCTCGGCGAAGAAGCATCCTCCCCGGCGGCGGCGGACTTTCTCATCACCGGCCTTTCCGACCCCTCATGGGTCATCCGGAAACGCGCCGCGGAGCTTCTGACAGCCCTCGGCCCGCGCATCTTCGACCGTCTCTCCGCCTGGTTCGGCCGCGGCGACTCGCTGATGAAGCACCAGATCGTGAACATCATCGTGGATCTCCTCGGAGATCGCTCGCTTCCCCTCATCCGACGACTTCTCAGCAGCAACGAGCAGGAATACCGGATTCTCGCCGTCGAGAGTCTCAGCCGGCTCCCCGGCGACGAGCCCGCGCAGCTGCTTCTCCGTTGCCTGAGCGACCCGCACCGGATCGTCTCGGACTACGCCTCCGAATGTCTCGCACGAAAGCAGAACCTGAACCTGGACCTCCTGCTCGAGCATCTCTCGACCGATGACGAGAACCTCCGCTTCCTCGTGATCAAGACCATCGGCAGTATCGGCGGCCTCGCGCTGAATCCCATCATCCGCATCCTCGAGAACGGCAACAAGCAGGAACGCTTGTTCCTGCTGGGCGTCCTGCAGCGCATCACGCCGAGCCCCAAGCTGATCGACGTGCTGATCTCTCTCCTCGGCGATCCCAACTGGCCGGTCAGAAACGCGACTGCGAACTGCCTGCGCTCGTATGGGGAAGTCGCGGTGCCGGCCGTCGTGCGCATGCTGAATGCGCCGAGCGAGGATATCCAGTACTGGTCGAAGCGCATCCTGCTCATGATGGGCCCAGCCGCCGTGACCGTCCTGACGAACGTTCTCGAGGAGGGAACCGACGGCTCGCTCATTCCCCACATCATCGCCGCGCTCCTGGCCATGAACAGCGCCGAAGCCGTCCCGGCCGTGACCCGGTTCCTGCAGCAGAGCGACGACAACCGCGTCAACTCCGTCTTCACGAGTATCGGCGAGATCACCTCCCGGGAAGTGGTCGAGAACATCCTGAACCTGCTGACCCACCCCGAGGAGCGCATCGCGCGATGGCTGGCCGTCCTCCTGAGCAAGGTCCGAAAGCCTCAACTGAAGAGGTCCGTCCTGCTCGGCCTCAATCATTCCAACGACACATGCCGATACTACGTGCTCGATGCGGTCAAGCACTGGGGCAACCTGACGGAAGCCGAGCTGAAAGGCATCGTCAGACAGCTCGAAATCGAAAAGACCCGGCGAAACATCCTGGCAGTCGCTGACGTGCTCTCCAGCTATCCCCTGCCCTTCGTGATCTTCGCGATCAAGGAGTATCTGAAGATCTGCAACGCCGATTTGATGCTCGATCTGATGCTCGTTTTCGCGAGCACCGATCACCAGGGGTTCGGGCCGATGCTCGCCGAACTGCTGAAGATGCGCTCGGAACTCATCCAGATCGAGCACATCGAGCGGGTGGGAAAGATTCTCGGCCTCATCTTCAAAGCCAGACCCGAAGGCATCCTGCAGGGGCTTTCCTCGCCGACGATGGCGTATCGCCTCTGCTGCATCGTCGCCCTCGAGCAGATCGAGGACAAGCGCGTCGCGTTCACCCTCATGGACAACCTGAACACACGCGACACGCCAGAGATCCTCGAGCGTGCCGTGAAAATTCTCGCACGCTTCTTCTTCTCCGAGGACTTCCGGCTGAAGGGCGCCGTCACGGACTTCCTCCTGTCCCTCGGGCTGGTCATCGTCAATCCGCTCTCCGAATTCATTGAAACAATAGAGAACGAAATAGACAAGAAGGCTCTCGTCGATCTGATCGAGAGCGTCGGCGGCAAGGTGGAACCAAGCCTTCTCCGGAAAAAAGGCGAGCAGAAGGTGGTCCTGTCGGACGACCATCTCGACAACGTGCTCGAGCGACGCAAGCAGGCCATGGCCGAACTGGAGAAATACGACCGGATCATCCAGGAGGCCCACACGCTCGAGCTCACCATCATGTTCACCGACGTCAAGGGCTATACCGCGTTCAGCGCCAAGGCCTCGCTGTCCGAAGTCATGTCGATGCTCAAGCAGCACGACGAGATCATGCTGCCGATCTTCGAGAAACACAACGGCAAGGTCGTGAAGAAGATCGGCGACGCGTTCCTGATCGTCTTCGAACAGCCCGCCAAAGCCCTCCTGGCGGCGATCGCCATCCAGAGACGGCTGAAGGAGCACAACACATCCGCCCTGGATGAACACCGGCTCGCGATTCGCATCGCGATCAACAGCGGTTCGGTCATCTGCCGCGAAAACGACGTGTTCGGCGACGCCGTCAACGTCGCCTCCCGCCTCGAAGGCGTGGCGGATGCCAGCGAAATCGTCATTTCGGAAGCGACGTCGAGAAAGATCGACGCCACGATCTTCGAGCTGATCCCTCACGGCGAGCACAAGCTCAAAGGGATCGAAAAGCCGGTGAAAACCTTCCGCGTGGCCTGGTAAACGGTTCTCCCCCATTGAACCCAGCGGAACGAACGTCAGGTTCATCGTTCCGTTCGTGCTGAGCCTGTCGCGAAGCACGAGAGCCTCGTCCCTTCGACAAGCTCAGGGTGAACGGTGGGTTGTTTGCTGCGGGGCGCAAGGAGCTGTCGACGATCGGCCGTGGCTGCGCCGCGACAACCGCCCGGCGTGCAGGCAGACGTTCAGAACGTTTTTCAGGCGGCGGGTTTCGGGGCAAACGGGGGCTTGTGCGGTGCCGCGGCCGGCTTTGCCTGCATTCCGGCCTTTTCGGCCGCCGCCGGGACCGTCTGGGCGGCCCCACCGACATTGAATCCCCGTTCCTTGAGGTGCGCCTCGAAAGTCTTCTTGTCTTCGGCGTTCTTGATACCGTCCTCGTAGGTGATCCTGCGGCGCACGACGAGATCCTCGAGACACTGGTCCATGGTGACCATGCCGTCGTTCCGGCCGGTCTGCATGATCGAAAGGATCTGGTCGATCTTGTCTTCCTTGATACAGCGGCGGACCGGCATGTTGCCGACCAGCACCTCGTAGGCGAGCACGCGGCCCGCCGAGAGGTAGGCGGGAATGAGCCGTTGGGAAACGATGGCGCGCAGGGTTCCCGCCATCTGCATGCGGATCGTCTGCTGCTGGTCGCCCGGGAACGAGCCGATGACGCGGTGGATCGACTCGTAGGCGTTGATCGTGTGCAGCGTCGAGAAGACCAGGTGGCCGGTTTCGGCAGCCGAGATCGCCAGATGCATCGTTTCGGTGTCACGCATTTCGCCCACGAGAATGACGTCGGGATCCTCACGCAAGGCGCCCCGGAGGGCGTTCGTGAAGTTCAGGGTGTTGGTGCCGAGCTCGCGCTGGGTGACGGCGCAGCGCTTGTGCGGATGGACGAACTCGATCGGGTCCTCGATCGTGATGATATGGTCGTAACGGGAGCGGTTGATCTGGTCGATCATGGCCGCCAGGGTCGTCGATTTTCCCGAGCCCGTGGAACCGGTGACGAGGATCAGGCCCGACCGGTGGTTGCAGATCTTGAGCATGATGTCGCGATCGATCGACAACTCCTCGAACGTCGGCACGATGTTGGGAATGATGCGGAACACGGCTGCCATGCCGTTCTTCTGAACGAACATGTTGGCGCGGAAACGCGCGCAGTCGTTGATCTCGAACGAGAAGTCAAGCTCCATGCGCTCGTTGAACACGGTCTTTTGCGGCTCGGTCAGCAGCGAGAACAGCAGGTATCTGCTCTTCTCGGGCGTGATCGTCTCGAACGTCGTGCGCACGAGTTCGCCGTGGATGCGGATGCTCGGCGGCAGGCCGATGTTGATGTGGAGATCCGAGCCGCCCTCCTCGTGGAGGTAGTAAAGGAGCTCCTTGACATCCGTTATGTTTTCTTTATTATATTTCCTTGACAATACCCGCGTCTCGACGTTTTCGGGCTGCAGGCTCTCGATCGTGATTTTTTCCTTCTTGAGGACTGAATCGATCTGGTCGCCGGAGAGTTTCGAGCTCAGCGAAATGATCTTGTCCTTTTCGAAATCCGTACTGGTCTCGTAGAGCGACAGGAACGAGGGAATGCCCGGGTAGTCGCGCCGTTTGAGAATTTCCTTCGACCACCAGGCGACGTCGGAGTTCCGGTCCATGGTCGCGAGGAGGAGGTCCTTGATGAAGGCATTTCGCGGGTGTTTCGACAGGTTCTCGACGATCGTGTGGCGGATCGAGAGGTCTTTGTCGTCGAGCTTGAGCAGCAGGAGGCCCGCAACGAGCTCGAACTTCTGAAGCTTGGAGATGGACTCGACGCCGCAGGTGCGGATGAGCGTGTTCCGGTTGTTGTCGATCATGAACAGGAGCGGCCGCAGGGCGTCCTTCGAGCCGATCTCGCCGATGACCCGCAGCACGGGCAGCAGCAGTTGCTCTTCCTCGCTGTCGAGACAGGCGAGCAGGGGATCGAGCGCATGCACGCCGAGCCGGGCGAGGATTTTCATCGCGTAGTCCTGGATGAAAACCGAGTCGTCCTTGAGGAACGAGAGGAGGTCCTGGACGATGAGGGGGTCGCGGACTTCAGCCATCGCCGTGAGCAGGAAGTATTTCGACTCCTGCGTGAGCGGGCCGAAAAAGGTCTGCAGATCCTTCATTGCGTCGAGACCGAGAACGCGCCCCATGAGGACCATGATCGAGATGCGCGTTTCCTGGCTCGCCGACGGGAAGATGCCGAGCAGCGGCATGACGATCTCGCGGCCCCAGTTGGTCAGCGCCTTGATCGCCTCTTCCCGGACGAGCATCGACGGGTCTTCGAGCAGGCGCAGAAGCGTCTGCAGGGAAGCCTCGCTGCGGATTTCCCCGAGGCCGGCGCAGATGTACGGCTTCACGACCGCGCTCCGATCGGCTTCGAGCATGCGCTGGAACAGCGTGAACGTCTTTTCCTTGAGGATGAGCGGGATGAGCTTGATGCAGTCGTATTTCTGCCGGCTCGGGCAGGTCATGAAGAATTCCTGGATGATCTGGTAGATACCGTCGCCAAGGCCGATCAGCAGGTTCTTCGCCTGTTTGCGGATGATCCAGCTCGGGTCGCTGATCTTATCGAGCATCAGCAGGACCATTTCCTTGCTGGGCTTTTTTCCGAGGGCTTCGAGCGCCAGGCGCCTGATCTCGTCGTTCTCGCGGCTGTTGACAATCTCGACGAGCTCTTCCTGCGCGATGAGGGAAAGTTCGACAAGCATGAAATACGTCCAGAAGCGGACGGTCGTGTCGGATGACAGGCGCAGGGCAGGCAGAACGTCCTTGAGGACGGTCGGATAGTTGCAGACGACCTGGACGGTCTTTTTCTGGATCGTCTCGAACTTCGACGACAGGGCGAGCGGCAGGATCGTCGAGATGATCTTGCGCTGTTTCTCGGTGTTCTGCGACTGGAGCAGCGAGCCGAACTTGTCGATCGCCGTCTCGTTGTCCAGGTAATCGGTGCTGCGAAGCTTGTCCTGCAGGCTTATCAGGATTTCTTCAATCATCGTCCAAGTCCATATCCTCAGGGTGTTTGTTCAGGCATTATACCAGCCATGATAGAAGAACACCACAAGTATCATCACGCGACAGAACAAGCGCATCAGTTCTCGAAACTGCTGACCTACACGGAGTGGCGTTACCGGGCATTGCGGAATCATGCATCCGTTCGCTCTGAGCCTGTCGAAGGGTGAACGGCACTCGCGTTTCGACAGGCTCGGCACGAACGGCAAATCGTCAGTGTAGAACCTCATGCGCTTGCCCTGGCCACGCGAGAATGTACTCTTGACCGAAGGTTCGACCTGGTGTAGAATCGACAGATCAACTTCCACGACGGAAGCATAAACGAACGGAGGTATTCTCAGTCATGGCTCTTGTTTCAATGAAAGCCCTGCTCGAGGCCGGCGTCCATTTCGGCCACCAGACCCGCCGCTGGAACCCGAAGATGGCGAAGTACATCTTCACCAGCCGCAACGGCATCTACATCATCGATCTCCAGAAGACGACGAAGCTGCTCGATGAGGCATGCGAGTTCGTCAAGAGCGTCGTGCGCGAAGGCAAGTCGGTTCTCTTCGTCTCCACCAAGCGCCAGGCTCAGGATATCATCAAAGCCGAAGCGGAGCGCTGCGGGATGTTCTTCGTGAATTACCGCTGGCTCGGCGGCATGCTGACCAACCATGTCACGATCCAGAAGCGCATCGCCCGCCTCAAGGAGCTCGACGAGCTGATCGACAGCGGCAAGATCGAGTCCTATCCGAAGAAGGAAGCATCCCAGATGCGCAAGGAACGCGAGAAGCTCGACCGCTCCCTCGGCGGCATCAAGAACCTGAAGGGCATGCCCGGCGCGATCTTCATCATCGATCCGCACAAGGAAGCCATCGCGGTCGCCGAAGCCCGCACGATGAACATTCCGATCGTTTCCGTCGTCGACACCAACTGTGATCCTGACCAGATCGACTACGTCATCCCGGGCAACGACGACGCCATCCGCGCCGTGAAGCTGGTCACCAGCCTCATGGCCGACGCCGTCATGGAAGCCCTCGAAGGCAAGCCGTTCGAGGAAGTCCAGGGCGTCGCCGCCGACGCAGCCGCCATGGCCGCCGCCGCCGGAGCCCCTGCTCCCGTTGCCGCAGCGACCGTTACCAAGGTTGCCGAGGAAGGCGCCGAGAAACTGGTCATCGAGTAAGTCGCATCCGCGGTTCCCAATCACCGCAGTTTTCGTAGAACAAAGGGAGTAGAAGATGGAAATCAATGCCAAGATGGTATCCGAGCTGCGCGAGAAGACCGGCGCCGGCATGATGAAGTGCAAGGAAGCCCTGGTTCAGTGCAAGGGCGACGTCGAAGCCGCCGTCGATTACCTGCGCAAGAAGGGCCTCGCCTCGGCCGACGGCAAGTCCGGCCGCGCCACGTCCCAGGGCCTGGTTCACCCCCATCTCTCGACGGACCGCCGCACGGCCGTCCTGCTCGAGATCAACTGCGAGACCGACTTCGTCGCCCGCAATGAGCTGTTCAAGGACTTCATCGGCCAGCTCGCCCAGCACACCCTCAATACCCCCAAGATCAACAACATCAACGAACTCGATGCCTCGACCCACAACGGTCAGAAGGTCGAAGAGACCCGCAAGGGCCTCATCGCCAAGACCGGCGAGAACATCACCATGGGCCGCCTCGAGCGCATCCAGATCCCGGCCGGCAAGCATGGTACGTTCGACACCTACGTCCATGGTGACGGCAACATCGGTGTCGTCGTCCAGCTGCTCACCTCGACCCAGGGAATCGCCTCGAATCCGGAAACCGTCACCCTGGCCCACGAGATCGCCCTCCAGGCCGCCGCGATGAAGCCCCGCTACACCGATCGGACCGAAGTTCCCGCTGCCGACATTCAGCGTGAGAAGGAAGTCATCCTGGGCCAGATCAAGAACGATCCGAAGAACGCCAACAAGCCCGAGAACATCCTCGCCAAGATCGTCGACGGCCGCATCGACAAGTTCTACAAGGAATACTGCCTGGTCGACCAGACCTACGTGAAAGACGACACCAAGACGATCCAGGACCTGTGCAACGAGCTCGGCAAGAAGCTCGGCGGCACGGTCACCGTCGGCACCTTCCGCCGCTGGGTTCTCGGCGAGCGCCCCGCCGCCACCGAGGCTCCCAAGGCCGAAGCCTGCTGCGCCTGCTGCGGCTGAGCCCGACGTGAGTCCGGATCAGATCGATCCTGACCTGCCCTGACCTTTTCAGAGACGCCCCGATGGGGCGTCTCTGTGTATATCGGCCAATATTCATTCTCTTCATGGCATGACGAAGGAGAGCAACACGTGACAAGGACCAAACCGATGTTCAGACGCCCCCTCCTCAAGCTGAGCGGGGAAATGCTCGGCGGAAGCGCCGGAACGGGCTTCAATCGCGAGGCGATCGAAACCTACGCGGCCGCCGTGGCGGAGCTGACCAAACACGGCATCACCCCTTCCCTCGTGATCGGCGGCGGGAACTTCTTCCGGGGGGCTCGCGGGCATCTGCCGGCCCTCGAACGGCATCACGCCGACTACGTGGGCATGCTCGCCACGGTGATGAACGCGATCTGTTTCGCCGACCATCTGGGCGCGGCCGGGGTCAGGGCGAAGGTGTTCTCGGCAACGGGGATGGAGCCAATGGTCGAGCAGTACGGCATCGACAAGGCGAAAGCGGCTCTTGGCGACGGCATCGTCTGCCTGTTCGGCGGCGGCACGGGAAGCCCGTATTTCAGCACCGATTCGGCGTCGGCGTTGCGCGCGATCGAGACGGGATGCGACGTGCTGATCAAGGCGACCAAGGTCGACGGCGTGTATGATTCTGATCCGATGAAGAACCCTGGCGCAAAGAAGTTCGATACGATACAATACCGGGAAGTCCTCGACCGCCAACTCGGCGTCATGGATCTCGTTGCCATCACGCTGTGCCGTGACAACCGCATGCCGCTGCTGGTGCTCTCGATGGCCGAGCCCCATGCCCTGCTGAGGGCCTGCAACGGCGAGCCCCTTGGCACGCGGGTCGTCGAGGGGTGAACGATTTTCAACTCTATAAATCCAATCAAGGAGAGATCAGGAACATGACCACAGTCGATTCGATCATCAAGGAAAGCACCGACAAGATGGTTCAGTCGATCGAGGTGCTGAAGAAGGAATTCTCGACGATGCGCACGTCACGCGCCACGCCGTCGCTCCTCGACCGCATCACCGTCAACCATTACGGGACCGAGACGGCCCTGCACCATGTCGCGTCGATTTCCGCCCCTGATCCCAAGACGCTCATGATCCAGCCATGGGAAAAGAACCTCCTGGGCGAGATCGAGAAGGCGATCCAGAAGTCGGACCTCGGCCTGAACCCGCAGAACGACGGCCACGTCATCCGCCTGCCGATTCCCGCGCTGACCGAAGAGCGCCGCAACGACCTGGTCAAGAGCTGCAAGAAGAAGTCCGAGGAGTTCCGGGTCGCCATCCGGAACGTGCGCCGCGACGCGAACGACGCCATCAAGGCTCTCGAGAAGAAGAGCACGATCACGCAGGACGAGAGCAAGAAAGCGGTCGACCGCGTGCAGAAGATCACCGACGAGCACATCGAGAAGCTGAACAAGGTGCTCGAAACCAAGGAAAAGGAGATCATGGGGAAGTAAGGCCATGTATCGCATCAGCGAAGACTGCGTCGAATGCGGCTCCTGCCTCGCCGTGTGCCCGGTGAAAGCCATCAGGGAAGGCGAGCCGTACGTCATCACCAGCAAATGCAATGACTGCGGCCGCTGTGCCGAAGTCTGCCCCGTTGAAGCCATACGGCCCGCCGGGGCCGACGACTGAGGCCGTTCCAGCCCTGCCCGGCAGCCGCCCCGCCGGCGGCTGCCGGGCAGAATCCTCCCCTCGCATTCAACACATGCCACAACAACCAGCAACCGAGCGGCAGCAGCAGCTCGAAAACCTCCTGAAGCAGGTCCGTTCGTCCCCCGTCCCCGTTCCGGCCCATATCGGCATCATCATGGACGGCAACGGCAGATGGGCCAAGATGCGTGGTTACAGCCGCATCCGCGGCCATCAGACCGGCGCCCGGAACGTCAAGACGATCGTCCGGTTCGCCGACAAGCAGCTTGGCGTGAGGCATATCAGCCTCTATGCATTCTCGATCGAGAACTGGGCGCGGCCCAGCTTCGAAGTCTCGGCGCTCATGCGGCTGATCCGCACCTACATCGTGCACGAGCGAAACGAACTCCACGCCGAGAACGTCCAGTTCCGGCTCGTCGGCAGGCGCGAGGGGCTCGCCCCCGAGATTCTCGAGGAAGCGAAGCAGTCGACCGAGTTGATGTCACGCAACACCGGCCTCACGCTGAATCTCTGCATCAACTACGGCGGCCGGGCCGAGATCGTCGACGCCGTCAGGCGCATCGTCGCGTCGGGCATTTCGCCGGATCAGATCGACGAGAAGCTGATTTCGACAAATCTCTACGCCCCCGATGTCCCCGACCCCGACCTGATCGTTCGAACGAGCGGCGAGATGCGCCTGAGCAATTTCCTGCTCTGGCAGAGCGCGTATAGCGAACTTTATATAACAGACGTCCTCTGGCCCGACTTCGACGAGTTCGAACTCGTGAAGGCCGTCGCCGCCTACCAGGGGCGCGAGCGCCGCTTCGGCAAGACTGGCGAGCAGATCGACGGCAAGGGGTCGAAATGATCTCGAGGCTCCCGCTCATCGTTCTCGGCATCCCCCTCGTCTACGGGATTCTCGCCGCGGGGCCGTGGCCCCGTTGCGTCCTCTTCTCGATCATCGCGGCAGCCGGCCAGTGGGAACTGTTCGGCATGTTCGGCCCGAGAGCGCCGAAGCCTATATATATATTTGAATATACTTCTGGAGCCGTTCTGCTCGCCGCGACGACCCTGTGGGGGGAACGCGGCCTCCTGTTCGGGGCGGCCCTGATTGCCGCCGCTCATGCGATGGCGACCGTCAGCCGCGGGCTCGACGGCCGTGGATGGCAGCGGTTCGCCCTCGGTCTCGCGGGCATGATGTACCTGCCATTCTGCCTGGGCTTCTTCCAGCTGATCGCCGGTTCTTCCGGGGCGACGGCGGTTTTCGCGCTCCTGATCGTCGTCTGGGCGCTCGATATCGGCGCCTATCTTTTCGGCATGTCGCTCCGCCGCTTCTGGGACGCCCGCCTGGCCCCCAGGATCAGCCCGAACAAGACCGTCGTCGGCGCGATCGGGGGGACCCTGGTCTGCCTCGCCGCGGTCTGGGTGCTCGACCGATCCGGCTGGCTGCCGATTCCCGAGGCACGTCTCTGGGTGTTCGGCCTGACCGCAGCCGTTCTCGGCCAGGCGGCCGACCTGTTCGAGTCGGTTTTGAAACGCGAGGCGGGCGTCAAGGATTCGAGCAGCCTGCTCGGCGCTCATGGCGGCATGCTCGACCGCATCGACAGCGTTCTGTTCCTGGGCCCCCTGGCCTACGTATTTCTGATCGCCTGACCGGCGGTCTCGCAAAGGTTGTCACATGATCATCTCCGTTATTCTCGTCACTCTCAAAACGATCTTTTCCATCTGCTTCGTCCTCGGAAGCATCGCCCTCGTCCATGAGCTCGGCCATTACCTGACGGCGAAACTCACCGGTATCTGGGTCCTCGAGTTCGCGATCGGGTTCGGAAACCGGCTTCTGAAGGTCAGGTGGGGCGAAACGCTGTATTCGCTCCGCCCCTTCCCGCTCGGCGGCTTCGTCCGGCTCGCCGGCATGGACACCGAAGAGGAAGAGGAAAAGAAGGAGGAACAGGCAGAGGGGGCAGAGGGCGCTGAACCGGCGCCGAAGGCGGAGGAGCCGCCGGAAGATCCCGACGACAAGCTTCCCCAGCTTGCTCCTGACGACCCGCGCGGGTATCCGAGCAAGCCGCGATGGGCCAAGGTGCTCGTTCTCGCGGCGGGCTCGATCATGAACATGCTCTGGGCCGTCGTGCTGTTCGTCGTCATCTACGCCGTCTCGGGCGGCCCTCTCACCAACATCATGGTCATGGACGCCCTCAAGGACCAGCCGGCCTACCAGGCGGGCGTGCGAGCCGGCGACACGATCACCGCGATCGACGGCGTCGTGCTCGAGGACTGGAGCGAGGGCGTGAAGATGATCCAGTCTGCGGGAGGCCGTTCGCTCGTGCTCGACATCGCGCGCGACCACCCCACCCCGCGCGGCGCGTTCGGCGGCGGCGTGCTTTCCGGCGACTACGCCGTGAACCGCGGTTCGTACGAGGTGCATCGCCGCGAACTCCTCAAAGTCACGGTCGTTCCGACCGGCGTCGAGGGAAGCGGCCGTATCGGCATCAGCCTCGCCCCGAACAATTTCGACTTCCGGGTTCTCTCGTTCGGAAAGGCCTGCCAGCGCGGTTTCGATGCCGCCGTCAGCCTGACGATGCAGACGGTGAACGGCCTCTACAAGATGGTCGTGCGCGAGACCCAGGCGGACGTCGCCGGGCCGGTCAAGATCATGCAGATGATCAAGGAGCAGGCTCACAAGGGCATTTTCGAGCTTCTCTACCTGACGGCGATGCTGTCGATCAACATCGGCCTGATCAACCTGCTGCCCCTGCCCGTGCTGGACGGCGGCCGCATCGTCTTCGTCCTGCTCGAAGCCGTCTTCTCCCTGCTGCGGATGCTGACCGGCATCAACCTCACGATCACCCCGAAGGTCGAGGAGAACATTCATTTCGTCGGACTCCTGTTCCTGCTGACCGTGCTGCTGCTGGTCACCTACCAGGATATCCGCAGTTTCTTCTGAAGCCGCCGGAGGGCGCGGCATCCCCTGCCCCCATTGAAGCATGAGTGAACAATCGGAAACCACCGGAACGGCCGGCCCGTCGTTGATGTTCGTCGTCCTGCTCCGAATTCTCGTTTTTTCGCTCCTGGGGCTCGCCACCGTCATCTCGTGGTTCGTCGCGCGCCAGCACCAGGACCTGAATATCTTTTCTGGAACCCTGCTCTGCGTGCTGGCGATCTGGTTTGCCCTCCAGGGGTGGCTGCAGGGGGCAATCTCCGCCCTGCTCGGATGGTTCAGGCTCTCAGCCTCGATCGCCGCCGGATATTTCTTCGGGACCATCGCAGGCACAGCCGCCGGCCTGAGCGGCATCGCCGCCTCCGTCGGCGGTTTCTATCTCTGCGCGATCGGTGTCTACGTCGTCATCGGCCTGTTCGGCCGCCTGGTGATCGATCCGAAACGCTCCCCCGGCATGCTCGACGCAACCGCCGGGCTCTGTCTCGGAATGGCCGAGGGCCTCGTTCTGTTCGCCCTCGTCTCCTGGCCGCTTTCCCTGTATCAGCCCGCATGGAACACCTCGCCGGTCTCGCTGGCCGGAAAGTTGTCACAGGAAGTATCGAACGTCGCCGCCCCGTTCGTTCCGAACCGGGCATCCGGTGTCGTGGAACTGGTCGCCCTCGCCCGGGACGCAAAGGCCGGAATCGACCCGGAAAAAGTCGATCGGGAGCGTCTCGCGACGCTCTTCGCTCCCGTCCAGTCGCATCCGAAAATTCAGGCCCTTTCGAACGACGCCGAGCTCCGCACGCTGGTTCTGCAGAAGAACACCGCCGCCCTGATGAAGCATCCGAAAATACTGGACATGTTGAACGACAAGGAGATCCAAGACCTTGCCGCCGGAATAGATTTACATGAAGTTGCCTCGGTTCTGCGCGCTGGCTTGCGCGCAGAACCGAGAAAGTTTGAAGAGTGAAGTTTGAAGTTTGAAGTTTGAAAGGGGAAAACACAACAGAAGAACGGAAGAACGGAGGAAAGGAAAGAACGCATGAGGAGTGCCTCGCCCCCCTCCTCGACGAATCAAACCAACTGATATCTATTCTTACTACTATTATCAAAAAGCTTCGCTCCAAGTCCTCATCCAAACTTCCCCAACAGCAAAAAAGCGCCGCGATCGTTCCCGATCGCGGCGCCTTTTTTGCTGTTGGGGTCTAGTCCCAGCGGGTGTTCAATCCAAACGTCACCCCGAGGTCATGTCCATACCCGAACTCGCTCTGCAGAGCCATCGGGAAGCCGAGGCTCGCCTGCCAGCCCTCGTTGAACACGGCCAGGCCCAGGATGAGATCGACATTCGGACCGTCGGGTCCGTTATCCATCTCCCAGCTCTCGCCATCGAGTTCGCCGATCAGCGAGAAGTGCTGGTTCACGCGGTAATCGACGCCGCCGCGATACATGTATTTCGAGATGCTGTCTTCCGCGTCGTTGGTGATGCCGAGGTTCACATGGCTCGCCCAGCGCTCGTTGATGCGGCCCGAATACGCGCCGCCGAACTCCACCCAGCTGCCGCGCGTCGCGTTAGCGGGACCGACCTTGACGCCGACGCGGGATTTGCCGGAAAGGTTGATCAGAGGCTGATGATAATTGTCAGAGGAGAATTTGCCGGCGACATGCAGCAGGACGGCATGGTTGCCTTCGTAATTTTTCCAGATCTGGTAGCCGACCTTCACTTCCGGATCATGAACGCCCGAGAGGTCGACGGTGGGGAAACCGCCGCCCGTGCGGGTCACTTCCCAGGACTGGAACGGAACGGTAACGCCTGCCATCAGTTTCCTGCCGGTATACATCAGGCTGACGGGCATGACCCACTGGCGACCGTCAACGATGTCGTCCTTGCCGTTGAGATACTTGTATTTGTCGTAGCGGAATCCGAACCCGAAGTGCCAGGTCTTGTAGTAGGGAATCAGGGCGCTTTCGGTTTCGATGAGGCCGTGATAGCCGCGAAGGTTCAGGAAGTAGGGCGAGAAGTCGGTAGGCTTGAGCTCGTCCGGAATCCGGTATTTCTCTTCACGATACAGCGTGGTGCTGGTATCGGGGCCGGCCTGCGGGGCGGCCATGATGGGAGCCGGAGGAATCGCGCCGGTGCTCATGTAGGGCGGCGGAGGCGGAGGCTCCATCTCCTGAGGCATCGCCGGCATCGGTGGGGCCGGGGGCATCATCGCGGTTGGCGGAGCCGAGAACGACGGAGGAGGAGGTGCCATGGGCGGCGGTTCGTATGCCGGAACGGCGGTCTGGCCACCCGCATCGAAGGACTGCGCCGCAGCCATCTGGACCGGGGCCTCCATTCCGGGGATGTTCAGGCTCATACCGGCTTCGAGCCGGTTGGGATTGATCTGCGGGTTCGCCCCGGCGATTTCGCGCCAGCGTTTGCTCGAGCCGAGCAGTTTCTTCGCGATCTTTCCGAGGGTGTCCCCCTTCTGGACGACGTAGGTTCCGCCGCTCTGGCCGTAATAGCTGGCATCGGCATCGAAACCGACGGTTCTTGCGGCCTGTTTTGCCTGCGCGACGGCGGGCGCGAGAGCTTTCTTCGGCGCGCTCACGACCGGTGCGACCTCAGGCTCGGGCTCGACGGCTTCATACTCCTGCGCGGCCGCAGATGCCCGGACAGGGGCACGCACGATCGGAGCGGGCGCGACGGCGGTCCTTGCAACGGCAACCTGCCCAGGTGCGGCCGCAATCGCATCGGCCGCCATCCGGGCCGGGGCGGCGCGGGAAACGCTGACGGCGCCGGCGGCAATGGGCAGAAGCAGGCGCTGACCGACCACCAGCGAGTTCGGATCGGCGATCCGGTTGAAGGCCATCAGCTCCTGCCAGCGATTCGCGTTTCCGAGGAGCTTCTGCGCGATCGCAGGGGCGGTGTCACCAGCCTGAACCACGTATCCGCCTGCTTCGTAGCCTCTTGCCGCCGCAGGAGCGGCGTACTGGGCCACACCGGCGGCAGCCGCGACACGAACCGATGCGGCCGTGTTCTGGACGCGGCTCCTGGCCTTGTTCACCATGGCCGCGGGCGGCTCGATCGGCGCACGCACATCGCCGGTCTCCAGCGGCATGGCGACCACCTTCGGTGGCGCCTGGAGCAGCCCGCCCATACCGGGCATGGCGGCGCCGTCGGCCTGTCCTGCCTCGTCGCTCATCGCGACAGGGTATTCCTGCGCGGTGGCGGGGACAGGCAGGACTGCGGCGCCCACCGATAACAGCAGGGCGAGCAGCGGGTCCCTGGCCCGCATCGGTCTATAGAATCGCATTGATAACCTCCGTGATTCCAGAGATGGAAGGTTCAGACTTTCCAGTATTTTCGAAAGTTCGCTTTGAGCAGTTTTGCGTAGGCATACCAATCGGAATAAGAAATGATTTCTTCCTTCTTCCCCTTATCGACAGGCAGAAGCCGATTGTTGATAAGCAATTGTGCGTGATTCGCAAAAGCGGTCGCCTGGGCCCTTCCCGGGGCGCCGCCTTCGAGAACGGTCACGATTTTTCCCCTGCACAGCTGCCTGGCCGTCGCGAGCACCTCGCGGAACAGTGCCAGCAGCCCATGCTGGCTGACCAGGAGATGCGTCCCGCCCTCCTCGGCCAGGATATTCGTCCCCCATGGAACGATGAGGAATTCGGGATCGTACTGCTTCAGCATGGGAACGATCATTTCGCGCCAGCAGACGAGGTATTCCCGGTCGCCGTATCCCGAGGGAAGCGGGATGTTCACGTTGTAGCCGCTCGCGGGCTGCTTGCCGGTCTCGGAGTAGTGTCCCGTTCCGGTCCTGCCGGGGTATTCGTGCAGGGAAACGGTCAGCACATCGCGCCGTTCCCAGAAAATCTCCTGCGTTCCGACGCCGTGATCGGCATCGAGATCGACGATGGCAATGCGCTTGAGGCTGAACTTCTTCGACAGGTAGTGGGCACCGGCAGCCGCGTAGTTCAGCAGGCTTCCGAATCCGAACTTTTTATACCCGGCATGATGGCCGGGCATTGCGGTGAGGCAGGCTGCGTTCGGAATCTTGCCGTCCATGATCAGGTCGATCGCGTCGAGAACGCCACCGGCGCCGAAGCGGGCAACCTCGAAGGATTTTTCCATGACCGGCGTCTCCTGGTCGAGCGAGCCGACGCCGTGCGTGCAGCGTTTGTGCAGGAGCTCGAGATACTCGGGGTCGTGGATTTCGCGGAGCCGTTTCATCGTTGCGATATCGGCTTCGTGAATCTGGTCGGGCCACATGCCGGCGTTGACCAGCTCCTCGATGATCAGCTGGAGCCTGGTTCCCTCAGGCCCAGTGTTGAGCGGATCGTGAAGCAGGAGGTCGGGGTTGTACATGATGACCCCACCCTGGCTTTCGGTTTCCATCGTCAGGCGCGCGAGATGCGCTCCCCCCTTTCTCGGCGGATGCCTTCCTGCCTATACATCGGCAGAAGCGCGTCGGATATCCACCGAAACGAAGAAACGCCGACCGGGCATGACCGGTCGGCTCAGGGAAACGGGGGGAAGATTTTTTTCAGCGGCCGCGGGGTGTCAGAAATCTCAGCGGTTGCCGCCTTCGGCTTTGCGCGCCGCCATCCAGGCGTCGAGGGCGACGGTGTAGTCACGGAGGGCCTTTTCCTTGCCGGCCGTGGTCGCGGCGGGATCCTGGACGGCGCTCACATACGCGCGGTAGGCAGCTTCGTAACGAATTCGGGCCTGCTCGACGGGCGCTGCCGTCCGGGAAGCGGAACTCACACCGGCGGAAACGGAGGCCGGAGCGACGGATGCCGATGCAGGCGGGGGCTGGGCGGCAAGAGCCGTGTAGGCCATCACGCCGGCTTTTTTCACGAGCTTGCTGCCGATCCATTTTCCGATCTTGCCACCGACGATGTCGCCGCCGATCACGCCCACGATCGGAAGGGCGATGGGGCCGCACCCGGCAAAAAGGGCCGTTCCGACGGCAATCCCGACGGCTTTTCCGATGATGCTGCCGACCGCGTCGGAGGCGCCTTCGACAGCGAGTTTTTTCTTGTCGAGCCCCTTCCAGGTCTCGGAAAGGGTCGCAGGCCGGTCCGTCAGGCGGGCTTCAATGTAGCCGGCCGCCAGCGGCTTGACATACGCATTCGTCATCGACGAGGCGATTTCGGCGCCGATGAGCCCGCCCACGGCTGCGCCGGCCGGCCCGCCGACCGTCAGGCCGATGACGGCCCCGAGGGCCATTCCGGCGAATCCGGTGATCCTGTTCGCAATGCCGCCGACGGCGCCGGACCCGATGGTGGTTTTCACCCAGACGGGATCCTTCACCTGCTCGATCTTCTGTTCGACCTTCTGCGCCACTTTCGCTTTCAGGCGCGAGAACAGCCCCTCGCCGGCCTCGGCAACAGCCGAACCGCCGATCAGGGACCCGATCAGCCACAGGCATACGATCGCACGCCAGGCGGTTTTCTTCGTGATGTTCATCCTTGGCCACCTTGTCAGCACAGACCCAAACCGTCACATTTGGGTTTTGTCCATTGATTCCAGAATCATGCAAGCCAGTTCTGCCTTCCCGTTCGTGCTGAGCCTGTCAAAGCACAAGAGGATCTCACCCTTCGACAAGGTCAGGGTGAACGGGGTGTTAGCCTTCTGCAGGACTTATTCATTGTACTGAAAAATCCCCCATCCCGCCAATCGACAGAGGGGCTCCGGCAGACGTTCGTCGAGGACACGTTTCATGACCGATCCTCAGCATCATTCATTGTGATATTCTGATACCAGTTCCGGAAGGAGCCCGGACGAGCGTTTCGGGGATCTTTCCGTTTTGGAGGCGCTGCCAATGGCCATTGATTTCGATCAACTCCTGGAAGATGTACGTCTCGAGGTGAGGGGAACCAAAGGCCGCGGTCGGCAGGCGGTGAACGACATCCGGAACGCTGCCGCGGCGGGGGCAAACCTTTCCCCGATCGTCCCGGCCCTGTTGGAGGTTGTTTCCCAGAGCCACAATGTTGACATCCTGGATCCCATCGCCGGGGCACTGGCGATCCACATCGTGGCCGGCGGCGATGTGGCGACTCTCGGGCGGGCTCTCGAGATTCCCTGCATGCCTTCCAGGCTCCTGCGCGGACTCGGAGAATACGGCGGTGACGGGAGAGGCCTGGCCCCTGCCCTTCCCCTCGTCATCGATTGCCTGAACGGTTCGGAAGATCTCTTTTTCCCGGTGGTCGACGTGCTCCAGTGCCACCTTCGGGCCGACCTGGGACGCCTTCAGGGCGTCATCACGCTGATGGCCGAGAAGAAAACCCCCTGGCGGCTTCTGGTCAAGGTCGTGGCGAGGCTCCTGGATGTGGTGGCGGTCGATATGTCTCCGGCCATACCGATCCTGGCAAGATGGATGCTCGACACACGCGGGAACAAGCAGGAGGAGGACCTGCTCCCGCTTCTGTGCAATGCGATTCGGCACGGGACCTCGCCCGACCAGGCCCGCCAGGATATCGACAAACTCCTGGAACATGAGAACTGGAAAGTGAAGGCACACATCGCAACCGCGCTGGCCACTTCCCTTGCAGGACGGGAAAACGATCCGGGGCTCGAGGCCCTGCTGGGGCATGCCGACGAGATGGTCCGGGCGGGAGCGGTCTTCGGGTTGTCAGCCAATCAGGACCAGGATCCGCCATCCATGAAGGTTCGCCTGGCGATTCTGACCCGTGGCCTCCAGGATGTCAGCAGGGAGGTTCGAAATACCGCCCGGGTCTGCCTGTGCCGGGTCGACCGCGGCAGATGGGTTTTCCCCCCTGGGGAAGCGGCCCTTCGCTCCCTGGCTGGAAGTCTCGGAAAGGCCGCTTTCCCCGAAGATCTGACCGCGTATTTCGTCGCCTTCGCCGAAGCGTCCCCCGACCATGCCCGGATGGTTCTCGATGTGCTGGCAGGCCTTCCTGCCGATGAAAACGGGCCAATCACCCACGACCTCGGCCGGAAGGTGGAAGCAATCCTGGCCCGCTTCACCTGCCGGCCCTGCAGCATCTGCGAGTTTCTCCCCCGAAATGCCGTTTACACCGACGGCCGGCAGTTGCCCCCGGAGTTCAGCCGGCTGGAATACATCTCATCAAGCGGTCTTTCGAAATGCCCGGAGTGCGGTTCCCTGTATGCGAGCACCTTCTCGGAGGAATGGCGCTCAGCCGCCGAAGGGATGGGCGTTGACACCGAGATCACGCTCCGCCGCCTCCACCCCCGGGAGGCACTCGGCACGTTGAAGGGGGATGAAGCCGAGGCCGCCAGGCGGGAGTATCCGGGCTTGATTGCGGATGTTCGCCGCCGCCTCGATCACCCAAAAGCCTGGATTCGCGAGGAAGCCGCATGGATCCTGACCGACCAGTATCTCGAGGAAAAAAGGTTCGACGAGATCCCCCCCCTCCTGGAGACGGCCGATCCAAGGGTTCGCGTCACCACCCTCCAGACCGCGCTCGAGCACGTTGCCGCCGGGCATGACATTTCCCCTCTCCTGCCTGCCGTGGAAAAGTCTTTGGCCGACCCCGACCCCGCCGTGAAGGCGGCGGCTGAAAAGATCCTGGCGCACCGCCCCGGGGGAAAATGACCGGAGACATCCGGCCGGCCGGTGAGGTGGCGGGAATGTCACTCCCGGAGGGCGCCGGAGGTGATGCCTTCGATGATGTTGCGCTGGAAGACCAGGAACAGAAGGATCAGGGGGATGGAGCTGACGGCTGAGCCGGCCATGAGGGTGCCCCAGTCGGTCGAGAAGGGGCCCTGGGTCAGCATCGCGAGGCCGACCGGCAGGGTGCGCCGGGCAGCGGAGTCGGTCAGGATCAGGGGATAGAGAAACGAGTTCCAGGTGACGATGGCCGTGTTGATCACGACCACCGCGAGCGCCGGCCGGCAGAGCGGGAAGACGACATGCCTGAGGATGGCGAATTCACCGGCCCCGTCGGCGCGCGCCGCGTCCTCGAGATCGGCCGGCAGGGCGGAAATATACTGCCGGAGCAGGAAAACGTTGAAACTGTCGACGCAGAAGGGCAGAATCAGCGCCCACAGCGTGTCGTGCAGGCCGAGACGGTAGACGAGATCGAGGATCGGCACCATCAGGGTCTGCTTCGGCACCATCAGAGTCACCAGCACGATCCCGAACAGGATCGATCTGCCCGGGAACCGGTATCGGGCGAAGGCATACCCGGCCAGGACCGACGTGATCACGTTCGCCGCGACGACCACCCCCAGGACGAAGAAGCTGTTCCAGACATACTGGAGGAAGCCGCCTCCCCCGAGAACCGTGCGGTACTGGTCGAAGGTGAACCCGACGCCGGAAGCGGCCATGCCAGGTTCGAACCTCATCACGGACCTGGCGAGCATATATATCAATGGATATAAGTAACTCAGCAGCAGCGCCCCGAGGAGCCCGGTCAGCAGAGGTCCGGCCGGTCTCGGGCGGGAACGGGCCACGCTCGTTTTCGTGATGCCGTCTGGCGCGGTCGTCGCGGGATTCATCGGTGTTTCTCCCTCAGAATCCGCATCTGGACGAGCGACATGGCCATGATGACGGCGAAGAGAACCCAGGCCATCGCCGAGGCGTATCCCATCTCGTGATACCGGAAGGCGGCCTCGTAGACGCGGTGGACGAGCGTGTCGGTCGTTCCGAGGGGGCCGCCGCGGGTGAGCGTGAAAATCTCGGGGAAGACCTGCCAGCCTCGTATGATATTTATGACGATAATGAAAAGAACCATTCCGCGGATCTGCGGGAGGGTGATGTGCCGGAACTGCGCCCACTCCCCCGCCCCGTCGACCTCGGCCGCCTCGTAGAGGTGCGCGGGAACGGATTTCAGCGCGGCCAGGAACAATACCATATAATATCCAACGGAGGACCAGACGTCCATCGCCATGATCGCCGGCATCGCCCATGCCGTCTCGACGAGCCAGGCGTGCTTCTGAAACCCGGCGAATCCCAGGACGGCGTTGAGAAAGCCGTCGGGCGCGTAGAAGGACTTGAAGATGGTCGCGATGACGACCATCGAGATGATCGACGGCAGAAAGAATGCCGATCGAAACAGGTTCTGCAGGCTTCGGACGCGTTCGACGAGCAGGGCGAGCACCAACGCGAGAAACGTCGTGACGGGCGTCGTTCCGACGACGAAGAACAGCGTGTTCCCGAACGACTGGCGAAACCGGGCGTCTCCGAGCAGCCTGACGAAGTTGTCGAAGCCCGTCCATCGGAACGCACCGGCGCGAAACACGTCGTAGTCGCAGAAGCTGAGAAGGAAGGAAAACGCCAGCGGATACAGCCAGAAAACGAGGAACGTCAGCAACCAGGGCGACAGGAAGAGCAGCGCATACAGTGCGTGCGGGGAGGAGGCACTACGGCCCCTCGCACGCATCAGGCGGCGTTTTTTTTTACCTCGCCGTAGATGAAGATCAGAAGGATCGCATTGATGAGGGTTCCTGCGGCAATCAGCACGAGCAGGACCATCGCCCAGACAGGCAGGGTGATGGGGCCGGCAACAGGGGCCGCGGAAGCGGCGGACGACGGAACGGCGGCGGACGCGCTCCGGCGGTCGTCGAACTGGAGGCGGACGCGCTCGTAGGCCATTGCGGCGGCCCCCAGAACCTCGTCAACCGGGCTGCCGTACAAGACTTTTTCGACGGTGTCGTTGATGATGCTTTCGAGTTCGATCCAGAGAGGGTGCACCGGGGGATGCACGCCGGTTTCCATCTGTTTCACGAACACGCCCAGCTTCGGGTTTTTCCGGAAAAAATCGTCTTCGTACGCGGCCTTGTCGGTCGGGAAGCTGACCAGGGCTTCCTTCGTGATGGGCAGGGTGTTTTCGGCCTTCGTGAGGAAGCGGAGGAATGCCGTCGCGGCCTGGGGGTCTTTGCAGTGCTTGAACAGGACGAGGATCTGGCCGCCCAGGAAGGAGCAGGAGCGGCCGCGCTCCTCGGCGGGAGGCGGGATCAGCGCCGTTCCGAAATCAAGGTCGGGGGCTTCCCTCGGGTATTTCGCGAAGTTCCAGGAGCCCGAGATTTCGAGACCCAGGCGGCCCTTCTTGAACGCGTCGTCGAGGATGTCCTGCTTTTCCTTGAGGCCGAACGCCATGAGACGCCGGTAGAACTCGAGCGCTTCGCGGGTTGCGGGGCTGTCGAAGGAGAAGTTCCCCTGCCCGTCGAGAATCGAGCCGCCGTTTCCCCAGACGAAGGGCAGGAACTTCTTGTAGAGGATATGCCCCTCGCCGGCATTCACGCCAAAGCCGTAGATGCCCTTGTCGGGCTGGTGGATGGCCTTCGCGGCGATGAGCAGTTCGTTCCAGGTGCGGGGCGGGATGTCGGGATCGAGGCCAGCGGCCTTGAAAAGCGCGCGGTTGTAGAACAACACGCGCGTGCCGACGAGCCAGGGCATGCCATAGATGCGGCCCTCCCAGGTTGCCGGTTCCCAGAGGTGGTAGCGGGGCCGAAGGTCGGAAACGCGGTCGGTGATGTCGGCGAGAACGCCTTCCGACATGAATTTGCCTGTCCAGGTCGAGCCGAGCTCGCAGATGTCGGGGGCTTTGCCGTTGGCGAGGGCGACGACGATCTTGTCGAGGCCGTTTCCCCAGTTGAGCTGCTCGCTCCGGATCTTGACGCCAGGGTGCTCGGCCTCGAATCGGGCGATCACGGGTGCGATGAACTTCTGGTCCCAGAAGTTCCAGAAGATCAGCTCCGTTTCAGCCGCTGCCGGCGCGCAAAAGACCGCCAGCATGGCCATCACGGCCATCAGGCGCCCGACAACGGCACGAAGGGTTTCTCTCGACATGGCGCCTCTTTCTACCAGAAAACCTCTCTTCCCGCAAATCGCGGCACATCCCAGCCAGGAAAAACCTGTTCTGCATTCCGGTATCACGTCCCCCAATTCCCATTGTCATTCATCATTTACGCTGTAGGGGCGGGTTTGAAACCCGTCCCTACACCATCGCGGGGGACATCGCTGGGGCCATCGGGACGCGGCAGCGGGCGAACAGGTCGATGTAGCGCTCCATCATGGCGTCCCAGCCGGCGGTCCGGAGAATGCGATCGCGGGCGGCGCGCCCCATTTTCAGGCGGTCGGCGGCGGGGAGGGAAACGGCCCGCAGCAGCGTTTCTCTGAGGGATACCGTATCGCGGTGCCTGAAGAAAAACCCCTCGGAACCGTCGGCGAGCATTTCGGACATGCCGCCTATCGCAGGGACTATAGCAGGAACACCGCAGGCCATGGCTTCGAGCGCCGTGTAGGCGTAGGTCTCATGCGAGGTCACGGCGAGGGCGAACAGGTCGAATCCCGGATGGACGGCTTCGATATCGTTGCGGAACGGGAGGATGTGAAACCGGTCGGATGCGCCCAAACCGGCCGCACGGGTGCGGAGATGATCGGCGTACCCGGGCTGGTATTCGCGGCCGACGTAGGCGAGATGAATATCGGAGCGGCCGGCGGAGGCGCCTCCCGGGCCGAACACGGCGTCGATGAGAACCTCGGAACCCTTTTCGGGGTGAATGCGACCGGCGTTGCCGATCAGGAGGGCGTTTTCCGGCAGGCCGAGGCTCGCGCGCAGGGCATCGCGGCGGCCTTCGTCGGGACGATACCGCTCGGTATCGACGCCGCTGCGGATGCAGACGACCTTGTCATGAGATATGGCCCAGTATTTTATAATCTTGTTTGCGACGTGGTCGGCATTCGGAACGACCGCGGCAACATGCCTGAACAGAACCCGGTGGAGCGGGTCGCGGCGGTGATAATTGCCCGCTCCGATGCGGTAGAACAGGAACAGGGGGGTATGCAGGCGCATCATCAGGCGGGCCAGGTGGACCGGATACATCGCCTGGGTGCGGAACGCCACCACCGCGCGGGCGGCGGGGCCGGTTCCGCCCCCTCCGAGGATGTCGCAGAGGCGCTTCACCGCGGCGGGGTCGATCCGGTGCAGTTCGGGCAGGTTTCGGCAGGGAAGATCCCGAATGCGGCACTGTTCGGCGATCAGGCCGCCTTCCGGAGCGGCGACGGCGACGGGGATGCCCCGTTTCTGCAGATCCGCTGCAAAGCGCAGGCAGAACAGTTCAAGCCCCGAAAGGCTCGGATACGGCACCAGGAAAAGAACCGGTCCATCGACGTCTGGAAGCTTCGCGGGCGAGCAGGCAGCGCCGGATGCGGCCGGGGGACATGCCCCGCCGCATCCGCACCCGACGCGCGTGCTCATGACCGTGCGATCAGGCCTTGTCGGCTTTTGCCAGGGCGGTGATGCCTTCGAGCGCGAGCTTCAGCATCCGGGACTTGCCCTTCGTGACCTTTTCGCCGTGCGGATCGTAGTTGCCTTCGTCCCACTTGAGCGGATTGCCATCGACGGTCAGGATGCCGCCGGCTCGAACGCCGCGCAGGGATGCGATGACGAACAGGGTCGCGCATTCCATCTCGACGCCGGGCACGCCGGCCTTGCTGTAGATCTCGAGTGAACTGGGCAGAATGCCGGGATAGAACAGGTCGCTGGCGACCACGATACCGCGCTTGTACGGCGCCTGCTCCCTCTTGCAGGCTGCTTCGAGAGCGTCCGTGACGCCGCTGTCGGCGACAGCCGGGTAGCCGAGCGGAATGAGCAGGGGCGACACGCCGTCCTCGCGGACGGCTGCCGTCGTGACGATATGGTCACCCTGGCCGAGGCCGTCGATGAGCGCGCCGCAGGTTCCGACACGAATGATGACCTTCGCGCCGGTCTTGATGAGTTCCTCGAAGCAGATCGCGGCGCCGGCCGAACCGACACCGTGAGAGGTGATGGTGACCTGCTGCCCGTTATACATCCCGGCGAATGTTCTGTATTCGCGGTTGTACGCAAGCTGTTTCGGATTCTCGCAGAGATTCGCGATCAGTTCGGCGCGGGCGGGATCGCCGCACACGAGGACGTAGGGAGAGATACTTCCGGTTTCGAGCTTGAGATGGGGCTGCATGAATGGCTCCTCGTCTGAGTTATTGGTCGGTGTCTTTCCCCTGGTGATTCCTGTATGGCAAAAGCCGGTTTCACGTTCCCGTCCGTGCTGAGCACGTCGAAGCCCGAGAGGCTCTCGTCCCTTTCGGCAGGCTCAGGCCATGCTTCGACAACCTCAGGGCAAACGGAGCGTTTTCAATCTTCAGGAATCAAAAAAAGGAAAGCCTGTACAACGGACTCAACTATACATTCTGACCGGCCTGTTGCGCAATCTTTGAGCACAACCCCGCTCCGGAAAGCCAGCGCGGCTCCCAGTCGGGCTGGAATCATCTTCCCATGAGCCTTTTCGCGGATGGCATGAAAAATGCTGTATCTGAAGTGTGCCGATCCGCCGCCCAGGAATACATTTCGTTGTCCGGCGGCGGCCCGCACCCCGCCTCCGGCGGGCGGTTCAGAAAGGAGGGACAGTCATGATGGATATCAGTATCATCTTCTGGTTCCAGCAGTGGCTCATTCGCACCCGGACGGATTTTGCAAGCCCGAAGCAGCGCTGACCCGGGTCTCCTTCACTGCGTACACTATTGACAACTCCGCGGCGTAGCGGTAATGTAGCCCCGCAACTTGAATAGTTGCGAAATCACGAAGACTATCTGCATGGAGGTTCATGTAATGAAGAGGTTGCTCCCCGTTCTGTTGGCGGCCGCTCTGTTCGTTCCGGCTTCGTCGGCTTTTGCCGCGAAGGTTGATCGCTGCTCCGGCGATAAGGATGTGAAGAGTGTTTCTCTCGGCAAGGAAGTCGTGTATGTCAGCCAGGACCTGAAGTCCGCTTCCTTCACGAAGGACGAGACCCACACCCTGAAGCACAATCTGATGTATTACAGTGCCCAGACCGATTTCAGCCGCCGCACCCCCGGCACCGACAAGGAAGGCAACGCTCTGGCTCCGGCCTTCAAGCATGGCGATGTCTGGCACGTCCTCTCCCGCGATGAGAACGGCTGCCTGATCGTGGACGGCGCCGCCGCTTCCGAAGCCGCCGTCGCTCCCTGCGGCGACAAGAAGGAAGAAGTGAAGAAGCCCGCCAAGAAGGGCAAGAAGGCCAAGAAGTCCAAGAAGGCCAAGAAGGCGAAGAAGGTCGAAGAGAAGGCCGCCGAGCCTGCCGCTCCGGCTGCTGAACCCGCTCCGGCCGCCGAGCCCGCCCCGGCCGCCGAGCCCGCTCCGGCCGCTGAGCCCGCTCCGGCTACCGGCAAGTAATCCGTTTTCCAAAAGCCCGGAACTCTGGTTCCGGGCTTTTTCTTTGTACCGGCCATCGCGAACGGCCAAGGCAACGACACCCATGAAAAAAAACCTGAAATTCGCTGCGGCGCTTGCCCTGCCATCCCTGCTTCTCCTCCACGCACCGATGAGCGCCGCCGGGGAAGCCCCTGTCACACCTGACAGAATCAGAGCCATGACGGCTTCGTTCACCCGCGATTCGGTTCCCGAGCTTCTCACGGTGCTTCACGCAAGCGATCCGCGGTGCCGCGAGGAGGCGCTGATCACGCTTCAGACCCTCCCGGTCCTACCGCCCTGGGAGGAAGCCCCGCTTGTCGAAGCAGCGATCGACGCGCTGGCCGACGCATCCGAAACCGTGCGATTTCAGGCGGTGAAAACCCTCGCGACCAGATTCCCCCTGAACTCCCGGGCACAGGAAGGCATCTCCGGCGTCGCGACATCTGCTGTTCCGGCCGATCTGCTCGTGTGGGCAAAAGATGCGATGTTTTCGGACAGCCAAGAAAGCATCGAGGCTCGCATGCGCCTGCAGCGGATCGCGAGCGAGGCGGACGCGCAGCTTCGATCATTTCTTCGCGAACAGCCGCTCCTCGAGTCGGCTTCGCGCACCCGCGAATGGCTTCTGAAGGAACCGGCGGTGCAGGCCGTCGATCTCACACGCGACTGCCTCTGGTTCTCGACGCATGACGGGCTGGAGTCCGGCCTCCTGCTGGACGCCTACCGGAGCCTGGCGACGCAGAGCGCCTCCGCCTCGGCACCGGTTCCGCATCGCAGATTCCCCGCTTCTTCGGATTGACAAGAGCCCCGCCGGTTCCTAGAATGGTGCCGGTTTTCCAAAAAACAACATCGCTCGGCGATACTTCAAGGAGAAACAGGAATGTCAACGGTTCGCCCCTTCAAGGGCCTTCGCGCCCCCAAGGACATCGCCCCCAAGCTGGCCGCCCTGCCCTACGACGTGCTCAACTCGGAAGAGGCCCGCAAGCTTTCGGGCGGGAACCCGTATTCGTTTCATCACGTGACCAAGCCCGAGATCGATCTCGACCCCAGCATCGACCTGTATGACCCGAAGGTCTACGCCAAGGCGAAGGAGAACTTCGAGCTGTTCCAGAAGAACGGCTGGCTGCGCCACGACCCGACCCCGAGTTTCTACATCTACAAGCAGGTCATGGACGGCCGCGCGCAGGTCGGCCTGATGTGCTGCTGCGCCGCCGACGAGTATTGGAACGACACGATCAAGAAGCATGAGCTGACCCGCAAGGACAAGGAAGAAGACCGGCTGAAGCACGTCGAGGTGACCAGCTCGAACGCCGGCCCCGTGTTCCTCACCTACCCCGCCGTCGATGCGGTCAACGCGATGATGGACGAAGCGATGAAGGCGGCTCCGGAATACGACTTCACCAGCGAAGACGGCATCCGGCATGTCCTGTGGGCGATCGCCGACAAGGCCTGGCACGACAAGATCACCGCCGAGTTCGCGAAGATCAAGACCCTCTACGTCGCCGACGGACACCACCGTTCGGCCGCCGCGGCCCGCATCGCGAAACTGCGCCGCGAGAAGAACCCGAACCACACCGGCAACGAGGAATACAACTTCTTCCTGGCCGTCCTCTTTCCACACAACCATCTATACATCATGGACTATAATCGTGCGGTGAAAGACCTGAACGGCATGACCCAGGAGCAGTTCCTGGCGAAGGTCGGCGAGAAATTCACGGTCGAGAAGACGACCGAGAAGAAGCCGGCGAAAGCCACCTGCTTCGGGATGTATCTGAAGGGCCAGTGGTACCGGCTGACCGCGAAGGCCGGCTCGTTCGACCCGAAGGATCCGATCGGCTGCCTCGACGTCTCGATCCTGCAGAACACCCTGCTGGCGCCCCTTCTGGGAATCGGCGACCCGCGCACCGACAAGCGCGTCGACTTCATCGGCGGCATCCGCGGCGTGAAGGAGCTGGAACGGATCGTCGACGAGGGCAGGTTCGCCGTCGCCTTCTCGATGTTCCCGACCTCGATCACCCAACTGATGGACATCGCCGACGCGGGCAAGATCATGCCCCCGAAGTCGACCTGGTTCGAGCCCAAGCTCCGCTCCGGCGTGGTTATCCACACTCTCGAATAAAAAAAATTGGCTAGCCCCCGGCATACGCCGGGGGCTGTTTTTTTATTCGAGAGTGTGGAAGTTTGAAGTTTGAAATCCGGAGATTCGGACGTTCCTTTCCCTGTGTTTGAAACTTCACTCTTCAAACTTCAAACGTCCCGGCTTTCCGGGCACAACCGCGTCAGCGCAGACTGGCGCGAATGTGCTCGAGAAGCCGGGCCAGAACGTCGTTCGAGAGTTCGAGAAGTTCATACGAGGCGGCCAGTTTCGCGGCCTCTTCGGCGGGGGCGAGGGCCTCGCGAGGCATGTTCATGTCGTTGGCGAGCAGGAGGGCCTGCTGGGTGAGGCACTCGGCGATGCGGGTCTTGTTGTCCCGGGTGCGCCAGATTTTCTCCTCGTCGCGAAGCTTCTGCAGGGCTTTTTCGGGTTCGCGGCGGAGGCGGTGGGCGTAGGCCTGGCCGGCAAGGCTGTGGGCGACTTCCTCCTGCATGCCGAGGTCGCGGCTGACGCGCTCATGCGCTTTGAGACGGTCGAGCAGAATCTGCGGGTCGTCGTCGGGCCGCATGAACGAGACGCGCTGGATGAGGCGGTTCTGGATTTTCTTCCAGATGTCGTCGCATTCGGGGCCACCGGCGACGGGATCGGCGTTCGCCTTCATGGTGTCGAGCACGGTGGCGATCTGGTCGGAAAGCGAAACCAGGCCGTGGGCGCGGGCCATGCCCCAGGCTTCCTTCATGAGGGTCACCGCTTCGCCCGTCCGGTCGAGTTTTCTGCCCATGAGCGACGCCTGCGCGGCGAGGGCTTTCGCAAGCCCCGATTTGAGTCCCATCTCACGGCAGATCGCTTCCTGCTCGCGGAAAAGCTGCATCGCGCCCTCGAGATCGCCCTCGGCCTGCCTGATCTGCGCCTGGCGGCCGATGCAGGCCTGGAGGCCGGCCTTGATGCCGAGTTCGCGGCAGAGGGCTTCCTGCTCTTTCAACAGTTTCATCGCCATGACCAGGTCGCCGCGCGTCTTGTGGATGCCGGCCATGTATTCGAGGGCCCGCTGGAGCCCCGATTTGTAGTCGATCAGGCGGCAGATGTGTTCGACCTCGCCGAGAAGCGACATGGCCGTATCGAGCTCGCCGCGCCGCTCGAAGATCGTCGACATGTTGCACAACACGCGCTGGAGGCCTTCCTTGTGCCCGAGTTCGCGGCAGATCTTCTCACCTTCCTTCAGCCGGTCGAGAGCGCCGTCGACGTCGTCGCGGGCCTGCAGGATCACGGCCTGGCCGCAGAGAGAGACCTGGAGGCCCTCTTTATACCCTGATTCGCGGCAGATACGCTCCTGCTCCTTGAACAGGGTCATCGCCCCTTCAAGATCACCGCGATTGCGATGGATGACGGCCTGGCTTCCGAGCGCGGCCTGGAGGCCCTCTCTGTAGCCTGATTCACGGCAGACGGCTTCCTGTTGTTTGAACAGGGTCATCGCCCCGTCGAGGTCGCCCCGTATCAGGAGAATGATGCCCTGGTTGTACAGGGACACCTGCAGGCCGCTCCTGAGGCCGAGTTCACGGCAGATGGCCTCCTGCTCTTTCAGCAGTTCCATCGATCGCTGCCAGTCGCCACGGGCGCGGAAGATCACCGCCTGGCCGCCGAGCGCGATCTGCAGCCGGTCGCGCAGGCCAAGCTCGCGGCAGATGCGCTCCTGCTCGCGGAACATGTTCATCGCGGCGTCAACCTCGCCCCGGAAATACAGAATATGCGCCTGGTGGCCGAGAGACACCTGGAGGCCGATCTTGATGCCAAGCTGGCGGCAGGTTTTTTCCTGCTCTTTCAGGAGCGCCAGGGCGCCGTCAAGCTCGCCGCGCGCCTTGAGCACCAGGGCGAGCTGCTCCAGCACGCGCTGGAGACCGGAGCGGAGGTTGAGATCGCGGCAGATGCGCTCGCTTTCCCGAAGGCGGACGATCGCCCCGTCGAGATCGCCCCGGTCACGGCAGATCGACGCGGCGTTGCCGAGAATTCGCGGGAGCCCTTCGCGGTATCCGATCTCGCGGCAGATACGCTCGGCCTCTTTCAGCAGCCCCATGGCATCGTCGAGGCGGCCGCGGTCGCACAGGATCACGGCGTGGCCGCAGAGGGCGATCGGCAGGCTTTCCTTGTTGTTGATCATCCGGCAGAGGCGCTCCTGTTCCTGGAACAGGCGGATGGCCTCGTCGAGATCGCCGCGGATGCGCCGGATCGATGCCTGGCCGCCGATCGCCACCTGGAGACCATCGCGATACGACGTTTCGGCGCAGATCACTTCGGCCTCCTGGTACAGCTCGAGCGCGAGGTCGATCCGGCCGCGGGTCCGGACGATCGAAGCCCGCTGGCACAGGGCGTCGGCCAGCCGCTCGCGATACCCGAGCCGGCGGCAGATGTCCTCGGACTCGCGGAGAATGCGCAGCGCACTGTCGAGGTCACCCCATGCCCGCAAAATCAGGGATTGCCCCTGGAGCGACCGGACGAGACCGGACTGGCGGCCGATCGAGCGGCAGGTCTTCTCCTGCTCGGTGTAGAAGTTCATCGCGCCGCCGAGGTCGCTCTGGGCGTAGAGATAGCTCGCCAGGTGGCCGAGAGCGACTTCCAGGCTGAACAGGTCGTTCGATTCGCGGAACAGGCGCCGGCTCTCCCGGCAATGGCGCACCGCCACATCGTATTTGCCGCACGAGCCCGCGATGATCGCACGTCGCAGAGACACGCGAGCCGCGCCGTCGCGACCGCCCGGCACGGGCGATTCGGCCAGGGCGGCAAGGATTCCCTCGGCATGGGCGAACTCGCCCAGCGCCATGTGCCACTCCGCGAGGGTCTCGCGGCCGTGCCAGATGGCCGTTTCATCGTTCACCGCCTGCAGCTGTTCGATATGGCGGGCTTGGAGAGCGATGGCCTTGCCCCAGAGTTCGGCCGAGGCGAGGATTGCAGCGAACATTCCCAGATGCGGCTTCCACGCATCGGGTTCGAGCAGGATGCGGCTCACCGCTTCGATGAGGCGGAACGGGGAGCCGGCCTCGAGCCGCCGCCAGTAGCGGAGAACCACGCCCGGCGGGAGTTGGGCAACCGCGCCGAGCCCCGCGAAATTCGACAGCAGACGATATAGAGACTCCCACGCTCCGGTTTCCGCGAGATGCCAGGCCAGCTCCTCCCAGTCGTTCACGCCCGGGCCGTGGCGGAACGCGTTCTCGATCAACCGCTGGCGGGCGGCCCGGATATGCGCGTCGCTCAACAGGTATTTTCTGCGGACGGCCTCGGTCACGATCTCGTTCGACAGGAGCAACCTGCCGTTCCGCTCGCAGAGGAATGCCGCGAGGGAGCGCCGGAGGGGCTGCCAGAGGGCCTGAGGCAGCCGGCCGCCGTCCTCGTCCGATGCGAGCATCTCGAGAAGGCGCTCTTCGGGAATGCCCCGGGGGGACAGCGCGACCAGGGAAAGGGCGTCGCGAACGAGCAGACATCGCGTATCGCGGCATTCCTGTTCTATTCTATTAAATATCATATCGACGACGGCAAGCGGGTCGGGCGTCGATATGCACTCGTTCAGGAACCGGGCAGCCGAACCGCTCGTCCCGAGAAGGCGGGTCTCGTGCAGCAGGGTGACGGCGGTGAAGGGGAACGCGGTGCTCTCCGCGGCCAGGCTTCGTTCGCGCCAGACGTGCGGAAGCTCGATGCCGAGGGTTTCCTCCCAGGCGTGGATCAGGGCGGCGCGGCCCTGCCGGTCGGGCTGCGGCATGACCAGGCTCGGCAGGCCGCGGCGCTCGAACAGCTCGACGGGAGAACGCCCCGGCCTCATCGCGAGCACGAACCGCAGTTCGGCCGGCCACGGGGCATGCAGCCAGTCGATGCGGAAGACGCCTTCCGCGTCCGCCGCGTGATGCAGGCCGTCGAGCACGATGATCGTCCTGCCGTGCGCCGCCGCGAGGTGCAGCCATTCGGGGCCGTCCACTCGCCATCCGGCTTCCGTCTCGGGCAACGGAAGCGAGGCGCCGATCCGGCGCTTGATGTCGCCGACGATTCGTTTCCAGATTCGGATGTCGGGCGGGTCGATGGAGGGAGTCTCGAGATGCACGCAGATGACGAGCGCACCGGCATGGTCGCGCTCGTATTCCTCGACCCAGGCGGAGAGCAGGGCCGACGTCCCGGAGCCGGGCTCGTTCAGGAACAGCAGCAGCGGCTGGTCACCTTCGGCGTGAGCCGTGAGCCGATCCATCGTCTCCCTTCGCGACACGAACACCTCGCGTCTCGCCCGCGACCAGGCGAGATCATCCCGGGCGTCCGTCCCCGCAGGATCGAATGTCTCGGGCAGCAGTTCGGCGAACGCATGCTCGAGATCGGCATATATTTTTTCCGCTATTGTTTCCAGCTCCCCCTCGACCGATTCGACCAGAACACCCATGTCGCGGGCGGCACAAGCAAGGTCTGTCCGGCGCTTCGAAGGTCTGCCGCCGGCGTCGCCGGGCCTGTCGACGAGGAAAAGGCGCGGGGTGAAGACCTCGGAGCGCCGGTCCATGGCGCGACGCAGCTCGAGTTCGGAGATCGAGGCACCCTTGAACCGGGTGATCCAGGACTCGAACCGGAACGCCTCGGGCGGAATCTTCCTTGGAGCGGGACCGAGATCGTTTCCGACGATCGAGACGAAAAACGGGGCGCTGCGGTCGACTTCGTGAAGCGTCCATTTCAGGGTGGTTTCGTCGGGATCGCTCCCCGGCGCGCCGTCGCGCAGCTCGACGACGGTCAGGACGCAGCCCCGCTTTTCGGCCAGGCCGCGAAGCCAGGGCCAGACAGACGTGCGCAGGGCGGCCCCCACGTCGTCGAGCCCGGGACCGAGGGCACAGTAGAGCCTGATCGAGCGGTTCTCGTCTCGCATCGTCATTTCACCGGGCCGAAGACGCCCATCCATGCGAAGAAGAGAGCAAGAGCAATATACAAAGCCGCGGCCCCGGCATCCCCAAGGATGCCGCGCATGAAGCGGGCCTTGCGGTGTTCCCAGAAGAAGGCCGGCTTCGTGATCGCGCCCCATGCGGTGAAGGCCGCCATCAGGACAAATATCCATCTCATCATGGCAGATTACCCATCGATCCTCAGTCTCTGAATCGGATGAATTATACCGTACCACGTCCCTCAAGGCATAACAGCCCGTGGATAAAATCACGATTTCCGTTCGTGGTGAGGGATCGAACCACGAACAAGCCTGTTCAGGAGTTTCCGGTCACCCTTCGACACCTCAGGATGACCGGGACCGATCGTATCCACAGCCTGATAAGCGGGTCCTACGGCTCAGATCATTTCCTTCATGGCCAGCGAAAACACCTTCATGCCTTCGCGCACCGCGCCCTGGCGGTATTCACGGATCCAGGCCAGCACCTTCGCCGCCTGGTCGGCGGTCACGGCGATCAGAAGCATGCTGTTGTCGCCCGGCCAGGTCTCGTCGTTCAGCCGTGTTCCGCCGCCTTTTCCCGACCCCGTGACCGACGGCACGCACGTATACCCGGTAACACCGATGTCTTCGAACAGGTCGTGCAGTTCGTCCTGCACGGTGGAACTGCAGACGATGATCAGAAATTCCATCACGTTTCCTCCGTCACGCCGGGTGGTCCGCCGGCACGAGCCACCGGCTGAACAGCGAATACAGGATGGGCATCAGGAACAGCGTCATGAGCGTGGAAACGACGAGGCCGCCGATGACGCTCATACCCATGGGAACCCAGACTTCCGAGCCTTCCCCCGTCGACAAGGCCATCGGAATCATGCCCAGCACCGTTGTCGTCGTCGTCGACAGGATCGGTCGCAACCGGCTGATGCCTGATGAGATCAGGGCTTCCCTGAGGCCGATCTTTCGTTTGACGAGAATGTTGATGTAACTGATCAGCACGATGCCGTTGTTGACGACGATACCGATGAGGATCAAAAACGCCAGCAGGGACACGATCGAGATCCGCGACCCGACGACGACCAGGAACAGCACCGCCCCCATGAAGCCGAACGGGATGCTCAGGGCGATGATGAACGGCGCCAGCAGCGATTCGAACTGGGACGCCATAACCATATAGACAAGAATACAACCCAGGATGACCGCCTGCAGGAGGACCGAGAACGATTCGCGACGCTGCTTTTCGTTTCCGGCGAACTTCCAGGAGAACCCCGGCGGAATCGGCATCGATTCGATGATCGCCTTTGCATCGTCGCTGACGTCGCCAGAACCGCGGCCGTAGACCTGGCCGGTGATCTGGATGTATCGCTCCTGCTCGTTACGGGAGACGCTGGTCGGCCCGAGTTCGTTCGAGATACGGGCGACGTTGTCGAGCCGCACCACCTGGCCGCTCGGGCTGATCAGCGGAACCCGGTCGAGGTCCTCGATCCGGCCGCGGTCTTCCGGCCGCAGGCGCACGACGATGTCGTATTCGTCGCCGCCCTCCTGGTATTTCACCGTGGTGTCGCCGCTGATGTAGGTTTCAACGGTGTTCCCGATGTCCGACACGTTGAAGCCGAGCGTGGCGGCCTTTTCCCGGTCGATGTTCACCTGCAGTTCTGGCTGGGCGAGATCCTGGTTGATCTCGAGATCGGCGAGGCCGCGGACGGAAGACAGTTTTTCCTTGAGCTGGTTCGCCCAGGCAAGGCCCGTCTTCAGATCATACCCGTAGAGGTTCAGGGTGAAACCGGCGCCGGCCGCCCCCATCATGTTGGCCATGGGGTCGCCCGAATCGAAGTTGACGGTGATGCCCGGAATCTCCTCGATCAGGGGGCGCAGCTCCTGGATGACCGTCTTGACGCCGCGCTCGCGTTTGTCTTTCGGAACGAGCATCACGCTGACCTGGCCGGCATACGAGAAGTTCTTGGCTCCCGACATTGCGCCGCCCTGGCCCGCCGATTTTCCGTATCGGACCACGAGCGTTTTCAGCTCGGGAACTTTCTTCTTCACGATATCGGCGATCCGTTGTCCGAACTCGCCCGTCACCTCGAACCGGGTGCCCACCGGACACTCGTATTTGATCGTGATGCGACCCTGATCCTGGTCAGGCATGAAATCGACACCGACAAGCTTCACCAGCCCCAGCGAGAGGACGAAACAGCTCATCAGGCCGCCGACCGCTTTCCAGCGGTTGTTCAGAAACACGCTCAGGGTGGCTCCATACAGCTTCTCGAGTGTTTCGAGAAACTCGAACCGCTGCTTCACGACGACATTGTCCCGGACCTTCGCCGGCCTGAGGATTTTCGAGCACATCATCGGCGTCAGCATCAGCGCAGAGATCAACGATGCAGACAGCGCCATCGTGATGATCATCGCCAGCTGCCCGAACATGATGTTGGTCAACCCCGTGGTGAAGATGATCGGCAGGAAGATGACGATGGTCGTCAGCGTCGAGGCCATGACCGACGTTCCCATCTCCACGGCGCCGGAGATGGCCGCCTCGCGAGACTTGACGCCCCGCTCGAGATAACGCTTGATATTGTCGAGGATGACGATCGAGTTGTCGACGACCATGCCGATGGCGATCGCGAGGCTCGAGAGAGATATCTGATTCAATGTATAATCAGCAAGATACATCAGCAGGAAGGTGATGATCAGCGACGTCGGGATGGTTGTGCAGATGATCAGGCTTCCGCGGATGTCCCGCAGGAAAAACATGATGACGAAGAACACCGCGACACCGCCGAGCAACACCGAGTTGCTCAGGTTGTCGATCGTGTTCTGGATGAACTCGGACGTGTCCATGATCATCTCGAGCTTGACGTCAGGGGGAAGCTGCGCCTGGATCTCCGGCAGGGCCTCGCGCACTGCGGCGGCGACGCTCACGGTGTTGGCGCCGGACTGTTTCTGGACCATGATGCCGATGCCGGGCTTCCCGTTGATGAAGAACGCATTGGTCTTCTCGAGGAAATCGTCCCGGATCTCGGCGACGTCGCCGAGCCGCACCACGCCGGGTTTCGTCGCGACGACGACCGACTCGAGATCGTCGACGCGGGTGAACTTGCCGGGCGTGCGGGCGAGATACTCGAACTGCCCCTGCTTGATGGTGCCGCCGGGATTGTCGACGTTCTGGCTCCGGAGCAGGCCGACGATCTGGCTTCCGGACAGGCCTGTTGCCTGCACGCGCTCCCGGTCGAGGTTCACCAGGACACCGCGCTTGTCGCCGCCGATCTGGAGGGCGGTGGCGACGCCGGGAATACGCTTGAGCGCGTCGACGATTTTCCGGTCGGTGATCTTCTCGAGCTTTTCCCAGCTCTCATTCGCCGAGACGGACAACATCACGACGGGGATCATCGAGGTGTTGAACTTGAAGATGAACGGCTTGTCGGCATTGTCGGGAAGGCGGCGCGCGACGAGATCGAGCTTGTCTCGGATGTCGTTCGTCGCGGCGTCGAGGTTGATGCCCCAGTTGAACTTCACCGTGACCATGGAAATGCCTTCCATCGACTGCGACGTTATTTCGTCGACGTTCTCGACGGTCGAGACGCTTTCTTCGATCGGTTCGGTGATGCTCGACTCGATTTCCCGGGGGCCGGAGCCCGCATACGTCGTGATGATGGAGACGGCCGGGATCTCGAAGTTCGGCATCAGGTCAACGCCGAGCTGCGTCCACGAAAATGCTCCGAGAATGATGGCGGCCAGAAACACCATGGTGGTGGTCACCGGCCATCGGACGCCGAAGATCGAGAGGTTCATTTGTCAGCCTCCGCCAGAACCGGCTTCACCCGGATACCGGTCTTCACCAGCTCGGCGCCCTGGGTGATGATCAGGTCGCCCGGCCTCAGCCCCTCGAGGATCTGGGCGCGGGTTTCCTGGATGATGCCGACGCGAACGGACTTGCGCACCGCCATTCCCTCGCTCGTGACGTGGACGACGGCCGTCTGGCCGTTGTGGGTGAGAAGCGCATCTTTCGGGACGACGACGGCATTCTTCTCGGTCTGGAGCGAGAGGATGATCGTCGCATACATGCCCGAACGCAGAACGATCTCGGGATTCTCGAGCACGACCTCGAACTGGCCCGTGCGGGTCTTCGAGGTGATGGCCGGGTAGACGCTCGTGACCATTCCCGTGAACTCGCGGTCGGCAAAGGTGTCGACCCTGACGGACGCCTCGGTTTTCCCGGCCTGGAGCTGCATCAGGTCTTTCTCGACCAGGCTGCCGATCACCTTCACGCGGTTCATCTGCTCGAGCCGGAAGATCGGCTGTGCGGGGTTGGCCATGGCGCCTTCGTCGAGCGCGCGCATGGTGATGCGGCCATCGAAGGGGGCTTTCACGAACGCATTTTCGCGCTGGACTTCGGCGGCATGGAGGTTCGATTCGGCCTGGACGAGCTGGGCCTTGCGGACCTTCAACGTCACCTGGTTGGACCGGATGCCGTCTTCGGCCTGGCGGATACTGGTTTCGGCCGAGATTTTCTGGGCATCCGCCGCGTCATACTGGGTCTTCACGTCGTCGAGTTGCTGTTCGGAAACCGCCCCTTCCCGGAACAGTTCTTCATACCGCTTTTTCGTCGCGGCCATGTTGCCCGCCTTCGCCGTCGCGGCCGCGGCCTGGGCTTTTGCGGAGACCAGCGCCGACTCGGAGGTCTTGACCAGCACCGCCTGGACCTCGACGGAGGCTTTTGCGACCGTCACGGCGGCCTGAGCCTGTTCGAGCTGGGCATCGAGGATCCGGTGGTCGATCTCGGCGAGCACGTCGCCGGCCTTCACCACCGAGCTTTCCCGGACATTGATCCTGATGACCTCTCCGCCGATCTTCGGATGGATGTCGGCGCCCTGGTAGGAGAGGATCTCGCCCGAGGTGCGGAGCTGCTGGCTGATGTCGGAGGAGACCACCTTCTCGACGTTGACGGGCTGGAGCTTCGAATCATCGGTCTGCGCCGAAGCGGGCACGACACCGGACATGCCCGGAAGCAGACTGGTGGGCAGAGGAAGGACGAAAGAAGAAGCCAGCAGGGCCGTCACCAGAAGCGATTTCGCGCGTCCATTCGGCGAGGCTTTCGAGAGCGCTTTGATATACGTCATGATGTATAATGCTCCTTCTTATTTATCGAGCGACCGGGCCAGGAGTTTTCGTCCGAGCTTGCCCGTCGCGAGCCTGTAGGCGGCATAGGCCTGGTGGTAGCTGAAGATCGCCTGGAGATACTGGAGGCGGGTGGCGAGGTAGGCGTTCTCGGCGTCGAACAGCTCGACCTGGGTGAACAGGCCGTTGCGGTATCGCACGCCGGCGAGCCGAAGCGCCTCTTCGGCCTGCTTCAGCGCCTCCCGCTGGGCAGTCACCACTTCTTTCGCCGTCTCGATGTTGAGAAACGCCTGTTTGATCTCGATGTTCGCCCTCTCGATCGCTTCCTGGAGGGCGTTCTCGGCGATGGCGAGGTTCGCGTGGGCCTCCTTGATCCTGCCCTTCCTCGAGCCGCCGTCGCTCAGGGTGAAATTCGCCACGACGCCGGCCTTCCAGTATCCCTTGCGCTCGTAGTTCCCCATCGACGACTTCGACGAGGGGTCCTGGACGCCGCTCTGGCCAAACATGCTGACGACGGGCTGATTCTCGCTTCGGGCCGACGCGATCGCCTGCCTGGCGAGTTGGACGCCCAGGCGCTTCATCCGCACGTCTTCGCGCAGATCCAGGGCTTCGGAGGCGTCCCTGGCGAGATCGACCTCCAGATCGAGCATCAGAAGCCGGTCTTTCGTGGTGAGAACCGTATTCTCCGGGAGATCGAGCACGTTCAGCAGGTCGAGGAACGCCAGTTCCCTCGCGTTGGTTTTCTTTCGAAGATCGCTGCACGCCTGCGCCAGGCGGACATCCGCCCTCAGCACCTCGAACTGCGACACCTGTTTCTGGCGGAACCTGGCGTTTACCAGCGCGTGGTGCGCCTCGGCGAGCTCGAGGTCCTTCTGGCCCACGCGCTCCGCCTCGCCCGCGAACAGCCACGACAGCCACAGCATGGTGGTTTCGAGCAGGACGCTCTGCCGCGTCAGCGTGAGACCGGCGCCGGCGACCGAGCGGCCGAGGCGGGCCGAACTGAGCGCCGCGCGATCCTTCCCGCTGAGATACAGCGGCTGGGTGACCTCGAAATAGGCTGCCTGGGAGTCCCTTTTTCCCAGATCGATCGATCTGCCGCCCACGACGTTCTTTGCCACGTCATCGACCCGGGACTGCTGGAAATTGCCCGTAAGCCTGGCCCCGGAGATTGCCCGGGCCTGCATGACCTGGGCGTCGGCCGTCTCGACCTGCTGGGCCGATCCGATGATCGTGCGGTTGCGCTGGAGCGCCAGGAGCAGAACCTGGGCGATATGAATATCCTCGAGCTTCACGGGACCGGACGACGCGTCGATGACGGGAACGGTTTTCAGGCTTTCATAAAAATCCAACACTATCTGCCTCGGAACGTTCTCCTGGACATCGCCGCTCCCGACTTTTGCCGGTTCATCCGGCACGGCTTCCGAATCGCCTGTCACATTCCCGGTATCGCTTGCCGCGGTGCCAGCTTCAGCCTGGCCGGGATCATCATCGGCAGTTGCCGGAACGTCGACGGCCGGCATTCCCGTTTCTCCGGCCCAGGCGCACGTCGGAGCGACGATCCAGGCCATCAGGCAAAAGCCGCAGAGAAGGAATCTGAATGACAGGGTTCTATTTTCTAACATATATTTTGCCTCCGTCACCTTTTGGATCGCTTGTTTGCCGTGAAAAGCTCCAGCAGGACGTCGCTGCATCGTTCGGCCGTCAGGGCCGGCACGTCGAACAGCCGAAACTTCATGTTCAGGTCGAAAACCTGGTGGAAAATGATGGCCATCTGCATTGGGGAAAGGGAGTCCGAGAAGTCTCCGCTTTCGATGCCTTCCTTGAAAAACACCGCGAAATACTCGAGGCGTTCCCGCATCTTTTTCATCATGCGTTTCGCCAGGGCCGAATCGGGGCTCGCGGTGCGCTTCCGCAGGATGAACTGCTGAATCAGGGGGCCGTTGCGGGTGAACACCTCGATCTGGAGCTGGACGAGCTTTCGCAGGCGCTCCCGGATGTCGTCCGTGCCGCTCATGATCTCCCGTGCACGAAGCATCGATTTTTCGGAGCCGTTGAACATGCACTGGATGAACAGGTCATCCTTGTTCTTGAAATAGAGATACAGGGTGCCCTTGGCGATATCCGCCTGTTTCGCAACCTCGTCGAGCGTGGTCTCGTGATACCCGAGGTCGTTGAACAGCCTGAGGGCGACCTCGAGAATCTTTCCCTTCTTTTCTTTCACCGGGGAGCCGGCCACGCTGCCTCCTTCTGAATCCGGCATCACCAACGGCAATCCGGATGCTGTTCGCAATATCATTTAAAATATGACTGAACGGTCAGTCATCATACAGCAACGCTGGAGATTATGCAACACCCCCTCCTGCCGAGGCCCCGTTTCCCCGATCTCATCTTGACAAACACAGGATATTATTATTTAATATGTTAACTTTTTAGGGACGAACTATTAATGTCAAAAGAATCCGTCGAGCTGTTCCATTCCCTGATCCAAACGACCAAAACGGTCGTGCGGAGCGTGTTCGCAGGCAGCGGTCTCGGCCACCACACCGGCCTGACCGGGCCCCAGTTCGGGCTGCTGGCCACGCTCCATCGCAAGGGGCCGCTTTCCCCTTCGGACATGTGCGAGATCATGATGGTGACCCCCGCGAACATCACGGGCATGATCTCGCGGCTCAAAAAACTCGGTCTCGTCGAGCGGCGGCGACTAAGCAGCGACAGGCGCTGCCTGAAAATCGATCTTTCTCCCCTGGGCCGGGAGAAGATCGAAAGCCTGATCCCCATCTGGCAGAAATCCGCAGACCTGTGTTTTTCCCGCTTCCCCGCCAGACAGCGGCGCGCGCTTCTTGAGCTGCTCGACGTGTTCCGCGAATCCGTCATCGCATCATCGAATCCAACCGCCCACTCAGGAGGAAACAAATGACACTCACACCTCATAAGCGCTCCATCAATGCGTTTTTCCTGCTTTTTCTCGCCGCCGGCGCGATCGTGTGGGCCGAGGATGTGATCCCGGAATCCCCCGACCTGCAGCCCCCCGCTTCGATGACCTTTCCGATGGAATCAACCGGGCCGGGGCACGGCGTGTTCGTCGCCATTCCGCCCGAACTCACTCTCGAGGACTGCCTGAAGCTCGCCGCTGAGAACAACCGCACCGTTCTCGCCAGCCGGGCGCGCACGTCTGCGGGGCGCGCGAAGGCGAACCAGGTGTTCCGCACACAGTTGCCGAACGCCAGCATATCGGCCCAGGACACGAAATATCGTGAACCCACCTCCCCGGCCCTCAGCGACCGCCAGGACGCGCAACGGTTTTCCCTGAACGAGACCTTCCAGCCGTTCGGCCGGTACCGCTCCCAGAGCAGGGCGGCGAATGCCTCGATCGACGCGGCCGTCGCCGACGAGCGGCGAACGCTGGTCGACGTTTCGTTCCAGGTATCGAAGGCTTTTTACGACATGGTTCTCGCCGACGACCTGATTCGCGTGGCTTCCGACTCCGTCGACCAGCGGCTGAAACATCGCGACCACACCCGGCGGCTCGTCGATGCCGGAACGGCACCCCGCTTCGATCTGCTCCGGGCCGAGGTCCAGCTGTCGGCGGCCCGGCCGGCCTTGATCAAGGCCGTTCACAGCCGGTCGACGGCCCTTGCTGACCTTCTCCACCTGCTCGGCCTCGATCCGTCGGCACAGCCAGCCGTCGTCGGTTCGTTCCCGGTCGAATTCCCTCCCCTGCCGCTCGACGAAGACCGGGCAATCCAGCTCGCCTGCGAGCAGAGGCCCGATCTCGCGGCTGCCATGGCCTCGGAGGAAGCCGCTCGTCACCAGGTCAGCGTCGCCCGTCAGGCGCTCCAGCCCAGCGTCCAGCTGAACGGCACCTATGAGCGCACCCGCGGGGCGAGAGCTCCGATCGGCAGCTACCGGGACAACTGGCTGACGACCGTCGGGCTCATCTACCCGGTGTTCGACTCCGGCCTGTCGCGGGCCCAGCGCGACGAGGCGAAAGCCGCCTACGACCAGGCGCAACTCAACACCGAGAACCTCCTTTCCACCCTCCGCGTCGACATCCGCAAGGCCATTGCCGGCGTGAAGGAGGCCGAGGAGGTGTTCGCCTCCCAGGAAAAAAACGTCGAGCAGGCCCAGGAAGCGCTCGGCATCGCGCAGGTCGCCTACGACACCGGCGCGAAAACGGCCCTCGACGTCCTCGACTCGGAAGTCGCCCTCACCCAGGCCCGCACTCTCCGTGCCCAGGCTCTTCACCAGCGTGCCGTCGCCATGGCCCAGCTGACCCGCGCCATCGGCCTCCTGCCGGAACCCCTCCGGGCTGCCGGCCGCTGACGCGGTCGCGCGGCAAGATACTATACTACTAGGAACAATATGAACCGTCACATTTGCAGTCCCCTATTCCCGACAGTTGTGGCCCTGCTCCTGTTCCCCCTCGCCTCTCAGGGCGTGCCTCCCACGCCCGATCTCAGCAAGGCGGCACCGGTTGCAGCCTCCGCCGCATCCGCTTCAGCACCCCGCCAGGAAGCCGGTTCCCTGGCGGCCATGGGGGAGCTGATCGGTGAAGTCGGGCCGATGCGCAAGGTCGCCCTCGCGTTCAAGGTGAGCGGGCGGATCGAGCACGTTCCCCTGTTTGCCGGAGACGCGGCGACAGCCGCCGCCCCGATCGCCACCCTCGAGCCCCGCGATTTCGAACTGTCCGTGGAGCAGGCCGCCGCAGCTCTCGAAGCCGGCAGGGCCCGCCTCCGCCAGCTCGAGACCGGCGCACGGCCGGAGGAGAAGCGCACGGCCGACGAGAATCTGAAGCAGTCCCAGGCCAACTGGGAAAATGCGAAAGCAGACCTGGCGCGAAACGCCGACCTGTTCAAGGCCGGGGCGCTGTCGAAGCAGGCTCTTGACGCCGCCGAGGCGAAGGCCAAGGTGACCGAGGCCCAGGTTCTCGCCCTGCGCGCCCAGAAATCGCTCGTCGACCAGGGGCCCCGCCTCGAGGAGAAAGATGTCGCCCGCGCCACGATCCGCCAGCAGGAAGCCGCGCTCCAGCTCGCGAAACAGCAGCTCGAGTATGCGACGCTCCGCGCGCCGTTTGCCGGCGCCGTCGCCCAGCGCCACCTCGACGAGGGAGCCTACGTCACCCCCGCCGCGCCCGTCTTCACCTTCATGCAGGTCGACCCCGTCAAGCTCAACGTCGAGTGTCCCGAACGCTTCGTCCCGGCCCTGTCGGCCGGTCTGGAGGCCGTCGTGACCGTCGACGCGCTTCCCGGGCGCCAGTTCACCGGCATCCTCGAGCGCACGCCCGCCGCGATCGATTCGAAGACCCGGTCCGCGAACGCCGAGATCATCGTTGCCAACCCCGAAGGCATCCTCAAGCCGGGCATGTTCGCCCGCGTGAAATTCCTGGATCCGGCCGAATCCCGGCCCGAGCAGGGAGGCCGGAAGTGAACCTCGCCGCCATTTGCATCAGGAGGCCGGTCTTCACGGTCATGATGACCCTGGCCCTCGTCGTCCTGGGGGTGTTCTCGTATCAGCAGCTCGGCCTCGATCTCATGCCGAAAATGGATTTTCCGATCGTCCGCGTCTCGGTCACCCTGCCGGGCGCAAGTCCCGAAGAAGTCGAAACGCAGATCGCCAAGCCGATCGAGGAGGCCGTCAACACCGTCGGCGGCATCGACGAGCTCAACACCAAGTGCCTGTTCGGCCAGGCCAGCATCATCGTCAAGTTCGTCCTCGAGAAGGACATCGATGTCGCCGCCCAGGAAGTCCGCGACCGCATCGCCCGCATCACGAAGGACCTGCCGGAGGGCACCGAGGCGCCGCTGGTCGAGAAGATGGATCCCGACGCGATGCCGGTCGTCACGCTCGTCATCAAGGGGCCGAAGGAGATGCCCCTGCGCGACCTGACCTACTTCGCCCGGAAGCGCATCAAGGAGCAGCTCGAAGCCATCGACGGCGTCGGGGCGATCCAGATCGTCGGCGGCCGCGAGCGCGAGATACGCATCGTCGCCGACGCGAAAAAAATGGGTGCATATAATATATCCTCGTCCATGATGAAGGACGCGCTCAAGAGCCAGAACGTCGAGATCCCCGGCGGAAACGTGACCGAGGGCTCGAACGAGTTCATCCTGCGCACGCTCGGTCGCATCGACGAACCGGCGAAATTCGCCGACGTGATCGTCACGACCCAGAACGGCGTTCCGATACGGCTGAAGGATATCGCCGACGTCCTCGACGACGAGGCCGAGCCGCGCAGCCTGGCCCGTCTCGACGGCGAACCGGCGCTTTCCCTCGTCATCCAGAAACAGTCGGGGGTGAACACCCTCGACGTGATCGACCGTATCCAGAAGCGGCTCGAAGAGCTGAAGAAGAACTTCCCGGCCGGCATTTCCTACCTCTCGATCCGCGACTCGTCGAAGTTCATCAAGTCGTCACTCCACGAGCTCCGGACCCACCTGGTCCTCGGCTCGCTGTGCGCCTCGTTCGTCGTCCTGCTTTTCATGGGGAACTTCGTCTCGACGATCATCTCGGCGCTCGCCATCCCCGTCTCGCTGATCTCGACCTTCCTGCTCATGCGGATGATGGGCTTCACCCTGAACAATATGTCGATGCTCGGCCTGACGCTTGCCGTCGGCATCGTCATCGACGACGCCATCGTCGTCCTTGAAAATATATTCAGACATATTGAAGAGAAACACTCCGACGCCGAAACCGCTGCGAACGAGGCGACGTCCGAGATATACATGGCGGTCATGGCGACCTCGCTGTCGCTCGCGGTCATTTTCCTGCCGGTGGCGTTCATGGAGGGCATCATCGGCCGCTTCCTGAACAACTTCGGCCTGACGATCGCGTTCGCCATCCTGATCTCAGTCCTGGTCTCGTTCACCCTGACGCCGATGCTCTGCTCGCGGCTCTTCCGATACCGGTTCGCCCGCGGCTCAGGCCACAGCAAGCAGTCGGGCTTCTTCGGCCACGTCGACGCCGCATACGGGCGCCTGCTGACCTACTCGCTGCGCCACCGGTGGCAGATCGTCATGGCGGCCGTCGTCTGCACCGTGATGGCGCTTCCGGTCGGGATGATGCTGTCGGTCGACTTCATGCCGGCCGACGACACGAACGAGTTCAACGTGTATTTCCGCGCCGGGGAGGGAAGCTCTCTCGAAGGCACGGAGCGGATCCTCCGGGAAATCGAGGGGAAAATGACGACCCTGCGCGGCGTCAAGCACGTCTTCGCGACGATCGGCGAGGGCTCGGGCGTCGGCGTCAACGAAGGCCAGGTGTTCATCCAGCTCATCGACATCTCGGAACGCGACTTTTCCCAGTTCGACGTCATGGATGACGCGCGCCGGATCATGAAAGCCTACAAGGACCTGCGCCCCGCCGTCCAGGCATCGAGCGGGTTCGGCGGTGGTTCCCGCATGGCCGACACGAGCTACTCGATCGCTGGCCCCGATCTGAACAGGATCAGCGGGTATGTCGATACGATCGTGGAGAAGATCCGCACCAGCGAAAAGATCGGCAACGCCGATTCCTCGTATATCAGCCGCAAGCCCGAAGTCCATGTGAAGCTCGACCGGGAACGCGCCTACCGACTGGGCGTGCGGCTCGACGTGCTGTCGACGTCTTTGCGCACGCTCGTGGGCGGCGCCGACCAGATCACCCGCTTCAAGGAAAACGACGAGTTGTATGAGGTGCGCGTCCGCCTGCGCCCCGAGGACCGCGGCAATCCCGAGGCCATCTCGGGGCTGCTGTTGCCGACGACGCTCGGAACGCTCGTCCGGCTCGACTCGGTTGCGTCGATCACAGCCGGCTTCGGCCCCGCCCAGATCGACCGGCGCAACCGGCAGAGAAGTATAACTGTCAATATTAATCTCGGAAAGAACGCCGCCCTGGGCGACGTGAACAAGATCGTGGAGAAAGCCGCCGCCGAGCTGAAGATGCCCCCGGAATACACCGGAACGCTGATCGGCCGTTCCCGCGAAATGGCCCGGACGATGCGAGGCTTCATGATCGCGTTCTTCATGAGCGCCATTTTCATGTATATGATCCTGGCCTCGCAGTTCGAGAGTTTCCTCCACCCGATCACCATCATGCTGTCGCTTCCCCTCTCCATCCCCTTCGCGCTGGTCTCCCTTCTCGTCACGGGCAACTCGGTCAACATCTACTCGCTGCTGGGCATCTTCATGCTGTTCGGCATCGTGAAGAAGAACGCGATCCTGCAGATCGACTACACGAACACCCTCCGCGAGCAGGGGAAGGAGCGGCGGGAAGCCGTCATCGAGGCTAACCACGCCCGCCTCCGGCCGATCCTGATGACCACGGTCACGCTCATTGCCGGCATGCTGCCCATGGCTCTCGGCAAGGGCGCCGGCGCCGCGACCCGCGCCTCGATGGCGATCACGATCATCGGCGGCCAGAGCCTCTGCCTGCTCATCACCCTCCTGCTGACCCCCGTGGCCTATACCCTGTTCGACGATCTGCTGATCTGGATCGGCAAGAAGCTGCCGCATTTCAAAAATTAATTATATCGTTATCTATTATACTGGCGGAAGGGCCCTCCCCTTCCGCTTTTGTCATTGAAACCTGCATCGTTTCCACCCGCCCTGAGCCTGTCGAAGGGCGAATAGCCACCGTGCTTCGACAGGCTCAGCACGAACGGCGGGAAAGGTTGTCTTCCGGCCTGCGATTTGCCAGATATCGCGATCTCGGCATACAATCGCGCCATTCGAATCCGCGAGGTCTCTCATGTCGGAGCGTGCGATCATCGGTTCACTGCTTGGAACGGCGCTGGGCGACAGCCTGGGGCTTCCGTACGAGAACATCGGGCCGGCCCGCGCGGCGCGGATGTTTCCGCCGCCGCTTCGGCACCGGTTTTTCTTCGGGAGGGGCATGGTGTCGGACGACACCGAGCACGCGGCGCTGACGGCGCTCGCGATCGCCCGATCGCGCGGCGACGAGGCGGCGTTCACCCGCGACCTCGCCTGGTCGCTGCGATTCTGGATCCTGTGCGTGCCGGCCGGCATCGGCTTCGCGACCCTGCGATCGCTGGTGAAGCTCTGGCTGGGCTGGAGCCCGACGCGCAGCGGCGTTTTCTCGGCCGGGAACGGCCCCGCCATGCGAGCTCCCGTCATCGGGGCCTGTTTTTCGGCCGACGCCGGGAAGGATGAGGCGGCCCCGGAAGCCGCCGCTTCGGCCTCGCAACGCCGGGCCCTGGTGCGCGCGTCGACCCTCATCACCCACTCGGATCCCCGGGCCGAGCAGGGCGCCCAGATCGCGGCCCTCGCCGCCGCCTGCGCCGCCCGGGCGGAGCGTCCGGAGGCTGCACCGGGGCGGTTCCGCGCCCTGTTGCGCTCCCGCGTTCCAGATCTCGCCCCGGAATGGTTCCCCCTGCTCGACGCGGCGGCCGCCTCCGCGGCTTCGGGCATGACGACGCAGGCGTTCGCCGCAAGCCAGGGCTGGAGGTCCGGAGTCTCGGGCTACATCCTTCACACCATTCCCGCGGTTCTTCACGCGTGGTACCGCTCCCCGGCCGATCTGCGGGCCGCGTTCACGGACATCGTCGAAGCCGGCGGAGACACGGACACGACGGCGGCAATTCTGGGCGGCATCATCGGCGCGGGAACCCCGCCGGACGCCTTTCCTGGGGACCTGCTGGAGAGCCTCCGGGACTGGCCCTGGTCCGTCGAGTTCCTGCGCGCCTGCGGCGCCGCGGCCGCTTCCCCGGGAACCCCCGCTCCCACGGTGTTCTGGCCGCTCGTGCTGCTGCGCAACGTCGCGTTCGCCGCGATCGTCATCACTCATGGCTTCCGGCGGCTGTTTCCCCCCTACTGAAGCGCATCCGTCGCTCCGTCCACTCCATCGGTTTTTCATCTCACGTCACGCGAAAGGGCCGGTATGACATCGACACAGCAGAAGTTCGACATCGCGGTCAGCTCCGAAGTCGGCGCACTCGAAGGCGTCATCCTTCACACGCCAGGCCAGGAGATCGAGAACATGACGCCGCAGAACGCGGAGCGCGCGCTGTACAGCGACATTCTCAATCTCTCCGTCGCCTCGCTCGAATACGCCCAGCTGCGCGGCGTGCTTGACAAGGTCACACGGACCTTCCAGGTCAAGGCGCTTCTCGAACAGATCCTGAAGAATGACGAGGCCAGACGCCACCTGGTCGACAACGTCTGCCTCAACGAAGACGCCGAGCATCTGCGCGACGAGCTCATGTCCATGCCCCACGGGGAGCTCTGCCGCTGTTTCCTCGAGGGCGTGCTGATGAAGAAAGACAACCTGTCGCGCTTTCTCGACCACGAGAAGTATTCGCTGCGCCCCCTGCACAACTTCTTTTTCACCCGCGACTCCGCCATTGCGATCAACGACTGGGTGCTGATTTCTCGCATGGCCAACAAGGTCCGGACGCGCGAATCCCTGATCATGGAGGCGATCTTCCGCTTCCATCCGATGTTCGGCGTCGAGACCCTGAACCCGAACACCCCGCTCGAGACAAAACGGGGCGTTCAGCTCGAGGGCGGCGACATCCTCGTCGCCCGGCACGACATTCTTCTTGTCGGCATCGGCGCCCGCACCAATCCGCACGGCGTCGATTTCCTCGTCGAGCACTTCCGGAAGCTGAAACGGCCGCAGCACATCCTGGTGCAGGAACTGCCGCTCCAGCCGGAATCATTCATTCACCTCGACATGGTGTTCACCTTCGTCGACGCCGGCGTCTGCATGGTCTACGAGCCCGTCATCATGCAGCCGAACCGCTACCGGACTGTCCGCATCAGCATCGACAACGGCGAGACCGTGCGGATCACCGAGGAAAAGAATCTTCCCGAGGCCCTCAAAGGGCTGGGCATGCCGTTGGACCTGGTCCGGTGCGGCGACAGCACGGACCCCTGGACGCAGGAGCGCGAGCAGTGGCATAGCGGGGCAAATTTTTTCGCCATCGGCCCCGGCCGCATCATCGGCTATCGTCGCAACATCAACACCATCGAGGCGCTCGACCGCAACGGATTCGCCATCATCGACGCCACCGACGTGGCCCAGGGGAAAGTCGACCTGGGCCGCTATGGCCGGTGCGTGATCACCATCGACGGTTCCGAGCTCGCCCGCGGCGGCGGCGGCTGTCGCTGCATGACCATGCCCCTCCGCCGCCGCTGATCATTTCCGGGACAGCCAGACAACAAGGCACTCAAAAGAATATCCCCGAATATCTTCGATGATATTCGGGGATATCGTTTGAACGAATCGTCAGCGCCTCTTCCTGCGCGACCGGGTGGTCTTCAGATCGGCAGGAACAGCGATTTGATGCTGCCAGACATCGTCAGAACTCCACCTCGCCGACTGTGAACGTTTCCTTCCGCTCGGTCAGGCGCATCGTGATCGAGCGGCGCTTTTCGTTCGGGCGGCCGTAGTTGGTGAATACGTCGACCTGGAGGGTGACGGCGCCGGACAGGGTCTGGGCGTTGCTGCCGAAGAAATTGGTCTGGATCGTGTACATGCCCTTCATCGCCTTCTTCAGCAGGTATTCCTCGGGGCCGTATCCCTGCGTGAAGTCGCACGAGACGAGGCCGCCGATGCCGGTTTGGTTGTAGCCGTAATAGGCCTTCTCGCCCGACGGCTCGTTGACCCACAGGTCCATGTCGGTCAGGTCGGCGTCCCAGGTCATCACGATGCGCACGTCAAGCTCCATCGGGTGGATGAATCGCGGATCGACGCCCTTGAACTCCCTGATGCCGGCGGCTTTCGCCTTCGCGATCAGGTTGTTCATCTCCTCGAGCGCTATCAGCTCGATCTCGCGGAACCGGCCGTCCCAGCGTTTCTTCGCGACGACGTCCCACAGCAGGCTCACCGCGCGCTCATACGTGCCCATGCGGCCAAGAACCAGACCCAGGTCCCGATACGACTGCGGCTCCTCGGCCCGCATCTTCAGCACCTCCTCGAAGATGCCGGCGCTGAGTTCGAGCAGGTCGCGCTGGGCGAGCCGGTGGGCCAGAATGCGCATCAGTGCCGGGCTCTCGAGCTTCAACTCGGCCAGGTTCGACAACACCTGCAAGCCAACCGCATCCTGTTTCAGGCCGTAGAAGAAGTCGGAGCAGTCGAGATAGAACGCCGGGGAAGAGCCGAACTCGGCTTTTTCCTTCTGATAGGCCGCGAACTCGGCGCCTTTCCGTGCCTTGATCCGTTTCAGATAGGGGGTATCAGGCGTCCAGGCCTTCATCGCGACCCCGGGCTCGACCGGCCTTGCCGCATTCCCATCCACGCCGGAAGCATCGGCTTTCTTGGCTTTCGACTCGGCACCTGCTGCGAAACTGTCAGCCTGGGCAGATTCGGGCTCTGCCGAGGGGGCGCTCATGGCCCGGCCTGGTGCCGGCGGAGCGCTCGGCATCGGCATCGATTGTCTCTCTTCGGCGGATTCGGATACCTCGCGGAGAGCGCCGTCAGACTCCATGGCGCTGCCCCGGCCGAGCGTCTCCTTCATGCGGAGCTTGTCCTGGGGCTTCCAGGTGAAATCGGTTTTATACCAGTCGATACGGTTATTCCAGAGGCCCAGCATTTCCTCGAGTTTGCCGCGCTCGGCTTCCTTCAGGTCGGAAGCGCGCCGTTCCATCACGTTGAAATACTGGCTCCTCCATTCCGGCATGTTCGCGGGAGGAACTATTTCATGCTCTATATATTGTTCCGGGCGTTCCAGAACGATCAGCGAGGTCTGCGGCGTCACGATGCTGTACCGCTTCCCGAGCGCGATCATCTCTTTCTCGTTTTTCGCGGGAAACGCCTCGAGGTCTTCGAGTTTCTTCTGGGCCCAGAATCGCCGGAGCAGGTCGCCCGAGCCGGCATCGGCGGCCTTCACGTCGAACTCGACGGTCTTCATGACCTTGCCGACGGTGCCGAACGTCAGGGTGATCTTCGCCTCGGCCCCGGTCAGGCGCCCGGCGACCTCGAACCGGCCTCGCGCCGACTTCTGGAGCTGCGGCACGAGGTCATCCGCCCCCGTTCCCTCGGCCCCGAGGAACATGTACACCGGGCGGCCGATTCCCTTCACCGCGTCTTCGGGCTTCACGCGCTGGAGGTTCACATACTCGCCGCCGTTCTGCAGGGCGAGCTGGCCGAGGAACGCGTGGTTCGCGCCCGCATCGCCGCTGAAGATGGAGAGGGGCGTCGCGAACTTCCCAGGCTCTTCCCTGCCGAAGTTCGAGATGCCGTCGGTGAACATCAGGTAGACGTCGGGAACACTGCCCCCGGCCGGCGGAAGCGCGCCCAGCTGGGTGCCGCCGTCGTATTCGACCGCCTCGATCGCCTTCAGCAAGGTGGCCACGTCACCGTTCGAGACGGTCATCGTTTCGGGCTTGCCGGGCACGTTGCGGAACGGGATGAGCACGACCTCGACCGGCGCCGTTTTCCACGCAGCGAACGCGGCGCGCAGAACTTCGAACTCAGCCTTTCGGTCGCCCTTCGCACGAGAGCCCGAGGCATCCCACAGGATCGTCACGCGCGACGGCAGTTTCATGGCGGGCAGATCGGCCGGCGGCTCGACGATCTCGCTGAGGCAGAAATGGGTGTCGCCCTCGGGGCTCTTCTCGACGAGCACCCGCTGGGCCTTCGCGTCGGGGACCGCAATGCGGAGGGTCTGATTGAGCGCAGCCTTCTCGAGCGTCGTCTCGGCAGCGAAGCCGTTTTTCCAGGCATCGAAGCTGAAGTTCGAGAGGCTCCCGTCGCGGATCTCGGGCTTCACGCTTCCCCTGGCGACCTCGACGCGGAGGTTGAACGTCTCGACCTGGCCGTCGAACGCGAGGGGCAGGATGCAGAGCGATTCGCCGCCCGCCTCGGCGAGCGACGAGACGTATTTCACCATGACGGTGCGGGTGCCATTCGCCTCGATCGGGTAGACGCGTGTCTGGAAGCTGTTGCCCTTCACCTTTTCGATCAGCCCCGGATCGACGCCGCGCCGCATCTCGGTTTCGAACACCTCGCGGCCCTTCTGCTTTTCGACGACGACGCCGTCGACCAGCACGCCGTTCACGTCGAGGCCGTAACCGCTGACCGTCGCGCCTTCCGGCAGGGGGAAGGTCAGGTCGCCGGCGAGACGGCGGCTGTTCGGGTTGAAGAAGGTCATGGTCAGCCGGGTCTCGGCCAGCATGCCCTGCACGACAACCTTCGACTCGACGGCGCGGATTATGATCGGCTTCTCGGCACCTTCACCGGCGACGAGCCGGATGGGCGGCACGTCCTGGGCGGCGGCCGGCGCCACCAGGGCCGCAATCATCAACAGGGCAAACAGCAGGTTCTTCATGAGACCTCTCCTTCGTTCATCGCCGCCCTCAGGCCGGCGCGATTCCCACGCAGTATACCAAACGCATTCTCCCCGCACCGGATTCAGGGGCGCATCGGATGTTCCGGCCAGAATTTTATTATACTTTCCAATATTGCCTCAGGATCCGGATGATATCCACCGGCCCCAGGACGGGAAACGAGTCGCCGGCTCGAATGATTTTTCTGTTCCAGGTCTCCCTGATCTTTTCGTGCATTTCGGGGTCATACCCCTGCAACGTCTTCGAAAGGTTCTCGGCCGTGAACAATGAATCGGTCTCCCATGGTTCAGGCTCTCCATCTGCGGAAAGCCATGCGTAATCGTCGTTGTATTTCAGCCTTCTGACCAATGCGCCACGGTTCCAATGCTCGTAATGGATGAAACCGACATTTTCCTGCTCGGCCATGTAAACGACCTCGCCGTGATCTTTTGAAAATGCGCTCAGATCTTTATCATCGAACTCCGGCGATTCAGGCGACAGATCCACCTCAGCGAACTGCCCCGCAGGCTCTTTTCTGCAGTAGAAAACCGAATATGTCGAAGACATACTTCTATACCTCCAGGTTTATTATACTTTCAACGTGTTCCGCATGGCATGAACTCAGCTTCGCGCCTCCGTTTGTCATCACCGGTGTGCACGAAAACGGCTTTCGATCGAACCGAGACGTCAAAATCATGCAGAGCCCTGATCCGAAGAGAAGTACCCACCCCTCTGACAGCCGATGGAAATGGACCGTGGTTCAACTTGTCCTTATTCCACCGACTGAATGCGCCGGCCAAGGTGAGGAGCTGGTTCCAGGCTGGCGGACGCTGTCGAAAACCATGAGCGTTAGAAACGGTGGTTTTCAGAATTTACCGCTACTGCCTCCACTGCTGCCGCCGCCGCCACCACTGCTGCTCGACGATTTGGAGATCTTGGATTTGGAGGTCGTGGTGCGCAAATAGCGATCCTCGGAAGACGTCAGGCGAAAGGCGCCGGGCACTGCGTAGGTCATGCTGCTGACGGTGATCGCTCCCCGATGATTCCAGGCGAGAAAGCCGACGATGACCAGCGTCAGCACCAGAGCGACCGCCAGGGGTTTCCAGGTGCGGGCTGCCAGCATCATCTTGTCGAAAAAACTGGCCGGCTTCATCGACTGCGCAAACAGGACGAAGCCATCGTGGTATCTCCGGGCCGTCATGTGCGGTGTGACTCGCGAGCGGATGCGGTCGGCAAAGGGCTGATAGAGCGGAATGGCCCGCCCAAAGGTCGCGAACCGGATGTCCCGTTCCTGCATGGCCAGGAGCAGCATGGCACCGGTGCCGTCGGACGTGCCGAGCCTGTATTTGCGGAAAAAATCTTCCGCATATCGTTCCACGGTGAGGCCGTTCAGGGTTTTCACGGCCATGACATAAAACTCGGACCCAAGCTCGCGAGAAACCTTGTCGAGTTCGGCCTGAACCGAATCCCGCTCGGATTCACTCATGAGTCCGGCTTCATCAAAGACTCTTCGCTTGGCCCCAGATGCCGTTTTCAGCGCCTGTGGCGCCAACTCGGCGATCCTTCCCGAGTTCTTCACGGCCACGGAGGAACCGGGGTTTCCTGGCTTTGGTATGCCTTCCGGCCGCGCGTAAACGTCTTCCAGCGGCAGCAACAAGCCGCACAACACGAACAACACCAGCCATCGACCGACAATGTGCTCAATATGCTTCAAGGAAAACTGCTCCTATCAATGCCACGACCCAGGACGCCAGAAACGTCACCAGCGAAAACACAACGAGCTTTCCCTTGTCGTAGGGCGTTTCTCCATACGTTTTTCCGGTCTGGCCGTTGATCATGAACGTATGCTTTTTCTTCTGGTAGATGTTGGTCAGCACATAGATCGGCAACATCGCATACGCCGCTTTCACGTTGTTGAGGCTGATGTGGCTCGATTGAAAGGTGACCGAGTCATAGCGCTGGCCCGATTCCTCGAGGGTTGTCTGGAGATATTTCCTGGCCCGTGGCTCCATCGCTCTGGCGGCTTTGGTCTGGTCGACATCATAGCGTTCGGCCAGATAGCCGGACATGAACTCGAGCGCAAAATCCTTCAGTCCGCCGTAATCGAACGGCTCGATCCCTTCCATGAGCTCATCATCAAGGTTTTTCGAGCCGTCGACCGGTATCTTTTCATACTGCGAAAACCCAGATCGTTTGATGAAATAATGCTTGGTCTCGGTATACCGATAATCGCCGCTGGTCCAGCTTCTGGTGTTCCTGCCCTCACCGATGACGAACCCCGAGGCACCGCAATCAAACAGCCAATACGGGGCATAAAGGCCGCGGATGCTGTTGACTTCCCTGGCATTCTTGAACTCGCTCGGGGCAAAGAAGCGCTTCTGAATCCAGCGAAAGTAGACCTGCCGGGCCTCCGTCTGGGTAATCTTGAACGGGATGAGATACCGCGGCCGGAAATCCCCGGAAAAGCGCGATTTGATGATCGAGGGACTTCGACAGTAGATGCAGAAGGTTGCAGCGGTTTCTCCCTCGGTCAGAATCTGCGCGCCACACGCATTGCAGCGATATTCGTCGAGTTCGGGAATCTCGACCGACAAATCTTCGTTCAGCTCGACGCCGTCAGCCTTCCCGGTTTGCTGTTCGATCTCATTCTTCTCGAATTCGCTGCCACAATACTCGCACTTCCACTTGGCCACTTTGATGTCAAAGCCAATCGGCGCTGCGCAGGTTTTGCACGCAAACCTCTCAACACTCATGCTCGATTCCTCCTGCTTCGTTCAGAGTCGCCTTCCGGCCCAATCCTATTGGAAAAGGGTCTGGACGGGCTGGCTCCGGAACTGCCGGGCCAGGTCGGCCCCGAACAGGCTGTTCCCTCTTTCGATCAGTTCCAGAACCCCCGGATGGAGCGGGGAGAGGTGGAAGGCCTCCCCCAGGAACCTGACGAAATAGTCGGGAACCTCCGAAAAAATGATCCCCTTCTCCTGGTCCCTCGCGAGGGATGCCTCTACAAGGCCCAAAAGGTTGGGTACGCTTCCCGGAGCACATTCCAGGGCCCTGTTGAGCCAGGACAACGCCTCGTCGAAATTGTGATCGTGGGCGAAAATTCCGGCGATCCCCCGCATCGCTTTGTCGGAACCGGCGTTGAGCTGGAGCTCCTTCTTGAAGAATTCCATCGCCTTCAGCTTGCTTGCCGCGTCACCGGGGTTGGCCAGGAACATGAGTTCGTAGGATTTTGCGATGTTGTACAAGACCTCGTGGCGATCGGGGAATCCCTGGTGGATCATCGAGAAGAGGGTCACCGCCTCCTGGAACTTCCCTTCCGCCATATGCCTCAGGCCGAGCGCGAAATTCCCCGAAAAGTCCAGATGGCCCGCCTTCTGGAGGGCAAGCACCGCCCCCATGCTGGAATGGTGCATCACCATGAGCGCGAACTTCCCCTTCACCTCCTCGAGCCCCTCCATGAAGCTCTGGAGCGAATCCCCGACCAGAATTCCCTGCAAGGGGATCTCGGTCTCGAGTCCGTCGTTGAAGATGCGCAGGAGCGGGCGGTCCTGGATCAGGACGTCCTCCCCCCGATGCCCCTGGACATCCTCGAGGAAGGCGATATCGATCCGGTATCCCTTGAATTGCGCCCTGATGGTGTGGATGTTCGACGATTCGACGAACAGAACGATCGCGGGATACAGGTAGACCTGGGGTTCGTAAAAAAACGCCCCGACAGCCCACTGGCCCAGAGCCTGGACACCTTTCTCCCCGCCCAGGCCGGCGGCTTTCTGCTTGAGGGCGAAAAGGGCTTTTCCGGCTTTCTGGTAGGTCTTCATTCCCCGATCCGAAACCAGGACCGCCCTGATACGTTCCTCCATGGCGATGGAGCGGACCACGTCGTGGAGTCGCTGGGTCTCGAGGTTGTAGTTCCCGGGGGAAACGGCTTCCCCGCTCTGAAAGGCTGCCTTCGCCTCATTGAAAACCGCCGCCAGCGTTTCCTGGTTGAGCAGGAGGGCGTTGGCAACCTTTCCGAGGATGTTCCGCTCTTCCTCCGTGATAACCCCGTCCTCCAGAGTCTTGATCAGGATTTTCTTCAAAAATTCCCTGGGAGAGAAATCGCGGTCGAGAGCGAGAATCTTGTTCAGCCTCCGTCCCTCCTGGACCTGCTCGAAAATCCGGTGGTACCGCTCGTTGGAGATATCGAGGAAATCGCGGATGTTCTTGATCGCCCATTCTTCCTCGGAAGAGATGTTGTCGTCGCCCAGGACCTCCTCCAAAAGGGAACGGTAAACGAAGGGAACGGTCAGCTCGGGAGACTCCTCCGTTTCGCTCGCGCGGGGAACGTCGGGAAGCCCCCCCAGGTTGTAGGTTTGCATCCAGGCGCCGATGGTGTCGTGGAAGTCGAGATGGGAACTCTGCTTCGTTCGCTGGAACACCTTCATCACCGGATCGTCAGCCTGTGAATACAGGAAGTGGAAGGCCTTCTTCGCACAGGGAAGAACGAGCGCGAGACCCTGCAGGAGCGGATGGAATTCCACCGCCGTCTTGAATATGAGCATGAGAACGTCGAGAAGGTTCAAAAACGGCTTGTCCCGCCGGTTCCGGGCGAAGTGTGCCAGATGGACCATCCACCGGGAGATACAGATGCGGATGAACTCGTCGACTCCGTCCTGTGCGCGCCAGCCCTTGAAACCGGGAGAATTGATGAATTCCCGCAGGTTCTGAAGGTGGAACTCGTAGAAGTTGTCGAAACGGACCTCGGATCCGGTTTTCGAATCGAAGTGGATGAGCAGGAATTGCTCCCCCGCGACGAAAAGGAATTTCGGGAACTCCCGGAGCTCCTGATGTCTCGCCTGCCTGGAAAGGAATTCGGTGAAGACCGGCAGGAGCGAAGTATACATCTCGAACTGCCCGGCTACCGGGGATGCGTAAGCCTCCCTGACGCACAGGAAAAGGACCTGGGCGAACAAGAGGGCGTGTTCCTTCTTTTCCGGGCTCGCGAAGGAATCGCTGGAGACGATTTTCTGAAGGCTCATCTCCACCCGCTTTTCGTTGCGGCTTTCGACCGCCCGCGCGAGGTCTTTCCAGGGGGGCTGCAACTCCGGGGGCATCAGGGAAATCTTCTGTTGGATCAGGTCGTTCCAGGCAGGTTGTTTTTCCACGTTCATTCCTTCGCCAGAACGGATGGGACTCCCTTTCCGCTTTGAAATCGCGGGGGGGGGTGCCTCGTATGCTAGCAGATGCCACCCCGGTATGCAACGGGCGCAACCCCGATGGACCGGCCCACGCTTTCCTGCGATCTGGGTCCGGGCATTGATTAAACCCGGACATGGGGTATAATCGGGGAGTTCACATCGGAGACATCGACCGTGCCGACAACCCGATTCCCTCCCCCGATCCTTCCATTCGAGCCCCCTTCCGCTTCGGGAGGCCCCCTTCCCTGCGGTACACCTGCGGCCGAGTGTTTCGAGGGACCCGCTCTGGGAGAACTCCGGACCGAGACACCCAGGGTGAAGGCCGGAACCGTGACCGCAAGGACCGCAGCGTCCTTGGGCCCGGTGATAATCCTGACCCTGCTTCTCATCGCCTGGGGAACCGCTTCGCGAGGACAACCAGCATCCTCGGCCGAATCCGTCCCAATGAAGGTGGAGGTGGGGCTTTACATCATCGACATCGCCAAGCTCGATCTGAAGGAAAATCAGTTCTACGCGGATTTCTACATCTGGTACAAGTGGGCCCGGAACCCGGACCTGGAATGGAGTCCCGAAAAGGTGGAGTTCATGAACGGAACCATCGAGACGGCCACCAAACTGGCTTCCGAAACTCTCGCCAGCGGAAAGGAGTATGCCTCACAACGGATCAAGGGGACCTTTCGAGGCCGCTTCAAGCTCCATTCCTACCCTTTCGACACCCAAACCCTTCCCATCATCCTCGAGGATCAGGAATCGGGAATCCATCGCGTGGTCTTCGTTCCCGACCCGGATATCCCGGATTCGCGGAAGTGGGTCGAAGCGGACGTCCAGGTTCCCGACTGGCAGATCCAGGGCACGAACGCTTTCACCGACGTGCACCACTACGACACGAATTTCGGGGATTCCACGATAATCAATTCCGACCGGAATTCCCATTACTCCCGCTTCACTTTCCAGGTGAAACTCGGCCGGTTTTTCATCCCGCACATGATCAAGTTCATCATCCCATTGCTGGTGATCGCCGGGATGGCCTACATGGTCTTCTTCATCAACGCGAAGGAATTCGAGGCCCAGTGCGGGATCTGCGTGACCTCCCTCCTTTCCGCGGTCGCTCTGCACATGTCCCAGGCGGAAGCCCTTCCGGCGGTCGGTTACCTCGTGATCTCCGACAAGATTTTCATCCTCTTCTACGTCACGATTTTCTCGGCGCTCGTTCAGACCGTCGTCGCCAATAACTACGCGAAGACCGGAAAGGTCGATCTTGCGATGAAACTGGACTGGCTTTTCCAGATCATCTACCCCCTTGCGATCCTCGGAGGAACCATCCTCGTCGTCCTGACCACCCCTCCCTGAAGGGCACTCCGAAACACTCGCCTGCCGGCTTCCGCTTGGATTTTTGATGTCAAGGGCTGCTTTTTTGCCGATTTTGGAGGAATGTGCTTGCCAAGGGGGATACACAGTGGCCTGGACAGCTGGCAGGGGCTTCGGAGTTGGAGCGGCTTCGGCAAGATCCGGGCCGGGTAGTCGCAGGCTTTTGCCCTGACTCTTGGCCGTCGCTTCTCATCAGAAAATGATATATTAACATGTATAAAATCATGATCATTCTTTTTCAAGGATTGTACAAACAATATTTTCCGTCCGGGTTGTTCATTCCCGGGTTCGAAAGAACCGCCGGTCCGGTTCTTTCCATTCTTCTGTGCATGGTCACCGGATCGCTCTGGGGTTCCGACTTCAGCAACGTCGCCCCGGAGGCCGGCCTGGGGTGGTTGAATGCGACCCGCTGCAAATGGGTGGATATCGACGCGGGCGGCTGGCAGGACCTGGTTCTTCTGGTTTCCAACCCACCCACGTCGGACGGGGTGGTCCTTCTGCGCTGCGAAGCCGCTTCGGGAGTTCCCCGGTTTTCGGATATGACCGCTTCATCGGCGATCCATTCCGGCGGGAAACGCCCCGTCTCACTCCTGCTGGCGGGCGATGCCGACAACAACGGGTTCCCCGATCTGTTTTGCGGAGTTTCCTGCGACTTCGAAAAACCCCGGGCGGCTTCGGACGGCGCACCGCTGGCGGGGCCGGACGGGCGCATCCTGATGGCGGTTCCCGACCACGGCTTCCGGAGTTCCCTTATGCTCAATACTGGCAAAGGGGGTTTCTCGCCCGCCGCAGACGGGACACCGGGCTCATGGCCGGCCACCGTCGCGGCGGCATGTTTCCTTGATTTCGACAGGGACGGACTCATCGATCTGTTCGTTGGAAACTGGTACCGCCGCTACGGATTTGACAATTCCTGTTATCCCTCCCGGTTGTTCAAGGGCAGCGGGGACGGCTCATTCACCGACGTTACGGCCTCGGCAGGAATCCTCCTGAGCGACGAACCGGGTTCCAGGAGTTCCAGCCGGCCGGTATACGGAGCTTCCCATTGCGACTGGAACAACGACGGCTGGGAGGATATCCTCGTCTGCGCCTACGGAAGACAATGGAACATTCTCTGGAAGAACAACGGCGACGGAACCTTTTCCGATGCGGGCGAAAGGACGCATTTCGACGGGGATGACCTGCGCGACGGCACCTACCCCACCGGAGCGGGCCGGGAGCCGGAACTCCCCTACCGCTCCAACGGGAACACCTTTGATGCCGCCTGCGCCGATTTCGACAACGACGGAGATTTCGACGTCTTCCTTTCGGAAATAACCCACTCCTGGGCGGGGCCTTCCAGCGATCTGTCCTGCCTTCTGGTCAACGCGGGACCGGAATGGGTCTTCACCCGCGATCAGAACCGGGGAATCGACCGCCGCCATGAGCATCCGAAATGGAACCAGGGGGACCTCCACGCCACCTGGCTCGATTACGACAACGACATGCTTCCGGACCTCCTGCTCGCCTCGAGCGATTACCCCGATCGCCAGATTCTGAGATTGTTCCGGCAAACCCCGGATCACCGGTTCTCCGATGTGACCGCTTCCGCCGGAATCGGAATCATGAATCCGACCCAACCTTCGACCGCCGATTTCGACAGGGACGGAGACCTCGACATCGTTGTCGGAACCACAAACATGCGGCTGACTCCCGAACAGGTCCAATCACGCCCCTTCCGGCTGTCCCTGTTCCGGAACGAGATCGGAAACCGCAACTCCTGGATCGGCTTCCGGCTTCACGGAAAGGGCCGCGGATTCGCCAACGCCCAGGGGATTGGCGCACTGATCCGGGTCACCGTCGGGGGAGTCACCCAGACCCGCGAAATATTCGGCGGGCAGGGCCACTGCGGTCACCAGGACGCACAGGAAGCTCATTTCGGCCTTGCCGACCACGCGATCGTCGACCGGGTGGAAATAATCTGGCCCAACGCTTCCCGCTCCACCGACGTTTTCGAGCGGATACCCGCCCGACGCTGGTACGATGCCCACGAAGGGAAGAACGACCTCGAACCGTTTACCGCGAATCGTTGATGGCTCCAAGCTATTCCAACGAAGATTTCATTCGGGGGTTTCGCGGAGGAGGTCGTCGTAGATGGCGGTGGAGCCGGGGATCAGGAGGAACGTGGCGGTCTTGAACCGCTTTGCGGCAGCGTTCAGCAGGGGGTGTTCCGCGTCGCCGCGGAGTCGGACCGCCAGGTCGTGCTTTCGCAGGGCGTAGTCGACGTCGCCGAGGGAGATCGCCTCGTCGATGGAAGCATTGATGCGGGCGAGGGCGGCGCTCTCGTCGGTTCGTGACAGGCCGGGATGCAGCAGGCGCTGCCGTTTGAGCAGGAAGCGCCGGGCGGCGAACCGGATGAACGGCCGGGTGATCGCGGAGGCGTTGCGGATCCGGTCGAGAAGAGGGGCTTCCCAGTCGCTCTCCTCGGCCTGGCCGATCCGGACGGGATCGAAGATGTCTTTCGGGGGCATCAGGCAGCAGGAAAAGCTCGAGACGAGATATTTCTGGGGCTCCTGGAGGATCTCGTCGACCCGTTTCGCGTGCCAGGCCACAGCCAGATACCCGACGAGCCCGTAGGGGGCCACGGCGTGAGAAAGCGAGCGTTCGCGCACGATTCCGGGGTGGTTCGCGACGAGACTGATCCAGGGAATCTTGTTCCATCGCGACTCCCCGGCTTCGCCATGGCATCTGCCACAGCTGAAGGGGACCGCCTTCCGTTCGTATCGCAAGCCAGAGCGGATCAGGTCGGACTCCGCACGCCGCGCGGCATACACGTCGTTTCGAAGCGGTTCGGGAATCGGCGCTCCCGACCTCAGCACCCGCTCGAGCCGCAGGAACGTCCCGATGACGGGGCCCCATTTCGGATCGCGCCGTTCGCGGATATCCGGCGCCGGCGAGACGGCATCGATGAAGGCGGCAATTTCGCGCAGTCTCAGCAACTGCGACCTCGTCAGCCCCAACCCGCGAATCATGTTGATGCCACTGCACCGAAGAAGCATGAAGCCACACTCGTAAAGGTACCGGGCGTCAGGGCCGGACGTCGCGAGCGGTGGCGTTGCCCCAACCGGCATGGTGAAGCCGGCAAGGAGGGCGAGCCAGACCAGCAGGATCACCGCCCGGGCGCTCGCGCGGCAGGTACAGGAACGCATAGTCGGCCTCGTCATATGTCTGTCCATGCAGTCAATCCTCCGGAGTCGGAATACCGTAACAGCGGGCGAAGTTGATAATACCTATCAGTATTTTTCCTCGAACATGCCCTGCCACGAAAGCCTTCGCCTGGACAACCGGCGAATATTAGTTGATGCTGCTTGAAGCCAAGAAAAAGGCCGGAAGGGCAATATTATATAATATTTTATATATTTTTCTCATGTGAAGTCTCTCATGCTCGTCTCATATCGGTTCCGGCGCGAAGATCGGACGGCCGGCGCAGGACGTCGCGGAAAAATGCGCCGTCTCACCAGTATACTATGGACAAGCGACTCCTGGCCCGATACACTTTTCGGGTGTCGAAGCGAAAGAAAAACGGAACGAAACCGATAACGTCTGCCGGGGCCGGCCCGAAAACCGGAGCGGCTCCACAGCCGTCCGCTCCCCCCCGAGGCGCATCGGCGCGACCGCAGACGCAGGGGGTTCCGGCACCGGAACCAGCTCCGGACGAGACCGGGCTGGTCGCCCCCTGGTCGTGGTGCTTCACCCGGTTTTCCTCGGCCCTGGCCGCCACGCTGGCTTTCAGTCCCGCCCTCTGGCTGGCCCTCGTCGCGGTCCGCTCGATCCTGTATCCGGGCAATCCATGCTACTGGAACCACGAGATGACGCTCGTGACGGCGTTCACCGCGGCCGGAGCGATCAGCCTGTTCCTCGCGCGACTGCTCGGACGCCTGGTGGCGAACCTGTCGCGCCTCCATCCCGACATGGCGGATGTTCTCGGGCAGCTCCGCGACCGGTTCCATGACTGGCGCTGGCTCGTTCCCGGGCCGTTCCTGCTCGGGGCCCTGGCGATCTCGATCCGGTACGTGACCGCCAGGGAGTTCAGCCCCTTCGCGACAACCCACGTCGATATCCTGTTTTCCGCCTGGCTGCTGATCGGATTTTTTTTCGTGCTCAACGCAACCGTCCTGAGCGGCCGATATACGGAGCTCGTCAAACGCATCGCCCATGAGATCGCATCGGGAAAACTCGGCCGGGCCGAGACCATCCTGCTCAGCCGGTTTTACCTGAAAGTTGCAGTGCTGGCGACGATTCATTTCAGCTTCTGCGTCATCATCATCTACACCCTGCATCTGCTCTACACGTACAACGGCATGATGTGGCCGGCGTATGCCCTCCTGCGATGGCGGCCGGGGCTGGGGCTCGCCGAGCAGATCGCCCTGCTCGTGAAAGACCCGCTGTTCATCGAAGTGGTGATCTTTTTCGGCCTGCTGGGCCTCGCCTCGCTGGCCCCGCTGCTGTATTTCACCTATCCGCAGTGGGAGGTCCACAAACTGCTGGACGTGCGCCGCCAGCGGCTGCTCGACGAGGCGCGAAAGCGTCTCGACGAGATCGAAACCCGCCTGCGCCCCGACTCACCCGAGACCGATTTCGAGATGTTCAGCCGAAGGCGGAACATCGTTCGGACGATCGAAGACATGCCCACATGGCCGTTTTCCGGCTACGGAACGGCAGGCACCCTGCTGCTGATCGCTCTCCCCGGCTTCCTGGTGCTTCTCAAGGAAGTCTTCCTGCAGGCGTTCGTCCAGTTGCTCTTTTCCTGAGCCCGGCCGGAAGTCGGCTCAATCGCCGGTTTCGTAGGGCCAGCAAACCGTGATGACCCGCGGCACGTCGCTATCCTTCACGATGACCTTGATGACGTCGCCGTTGAACCGCGCGCCCACGATGGCGAGGCGGTCGCCGCCGCGGTCCGCCCACTTTTTCATGACCCGCCCGTTCACGATCGCCTCATGCACCTGCTTGATGTAGATGCCCCGGGCGATCATCTGCTCGTACGCATGCCGCGTGATATGAACTGTACCGGCAGCTATTTTTTCAGCGATCTCTTTCCGTCCCATGTATCCGTCTCCGTCAGCATCACGGAAGATTGCGTTCTCGAAATGTACACATACCACATATTTCGCGCAAGACAGAACCGGGAAACACTGACGTTTCTCAGCCCTGCTTCTGGAGTTGGGAGATGGCTTTGAACAGCAGGTCGCGCTCTTCGGGATCGGCCACTTCCGGCAGGTATTCCATCAGCCGCTGGGTGTTCCCCAGATCACCCTGGACCGCCATCGACCGGATCGCATTGAAACGCACGAGCGGCGAGCCGTCGCGAAGCAGGTGCTCCAGGAGTACGGCCGCTTCCTCCCCCCGGATCCCTTTCAGGACGTAGGTCGCGGAATCGCGCATCTCGACGCGGGGGTCTTCGATCATTCCCCGCAGCTCCTCGAGCATCGTCTCGGGGCCGAACGTCGACATTGCCTTGATCGCATTGGCTTTGACGCGGTTGTCGTCGTCACGGAGCAGGGAGATCAGGACGGGAATCGCCTCCCTGCATGCATTTTCCGCGAGGGCCTCCACGGCGTTCGCACGCACCCGCGGCACCGGCGACGCGAGGAGGTCCGCGCAGATCGGGACCAGCTCCGGCGCGTGCAGCCGGGCAAGCAGTTTCGGCAGGGATTCGAGAGCCTCGCGAGAAGGCGGGCGGGATATATATTCTTTCCAGTATACAATATCGCCGGCCGTCGATGCCTCGGCAAGCCTGGAAATATCGGGCAACTCGGGCGCATCGGGAAGCTTCCCGATATCCTCCCCGAGCGAACCTGCCGACTCATCGACAGGCGCGGCGGGGATATCCGGCATTGCCCGTTCAGGCTCTCCGACAATCGTCGCAACCGGGAACGGCGGGAGACCGGCAAACAGGTCTTCGGCGCCGTCGTCAGCCGGGACGATCTCCGGAGAAGCAGCCGGAACTCCTGCAACCGCATCGAGATCGTCGAACAATCCGCCGCCCTCGATCGCGGGAGGAACGTCAGGGAGCACGATCTCTTCGACATGCGCCAGCGCAGCAAGTTCTGCCGCCTCAGGTGTCACGAGTTTCACATCCATAACAGGGCCACCAGCTGGCACGCCGGAAACCGGCAACTCTGCGACAGAAGAAGGCGCCTCTTCGCCGGGAGCATCGGATATCGCCGGCTGGGGCTCCGCGGCAGAGACTATTTCCATGGCTGGAACGGGCTCCGTGTCTGGAACAGGTTCCACGGCTGGTGCGGGCGGCTCTTCGACGGACCGGGCTTCCACGGCGGTCGGAGCGGATTCCGGCTCGGGCTGAGCCCCTGCATCGGGCGAAGACGGTGGCGCCGGCATCAGGCGCGACATTGCCATGGCGAACGCTTCGGTCTTCATCGCCTGGGACCGGAGATGATCGCGCGCTTTCTGCGCGTGGTAGCGCGTTCCGACATCCTCCGACAGGACGTGGCCGTCCAGGGCCCCGGCGAGCTGCTGAACGTGTTGTTTCGGGACGAAGCGCAGGGCCAGCACCCGTTGCATGGCGTCCCCCGCCCGCTGTCTGTCCATTCCACCAAGGGACGTCACGATCGGATGCAGTTCGTCTTCCGTCTGGCGCCCGGCCAGGTCAAACAGCCGCCACCATTCGCCGGCTTTTCCCTCCGCTGCGGCTGCGGCGACAAGGTGTTCGAACCGGTCGAACAGGCCCCGCATCATCAATGCCCGCAGAAGCACATACCAGACCTCTTCTGAACCGTTCTTGTGCCAGGCTTTCTCGAGGAAATCGATCGCCTCAGACGTCAGATCCCGCGGGTCAGCCGTCCGGTAATACTCGCCGAGAAGCCGCCCCATCGCCTCGTCCTGAGGGAAATGCGCCAGGTAGCGGCCCAGCACGGGCAGCACCTCGGGGGTGACGGGCCTTCCGGCCAGGACGGCCTTTCCGGTCTTTTCGACCAGCTCGCGGTCATCGAGGCGGCCGGCGGCGTATTTCACGACAAACGCGAACTGTTCCGGCGTCTGGGCGGGCAGTTTCAGGTAATGCCGACCGAGCATCCCGACGGCATCGGGATCGGCAGGCTGGATTTCGAGGACCAGTTCGGCATACCGGATTCCCTTGAGGGCATGCCCCGTCGCGAAGGCACACCGCGCGAGAAGTCGGTACAGTCGCAGCTTGTCATCGGTCTCACGCGCGGCGGAAAACCGCTTTTCGAGCGACCTGAGGGCGAGCCCCGGGAAGACCCTGGCGACGACGGCGATCCAACTCCAGTAGAAGCGTTCCCACCAGGCAAAGAACACGTGCATGCTCCGGCCAAGCAGGAATATGGCAACCAGCATGAGGAACGGAACGAACTTCCAGCCGTGGCGCCACACCCACAGGATACGGCCGGGCCAAGTCAGGAAGGGGCTGTTCGGCTCGATCGCCTGTGCCGCCGTGAGCTCCTTTTCCGCGTCGGGATACCGGGTCTGGCTCATGGCCACGCGCATTTTCACGAAGGGCGGCCAGAAGCTTTTCGGCGCCTTCTCTGCAAGCCGGTCGGCTTCGGCAATGAGGGTGTCGGAATCCTTCCAGCCCAGTTCGCTGTCGGCAATCAGGCCCATCTCCCAGACCCGGATGACCCGGTCGGTCGAGTTGCCGAGCGCAGGGTTGCGATTCAGCAGCCGGCGCAGTTTTTCCCACTGGCGGGCGTCGAAAAGGCTTTTTGCCTCGTCAAACCGTTGAGAAACGAGAAAGCGGGACTCGAGCAGCTCCTGCTCGATCAACTGAAGCCGCGTCGTCTGCGCGGGCGTTGCCGCGCCGAGGGCGACGAGTTCCCTGAGCGCCTGGCGGGCGGCCAGGATGTCGTCGCGCCGGTCGGCGGCAACGAGTCTTTCAACGAGTTCTTCCGCCAGAGCGTCCCGGCGGGGAGCCTTCAGCCCGACAGTCGCGGCCGCCGTCGCGACCCCCGTGCTGGAGAGCCTGGCAAGCATCGATCGGGCCTGCGGATGATTGGCATCGAGCCGGAGGGCCTGGGTACAGAGATCGCGAGCCAGCGCGGGCCGACCGTCGCGCATCGCCCGCAACGCCGATGTCAGGAGATCTTCCGCCCGCCTGGCCGTCTGAAGCCGTTGCCGAAAGGCAGGAAGCGAGGCCAAGGCAGGGTCGAGCCGTTCGAGGCCGTTCAGGAGAATCTGCGCCTGGGCAAGATCACCGATGCTGAGCGACGCGTCGAGGCGGCTCAGAACATCGGGAACACGACGGAGGGCGGTTTCCCGGGCGATGAGAAGCAGTTTCGAGGCGGATGCGGCCCCGGCATCGCCGCCCCGCGCGAGAAGTTCGAGGCACTGGGCCCTGAACAACGGCATATCGTAGGTCGCATACAGCTTTTCGAGCCGTTCAACGACGCTTTTCCAGTCGGGGGAGAGGCCGCCGGAAAAACGCGGAATGAGCACGTCGAGCGCTCCCTGGGCTTCCGCGGCGGCGACGGAGGCCTGGTCGGCACGGGCGAGCAGGAAACTCAGGTAGGCAAGCCATGCCTCCGACAGTTCCGGTGAGAGCTGGATCGCGCGGCGGAACTCCGCGAGAAGCTGCATCTGGCGTTCTTTTCCCGATGATTCCGAAGCGGCGGCCCAGTTCGACGCCCGCCGTGCGACGGCCCCGGCAAGTTCGGCCCGGATGCCGGCGGCATCGCTCGCGGCGGCGAGTTTCTTCTCGAGATCCGCCACGAGGGCATCAAGATCGAGGGGGGCGGGCGGCTCCTTTTCGAGGAAAACAGGCTCGGAGGCCGGAGTGGAGCGCACGACGGGCGGCCGTTTCTTCTTTTTCGACGGAGCCGCCCCCGCCGGCGCACCGTCCGGAAGGCAGACGGACAGAGCCAGCAGGGCAAGGAATGCCGGTGCCTTCCGTCGGAAATGCATCACGTCATCAGGCATACGATCCTCTCCCAGGCCCGTCGTCACCGGAAACTCCCGGGCGCGGGTGCATCGATTTCGGTGTCCATGATACCATGGCACCCATACAGGCTCGGGAGTCGGAAGAGAGGAATCCGGATGAAAATTTCAGCGTTCGACGCAATGGATCTGGCCGCGAAACAGGCAGCCCTGATGCACATCAAATCCGACCAGACCCGACGGAAAGAGGATTACCTGCTTGCCCTGCACGCGCTGACCGACGCCGACCAGCAGGTCCGCCTGGCCGCAAAACTCGTCAGCCAGGCCTTCTCAGGCCAGCCCTACTTCATCGATCTGAAGGGCCTTTCCACGGACGAGATCCGGGCGAAGGTCGCCGAACGCTTCCCGGAGCTGAAGGAAAGCGGGCCGACGCTGGCCGAACTGCCTCAACAGGGGCGGGATTACCAGAAACTCGCGTCCGACCTGCAGGCGCGCGGCAGGCAGGCCGAATCGATGAACGGCGCCTGGGAAGGCTGTTTTCCGAAACAGGCGGCGCTGCTGAACACCCTCCGAACCGACACGCAGGAGCTTCTCGCCGGTCTGCTGGAGCCGGGCGAAGCGTTCGACCGGGCGTTCATCGGCTTCTTCAGCGAACAGCTCGGCCCCTTCCGCGAGTGCAGGCGGTCGCTCGACAGCAACGCCGCCACCACCCTGGTCCAGCTCTCGCACGTCCGCGACCCGGAATCGATTTCGCCGGTGTATGCGGCCCTGTTCGGCCTCGTCGAGCGCCCGATCTATCTCCTGATCCTGCTCACGGGGAAGCGGCTGATCCTGTTCCTGCGCGACCAGCTCAAATCGTCTTCCGCCGCGGTCCACGCCGTTCCCTGCCAGCTGATCACGGCCGTCAAGGGGCATCGGACGCCGCTCGGATGCACCATCGAGCTCGAGACCGCCCAGGACATGCTCAAACTGCCCCAGCTCTTCCACGCCGACGGGGAGGACCTCGAAAAGCTCCTGATAGAACGAAGCATCGAGACGATCCAGTCTTCCGAGGAGTTCATCGAGCGAGACTTCGAGAAGGAGATCGCGCGGCTCGACAGGCTGTTCCAGGCGAAGACCGTTTCGCCGTCGGAATACATGTTCCGCAAGAGCCGGCTCCAGAAGATGGAACTCGAGAAGTTCTCCGACGCGAACGTCGAGCGCCTGCTCGCCAAGAGGTTTTCCGATGCCGGTCTCGGCAAGAAGTTCGACGAGCAGCTTCTGAAGAAGTTCACCTGCGAGCGGACCGTCATGTTCACGGATATCGTCGGCTATTCAAAGAAGGCCGCGCAGAAGGAGCTGATCGACACGATGACGCTCCTCGCCGTGCACGACAAGACGCTGATGCCGATCGTCGCCGAGTTCCAGGGCCGCCTGATCAAGAAGATCGGCGACGCGCTGATGGTCGCCTTCGAGGACCCGCTCGCCGCCTGTCGCTGCGCGACCTGCATGCAAAGCGCCCTGATCGGGCTGAACCGGTCGAGCTCCGAGAAGATCCTGATCCGCATCGGCCTCAACACCGGAACGGTGTTCGTCAAGAACGAGGACGTGTTCGGCGACGCCGTGAATGTAGCGGCGCGTATGGAATCGATGGCCCAGCCGGGCATGATCTTTCTGACCGAGGCGACGTACGCGAAGGTCGGGGGCGAGATTTCCTGCGACGACTGCGGGGAACGAAGCGTCAAGGGGCAACGTCAGCCACTGAGAGTCTACATGATCGTCGACGAGAGCCACGGCACGGCCGAAATGCTCGAGCAGGCGAACGAGTTCCGCCGCGAGATGGGCATCGCCGAACCTCCCGCGACCACGTCCCCGCTGCCCTCACCCGCTTCCGCACCGCCCGCCGCTGCCGCCGTTTTTCACACCGTCGCGACGGCGGAAGCGCCGGCCGAAACACCTGACGTCTGTGTCGACGGGGTCAGAACCTCGGTCATGGCGGCGGTGGAATGGTACAAGAAAGGCGTGCACCTGGGCCGGCCGCGAAACGCCGAGGTCGAGGCCTGGTTCACGCGGTTCGTCAGGGAACTTCAGCACCGCCTCTGAACACGGCAAGCGGGGCGCCGGCGTTCAGCGCATCAGGAGAATGCTCGCCGCCATGACCATCATGCCGGTGACGACGCCGAAGATCGACAGGTGATGTTCGCCGTATTTCTCGGCCGTCGGCAGCAGCTCGTCGAGCGAGATGAACACCATGATTCCCGCGACCGCGCCGAACAGGGCGCCGAACACAGCGTCGCTGAAAAACTGCAGGAACAGGAAGTATCCCACGAGAGCGCCGACCGGCTCGGCCAGGCCGGAGAGAAACGACAGCAGAAAGGCGCGGCGACGGCTTCCCGTCGCGTGGTAAATCGGCACGGAAACGGCGATGCCTTCGGGGACGTTGTGGATGGCGATGGCGACGGCGATGCCCAGGCCCATCGTCGGGTCTTTCAGGGCCGCGATGAACGTGGCGAGCCCCTCAGGAAAGTTGTGAATGCCGATGGCCAGGGCTGAAAACACGCCCATGCGCAGAAGCTCGTGTTTGCGGACGGGCTCGGCCGGAACGGCGACGACGGGTTTTTCGGGACAGTCTTCGGATGCGTCCGGGCACTCGAAATCCTCGCCCAGCTCCTCGATGTTTCTGACTTCGTGGGGATTCTCGAACGAGGGCACGAGCTGGTCGATCAGCGCAGTGCCGATCATGCCGGCAAAAAACGCCGCCACGGCATATATTTCCCCGTATTTTTCACCGAACCCGGCGGTCAGGGCGGTCTGCGCCTTGGGCAGGATTTCGAGCATCGAGACGTAGATCATGACGCCCGCCGAAAAGCCGAGTGCCCCGGAAAGGAAGCCGGTATTGGTGCGCTTCGTGAGAAACGCCAGGAGGCTCCCGATACCGGTGGCGAGGCCCGCGAACAGGGTCAGCGCGAAAGCGAACAGCAAGGGTTCAGTCGACATATTATATTATCCTATATTATATTTATACAGCGGTTTCCATTCCGGGGCTGGGCCCGTTCATCGGACCTCCTGCCTTCCTCGGATCGCGCGGCGTTGTTCGCGTCGAGGCCGATCGCCCGGACGACGCAGACCTGCTTGTTCTTCACAGACTCGCCGTTCCTGACGAAGGCGTGCCTTCCGGGAAGCTCAGCGTCTGCACGGCGCCGGGCACCGTCTTCAGCAGACGGCAGACCTTTTCCGTCAGCTCGCGGCTCGAGCTTCCTGAAAATAGTTTCATATATATTCTTTTTCCGGTTTTCGTGAGAATCTTTCCGTGCTGTTCTCCGACCGGAACCAATGATAGTATGTTTCCCTGATTTTTCATACACCCGCGCGCAAGAAGGGAGTTCCGACGCCCCATGTCCTCAGACGAAGCCAGATCACGTTCCACGGTGGCCCTGGATCTGGATCAAACGATTGAGAGTGCGTTTGAAATTCTCGAAAAAATCGTTTTTGCGCGAGAATCCTCCTGTTCGTATGATAAACTCAGCAATGCTGGAGTCAGGAGAAGGCCCGCACCATGTCGGACCGAAGTGCCGTTGTCGGAAAGACGGCGGACAGAGTCGAAACATGTGGTGCCGTGAGCGAGGAAATACGTCATGCAACGGTTGATCATCAGGATCGATGCTGCGAAACACATGGGTTGCGGCAACCGCTCCACCGGGTCTGAGGCGGGCGCGCCGGCATTGATCGAGAAGAGGCGAGGCTCGTGAAGAAGCCCTTTTGCGATGAGGTTGCGAGGAGTCTTCCTCCGACCGGCCACGCCCGGCGCCACCCTTCCGCGCCTGGGCCGCAGGGTGGGCCTGAACCGCTCACGGTGGCCATCGTGGTGCCGTGTCTCGATGAAGAAGCGATTTTGCCCCGCAGTGCCGCCGAACTTGCCCGCATTTTGACGGCTCTTCAGCAGTCCGGACGAGCTTCCGAGACGAGTGCGATCTATTTTGTCGACGACGGCAGCCACGACCGCACCTGGGCCCTCATCAGCGATCTGCACCAATCTGATCCGATGTTCAAGGGAATCCGCCTGGCGCGAAACTTCGGGCATCAGGGCGCGATTCTTGCCGGCATGCTTACCGTTCGAGACCAGGTCGACACGGTCATCACCATTGATGCCGACCTGCAAGATGATCCGACGGTGTTCGAACGGTTCATCGACCTCCACCGCGACGGTTGCGAGATCGTGTATGGGGTCCGGCGGCGGCGCGACACCGACTCGTTTTTCAAGCGCAACACGGCCTTGGCTTTCTACTCCCTCATGGAATGGATGGGAGTGGAAATCATCTTCAATCATGGTGATTGCCGCCTGGTTGGGAAACGCGCGCTCGAAGCTCTCTCGCAGTATCGCGAGGTCAATCTCTTTTTGCGCGGGGTTTTCCCTGCTATCGGGTTCAAGAAGGCAATCGTCGAGTATGACCGGCACGAGCGAACAGCTGGGGAGACCAAGTTTTCCCTGCCGGCCATGCTCGGCTTTGCGCTCAACGGGATCACCTCCTTCAGCATCAAGCCCCTTCGGCTGATCGCCTTGCTCGGCATGCTCATCTTCGGGGGATCGATTGTGCTGTCGGTCTGGGTTGTGTTGACAGCCCTGCTTAACCGTCGGGCCGTGCAAGGGTGGGCTTCGACTGTTCTGCCGATCTACTTTCTCGGCGGCTTGCAGACCATTTTTATGGGCACCATCGGCGAATACGTCGGCCGCATCTACCAAGAGGTCAAGGATCGTCCGCGCTTCCTGGTCGAAGAAACCCTGGAATGACGACATCGTCGTCTGCGTGGAGCGATCTTCCCCCCTCCGAATCTCCCATGGTGGCAGCAGGCTCTCCAGGCAACTCCGGTGTCGACGCCCGGGTGTTTTTTCTTGTTCTTGGGTTCTCGGCAATCGCCTGGTTCGCCTTTTGCTGCTCTTTGAGCTGGATACGCTGGGAAAGCCGGGCACTCGGGATCGACACCGCGGTCTGGTGTCAACTGATGCATCTCCACAACAGCGGTGGGCCTTGGGAATACACGGGATACGTGGATATGGTGGGAACATCACCTCGACTGATCTGGGGGACGCATTTCAATCTGACCCTGCCGGCGCTGTCATGGCTCTTTCGGCTCTGGTCGCATCCGCTTTTGCTTTCGGTTGTTCAGCATGCCGCCCACGCCGTGGGCGCTGTGCTGATCGGATTCCTGGCCTGGCAAACCGCTGACAAAGACGAAGTCGTGGGCCTTTGCGCGATGATCGCTTTTCTTTTGTATCCCCCGTTGGCGCGGGCTCAGATCGGTTTCGATTATTCATCGCGGCACTTCGCCGCCTTGCTTCTTCCGCTGGCGGTCCTAACCTTCCGCCTGGGGCGGCACGGCTGGACGATGGCTGCTCTTCTCACGCTGACGGCCGGCATCGAGAATCTCGGCCTCCTCGCCGGGTTCCTCTGCTTCGCTTTTGCGCGTCAACAGAGGGCTCAGCGCGCCTTCTACCTGATAGCCGGACTCCTGTTCTGCGCCTATCCGTTCCTGGTGATCCGCTATGGTTTGGGGCTGTTCAGGCCTGACGCGGTTCCCGGGGTCATGATGCAGCGCTACGACCATCTTTTGACCGGTCCCGGAGAGGCGTTGCAGTCGCTCCTGCGGTGGGAAAACGGAGTCTATCTTCTGTCCCTGTTCGTTCCGCTCGCGTTCCTGCCGCTGGTCTTCCCCTCGACCTGGTGGCTCGCGACCATCCCGTTTCTTGCCCAGAATGCGTTGAGCCACGGTGGGGAGACCCGCCTGATCGGTCATCATTATACTTCCCCCCTCGCCGTGGCCCTGTTCCTGTGCGTGCTCCCGGCATTTTCGCACCCTCGGCGGCGCGCCCTGGCGATGTTGCTGACCGTGGCCTGTCTCGTGGGGGGGCATCTGGTCAGCCCGGTCCTGCCGCAGATCGACACGCTCCTGCGTTCGCCGACCGAGACGCTCGGACACCTTTTCAGCCCGGTCGAGGCGGCCATTCCGGCCCACGCCTCCTTGTCGGTGCCGCACATCTTCGCCCCCCGCTTTTTCGCGCGGCGACATCTCTGGTTTTTCCCGCAAGGCTGGCAAGAAGCAGAATACGTGATCGTCCCCGGACTTCCTCTCACCTTTCCGGTTGTCAGCGCATCCGAGATTGCCGCGATCAGACAGCATCTGCGGCAAGAACCCGGCGTTCGCATCCTGTTCGACCATGATCTTTTTCTGGTGGTTCACCGATCGACATCCCCTGCGCCAGGAGACGCCCCATGAGCCAAACTCCAAGCCGACGCACCGAGCGGCACTTTCATGATGACTGGGCCGATCATCTCGATCCGTCGACCGTTTTGGTCAGGGAAACCATGGAAGCCGCGACCCAGCCGGAGAACCGGTTTCTTCTGCGCCAGCTCGGCGATATCAGGGGAAAGGCATTGCTCGACATCGGTGCGGGAGCCGGAGAAACAGCCGCGTATCTGGCCGGGCAAGGAGCCCTGGTGACCGCCCTCGACCTGTCGGGCCAGATGTTGGGCGTGACCGGCAAGGTCGCCCGGCATTATGGAGCCACGGTGAAACTGGTGCAGGCTTCGGCCGAAGAGCTTCCTTTCAGAGATGGAAGTTTCGACATCGTCTACGCCGCCAACGTGCTGCATCATGTGCAGGCCGATCGTTGCCTGCGCGAGGTGAGAAGGGTGCTCAAACCTGGAGGCCGGCTCGCCTCCTGGGATCCTTTGGGCTACAACCCACTGATCAACGTCTATCGAAGACTGGCCATCAAGGTGCGAACCTCCGACGAGCACCCTCTGCGGCAGGGCGACCTTCGTCTTGTCGGACAGCATTTTTCACTGGTCGAAACCGAGTTTTTCTGGTTTTTCGCCCTGATCATTTTCATGAAGATGTTTGTGATCGACCGCTTGAGCCCCAACAAAGTGCGATACTGGAAACACATCGTTCAGGAGCACCAATCCCTGGCCTCCACCTTCCATTACCTGGACCGGATCGACCGGTGGGTTCTTGCCCGGATCCCTCTTTTGCGCTGGTTCTGTTACAACGTTGCCGTCATCGCCACCAAGGGAACCGGGGATATGGCAACGCCTCACCGCCACCAACCAGGGTTCAGGACAGGCTCCGTAACCTGCAAGGCCGGCCTCGATCGCTGATGTTCTCCCCATCTCCCCTTTCCGTCGAGAGGGACGTTACCCCCATCGGCCGACAACCGTTCGGCAAACTCGTCATTGGCTTGATCGTGCGCAAAGGAACCCAATGGGTCGTCTGGGCTGGCCGGCCGCCCGCCTGCTGAGCCCCGCACTCTTCGACAGGCTCAGGTGAACGGCCTCTCGCCCCCCGATACCCCGGGGCGAACGGGAATCGTTCATTCTGCGGGGCCTCAATCCTCGAGGTCGAAGATTTTGCCCGGGTTGAGGATGCCGGCCGGGTCGAGCGCGCGCTTGATGCCCCGCATCATCTCCATGTATGCCGGCGGGCAGACCATCGGCATGTATTCCTTGCGCTTGTGCCCGATGCCGTGCTCGCCCGACAGCGTTCCACCCAGGCCCGCGGTGATCGTGTAGAGCTGTTTCAGGATGCGCGGCAGCCTGTCGGCCCACTCGGCGTCGGTCCAGGCAGGGTTCATCACGGGCGTCGCGTGGAGGTTGCCGTCGCCGGCGTGGCCGTAGCAGGGAATCTCGATGTCCCACTCGCGGGCCAGTTGTTCGACGCCGTCGACCATCGCCGGGATCGCGGCGATCGGGACGACGATGTCTTCGAGGCTCTGTCGCGGGCTGCGCACCTTGAACGCCTCGGCGATGTTGCGGCGCACCTTCCAGACGCGCTCGGACGTCGTCGCGTTGTCGGCCACGAACACCTCGATCGCGCCGGCCGCCAGGCAACGCTCGCCGACGATCTCGTATTCCCGCTCGACCTGGGCGGGATCGGCGCCGTCGACCGTGATCAGGAGCATCGCGCCGCACGCCTCCCATGGAAGCGACTCGTTCAGATACCGGCACGACGCCTCGATGCTGGTGCGGTCCATGAATTCTATTGCTGTCGGTATTATGCCACCCTCGGCGACGATCTTCGGAACGACGGCGATCGCCTCCGCGGGCGTCTTGAACAGGACCAGCAGGTCGGTGCTCGCCTTCGGCAGGGGCATCAGTTTCAGGGTGATCTCGGTGAACACGGCCAGCGTGCCCTCCGAGCCGACCATTAGCGGGATCAGGTTGTAGCCGGTCACGTCCTTGACGAGCTTGCCGCCGAGCTTCACGATCTCGCCGGCCGGCGTCACGATCTCCAGGCCCAGCACGTACCGGCCGGTCACCCCGTATTTCACGGCTTTGCCGCCGCCGGCGTTCTCGGCGACGTTGCCGCCAATGCAGCAGGTTTCGAGGCTCATCGGGTATCCCGCGTAGAAGAGGCCGGCATCGCGCACCCGGGCGTTGATCTCGTTGGTGACGACCCCGGGCTGGACCGTGATCGTGAGGTTCGCGGCATCGAACTCGACGATGCGGTTCATGCGTTCGAACGTCATCACGATGCCCCCGAACAGCGGGACGGCACCGCCGGAAAGGCCGCTGCCGGCGCCCCTGGGCGTGACGGGAATCCGCTCCCGGTTCGCGAGCTTCATCACGGCCGCCACCTCCGCCGACGTCGCCGGCTTCACGACAGCCTCCGGCAGATGGGGTTTCGCATCGCCGCACTCGGCTGCCTCGTCGCGCGCATACGCATCGAGCCGCTCGGGGTCGCCCCAGATGACGTTTTCCGCCCCGAGCATCGTTCTCAGTTCAGCGACGTGGGCCGGAGACAATGATATATATGATTTCATATTCACTTCTTCCCCTCCGCAGATGCCGCCGGCAGCGCCTCGATGATGGCCGGCACGGCCTCGAACAGGTCGCCCACGATACCGAAATCGGCGAACCGGAAGATCCAGGCATCCGGGTCCGTGTTCACGGCCACGATCGTGCCGGCCGTCTGCATGCCGGCGATGTGTTGTATAGCTCCAGATACACCTAGTCCGATGTAAAGCGTTGGTCCGACCGTTTTCCCGGAAAGGCCGATCTGGTGCGGATACGAAAGCCATCCGCGGTCGACGGCGTCGCGCGTGCCGCCGATCGCCGCGCCCAGCCGTTCCGCGAGACGCCGGGCGGGGGCGATGCCCTCGGCCTTCCGCACGCCGCGGCCGACGCAGACGATCCGGTCGGCCTCCGCGATATCATGCGACTCCTCGCGGGGAATGAAGCCGGTTCTGCGCACCCGCGACGCCAGCGTCCCAATCTTCGGCGTCCGGCGCTCGACGGCTCCCGTTCTGCCGGCCACCCGCGGCGCCGGCGCTGTGCTGCGCGGCCGGACCGTGGCCATCTGCGGCCGGTGCGACGGCGTTCTGATCGTGGCCATGACGTTTCCGCCGATCGCGGGCCGGGTCTGGAGAAGCAGCCCCGTCTGCGGGTCGATCTCGAGGCCGGTGCAGTCGGCCGTGAGCCCCGTATTGGCCTTGATCGCCAGATACGGCATGAGCGTGCGGCCCGTCGTCGTCGCGGCCGCGATGAATATTTCCGGGTCGCGCTCCCTGACCAGTTCCATCAGGCAGGCGGTATACCGTTCGCAGTCGAAATGGGCCAGTTCGGGCGCCTCGATCGCCACGACCCTGTCCGCGCCCCGTTCCCCCAACTCTGCCATGTCCCGCTCATCGACGGCGTCTCCGCACAGGACGACGACCAAAACGGCTCCGCGGGCGTCGGCGAGGGTCCGCCCGCGCGTGAGAAGTTCGTGCGTGACCGGCAGGACCCGCCCGTCGCGCTGTTCGCCGAGGACCCAGACTTCACGGTTGTTGTGTTCGTTCATTTCATATCTCCTGCGCTGGTCCGGGGCTCAGACGAGGTGCCTGTCGTGTAGGAACGCGGCCAGTTTGGCAGCCGCGGCACGCATCGCGGCCGCATCGGGAGCGGCGATTTTTTCGCACGTGCGCGATACGCGCGGCCTGGCAAGCGAGACCACCCGCGTCGGCGAGCCCGCGAGGCCGAGGCACTCCGCCGGCAGCCCAAGCTCCTCGCGCCCCCAGCACGGGATATCGGCCACCCGGGCGCGCTGTTTTCCCCGCAGCGTCGGAAGGCGGGGCGCGGCAATCTCCTTGACGACGGTGACGACGCCGGGAAGCCGCATCTCGAGCAGTTCGTAGCCGTCCTCGGTCAGGCGCCTGAGCCGGCAGCCGCCGGTGCCGTCCTCGCCGTCGGCATCCCCGCCTTCGTCGATGGCGGAGACATACGTCACGACGGGCAGATCGAGCCAGGAGGCAAGCGCCGGCCCCGTCTGGCCGGTATCCCCGTCGACCGCCCGCTCGCCGCAGAGAACCAGGGTTTCCCCGTCGAACCCGAGCCGCTGAACGGCCGCCGCGAGCACCCGGCTCGTCGCCCACGTGTCGGCGCCGGCGAAGGCCTTGTCGCTGAGCAGAACGGCCCTGTCGGCCCCCATCGCGATCGCCTCGCGAAGCGCCGTCACGGCTTTGGGCGGACCCATGGTGAGGACGACAATCTCGCCCCCATGCCTTTCCCTGAGCCTGAAGGCTGCTTCCAGCGCATACAGATCAAGGGGGTTGATGATCGCCTCGACCCCGTCGCGAATCATCGTTCCGGTTTTTTCGTCCATCTTCACCGAGTTCGTCTCGGGCACCTGCTTGATCGGGACGATGCAGCGCATCCGTTCCTCCTTGTCCTCGAAGGTATCCAGCAAACATATCATGGCAGACCATCGCGTTCCATGCCCTGGATTTCAGCTGCCCTCTGGCATGTCGCGCAGGATTGTGCCACAATAGTCGCACTTTTTCGGGAAAGGCTTTCGATGCGCACCGTTGGGCCCGGCCGGGCAGACATCGTGCTGGTGAACCCGCCCCTGCTCTGGGGCCAGGAAGACCGCATGGATCTCAAGCCGCCCCTGAACCTGATGTATCTCGCATCGTGGCTGAAATCCCGCGGCCATCACGCGCCCATCATCGACACCGTCTCCCTCAGGCTCACGCTTGGCGACGTTCTCGACCGGCTCGCGGGCCTTTCGCCCGGGGTGCTCGGCGCGCCGCTGTATCAGGGCACCCGCGAGACCACGCTCAGGCTCTGCCGCGAAGCGAAGCGGCGTTTCCCGCACCTCCGCATCATCGGCGGCGGCCCGCTGATGACGACCTTTTACGACGACCTGATGCTGGAAGATGCCATCGATGCGGGGGTTCTCGGCGAAGGCGAGGTGACGCTGACCGAACTCCTGGAAACCCCCGATGTCGCCGCCTGGCCACGCATTCCAGGGCTGGCCCTCAGGGACGGCAATGGCGGCGTGCTCACCACCGCGCCGCGGTCCCGTATCGAGCCTCTCGACTCGCTGCCGTTCCTCGACACCTCGCAGCCCGACCTGCAGGCGTATTACGCCTTTCACGAAAAGCTCGACATGCCCCGCTGGCTGTTTCTCTCCTCGTCGCGCGGCTGCCCGTTCCGATGCGTCTTCTGCGCGACGCCCGTTCTCTGGCCCGGCCCGATGCGGCGCCTCTCCGTCCAGCGGCTCATCGACGAGATCCGCTATCACCGGCGGAACGATCCCGGCCTGGGCATCGGCTTCATGGACGACAGCTTCTTTTCCGACAAGCCGTGGCTCGAGGAATTTTTCCGGGCCATAGGGCCGGAAAAGCTGCGCTACTGCTGCATCGGCCGCGCCGACCATCTCGACGCACGCGACGCCGTCCGGCTCGCCGAAACGGGCTGCCACTACGTCGCGCTCGGCGTCGAAACCGGCAACCAGGCACGCCAGAAGGCGATCCGCAAGTATCTCGACCTCGGAAAGGTCGAGGCGGCCGTGCGTGCCCTGTCGGCGAACGGCATCGTCACCAAGTGTTTCTTCATGCTCGGTTTTCCCGGAGAAACGCCCGCCGAGATGGCCGAGACGATCAACTTCGCCGTGACGCTCAAAAAAGCCGGCATGAGCGAGTGCAACTTTTTCCCGGTCTCGGTCTACCCCGGAACCGAGCTCGCGGCCGGCCTCGACAAATCGTCCTTCAGATCGGGGATCTACGCCGGGTATGACCGTGAGAACCGGCCGGTCGACGCGCTGTGTCCCGAAGCGCGCGGTGAAAAGCGCCTCTCGATCTATGCGAACGTCCCGACCGCGGATATCAACGGCTATTTGACCCACGAACGGCTTCTCGACCTCGTGAAAACCGCCTACATCAAGGTCGAGAAAGCCGAGTCCATCACTCCCGGGGAGATCCTGCGGTTCGCGTCGGTCCCTTAACAGGCTGTTACAGCATGTAGTCGTTTTCGACTTCGACCATCAACTCGGTGCCGGCCGGGATATCGATGTGGTGCCCCTTGACGAACGCCCCGCCGACCACGCCGATCGGGCCAAGGATGATGTAGCCGGCCGCGGACGCGCCGGCGGCGAGGCCCATCGACTGGTTCGCCTTGATCGACCGCTCGCCGAGCACGATCGGAATCTGCGTGCCGCGGGCGCTCGTGACGAACAGGTAGCGGATCTTGATGCTTCCGTTCCGGCCGAACCGGCCGGGGCCGCGCACCTTCTCGAGCTGGGCCTGGGCGACAGCCCCTTTCTTGATCACGACCCGCTTCCCGATCTGGATCGCGTCGACGACGCTGAGCCTGACCATCTCGCCGGTCTTGTTCGTGCGCGTCGACAGCGTTTTTTCGATCTTGAGCCGCACGAGGGTGCCCTTCGGAACGAGGGTATCAGCCATGCCCTCCGTCGGAAGCAGGAACAGGCACATCACGATCACCAGGCAGAAAAGATTTTTCATAGCAACTCCTATTTATAAATGTTTTGTATTCTTGCTCATCGTCTCATACGTCAGGCGGCAACTATCACGAGTGAAATATATTGTACTGGGCCGACATGATACATCCGTTCGCCCTGAGCCTGTCGAAGGGCGAGAACACTCGTGCTTCGACAGGCTCAGCACGAACGGTGCCAAGCATGTATGTGATTGTCGTATTCCTTTTGAGACGAGTAGTATCAAGCCGCCGACCTGACGCCGGCCACATCATCATGCTCATGTCGGCGCGGCGAGGGTCTCACGGATTTTTTCGGCAAGATCGTTGACGTCGATCGGCTTCTGGATGAACATCGTCCCGGGTTCCAGCACGCCGTGACTGCCGATGACGTCAACCGTATACCCTGACATATACAATACTCTCGGCAACCTTTTCAGTGTTTCCCGCATGCGCTCATATACCTGTTTTCCGGTCATATCCGGCAGGATCACATCCATCAGCACCATGTCGATCTTCCCGTCCTCCCGTGTGGCGATCACGATCGCCTCCGCCCCGCTGGGAGCGGCAAGGGTCCGGTACCCGAGCCCCCCCAGCATGGTGGCCGCCAGGTCACGCACCATGTCCTGGTCTTCGACGATCAGGACCGTCTCGTTTCCGCCGACGGTTTTCCGCCTGTCTTCAGCCGGCTGCACAACGGCATTGGAAGAAGCCTGCGAGGCAGGGAAGAAGATCTCGATGGTCGTTCCCCCGCCGACCTCGCTCGAAACGGAGATGCAGCCGGAATGCTGCTGGACGATCCCGTGAACGATGGCGAGACCGAGGCCCGTTCCACTGCCCGCGCCGTGGCCGTGGCTCGTGAAAAACGGTTCGAACATCCGTCCGGTCTCTTCCGCCGTCATGCCGATGCCGGTATCCCGCACCGAGAACACGACGTGCAGCCCGTCGGAGATATCCGGATGGATCTCGAGGAGCCCCCTGCCGGGCTTTTCGCACCGCGTCTCGAAGATGAGGTCGCCGCCGTTCGGCATCGCATCCTGAGCGTTCAGGGCCAGGTTCAGGATAACCTGCTCGATCTGACCGGAATCGCCCTTGATGCCCGCGATATCCGGCTTGAAGCGGCATTCGACGCGGATGTCCTCACGCAGCGTCCGGTGGAGCATCGGCATGAAATCCCGGAGGACCGCATTGAGATCGAGATGCCGGAAGTGCATCACCTGTTTGCGGGCGAACGCCAGCAACTGGGAGATCAGCGCCCGGCATCGTTTTCCCGCCGTGCTGATATGGTCGACCATGGTCCTGAGCCGGTCGGTCGGCGGAATCATCTGTTTCATGATCTGCGCATAGCCCAGCACGGGCGTCAGCATGTTGTTGAAATCGTGAGCGACGCCCCCCGCAAGCCTTCCGATCGATTCGAGTTTCTGGGCCTGCCGGAGCTGTTCCTCGACGTGACGGAGCTTCTCGTCGGCCTCCTTGCGCGCCGAGATATCGCGGACCGTGGCGATGACGCAGGGCTCGCCGGACAGCACGATCCGGCGAAGGGCCACTTCCGTCCAGAAGAACCGGCCGGTTCGATCGCGACTGCGCCATTCGAACACCGGCGACTCCCCCGCCAGGGCACGCTCGATCCAGCGGCGGCCGTCCTCGAGCGTATGGGGCGGCTCACTGCTGCTGGTGATATCGAGATTCATCTCGAGCGCCTGGGCCCTGGTGCATTTGAACATCTCGCACATGCGGTCGTTCACGCGAATGATCCCGCCGTGGGAATCGTGGACGAAGACGGCGTCGCTCACCCCGTTGAACAGCACCTCGAGCATCTGCTCGTTCTCGGCGGTCTGCCGGACCATCACGTTCGCCCTGTCGGCGAGATCCTGGAGCTCATCGAAACTCCCGCTCTCGACATTTCTCCAGGCGTTTCCCGTGCGAATGCTGGAAATCGAGCCGATCAGCTCGTTGACGGGGCCGGCGAAGCGCCTGCCGCCCCATGCCCCGAAGACAGCTGCAACCAGTGCCGAGACGATGATGAACAGCGTCAGGAAAAAGGTGTAATCCTTCCGCGCCGAATCGATGCCTCCAAGAACGGGCTGCAGGGCCGAAAGCGCCTCAGCCACCGGAAGCACGAGCCCGATGCTCCAGCCTGCCTGCCCGATCGGACAGTAGGCAACGATCTTCTTTCCGCCGGGACACTCGATCGTTTCGACTCCCGTTTTCTGCGCAACCATCTGCGCATAGAGATTACCCAGGGCGGGGGGGCATCCGTCGGCAACGGTGCTCTGGAGCGCCTGTTCGAGACGACCGTTCCAGGCCTGGGCTCCGTGCGGCCTGCATGATTCCCTGAGCGCCTCTTTCATGAAGTGGGCGCAGGTCAGATCATCGATACCGGCTTCGGGAAGAGCCAGGGGAGCGCCGGTGGCGGAGATCATGAAGGCATATCCATTCCTGCCGATATGCAATCCTCTCAGCCACTCGACCAGATTCTGGATCGTGACGTCGACGCCGAGCGTTCCGAGGAACCGGTCGCCGCGATACAACGGCGCGACGCAGCTGATCATCCAGATTTTCTTGATCTCGTCCAGATACGGCTGCATCCATCCGACTTCCCGGGCCGGATTCCGGTCGGGGGTGAACAGGGTCAGATACTCTTCGCCCGTCTCGTCAAGGTCCGCGAGATCCGGGTTCGAAGCGATGCCGGCGGCGTATTCGTCAGGACAGGTGCTGACGATGCCGGTTTCCGATACGACCCACACCAGATCGCACGAGTCGCGGTGTTTTTCGAGAACGGCGAGCTGCCAGGGCATCAGCCCGGCCATGCAGTTCAGGATTCCCGTGGCTTCGGCTCGAAACGTGGGCTCTTCCCGGACCCGCTTCGCCAGGGTCCGTCTCAGCCAGAGAACGCCATCGAACCCGATTCCGTCCCAGTTCCCGAATGCGCCGTTCCCGGGATGGACGTATCCGTAGGCCGGGAGTCCGGCGGTATCGCGTTCCCGATACGAAGGCTGGACAAGCGGCTCGACAACCTCCGCAGAGACGCTGCAGAGGTGTTCATACCGGTTGCGAAGCATGACCACGTCGCTGCGATACTCGGCGAGGAAATCCTTCACGATCCGCGCTTTATCCTGAACGAGCTGGGCGAGCCGTGTCTTCTCGGATTCGATCGCGTTGTCCCTGCTCGAAACGACGGCCCGCTCGCCGAGCCGTTCGATGAGATACATGCCGGCATACCCGATCGTCAGCAACGGCAGAAGGGCTGCCAGGACGAACAGGAGCGACAGCTTCGGAGCGATCCTCATCCGGTCTTTTCCCTTGTCTGGTCGGAAACCTCTCACGGGAGCCGCAGCGCCGATGCGCCGGCACCCGTTTCATGGTACACTTTTCCGGTTGGCCAGACAAGGAACCATTGCCCCCTCCATCCGCGAGGACCGAATGAAAGGTGTTCGATGAACGACCAGAAGCCCCCGGCACCGCCGCCCGACGACATCTACCGGAAACTCAACATCTTCCGTCCCGTCAGCGATCCGAACGCCCCGAAAAAGCACCCCTGCCCGGACTGCTTTTCCTGCCAGTTCTGCTCGGACGACCGTTGCGCGATCTGCCTCGCCGGCCGCAGGAAACCCTGTTGTTCCTCGTGCGCCTTTCCCCCCGAGCCGGCGCCCCCCAGGAAAGACGATGAGATATGACGTACTATCATGCGTTCTTCGACACCCCTCTTGGCAGATGCGCCGTCGCGTGGAGCCGGCGTGGGATCCGAGCCCTCCAGCTGCCCGACGCGACGGACGGGAAAACCCTGGAAGCTCTCCGGCAGAGAGCGCCTGACACGGAGGAACGCCCGCCCTCGAAAGAGGCGCGACAGGCTATCGCATTCGTCACGCGGCTGTTTTCCGGCGACAGGTCGCCGCACCATGTTCCGAAGCTCGACCTCGAAGGCCACCCGAAATATTATATTGATGTCTATAATGAATTGCTGGCTGTGCCGCCAGGCGCCACGATCAGCTACGGGGAACTTGCATCCCGGGCGGGAAAACCGGGAGCGGCACGCGTCGTCGGGCGAATCGTCGGCAGGAACCCCATCCCTCTCCTCATTCCCTGCCACCGGGTCATCGGCGCCGACGGCGGTCTTCACGGCTTCTCGGCGCCGGGGGGCGTCGCCACGAAACGGCGGATTCTCGACCTCGAGGGAACGCCCGGTCCCACGGAGCCAGCTGCACCCTCCGGGAAAAAGAAGACCCTGAAAAAGGCGACCGTCGATGGGGCACCCCGGATCGACACGACGGCTGCGGTCCGTTTTCTGCAATCCCGGGATCCGGTCATGAAAGCCCTGATCGAACGCACCGGGCCGTGTGGGCTTGCCGTCGACGGCATGACGAGCCTCTTCGAGACGCTTCTCGAGGCGATCGTCTACCAGCAGCTCACCGGCAAGGCGGCCGCCACCATTTTCGGCAGGGTGCTCGAACTGTTCAGGCCGAAGAAGGTCATCGAACCCCTCGACATTCTCCGCGCATCCGACGAGGAACTGCGCAGCACCGGCCTGTCGGGGCCAAAGATCGCCGCCATCCGGGACCTCGCGGACAAGACCGCCGCCGGCGAACTGCCGTCCGTTGCAGAGCTTCAAAGGCTCGATGACGAGGCGGTCGTCGAGCGGCTGACGCGGGTGCGCGGCATCGGCCGATGGACCGTGGAGATGCTCCTCATCTTCGGTCTCGGAAGGCCCGACGTCCTCTCGACGGGCGACTACGGGCTTCGCAAGGGCTACGCCGTGCTGTACAACAATGGAACGCTCCCCTCCCCGCGAGAGTTCGCCGCCGCCGGCGAACGTTGGAAACCCTGGAGGAGCGTCGCGAGCTGGTATCTCTGGCGCGCGGCGGAAGGCGTCCGCCTGCCCGGCGAAAAGAGGCGGTGATCGAGGTCCGCCTCGAGAGGGGCGAAATCGGAATCTTGACCCGATCGATGATTGCGTGTATGTTCTGCGGGGGCACTCCGGGTGACCGGGTTCATGCACCGCATACATCGAACGGAAGAGTCACGACATGGAAAGCACCGCTCACCTCGAATTTCATTCAGAAAAAGCAACCTCCGTTTCCGTCGCGGGAGATTTCAACGACTGGTGCGGCTCGTCACGCGGCGCCTTCGATCCTGCGCTCGGGAAGATGACGCTCGTGGGCGACTACGTCTGGACGTTCCCGCTGAAAGGCGTCGCGGCCGGTTCCCATCAGTTCAAGTTCGTGATCGACGGCGAGTGGGAGTACGGTCCGAACCGGTCCTTCTTCCTCGATGAGAACGGGCGCCTGATCGACCCCACCGGCGGCATTCTTTCCGTCGTTCTCGAGAGCCAGACGACGATCCGCGTCAGGTTCAACTACCTCACGAAGCTCCCGAAGTTTCTCGAGCAGCTGTCATTCCATATCAAGCCGCATGGAACGCTTCTCAGCATAGACCGCCACCCTGCGCGCCATGGCGAAGGCGAAATTCTCGATCTTCACTGCCGCGACCTGGACGTCACCTCGAACATGCATCTCGACATCAAGGGGATCGGCGAAAAGACCGTGACCCGGCCGGTCCTTCCTGACGGGATGTTCATGAAAACCTTCATTTCCCAGAAACCTCTCGGCGCCATCATCGAAGGTGCCGACACGGTCTTCCGGCTGTTCGCCCCACGCGCGAAGAGCGTCCGGCTCAATCTCGCAGGCGACCCGGCCATGCACCGGCAGATCGCCTCCCAGAAAGGTGTCAGAGACGTGGACGGCGTCTGGGAAATGCGGGTTCCCGGCACCCATTGGGGCTGTTTTTACGGGTTCCACGTCGATGGCCCCCACGGCGAGGGCGAGGGATTCGACGCGAAAAAACTCTGGCCTGATCCATACTGCCATGCATCCGTCCATCACAACGGGCCGTCGATCCTCATCGAGCCGGGCACGACCGGCGACGGGTTCGGCGGCTGGACCGACCAGGAGTTCAAGACCCCGGCCAAGTCCGACCTGGTCATCTGGGAAGCCTCGGTCCGCGACTTGACGAGCCATGAGACGGCGAACGTCGAAAAAGGGCTCAGGGGCAAGTATCTCGGCCTGGCCTCGACCCCCGGCCGCGGCTCCGGCATCGATCACATGAAGAAGCTCGGGGTGAATGCCGTCGAGTTCCTGCCGGTGTTCGAATTCGACGACGATCCTCCCGGCAGTTACCACTGGGGCTACATGCCCACCCTGTTCTTCGCGCCCGAAACGAGCTATGCCCGGTCTCCCCACGGCTCGCAGGTCCGCGAGTTCAAAGCCCTCGTCGACATGCTTCACCGGCACGGCATCGCCGTCCTGCTCGACGTGGTCTACAACCACACGGGCGCCCCCCAGATACTGATGGGAATCGACCGCAAGTATTTCTACCGCCACGACGGCAACCTGTCGCTCCTCAATTTCAGCGGCTGCGGCAACGATTTCAAGAGTGAAAACCCCATGGCCCGGCGCATCATTCTCGACAGCCTCGAATACTGGGTGCGGGAGTATCACGTCGACGGATTCCGGTTCGACCTCGCCGAGCTGATCGACCACGAAACCCTCCTCGAGATCGAGAAGCGCCTCACCTCGGCCAAGCCCGACGTCATCCTGATCGCCGAGCCCTGGAGCTTCAGAGGCTCGAACAAGGGCCAGCTGAAAAACACGGCGTGGTCCAACTGGAACGACGATTTCCGCAACCGGGTGAAGGAAGCGGCGCACGGCAGGGGAAGCGGCGACGCCCTGTTCCAGGCGCTGCGCGGCTCGATCGACCTGTGGACAGCCTCCCCCTGGGAATCCGTGAACTACGTCGAGTCGCACGACGATTTCACCCTGACGGACCATCTGACGGACCGCAAGGATCGGGACGGCTCGCACCCGTCGGCGCATGATATAAAACGCAATATATTCTGTGCGGCCGCCGTTCTGCTGTCGCCGGGCATTCCCATGCTGGCCCAGGGGCAGGAGATGCTCCGCAGCAAGAAGGGAAACGGCAACTCCTACGACGCGGGCGACGGCGTGAACGCCGTCGATTACGGTCTGCGCGAGCGAAACCGAGAGGTTTTCGATTTCTATCGGGGCCTGATCGAGTTCAGACGCTCGCCCGAAGGCCGGCTCCTGCGCCAAGCCGATGCGGCCTCGTGCCGCGCCGTCGAGAAGGCGCATGGTTCCTCGCCGCACTCCATCGGCCTGATCTGGCACGATGCGAAGAAGCCTAAGGAAGCCCTGGTCGTGTTGTTCAACGGCGACCAGCACCACAGGGCGAAGTTCACGATGAAACTCCAGGCCGGGACCTGGGTGCGGCTCGTGGGGGACGGCAAAGTGTTTTCACGCACCGCGTTCGACCGCCGCGAGATGGCCGTGTCGCACGCCGACGTCGAGAACGGCGTGACGATCGAAGTTCCGGCGATCGGCGTCGAAGTCTGGACCTACGCGGGCCGCAAACCCTGACGGTCCCTCGCGGTCGGAAACCGGAAACGGACGGCCGCCCCTCGGCATCGCCGGGGGGCGGCGTTTCGGGTGCTCCGAATCAGCCTTTGTGGCAGATATCGAATTCGGGGCAGCGTCCCTCGCGGGTCTCGCACTCGAGGACTCCATCGCTCTTGCCCTTGCAGACGGCTTTCATGCCGGTCATGCGGCGCGCGTGCCGGTTCAGTTCGATCTTCTCTTTTCGAAGTTCCACAACCTGTTCGTCTGTAAGCTGTCGCTGAGGTGCCATCGTCATACGGCGTATCCTGCCTCCGTGGAATCTGCCCGGCCGTCCGGCCGGGAACGACAGGATACCTGCCCCGCCCCGCTTTGGCAAGCCGCCTTTCATTTCGCCGTGGAATCTCTGTGCCCTTGGTGAACTCGGTGATTCAGCGGTTGTGAACGTTGTGAAAACTGACGCACTAGCCCGAAATTGATGAACGCTCTTGACTCGCACCGCGTGAGGATGATAGGTTCATCCGGTTATACGAGAGAACCAACGAAACTCGACGTTTCGATAAGGAAAGGAACGAAGCCGGCCCCTGACGGGGCACGGTGTTTTGAGAGATGAACGTCCGCCTCACTGCACGATTCCGGTTCGTCCCGCGCATCGTTTTGCCGCCCGCCGGACGGCGCCGAGGCCTCTGATCACGTTTCAGAACGGCCCTGCGCCATGCGCGGGCCGGAGTTTTCATGTCCAAGAAGCAATGCACACATTATCGACAGGGAGATACCATGGACAACGATAAAGACCCGAAAGAAAATCAGATCACGATCACCCTCAAAGACGGCTCAACTCACGTCATCGAAAAGGGCACGCACCTTCTGGAAATCGCCAAGACCGTCAAGACGGAACCGCATCTTCCGATCCTCTGCGCGAGGGTCGACAACGACATCCGCGGCCTCGATTATGCCCCGACGATGGACTGCAAGGTCGAGTTCCTCGACTACCGCTCGGGCGCCGGCCAGGAATGCTACAGGCGAAGCATCTCCTTCGTCCTCGCGCGCGCCGTGCTGGAGATGTACCGGAACGCCCGCCTGGTCATCGGCCATTCGATCGGCAACGCGTTCTATTACGACTTCTATACCGACGTCCCCGTGTCCGAGATGATCCTCGGCTTCATCCGGGACCGCATGACGGCCATCATCGGCAAGAACGAAGTGTTCGAGAAACGTACGCTGAGCCGTTCCGAAGCTCACGCGATGTTCAAGAAGGAAGGCTACCCGGAAAAGGCCCGCCTCGTCCAGAACATCAACAACGACGACATCGGCGTCGTATCGTGCTGGAAATATATCGACCTCGATCTCGGCCCGATGGTTCCCTCGACCGGCTACCTGAACGTCTTCGAACTCAAGCAGTATTCGCACGGCTTCGTCCTGCTGTTCCCCGACACGAAAGATCCGACGAAAGCCGCCGGCATCGCCGACCAGCCCAAGATTTTCCAGGTGTACCGCGAGAGCAAGGAGTGGGGCAAGATCCTCGAGGCGAACAACGTCGGCCGCCTCAACCACATGATCCAGACCGGCCAGGTGTCCGACTTCATCAAGGTCGCCGAGGCCCTCCACGAGAAGAAGATCGGCATCATCGCCGACGAGATCATCCGGCGCAAGACGGCCCGCATGGTGCTGATCGCCGGCCCCTCCAGCTCCGGCAAGACGACGTTCAGCAAGCGGCTCTGCATCCAGCTGCGCGTCAACGGCCTGCGCCCGATCGCCCTTTCCCTCGACAACTACTTTCTCAACCGCGACCAGACCCCGCGCGACGAGAGCGGCGACTACGACTTCGAAGACATCCACGCCCTCGACCTCGACCTGATCCACGAGCATCTGGCCGCCGTCCTCCAGGGCCGCGAAATCCAGATTCCGAAGTATGACTTCGCGACCGGGTCGCGCCGCAAGGAAACAACGCCGTTGCGCATCAACGAAGACCAGATCCTCATCATCGAGGGAATCCACGGTCTGAACGACGAGCTGACCTCGACGGTTCCGGCTTCCGCGAAGTTCAAGGTCTACATCTCCGCCCTGACCCAGCTCGTCATCGATGATTACAACCGCATCTCGACGACGGACACACGCCTGATCCGACGCACCGTCCGCGACCAGAAATACCGCAGCTATGCCGCGGCCGACACCATCCAGCGCTGGCCCTCCGTCCGCCGCGGCGAAGAGCGCAACATCTTCCCGTTCCAGGAAAAGGCCGACATGGTGTTCAACTCGGCCATTCCCTACGAACTGTGCGTGCTGAAGACCATCGCCGAACCGCTGTTTGCAGACATTCAGCCAGACAATCCCTCCTTCAGCGAAGCGCGGCGCATCCTGCGCCTCCTGACCCTGTTCAAGCCCCTCGATCCGAAGGAAGTGCCCCCGACCTCGATCCTGCGCGAGTTCGTCGGCGGCAGCTCGTTCCACTACTGATGAAGGGCGCCCCTCACGGGGCTGCCCTTCTGAAGCGGCGGCTGGAAGCGATACTGGCCGGGCACCCCTCGATCGAGCGGGCCGCCCTCGACCCGGTATCGTTTCCCCGCCGCTTTCTCGTCTCCGGCCGGCCCCGGCCGGAGATCGAACTCGTCGGCCTCCTCTCCGCGATGCTGGCCTATGGAAAGCTGGAGCTGTTCACCCGCGTGACCGGGGAAATTCTCCGGCGGGCCGGCGAAAGGCTTCTGGAGGTCGCCCTCGGAACGCGTTCACTCCGCGGCGGCTGGCCGGGCTATCGCCTCAGCACCGGGAATGAAATCTCGCGACTGGTCCGCGCCGGCGGCAGGGTCGTCACCCTGCGTAACGGCCTGATGGAAAGCTTTCTGGGCGGCTGGCACCCGGCGCATTCCCTGAAAGACGGCCTGATCGCCCTCCACACCGACCTCGTGAACGCCGTCGCCGACGATGGGAACGGCCCGATGACGCGCGGCCTTGCCCACCTCCTTCCCGACCCGGCCAGAGGCGGAGCGGTCAAACGGTGGATGATGTTCACGCGCTGGATGGTCCGGCCGGACGACGGGGTCGACCTGGGCCTGTGGCCCCAGATACCGCCTTCGGCGCTCCTGATGCCTCTCGACCGGCACATCAGCAGGATCGCCAGGAACCTCGGCCTCACCCGTCGCGCCACGGACGACTGGAAGACGGCCGAAGAGATCACGGCCGCCCTGCGCCGCCTATCGCCCGAAGACCCGGTCAGATACGATTTCGCCCTCTGCCACCTCGGAATTGCCGGGGACTGCACCCACGGCAGAAACCCCGAAGCCTGCGCCGCCTGCGGACTGCGCGACGTCTGCACCGCCGGCCGGAGGTGAGCGGGGAGTGTCTTTCAGTCACGAGCCGGCGGCGCTTCGGATGAAGAACCGCCCGGCCCAACGGCATCATCGTATATGCTTAAAGCAATATATTCTAGCATATTCGCTTCGGGATACAGAATGGACGTCACCCCGAGAAAGATACGCCGGATTTCTCCAGAGCGGGGGCCGTTCCGGGCCAGCGCGACGCCGAAATTGAACGCCCCGGCGTACAGTTCGTATTCCCGCCAAAACCGCGGATGGAGGAGAATCCGTTTCGCCCGCCCGGTGTAGTCGGGGTGCGGAAGCAGGATCAGGTCGGGTCTCGTTTCCATCAACCGGTCGGCGGGAAACTCCCCGAGCGTGTATTCGGGGCTGTTGAGACCGCTCAGATCGATGATCGGGATGTCGGGGCTGGCGGCCCCGGCGTACCCGTGCTCGGTCGCGGCGACGGTGATGTCTCGCGGGAGGCGCTCCAGAAACGCGGAAAAGCCGGCGATGTTGCGCCAGAAGTCCAGCTCCGGAAGAGGCCGGGAAGCCTTCGTGACGACGCGCGCGGGTGGAACGCCCCGGTCATCGAGAGCGATCCTGGCGTATGTTTCCGGGAGCACGGGGCTCTGCAGCCCCGCAAAAAGCACGCAGGCGGCGGCAAAGCGGACGGCATGCCGTCTCCACGGCCGCGCGCCGCCCTTTTCCCCGAGGAAGCGATCGAGGACGAGCAGGGAGCCGATCATCGCGTAGGGCAGAAACGGGCAGTGATACCGCGCGTCAAACCCCATCACCGGAACGAACGTGAAAAAGCAGGCGAACGTCACGAGCGGGGGCAGGATGAACGCCGTCGCCAGGGGCGCCGAGGCACGTTCGATGCAGACGATGAGCGTGAAAAAAAAGATCATGCCGTTGGTGAGAACATCCTGGAGATACGCGACGTGGTTCCAGGCGCCCTTCCCCGTATACCCCGCGAGGGCCGCGAACGTTTTCGCGTGGCCGCCGAGCGGGAAGAAGTGGCCGAACAGCGCGTATTTGACGGTGCCGTCGAGGATGAACAGCAGGCCGAATCCAGCGACGAACGCGGCGATCCACCGCCGCATGCCGTCGGGACGGCGGGCTGCGATGCTCAGCACTGGAAACAGGAACGCGCAGACCGCATTCTCGGGCCTCACCGCGAAGGCCACCCCTGCGGCGAGAACCATCGCCGCCAGGGACGTGGTGTTGGCCTGCCGGCAGAACGACAGCGTGGCCCCGATAAGAACCGCGTGCGAAGCGAACGACAGGGTCGTGTCCATCCCCGTCACGGCGTTCATGGGGAAGATGTTGAGCACGAGGATCAGGGGAAACAGAAACGCCCCGACACGGGCCGGGTTTTGCAGAGACCGGCTTTCGACGCTTCGGATGCCGACGGCCCAGAGCCCCAGGAGTGCCGCGAGGCCCGCACTCCACGATATCAGCAGGAGAATCGTGCCCGGGGGCAGCGGCAGTGTCTTCATTCCGGCCGCGACCAGGAACAGGTATGGGAGGCTGGTTGCGCCGAACACCTGTACCCCGTCAGGATTCCATGCGATGCCTTTCCCTTCGAGGAGGTGGATGGCGTAACGGACGAACATGTAGGCATCGTCGAACGTGGACTCGGGCAGGGCGTCATGGAGCACCAGGACATAGCCGGCAAAAGCCGCCGCAACCAGCAGGCCGCACGCGCGGCCGGTCCAAGGCTCCGGCCGGCCGGTCATCGATTCGTCGTTCATATCGGGCATCGTATCACGCGACCGACGTCAGGGCACGAGCAGGTCGCCGAAGCTGGCGACGCCGGCACGGCGGTATGGCTCCGCAACGTATCCATCCGGTGCCCTGCGCACCAGAAGAGGCTCATGACCGGGGAGGGCCCGCAGAAGCGCCTCGTTCGCCTCGTCGCCCCGGTCGATGGCGAGAACGACCTCCTGCGAGAGCGGGTCGATGGTGTTGAGCCGCGGGACCTCATACACGTTGATCCCATACCGGTCCGGCCGGCGGAATCGGTTCATTTCCTGATACTGACAGATATATTTCGCACACATTTCCTTTGTCATCGGGCCCATGCGGTCCAGAAATGATCTCACTCCGGCCGTATCGATGAAATCGGCGGAAACAAGTTCGATGATCTCCGTCCCGGAAAACCGCCATACGCTCTGCAGATGACGGGCGAGATCGAGCCGCTGTCGCGTCGGACTGGCGACGAACAGGATGCGCGGCGTTCCCCGGAACCGGTCGGCGAACCGCGAAAACTCGGGGTTGATGTGCCAGAATTCGTTTCCGAGAACGGCCCACGCCTGCGCGGCTGCGAACAGGAACGAGGCGGCGACGCCGGCCGCGAGCAGATGCCGGGCAGCGCGGGCGAGCCCGTCATTCGAAAGGCGCGTCAGAAGGAGAGCGATTCCGAGCACCGCGAGGGGCAGAAGAGAAAAGTGATACCTCGGGCCGTAACAGAAGTCCTGGTAATCGTAGACCGAGTATCCGAGAACGATGAGCGCGGCGTTGCTGAGGAAGAAGCGCTCTACCAGCCCCGCCGGGCCGCGGTCGAGAGGGCGCAGCAGGCCGATTCCGGCGAACGCGGCGATGATGCCCCCGAACGCGAAGACCCCCATGCCGCACAGGTTGTCGGCGACGTTCGCGAGATGACGGCCGAGTTCGAACCGCGCGAGGTCGTGCACCACCCTCTGACCATGGCGGATGATATACAACGAGTCGCCGGCCGCCAGGGAGGCCAGCTGCATGTTCATCAGCAGGATACCCGCCGATACGGTGAGGGCTGCGAGGGCCCAGGTCACTCTCCTTCCCCAGGACGCCGAGAACGCGAACCAGGCCGCCAGCCACGCGAGATGCAGGGCGACGGCGTCGACGCGCCTGGTCATCCAGGCAAGTCCCAGCGCGAGGCCGCCCATGACGGCCGCCGTCCGCAGATGCCCACGGTCGGCCGTGTCGAGCGAAAACGCGCCCGCGACGATCAGGAACAGCATGAGCACGTGGTTCATCAGGCTGGCCTGCATGAGCAGGGAGAACGGCGAAACGAGCCCGACGCACAGGGCCGTGCGAGCCGTCTCCTCGCCGTGCGACCGCCGGAGAATCAAGTACAGAAGCCAGAACGCCGCCACACCGAGAACCGGGTTCAGCAGCCCTCCTGCCCCGATTCGCCGCGCGATGAACAGCAGATACGAGAACGCCGGCTGATACGTCGAAAACAGCGACTTTCCGTTATCTCCGATGCCCGCGACCAGGAACGACGAGCGGACATCCGCTTCGGGGCTCGTCAGCCGGCCCGCCTCGAGAAGCCTCGCATGCCATTCCTGGATGATCTCGTCCTGCACGTGCGGAACCCCGCCCAGGGCTATCTGCCCGATGAGTATCGGAACGCACAGGCCGGCCAGCGACAGAACGGCGAGACCACGCATGGACGGCGCCAGTGGCGGGGAGGCTGCCGGCTCGCTGCCAATCAGGCGAAGCGCGAGATCGAATGAGAGCAGCGCCCTCGCCCAGTCCATCTCCCAGGCGAGCCACCAGACCGGGTTATCCGCGGTCAGGAAAACGTATCCGCTGTTGTCGTCCATGACGCGCTGCGGCAGAAGGGAGAACAGCAGGAACATCCATACCGCCGGACGGCCCCAGGATGCCGACAGCCTGTCATACACGCTCCGCGCCACGGCCTCGAGCGAGTGAAGCCACGACCCTGCCGCCCACGCCGCGATCGATATCCCGGCAAGTGCCGGATACCACCACGGATCGGAGAGAATACGGCCCGCTCCCGTTTCCAGCCATTGCCTGACCACCCAGGGATCTCGTTGAATGACGGTGGTGACCAGATGGGCGAGAACGAGCAGCCCTCCGCTCAGGAATGCCATTCCGAAGCGCCCGGCGGCCGGCGTCATTCGTGTCGCTCCAGCACCGGCGGGACGGGAACCTCCGCGGGAAGCCCGCTCGGCGGAAGCGGCGGCCAGGGGTCGGGAAGCCCGCGGCTCCAGGGCATGCGATAGACGGCTTTCACGTTGCCGCCGCCGGTGATGTTCTCTTCGACGGTGCGGATGAATATCGGCCGGAATACATCAGGCCGTGACGCGATCTCGGGGAACCAGCCCGGGAAGATGACGAGCAGGTCGGGGCGCACGCGTTCGAGAAAGAGGTCGATCCGCCCCCGGCGGCGCCACGGGTTTGTCTCGGGCGATGCGAGGCCCTCCAGGTCGATGAGCCGCTGGCCGCCGAAATATGCCATGCCGCCGATGTCGTTGAGAGCGACGGTCAGACCTTTCGGCAGAACGTTCAGCCATCTTCCGAGCGAGACGTGGATCCGGCGGATGATATCGCACTCCCGCGCATGATCGCCCGCCAGCTCGTTCTGCCGGTCGAGAGCGAACACCAGCGAGAACAGGAGCGGCAGGACGATCCACCGGGATCTGCCGGACGCGTTCCAGAACAGATGAAAGGCCGCGAGGCCGCAGAATGCGGCAAGAAGTGTCGTTTGAGGTATATATCGACCATGATGTACCGTGTAATACATGGCGCCCGTCAGGACGCCGACCGATACGGCCAGCAAGGGAAGCGCGATCCATGCCATGGCCATGGTCCGGAAGAACGCCGGGCGGCACGCTCCGGCGAACCCCGTTTTCCAGGCGAGGAAGGGGGCCGCGAGGTAGAGAAGCCCGACGAACGGGTTTTCCAGGAAGAGAAACTCGATGCCCACCAGAAGATGATCGGTAAAACTGCCGGCAACCGCCCGGACCGCGTCTTTGGCAGGCATCTCGACGATCGCCCGGGGAAGCGCCCGGGGCGTCATCTTGGACGTGAAGGTGTTCGGGAACGGCTGGCCGGCGATCGACGCATGGAACAGGACGAACGGCACGACGCAGAAACCGGCGATGATCAGCAGCCGCCCCACCGTCCGGAGACGGTTCTCCCGCTCATGGGCGGCGAAGATCAGCAGGGAGAGGCAGAGCAGCAGGAAGTTCTCGGGCCGGGCCAGGAAGGCCAGGCTCCAGCAGGCGATCGAGATCTCCCGGTCCCGTGGCCCCGGTGTTTCTCCGCATGCCGAGAGCTGGAAGTCGAGCGCCCAGATCGCACAGGCCGCGCACAGGGCGACTTCCATGCCCGAAAGCGCCCCCCATGCCAGTGGATACGAAAAGATCAGCAGCAGGCCGGCGACGGTTCGCTCTGTATCATCTGCTATAAACCTCTTCAGCAGGCGCATGGCCCCGACGATGGCGACGACCGCGAGCAGGACGCCGCTTCCCTTGACCGCGAAAACGACCGCCCGCAGGCCGAAACCGGCGAACACGCGATGAAGGAAGGCGAGCCACAAGGCCCAGATCACGCTCGTCGAGGCCGCCGCCGGCTCCCCGGGGTTGACGCCGAATCCCAGGCCGAACGCCAGATTGCGGGCAAACGTCATGTGGATCCACGCGTCGTCGACGGGGAAATTCCACGGGTCGCCGGTGACCCGGTTCTCCTGCACCAGGAGAAGCCCGGTGGCCGCCAGGAATACCAGGACAACGAGCAGAACGGAGCGTCGGGAAGTCATGACGCGACAGGATACCACACCCGGTCGCCACCCGCGCGGCAGAGCGACTGCGCAAACTGATGCGCTCGCCCCGGATCGAGGCGGCGCGCCTGAAACCGCTGCTTGTCGGCCGGCGGAACCTCATAGTATGATGGCGGCACTGGACAGCCATTCTTCACCGGAGGATCCGATGCTCACGTTTTCCGACTTTTTCAAGCACCTGGAAGGCTTCCCCTGCCCCGAACTGTTCGAACAGCACGTCCGCGGGTTCGAAGACCTCACCTACGTCTGGGATATCCTCAAACGCATCCAGCAGGGGTTCGTCGGAAAGATGGTCGAGCCGCAGATACTGGGCATCGTCGAGGACGGCGCGTGGCTGAAGGGCGAAGACATCTTCATCGGCCGGAACACGAAAGTTCAGGCCGGCGCCATGATCATCGGCCCCGCCATCATCGGCAGCAACGTCGAGATCCGCCACGGCGCATATATTCGCGGCCACGTGATCATCGGCGACAACGCCGTCGTCGGCCATGCGTCCGAACTGGGCAGATCGGTCCTGCTGCCCGATGCCAAGGCGCCGCATTTCAACTACGTCGGCGACTCGATTCTCGGGAGCCACGTGAATCTCGGGGCCGGCACCAAGCTGTCGAACCTCAAGAACGACGGCACCGAGGTGAAGGTCATGGCCGCGGGCACCAGTTACAAGACCGGCATGCGGAAGTTCGGGGCCATCCTCGGCGACGGCTGCATGCTCGGCTGCAACAGCGTCACCAACCCGGGAACCGTGATGGCACCCGGATGTCGCGTCTATCCCAATACGACCGTCTCCGGGTACACCGCACCTTCGACCATCATCAAGCTCCGCCAGACCCTGGCCACCTCGCGGGCCTCCTCGCGGGCCTCCTGACGGGCGGCCGGACGGGCAACCGATGACCACAAACGCACCGCACCCCTCTGCGGATCAGCCCCGCGATTTTTTCTCCGAGGACGAGACCAGGCAGCTGATCAGGGCAATCCAGGCCGCCGAACTGCGCACCTCCGGCGAGATCCGCATCCATATCGAAAGCGTCTGCGATGACCCCGCCGAGCGGGCAAAGCAGGTGTTCGCCGACCTCGGCATGGACCGCACGGAGGAGCGGAACGGCGTTCTCTTCTATCTCGCAACCGACAGCCGGCTGTTTGCCGTCCTTGGCGACGCGGGGATCGACGAGCGCGTCGACGCCGGCTTCTGGGAAGGAATCCGCGATGCCGCCCTCGACCGCTTCCGCAAAGACGAGTTCCTCGCGGGGTTGATCGACGGCGTCCGCACCGCCGGCGAGTCGCTGGCGAAACACTTCCCTCGCGGCTCCGGAGACGCGAACGAACTGCCCGACGAGATCAGCTTCGGGAAATAGTCTCCCGGGAACTCAGTATTCGATGCCGGGACGCGCCTTCGTTCCCGCATCGAAGTAGTGTTTCACCTTCGTGACACGCGAGATCAGATCGACGCCGGCCAGCATCTCCTCGTTCGCGCACCGCCCGGTGAGCACCAGCTCCAGCGCGCTTCCGGCGGTTTTGCCCCGGGAAATCAGCGTGGCCAGAGCATCGGGTGCGATCAGGCCGAAGCTTGCCGCCGTGACGATCTCGTCGAGCACCAAAAGATCGTATTCCCCCGAGGCAATCGCGGCCCGGGCGATCTCGAGACCCCGCTCCGCTTCGATCCTGTCTTCCTCGGTGGCGCCGAAGCGGAACCGGCCGTCCGGCTGCATCCGTTCGAGCCCGGTCACCCAGTGCCGCACGCCGAGACGTTCCAACACGTTCAGCTCGTGGTGCGAATAGGTTTTGTTCCCCTTGTCGAAATAGATGAGGCCGACCCGCATGCCTGCGCCAAGCGCCCGTATCAGCAGCCCGAGCGCCGCCGTCGATTTTCCCTTTCCATCGCCGATGTATGCCTGAATCATGTCCGGCCTCCGGTCGAGCAACGAGTTTTATATATTAACACCAATACTATTCGAGGATGTCTCAGAAGTCCAGGTTGAAGGCGTCGCCGAAGGGATCCGGCTCGGCGGTCTGCGTGGCCGCCGGCGGCCGTGCGGTGGGAGATGGATCGCCCGTTCCGCCTTCCGCGGCGGCCGGTCGTGCCACAGGCTGAACCGGGGGCGCCACAACATCCATTTTCTCCGCGGGTTTCGAGGCGCTCACGGAGGGCATCGAGCCGCCTCCCCCGGTCGGCACCTTCGTGATGGCAGCCACCCTGGCCTGATCGCCGCCGCCCATGTCGTGGATGACGGCGAAAGGCATCCGTTCCGCCTCTCCCGCAGCAGTGTCGCCCCTGCGGACGACCTCGATGTCGCCGCGGAACTTCGGGAGCAGCGCCATCAGCCAGGGATTCCGCCAGCTGCCGGCCCCGGCGGTATCGGATCGCCTGATGTCCAACTCGAGGATGTATCCCTGCCCGTTCCGCACCACGCGGACGGCCTTCATGACGTGATATCCGCTCAGAGACGGCCCGGACACCCAGAGAAACAGCATGCGTTTCTCGAAATCCACGCTGGGCATCGGCTCGTCAGGAGCGTGTTTTTTCCAGAAGATCTGCAATTCCGGAAGACTCCTGACGAGAAAACAGCTCGGCCGCTCCCGGTATCCCGACTCGGCTCCGGTCCACTCGCCGAGAATCTCGATTTCGCTCCCGGCCGTTCCGGTATCGGCCGCTTCCGCCGCCGTGCTTCGCGGCTGAAACGGCACGAAGCACGCGGGCCCCAGAAACAGTCCCAATACCAGAGCAATCTTTATATATGTTTCAAAATACGTTCCGGCCGGCACCTTACTTCGCTCCGCCGTCGATCACAAGCCCCTGCTGCGTGGGAACGATCCCGAACCCGTTGAAAACGAGGACGTATTCGAGAATCTCGTACCACGGCCTGTCCTTCAACGAACAGTAGAGGGCCGTCTTCCGCTGGCCCCGCCACGACATCGGAACCTTCGTCGAGCGGCTGATCGACTCGATGGCCCACGAGATGTCCTTCCCGTCGCTGATGAGCGTTCCCTTCGCGGCAAGCGCCGGGAACCATTTCGACAGCAGGCGGCTGTCGTAGGCCTGGGTGCTCTCGAGGAACCGCTGCCAGCCGGCCCCGAGGATCTTTACCGGCGCGACGAAAATCACCCCGTCCGCCCCACGGAACCGGTGGTGAGGCGTGACGACATGTTCGAGCATCGAGTTCATGTCCCGGGCGCGGCTCTGAGGAAAAGCGTCCGCCGAGGTCGTGCCGTGGCAGATGTAATCTTTTCCGTAGGCGAGCGCGATCATCCGGACCGCCTTCCACAGGGGAAGCGCGCCGCTCCAGATGACATCCGAGCGGTCCTTCCGGGGCCGGAGGGGCAGGTTCGGCGAAACCGCGAAATACTGCCGCCCGGCGGGCCGGTAGAGAATGACGCTGTCGTTCCGGACCGCGGTGACGCGCAGGTCCCGGCCGATCATGTAGCCGGGAGTGACGAGGATGTCGTGACCGTCGAACTTCAGCCAGGCGGCTCCGTCTTCCCCTCTGCTCACGAGACCGGTCACTTCGATCCGCGCGGGATCGGCAACCTGAACCGCGCTTCCGGGCGCCGAGCCCCAGAGCATCAGGAAGAACACCAGCCCCAGAAGAGCGTTGCGGTGCACCTTTCGATTCATGTTCATCTCCCTCCTCGCCGGCGTTGTTTTCACGAGCGCCCTAGTTTACCATATCTTCGTCCGCCGGCACCCGGTCATTCTCCTCGCGCACCCCACCATTTCCGGAGGCACCACGATGAAAACCCGCTCCGCCCTGCTCTGCCTTTTTTTCGGCGCATCTTCCGCCCTCCTTCCGGCCGTTCCGGCTTCGGCCCAGATCGAGGTCCCTGTCAGTTACGAACTGGCCAGCGGAGCCGCGCGCATCGACGGGTTTCTGACGGGCGGCTCCTGGTGCGAGCCTGAAGGCTTGAGCGTCACCCGTCAGGGCGGATCCGCGCCCGCCATCGTCAGATACGAGGATATCGACCAGCTCGTGTCGGTTCGCCTGGCCGCCTCCGGCACCCTTGCGATGAGAGTCAACCTGAAGGACGAGACCGGGTTCGATGCGACGGCAGCGGTCCCTCCCGGCATCCCCCTTCTTCTGCTGCGTGACGAAGCAGCACCGGGTTCGGCCACCGACTCGGGGAAACTCCGCACATTCACGCCGGAAAATTTCCGTGGTCTGGCAGCGATCGAGTTCGAAGCCGCCCTCGAGGAAGAGGCGAGCCCGGAGGCCGTCAGGGAACTCGCGGAGAGACTGGGGAAAGCCGTCGAATCGGGCAATCTGCAGGAAGCCGTCGATCTTCACGCGCAGATCGGTGAAATGCTCGACGCCCTTGCCGGAGCCCCGGCGGGCCAGAACGGCCCAGATACATCTTCATCTCAATAATTTAACACTATAAATAAAACCTCCGCTCGGGGGCCGGCGAACGATGCCCCTGCAAGGCGGACGGCGTCTTCTCTCCGGCGCTGTACCGCTCTTCGTGCTCCGTTTTGCCGTTTCGAGAGGAGTGTGATATCCTAACGGAAGAGGATAAACGGAAGAAGAGAAAATATGATCTTCCGGATCTGAGAAGGATCGTCATGCCGCCACACGCGAACAGGTCATGGATGTCCATGAAAACGCTGCTGGCAGCCATGTGTCTTGCCGCGATCGTGCTGGTCGTCGCGCTCTTCGTGGCTCAGGCGCAGTGGCTGTCGCGGGGCGCCGTCTTTCTGCGGAAAGATATGCGCGACGCCCACCGGACCATCCGCAATCTCGAACGCCTCCTCCTCGAACTTCAGGATCTCCGGCTTCGACTGGCAGCCCAGAAAGAGCACCTCGTCCAGGAATACCGCCAGCCCCTGGACAGCTCTCTCCAAGTGATTTCTGACGTGACGGCCGAAATCGAACAACTCCTCATCAACCATCCGAGGCGGTACCGCTGGATCCAGATTTCCGGCATCATTTCAGCACATCAGAGCGCCATTCGCTCGTATATCCGCCTGATTCAGCAGCTCGAACTCGCCGCGTGGCAAGCAGGCACCGCCCAGCCTTCGTCCTCCATCCCCCTCGACATGCAGGTCTCTCAGTTCCTCGAACTGGTGCGGCATCTGCGGGAATCGGCAATCGGTATGCGCTGGCTGTATCCGCACACCTGGAGCGACCTTGTCGCGCACACGCACGCCCTCATGCAGAGGCTCTCGCGGCTGGAAGGCCCCGTTCCACCGCCCCCCCTCGATGAAGACGCCATCAGGCTTTCTCTCACCCGTATCCGTCAGGAAACCGCGGGATACGAAGCCACACTCGTCACGATGATCCGGAGGGAAATCGAACAACTCTGGCGCGACCTCTCGACGACCTCAGAACTCTTCGTTTCCCAGGGCGAATCCTATTTCTCCTCCCGGGTTCCGGCCTGGGCCGTTCTGCTGTTTCTCATCGCCGCCTCCCTTTTCTACGTTCATTACCGCATCGCGCAGCACCTGCGCCAGATGAGCAGAAGGTTTTCCAACACCTCGCTTCCCCAAAAAATGCGTTCCCTCCCACCCTCAGGCATTCGCGAAATCGATGACTTCGAGAGGTGCCTCGTCCAGATCGCGGATAATTTCCACCGCGAACTGCAGATGAATTCGCGCCACATCAAGGCGATCACCACCATCTGGAACGTCCTCAGCGACCTCGGCAGGGAACGGGCCGACCTGCGCGAGAAGCCGTCCGACGCCCTGGCGGGGAGCCTCGAGCGCCTCCTCGCCCTTCTCGGAGAACAGGTGCCCGCGATCTCTCTCGCCCGCATCCTGGAATCGAGCGACGACGGCCTGTCCCCCATGACTCAGGATTACGTGTCCCCCTCCTTCCGACCATCGGAAAAGTTCGCCGCATACACTCGCTCGACAGGCGCCCATCAGCGCCTCGGCTGGACGAACAGTCTGAGCGGCTGGATTGCCCGGCATGCGGCGATCGCCCCCTGGACTCCCGACTTCGGGAGCGATGTGTACCGCATTTCGGTTCCTCTCCGCCAGATCAGGGAATTCGGCCTCGCTCCCACCCACGAGCAGGGGCTCGACGGGGCCATCATCGGCATCCGGCTCCTCTCACAAAAAGGCGAGACCTTGTCGGGCAACAGATTCGGCCTGCTGGTCCTGTATTTCGACGACCCGGAAAACATCCCCGGCGAATCCGACTGGATGTTCATGACCATCATGGCCCACCAGATCGTGTCGGTCATCGAAACGGCCGAACTGCTCGACATCTCGAACAGGCAGCGCCACCTCACGAGCCAGCTTGGCATCGCCCGCGAGATCCAGGCGAGTACGCGCCCGCCGAAACCGCCCGTCGTCAACGGTCTCGAGATCGATGCCGTCATCGCCATGGCCTCCCAGGTCGGCGGGGACTACTATGACTTCATCCCCTTCCGAGACGGGCGCATCGGCATCGTGGTCGCCGACGTCAGCGGCAAGGGGGTTCCCGCGGCGCTCCTGACGATGGTTCTCAAAACCACCTTCAAGGCGCTCCGCGTGGAGACCTTGTCGCCTTCCCAGGTCCTGCGCGAAGTCAACCGGATTCTCATCGGAATCATCGCCGAAAGCTACTTCATCACCATGACATACGGCATCATCGATCCCTCGACGCGAAGCATGAACCTCGCGAACGCGGGCCACACCCCGGTGCTGCATCTCACGAAGAAAGACGGCGGCGACATCGTGACTCCCGTCGAAATACCCGGGTACCCGCTCGGCGTCATCGAGACCTCGTTCAAGGAGCGGAAAGTCATGCTGGAGGCGGGGGACACTCTGCTGTTCTTCACCGACGGCGTCCTCGACTGCTGCAATAAAACGGGCGAAAGGTTCGGCATGGCGGGGCTCGAGACATTCCTCAAGGAAACGAGCTCCGTCAACCTGCCGGCGCGCCGGCTTCTCGCAAGGCTCGACTCGTTCCGCGATGGGCTCGACGCTCCGGACGACATCACCGCCGTCTCCGTGACATTCCAGAACGGCGAAGCCGGGGCGGCGCAACCAGAATCGAATCCCGGGCAGTGAGTCCCGCAGAAACTCCCCGTTCGCCCTGAGCTTGTCGAAGCCTGTCCTGAGCCTGTGCCGAAGGGGGCGAGAACAGCGCGTGCTCCGTCAGGCTCAGCATGAATGGGAATGCGAAGCCCCCGCGCGCAGATCACGCCGCAATACCATATGGAGCGTTATACGTTCACTTCCTGTCGAAGTATTCTGCCTATTGCCGGAAAAGGGGCCGGGGCATCGGGGTTCGCCCCCAACGCCCCGGCTCCCTCGCAACGATCACTTGTAATAATCGAAATCCTGCTCTTTCGCCGTCCATTTGCGGAGCACGAACACGTTCGCCGGCTCGGCCGCCGGATCGAGATCGACGTAGTTGCGCTCGCCTTTCCAGAGGTACCGCTTGTCGGTCAGCACGTCATGCACCTGGTAGGTCTCGTCGGGCTTGATGCCGTAGTCGGCGATCGGCACGTAGACGAACGAGTTGTGCCGCTGGAACGGATCGAGGTTGCACGCGACCAGAACATGATTCTCTCCCAGGCTCTTTCCATAGAAGAGAATATGTTCGTTCTCGGCCTTGTAGAACTTCAGGTTGTCGTATTCCTGCATCGCGGGATTTTCGTGCCTGATGCGGTTCAGCCGGGTGATCAACTCCTTGATGTTACCAGGCTTGTTCCAGTCGCGGAACCGGACCTCGTATTTGTCCGAATGCATGTATTCCTCTTTGCCCGGAATCGGCTCGCCTTCACACAATTCGAATCCCTGGAAAATGCCGTATACCGAGGAAAGGGTCGCCGCCAGCACGGCCCTGATCTTGTATGCCGCCCTCCCGCCCTTCTGCAGGAACGTCGGGAAAATGTCAGGCGTGTTGACGAAGAGATTCACGCGCATGTACTCGGCGACGGGGTACGTCGTGAGCTCGGTGAAATACTCGACGATCTCCTGTTTGAAGTTGCGCCAGGTGAAGTACGAATACGACTGCGTGAATCCGAGTTTCGCGAGGGCCTTCATCACCTTCGGCCGGGTGAACGCTTCGGCCAGGAACAGCACGTCGGGATACTCTGCCTGCACGCCCGCGATCACCCACTGCCAGAAGTTGAACGGCTTCGTATGCGGGTTGTCGACCCGGAAGATGCGGACCCCCTTCTTCGCCCAGAACAGGAAGATCCGTTTCAGCTCTTCCCACAGGCCTTCCCGGTCCGTCGTTTCGAAATTGATCGGGTAGATGTCCTCGTATTTCTTCGGCGGGTTCTCCGCGAACTTGATCGTGCCGTCGGGCCTGATGTTGAACCAGTCCTTGTGATGCTCGAGATACGGATGGTCGGGGGAACAGTTCACCGCGAAGTCCAGCGCGATCTCGAGGCCGTGCTGGTGCGCGGTCTTGACGAGATGCTCGAACTCCTTCATCGTTCCGAGACTTGGCTCGACCGCATCGTGCCCGCCCTCGGCGCTGCCGATCGAATACGGGCAGCCGGGATCGCCGGGCGCGCATTTCAGGCTGTTGTTCCGCCCCTTCCGGTTGGTGACCCCGATCGGGTGGATGGGCGGGAAATAGAGCACGTCGAAGCCCATGGCCCGGATCTCCGGCAGCCTGGCCTCGACGTCCTTGAAGGTGCCGCCCTTTCCGGCCTTGAACGCGCAGGAACGCGGGAAGCACTCGTACCAGGAGGCGAACCTCGCCGCGACGCGGTCGACCCACAGGGGGTACAGGCGGTCCGTCACGACGCGGGTCTCGGGGTCCGGATGCGTCGACAACACGTCGACGAGGCCGGGCGCAAGCAGCACCGCCGCGCGGGCGTCATCTTTCTTCGCGGCTTCGGCCGCCTTCAGCGCCTCGCGCACCATCGGCTGCTCCATCTTCGGCAGCCACTTCAGGAACCTCTTCGCCAGCTCGATCCCTTCGAGGAGGTCACTCGAATGGTCCACCTTCGCATCGACCTTCTTCCGTGTATCCGCCGCCCACGACCCGTACAGGTCGCAGAACGCCTCGATCGCGTATTCATGCGCGCCGACCCCGGTGACGGCAAACCGCCCCTGCCAGACGTCGAGCCCCTGGTTGATGCACCGCATCGGACTTCGATGCCATTCCTTCGAGCCCTTCTTCCTGTCGAGAAGCCAGACGCCGATCTGGTCGTGGCCGTCCCGGAACACGTCGGCGGTCACCTCGACGAAATCGCCGATTTCGCGCTTGATGGGGTACCGACCGTCGTCGACCGCCGGCCGGATGTTTTCTATGAGAATCCGTACGGGCTCGGGAATCTTGTCCATCGTCACTTCTCCTTGCATAGCGACAGATACATATCAAGCGTCTGGCGGGCAATGCTCGTCCAGCTGAACACGTCCTCCACGCGCTTCCGCCCCTTCAGTCCCATCGCAACGCGTTTCTTCTCGTCGGCCATCAGTTCGCTCAGCCTAGCGGCCAGGTCACGGGAAAACGCCGGCGGGTCGAGGGGCTCGAACGGGCTCCGGTCCATCTGGCGCAGGGGAACGAGGTATCCCGTGTCCCCGTCGACGACCACTTCGGGAATCCCGCCCACGGCGCTCGCCACGACCGGCACCTCGCAGGCCATCGCCTCGAGGTTGATGATGCCGAACGGCTCGTAGATCGAGGGACAGCAGAATACCGCGGCGTTCGAATACAGTTCGATCAGCGTCGGCCGGTCGACCATCTCTCGCACCCAGAACACGTTGCCGCGCGTCGCCGCGATCCGGTCGACGCCCTGCTTCATCTCCTCGCCGATCTCGGGCGTATCCGGGGCCCCGGCGCACAGCACGACCGGGATCTTCGGATCGATGTGAGGCAGGGCGTTCACGAGATGGATGATCCCCTTCTGCCGCGTGATGCGGCCGACGAAGAGGATGTACGGCTGGTTCGGCACACCAAGCCGGTCGAGCAGGGAGCGCGTCGATTTCTTCCGGAATTCGTCGATATCGATTCCGTTGTGAATGATATGGATCCGCTTCGGATCGACGGAAAAACACTTCAGAATATCGTCCTTCGTCCCCTGGCTGACGGCGATGAGCGCATCGGCCATTTCGATGGCCGTCTTCTCGACCCAGCAGGAGAAGTCATACCCGTTGCCGAGCTGTTCTCGCTTCCAGGGCCGGAGCGGCTCGAGCGAATGGGTCGTGAGAACGAGCGGAATGCCATAATTAAGCTTGGCCCAGATTCCCGCCATGTGGGTGTACCAGGTGTGGCAGTGAACGAGGTTCGCATCGATCGCCGAGCCGACGAAGCCGAGGTCCCGGTCCAGGGTCGTCATGACGCCCCGCAGTTCTTTCGCGACGCTCGTGTACGAATCGCGCGGCTGGTATCCGCGCACTTTCAGCCGCCCGCTCTCGGAGTCCTGGTCGCCGTAACAGCGCACGTCAACATCGATCATCCGTGCAAGCTCGCGCGTCAGATACTCGACGTGCACACCGGCGCCGCCGTACACATAAGGCGGATACTCATTCGTCAGAAACAATGCCTTCACTTATTCCCTCCTGGACACACGTTTTACTCTCTGAAACATCATTCTCACTCTGCCGGCACGCCTTGTCAACCGGAGAACGACCGACAAAAAACCCCGGAAGCCATCTTCCGGGGTTTTTGGATAAAGCAGGTCTTATTTGCTGCCCTGAGCTTTCAGGGTATCGAACTGGGCCTTCGCGGCGTTCATTTCGATGATGATCTTTTTCGCGTCGTCCTGGCGCCCCTGCTTCGTGAGCTCGCAGTAGAGGTTGTAAAGCTCCTGGTAGCGGGTATAGGCGAGCTGGACTTCGGATTCGTAGGTGCCGATCGAGCCGGTGGTGTTTTCCCCGGGGATCGTGAGGACATCGGAGTTGTCGGCAACGCTGCCGGACGTCGTGCCGGAGGTCTCACCGATCGTCACGCTTCCGTCCACGCTCGTGTCACCAGCAAGAGGATTGCTTCCGGTCGGCATCGCAACGGTCGAGTTGGCGTTCTTGTCCTTGCCGAAGATACCCGCGATTTTGTGGGCAGCCCAGTTTCCGACGTATCCGCCAACCATGCCGCCGATGATCGTGCCGAACGGCGGGAAGATCGCGGAACCGAGCATCGCACCGACCGTGGAGCCGACCGTCTGACCGGCAACGCCGATCCAGTCGATCTGCTTGAAGGCCTGCTTCAGGGAGAATTTACCGTTCTTCAGATCGCCGGCGAGGTAGGAGCCCACCGAGCCGCCGACGATGGAGCCGAAGGTCGGAGCCAGGGCGCCGAGGAAGCCGCCGACGACCGGAACCGCGGAGAGGAAGGGGACGAAGAACGAACCGGCCGCGGCACCCGTCACGGAACCAACCACGCCGCCGGCAAACTCGGCCGAGCAGATGGTTTTGAGAGCTTTCTTCGCGCTGGGCTTTTCACCGCGCATGATCTGCGTCGCGAGGTCGACGCCCACGGTGATACCGGCGGTCACGAGGAGGTTCTTGGCGCTGAAACCGGACTTGAGGCTGTCCTTCACATTCTGGAAACCCTGGTTCGTCATGGTCTTGCCGGTTTCATACCCGGAGCGGAACTTGCCGCTGATCTTGTCCTTGAAGCTCGGCTTGCCGTCGGTGGCCTGGCCGGCCTGTGTACCGTCGCCCGCCTGACCGACCTGCCCGGACTGGGCGCCGTCGCCAACCTGACCGGCCTGGGTGCCGTCGCCCGCCTGACCGACCTGCCCGGACTGGGCGCCGTCGCCAACCTGACCCGCCTGGCCATTCTGACTGGTGGAATCACCGCCAGGCAGGCCGATACCGTCGGAATCGGACGGGAGAACCGGATCGGAAATCGACTGCTGGCCGCTCTGCGCGGAACCGGTGGTGGAGGAGTCACGCTTGATGAACCGGCCGGTTTCAGGATCGCGGGGGTGGGCAGCCGGGTCCCAGTTGGACTTCGTCGAGGCGCTCGTCTGAAGGTTCGCATCGCCCGCCACAGCCGCGCCGCCGTTGTCGGCGACGATCGAACCGGAATTGCCCGACGTGGTGGTGTTCGACGTAGTATTATTTGTCGTAGTATTATTCGTGGTGGTATTGGTGGTGCTGTTGCTCGTGGTGTTGCTGACGTTCGTGTTCGTATTCGTGGTGGTACTCGTCGAGCTGTCGCTCTTCACGAAACGACCGGTCACCGGGTCACGCTGGGGAAGCGTGCGACCGCTATTGGCTGCCGCCTGCTCGCCGCCAGATGAAGAAACGGCGCTGCCGCCCGTGGAGCTGGAGCCGCTGTTCGAAGCGGAACTGCCGCTCGATGACTTCGCACTGCTGCTCGAAGAGCTCGAGCTCCCGCTGCTGGCGGAACTGCCGGAAGCACCGGAAGTGCCCGCACTCGCCGCAGCCGTGGAAGCATCACCGAAAATCAGCTTCACATACTGGCTCATCTCGAGAGCCACCGGCCGGCCGTTCACATACCGGACGTTGTAGTGAACGATCTGGGTGCCCTGCCGGACGGAAACCCACTGTCCGGGGGAGACCTGGAACTGCTGGCCGCCAACGTTGACCGGAATGGTCTCGAGGGCCATCAGAGGGGCTTCGAGAACGAAGCTCGCAACCAGGACAAGACACAGTACCTTGCACATCAACACGAGCGTCTTGTTCTTCATATTGTTACTCCTTTGAAGAGTTTCTTCCACTCACGATAAAAAGCTGACAGGCCTATTGTACCGCAGAACATTTCCTTAAATTATAAGGAGGTTTAAAAAATCCGCAAGAATAGAAAAGAAAATTTTTCGCCTGTCGATGATTGTTCTCTCATTTCAGGGATCGATCACAGAAAAAAGACACCCTCGCAGACGATGCGGGGGTGCTTATCTTGCCCTTCGGTGGAATCCTGCTTCCTCAGAGGCTTTCCTCCCCCTGGGGTTTCGTCATAAACCCGATTGCCGTCTTGGCGCCATCAATTCTGCAATACTCGCCAGCAAGCCTTGCCGCGAGCCGAGCATTGTTTTTCACAAGGGCGATATTGGCCACGAGGCTCTTTCCGCGAGTGGTTGCATACACCCTGTCGAGAAGGAATGGCGTGACCGAAGCCCCCTTCACTCCCGACGCGTCAGCCTCGGCAAGAGCTTTCTCGATGGCCTTTCCGACGTCTTTGCCGGCAAACTCATCTTCGGCGGGGATCGGATTCGCAATCAACACGCCGGAATTCAGACCAAGCTCCCAATGCGTGACGATCATCTTCGCCAAGGAGGCCTCTTCATCAAATCGCAGAGGAACCTTCAACCCGGACTCCCGAGAATAAAACGCCGGGAACTCGTCCGTTTCATAACCGATGACCGGAACTCCGGCCGTTTCGAGATACTCGAGCGTTTTTGGAAGATCCAAGATGGCTTTTGCTCCCGCTGAAACGACAGCGACAGGAGTGCGAGAAAGTTCCTCGAGGTCTGCCGATATATCAAAACTCTCTTCTCCCCCCCGATGTACGCCACCAATACCTCCAGTGGCGAAAAATCGTATGCCGGCTCTGGCGGCGCATATCATTGTACCTGCCACGGTCGTTCCGCCACTCTTCTTTTGCACGATAGCCCCAGCAAGATCACGCCTGCTGATCTTCACACAATTTTTCGTCTGCCCCAGGCGCTCGAGTTCGGCCCCCGTCAACCCTATACGGATGACACCATCGAGAAGGGCGATGGTCGCAGGAATCGCTCCCGCATCGCGTATGACCTTCTCAACCTCCCTGGCAGTCTGAACATTTTCCGGGTAGGGCATGCCATGGGTGATGATCGTAGACTCCAAAGCAACAACTGGCTTGGATTTTTCCAGAGCACGCCGAACCTCATTGCTAATTTTTAGATAATTCATATTATTTCTCGATATTATTTTTTCTTTTTTGATGTTATCGAAATAATGTTTGTTTTGCCACCCTTTATACTTCGCGGCCCAACTTTATAGGGACAGTTTTTTGAAGCACATACAAGTGTTTTTTCGCACACCCCTCCGACAACTACGACGGCGAGGTACGGAGAGGGCATTTTTTCAACACCGGAATCCGAAATGATCTTTTCAATTTCCGAAACGACCGTTTTGGGCAACGGAACAAGATCACTTTTGAAAACCGGGTTTCTGCACCAGAAAACATACGAAAGATTCTGCCAGGTGGCCAGGGAGAGTCCAATCCCCTCTTCCGTATTGCATTTAGAGCAACGAAGCCGCACTTCAAACGGCGCCTGTTCGATCCATCTCGCCGGAGACGAACAACGGGGGCACGGAGCAGCATAGACCCAGTATTTTGTCTTCTTTTCGATGTGCGGGAGGGGATCATTTGCATCACCGATCCCGACAAATACCGTCTCCGACGCGTTCACTCCAAAGGGCTGGCGGTCTTCCATGGCTTCTTCCATTCTCCTGGGTCATCTTTGAACCACTCACCTTACCATAAACGCTCCAATCTTTTCAAATCCCCACGGCACGTGCATCACCCCATATCAACTGCCAAGTTGCAACGCCCAGAGAATACGGAGGCGATCATTGCCCCCGATACGACCACCAAGAGCCCTCTTGAAGGCCGTCCATAGCGTCGCAACAATGAAAACCGAATGAAACCCCATACCAATCACATAGCAGGTTGTGGATTAAATCGGTTCCGATCATCCTGAGGTATCGCAGGGTGACCGGAACCTCATGAACAGGCTTGTTCGTGTTTCGATACCTCACCACGAACGGAAATCGTGATTTCATCCACAGGCTGATAGGGGCAGATGGGAAATCATTCCATGCCATTCGCAGCACTCTGTACCCTCTCCGCGGCCATGGGGCAAGCAGCCATCGAACATAAAATCCAGGTCATCGACCCCGATGAACCAAATGACCTTTGATGACGTCCGTGAACCCCGTTCTCACACGGCGATTATCTCCCTCGAGCCACCACCTCACTGGAAACGGCATTATAAATATAAATTTTTATCATTTCACTATTACAGGCTCGTCATCGCATTCGAAAGCCCCGCATTCCTATATAAATTATTATTTATAACAGCTCGAATCAGCAAAGTGTCTTCAAACGGCGGCATGGACGCTTAAAAATATATATTTATTTATTATAACTTCCTGTTTTTCTTCTTCCAGGGCTCCATTTTTCTCTGAACGCCTGCTTTACAGCCAACACCTTGTGAAAATAGCTCACTTCATTTCGGGTAGGAAATAAAGTCGCGCAAAAACAGGCTTCGCAGGTTCGGAAGAACCTGCGAAGCCTGTTTTATCAGTGCTCATTTCCCCGCGCGGGGGAGGTGGCGTGGGAGCCCGGGAAATCTATTTTCCGGTGCCGTCGGCAGGATAATCTGACGGCAGGGGCGGAAGGCCTTCTTTTGCATCTGGGGCATCCGATTTCAGATTCTCGTCGGCTGTCACCGGAACCCCTGCGGATTCCGCTTCACCATGAGAGTCATTTCCGGTCGTCTCGACCATCTTCAGATCGTTTCTGGCACTCGGAAGAACGAGGGCATGGGCGCTTGCTTCAGCTACACGCTTCTCGCGGCGTCCCTGGAGTCGGGCAAGGATATTGTTCAAACGCTGTGCATAGGCCTCGGATTCCTCGGGGGTTGTAAACGGGACCACAGACGATGTCGGTTCAGCATCTTTTGTCGATCCCGCTGTTGCCTCTGGCCCCTCATCACGGTCCTGGGGGGTCGGCTCCTCGGTTCCAGTCGTCACGGCATCATGTAGGGCTTGAGACTGGGGCGTCTCAGGTGAAGCCAGGGAAGGATCGGAGACGATCTCGACCTTGTGATCTTTCATACTCATCCGGAGAGGAGTGGAAAACCAATCCCATTCCGGGGGGATCTTCGTTTCATCCACAGGGGCGACGGGAGTCCGGCGGGCCTTTCTACTCTTAATCTTCGGCTTGCTTGTGGGGGTTTTCGCTTCTTTCACCGCAGCAGTCTTCTTCTCGCTCTGCACGCCGTGCCCCAAAGAAGGTACAACGGTATCTGCCTTGGGCTTTGGAACAGCCTTCCCGGATACTTCAGGCTTCGCTTCCAAGGCTTTGCCCTGAGACGGAGGCTCCTGCTGATTCGCCTGTTTCACTTCGTCCGTGGGGGTTGCCACTTTGGCGGGAAGTTCATCAGCAACAACTACAGGGGGTTGAGTTTCCGGCGACTCGAGGGTAGCCGCAGGTTTTGTCGTGGCATGCCCTTGTGGATTTCTGCTCTCTGAACGTCCTGCGATGGTAGGGGGAGAGACTGGTTGCTCCAGAGCCGCTGCCGATCCTTGGTATCCCGGGCCATCCCAGGCAAGGAAGGCAAAAAAGCCGCTCGAAAAAACCAGAAGAAATCCAAGAGTGAAAAGAAAATAATATCCCTTCACCCGCTGCTGTTTCAACAAAGGGCATCTCCTATGGAAGGAAATGGGAGGTAAGGAAAAAGACTAATTGGAAAAGAACAAAAGTCAAGAAGTGAAGATGAACCAAATAGACCAATTTTTAGCTATATTATCAATTACTTAGTAACACGTTCAAGATATTCACCTGTCCGCGTATCAACACGAACGACGTCCCCGGATTCGACAAAAAACGGCACACTTACGACGAGACCGCCCTCAAGGGTTGCAGGCTTTCCACCACCGCTCGCCGTGTTGCCACGTACATTCGGAGCCGCCTCAACGACTTTCAACTCGACGGAAGAAGGAAGTTCGAGCCCGATCGGCCGACCGTCATATAACTTCACGACGACTTCCATCTGTTCTTTCAAAAACCTTTTGGCATCCCCGACAAAATCATCGTTCATTTCAACCTGCTCGTAATTCTGGATATCCATGAACGTGTGAAGATGCTCTGTCGAGTAGAGATATTGCATCGTGCGAGTATCGACCTGAGCATCATCAATTTTTTCAGTCGTGCTGAACCGCTGCTGGAAAATCGCGCCGGTCTTGATGCTTCGCAGTTTGGTCTGAGCCATGGCCCGCCAGTTTCCCGGCCGCACGAACTCGACCTCGACGACCTGGCAAAGTTCGTTATTGAAATGAATGATCATTCCCCTGCGGAGATCATTGGCGATAATAGGCATACGAGAGGTTTACTCCTTGGCAAAAGATAGGATGAGTGTGACATTCTATCACAACCAAGAGTGAAGGTCAAAAACTATCACATAACCGATCTAAATCATGATAATCTATATCCTATTTACATGATTTCTATTGCGATAATGTTAATATCTTATAATTAATCTATGCGTTCTAATTTTCTCTTCTTTCGGAAGTGATATGCCGATAGACATACGAGAAAGATATCAGGTCCGATTTCGGAGGCAATCATGGTCGAGAGTATTATCTTCCCTCCTCATAGGTGGTGCATGAGGTGTAATTCTGGGAAAATTCTGCATCCTCTGCATTTTCACAGGGAGCAGAATCTCCCGCTTTCTTTGAATACTCTCCAAGCTGTCCGGCCAATTGCCCACACCGACGTTTTTTTTACCGGAGCAGCTTCATGAAAGCCAAGAGAATCCTCATTTCCGACAACCGCCCTCCCAGGAAACCGGGTTGCTCGAGAAAGCAGCAACTTCCACCCGGGAAAAATCAGATCATCGTCACTTCGCGCCAGCGAAATGAAGCCATCGGCCTCGTCCTGATCGGAACCAGCGCGTTCTCACTCTCCCTTCTGCATTACCTGAACACGTCCAAGGCGTTGTCTGCCGTGACTTCGCTTTCGGTCTATTTCGGAATGGGCGTCTATATCGTTCCGACATTCGTTGGTGTCTGGGGCATCCAGCGTTTCCTCGACCGGTCCTTCGACAATCTGAACACCCGGATCGCCGGCTGCAGTTCGGCCATGCTCTTCGGGCTCGGCCTTCTCGGCCTTGAAGGCGGAAAACTTGGAACCCTTGCCTTCGGCAGCGTCGCAAAGCACTTCGGCAACATCCCAACGACGGTGCTGTTCGCCTTCTTTTTCATGGCTTCCGTCATTTTCGCCCTCGATATCGTGTACAAGGATCTTCTCATGGCCGGCATCGTGGTCGGCCGCATCATGCTCAGAGGGCTTACGGCGGCATGGGAAGCTTCGCTCACGCTCCTCGGCATGGCCATCGACGCATTCAGAAGCACCGTCACCGTCCTCACCCTCGCCGGGCGCTCCCTGATGACGATGCTCAGACCGCCTCCCCTCGATGAGGCCCGCGAAGCCATCGGCAAACTGCTCACGTTCGAGTCCGGGATGGTGCCCGCAACGAGCGCCGGCAATACGGCTCCTCTCGATATCGCGGTCGACGGCGCCCCGGTTTCCGATGCCCAGCTCTCCACCCGCTCGGGGCTTTCTTCGGCACCTCCGTCGAACGACGTTCCTCCATCGGCCGGCCCGACGCTCGCCCAGCCCTCCTCCCCCACCCCGGCTTCAGCCGCCGCAAGCGAGCCGCGGCCCCGGCTGCCCAGCCAGGAAAACGAGATCGCAGTGGCTGTTCCCGCGGCATGCATGTTCCAGATTCACATCCAGGATCTCTCGACCGGCATCTGCATGCCAACTCCCCGGGCACATCCGATAGCGACGGAACCGGATGTCATGGCGGATCCCTCCTCGTATGCCCGCGAGACCGTTGTGTCTCCGGATGCGGTTCTCCCCCCCGAGACCCCCGAAGGCTCCAGGGAGCCGTTGAATCTTTCGGCAGATTCCGATTCTCAGGAAGAAGTGATCGTCGATGTCGAGCTTGAAGACGGCGAGGCGGATGCACCGGTCTCTCTCGACACGCACCCGATCGACCGCGACCTCAAGAACCTCAATGAAATCGCCGCGCCGGCATCGGAAATCCTGCATGAAGCCGAGCTTCCACCGCTCGACCTGCTCAACGTTCCTCCGGAGCGGACCCCGGAACCGCCGGCGGATCTCGTCCAGCGGTCCGAAAACCTCCTCAAGAAACTCGAGGAGTTCAACATCAAGGCGGAGATCACCGCCGTCGTCGAAGGGCCGGCCGTTTCCCGCTTCGAACTGAAGCCCGGCCCCGGCGTCAAATCGGCAAAGATTCTCGGCGTGGCGAACGACATCGCCATGTCGCTTGCGGCAAGCATCCGCATCGAAGCGCCCATTCCGGGCAAGAGCGCGATCGGCATCGAGATCCCGAACGCGAAACCGACTCCGGTGTTCTTTTACGACCTGGTAAAGAACGAAAATTTCCGCGCGAAACATACGATTCTCAATCTCGCTCTCGGCAAGACAATCAGTAACCAGCCGGTGTTCGCCAACCTGGCCGACATGCCGCACCTGCTGATCGCCGGCCAGACCGGCGCCGGCAAATCCGTCTGCATCAACACGATCATCGCGAGCATCCTGTTCCAGGCCAGACCCGACCAGGTCAAGCTGGTCATGATCGATCCGAAGCGCGTCGAACTGTCGTCCTACAACGGCATTCCGCACCTGATGGCCCCGGTCGTCACCGACCCGAAGAAGGCCTCGGCGGCGCTTCTCTGGGCAATCGAGGAGATGATGCGTCGGTATGAGCTGATGGAAACCTGCGGCGTCAGAAATATCGCCAGCTATAATGAAGATCTCCAGCGGCTCCGCGACTCGGTCACCCCGGATCTCGAACCCCTCCCCTATCTCGTGCTGATCGTCGACGAACTCGCCGACCTGATGATGACGGCCTCGGCCGAGGTCGAAGGCTCGATCTGCCGTCTTGCGCAAATGGCCCGCGCCGTCGGCATCCATCTCGTGATCGCGACGCAGCGGCCGTCCGTCGACGTTCTGACCGGCATCATCAAGGCGAACCTGCCGACCCGCATCGCCTTCGCCGTCGCGTCCCAGATCGACTCACGCACCATCCTCGACGGCAAGGGCGCCGAATCCCTCCTGGGAAAGGGCGACATGCTGTTCGCGTTCAAAGGCCAGAAGCCGCTCCGCATCCAGGGCGCCTACATTTCCGACCGCGAGCTTCAGGCCCTGACGGATTTCGTCCGGAGCCAGGGCACGCCGGACTACATCGACATCACCCCGACGAAGACCGACGACGACGAGGACGAGGAGGAGCCGCAGGAAGAGGAGTCCGGCTCGGACGGCGACAGCGGCCTGATGGCGCAGATCAGGACCTATCTGGCAACCCAGGACAAAACCTCGACAAGCATGCTACAACGCAAATTCAAGATCGGATATAATAGGGCGGCCCGCATCATGGATCTTCTCGAAGAGAAGGGAATGGTGAGCCCTCTCGATGGCTCGAACAAACGCCGGGTGTTACGGAAGGAGTAGTTCTCGATCATGAGCAAGATCGTCTGCCCATTTCTCGGATTCACAACCGAAGCCGACCGAGTCGAAAAATCATGCCTGCTCGAGAAGTGCACGTTCTACAACACTTCCGAAGCCTGCTGCACCTTTCACGAAATCGGAAAGGCGTCCCGCGAGTATCTCGTTTCGCTCAAGAAGCTCGCGGAACAGAACGAGCTGATCCTCCTCCGTGACCGGTGCGAAAGCTTCACACCGGACGAGAAGACCGAACGCATGGAACTGTATATGTCGCAGGGCCAGCTTTCGAAGGCAAAGGGCGATCTCGAGCGCGCGACGCTCGATTTCAAGAAAGCCCTCATCCTCGACCCGGCCAATCCCAGAGCGCACCAGACCCTCGGCGACATTTTCTCCGTGCAGGGCATCTTCGACGAGGCCATCTCGGCGTACAAGAACGTTCTCCGGTGCGACCCCGACAGCGGCGAGACCTGGATCAAGCTGATTCTCCAGTATCGCGCGATGTATTCCCACCTTCCCCACCGCGAGGCGCTGTATGCCGAAGTCACCCAGAAACTCCGCGACGAGCTTCGGGCGCTCGAAAGCCAGTCGATGGCGAACTGCATCACGGGCTTCATCATGCTCATCCTTCACTCCATGGATCCCGAAGCATTCAAGACGCAGCGCGATGAAGCACGCCTCTTGATGGAGCGTGCCCTCGAGATCAACCAGGCCAACATGTGGGCGCACCTGGGCATGAAGGACATCCTCTTCTACGAACAGGCCTACGACGCCGCCATCGAGCAGTTGTCGCAGGCGATCCAGGTCGTTCCGGAAAATCCCCGCCTGTATTTCGAGCTCGGCGAGTGCCATCTGCTCAGTCAGGTCGAACGCCCGATGATCCAGCAGACGGCCCTGCAGAACGCCTACGACGCCTACAAACAGGCGATGCGGCTCGATCCGACCTACGCGCCGGCCTACTTTCGCGTCGCCTTCGTCAGCGAACAGCGCGCGGCCTACGACCAGGCGATCGAGTTCTACCAGCAGGGGCTGACCCTCAACCCCACGAACATCTTCGCCCATTTCCGCCTCGGGCGCATCTACGCCCTGAACGGCATGCTGGACCTCGCCTCGTCGCGGTTCCGCGAGGTGATCTCCCTCTCCTCGCGTCTCCGCATCGAAAATTATCAGGAAGGCTATATTTTCAACAAGCTCCGCTTCTTCAAGGAAGCGAACGCGCTCGGCGCCTGGATCGAGCTCGGCAACATCCTCACCAAGCGCCGCCAGTATTCCGAAGCGCTCGAAGCGTATCAGAAAGCCCTTTCCCTCGACCGTAACAGCACCCTCGCGGTCGTGAACCAGATCAACCTGTACAAGCTCCAGAGCCAGGACGCAAAGGACGTCGAAACGACCTACGACCGCTACATCGACCAGTTCAAGAACGCGGCGATGGTCGATCCGCAGAGCCCGATCGTCCACTTCGCCCACGCCTACGCCTGCCAGATGTTCCCATCGAAGATGCCCGAGAAGCAGGAGGAGCGTCTCGAACAGTCGCTGAACGGGTATCAGCTCGCGATCAACCTCGACCCGAACTTCAAGTGGGCCTACTGGGGCCTCAAGGATGCCTACCTGACCCCGATCACCGGAAGTTCCGCCCTGTATGAGGAGGCCGTCGAGGCCTGCCGGCAGGTCGTCGCCCTGGATCCCGAGGACCCTCGCGGGTATTACGAGCTCGGCACGGTTTACCGCCGCATGGGGCAGACCGAGCTCGCCCAGGAGAACTTCAACCTCGCCATTCAACACGATATGATGTATATCCCAGCATATTTCAGCATGGCCGAAATCCGCCGGGGAGCCGGCACGTTCGACGATGCGATCAAGCTGTATCAGCGCGTCATCCGCATCAACCCGAACTTCGCCAGGGGGTATTTCGAACTCGGCGACGTCTACAAGGAAACCGGCCAGAACGAAAAGGCCCTCAGCAACCTCCGGAAGGCGGTCGAGCTCGATCTCGACTACCTCGACGCGCATTTCGCGATCGGCGAGATCTCCTTCGCGGAAGGGAACGACGAGAACGCCCTGATGCGGTTCCGCAGGGTCCTCGAACTCGATCCCCACCACGCGATCGCCCACAACCGCCTCGCGCAGATCCAGCACCGCCGCGGACAGCGCGAAGACGCGATTTCGTCATACAAGGCCGCCATCGAACTCTCGGCCGATCCGACCGGGCCGCAGTTCGACCTCTCCCGCTTGTACGGCGAGATGGGCAACTGGACCGAGGCGCGAGCCATCCTCGAAACCGTCCTCAAGGCCGATCCGAAGCATGTCGAAGCGACGATCGCGCACGCCGAGGCCCTCGAACGACTCGGAAGCAACGAACAGGCCGAACGCCAGTATCTCAAGGCCATCGAGATTTCGCCCGAGAGCCTGCTCGCCCACGAGCGGCTCGCCCTGCTCTACGAGCGCACGGCACAGATTTACAAGGCCGAAGACGAGTTCACGAAGGTCGTCCGCATCGACCCGCACCACATCGGTGCACAGATGTCTCTGGCGCAGATTTTCATCACCCGCGACCTTCTCGACAAGGCCCTCGACGCCCTGCACTGCGTCGTCGACATCGAGCCCAAGCATCTCCAGGCGCACCTCGAACTCGCACGCATCTACGCCCTCAAGAGCGTTCCCGACAAGGCGGTCGCCGAGTATCGGTCAGCCCTCGAGATCGATCCGAAGTGCATTTCCGCCCATCTGAAGCTCGCCGAGGTCTATCTCGCCGAGGAGAAAAACGTCGAGGCGATGAGCCAGTTCAAGGCGGCCCTCGACCTCGATCCCAACATTCCCGATGCCCTCTCGGCCCTGGGCGACCTCTATTACCACAGCGAGACCTACGACCACGCCGGATCGTGCTACCGGCGCCTGGTCGAGCTCGACCCGCAGAACCACACCGCCCGTTTCCGGCTCGCCGAGAGCTATTATCACCTCGGCGATCTCGAAAAGGCGCTCGACGAGTATCTCAAGGTCGCCGAGATCAACGAGGAACGCGTCGATGCGCTCATCCGGCTCGGCAAGATCTACACCTCGCTGGAAAAGTGGCAGGACGCCGCCAAGTATTTCAAGAAGGTCTTCAACACCGATCCGCAGAACGCCACGATCCACTTCGAGCTCGGCAAGGTGTACGACCACCTGAACATGCTTTCCGACGCCCTCACCGAGTTCGACACCGCCCTCAGTTCCGACCAGAACAACGCCGAGATCGTTACCCGGATGGGCCTCATCCATCGCAAGCAGGGCAATCTCGACTTGGCGATCGAGCGGTTCCTCGCCTCCATCGACCTCGACCCGAAGAACCCGATTCCGCACCAGGAACTGGGCAAGGCGTATATCAACAAGGGGCGCGTGGACAAGGCCATCTCGGAATTCAAGGAAGCCGTGCGGCTCGCCCCCGACGATTTGAACGTCAACATCGAGCTGGCCAAGGCCTACGCAAGCCAGGGCATTCTCGACGAGGCGATCGAGTGCTACCGCAAGGTGATCAGGATCGAGCCGAACAATGCCACGGCGCACTTCGAGCTCGGCAGCCTCTACTCGAACCAGGGGAATCTCGATGAATCCATCGCCGAGTATCGCTCGACGATCGCCCTCGCACCATCGAACGCCCGCGCCCACCTCGAGCTCGGCCGCCACCTCCGCGACAAGGGCTCTTCCGTCGAGGCGATCGCGGAGTTTCTGAGGGCCATCGAGCTCGACCGGAACAACCCGGTCATCCATTACGAGCTCGGCGATGTCTACTACCGCGAAGGCGAGTTCACCTCGGCCCTCGAGATGTTCAACAAGACGCTGCAGCTGCAGAGCGACTACGTCGATGCCTACCAGAAGCTCGGAACGATCAACGCGCACCTGGAAGACTGGCCGAAAGCACGAGAGTTCTTCAAGAAGGCGATCGACCTCGAGGCCGACAACTACTCGGTGTACAGCGAACTGGGCGAGGCGT
>CAYMEN010000001.1:58080-171208 GCA_964389325.1 uncultured bacterium | reverse complement strand
AGGCGTGCGACAAGCTCGAGGATACGGACGGCGCCATCGAGGCGTTCGAAAAGGCGCTCCAGTTCAAGCCCGGCAACGTGAACATCATCTACCGCCTCGGAGCCAAATACAAGGTGAAGGGCGATTTCCAGAAAATGCAGGATTTGTATGGCAAGGCCGTCGAGATGACGCCGCGCAACGCCCTGTTCCATTTCGAGCTCGGAGAGGCCCTCCGCAATCTCGGCCAGCTCACCGAGGCGATGGAACGCTACGAGGAAGCGCTCACGCTCAACGCCGACCTGATCGAGTGCATCTACGCGCTCGGCGGCATCTACTGGGAGAAGCAGTATTACGACAAGATGGTGACGCTGTACAAGAAAGCCATCGCCCTGTATCCGACCAACAGCCGGGCGCACTTCGAGCTGGGCAAGGCGTATCGCAAAAAGTTCAAGGTCGCCGAGGCGATCGACGAGTTCAAGAAGGTCATCAACCTCGATTCGAACCAGCCGGAAGTGCACTTCGAGCTGGGCAGCCTGTATCAGGAAAACGGCATGACGCGCGAAGCGGTCGAGTGCCTGCGGAAAGCGACGCAACTCGATCCGAAGAACGGCGAAGCGTTCTTCCTGCTGGGCAAATGCTACGAGGATACGGGCGACCGGGAAAAGGCCACGGCGTCCTTCGAAAAGGCGAAGGGCCTGATGACGGGCAATCTCGAGATCCTGGTGAAGCTCGGCTCGGAGTATCTCGAAAAGGGAAATTTCGAAGAAGCGCTGGTCGAGCTGAAGAAGGCGGCAGCCATGGAAAAACCCACCAGCGAGGTGTATTATCTCATGGGCAAGGCCTACCGGAAGCTCGGAAACAGCGAAGAAGCGATCAGAGCCTTCGAAAAAGCCGACGAACTGCAGTCGGCCGCTTCCTGACCACGACGGACACAGCATCAAGAATAGAACGACGAGGAGCGCAGACAGATGATCAGCCGCTGGGAAATCCTTCTCGAGAAGGGCCAGGCATACTTCGATCTGAAGCAGTATGAGAAGGCAGTCCAGACATTCGTTCAGGTATTGAAGGACAACCCTGACCATCTGCCGTCGCTGAAAATGAAGGCGGAGTGCCACCAGGCGCTCGGGCAGAACGCCGAAGCGATCCAGGCCCTGGAACTCCTCGTCGCGAAGGATTCCGGCGATCCAGCCGTGCTCCGCTCTCTCGGCCAGCTTCTGATGGCCGCCGGCAACGTCGACAAGGCGGTCGATCTCTTCAGCCAGGCGTTGCGCAGTCATCCCGACGACGCCCGCCTGCAACTGGAAGTGGGAAAACTTCATCTGAGCCGAGGAAACGTCGATAAGGCCGAGGAACATTTCCGGTCGGCGGCCGAAGCGGACGCATCGTGCATCGAAGCAACGATCGAGCTGGCCCGACTGGCCATCGCGCGCGACAACGTGAACGGCGCCATCGAGCTGTATCTGAAAGCGCTCGAATCATCGCCAGACAACGCCCAGCTTCACTTCGAGCTCGGCGAGGCCTACAACCTGAACGGGCAGTACAACGATGCCCTGATGGAATACAAGAAAGCCGAGTATATCGACCCGAATAATCCCGACGTCCATTTCCGCATCGGAAAGGACCTCGAATCCAAGGGGAAACTCGAAGAGGCCCTGGAAAAATACCAGGCCGTCAAGGAACTCTCAAAGGACAATCTGGAAGTCTATTACCGGTGCGGCAAGCTCTGGCAGAGACTCGAATATCCCGACAAAGCGATCGCCGAGTTCCTCGAGATCGTCAGGATCAAACCCGACTGGCTCGAGATCCGATATGAGCTCGCCCAGCTGTATGCCCTGAAGGGTGCATACGACGACCAGATCAAGCAGTATGAGGCAATCGCCGAGAGGGATTCCGGCTCGGTCGAAGTCATGCTGAATCTGGCCGCCGGCTACGAGTCAGCCGGCCGGCTCGACAAGGCGCTCGATGCCTATCACAAGGCGTTCCATGCGGACCCCGAAAATCTCGGCGTGGCAGAAAAAATATATGAACTGGTATTGTCTGGCGCCCCCTCCGAGCCCGTGATGGACGCTCTCGAAGCCTTGTCCGTCCAGCATCCCGACGACGCCAACCTGTTCCTTCTCCTGGCCCGCACCTATCGCGACCGCGACCTGATGGACGAAGCGAACGCCTATTACACGCGCGTCCTCGAGCTCGAACCAGACCGCGCCGAGATCAAGGGCGAGCTCCGGGAAATCTACCGTTCGAAAGGCCTGGTGTCCGAAGAGATCGATGCGATCACCCATCTGCTCGAATCCGATCCCGACAACCTCCAGCTCTGGATCGACCTCGAGGATCTCCAGCACCAGGCCGGCCGAAAGAAGGAACTGATTTCCACCCTTCGGTCTCTCATGCGCCTGAACCCGTCGGTCACCTGGTCGGTCAAACTCGGAAAAATCTACCAGGAGCTCAGCCAGAACGACGAGGCGATCACGTCCTTCAAGCGTGCTCTGGAACTCGATCCCCAGGACCCGTCGCCTCATTACGCCCTTGTCGACCTGTACAAGGAAAAAGGTCTCAACGAAAAAGTCATCGAGTCGTATCAGGCGATCATCCGCGTCGACCCGAACAATCTCCAGGCGCATCTCGAGCTCGGCGCTCTCTACAAGCAGCTCGGGAGAGTCCAGGAACAGATCGCGTCCATCAAACGCGCCATCGATCTCGGCGCACGCGAGCCAATGCTGTTCCTCGAACTCGGTGCTCTTCTCCAGCAGAACAATCGGATGGAGGAAGCCGGCCAGGCGCTCCAGCAGGCGAAGGAACTGGCTCCCGACGACCGGCGCATCACCGACCGGCTCGTCCAGATCTACCTCGCCGACGGGAACGACCAGGCGGCCATTCTCGAGCTCGAGGGCCTTCGCCAGCGCGATCCGGAAGATATCGTTCTCTATATCAAACTCGCCAGGATCTACCTCGGCCGGAACCAGTATGACGAAGCACTGGAACTGCTGAACCAGGCCCGCACCGTCGCGCCGCAGAATCTAGATGTCGCGGTCGAGCTGGGCAAGCTGTACATCGCCAGAGAGCAGTATGCCGAAACCATCCAGTTGATGAAGGAGATCAGGAGCGTCGCTCCGACCGACAGCCGCTTCACGGCGTTGATCTCGGAAGCCTACGCGAAATCCGGCGAGCAGGAGATGGCGATTCTCGAGCTGAAACAGCTCATCGGCCAGGATCCCTCGAACATCGACGCCAGGGTGCAGCTCGGGCGGGTGTATTCGATCGCGCGCATGTTCGACCAGGCGACCATGATGTTCAAGGAAGTCATCAGGGAAGCTCCGTCTGACCCGACTGGGCACATCGAGCTCGGTCGCATCTACGTCATGATGGGGAACGAGTTCAATGACGAATCCATGATAGACAACGGCATGAACGAGCTCCAGGAGGCTGTCAGGGTCGGGCCCACCTCGGCGGCGGCCCATTACGAGCTCGGCATGGCCCTCAACGGCAAGAAACGGATCGAGGAGGCGTTCGCGGAGTTCGAGACCGTTCTGCACATCGCCCCCCTGCACATCCAGGGCAAGGAGATGTATGACCAGCTGTCGAAGATCAAGCTCTCGAACCAGGCTTCGGAAGGCATGAACCAAGCCCGCGTCTTCAACGAACGCGGCATGTTCAAGAACGCGATCCTCGAATACGAGAACGTCCTGCGTATGGCCCCGAACAACGAAGTCGCCTGGTATGAGCTCGGCCTCGTCCACCTCGAACTGAATCAGACGGACAACGCCCTCGAAAGCTTCGCCAAGGCGAAGGAGCTCAAGCCGGAATATCTCGAAGTATATATCTCGTTGGCCAAGACCTATCTGAAGATCGAGCAACCCGACAACGCATCGATGGAACTCCAGGAGCTTCTCGGCATCGAGGCGAACCACTACGAAGGCCTCGTTATGCTCGGGAAAATCTTCCAGCAGAAAGGCTGGGCGGACGAAGCGATCGAGCGGTTCGAAGCCGCCGTGCAGATCGACCCGAACGGACTCGATCCGGTCCTCCAGCTCGCCATTCTGAACAAGGAAAAAAATGCTTTCGATGCGGCGAAGCGGTGGTTCCAGAAAGTCATCGACCTCGACGCCGGAAACGCGGTCGCGACCGACTTTTTCGCCAATCTGAGCGCTTCGCAGCGCACCCAGGAAATCGACGACGCGATGAAGAAGGCGCAGGAAGCAGAGAAGAGCGGCGACATCGATGCCGCGATCATGCATTACGACAGCATCATCGACCTCGACACGCGCAATATCGAGGCCCGCTACCATCTCGGCAGGCTGTACGAGTCGAAGAACATGTTCGACGAGGCCACGTTCGAGTATGAGCAGGCCATCAGCCACGATCAGGAAAGCCGGTTCAAGGATATTCCGGTCAGACTGGGTGATCTGTATACCCGGAAGGGCAAGATCGTCGAAGCCGTCGACGTGCTCCACAAGGCCAAAAACAACTTCCCGACCAACGTGAACGTGCGCATCCAGCTGATCACCCAGCTCAAGTTCAAGGTCATGAACAACTTCCATACGGCCGAGGAGCTTTCCGAGCTGAACGCGAACATCCGCGAAGCGGCCGACAAGAACCAGACCCCGCAGGACTGGCTCGAACTCGGACTTTTCGTCTCGAAGGGATTGGATCTGTCCATTTCCGAAGAGGATGCGATCTCGCAGTCGATCGAGTGTTTCGAGAAAGTCATCCAGCTCGACGCGAACAATTCCTTCGCCATGCTCGAGCTGGCCAAGGTGTACTACCGGAAGAATCTCTTCGACCAGGTCGAGGCGACCCACAAGAAGATTCTCGAACTCGACCCGGAGAACATCACCGTTCACCGGAGAATCGCGGATCTCTACTCGCAGCAGCGCCGGTTCCAGGAAGCCATTTCCGAGTATCGGCAGCTGATCGAGCTCGAGCCGGCGAACGGCGAGTATCACATGAAGATCATCGACCTTCACAAGGAGACCCACGCGAAGGACGAGGGCCGCGCCAAGCAGTTCTTCCAGATCATCGCCGACCTGAAAGCCAAGGTCGAACAGAATCCGAAGGATGCGATGAACTGCTTCGCGCTGGGATATGCCTACATCACGCTCAGCTCGGGCTTCACGCCGTCAGAGGAAGAGCAGCAGTGGGCCGTCTACTACTTCAAGCAGGCAAACGCCGCCGACCCGAACAACCTCTGGCCCTACTGGGGCCTGAAGATCGTCTACAACAAGCAGTCGATCTCGGGAAAGCACATGTACGACGAGGCCATCGCGATCTGCAAGAAGGCTCTCAAGGTCGACGAGAACAACCCCCGGGCTCACTACGAACTGGGCGAAGCCTACAACGAGAATTACGACCACAACATGAAGAACGAGGCGCTCAATGAGTACCGCCGCGCGATCCAGCTGTCGCCGGACTTCGTCGATGCCCATTTCAGGCTCGCGAGCATCTACCGCGTCAAGAACATGTTCGACAAGGCCGTCGAGGAGTACAACAAGGTCATCGAACTCGACCCGACGAGCATCCTGTCGAAAGACGCCAAGCGCTCGCTGGTCCACATCGAACGTTCCCGCGGAGAAAGCTGAGCAAACCTTGATCTTTGGGGCAACCCCGTGTATCTTGTGAGCCATGAAGTTTCACCTGATCTCACTGGGATGCCCGAAGAACACGGCTGATTCCGAAGTCGTCGCCGCCGATCTCGAGCGGCGCGGTCTCGTCTGGGTTTCGTCCCCCGACGAGGCTGATCTCGTCCTGATCAACACCTGCGGTTTCATCAAGGACGCCAAGGAAGAGTCGCTTCGCACGGTCATGCACGTGCTCGCGCTCAAGGACGAGCGGCCCGAGCTTCGCGTGGCCGTCTTCGGCTGCATGATCAAGCGGTATCACGACGAGATCGCCAAGGAGATTCCCGAGATCGACCTGACGTTCGAGTTTTTCTCCGGCTGCGAACTCGACGGGATGCTCGCGAAAATCGCCGAGACGCCGCACCCGCACCGCGCCGGCCGCAACACGTGGATTCCGTCGGCACGCAGATTCACCCCCCCGCACATCGGGTTTCTCAAGATCGCCGAAGGCTGCAGCAATCACTGCGCGTATTGCGCCATCCCGGGAATCCGCGGCCCATTCCATTCGAGGCCGTTCACCGAGGTCATCCGCGATGCCGAGCGGCTTGCGGCCACCGGCGCGAAGGAGATCAATATCGTCGCGCAGGATACGACGCGATTCGGAACGGACCACGGAGTCGCCTGCCGCCTGCCGGAGCTGGTTGAAAAAGTCGGAACGATTCCCGGCATCGACTGGATTCGCCTACACTACCTGCACCCGGCACGCGTCACCCCCGAACTGCTCGATGCCCTGTACCGCCTGCCCAAACTCGTGCCGTATTTCGACATCCCCTTCCAGCACGCCTCAGACCGCATGCTGACGCTAATGAACCGCGGCACCGACCGGCGGCATCTCGTGTCGCTGATCGGCCACATCCGCCGAACCTGGCGAAAGGCGACGCTCAGGACGACGTTCATCGTCGGCTTCCCCGGCGAAACCGAGGAAGATTTCGCCCAGCTGATCGAGTTTGTCCAGGAGCACCCCATCGACCGGGTCGGCGCGTTCCCCTATTCTCCCGAAGACGGAACCCCGGCGCTCAAAATCAAACCACGCATCCTGAAACCGGAGAAAACGCGCCGGCTGGACGAGTTGATGACGCTTCAGCAGGTGCTCTCGGCAGAACGCAACCAGAAACTGATCGGTTCGATTCAGCACGTCATGGTCGATACCGTCGAGAACGGCACCGCAACCGCACGACTTCCCGGCGACGCTTGGGAAGTCGACAACACGGTCTCGTTCTCGGCGAATGCGCCTATAACACCTGGAGATATAATAAAGGTTAAAATTATATCTGCCGACGCATACGATTTTACCGCTGAGGTTCACGGATGACCCTCGCCACGAAGCTCACATTCATGCGGGTTGCAGCAATACCGGTCTTTCTCGGGGCATTTCTCTGGAACGGCCCCGACACCCCCAATGGCGACTGGGGCAAGATCGTCGCCACGGTCACGTTCATCCTGGCCGCCATCACCGATTACTATGACGGCGCCGTCGCGCGCTGGTACAAAGAGGAAACCACGTTCGGCAAGTTCATGGACCCCATCGCCGACAAACTGCTCGTTTCGACGGCGCTCATCGCGATGGTCGAGTATCGCTCCATCACGTTCACACCAGCCTGGGTGGCTATCGTCATTATCGCGCGCGAGTTCGCCGTCACCGGACTCAGGCTTGTCTGCACGCCGAAGGGCATGGCGATCGAAGCCAGCAACCTCGGCAAGTGGAAGACGACGGCCCAGCTCACGGCGATCATCACGGCACTGGTGTTCATCAGTACCCGCGTCATCCTCCTCAGCTGGAGCTACACGGAAGCGGCGGCAATCTTCGCGCTCTACCACGGGCCGATCATCCAGGTTCTCATGTTGATCGCCGTCATCATGACCGTCTATTCGGGATATGACTACCTCAAGCGAAACTGGCACCTGCTCGACGAATGAAACGCCCGGCGGGCGTCTTCTCAGCCTCCTGTCCGCCGGGGGCGGATTCGGCTATATCCCGGTCGCTTCGGGAACATGGGGCAGTCTTCCCGGCATCGCGATCTTCCTGCTGACGCGCGACCTCGCTGTCTGGCTGCAGGTCGTCCTGTTCATCTTCGGCTGCCTCGCCGCGATCGGCCTGGCCGACCGTTCCGAACGCATTTCCGGCATCCGCGATCCCAATTTCGTCGTGATCGATGAAGTGGTCGGCATGTGGGCCACCCTGCTGTTCCTCTGGCGGGCCGATCTCGCCGTGCTCGTCGCCGGATTCCTGCTGTTCCGAGCGTTCGACATTCTGAAATTCTACCCCCTGAACATTTTCGAGAGCTTCAGGGGCGGCGTGGGCATCGTCCTCGACGACGTCGCCGCAGGCATGCTGGCGAACATCGTGATGCGCTTCGTCCTGCTGTCAGGCCTTCTGTAACGAAGTCCTCCCCCCCTCACCGGACGATCCGGGCGCATCGCGATGAGCCCCGACGTGTCATCGGACAACATCCATATCCGTAGGGGCGGATCGTGATCCGCCCGCGTTCGGCCGATACGATTGCGTTCGCCACACCGCATAATATATTTAACACATAATAAAAACCGGGCCCAGGGGATTTCCCCGGGCCCGGTTGTCGGGACAGAATCAGATCAGAACTGAACCTTCTGGTCGACGACCGGGACCATGTCGGCGCCGATGACGGTCACATAACCGCCGTCGTTGCGGACGAGAGGCATCGACAGGTTGGCAATACCCTGCTCGTTCGTGGTTCCGACCTGGGCGTTCTCGACGCGCTCGGTGTAGAAGGTGACGCGGGCATTGCTGACCGGCTTGCCTTCGGCATCGATGACCTTGGCGGTCAGGGCGATGCGGTCTTCGGCCTTGGCGGTCTCGACCGAGACGGTGACGGCCGTGGGAGCCTTGAAGCGGGCGAGCATCGTGCCGTCGCCGAAGAGGTGCCACTGCTCGAACATCATGACGCCGCTCTTCTTCGGATCGGTTCCGTAGATCTCGAGGCCCTTCATAACGCCGTTGAAAGCGAGGCCGCCGACGGTCTTGTACAGCTCGTTGACGGTGTAGTTATCGTTGATTTCCTTCTGGACATCGCAGGGAGGCACCCATTCCATGTTGGTGCTGGCGGCGAAAATCGCGGCGGCGCCCTTCGGGTCCTCGATGGTGCCGGCCTTCATGAAGGCTTCGGCGAAGCATTCCTTGCCGACGAAGTTCCCGTTCACGCAGGCAACGCTCCAGATCACGGGCAGCTTCCATCCGTTCTTGAGGGAACCGCAATCGGCATTGCCGAAGCCGGTGGTGACCCAGGTGGTGTTGCTGCCGTGGCCGATGTAGTTGATCAGGCTGCGGCCTTCGTTGATGCCGGCGGCGACCATGGCCCTCGTGGCCTTGGGATCATAGATCTCGTCGACGGACTTGAACAGCCACTTCAGCAGGGCATCGCGGATCCAGCCAGCGCGGACGAAGTCGGTCGGGTTGCCCTGGTTGCTGGCAATGCCCATCGCCTTGTTGTACCAGGCAGCGTCGGCACCGGTCGAGGGGAACTGTTCGTAGTTCACGAACTTGGCGACCTGGTAGGCGACGGCTTCGGGAGTGGTTGCGGAGAGGCGGCTGATGATGCAGTCCGGCACGTGATCGTCACCGGCGAGCTTGGTGTAGCACGGATCGGAATCCGCGTTTTCCTTCACGCCCTTGAGGGTGGGAACCTGCTCGGCATCGCCGACCAGCATGATGTGGGTCAGGCCGCCCTTGTTGTAATCGGCCTGAATATAGTTTTTGATATCGGCCGCGGTCTTGCCGACTTCGCTCATCTTCACGAGGGCAACGTCGAGGCCGCACTTCTTCTTCCAGGCGATGAACGGGCCCATCGCGTCGGCGAAGGCGTCGGCGGTGATGACCAGCAGACGGCCCTTTTCCTCGAGCCGGGGCAGGCGGGAGGCGGCCTTGTCGAAGTTGGTGAACACGCTGCGGTAGATCGGCTCATAGGTGCTGCTGATGCGCTGAACCGAGCGGACGGCGTTGGTGGAGGCGCTGCCACCGACGATCGAGATGTTCAGGCGGCGGTGAATGCGAAGCTTGTTCTGGACCGGATTGTACTGAACCGGGTTCACGAGCAGGCGGACGCCACGAATATCGCGCATGATGAAGGGTTCGCTGAGGGCGACGAGTTCGCCGTCGGCGGGGTACCAGCGATCTTGGCCGTAGACATCACCGTATTCAAAGGGAACGGTGTTCGGATCGATGTTGCGGGTGATGTTGCCCTTGCTGGGAACGATGCGCGCATCGAGATCGATGACTTCGGTCTGGACGGGCTTCACACGAAAAACCGGATTTTTGAAAGGATCGACCATGACCATTGCCGTCAGCCTGGGCAGCTGGGGACAGGCCTTGTCGAGCGAGATCGAGCCGTTCGGAATCGTGACAGACAGGGCTTTCTGGCCCGCCGCATCACAAGTGTCGATCGAGACCTCGGGAACATCGACCTCGACCTCGGTGTTGAAGCCCTTGACGGCCTTGATGTTGATGCCGGGAGCCGCGAACGCACCGCCGGCCGACGCAAAACACAACGCCGCTGCCAGGAAAGAACCAAAGAAACGCTTCACGAGATTCCTCCTTGATAAAATATGATCTGAAAACGATGACCAAGTTTATTCAGTATACCCATATTTTCGGGGTACGGCAAATTCACCGTTTTTCTCGTCAGAATACCTATCGGCGTTCCCGAGTTCAAACGAGAGAGAACCGTCAGTGAACGCAGGGCACACTCTTCGCAATCCCGGGCAATGTCCCCTGGTCGTCGTGGCGGACAGTGCTTCTTCCAAATCTTCCTTTTCTCACGACTATCGAGTGCCGCAAAATGAAAACGTCCGTTCGCCCTGAGCTTGCCGAAGCCTGTCCTGAGCCTGACGAAGGGGGCGAGAGTTCTCGTATTTCGACAAGCTCAGCACGAACGGCATCGAGTATGCGAGTATACGGGATGAGTGTCGTGTTACTTTTGCGATGAGTAGTATTTCCATGAAGGAATCAATATCTGCCGTCGGGAAGGGGTACAGCCGCCGGCAACCCCGGTTCGGGAAGCGGCGGCCAGGCTTGGGAATGCTCCGATGTCCAGGGCATGGAGAACAGGACCATTTCCTCCCCTCCTCCGGTGACGTTTCGCTCGATGGCGAACCGCATGAGCGGTTTGAAAAAGTTCAGTCGAGCGACGACTTCGGGATACCAGTAGGGAAAAATCACGAGATACTCGGGTTTCACGGCTTCGAGAAACGCGTCGATCCGGCCGGCCCGGTTCCAGAAAATGGCCTGGGGCGTGATCAGCCCTTCAAGATCGACGAGGCGGCGGCCGGAAAAATAGCCCATCGCGCCGACGTCGTTGATTGCGACCGCTCCCCCCTTCGGCAGGCGTTCCCCGAACCAGCGTGCGATGCGAACCTGCAGATTGGTGATGTTCGAGGTTTCGAGGGCGTAGGAACGCGCGAGATCGATCTGCCTGTCCGCCGCCGCGAGTATTCCGAGGATAACGATCGCCCAGATCAGGCGCGGCCGTCCAAGAGCCCGCCAGGCGGCGAGAGCAAAAACGACGGCGGCTGGAACGGCCAGCCAGACCGTGTGCGCCAGATACCGACCATGAAATGCGGAATACGATTCGGGCGCGGCAACCACTGCGACGAGCCCGGCCTGTATCGGAAGGGTCGCCCAGGCAAACCAGACGGTCTCGACGATCCCCCCCTCGAGGTGCTCTTTCCGTGAGACAAACCGGAACAGCGGCGCAAGGAGGAAAACGAAAAGTGCAACAACGTTCTCGCCGAGCAGGAAGGTCAGCGATTCGCCAAGCGTCTTCGCACATCCCGCGAGAGCGGCGGCAGGGATCCCTGCCCAGTCGCCGACTCTCGCCAGCGCCGGAAGCGCCCCGGCGGTCATCTTCGCTTCGAGCGTCGACGGCCACGGCTTTCCGCTGATATATATCATTGCCAATACATATACGAGCACCATGGGCAGAACCCATCCGGCAAGTTGGGCCACGCCTGAAATCCGTCCCTGTTCTTCTTTTCGGCTCATGAGAACGACGGACGCGGCAAGAAACACGGCATTTTCCGGCCTGGCAAGGGTTGCAAGCGTCCAGAGGACGGCGGCAATCCGGCGGGCACGTCCTGAATCCGCCGTTTTCGCCGCTTCGGCCTGATATGCGACCGCCCAGGCGCACAAGGCACAGGTGAGCGGCACCTCCATCCCCGAAAGAGAGGCCCACGAAAGCGGGTATGCGACGAGTGCCAGCAACAACCCGGCAAGCGTTTCCCCGGGGGAAAGCCCCGCCGTGCGGAGGAACCGTCTCGTGCCGGCGAAGGCCGCCAGGCCCAGAAGAACCCCGCTTGCCTTGACGCAGGCGATCACCCCGGCCAGGCCGAGTCGCGCGGGCAGCAGATGCAGAACGGCCAGCCAGAGCGACCAGAGAACGCTCGTCGAGGCCCCGCACGGCTCGCCGGGGTTCACGCTGAAACCGGCGCCCTGTGCGAGGTTTCGCCCGAAGGTCATGTGGATCCAGGCGTCGTCGAGGGGAAAGCCCCACGGCTGGCCGTTTGCGCTCAGATCAGCGACAAAAAGCCAGATGCAGAGGCACAGAAAAACGATCTCCGGCAACCATGCCAGAAGGAACGAAGAAAGAGACCCGCGCCATCCGGTCGCCGGCAGCCCATTTCCCGCCTCGTGCGGGTGGTCGGCTGCGGTCAGGCCGGGATCAGGAACCACAGGAAATACGTCCAGATCGTCACCACCAAGCCGCCTCTGAAAGCGCTGGCGAAGCTGTCCACCTCGACGCCGACGACGATATCGGAAGCGAAGTCAAGCGCGAAGGTGTTCACGAGCAGGGAGAGCACGCCGAGCGACAGCACCTGGAACACGCGCCAGAGGCCGAGCGTGAAAAAGCCCAGAACCAGGTTCACGAAGGTCCCGATCACCGTCATCGCGATCACGAGCCGCAACGCCGAGCTATAGTCCCGTATTTTTATTCCCGGAACCAGCTTGGGAAGAGCCAGAACGGCAACACTTCCCAAAAACAGGCTGACGACGGTGGAAATCACTCACCGCCACCGGAGGACGGCTGGGCGGGTTTTCTGCGTCTGCGGCGTCTCCGGCCGGCGGGCACCGTCGGCGGCTCACGATTCAATATTGGTAGATATTCATCAAACAGGAGTTCGGCCTGCCAGTTCCTGAATCCCGGGATTTTTTTCATTTCGGTGATCTCGGTCGGTCGCTCCTTCGCGAGCACGCCGAGAACCGCGGGGTCGGTCAGCAGGGCCGCCGGCATTTCGAGGCGGTTCGCGACGGCGTTGCGACAATCGCGCAGGGTCCTGACGAGATCGCCTTCCCAGGAGGTGAAGAAGTTCTGCTCGCGCCGCGGGCGAGATGGAGGAAGCAGTCCCTCGGTCGGGGCTTCCAGACCGCGTTTGACCGCTTCCTGCACCTCGCGGCCGTATCGGGCGATGAAGTCCCGGCCGATCTGCTTGATGACCGAAAGGCCGGCAAGGCTGCGCGGCGCCTGACGTGCGATATCGAGAAGAGCCTGATTCCCGACCACCATGAACGGGGCGCGGTCGAGCTTTTCGGCGATCCGCTCGCGCAGCGTCCAGACTTCCTTCAGGATCGCGACCTGCCTGATCGGCATGCGGGCGGACCCCTTGATCAGATACGCATAAGGATTGTCGTGCATCGGCAGGCGGGGAGAGTTCACGAACCGCTCGGTGAGCGCCTCGAATTCCTCCCGGGCCCAGTCGAGCCGCCCCAGCCGCTCGAGCTCGGCACGCATTGCGTCCCGGATCGGGACAAGGCAGATCGCATCGAGCAGCCCGTATTTGATCATGCCGGGCGTCAGAGGCCGGCGCGACCAGTCGCACCGCTGCAGTTTCTTGTCGAGGGGGAAACCGAGATACCGTTCGGCCAGGGCGCTCAGTCCGAGCTCGTGCGAACCGATCATCTCGGCCGCAATGCGAGTGTCGAAAAGCCTGCGGACTTGCACGTTGAGTTCGCGGGCCAGAATCGCGGCGTCATAATCGCCACCGTGGAACAGCCATTCGCAGTCCCGCTCCCGGGCGAAGCGGGCCAGGGGAGAAAAATCGGCGAATGCCTGCGGGTCGATCAGCGCGGCGCGCGTGCGCGTTGAAACCTGAACCAGGTTCACGATCGCGCGATATTTGTAAAATCCGGCCGATTCGGTATCGACGGCAAAAACGTCGGTGTCCGCAACTTCGTCCAGAAAACGGGAAAGCGTCTCGGTGTCTTCGATGATCAGAGCCTCATTGACCAGAGGCTCGACGTTGTATGATTCCATGCACAGTATTTACCACATCCGGCACGAATTGGCGAGAAGCGCGACGATTATTTGTGCGTCAGGTGGTAGCTGCCGTCCCAGCTTTCGGGCGGCGGATTGATCTTGTATTCCTGGCAGCGGCCGATGTACGTCTTACTTGGGCCATCGTCGGGCCACCGCGAGAGCACCTCTTCGAACGTGGCGATCGCCTCGTCCCATTTGCGATCGAGATGCAGTTTGATGGCGGTATCGTACAACTCCGAAAATTCGCTCCACCCCGGAGGCTCTTTGCCTTTCTCGCAAACCAGCTCGTGCACCTTGACCGGCTCTTTCTTCCCTTTCACGGCGAGGAAGTCGAGGAACCGCACCGTCACGCGCTCCTTCGCCTGCTGATAGGTCGCGTCGGAGATCATCATCATCGTGCCGTATTCCTTGTTCGCACCTTCGAGGCGGGAAGCGAGGTTGACGCCGTCGCCCATGCAGGTGAAGTTCATCTGGGCCTTGATCGAACCCATGTAGCCGACGACCACGTGGGCCGTATTCATGCCGCATCGCGCCGCCACCTTGGGAAGGCCTCGCTTGGCCCATCCCTTTTGAAGCTCGGTGATCGTCGCCTGCATCTCGAGCGCGCACAGGCAGGCCCTCACCGCATGATCGGGCTGGCCTTTCGGAAAGTTCCAGAACGCCATGACCGCATCGCCGATGAACTTGTCGAGCGTTCCGCCGTATTTGAACAGGATGTCCGTCATGGTTCCCAGATACTCGTTGAGCAGCACGACCAGCTCTTCAGGCGTCAGGGCCTCGGAAATCGAGGTGAAGCCCGCGACGTCGGAGAAGAACACCGTCATCTCGACCTTCTGCCCGCCCGGCCTGACCAGGTCGGGGTGTTCGAGCATGTACTGCACGACGTCCTTCGAGACGAACCGCGAGAACATCGCCTTCGTCGTGTTCGCCTTCGCCCGCTGGCGGAAATAATTCGTCAGAACCGTGGCCGCCCAGGTGATCGGGAAACTGACCAGGCACGGCGAAATGACCATCAGCCGGCCCCAGGAATGGTAGGATTGATATGCGATCCAGCTCACGCCGCCCATACCGGCGAACAGCAGGAGCACGCCCGTTCCCGGGCCGGACCGATCGAGCAGGAAGCCCAGCGTCAGCGTTCCCAGGATGAGAAGGGCAAACGTGACGTGCATATCGGGGGCACGGAGAAAATTCCTGTCGACGATGTTCTGGACGGCGTTCGCGTGGATCTCGATGCCGAACAGCTGCTCTTTCAGCTTGTTGAACGGCGTCTTCACGCTCAGCGGGGTCGAGTAGAAGTCGAAATCCGTCGCCTCGAACGGGCCAGCCATGCAGATCCGGTCGCCGAAATCGCGCCGGACGAGCGTGTTCATGTGCGCCTTCGCCGGGTTGAGCTTCGCCGCATTTTTCGGGTCTGTGGCGGCAGACGCGCATGCCATCAGATGATCGGCATCGAAGCACTCATAAAACGAGACCGACGGAAACACCGGCGGGTTGCTGCCGATCCGCTGGACCGACCCCACGAACTTGATCGTGAGCAGTCCTTTGTTGTCGCAGGGAATCTCGATATCACCAAGGCGGAAGCCGCCCTGATAGGCGCCTTTCTGCACGAGCGGCGTTATCCGTTCGAGTTCGCGCTTCATCGATGCGACGTATGAGTCCGAGGCGGTGGAATCCCTGCCGGCGCGCCTGTCGAGGGCGCACGCCGAGATCATGAGGCAGAACGAAGGCTTCAGGCAAGTGTTTCCGGGGGGTTCGATGAACAGGGGCATCCGGTTCACGTTTCCCTTGCCGGTGACGCCGACATTGATGAACGCGAGGTCAGCGAGGCCGGTGACGAACTCCTTTTCCGGCATGACCTGGGAAATCCGCTTGACCGTGTTGTAGATGACCCTCCCGGCATCGGGGCCGTCCGCGACGATGGTCTTCTCGTTCACGATCGATTCGCTGACCTGGGCCGCAAGAACGACCGGCACGCTGGCCGTCTCGATCGAGCGTATCAACTCCCTGTCGTATCCGGCTTCCTCAGGTTTCTTTCCCTGGAGGACGAAATCCCATGCGACGACCGAGGCCGGGGTCACCCACCTGCCGGGCGGCAGGCCCGGCCGGTTGAACAGGGCCGTGATCGAGAACACCGTCTCGTCGTCGGGCGCAAATCGTATATCAACCGTTACATATCCTTGGAGAAGTCCGAGAAAGAACGCCTCCCACTTTTCGAGCATCGCGTCGTCGATCTTTTCGGCGTCTTTGGGCGGATACGCGTCGGGAAGCTCGAACACCTTCAGGACGCTGGTTCCCTTCGGGGTCCAGAGTCGTTCGGAAAAGCTGAAGAACGAGGTGATGGACGGCCGTTCGGAGGCTTTCCCCCCGCTCTCCTTCGCCCGGCTCGCGAGAATCGCGCGGTCCCACTCGTTGAGGGAACTGACGACCGGACAACTCTTCATCGCGAAACGGCCGAATTTCAGCTCGATTCCGCCGTAATAGGCCGGACGCCCGCCCGAGGAATACTTGACGAAATGGGGTTGCGTCAACGTCCGCAGGATCGAGGCGAAATCCCCGCGGTTGGGGTTCCGCTCGAGGAGTTCGGACGTGTGCTCGTCCTTTTTGACGAGGAGGATGTCGCCCCTCGTCACCTGCGGCTCGTACCCGACCTGGAAATAGAGCGCGTGGAGGTATTCCTCGACCCCCTCGAGCGACTTGCTGCCGAACAGCAGGACGGCGAGGAAAATCGCGCACAGGGCGAAGAAGAGCCCGGCGTTCCGGTCGGCGAACCCGCCCCAGAACCAGCTCCGTCCGCCGCCCAGCGAACCGTTCGCTTCAGCCATGGGTCACGACGTCACCTGGACGTTGCATAGAGTCTATAATCTATCTGTGGAAATATATTATCTCGCGACTCGACTTCCGACAGCCAGTTTTCGTCGACGGCGTCGGCGCTGATGTCGTGATACAGGCGGGTGAACCGCACGCAGTGGTCCTTCGTGCGCTTGACCGCGTAGGGGACCGTCGTGCCGGTCTTCATGATGAACGCCCAGTCGGAAGCCTGTGCCAGCAGCAGCTCGCGCGCAGCCTGGTTGAGGGCGCGCCGCTTCGTCCCCTCGGCGTGCGGGAACCGGTCGGCCATCTCGATCATGCGCTCGGCGGCCTTGTGCAGGTGCCGGTAGACCCAGTCGTTGTTCCCCTCGAGCCAGACCTCGTGGTAGCCCTTGTGGCCCCACGACGACATCGAGGGCATCGCCACCTGGTTCTTCGGGTGCGCCGACAGGTATTCGGACGGCGTGATCAGCTGCAGCTTCCGGCTGTCGCACGCGACCTTGCGCAGCAGGGAGTGGATGAAATCGGGGCCCTCAAACCACCAGTGGCCGAACAACTCGGCATCATACGGCGAGACGATGATCGGCGGGCGGTCCATGAGCGTGTTCAGGTAATCGACCTGACGCTCGCGGCACCACATGAAGTGGCCGGCGTGCATCTCGGCCTTCGCCAGCGCGACGCGACGGTTGTAGGGCTCCTTGTGGCCGCCGCCGCGGGTCGTGATGCGGTGATACTTGATGCCGGTGTTCAGCCTGATGCCCGACTCGTGGATATAGGGGCGAATATAATCGAGGTCGAGATCGAACCCGATATCGCGATAGAACTCGCGGTAGTCGAAATCGCCGGGGTAGCCCTCTTCCGCCGACCAGACCTGCTTGCTGCTCTCGAGGTCGCGGCCGAACGCGGCCACCCCCGACGGCGTGAACAACGGCGCGAAGACGCCGTAGCGGGGTCTCGGATGCGCATGGAGAACGCCGTGCGCGTCGGTGAAGAAGAACCGGATGCCATGGTCGGCGAGCACCTTGTCGTCGCCGGGATTGAAGGCGCACTCGGCCAGCCAGATGCCGCGCGGCCTGCGGCCGAGATGGCGCTCGTAATCGCTCGCCGCCAGCTCGATCTGGGCGCGCACCGCCGGTCGGTACAGCTCCATCAGCGGAAGATACCCGTGCGTGGCGCAGCAAGTGATGATCTCGAGGTTTCCCATATCCTGGAACTTGCGGAACGCCCGCACCAGGTTGCACTGGTACTCGTCGCAGAACAACCGCCGCGCCCGCGTCAGCCGCTCGCGGTACATCAGCGCCGTATCGTGGAACTCCGGCATCCAGCGCGTGCGGTCGACTTCCTTCTCGGAAAGCTCGATCAGCAGGTCGAGATGCTTGATATACCGTTCCTGCAGAAGGGAGTCGGTGAGCATGCCCATCAGCGGCGGCGTCAGCGACATCGTGATGCGGAAATCGACGCCGTCGTCGGCGAGTTTCTGGTAACACTCGATCAACGGAATATAGGTCTCGGTGATGGCTTCGAACAGCCACCGCTCTTCCATCATGTCCGCATGCTCGGGATGCCGGACATACGGAAGATGCGCGTGCAAAACAAGACAGAGATAGCCGTTGCTCATGACATACAGGCCTTTCCGCCCCGGAGGGCGCCTACGGGACGCGTGTCAGCGCGTCGCTTTCTCGACGACCGGCGTGATCGTTCGTTCCATGTCGCCGTCGGCATTCACCGCACGGACCGGAATGTTCTGATGGCCGTCAGGGAGGGCGAACCGCAGCGTGAACGTTCCGTCCGGCCGCAGTTTCACCTGGTGCCCCTGGACCGTCAGGTTCGCATCGGGCTCGGTCGCGCCGTACACGATCAGCTCGGTGTTCACGACGAGCCAGAAATCTTTTCCCTTCTGCGGGGCGCCACGGCCGACGCCGGGGGAAGAGAGGGCCTCGGAGCTCAGTGCGGCCGAGCTCAGGGCAGCCGAACTCAGCGCTCCCGAACTCAGCTGTTCGGAAAGCCGCTGGGTCAGCGCATGGCGAAGCTCACCGCTGCTTGCGCCGACGTTGAAACCGCCGGAGGCGCGATAAATCTCGCGGAACTCCTCGTCGAGGACCATCCACTTGTCGTCGATCGTCTCGCTGTAGGTGTCGCGAGGCGTCCGGATCGAGTTGCTGCGGGCGATCAGCACGAACTCGCCCGAGGGCGTGATGAGGCCAAGGTCGACGAGGAACGAGCAGTCTGGGCGGCCAAGGTTGAGATACCAGTTGTTGGCGCCCTCGAAAATGTGAATGTCGTAGTAACTATGCGCGTTCAGCCCGTCAAAGGCGATGTCCGTCACGTCGTAGACGCGCAGCACGAACAGCGACCGGTCGTAGGCCTCGCCGCCAATGGCATTTCGCAACTGCTGGCGGGTGCGATCCGCGACGTCCCAGTAGGCGTGCGCCCAGTGCGGGTCGCGCACCTGGAGCACGATGCGGGTGTCACCGTAGCCGAGAGGCAGTTCGCCGGTGAGGCGCTCCTCGCCGGGCCGGGCGGTATCGGGAATCGGGCGGTTGACGACCTGCTTCGCCCGCGTCTGCTCTTCATACCCCGGGATGGCCCGCTTGTCTGATTTCTGCGCATTCGGCTCGACGGCCGCCACGCCCTGTTTTCCCGCAACCGGTATGCGGCGGGCAGGGATCTCAGGCTCTTCGACGGCGGTCTTTCTGGAAGCGCGCTTTTTCGTCGCTGGTTTTTCGGCAATGCTCTCGGAGGCGGGGCATTTCTTTGCTGCCGGCGCCTGAGGCGAGTCACCGGAGGCCATGAGCGGCGACAACTGTTCGATCAGTTGATCTTTTGTCAGCGCAGAGCGCCCCTTGATGTTGAATTTCTGAGCAAGCTTGTACAGTTCCTCACGCGACATTTTCTTCAGATCGCGCGCATCCTCGCGTGCCATGGCCGCCTCCTCGTATCCTCATGAGTGTTATATCAGATGGAGAGAGCAAAATCCATACCAGTCCAGAACCCGGAAGTGTGTACAATCTTAGCGCAGGGCCGAAACGCGGTCAACCGTCTTCGCCGACGAAGCCATGCCTTCAGTCTCCTGCCGGTTATTCGTCGCCGAGAAACGCATCGATCAGGGCGGGAAGGAAAACCAGCAGCACGTAATAATGAACGGCCATCACCAGCCCGAACGCAAACCCGAGCATCTGAAAAAGCATTCCGCAGGCGCCCCTTTCCCGAACTTACTTCCGCGTGACGGTAAGATTGAGCTTGATTCCGCTGAACAACTGCGTCGAACGGACGCCTTCCCCGTAAATATCCTGAATGTAGGCAGTCGTGAGGTTCACTTCCGGGAACTCCACCGTGTATACGGCATCTCCGTCTTCGTGCGTCAGTTTCCGCTCCGAGATTCCCTCGTCGGACCGGTACGAGAACTCCCTCTGGTTTTCGCCTTTCCCGAGAATGACGGTGAAAACTTCGAACCTGTGCTCGGGGATATTCGCCGACTCGTTCGCCGCCTTGAACGTGTAGGCGCACTCGGTCAGATCTTTCGAAACGGCGCCGGGATCGGCGAAATCGTGGCTCGCCTGGTGAATGACCGGGTTCGCACGTTCCTGGACTTCCGAGACGGCATCCTTCGGGCGCCGGACCTCGAGATAGGAGCTGCGCTTCTGCGTGTAGAACGCGACCTTTTCCTCGGCTTCGCCGGCCACCGACGAGTTCGGGTAGATGATCAGGATCTGCTTCAGCGTCTCGATGGCCTTTTCGGTGTCGCCCCTGAGTTCCATCAGCGTGGCAAGCTTCAGAAGCCGCTCTGGCTCCTTTTCCTTGCTTTCGGAAACGTAGGTCAGATACTGGATCGCATCATCGAGCAGATTCGAGTTGTCCTGCGCCATGAGCGAGGGCTCGAGCTGGAGGCTCTTCAGGTAATCGTCGATGCAGCCCCGCACGTCGCGCTGGCGGTATGCCGCCATGGCTTTGTTGAACAGCCTCAGCGCCTCTTCGTGCTGGGCCATCTTCGGAAGATGCTTGAGCTTCATCGCCGCCCGGCTGACGAGGATTTCGGTGAGCCGGCCGCTGTTGATCGCGAGCTTGTAGTGATACGTCGCGAACTCGAACCGCCTCACGCCCTCGAGACACTCGCCGATCCTGAAATGCAGTTTTGCCTTCATCGCGGCATCGCCCGTCATGTTCAGCGCTTCGTAGTAGAAGATGACCGCCTCGCGGAAGTTGTTGTTCTGAAACAACTCCTCGCCGCGCGTCAGCAGTGCAGCCAGGGCGTAGGGGGCCGTGAGCGGCTTCGGGGGCAGATTCCCCGGGGGTGCGGCGCGAAGGGGAGCCGGGCAGGACGTCCAGAGGCAGGTGAAAGCCACAGCCAGGGCGAGACGTTTTCCCATCGGCACTTTCTTCATGCGCCCCACTCAGAAGGGCTTCGCCATCGAATCCGAGAGCAGATACCTGGCGAGAAACTCGACGTTTTTCATGTTCGGGACCGTCTCGAGAAGCAGATACAGCTCCCGGCCGGCCTCGAGTTCCTTGCGAAGGGTTTTCAGGAAGGGTACGTAGTTGATGTCGCCACCCTGGAATATGCCCTGGTAGGCGAGCTCGTTGCCGGTCGTCTTCTGATAGGCCCGGTAGGCGTCGTATGCGAGCCCTTCGAGCGTCTGGCGCTCCTGGGCATCGCCCTTCGCCGGGTAGCCGCGCCACTCGGCCGACCGCTTCTGATACTCGCGCCAGGCCAGCTCCATCGCGTCTTTCCAGGCGCCCCACTTGTCGATTCCGGGCTGCACCTGGTGCAGGAGAATGATGCTGATTTTCTCTTTGAATTCCTCGTAGACCGCGACCAGATCGTTCCGTTCGAGGTGCGTCCAGCCGGCGTCGAGAGCGAGCATGCAGTCGAGTTCGCGGCTGATGCGCCGGAACAGGTCGAACGAGAGGCCGCCGGTCCGAACATGGAGGGTGATGCCGAACTGCTTCGCCGCTGCGGCGAGAGTTTTCAGCTTCGCCCTGAACTCCTCTCCGGCCGCGGGATCGAGGAACAGCCCCGGCCGCGACGTCGGCACGATCACGTTCTTCACCCCGAACTCCTTCGCGAGTTCGATGATCGGCAGGCACTCCTCGACCGTCAGTGTGTGATACCGGTCGGGCTCGGAAACCGTTCGCGGCACGGCCAGCAGGCAGTCTTTGAACGTCACCACCGGAAGCGGGGTCGCCGGCTTTTTCGGCGGCGGCGGCTGTTTCCCGCGCGGCGCACGCTCGACGGGCGGCTCGGGCGGCGGTTCGTGGATCGTCGGAATGACCTCAGGAAGCGTCAGGAACACCTCGATGCCGAGGCTGAGCGCCTTTTGAAGCACGTTCACGAAGATCGTCCGATACGTTTTCAGCCCCGGATCGTTCACGCGAAGGTCCATGAAATGGATCTTCCCGCGCCACTTGGCCAGGGTGCCATTGCGGCTGACCGATATGGCCGGCGACAACGGGTCGTAACCGCCGGCGGCGGCCTGTTCGACGGAACCGATGAAGAAACGGGGCTCGGAGCTGTTCATGGCAGGCATCTTACCATATTTCGATCTTCCCTCTCAATTTTTCGGAGAAAGATGCCGATATTCACCGTAGAGGGGAGAAAACCCCGACGATCGTTTAAGGAGGCAGGAACGGTGAAACTGACCAAAGACGAGGCCTACTACATTCTTACGAATCTCGACCTGTTCGTGACGAACTTCGAAACGGCCACCCAGAAAAAAGTGACCCCGGGCGCGCTCCAGATTATCCAGGAGATTCTGACCGAAGTGTCCTTTCCCAACGGTCCGAAATCCGAGTGCATTCACTGACGGCCTGATCCGGCCCTGATAGAAGAAGCCCGCGCCGCCGAACCGGAATGGTTCGCGCGGCGCGGGTTTGTTTTTCCGCTGATTCGGCTATTTGATCATCTCGCTCATTTTCCCGATCAACACCAGGCCGATCACGATGAGAGCCACAACAAAAACCCACAGTTGGCTCGGTTCCTCCTGGGTGACGACGATGTTTCCCCGTGAGTCCCTCTTGATGACAGGGATGCATCTCGAGCGGCCATAGACGTGCTTCGCCTGGAAGACTCTCGCGAGCCGCTCGGCCAGAAGGTTGCTGGCAGTCAGGTTTTCCCGTGAAAAATCCGAAACCGGGATGATCTTTCCCGAGTCCAGCACCACGACCGTCGCGTATTCCCACCAATGTCTCGTGGGACCATGCTTTCCCTGCTTGGAACTCTTGTGGACGCTCGTCGTCGTGCAGGCGGCGATCTTGCTGAAAGGCGCGACGGTCCAGTCGAAATCGATCGGCCCGAAGTGGAAATGGAACAGGAAGAGCCTGTTCCGCAGATCCACCACGTAATAATTGTCCGTCAGCCAGAACAGGCCGAAAGAGATTCCGAAGGGCATCAGCGAGGCGAAAAACACGGGCATCGCGCCCTTTTCGCCTGTCATGGCCGAGAACAGGACGAGCAGTGAAAACCCGCCCGTCAGCAGGAGCGCGGCGAGAAAGAGTTTCTCGAGCGGCGTGCGCAGATCGACTTTGAGACGTCCCGTTCCCACGCTTTCCATGCCGCTTCCCAGGAGATCTGCGCCTGTAATCGACACACCGGGCGAACCCCGCCGGTCGAAGGCCACGCCCGAGTTCGGGGGGGGCGGGGGCGGCATGATCCTCCCGCTGACGCCCGAACCCCAGGAACCGGCCGCCACGGAGGGCATGCGCCCCGTCCTCTGCCCACGCGACGGCGGGGGCGGTGGGGGCGAAGAAATGACATCATCGAATTCAACCACGGTGTTCCTCCCGTTGCGACCTTGAAAAAACCCCTCCCGTTTCCGGAAGGGGTTTTCTGCGGAGATTCGCGATCACCCGATCAGAAATCGTAGACCAGACTGCCGTAGAAGTCCGTGATCGTGACGGGTTTGGTGAAATCCCAGAGCAGTTCCTGGGCGAGGGTGTCGAACGAGCGGTAGAAGGTCTTCTCGGTCGAAGCGGACAGCTGGAGCTTCAGGTCTTCGCGGAGAACGAAGTTGATCTTCGCGAGCAGCAGCGGGTGGGCCGCATCGTTCCAGCCGGCGACGGTGGCGCGCTCATGCGAGAACTTCTTGTATCCCGCCTCGACGAGCCAGTCGTATTTTTTCGGTTTCGCATAGGCCGCGCTGAGCACGCTGGCGATGAACTTGAAGTCGGGATAGGTCGCCGCCTCGTATACCCGCTTGAGCAGCTCGTTCCGCCACGTCAGTTCGATCTTGCTGGGCAGCTTCCAGACCGCCTTCGCGATGAAATCGTTCTCGCGGAAGTCCATCGTGTTGTCGGTCAGGCCGCTGCGGCGGTGGAAGATGTCCTCGAGGCGCAGCTTGAAGCTCTTCGAATACTTGCGTTCCCACATGCCCGAGAACTCATGGTTCTTGTGGGTCTTGTTGCGGGTGTTCTCGATGTTGGCCGTGTACAGGTGGCTGAGGCGGCCCTTGGTTTCCTTGTCGATCGTTATATTTGCTGTGGTATGCAGTTTCAGCTGGGCATACCCGCGGGGGCCGTCGCTGGGATACAGGCGCTTCTGCCACTCGTCCTCGAACGTCCAGCTGAAGGTCTTGCTGACGGGAATGTCGTAGCGGAAGCGGAAGTAGTTGTCCCAATACGTGGAGCGGAACAGGTTGACCGCTTCGTTCCCATAGTGGCGGGTATCGTATGTGTTCGACACCGAGACATCGCTCTTGTTGCCGCTGTAGGAACGTCTGAACTCGCCGTAATACGTGTGGTTGATGTAGTCGAGATTGGGCGAGTTCTTATAGCTGCGCCAGTTGTGGGTCCCCTCGTAGAACAGGGTGCCGTTCGGGACGAAGTAGGTCGTCTGCGAGTTGTAATTCAGCTGCGTGAAATCGGACCGCGCGTATCTCGGGTACACGCGGCCGTCGACGCCGAGATTCATCAGGTATTCATACTTTCCCTGCTTGCTGTTCCAGAACGCCTCGGCCAGGTTGTCGCGATAGCTCTTGAGGTCGGCGTCCGGGTACCAGACGTGATGCAGGGTGTCTTTCAGGGTGAACGCGGTGTTCTTGGAATGCTGATGAAGCCACGACAGGGCCAGGATGTTCTCCTTGACCAGCTCGTTGCGGCGGCGCTGGAGCATCTTTTCGTCGAGCACCAGCTTATTCCTCGCATCCCGCTCGTACATGAGTGACAGTTTCGCCTGCGACAGGTTGTTCGGAAGCGCGGTGTCGGCGTCGGTATAGTGCTCGTTGCGGTTTCTCGCTTCGAGCTTGAGGGTTCCCGTCACCCGGACCTTCTCGGGCTCGGATGACGCCTTCTTCGCAGCGGGTTCGGTTTTGGCCGGCTCGGTCGCCTTCGCGGCCGGGGCGGGCTCGCCGGCCGGCTCCCCACCCTTTGAGGCAGGGGCGACGTCGGCTTCGTATTCCGTCTTGCTGGTATCGACGGCGGGCGCCTCGGTGCGTTCCTGGAACCGGGTCATGTGGAAGTCGCGCACCTTGCGGTACAGGTCGTCGATCCGCTGGAACCCGTCGAGCAGGTTGGCCCGGTCGGCGGGGTAATCGCCGGAAACGGTTTTGAAGAGGTCTTCGAGGAGGTCATACCGTTTCTGGACGAACTCCATCTTCTCGTCCGCCTCGTCCTTGAGCGCGGCGAACTCGTCGCTCTTCACGTCGAGCTTCTGGTTCGCCACCTTGCGGTCCATTTCCTGGAGCCGATGGAGGGCGTTCACGAAATCGGGTTCGTATCTCCTGAAGGCGTCGAGGGCTTTCGAGCTTGCGACGGAAAGGGCGAACGCCTGAGCACTCACGAGAAGGAATGCAGCGATCATCAGCATGCCGGTGATTCTATTTCGCATAGGTTGCTTTCTCCCTTGTTGTGCGCTCATTGGTTCAGGATGGTGTTGAGCTGGTTCTCGAGATCGTTCAGCTCGGTCTGCAGAACATCCGCCACCGCCCCGAGCTGGCTGAACGAGTCGGAAATCCGGTCATACATCGCGCTCAGCTCTTCCTGTTCGGAGGTGCGGTATTTCTGGCTGGAGGCCGCGCGCATCGTCGAGTCGTACATGCGCTGGGCGCTGATGTATTTGCGGCGGGCGATCGAGAACTCGTTCAGGATGCGCAGGGATTCCTCGAGCTGGCGCTTCTGCACATCGACGGAGGTGCCCGAGATGCTGTTGTAGGCGGCAATCCGCTCCTGGAGGGCGAAGATGGCTCCACTGACAAGGTCTTCGAGCTGCTGCATCTCGGTCAGCATCGACGGATCGACCGGAACGACGGCCAGGTCGCGAAGCATGTTGCTGATCTTGGTCTGATAATCGGCGATCAGCTTGAGCAGCGCCTGGGCGCCGGTATCAGTCGGACTCTTTTCGAGGAGCGTCGAGACATCCTCGGCGAGAGGCTCCAGCTGCGCCAGAGCGTCGGTGCAGGTGTCGATCGAGGCCTGGAACCAATCCTGCCCCTGGACGGGATTGCCTTCGAGCTCGCGCATGATCGAGTCGACGGTTTCGAAAACGGCCTGGGAGCTATCGCGGATCGGCGACAGTTCTTCCTCGAGGGAAACGGCGGCCGTCTTGAACTGCGTCTTCATCATTTTGGCCGCTTCGTTCTGATAGCCCTGCATTGTTGCCCGGACGTCGGCGATCATTTTCTGGTAGTTAACGAGCCTCACGCGGTCCTCAGGCTTGATGTCGGAAGTAGCCATGGCGTTCGTCACCTTGAGGTGGATCGAAGCGAGGATGATGCCGTCTTCCATCAGGACTCCGATGAACCGCTCGACTTCCTTGAAAAATTCCTGAGAGGCTTCTTCGGTGACCGACTCGAGGCCGATGAGGGTCTTATACGAGTCCTGGATCGCCGTGAACCGCTCGGATTCGCTTTGCTGCATCTGCCGCAGAACATCCGGAATCTCGTTCAACTGGATAGATTCGCCCAGCCTGTCGAGCTGGTCTTTCCATTTTTCTTTTTCCTTCTCGACGTCGATCGTATTCTTTTCGGCTTTGCCGCCCGCCTTGACGATGAGTTCTTCGCCTTCACTGAGCGATACGCGCTCCTGGGTTTCCCTGATGAGAATTTCCGCCATGCCGCGCAGGACCGCGATTCTGTCTTCGGTTCCATCGGGGTTGGTCTGGCAGGTGATGTTCGTTCCCTTGATGCCGGCGACGGCCTGGCTCATCTCGATTTCCATCGTGCCGTCCTGGACCATTTTCTTCACGTTCACCCAGATGTTGCCGGCGGCGAGCTTGATCTTGCTTTCTTTTTTCGTCGGCGAGCTGAGGATGATCTCGGAGCTCGGCTTCATCACGAAGGTCGACATGTCGGCGAAGCTGAGGATGGCGCTCGAATCGAGGCCCGTCTTGACATGATCGTCGGTGTAGAGCTTGCGGTCGATTTTCGCGAACTCCCAGGCTTCTTCATCGTCGCCGGGCCGGACTTCGACCTGGCCGGCCAGGTCGGAAAACACGACGCCGGCGTCTTCCAGGGCCATCGCGACGGCACCGAAACTTAACAGGAAAGCGAAAACGACAAATAACAGACGCTTCATACCAGACTCCTCATACGGTTTCACTCTTGTCGACTTCCTCTCATATCCGCTGTGCTTGCGTCGTCCGAACTCTTTATTATACCGGTAAGTATACAAAAAGCGGTCCTGACGCGGGCGGTCTCGGTTGGGAATATTATCATGGCGTACAAGACGAGTCAATTTTCATCGAGGCCGAGGGAATCACCCTTCGTGCGCGCTCGAGCGGGGGTACTCGTTCCATCGAAGCCGCATCGCCAGCGGCGGACGGGTATGTTGTAAACACCGGGTCGATGTGATATATTTTCTGGGTCGCCGTACAGGCAAAAAAAGAACGGCGGTGTTCCGGACCCGGCTGAATGAGCGCCGCGGCCGGCAGAAATGAGAGGCTGTATGATGCTTCCTATCTCTCCAGGAGGATACGACGTGTACACTGTTTTCCCACCTCGGAGAACCCTGTTTCTCCTGCTTCTTCCCATGCTTCTGACCTGCATGTTTGCCCTGACGGGCTGCCTTGGCAAGGGCGGCACCTCGACGGCCGCGAGTACGAACACGCCGGAAGAGGCGGTTCGCGGTCTCGTGGCCGAATGGACGGGCAGTGCCCATCCCTTGGTTGCGCAGACCACCGGGATGCAGACGATCACGTTCCGGGACATCAACCGCACGAACTCGTGGACGTTCGACGTCACCGGCATCGAGTATCCCGTTACCGGCCTCGCTCGTGTCTACACGCGATACCAGTTCGGAGACGTGGCCGCCACGACGGTGAACGTCATGTTCGAACTTTCCCTGTATGAGGGACGCTGGGTCTTCGACAACTTCACCATCGAAACCCTCCCCTCCTTCGTCATCACCGGTATGGGCATCCAGGGCTATATCCGGGACGCCCAGTCAGACCTGCCCGTCCAGAACGCTGCGGCGGCTCTCTACCAGGGCGATGTCCGTGTCGCCGAAACCCTGACCGATGCAAACGGCTATTACTACCTCGAAGCCCCGGCTGCCGGCACCTACACGCTGGTCGTCGCGAAAGACGGCTTCGAGTTCCTGACCGTTCCGAACGTCACAATCGAATAGATTTTTGGATGAGGGAGATCTGAACATGCGCAAATCATTCGTTTCCCTGTTGTCCCTGGTTCTGTTCCTGGGCGTCCTTCTCACCGTCGGCTGCGGAGGAGGAGGAGGTGGTGGTTCCAGCCCCACGGCGCCGGTCGCTGACGGTTCTCTCGCCGATCTGAACGGCAAAGTGACCTACCTCGGCAAGCCGGTCGCAAATGCCGCCGTATATCTGATCAAAGTCACCGATCAGCAAAGCGAACTTTCCAGGCGGGCGTCGCTGCTGACCCAGCCGGAGCCTGACTTCTCGGTCCTGACAGCTGACGGCAACGGATACCAGACCACGTCAGACGCGAACGGGAACTACACCTTCGCCCAGGTGCCGGTCGGCACCTATACGCTGGATGCCTCGATCTCCCCGACGATCAGGGTTTCCCAGTCGGTCGTGGTCGGCGCCATTTCGAACCTCGATCTCGCCCTCAAGCCCACCGGCAGCATCTCCGGCAAGGTCACCCTCAACGGGAATCCCATCCAGGCGATGGTTTTCCTGCAGGGAACGTCGTATATCGGCATCACCGACCTCTCCGGCTCGTTCACGATCATGAACGTCCCCGTCGAGACGACTCCCTATACCCTGATCCCGGTCGTCCCGAGCGGCTATTATCCCGGATCTCTTCGCGTTGCCCTTTCCGTCACAACCACTCCCGGGCAGATGCCTGCATCGCTCCAGCCGGAAACGTCGGTTGTTCAGGGCAGCGTCAAGGCCGTTCCCTATGGTTCCGTCTATGCGTTCAAGAATTCGCCGGTGCAGGTGACCCCTGTCGCCGGAACGAACACCGACCTCGGAACGCTCGAACTCATCGCCGCCACAGGCACGCTCACCGGCACCGCCCTTATCGAAGGTTCGAACATGCACAGCGGGATCTACGTCACCGCCGCTGGAAGGTCTGCCTACACGGATTCGGAAGGCAAGTATACGCTTCAGGAGGTCTATTTCGGCCAGCAAACCGTGACCTTCAGCAAAGTCTACGGAAGCGAAACCTATACGGGATCGACGGTCGTCCTCGTTGATGCGGTCGCCACGAAAACCGTCGACACCGTCACACTCCGCCCCCAGAGTGCCACTTCTGCGAAAATCGATGTGAGCCTCATCGGCCTCAACGATACCAGCTATGTTTCGTTCGAACTCTGGCAACAGGATGGCTCTTACGCCGATGAGAGCAATGGGTCCTATAGCCCGGCAACATTCCCCTATTCCGGTCTCGAGCCGGGAACGTATTATGTCAAGGTTTATCCCGGCAGCAATTTTACCCTGCTGAACCCCGCCGCCGGCTCGACCGACCTGCTCACTTCGATCACGGTCGCCGCTGGTGGAAACGCGTCATTCGTCGCCTATCTGCAGTACAACAAGGCGAACCTCACCGGGACCATCTCCGGCATCGACGCGAATTTCCCCGTGAGTAACGTCAGTCTGAGCCCCGGCTACTCCGGTTATGTCAGCGGCACCGGCTACTCCATCTCGGCAGTCACTCCCGGCAACTATACCCTGTCGGTGTCTGCGACCGGCTACACATCATACTCGTCCGCCGTCACCCTGACGGCCGGCAACAACACGAAGAACTTCGCTCTCACCCCCACCTTCCCGACCGTGAGCGCCGTCAGCTACACTGCCCCGACGGTGACGGTGACCGGCACGAGGCTGGGAACGGCGAATATCTACATCGCCCCACAGGGCGGAAGTTATTCCTCTTACACCCCAACCCGTACGGCCACCCAGATGACCTATGACGCAACCGGGCTCAACCCCGGGGTATACACGGTCAAGGCCTATGGAGCTGACGGCGCCGTCTCGACCAACTCGAACAGTTTCTCGAAACCTTTCGTTTCGGGTCCCACCGTGATCTCCGGCATCAGTCTGGCCTCTCCCGACGTTGGAACCACAACGTATAACCTTCGCTGGAGTTCTCTCCCGGGGGCAACTTCGTATCTGGTGAAACAAGGCGCCACGTCCATCGCAACAGTCAATAGTTCTACATATAATTATCTCTTCACCGGTTTGCAGCCCAACACACCGTACACGTTCTCCGTCGAGGCCATCGGCAACGGCATTTCGAACAGTGTGCCGAGTTCGGCGACGATAACGACCAACAAGCTGTTTGCCACACCGGAGAGATACACCGTGGCGACGATCAACTCCATGGCGAATCGCTCGTTCATGGTCAACAACGGCTACCTGTATGTGATCAGTACAAACAACGATATTCTCCGCTACAATGCAGGAACGCCCAATGTCGGTGTCGCACCGGTTGCGCTCACTCTGCCAGCGACAGACGCTCGCATTACTGACCTCTACGCCGATGCAAGCAACGTCTACGTCGGTTGGGCAACCGGAACGTATGTATATTTGCAGAGATACAACTCCGACCTTTCGGGGACACCGACGACCTATTCCGCGAGTTTTTCGAACTCCGCCGGAGGCATGAAGGTGCTGAAACTCCCCGGGGCTGCAAATGTCCTGGCGCTCACCTATGATACAACCGGTGTTGCATCCCTGACCCAGCACAACGCCGCCACTCTTGCCCCCTCATCACCTGTGGCCAAAACCCTTCCGGTTGGCATTGAGGAATTGGAATGGACATCACTCGTCGGTAATGACGGCAGCACGAATTATATCGCCATACTGCTCAATGGCAATAATATGGGGTATGACTTCTACAGATACTTTCTCTACGATACCAGCCTTACAGTGGAATATGATTCGGACGGCGACGGCGCCCATTCCGGCAATGATATCTGCAGGTCTCCCAATCAGGGTTTCGCCTGGACTCGCAGCAACAATCCGATCTCCGCTTCAAATCCCGGAGTATTCTTTTACAGCAATCCCACGATACCCTTTGGGACGGAAATCCAGTTGAGCAATTCGACGAGTTCCATGGGATATCAGACCGCCATCGACGGCAACAACCAGTTCTATGTCATGTGCGGTTCGTCACTCACCCGCTACACGCCCACTGGAGTTCCCAATGGCACGATATCCTTCCCTCTCAGAGAAGGATATAAATTCGGACAGAAATTGCTCCAGTATGACAGTCTCAACCAGCAGATCATCGTCCTCGATGATTCCAATGAAACGACCCTCGAGGTGATGATTTTCGGAACGAGGAACTGATCTAATCCTGTTCAAAAACCCCGGGGCCGGCATTTCGGCCCCGGGGTTTTTCTATTAGACGATGATATTTTATATCAAAGATAATACATAAAAATTCAGGCTGCAAGTCCGGGCGGTTCTTGGTGCCTGAACACCGGGAACGTGATACCGAACACGCAGGTTCGATAGCACGTCCCCGGGTTTCGGGCTATTATGGTATATTTGGGGTGCCGAAACCCTGACCGATGCAAACGGCTATTCCCTCCTCGAGTCCCCGGCTGCCGGTATCTCCATACAGGTCGTCGCGAAGGAGGTTTCGGGTTCCTGACTGTTTCGGACGTCACATTCAACGAGATTTTTTAGGATGAGGGAGATCTGCACATGCGCAAATCATTTGTGGCCCTGTTGTCCCTGGCCCTGTTCTTCGGCGTCCTTCTCACCGTCGGTTGCGGAGGAGGCGGAGGAGGAGGCGGTACCAGCCCCGTCACTCCGATCGCGGACGGCTCACTCGCCGATCTGAACGGGAAGGTGACTTATCTCGGCAAACCGGTCGCAAATGCGGCCGTGTATCTGATCAAAGTCACCGACCAACAGAGCGAACTTTCCAGGCGGGCGTCGCTGCTGACCCAGCCGGAGCCTGACTTCTCGGTCCTGACAGCTGACGGCAACGGATACCAGACCACGTCAGACGCGAACGGGAACTACACCTTCGCCCAGGTGCCGGTCGGCACCTATACGCTGGATGCCTCGATCTCCCCGACGATCAGGGTTTCCCAGTCGGTCGTGGTCGGCGCCATTTCGAACCTCGATCTCGCCCTCAAACCCACCGGCAACATCTCCGGAAAAATCATCCTGGACGGGAGTCCCGTTCAGGCCATGGTCTTCCTGCAGGGAACGTCGTATATCGGCATCACCGACCTCGCCGGCTCGTTCACGATCATGAACGTTCCCGTCGAGACGACCCCCTATACACTGATTCCCGTCATGCAGAACAACTATTATCCCAAATCCGTTCGCGTTGCCCCTGCCGTCACACCCATTCCCGGGCAGATGCCTGCTGCATCGCCCCAGCCGGAAACATTGGCTGTTCATGGTGACGTCCGGGCCTCTTATGGATCGGTCTATACGTTCAAGAACTCGCCGGTGCTGGTGACCCCTGTCGCCGGGACGAACACCGACCTCGGAACGCTCGAACTCATCGCCGCCGTGGGCACACTCACCGGGACCGCGCTCATCGAAGGTTCGAACATGCACAGCGGGATCTACGTTTCGACGTCTGGAAGCTCGGCCTACACGGATTCGGAAGGCAAATACACGCTCGAAAACGTCGACTTCGGCCAGAGGACCATATATTTTACAAAATACGCCGGGAGCGATCATTACGCAGCTTCGACGAGCATCCTGGTCGACTCGGTCACCACGAAAACCATCGAAACCGTCACCCTTCGCACCGTAGCCCCCACGACCGGAAACATCTCAGGAACCGTGTCCGGCATCGTGGCCCCGGGCGGGCAGACGCAAAGTCCCAATGGTACTATTTATTTGTACCAAAATGGCACGCAGGTGGATTCACAGTATCTGTATATCTCGGGGACTTCAGCCACCTACAATTTCTCTGAAGTGGCAACCGGCACCTATTCGGTCGTCATTCCCGCATACAACAATTACCTCCTGGCTTCCGCCGCCATCACGATTGCCGCGGGCGACGACAAGACACAGAATTTCACCCTGAGCTGGACGAAAGCCGCCGTCAGCGGAACCGTCACAGGGGTGGATTCTTCGCATCCGACCGCCGTCAGCCTTTTCCAAAACGGCTCCCTTGTAACGTACAGCAGCAATCTCTCCAACAATTCAACCTACAATTTCATCGTCAATCCCGGTGTGTATTCCGTTTCCGTCGATACCATGTCGGGCTATGCGGCTGCATCGTATGCCGTCACTCTGGCGGCCGGGAATCAGAAAACACAAAACTTTACCCTGACCCAGACATTCCCCATTCTTTCGACAGCGAATTTCAATACGCCAGGCACCCAGATCACCGTCACCGGATCTCGCTTCACGGCCAACTCCGCGATCCTCATCGACGGTTCACCTGTTTCGACCTCTTACGTCAGCGCAACGCAACTGACAGGCGTCACCTCAGGGATCAATCCCGGGTTGCATGAGGTGAGCATCAGCAACCAGGGTGTCATGAGCAATGTCCTCTCCGGTATCCCCAAACAGTTCACGGCCAGCCCGACGATCACCGCAGGCACGCTCGGCATGACGTCGTATACGCTGAACTGGAATCCACTTTCGGGCGCCACGAGCGGGTATACCGTCTATATGAATGGCGTATCCTTGACAACGACCGCAGACAACTCCTACACGTTCACGGGACTGGCCCCCAATACGTCATACACATTCGGCGTGGAGGCAACCGGTTACAGCAGCATTTTCGCCAGCCCGCGAGCCGTGATCAGCGTCACGACGAGCAGGGTGTTCAACACCCCGCAAGTATATAATTCAAACTATAATATCGGCGATCTGGTCAGATCGTTCATGTTCGAGGGGTATTTGTATGCGATAGGCACCAGCGGCACCACCCCTGCTGCCGTAAGACAGATCATCCGTTATGACTTGAGCAATCCAGGCACATTTCCGCCTGCACCACAGCCCCTTACAGATCCGTTCAGCGGTTATGGGTCTATCACAGATCTCTATGTTGATTCCTCGGGTGTATATATTGGCTGGGTAAATTCTAGTTACGGGCCTACGGTATATCTGCAACGGTATACCCTGAACGTATCCGCACCGTACTCCGTTCAAAACACCTATTCCGCTGGTTTCACGTCCACAGCCCTGGGAATCAAGGTCAAAGGCAACAACGATCCGCTGAACAGCGGTCCGACTCTCCAGGCCATTTCCTGGGACAACCGCGGAGTCGCGTCGTTGACCTACCTGAGTAATACGCTGAGCGTGGTCGGCACCCCGAAGACAATCACCCTTTCAAACACCGAAAAATTGGAATGGGCCTCCTTCATGGCCAGCGGCAATGTTCCAAGAACAGCCATTCTGACCTACACCTACTCTGAATTCGAGTCATGTTCGATCTTTGATGCTGACCCGGGCCTAACGACGCTGCAAGGCCGTGAGGTCGGCGCCACCCCCTCCGATATCACCGGTTCACCGAACCTGGGATTCGCGATGGGCATTGATTCATCCTTGTATTATGTTGCAAATGGGATCACACATATCCCCGCCTGCACCCAGGTGGCCTTCGACAATAAAAACCGGCTCTACACTCTAACGTCGTCCGAAGCAGCCCCCCCTTCAATCGCACGATTCTCCTCGGTCGGCAACAGAGAAGACGGCATCGTGCTGGATTCAACGCCATACCCGGATTTCGGGATAAAGTTGATTCATTACGACGCCACGAACCAGCAAATCGTCGTACTGGCACATCCCCCAGCACCTGACGATAGCAACCTCGGTGTCATGATCTTCAAAATCCAGGACTAATAACGTTCACAAAGAACAAACCCCGGAGCCGGGTTCTCGGTTTCGGGGTTTGTTCTATTATACGGATTCAGGATTCAGGGGACGTGATATCGAATATGAAAGTTCGGTATCACGTCCCCGGGCTTCCCATGGCATATCAATGCCTATATAATATTCAGATCGCGACTCTGGGCGGGTTTCAAACCCGCCCCTACGACATCATGAAACGAATTCCGGGCGGTTCTTTGTGCCTTGGCGTCTTCGTGGTGAACCTTCTCTGTGCCTCGGTGTCTGGCATGTTGATTTCGGCGCAAGAACCGATCCGCAGACGACGCTGATGGCGCTGATGAAATCCTGAAATCTCACCCCAACACTCGCCATTGCGATGTAGGGGCGGTTCGCGAACCGCCCCTACGGATAGAGAACGGTTATTTTTGTGGTGAAATAGCCTCTGTGTGACTCTGTGGTGAAGCGGTTCTTCTCGTTGTTTCTCGGTGGGTTCTCCGTGTTCTTTGTGTTCTCCGTGGTGAAGCTGTTTCCTCGCGTCTATCGGCTGGAGGTGAGGGTTCGGGGGTTGCCGGCGTTGTCGGAGACGGTGAGGGTGATGTTCTTTTTCGATTTGCCGGGGCCGATCGGGACGTAGATTTCGTCTTTGTCGGGATCGGAATCCGGGGAGACTTTTTCGCCGTTGACGGAGGCGCGGGCGGATTCGTAATCGACGCCTTCGCCGGTATCGTCGACGCCGAAGACGGCGCAGAGGCCGAGACGTTTCACCGTGCGCCGCTTTTTCACCGCCACGACGGGGGGAATCGTGTCTTCGAGCACCAGAGAGGGGCGCAGACACCGCGAGGTGACGGCCATGGTCGATTCCCTCCCCTCGCCGCCGGCGTGGGAACGGGCGTTCCCATTGGCTTCGTAGATGCCGAGCGTTCGCGACGCCGTCTGGCCTTTCAGATCGATTTCGAGGCGGATCGGCTTCGCTGTGACGAGCCAGGGCGGCGAGAACTGCCAGACCGGGCTTTTCGCGGGCAGGATCCCCTGTTTCGGTGAACCGCCGGGGCGGGGGGCGTTGTCCGTGATATCCAGCCGCGCCAGGACCGGGAAGTTCAGGGCACCGGCCGGGATGACCACCCGTGCCCCGTCCGCCGGAACGGTTCCGCCGCTGACCGGCACGAAGGTGTGCGACGGCAGAATCGTTTCTCCACCGCATGTCGCGCCGCCCGCCCAGCGTTCCTCGTTCGGAAATGCGACCTGCACGACACCGCCGGGACCGAACGATGCCGGGAGTTCCGCCGCGGCGCCGGAGGCATCCGCGCACCGGACATGTGTATATTCAGAAGTATTTTTTGCATCCGCAAGGGCCGCTTCGGCGACGACGCCGTATGCGGTGTAGTGGCACCGGCGAAAGCGAAGCGATCCGGCAAACACGGTCTTCGCCTTCCTCAGGCCGCGCGTGTCGACGCGGCCCTTCGCGACGATCCTGTTGCCGCCGAAATCGACGGCCTCGATCGTCAGTTCTTCGACACTCCCGGGAGTATCTCCCATGGCGCCGCTCCAGGGGGCGAAACCTTCGGAGAACCGCAACGTCTCGAACGGCCAGCGGAACATCGTATAGACGTATCCGGCCCCGGGGAGGCTGGTCCTGGGGTAATCGTAGATCCAGGACGCCTGGGGATTCTCATCGTAGCCATACTGGTTGAAACTTCGTTTCAGCAGAATCTTACCATTTATAGCTATCGATATATGCTCGATTCCGAACTTGTTTCCGCCCTCGCCATTGTCGACGAGTCCGACGGAAAAGCCACTTTTCCCCTCAAGTGCGGGAACGCCATCCCAGCCCCAGGTTCCATCCTTCTGGCGTTTGATGGATACGGCCGAGGGCAGGAACCCCCCGTTGATCCTGGTTTCCGGAGAAAGCGGATCGACATACAGGGTGAGAAATACCGGGGGTATCGTATCGGGCACGGTCAGTCCGACGGCGGACGGAGCGATGGGATCGTCGTTGAACCGGCGCAGTTCGAAGTGCAGATGGGCCGGCCCGAGGCCGGTCTCGCCGGTGAAGGCGATGACCTGGCCTTTTTTCACGGGGAACCGGTCGGGGCCGAAACTGTCGTCGATGCCGTAGCGGGCCTTCATCTTCTTCAGTTTTTCCGCGACATACGCGGCGACGGGGCCGGCAAAATCGTCCAGGTGGCCATAGACGGACCTGACGCCCAGCTGCGGATGATCGACATACAGCGCGTATCCAAAGCCGCGCCACTGGACTTTCACCCGTGACACGAAGCCGTCGGCGGGCGCTTTCACGGGAAATCCCGTTTTGAGGCGGGTCCGGATGTCGACTCCCCCATGGAACCGCCAGCCGCGAGACTCACAGAAACTCGAACTGGGACTGATCTCGATATCGAGAGGCCACCGGAACTGGTCGGCCAGCGACGGTCCTGCGACGACGAGCCCCGATAATATAGATGCAGCAATTATTTTTTTCATATGCCCCGTCCCCCTTGTTTGAAATGGAATCATACCCTCCCCCGTGCCCCCCGTCAAACCACACCCATGAAGCAGGAAGGGAAGAGGCACAACACCTGAATCACGGAGGGCACAAAGAGCACGGAGGTTTCACAGAGTTGCGCCACAAGGGCGGGTTTCAAACCGCCCCTACAGAATAATGGCCCCGGGCATGGGCGGTTCGCGAACCGCCCCTACGGGTGTTGAGCTGTTGATGTGCGTCTTCGTGGGGGAAATTTCCCTGTGCCTTTGTGTCTGGTGTGGTGGAAAACGTAAGCTCACCGCGGAGGCGCCGAGGCGCTGAGGAGAAAATATTCGTTCATCTTATTGACTCGTTTCAATCTCTGCGTCTCCGCGACTCTGCGGTTCAATCGTCGTATCTCTGTGGTGAAGCGGTGTCTCGTATATCCGTGATGAGCGTTTCTTCGAAATTCATTTATTTCAACGGAGGGGCACAAAGGGGCTAAAGGTTCGGGATGAAAATGACGATACAGATTATGGGGAAGTAGCATCTTCCCGAACATCAATCGAAAGGAGGTGAAACCATCGTCATGAAAACAGCCACAGATCACGTGGATACCAGTTCCCTGATGAACGTCTTCTTCACGAAGTCCTTTACTCCGCCTTCACAGGCGCAGTCCGGTCCCTCTTCGTTCGGAGAACTCCTGTCGGGGCTCGTGAACTCGAAATCGAACGTATCCTTCTCGAAGTCGCAGAAAGCTGCGGCGTCTGAGCGAGCTGCATCGGCCGGCAGGCCTCAGGAAGTGTCTCAACGTCCTTCCAAGGAGCATGCGGTACAAAACGAGAAAGATACCAGGCGCATCGATCACAAGCCCGAGAAGACCAGTATGTCTTCCAAAGACAAGGCCGCCGGAGTGCGCGAAAAGCCCTCGTATGAGAAGGCGGAGACTGCTTCCAAAGCCTCGGATGCGGCCAAACCCGCCGAAGATGAGATTCTCCAGGAAAGCCACAAGATCATCAACAAGCTGAATTCAAACGATGATTCATCGGCGGAATCCGCACTCTCGGCCTTGCGTGCGGATGAAACGGTCGGAGAATTCTGGCAGTCGCTCGATGACAAGACCGCCCTGGACCTGATCGAATCCCTGGAAGCGATGTCGCCCGATATCCTGGCGGCAAGCCTCGAGCTCATGAAGAGCATGAAATCCGAAGTCCTGGCCGTCACGCCCGAGGTTGAAGAGCAACCTGACCTGATCGAAGCCATCGACGCCATTTCCGAGGAAGACCAGCCCGACATGCCCGAAGACGGGGAAGGAAGCTCTGAGGAGACGGATGAAGCCGAGGCGGTTTCGGCCCAGGCCGTTCCCGTCCAGGCAGCCGTCCAGGTCCAGGAAACGAAAGCAGTTTCCGAAACCGCGGAAATTCCCGTCGAAACCGAAGCCGTAAGCTCCATCAAGGAAACGAAGGCCGATACGGCCGCTGCGTATTCGGCGCAGGAAGCCGCAAAGCCTGTCGTGTCCGAGAAGAAGCAGGAAGCTTCGGAAGCGGGAAAACCTTCAGACAAGCCCGCGGCCGATTCGCAGGCAGACGAGGTTCTTTCCGCGCTCCGCAGCAATCCTGAAACGGCCGAGTTCTGGAAGAACGTCGACGACGAGACGGCTCACAAGCTGTTGTCGGTCCTGTCGAAGATGAAGGGCGGGAGGACCGGTGAAGAACTGGTCGCGTCACTCTCCGGTGAAAACCCGGCTGAGACGGCTCCCGAGCTTGCGTCGGAGATGACCGCCGACACGACTTCCCAGGCGATGGGCGTCCAGGTCGAAGCGACAGTCGATGAAACACGGCCGGAACGGAAACTCCGTGAGAAAGCAGATGCGAAGGAAACCTCCGGCGTCACGGCCGAGGGCGAGTCCGGCGTCGAAGTTTCGCGGAAAACCACGTTCGGGAGCGAGGTGAAGTCGCTGCGGCAGGAGTATCGGGAAGCACGGGAATCACGCTCTCATTCAGCACCGACCCAGACGGGGTCCGCGAGTGTCACAGGCGCATCCTCCGGTGTCTTCGCGGTCACGACTTCCGCCCAGGCGGCTCTCAGCAGCGAGGCTCCGGACATTTCCGACCTGCTGAAGTCCTTCCAGTCACGCGGGGAAACGGGGAAAGCGGACGGGCATCAGGCGCTGAACGCCGCTTCCAACCAGAACGTCAAGCGGGTCAGCATGTCGGGGCACGAGGCGTCGCGGGAGTTCTCGTTCACGCGCGACAACTCGTCGAACGCGCAGGCGGTCCGGCCCGACACCTCGCAGGCGAAGGGCGGCGACTCGGTGAAGTCGGCGATCTTCTCTCAGATCATCGAGAGAGCCGAGTTCTTCAAGGGGCCGCAGCAGCTCAAGGTCATGACGCTCCAGCTCAAGCCGGAGGCACTTGGGAAACTCGAGATGCAGCTGGCGACGAAAGACGGGGCGGTGACGGCGAGAATCTCGGCCGAAAACGCCGTGGTGAAGGAAAAGCTGGAGCAGCTCGTTCCGCAGATTCGCGAGCACCTGGAACAGCAGGGCGTGAATATCCTGCAAATTTCCGTGGATGTTTCGCGGAGAGAATCCGATGGAAGTGATAGAGGGATGTCGAACGGCGAGCATCAGCCCGGCTTGCGGGTGGGTGCCCGGCGGTCGTCCCGAAGCGGTTCCGGGGATTCGGACGCGGTTGAATCCTCCGTTCTCATCAATCCGGAAATCAGAAGAATGGCGTTACACATCAAGGCCGTCGATGTGACGGTCTAGGAGGCAGGCACATGGCTCTCGAGCTCGTTGAATCCGTTGCACCCGGAACGACGGCATCCTCTGCAAGTTCCAAGAAAAACAAGGACCTGGACAAGGATGCGTTCCTGCTGCTGCTGACCAAGCAGATGCAGTATCAGGACCCGCTCGACCCGATGGACAACTCGCAGTATGTCGCCCAGATGGCGAACTTCTCGACCCTCGAACAGATCACCAACATGGGCAAATCGATCACCCAGCTCGTCAGCGCTCTGGGACAGAATTACAAGACCGAGGCGATGACGTATCTGGGAATGGAAGTGACGGCGACCCCCTCGGGCCAGGTCGAAACGATCACCGGTGAGGTGACGGCGGTCAGGTTCGAAAACGGCGAAGCCGTCTTCAGGGTCAACGACCAGGACATCAAACTGGCAGAGATCAACAACGTCAAGTTCCCTTCCTGAGGTTCCGGAAAGCGATTCTGACATCGGGAGAACCGGGTAACGTTCCATGGATCCAAGATTCAGTATAGGTCCGATCACCCCCACACGCACCGCGACGCCCTCCGCAGCGGTGAAGCCGAATGCCGCCAACGGAAACGGGTTCGACCTGGCGTTGCGGGAAGTCCTGACGCGGACCACCGGCCTCCGAAGCGGCCTGAACGTGACGGCGCATGCCGAGAAGCGTCTCCAGGAGCGAAATATTCCGTTCGATACGGAAATGAAACAGCTCCTCGGCGAGGCTCTCGACGAACTCCAGGCGAAAGGCGCGCGCGACTCCCTCGTTCTGACGGGAAACGCCGCATTCGTCGTGAACGTGCCGACGCGAACCCTCGTGACCGCGATGGACCCGGCGGACCTGCGGGATAGAATCGTTACACAGATAGATAGCGTGAGCATCAAGCATCACGCATGAGGAGCGCGACAAACCAACCATCTCATTCAGAAAGGCAGGTGGGCATCTCACTGAAAGCGACATAAGCAGCTCGACCGAAGGTTTTTCAGAGACGTAGCAAGGCGCACGAGGCAACGAAACCAGACAGAAACGAACGCAGGCCGGACCCGAAAGGGAAGCCCGCATCACCGCCCGAACGACTGAGGGCGGCAGCATACGCGCCGGTTACGTCTTCCGACAGGCAGCGCCGGTCCGGATGAGGCACATGAAGTGTTCTCCTCCGGGCCGGCCCACAGCCCTCCAGCGAGGGTTGCCGGCACGGGACGAACGGATACGCCCCGCGGCGCGAAGGCACCGGTTGCCGTTTAGAGACAAGGACAACGTGCTATGATGCGATCACTTTTCACGGGAGTTACGGGGCTCAAGCAGAACCAGACGAAAATGGACGTGCTGAGCAACAACATCGCCAACGTCAACACGACCGGCTTCAAACGCGGTCGGGCGATGTTCGAAGATCTCTTCTGCCAGACCATTCGCAACGCGCAGCAGTCGTTCGGCGAGTACGGCGGCCTCAACCCGATGCAGGTCGGCCTGGGCGCAAAGCTCGGCTCGATCGACACCGTCATGGAACAGGGCGCGACCGAGACGACCGGCAAGAACACCGACCTCGCGATCGAGGGCGGCGGCTTCTTCGTCATCGACGGCGGCGGCGGCCAGCAGCTGTTCACCCGCGACGGGAACTTCAACCTGAACAGCAGCTACGACCTGGTCATGGGCACCAGCGGCTTCAAGGTCCAGGGCTGGATGGCCACGCAGGACCCCAAGACGGGGAACCTCGAGTTGTCCGACACCGGGACCGTTCCCACCAGCATCAATACCGTACGCTATCTCAAGAAGCACGCGCACCAGACGAATAACGTCAGCTATGCTTCAAACCTCGACAGCAGTTCCGAGGAGCGCGACATCGAGTTCGGCGTGAACACGCTGACCTATCTCGACACCGCGGGCAACTACCAGGACCTCCAGTTCAAGTTCAAGAAAATCGACTCGCAGAACTGGATCTGGACGGCCGTCGACGACACCGAAGGGAACGTCGCCACGGGATCGATCCAGACGGATGAGGACGGCAAGGTCATCTCGAGCACGGTCGATCCGGCCGCCGCCGACAGCACGCTCGGCCACGCTTATTTCACCTACGATCCCGACGGCATCCCGGTTTCGGCCACGGCGACCAACCTGGTCAACACCGTCACCAACGACGGCGCGAACGGCTCCTGCCCCGGCGTTCTCGCTTCTGGCAGCGAGATCAAAGACGAAACCGTCACGGTCATTTTCGACGGCGGCGACCCGAGCCGCGCGACCTCCTACCGTGTCGTCGGCTCCGTCCGCGGCTTCATCGGCTCCGGCATCCTGGGCGGCACGAACGCCACCATCGAAGGCGGCGTCATGTCGCTGACGGCCGGCAAATGGAAGCCGAACGCGGACCTCAGCTTCACGATCACCGACAACTACTACAATCCTCCCCGCTCGGCGGAAGTCGAGTTCGCCGGCAGCGTCGATCCGAACGGCCCCACCTACACCCCGGCCCAGATCATCGCCACCATCAACAACGAGATGGCGAACAACGGTCTGAACGCGATCGCGACCTACGACTCGGTCACGAACAAGATGTCGATCACAAGCCGGCAGACCGGCGCCGACCAGAGCCTGACGCTCAACGGCGTCACCAACCTGAGCGACTTCTCGGGACTCGGCCTTCTCAGCCGCTCCGGCTCGACGCTGACCACCCCGCAGATCGAGCTCCCTGTCGTCTCGATACCCTGGCTGCCCGCTTCCGACGTCAGCTTCGACGTCATCGACACCGAGGGGAAAACCGCCTCGATCACCTTTCCGACGAACCTGGCTCCCGGCTACACCCGCGGCGACATCACCCGGATCATCCAGGAGAAGCTCAACGCCGCCAACCTGTCCGCCACGGCCCAGTTCCAGGATAACACCCTGATCATCGCGGGAACGAACCCCGGCGAAGACCAGCAGGTCACCATCAAGAACGCCGTGAACCTCGACCTGCTCACCGTCGCCCCGTTCGAAACCACCGTCGCCGGAACCGGCGCCTCCGAACCCGAAGTGCTCGCGGACCTCACCCCCACCTCCGAGAGCGGGACCGACACCACCGCCCCCGTGTTCACGTTCAGCGCCGGCCTTGCCGACCGCAAGAGCGAGGTCTGGGACATGGCGGCCGACCAGTGGAATCCGATGACCGACGTTTCGTTCAGCGTGACAGACACGGCCGGCAACGTTGCGACGGTGAATTTCGACGGCGCCACCACCTACACCCGCGCTGATATCGTCAACACTATAAATACTGCCCTCGCGGCCCAGGGCGTCGATGCAACCGCATCGTTCAGCGATGCCGACGGCGACGGAACCGACGAAACTCTGTTGATCACCGGAAACACGATCGGCGCGGGCGAGACCCTGACCATCGCCGACCGCGGCGGCCTCAACCAGCTCGGTCTCGAGATTCCCACGCTCTGGAACATGGCGACGGACCAGTGGGATCCTTCCCGCGACGTCAGCTTCACGATCACCGACAAGGACGGCCACTCGGCCCTCATCACCTTCAACGACCTGGTCGAAGGCAACAACCGCGTCTACAACCGCGGCGAAATCCTCTCGGAGATCAACTCGAAACTGGCCGCGAACAACGTCGCCGCCTACGCCCAGTTCGTCGACTCGAACAATGACAGCATTCCCGACCAGCTCGCGATCACCGGTTCCGGAAGCGGCCTCGGCGAGTTGATCCAGATCGGCGGCGAGAATCCCGAGCAGCTCGGCCTGGTCAACGGCACCGTCGTTCACGGCGAGGCTGCGACCAGCCGGTTCAACCTCGGCGGCCTCGACTTCACGCTGAACGAGGGCAGCATCCCGTGGGTTCCGAACGACACGATGACGATGACGACAACGGCCGAGAAGGGCCAGTCGGAAAGCGTCAAGATCTACGTTCCCACCCCCTCGTCCGACGAACTGACCTTCGTCGCCAAGGTCGGCGAAACCGAAACCAAGATCTCCGGCGCTCTGAACAAGGGTGAAACCCACACGACCAGCATCACGATCTACGACTCGCTCGGCAGTTCACACGAACTCGTGACCACCTGGGAACACACGAACAAGGCGACGCACGAGTGGCAGTACAAGATTTCCTACGGCAAGAGCGACCCCGAGATCGTGAACTGGCTCAAGGACCCGCAAAACGGCGTCGTCGATCCCGAAGACCCGACCGATGAAGAGCTCGAACGGGCGAACGACGCCCTCATCTCCGGCCGCACCGGCATCTGCTACTTCACCAACCAGGGCAAGATCGATATCTCCAAATCCATCGTGAACGAGATCAGCATGACCCCGGCCGGGAGCAACCAGGTCACCATCAAGCTCAACATGGAACTCGTCACCCAGTTCGACTCCGCCTTCACGACCAAGGCCCGCGACCAGGACGGCTACGAGATGGGGCTCCTCGAGAGCATCTACTTCGAGCAGGACGGCACGATTCGCGGCGTGTATTCGAACGGGCAGAAGCAGCCGATCGGCCAGGTGGCGCTCGCAACGTTCAACAACCCGGGCGGTCTCGAAAAGACCGGTTCGAACCTGTATGCCTTTTCACCCAACTCGGGTCTCGCGATCATTGGCAGGCCGGCGGAAGGCGAACGAGGCGCGATCCTGGCGGGCTCTCTCGAAATGAGCAATGTCGACATCGCCGAGGAGTTCACCAACCTGATCGTCACGCAACGCGCATTCCAGGCGAGTTCCAGGATCATCACGACCTCGGACGAAATCCTCCAGGAAGTCGTGAACCTCAAGCGTTAAGCAGAATCAGCCGATAGATAAGAAAGAAGACGGTATGAGGTGAAGGGCAGGTACGCAAAGCCGTTCCGATGATAACCGCCGGGCATGGCGGCCAAATCACGGGTCGGCCCGGCCCATTCCCTTCGCCCATACCGGACCCTTCGAAATATCAGGCAAGGAGAGCGACATGATCAGACTCACACGTCTCAACGGTCGCTCTTTTTTCCTGAATGCCGAGCTGATCGAGAAGATCGAAACCACGCCCGATACGGTCATCACCCTGATGAACGGGCGGACCTACATGGTGCGCGAATCGATCGACATCGTCCGCAAACGGGTGATCAGGTATCGCCGGCTGATCTTCTACCGACTGCCGCAGATCCGCTCCAGGCGGCCTCCGGAAATGCCGGCGGCATGATCCGGGCACCGCGTGCATAATTCACGGGAAACGGCATTGACGGCTAATTTTCAGCATGATAGGATCGTGAGACATGTCACCTAAAACCAAATATATTCTGATCGGAGTCGCCGTTCTGGCACTCATCCTGATCGTCGTCGGCATCGCCTGGATGACCAGCAAGAAGGCGAAGGGCGGTGGTCCGGATCACGAAACGGTCCCCCCGACCCAGGAACAGATCGAAACAGCGCCGAAAATGGGCCGGTTTTCGCTCGGCGAGTTTACGGCAACGACGCGTGATGAAGAACTTCATTACATCAAGATCGAGGTCGAGATCGGCTATACCGGCAACCTCGAAAAAGAACTCGAGGAGCGGAAAGGTGAACTGCGGGACGCCGTCACGACGATCCTGATGAAGCTGAACATCCAGCGCGCGAAGGAAGACTACATCGACCATTTCCTGCACAAGGACATCGAAAAACAGCTCAACGCGATTCTCGGAAAATCCTCATCCGAAAGCCGCATCGTGAAAATATTCATACCGGTATTTCTCATCAACTGAGGCCAGAATACGAGATTGTTCACCCCCATCACGCAACGACGAAGCGATGTTCGAGACCGGGCCGCCTGCAACGGCGGCTTTCGGCATTCATGAAAGCTGAACCGGCATGGTCGACACCTTATCGCAGAATGAAATAGACGCCCTGCTATCGGCCCTGAACACCGGCGGCGGTGCCGCCGAAAAGCCTGCGGCCGCGGGCGGTGGCGATGCCGCCGGGCCTTCCGCGACCGGCGAGGGAAAGCCGGAGCGGGAAAAGCCCAAGAAGGGCAAAATCTATGATTTCAAGCGCCAGACGAAGTTTTCGAAGGAACAGCTCGGAACGATCCAGCTGATCCACGAAACCTTCGCCCGGCTCGTCGGCACCGACCTGTCGACCCAGCTCCGCGCCTACGCGCAGGCGACGATCATCTCGGTCGACCAGTTGACGTTCGAGGAGCTCATCCGGTCGATCTATTCACCGACCTTCATCGCCGCTTTCAAATCCGAGCGCCTCGACGGCAAGGGGCTGATCGACATCAACCTCAACGTCGTCTTCACGATCCTCGACCGCCTTCTCGGCGGTAACGGAACGCCGCTGGGCACCCTGCGCCAGCTGACCGACGTCGAGAAGCAGATCATGAACAAGCTGATGAACCGGATCATCCTCGAGCGTCTGCGCGAGGCCTGGATCAACGTCGTCGATCTATCCCCCTCGATCGAGCTGATCGAGTCGAACCCGCAGTTTGCGCAGATCGTGCCGCCGAACGACATGGTGCTCTCCGTCGTCATCGAGATCAAGATCCACGATGTCACGGGCACCATGACGCTGTGCATCCCCTACAACACCGTCGAATCGATCGCTTCGAAGTTCAACGCCGCCTCCTGGTTCGCGGCCGTCCGCAAGGAGCCGTTGACGACCAACTACGATGCGATCACCAGCCAGGTCAAGGCCGTGAACCTTCCCGTCGTGGCCGAGCTCGGCACGCAAACGGTGACGCTGCAGGACGTCCTGACCCTCCAGCCGGGCGATCTTCTCGTCCTGGACCAGCTCGTGAAGGAAGACCTGAACATCCGTGTCGGAAATCGTGTGAAATTTCGTGGCCGCCCCGGCATCGTGGGTAAAAAGATGGCCGTATCGATCACCCAGCTGTTGAGCAGCCACGAGGAGGACGAATTGTGACTGATCTACTCTCGCAAGAAGAAATCGACGCCCTGCTTCACAGCGGTGGGGCAGGAGACAGCGGCGCATCCCCGGCACCGGCTTCGGGCGGCAGCGGCGGCAAGAACGTCGCCGACCTGATTTCCCAGGAAGCGATCGCGCAGCTTTCCGAGGTTGCAAAACTCTCTCTGGGCGCCACGTCCTCCGTCGTCCAGATGCTGCTCAACAAGCCCGTCGAAATCAATCTCGAACAGATCCGCGTCATCAGCTACGGCACGCTGGCCTCGGAAAGCGGCGACGAAGAGTTCATCATCGCCAAGATCGCCTACGTCGAAGGCTTCGACGGGAACTCCTACCTCCTGCTGAAGAAGCAGATCGCCGCGATCATCGGCGACCTGATGATGGGACAGGATGGCACGAACGCCCAGTTCCAGGACATGCACAAGTCGGCCGTGGGCGAGATGATGAACCAGATGATGGGCAAGACGACCACGACCCTGTCCGAGGTGTTCAAGAAGCGGGTCGACATCGCCCCGCCCCAGGTCGAGATGGTCACGTTCGCCGTCACCCCGCCACCGATGCCGGATTTCGGCAGCGAGGCGCATTTTTTGCGCATCGGGTTCCGCGTGAAGATCGGCGATATCGTCGAGACCGAAATGATCCAGCTCCAGCCCATCGATTTCGCGAGAATGATGGCGTCGGAGTTGACGAAACCCCAGAAAGTGGAGCCGAGAAAGGCGCCGCCCCCACCGCCGCCCGGCCCTCTGCCGACCGCCGCGCCGATGCCCGGCATGATGCCCGGGATGGGCATGCCGGGCATGGGAATGCCGGGTGCCATGCCGGGATCGATGCCCACCCCCATGCCCGGCCCGATTCCCCAGGCCATGCCGGGGATGCAGGCGATGCCGGGGATGCAGGGAATGCAGGGCATTCCGATGCAGCCGGGCATGCCCGGGATGGGCATGCCCGGCATGTCCGGCATGCCCTCGATGCACGGGACGCCCGCCGAGTTCGGGATGCTCCAGATGCCCATGGGCATGGGCCTCCAGTCGAACATCGACCTGCTGCTCGACGTTCCCCTGCAGATCACGGTCGAACTCGGGCGCACCCGCATGCTCATCAAAGATGTGCTTGAATTGGGGATAGGTTCTGTAGTAGAGTTGAACAAACTGGCGGGAGAGGCCGTCGAAGTTTTCGTGAACAGCAAACTGATCGCAAAAGGCGAAGTGGTTGTCATAGATGAGAATTTCGCGGTGAGAATCACGAGTATCGTGAACCCGCAGGACAGGCTTCAGGCACTCTAAGGAGGCTCTCTGACCTATGTCGAAGACCGTACTGATCGTTGATGATGCGGCCTTCATGCGCATGATGATCAAGGATATCCTGACGAAAAACGGGTATCAGGTTCTCGGCGAAGCCCAGACCGGGAAAGAAGCCGTCGAGATGTATCAGAAGCTGAAACCCGACCTCGTCACCATGGATATCACGATGCCCGAAATGAACGGGATCGATGCCGTGCGCGCCATCAAGGGCATCGATGCCTCCGCGCGGATCATCATGTGCAGCGCCATGGGCCAGCAGGCCATGGTCATCGATGCGATCCAGGCTGGCGCCCGTGATTTCATCGTCAAGCCGTTCCAGCCGAACCGCGTTCTCGAAGCAGTGCAGAAAGCCCTTCGCTGAGCCGCGACATCCGATGATCGCCGCGCTCCGGCCTGCCGGGCTTTTTTTATTTGTTTTCGTATTATTTTCGTCATTATTAATGGCCGCCCCGGAAGCGGCGTCCGGAGCGGCACGTCCGGCCCGTCCAGGCCTCGCCGCGTCCATTCCTGCTTTCCAGGGAAGCCCGATCGCGGAAGCCGCCAGCGAAGCGACGGACCTGCCCCTGTTCTCTCCCGCGGGAACGACCGCCTCCTCTCCGCTGCTGAACGCCCCCGATCCGATCTCCACGACGTTCAGCATCCTGACGTCGCTCGCGCTGGTCGTGGGCATGATTTTCACCGTGACCTGGCTTCTCCAGAAACGGCACGGCTTGTCGGGGACGGCCTGCGGGCGCACGCTCGGCATCCTTCCGATCGACGGCCGCCGATTCATCTATATCATCGACGTCATGGGGCGCATCCTGGTGCTCGGCGTAACGGAGCATCACATCTCGATGCTGTGCGAAATCACGGACCGCGCCCTCATCGACTCGCTTCGCATCCAACCGGGCGGTGCCCCGACGGTGCCAGGTCTCGACAAGGTGTTCGCTTTTCTCAAGCGGAACGCCGTAAAGCCTGCGTCAGAGGCGGAATACACCCCGGATGAACCGTCCGATGTATCGTTCGCCGACCACACACGGAAAGCCCAGGAGCGCATCCGCAAAATGGAGGACATGATCCTCCGCCGCCCCGACTCCGACGACACCCGTTCGTAGGCGCGCACGGCAGTGCGCGTCTACTTGTCATGGGGCGGGTGGATCGTGTATAAACAGGGGGGGATTTGACGTGCCCCATTTTATACACAAGAGCACAGGAGTTTCATACCCGACATGTCGTGGCGTGCATATTGCACAGGCTTTCACCACCGCGCATGGGCACGAAGCCTCGTCGGTTTCCTCGTTCTGACGTCCCTGTTTTTCTGCGTCGGCGTCCTTCACGCGCAGGTCGGCAATCCGGCGAACCCGCGCGCGAAGATCGGCATCGAGGACAGGACGCGGGTCGAGAAAATCGAGCCGGCCGACACGCCGTTTCCCATACCGAGAATACGTGTCGATATAGATCCGGCCAGGGAGCGCGGCCAGATCGGAACGGGGCTCCAGGTCATCCTGCTCCTGACGATTCTCAGCCTCGCGCCGTCGATCCTGATCATGCTGACGAGCTTCACGCGGATTCTCATCGTGCTGAACTTCGTCCGCCGCGCCTTGACGACCCAGCAGGAGCCGAGCAACCAGATCCTCATCGGACTGGCGCTGTTCATCACCTTTTTCACGATGTCGCCCGTCATAGACCAGGTTTACAAGCAGGCCGTGGTGCCGTTCACGAACAGGCAGATCGATTATATCGAGGCGTATAACCGCGGCATCAAGCCCGTCAGGAACTTCATGTTCCAGCACGTGCGCGAGGCCGATCTCAAGCTGTTCGCGGGGATGGAAGGCAGCGCCAAGCCCAGGACGCGGAACGAGCTCAGCACGATGGCCCTGATTCCGGCGTTCATCACGAGCGAGATCCGGGCCGCGTTCCAGATGGGCGTCATCATCTACCTGCCGTTTCTGATCATCGACCTTGTCGTCGCGAGCGTTCTGATGTCGATGGGGATGATCATGCTGCCGCCCGTCATGATCTCGATGCCGTTCAAGATCCTGCTGTTCGTGATGGTGGACGGCTGGAACCTGGTCATCAAATCGCTCGTCGTGAGCTTCGGGGGCAACGCATGACCGAATTCACCCTGCTGGAGATCATGAAGGAAACGATCTACCTGTCGTTCATGATCGCCCTTCCGATGCTCGCGGTCGGCACCATCGTCGGTGTCATCATCAGCATCATCCAGACAGCCACCTCGATCCAGGACCAGAGCCTCTCCTTCATTCCGAAGCTCCTGGCGACCTTCGCGACCCTCGTCGCCTTCGGCCCCTGGATGCTCAAGACGATGATGGCCTTCACCATCAGACTGCTCGGCGATCTCCAGATGTTCGCACGCTGACGGCGCGATGACCGAAGCGGATTTTCTCAGCTACGTCGGGCTGTTTCTCATTGGAATGGTGCGGTTTTCCGGCTTTTTTCTCAATATGCCCGTGTTCGGCGAGTCGGTCATTCCGATGCGCGTGAAAGCCGGGCTCTCGGCTCTCTGCTCCGGGCTTCTGCTTCCGCATCTTCGCGCGACGCAGGTGCTGCCGGAGCTTTCGGTTCCCGGCTACGGGCTGATGATCGTTCGCGAGCTGGCGCTGGGCTTCACGATCGGTTTCGTCGTCCTGATGTCGGTCGAATGTTTCAAGTTTGCCGGCGAACTGATCGGCATGCAGATCGGCTTTTCATTCGTCCAGGTCACCGACCCGGAGTCATCGAAAAGCGTCTCGATCGTCAGCGAGTTCCTGCAGATTTTCATGGCGCTGATGTTCCTGATCATCGGCGGGCACCTGCTGCTGCTGGGAACGTTCGCGAAAAGTTTCGACATCGTCCCCCTTTCCGGGCTGGTGGTCCAGGGCGGCCAGGTCTCCGAGATCATGAATATATCCGTCATGATATTTTTCATGGGCCTCCAGATCGCGTTCCCCGTGATCGCCGTCATTCTGCTGGGCGACGTCGCGCTCGGCATCATCGCGCGCACCGTGCCCCGCCTGAACATTTTCCAGGTCGGGTTCGCGCTCAAGATCGTCATCGGCCTGTTCACGCTCATGCTCCTCCTCGAGCCGATCAGGGACCTCATCATCAAAGTGCTGGGGGGCAGCATCGGGCAAATCACCACTCTCCTCGGAACGATGGCGAAATGATGGGACTGAAGCTGAAGTTCACCGAACTTCCGTTCGACCTGCAGCTGTTCGCCGGCGAGAAGACCGAGCCCGCGACCGAAAAGCGGCGCGAGGAAGCGCGCGAACGCGGGAACGTTCCGAAATCCCAGGACCTGGAGTCCGTCATCGTCCTGCTCGCCGCGTTCATGACCCTCAAGTCCTACGGCCCCGATATGGTCGCCATCTGGGGCGACTACATGAAATATACGCTGGAAAATCTTATCGGCACCGAACTGACCCTGCCCCACGCCCTGATCCTGATGAACCAGGCAGTCGTGGTCATCCTCAAATCGATGGCCCCCGTGCTTCTCGTGGTGATGCTGACGGCGGCCGCCGTCAACCTGATGCAGGTCGGGTTCCTGTTCACCCTCGAGCCGTTCGTTCCCGATCTCGAGCGGCTGAACCCGATCTCGGGCCTCTCGAACGTCTTTTCCTGGAAAATGATCGCCGAGCTGGTCAAATCGATCCTGAAGATCGTCGTCGTCGCGTATATTCCCTACGCGACGCTCCGCGACCAGCTCCCCTTCCTGGTCAGGTTCGTCCAGCTCGAACCGGTGCCCTCAGTGATCCTGCTGATGAAACTGCTGTTCACCATGTCGCTCAAGATCATCCTCCTCCTGCTCGCCATCGCCGTCGGCGACTGGTTTTTCCAAAAATGGCGCTATGAGGAGAATCTCAAGATGTCCAAGGAAGACATCAAGGAGGAATACAAACAGCGGGAAGGCGATCCGAAGGTCAAGGCGAAGATCCGCGAACGGCAGCGCAGGCTTGCATCGCGGCGAATGATGGAGGAAGTGCCGAAAGCCACGGTCGTCGTCACGAACCCGACGCATATCGCGGTCGCCCTTCGCTACGACAAGGCGGCCGGCATCGACACCCCGACCGTCGTCGCCATGGGAACGGGCCTGATCGCCCAGAAGATCAAGGAAGTCGCTGCGGCGCACGGCGTGCCCGTCATCGAGAACAAGCCTCTTGCGAGACAGCTCCATAAGATGGTAGATGTTGGAGATGAAATTCCACAGGAACTGTTTCAGGCGGTCGCCGAAATCCTGGCCCAACTGCACCGGCAGGGCCAGTATCAGGCGGCCTAACCGGGAAATCACCGGCCCCGGCGAGGGTATGACCGTGCACGTGGAACCGATGCACGGCGTGTCGTCCTGTTGCGTGCCCCGAAGAAACGGCCCATATCGCTCCGGAGTTGCTGCGTAACGTATGGCGGAGAAGAAGCCCAACAGGCTGCTGGACAACATCGCGATGGTGGAAGTGCTGAAGAATCGCGACGTTCTGTTTGCCGTCGGCCTCGTTTCGGTCATCATCATGATGTTCGTCCCGCTGCCGGCATTCATCCTCGACGTGATGCTGGCCCTGAATATCGCCCTCGCGCTCGTCATTCTCCTGGTGTCCGTCTACACCAAAGACGCGCTCGAGTTCTCGGTGTTTCCGAGCCTTCTCCTTCTCGCGACCGTGTTCAGGCTCGGCCTGAACGTGAGCACGACCCGACTGATCCTGCTGGGGGAAGGGGCGAAAATCAGCATCGTCAAATCCTTCGGCACCTTCGTCGTGGGCGGCAACTACGTCGTGGGCGCGGTCATCTTCTCGATCATCGTCGTCTTCCTGTTCGTCGTCGTGACGAAGGGCTCTGAGCGCGTCGCGGAAGTCGCGGCCCGGTTCACCCTCGATGCCATGCCCGGCAAGCAGATGTCGATCGACGCCGATCTGAACGCCGGGATCATCGACAACGACGAGGCGCGCCGCCGCAGGCGCAACATCGAACGGGAAGCCGACTTTTACGGGGCGATGGACGGCGCCAGCAAGTTCGTCAAGGGCGATGCGATCGCCGGCATCGTCATCATCATCATCAACGTCATCGGCGGCTTCGTCATCGGCGTGCTGATGCGCGGCGAGTCACTCATGGACGCGCTCCAGACCTACACGCTGTTCACCGTCGGCGACGGGCTCGTCACGCAGATCCCCTCGTTTCTGATCGCGACGGCGTCGGGTCTCGTCGTCACGCGGGCCAGCTCCGAATCGAACCTCGGCGTCGAGCTCACCCAGCAACTCGTCTCGAATCCGAAGGTCCTCGGCGTGGCCTCCATCATGATGGGCTTTCTCGGCCTCATTCCGGGGCTTCCCAAGGCGAGCTTTCTTTTCCTCAGCGCCGTGTTCGGCGCCATCGCCTGGGTGACGCACACGGTTTCGGAGGAGGAAATCCAGCAGAAGGCCGACGACGAGAAGAAGGAAGCCGCCGCGACGCCGACCAAGCCCGAGGACGTTTCCTCCCTCCTCTCGATCGACCAGCTCGAGCTCGAAATTGGCTACAACCTGATCCCCCTCGTCGACTCGAACCAGGGCGGAGACCTGCTGAACCGCATCACGCTGATCCGCCGTCAGATCGCGATCGACCTCGGGCTGGTGGTTCCGCCCATTCGTATACGAGATAATATACAATTACCGCCGTCGGTGTATGTGATCAAGATCAAGGGGGTCGAAGTCGACCGCTACGAGATCATTCCCGACCAGCTCCTGGCGATGAACGCCGGCACGGTCACCTCTCCTCTCACCGGCATCGAGGTCGTCGAGCCGGCCTTCGGCCTGCCGGCGATCTGGATTTCCCAGTCGGTACGGGAGCGGGCCGAGATGGCCGGCTACACGGTCGTCGACCCGTCGACGGTCATCGCGACGCACCTCACCGAAGTCATCCGGAAAAATGCCCACGACATCCTCGGCCGCCAGGAGCTCCAGTCGCTGCTCGAGTCGGTCAAGGCCTCGTATCCGCTCATCGTGGACGATGTCATTCCCAAGATCGTCAATCATTCCCTGCTGCTGAAAGTGCTTCAGAACCTTCTCCGCGAAGGCGTTTCGATCCGGAACATGGTGACGATCCTCGAGTCGCTCGCCGACTGCGAGGGCATCCGCGAGGCCGATTCCCTCACCGAGATCGTCCGCCAGGGGCTTTCGCGGCATATCTGCAAAAGCCTCGTCGACCAGGCCGGCATGCTGAACGTCATCTCCCTCGACCCACGGCTGGAGCAGCTGCTCACGCAGTCCCTGCAGAAGGTCGAGGGCTCCGTCCAGCTGGCTCTCGACCCGAAGATCGCCACGAACCTCCTCGGGAAGATCAAGGATCGGATCGAGGAAGTGATGCAGGAAGGCCGCTCGCCGATCCTGCTCTGCAGCGCCGCTCTCCGCCTCTGTCTCAAGCGGTTCACCGAGCGGATGGCGCCGCGGCTGACGATCCTCTCCTACAATGAAATACCAACGACGATACAATTGCAGTCCACGGGACTCATCTCCCTCAATTGATGACAGGATGAACGAGACCACCCATGCCTGACCAGGCGCAATCTCTCAGAGAACTGAAGCGGCTCATCGACACCGTCTCGCCGGAACAGCTTCCGGGGCCGGAGGAGTTCCTCTCCTCGATCCCCTCCCCGACGAAGTTCGCGGCCATCGCCATCCTCGTCCCGGACGGCACCGGCGCCCGCATCCCGCCTCTGCAGCAGTGGATTCCGGCCCTGACGAAGCGCAGGCGCCCCCCCACCGTCTGGGACCAGGCCGCGACCCTCTCCGCAGCGACGCCGCTTCCCGACGGTTCCGACAGGCTTCCGCTGATGATCCACACGGATTCCGCCGCGGGCCCGCTGATGGTGCTGCCGCGCCAGCCGTCCCCCCTCGCCCTGCAGGCCCGGCCCGTGCCGGACCGGATCAGGTTCCTGAGGCAGATCCAGAAACTGTTCGCAAGCAGTGCCGAGATCTGGATCACGGTTCCCATGTCGGAGTTCCGTGCGCACCTGCCGCTCCTCCATGCGACGGACGCGGCCCTGATCCTCGTGCCCCGGCATCCCGAGGCCGTCCTGAAAAGTTACGAAGCCGTGAAATCGGTGCATCTCTCGGGATATTTTTCTCCGATTTCGCTCGCAGAGGCGCCTGCCGGGGATGAGATAATTTCGGATCTGGCCATCGAGCGCGTCCGCACGGTTGCAAAACAATTTTTATCTCTTGACCTCCCCCCCTTCGGGGTGGTACTTTCTGGCATCATCCAAAGTTCCCCGACCTCGAGAGAAGGGCCGTCCCAGAAAAAGCCCGGGGTCGTTCCCATGTACGATTTTCTCCGCGCATTCGCCGAGCGAGTGCTGTATCCCGCACCGGAAGACCGTCGATGAGCGATTCAGTGAAAAAACCGATCGAAAGCATAATCGCCGAAACGAAGCGGCAGATTCAGCCGTACGTCTTCAAGCGGCTCGAGTCGCGTCGGCCCCGGCAGGCGGGCAGAAAAATAGCGAGAACGATAACCGTCGCCAGCGGCAAGGGCGGCGTGGGAAAGACGAACATCGTCGCCAACCTGGCCATCTGCCTTGCCCAGGCGGGCCGCCGCGTCATCATCCTCGATGCCGACCTCGGGCTGGCCAATATCGACGTCGTGTTCGGCATCCGGCCGAAGCACAATCTCACCGACGTGGTGACCGGCGATTTGACCCTCGACCAGATCATGATTCCCGGTCCCCGCGGCATCCAGATCATCGCCGGCGGCTCGGGCATCAGCGAACTCGCGCATCTCCCGCCCGACCGCGCGAAACGGCTGTTCGAACAACTGCGCTTCCTCGAGGACAAGGCGGATTACCTGCTGATCGACACCGGCGCGGGCATCGGCCAGAACGTGATCTCGTTCTGCCTCGCGGCCGACCAGATCTTCGTCGTCACGACCCCCGAACCGACCTCCCTCGCCGACGCGTACGGCATCATCAAGGTCATCAGCCAGTCGCGCCCCGAAGCGAACCTTTCCGTCCTCGTCAACCGCGTCGCCGACGACCAGGAGGGGGCGTTCGTCCACGACCGCCTCTCGAAAGTCGCCGACGAGTTTCTCCGGTTCCCCGTCAAGAGTCTCGGCTGCATCCCCCAGGATTCGCAGATGTATCTCGCGGTCCGCCAGCAGACGCCGCTTCTGCTGTTTGCACCGATGTCTCCGGCCGCCCAGCGCATCCGCCGGCTCGTCACCGAAGTCTTCCATGAAACCACCGAAGAGGAACAGACCGGCGAGGGCATGGAAGGGTTCCTGACGAGGCTCGCCAAATTCTTCAACGGGGGCGTGCGGGCGTGATGATCCAGAAATTCGTCGCCGATACGTATCACGAAGCCCACCTGAAGGCCCGCCTGGAGTTGGGCGATGATCTCATCGTCATCCAGACGAAGACGTTCCCCCAAAAAATATGGGGTGGCATATATTCTCGGGAAGTCGTCGAGCTGACCGTCGCCGCGGCGCGGGACAAAAAAGAGCCTCCCGTCGTTTCCGCCCCCCTCCGGCCGGCCCCCTCCGAGGAAATCACCGCCGCTCCGGTGCCCCCCAAAGCCCCGCTGGCTTCGCGAACGGCCGCGTATCCCGCATCATCCGTGACGCCCCAGCGGCCACGGGCCGATGCAGCCACGGCAAAGTCGCACCACTCCGGTCCGCAGGGACTGCGCCGGGTGCACGGGATCCGCTCGAACCAGGAGGGCATGGCCGAGCCTCATTCCCAGCGTATCGAAGAAGAAGCGCAGCAGACCGCAAAGACCCTCGAACTCCTCGACGCCATCATCAAGCATCGGAACAACAAGCAACCCGCGGCTCCCTCCGCGCCGGCGGGCACGCCACGAACGGCCGCAGCCGCCGTGCTCCAGCCCCCGGCCGGCGAAGGCGCCGACCGGCCGTCGCTGAACTCGCTCGAGCAGAGACTCAACGAACTTTTTTCCCTCATCCGGGATATGAAAACCTCCGCCGGTCAGACCCTCGAGACGCAGGCCCCGGCAGTTCCCGCCGGACTGATGCATCTGAAACGCCAGTTCCAGAACCAGGAGTTCCCGGCCGAAATCATCGACGAATTCATCGAGCGTCTGGGAAAAGAGCTCCCGCCGCTTTCCATCCACAACGAAAAAATCGTGTTCGATGAGACGGCAAAATGGCTGAAGCGACTTCTCCATTTCACGCCGCACCCGCAGCCGACCCGCCCAGGCCCCCAGATCTTCGCCCTCATCGGCCCGACCGGCGTCGGAAAGACGACGACGATCGCCAAGCTGGCGGCGACGTATGCGCTGAACATGAAAGACCGCAAATCCGTCGCACTGTTCACGCTCGACACGTATCGCATCGGGGGCACGCATCAGCTCGATCAGTATGCAAACCTGATCGACGCCACCATGGAAGTTCTCTACGAGACGGATGACGTTCTTCCCGCCCTCGAGCGGCACCAGGACAAGGACATCATCCTCGTCGACACGGCGGGCCGGTGCCCGAAGGACGCCGTCGAGCTCGGAAAACTGAGAAGCTTCATCAATCTTTTCGGGCCCATCAGGACCTACCTGGTGCTTGCGGCAACGACGAAGTATTCGGATATGCACGACACCGTCAGGAGATTTCAGCAGGTCGGGTTCGACGAGCTCATTTTCACCAAGGTCGACGAGACCGACACCATCGGACCGCTCGTCTCCCTGCTGTATCGGACGGCGCTTCCGCTCGCCTACCTGACCGACGGGCAGGATGTTCCCGACAATTTCATGGCGGCATCGGCAGAGTATTTCGTCTCGAGGTTTGCGGGGACCTGCTGAACTCTTTGCAGCATCCCCTCCGGGCCGCTTTTCACCGTGCCGTCGTGGATCGTGTTTCCACCACCAGGACGATCGAAACATGAATTCAGCGGTTGTGAGAACCGATGCGCCTCTCCTGTTTCCGCCGTCGCCGTCGCACTCGCACATTTGTCTCATTTCCTGTATACTCTGGGATTTGACCACGCCTCATTCGTGACGCTTTGAACGACAGCAAGACGAGGTAAAGGGAGCCGGTTCCGGTGGATATCGACCTTTCCCAATATATGGGCATGTATATCGACGGTTCGAAAGAGAACCTCGATATGATGGACAAGATGCTCCTGAACCTGGAGCAGAATCCCAACGACATCGATTCCGTGGGCGAGATTTTCCGCGCCGCCCACACCCTCAAGGGGATGTCGGCCACCATGGGATTCGATAAGGTCGCCCATCTCACCCACGAGATGGAGAACATCCTCGATAAGCTCCGCAACAAAGAAATTCCCGTCACGACGACCGTCGTCGATGTCCTGTTCGAAACGTTCGACGTTCTTCGCATTCTCGTCAACGACAGCATTTCCTCTTCGGACTCGAACGTGAACCTCGATGCCATTTCGAAAAAGCTGGCGGATGTCGCCGGCACGAACGAGCAGCAGGAGAGCCAGGCCGCTTCGGCGCAGCCGGCCCCGGCCGAGACCGGTCCGGAACTGTCCGGCATCACGCTGAACGAGTTCGAACTCCAGGTCCTCGTCGAAGGGGAACAGCGCGGCTCGCACATTTTCCTGCTCCAGGTCAATCTCGTGGCCGACTGCCTGCTCAAGGCGCCGCGGGCGTTCATGGTCGTGCGCAATCTCGAAGAGCTCAAGTGCGAGATCATCAAATCCGTTCCCGAGATCAAGGACCTCGAGGAAGAAAAGTTCGATCTCTCGTTCAAAATGCTTCTCATCACGCCTACGGAAGCCGGCGAGGTCAAGAGCGGCATCGAATCGATCTCCGAGATCGAAGCCGTACGGGTGACGTCCCTCAAATCCGACGACTTGCGAACCCCGCAGCCCGAGCTTTCTCCCGAACCTCAGATCATCCAGCAGGAGCAGCCGGCGGCATCTGCGGTCGTTCAGCCCCCGCCTCCTTCTTCCGGGCCGCCGGTCCAGAAGTCCGCGCGAACGCCGGCCCCTCCCGTCACACGGACAGCCTCTCCGCAAGCACCCGCCGCCCCGGTGCGCCCCACCTCTCAGGCAGCCTCCCCCGCGGCGCCGCGGCAGTCCGTTCCGGCGCCGTCCACGCCCGCTGCACCGCCTCCGCCGGCTCCTCCTCTCCCTCCGGCGCCGCCCCAGGGCGGTGGTCGGCCTCCCGCCGGACAACCGCCGAAACCCGGAACGACGGCTGCCGACAAGCGCAGCAGCCAGACCGTTCGCGTCGACATGCACCGGCTGGACGATTTGATGAATCTGGTCGGCGAGTTGGTCATCAACCGCACGCGGCTCGCCGACATCGGGGCCGCGCACAAGCTGAAAGACCTGAACGAGACGCTGACGCGCGTTTCCCAGATCAGCAGTTCCCTTCAGAACGTCGTCATGCAGGTGCGCATGGTGCCCATCGAGCAGGTCTTCGACCGGTTCCCCCGCATGACCCGCGATCTCTCGAAAAAACTGGACAAGAAGATCGATCTCGTCATCGAGGGCAAGGAAACCGAGATGGACCGGACCGTGATCGACGAGATCGGCGATCCGATGGTCCATATCATCCGAAATTCCATAGACCATGGAATAGAACTACCCGCCGAACGCGTCGCCCGCGGCAAAAGCGATACGGGCACGATTCATCTGATCGCACGCCACGAGGGGAACCACGTCATCATCGAGGTTCGCGACGACGGCCGGGGCATCGACCCGACGATCGTCGGTCCCATCGCGGTCAGGCGGGGCCTCTTCACACAGGATCAGATCGACAGGATGCCCCCCGAGGAAATCGTCAAGATCGTCTTCCTGCCAGGGTTCTCGACGGCAAAGACGGTCACGGATATCTCCGGCCGCGGGGTCGGCATGGACGCGGTCAAGGCGAAGATCGACGAACTCAACGGCTCTCTCGACGTCGAATCGAAGGTCGGCATCGGCACGCGCGTCATCATCAAGCTTCCCCTCACGCTCGCGATCCTTCCCGCTCTCATGGTGAAGCTCGGCACCGAAACCTACGCCATTCCGCTCGGTTCCGTCCAGGAGACGATGGACATCACGCGGAGCGACGTCAACATCGTTCAACACCAGGAAGTGACCCTGCTGCGCGGCGAAGTCCTGCCGATCATCAGGCTGAGAAACGAACTGAACGTGCCGAAGGCGAGCGACGAGAAAGAAAAAGAGGACGAACTGTCGATCGTCGTCTGTTCATCGGGCGAAAAACGGGCCGGGTTCATGGTCGACCAGCTGCTCGGCCAGCAGGAAATCGTCATCAAATCCCTGGGCAATCTGCTGAGCGCACTGCCCGGCATCATGGGCGCGACGATGCGCGGCGACGGAAGCATCGCGCTGATCCTGGACATTCCGTCGTTCTTCCAGACGAAGGGCCAGACACGAACGTAAGGGAAAACCGACCAAGGAGTCCGCGGTGGATCTCGATCTTCAACAATATATGGGAGCCTATATCGACGGTTCGAAGGAGAACCTCGATCTGATGGACCGCATGCTCCTCGCAATGGAGCAGAATCCCGGAAATATCGGCGCCATCGAGGACATCTTCCGTGCGGCGCACACGCTCAAGGGCATGTCGGCCACCATGGGCTTCGAGAAAATCGCCCATCTCACGCACGAAATGGAAAGCGTACTCGACAAGCTGCGGAACCGCCAGCTTTCCGTCTCGCCCCAGCTGATCGATGTCCTGTTCGAGACGTTCGACGTCCTGCGCAATCTCGTGACGGACAGCTTCAACCAAAGCGATTCGCGCATCGATCCGAAAGTGATCTCACGGAAACTTGCCTCCATTGCGGCCGGAGAGCTCCCGCCCGTGGAACAGGCCCCGGAAGCCGGCACGTCGTCCGTCACCGACAGGGCTTCCGCAGTGCCCTACCCCCCGGAATTGTCAGACCTGGCCTATTTCGATCTGACCGAGACCGAACAGGTGAAGCTGAACGAAGCACACCTGCAGGGGATTCAACCGTATCTCCTCAAGGTATCGCTCGTATCGGACTGCCTCCTGAAAGGGCCTCGCATCTTCATGATCCTGCGCACGCTCGAGGCGCAGAAATGCTCCATCCTCCAGTCCATCCCATCCGTGAAAGATCTCGAGAACGAGAAGTTCGACAGGGCCTTCATGATGGTCATCACGACGAATTCCACGGAAAAGGCCGTCACGAATGAGATCGAGTCCGTTTCCGAGGTCGAGAAAGCCGTGATGTTCGCGATTCCCCCGGCAGGAGAGCTTTCCGCGGCTGCCTCTTCCGAAGAGTCGCGGCCCGAACCGCACCCCGAACCTCCCCACGAGCCTGAGCCGGAACCCGAACCCCAGCCTGAGCCGGAACCGGAGCCCGTGCCCGTGCCCGAGCCAGAATACATTCAGCCAGTGGAGCCGATGCGGCCGGTGCCACCGGCTTCCCCGCCTGCGCGCCAGCCACAGCCGCCCGTCCCCCAACGCGAGCGTCCGAGGCAGGCGGCTCAACCCGCGCCTGTTCAGCCGCCCGCACAACAGCCTCCCAGACAGCCAGCAAAGCCGCAGGCGCAGGACATTTTCCAACCCCCGGACGGCGGGCCCGGCTCCCTCCAGGGCGGCGATGGGAATGATTCGAACGGCGACGGCCTCGAATCCCAGAAGGAGGTCGTCGAACTCGTCCAGCTGGTCAGCTTCCAGATGGCCGGCGAAACGTATGCCCTGGGAATCAAGCAGGTCGAGGGCATCATCAACATGCTGCCGATGACCCGGGTCCCGAAGTCACCGCCCCATATCGAGGGCGTCATCAACCTGCGTGGTGAAATATTACCCGTTATAAATTTACGGCGCCGTCTCAAGCTGACCGAGAAGGCGGACATTCGCGAAGACCAGATCATGATCCTCTCGTTCGAGCGGGAAAAGGTCAAGGTCGGGTTCCTGGTCGACCGCGTCCAGGAGGTCCTGCGGCTGCCGCAGACATCGATCGAGCCGCCCTCTCACGTGAGCGAAGGGGTGAACGTCGAGCATCTGCGGGGTGTGGGAAAGCTCGGCAACAAGATCATCATCCTGCTGAACGCGGAGAAGATCGTCTTCGGCTGACTTCAGCCGTTGGCCGTTTTCGCCATGATGCGCTTGGCCGAGTTGCGGACCATGTCGTTCTCATCCTCGATCAGGGTTTCGGCAAGCTTGTAGAGATTCGGCAGGGGCAGCTTCCCCAGGGCCTCGATCGCATTCAGCCGGTTGAACCATTCTCCGTCCCGCAGGAACGGCTCGATGGCGGGCGCCGCCTCGGAAAAGCCCAGATCGCCGATCGCATCAAGCGAGAAGACGAGCATCGAACGGTCGGAAAGGGTTTTCACCATCGGTTCAAGCAGCCGCCGGTCGCGAACCTGGCCCATGACCCGGATGAGATTCACTTTCAAGTCGCGATTTCCCGTGTTCAGCTGATCGATCATGTACGGGATGTCGAGATGGCCGACCTTCGAAAGCGCCTCGATCGTTCCGCTCCGCACCTGGACGGAGGAATCGATGAGCGAGCGCACCAGCGGCGGGACGGCGTTGGGGGCTTGCGCCTGGCCGAGAGCCTCGACGATGCGTTTCCGAAGGAACCATTCCGGGTGCGCAAGATGCTTTTCGAGCACGTCGACGGCTTCTTCCGTGCCGACGCGGCCGAGGCCCTTCACACCGTAGAGGCCCAGGCCGAGCGGGTCTTTCTCGAGGGCGGCGACGAAGTGGGGAAACGCCTGGACGGCGCCGGCCTCGGCGAGGAACTTCAGCACCCAGGCCTGACGGTCGGGTCCGAGGCGGCCATATTCCTTCAGCAGTTCGGGGGAAAGCTGGCCGGCAACCGGAGCGAGCACTTTTTCGGCGGCGGCAAGCTTCACCTCGTCAGGGCAGTTCAGCAGCAGGTCCGTCAGCGCCTTGTGGGCGGCAGGCGTTCCGAACGTCATGAGCGCCTTGATCGCGGCGATCGAGACGGGAATATGCTTCGCGGAGAGCGCCCGGATGAGTGGTTCAACGGCGGGCTGGTGGCGCAGTTCAGACAGGATCAGGGCGGCCCAGACGAACCGGTCGGGTCGCTTCTCATCGAGTTCACCGGTAAGGGCGGCGGGGGCGGCCTCCCTCAGGGGCCCCTTGAACAGGTCTGCGACAAGCGACTTCGCGACCGCGTTCGAGCCGTCGAACGCCTGCAGAAGGATCGGAAGGGACTCGGCCATGTTCTGCCGGATCTGGGGCAGGACACGATCGGCGAACGTCTCGGGAGTGGCGTATGCCTTTTCGAGCAGTTCGGCGGTTGCCCGGCCGTTTGTCTGTGAACCGGCCATGGGTCAGTTCGTGACCTTGGGGGCGCCCTCGTATTTCTCGAGGGTGAACTGTTCGCAGCCGATATCTTTGCCGTTGGCGGTGAATTCAAACCGGTAGGTGCCGGATTCGGGGAATTCGAAGTTTTCGAGCACGATCATCGAGCGCGCGGTCAGGCCGGGCTGGCCCTCGATGCTGGCGGCCAGCGGTTTTGGCAGAAGCGGGGCGCCGGACGGCTTGACGATGTTGATGCCGACGTCCCATTTCCCGATCACTTCCTCCCATTCGATGAAAAGGCAGAGCTTGAGGAACTTGAAGGGGAAGCGGGTCACGAAGAGCTTCGAGGCAAGCACGCCCATCAGGCTCACCCGGCCGTTCACTTCCTGGCGGATATCCTCGCAGATCAGTACGCTTCTGTAGTTCAGCTCGCTCATCGTTCATCGCATCCTTTGCAACAAGTTGTGGGACATCGTTCCGTGCCCCGTATGCTACCACACCCCCCGCCTCTCCGCCATACTTCTCGAGAGCACAACCGAATCCCAAAGTGCCTGAGATCGTATCACCACCAAGACACGAAGACACAAAGGTTTCTTCGTGCCTTTGTGTCTGGCATGTGTGTTTCACTTTGAGAACCACTCCGCAGATGACGCTGTTGAAGCAGATTTCGCAGATGAAATTCTGAAAACCTTCTTCCCCTGGAGTTTCCGATCCCTCGCGAAAAAAGCTCGTTTCAGACGTTCGCTCTTGTCTTCGTGGTGTCTCAAACTCTGTGTCTCAGTGGCTCTGTGGGTCGTGGTCGGGATTGGGCGGTGTTGCGGCGCGGCGGCGGTCGAGGAAGGTTTTGAGGATGAGGGCGGCCGAGACGGCGTCGCGGATCTCGCGGCGTTTTTCGCGGCGCATGCCCGACTCGATCAGGCTGGTCACCGCCATGTTCGTCGTGAAGCGCTCGTCGATGAACTCGATCGGCACCCTGACCAGCGGCTGAAGCCGCTCGACGAACGCCCTGACGATGCGCGAGGCCTCGCCGTGCTCTTCGCCGTCGAGCGAGAGCGGCAGCCCCACGACGAGGCCGTCGGCCTCTTCGGTCTCGACCAGCCGGGCAATCGCGGCCGGGGCGTCTTTTCCGGCCGGCACGACCGAGTGCGGGGAAGCGGCGATCTCGAGCCGGTCGCAGCTCGCCACGCCGATCCGCTTGCTGCCTACGTCCAGGGCTATGAATTTCATGTATCCCCCCTGCGCGCCGCCGGATGCCAAGAACGACCGCGCTCATTGAGCGTCAATTCATCAATAGCATTCGCTATGTGATGTAGGGGCGGGTTTGAAACCCGCCCCTACGGAACCATGGCTGTTTTCTTGCGAATCTGCGACGCGGGGTCAGGCCGAGGCGCCAAGTGACGAGCCGATGAGAGACTCGGCGGCCTTGAGAGCCTCGTCGATCTTCGCGGGCTCCTTCCCGCCCGCGGTGGCCATGTCGGGCCGGCCGCCGCCGCTTCCGCCAGCGATCTTCGCGATTTCCTTGATCAGCTTGCCCGCATTCAGGCCCTTGCCGACGAGATCCTTCGAGATCTTCAGGACGAAGGTCGCCTTCTCGCCGCCGCCCGCAAGCAGGCAGAGCACATTTTCCCGGCTGCCGACGAGCTCGTCGGTCATCTGCTGGAGTTCGGGGGCCCCCATGCCGTCGACCCGGGCGATGATGGCCTGGGCGCCGCCGATGACGCGCACCGACTGGCGGGCCTTCTCGATCTGCCCCTTCGCATCGCTCTTGCGGGCCGCCTCGATCTCTTTTTCGAGCTCGCCCACGCGCGACACGAGCTTTTCGGCTTTCTGCAGGAGACTCTTCGGGTCGCAGTCGAGAACCTTCGCCAGATCGCGGGTTTCCTGTCGCATCGACTGGAGACGTGCATACGCGCCGGCGCCGGTCACGGCCTCGATGCGGCGCACGCCGGAAGCGATCGACGACTCGCCCAGAATGGCAAACATCCCGATTTCCGAGGAGTTGGAAATATGCGTTCCACCACAGAGTTCCTTCGAGTAGTTCCCCACCCTGACCAGGCGCACGACGTCACCGTATTTCTCGCCGAAGAGGGCCATGGCGCCGAGCTTGACAGCTTCATCGTAGCTGGTCTCAACGGTGTTCACCGGCAGGCTTTCGAGCACGCGGTCGTTGACCCGCTGCTCGATGGCCCCGAGCGTCGTCGGGTCGATCGACTGGAAATGGGTGAAGTCGAACCGCAACCGGTCGGGGTCTACGGCCGAACCGGCCTGTTTCACGTGGCCGCCGAGAAGCTCCTGGAGAGCCTTGTGGAGCAGGTGCGTGGCGGTATGGTTGCGCATCGTCGCGCGGCGCGAGGTGGTGTCGACGTGCAGCTCGACCTGGTCGCCCTTTCCGAAACGGGCGGTTCCGGCCCATCTGCCCCGATGGATGAACACGTCCTCGACCTTGTCGGTCGTGTGAACGGCGAACTCGGCACCCTTGCCGCGGATCACGCCGTGGTCGCCGATCTGGCCGCCCGATGCGGCGTAGAAGGGCGTGCGGTCGGTGATGACGAGCAGTTCGTCGCCGGCCTCGACCACGTTCAGCACCGTGCTGGTGTCGGTCATGGTCGTGTAGCCGGTGAACACGGTTTTCCCGTACTCGGCCGGGTTGATGGCGCTGAAGTTCACGAACGCGGAGACGACATTGGCTCGGCCGCGCTCGCGCTGCTTCTCGAGTTCGGTGTTGAATCCGGTTTCGTCCACGAGCAACTGTTCTTCTTTGCAGATCTCGCGGGTCAGATCGAGCGGAAAACCGTAGGTATCGTGCAACTGGAAGGCCCGGCCGCCGTCGAGCTGTTTCGCGCCGGCCTTCTTCAGGTCGGCGATGTAGCCGTTCAGCATCTCGCTGCCGGTCTTGAGGGTCTGGAGGAACCGCTCCTCCTCGCTCTTCACAACGCGGGTGACGAGTTCGAGGTTCTGCCCGACCTCGGGGTAGGAGTCCATGATGCGGGCGACGGTCGGAACGATCGTGTGCAGGAACGGCTCTTCCTGGCCGAGATACTTGTAGCCGAACCGGGAAGCGCGGCGCAGGATCTTTCGGAGCACGTAGCCGCGGCCCTCGTTGCCCGGCAGCGCGCCGTCGGCGATCGCGAAGGAGAGGGCGCGGACGTGGTCGGCAACGACCTTCAGCGCGGTGCGGGTCTTGCCGCCCTCGGCGAAGTGTTTGCCGGTGTGCTTCTCGACGGCGCCGACGATGCCCGAGAAGACGTCGTTCTCGAAGTTGTCGAGCTTGCCCTGGAGAATCGCCGCGAGGCGCTCGAGGCCCATGCCGGTATCGATGTTCTTCTTCTTGAGCGGCGTGAGCGCGCCGTCCTCGGCGCGGTTGTACTGCGTGAACACGAGGTTCCAGAACTCGAGATACCGTGGACAGTCGCACCCCGGCGCGCAGTCGGGCGATCCGCACCCGATGCCGGGGCCCTGGTCGATGTAGATCTCGGAGCAGGGGCCGGACGGCCCGACGCCGATCGTCCAGAAGTTGTCCTTGTCGCCGAGAGTGATGATATGGTCGGAGGCGACGCCGATGCTCTTGTGCCAGATCTCGCGCGCCTCGTCATCGCTGTGGTGCACGGAAACGTAGAGTTTCTTCACGTCGAGGTTCACGACCTTCGTGATGAACTCCCAGGCCCAGGCGATCGCGTCTTTCTTGAAATAATCGCCGAAGCTGAAGTTGCCAAGCATCTCGAAGAACGTGTGGTGGCGGGCCGTATACCCGACGTTCTCGATGTCGGTCGTGCGGAAGCACTTCTGGCAGGTGGCGGCGCGCTTCAGATCGGTCTTGAGGCCGAGGAAATACGGTTTGAAGGGGGCCATGCCGGCGCTGTTGAAGAGCAGCGTCGGGTCGTCCTGCGGAATCAGGGAAAAAGAGCCGCGAACGTAGTGTTCGTGACCCTTGAAGAAATCGAGGAACTTGGATCGGACGGTTGCGGTGTTCATGCGGTCACTCCTGGTCGGGTTCGAAGAATATGTATCATTATACAGCTACTCATATTTTGCATTGAGGACCCGCGAGTAGACGCGGGTCACGAAGGTCCTGGTCTTGACCGGCACGCCGGCCTTGTCATACAACTCGTTCATCGAGAGCTGCACCTCGATGCCGCGCACCTTCGCGAGATCGCTCAGGCTGTTCCCGGGGTTCGTGGGGAAGTAGTAATGCGGAGCCAGGTATTTCTGGTAGTTGTCGAGGCTCTCGCCGTTCTCGCGGTTCCGGAAGATGGCGCCGTCGGTGCCCCAGATCTTGAGATAATCGAGCTGTTTGGTCACGATCGCGCGTTTGATCTTCCCCTTTTCCTGGCGGTAGATGATCTTCTGGGCGCCGGGCGAGTCTTTGTACCGGTCGGGCCCCTCGTATGACCAGGTGACGGTGGTCGTGCCCTCGCCGATGCGCTGCGGCACCTCGATGGTCATCGAGAAGAACAGGGCATTGTCCTCGGCGAACAGGTTGCCCCGGAACACGGTGTCAAGGCTGACGAGCTTCGTCATCTCGCGCAGGTCGCGCTCGATGAGCATCAGAAATTCGCGGGCCTCATGCAGGGTGTCGAGCGACTGGCGCTGGCGCTCGAGGCTGACGAACGTGCGGTTGAGGAACAGGTAGCCCGTCACGAGAACGATACCGAACAGCAGGAGCGATATCATGACTTCGACGAGGGTGACGGCGCGGCGCGCGGGGCGATGTGTATATTGCATGATATTTCTATCCTTCACGGCTTGGAGGTCGGCAGCGAAGGCGTGAACGAACTGTTCAGGCCCGAACCGAGCGTTTCATCGGAAAGGATCGTGGCGAGCTCGAAGGATTTCTCTTTTCCTTTTTTGTTGCCGGTACCCGCGACGGACTCGGTGAAATACACGATCGCCCGGATGCGAATTCTGCGCTTCTGGAGTTCGTAATCGGGCGATCCGGCGTCGGGATCGACGTTTGGATAGAACGAGAGGCGCGCCTCGCGGGTGTATTCGACGCCGGGTGAGTTCCAGGTGCCGTTCGCCTCGCGGGGCGTGACGTATTCCTTGAACGGGCCGTCGATCGGGTCGGGGGCCGAGAGTTCGATGAGCTGGCGGAGCTGGGCGAAGGGCCGGCTCTTGAGTTCCTCGATCTTGAGCATGGCGAGGTTGGCCGCCACGACTTCATTGATGCTCTTGTAGGTGACCTTTTCCGAGACCCCGAACAGCAGGATGATCGGGAGCATCACCAGCGAGGCAATCGAGAGCGCGACAAGTATCTCCACGAGCGTGATGCCTCTCCGGCGGGCCCGGGAAGAGGATTTGCATCCATCAGGCAACTTTCGTGCCGAAGACGCTAACGTCACCTGCAGTTCATGCCGATGAACATCGTGGAATACCAGAGAACGAAGCGAGGGAACAAACATGAAGATAGACCGAAAGCACATGGGCCTGATCCTGGCCTCCTTCATAGCCTTGTCATTCAACAGCCACTTCGCCCAGGCCGCCAGGAAAACGCAGGAAATCCTGCAGCCGGCGAAGGTGTATGCCTTCAAGAAAACAGCCACCACGCTCGTGCCTCTCGCCGAAGTGAAAGACTTGCCCGTGGTGGTTAAGAAGACGGGTGTCAGAATCGATCGACGCAACTTGTATATCGGTGGATATGTAGTCAATACTTCGAACAAGGCCGTGTCGCACGTGAGAATCTTCCCCACGTTCGTGAGCAAGCCCCGCAATTCGGCCAATTTGTCCGCTCAGTTGAACCATGACGAACTCAACCTTTCTCCGAAGGAAACGCGCCGCTTCGTGATCATGCGCCCGATTTCAGAGGTGAAGACCCTCCTCGAGAACAATGTTCCGGTGGCCGAAAACTGCGTTCTCAATTGCCGCCTTCTCTAGCCTCGAGCCGCCCGATCTCGGCGATAACGCGATCCCACTCAGGCCCCTGCTCAGCAGGGGCCTGTTCCTTCATGAGCTGAAACGCCGCCAGATACGACTCCTTGGCTTTCAGCTTCATATTCTTGCGGGTATACACATCTCCCAGGTTCTGAAAGGCATATACCAGGATGTCGAGATGCTCCCGCTTCCCGCCCGACTTCAGGAGTTGTTCCCGAAGCAGGCCCTCGAGCTTGAGAACGCCGAGATTGTCGGACGCGTCGAGGGCCATGACGGCGTCTTTCAGCTCGAGAGCAACGGGAGACGACCGCTGGCGCTGGAAATCGCTCTGCTCTTTTTCCTGCTCGTCCGCGAGACGCCTGCCCGCCTCGTATTTCTCGATGGCGAAGCGGCGACGCCGGTCACGGTGATTCTCCGCCTTCGTATCGACGCCCAGCACGCGGATCGTCTCGCTGGGAAGGCCGAGTTCGACAAGTTCTTCCTCGTTCCGCTCGAGCGACGACGAGGTTTTGTGCCAGAGATTCGACCCCTTGAGAAACGCGAAATACCCGCCGCCTTTTCCGGTGGGGGTCGGGTCGCTGATCGTGTTCGAAGCCGGCAGACCGGGAATGCCCAGGTCACCGCCGAAATGGTAGAGCATCACGCCGGCAACGGCCGCGGCGCAGAGCCCGGCAAGCCAGAGCTGGGGTATCTTCCACCAGGGGGGCAGCGGTTGCTCTTCTTGCCCGTGTTTGCGACGGGGGGGATACAGCGGTCTGACCATCGGTTCTCCAGAAACGTGCGGTTTGCAGATGAAAGGAACCCTGTATTCGGACTACGGAAGTATACCAGAGGCAGAATTCCCTGTCCATTCCATTGAACCGGGGGCAGGGCAATTGCATTATCGAGTCCTGCAGAATGAAAACCAGCCGTTCGCCCTGAGCCTGTCGAAGGGCGATGCCTCGTGCTTCGACAGGCTCGGCACGAACGGGAACGTGAAATGGGCTTTTGGTATAGCAGGAAACGATACCTTCTCCAGAATTGGTGGAATCGACGGTGACATCGTGATTCTTTGGTACGTTGCACGCCAGGGATGGGGTGTGCTATAGTTCATCCGTTGGCGGCAGGAGAGGACAGCCGCACGTTTGGAGTTTTCACGTTTGCATAGTGCCAGCACGATACAGCACGCTTACGACCGCTACAGCACGTTGTACGATCTCTTCTTCAAGCCATGGCTCGAAGACGGGCATCGCATCGCCGTGGAGCGACTCGATCTCTGCCCGGGCCAGACGGTTCTCGAAGTCGGCGTGGGTACGGGATTGAGCCTCGAGTATTACCCCCCTCAGGTTTCGGTCGTCGGGTTCGATTTCAGCCATGGCATGCTATGCCAGTCGCGGAAACGGGCCGACGAGTGCTCCTGCCCCACCCACCTCCTGCGGATGGACGTATCGAAGATGGCGTTCCCCGCGCGCACCTTCGACAGGATCCTGGCGGCATACGTGCTCACCGTCGTCCCCGACACGCGATCCGCCATCCGGGAGATTCTGCGCGTTGCGAAGCCGGGAGCGAACGTCGTGATGATCAACCATCTGCGCAGCAGGAACCCCGTCCTCTCCTGGATCGAAGATCGGTTTCACCCCGTTTTTTCGAAACTCGGCCTCTTCACGCTCGACCGCGACCTCCTCGCGATCCTCGAATCCTGCGGAATCAGAGATTACACCCTGACCCCCACGACATTCCTCGGACTTCACCACGTCATTTCATTCACCGTACCGGAGCACATCTGATGCGAAACTGCCCGGCACCACCTGCCGGGCCACCGCGATGAAGGAACGAAGGCCGCGTTTTCAACGCCGCGCGCCACGCACCGCACATCGCAACCGTCCGCCCTGGAGCGGATCACATTTTCCGGGTTCGACCTTTTTCAAGCGTTCCCGGCAACAAATCGGAGACATTCATTCGTGAGACGTTATCGCCGTTCAACAACCGTTCAAAAATCCGCCGAAGACCTCGAGCGCGAGTATCTGACCATCAAGCAGGCCCTGCTGCAGAACATCGCCGCCATCGAGGAGCGGCTCCAGAAAACCTTTTCGAGCCCCAAACCCTGGAAATTCCAGCACGCCGACCATGTGCTCGTGGAAAGCAACGAGGTGATCGACCTCGTGTTCGAGCACTCGGCGGCTGATGACAAGCGCTTCGTCGTCGTCGACATCTGCGTTCCCTACCTCGCCCGCGGCCAGAAATACACCCTCGACACGAAGGCCAAACAGTTCCAGAAAGAGCAGGGCGTCGCCGCGACCCGCGTCAAGAAAGCCCTGCTGATGCTCAAGCGCAGCGGCGAAACGCTGACCCCGCCCTCGACGAAGCTCAGCAGCCGCATCATCGAACTGGACATCTCCCTCCTGACCGGCGAAGAGCCGGCTCCCGTCCAGGCCCCGCCGGAAAAGCCGGCTGCGCCCGTCTTCACCCCAGAGCTTCTCGATGCTCTCAAGCGCACGATCGTCCACGAGTGCCTGGGGACGATGTACAAGCGGCGCAACAAATACATCCGGAAGGGTCTCTGGCGATGGATCGAACGGGAAATCATGGACCCGAACGTCCACTTCTTCCTTATTATTCTTTCAAGTATATATCAGGGAAAGACGAGCGAGATCCTGAGCCGCCAGTTCAAGACGGTCGAGGAGTATTCGGGGGGCGCGGAAAAGGTCATCGAAGCTCTGTTCTCGAACGAGAACGGCCTCGCCCCCGAGATACTCAAGAACGCCGAGCGCCACAAGCAGGGGCTTCGCCGGTTCCTGGCCTGCTTCGACCAGACCCCGCCGTTCGAGTATCTCCGGACGCTCTTTTTGAAGGAGTTCCGGACCTCGCGCGACAGCAACAAGGCCCGCACCGCCGTGTTCGACACCCTCAGGGAGCTCCTCTCCAGGTGCGGTTTCGAAGGCGAGAAAGAGGTCCAGTATCCGCTCGAGATCCTCGACGAGCTCTCGATCTTCCCCGGCTTCATCATGGGCAACTACGCCCAGCTGCGCGTCGAGAACGCCTCGAAAAAGCTCCAGAAGCTGGTTCCCGAGCACACGTGGAACGCCGATGAAATCTACAAACTCCGCGACGAACTGGCGCGGGTGCTCAGCCTTCCCCCGGCCGAGTTCAACCTGAACGCCTTCCTGCCGCAGGCCTTCCTGCGCGACAACATCGCGGCACACCCGGCCCGAGCCATGGAAGGCACGGCGCCTGTTCCGCCGCAGCAGCAGCGCATGGAACGCGACCGGGGCCAGCAGAACGCCCAGCGCCGGCCCGAGCGGCAGGCGGTCCCGCCGTCTCAGGAACCGTCTCCGGCGCAGCAGCCGGATATCGAACAGCCGCACCTGCCGTTTGAAAGCCCCGTCCCCGCGCCCCACCCGGACGAGTCCGTCGCTGGCGGCTCGGCCATCGACGCCGTCGCTCTGCCGATCGAGCCTGCCAGGCCGCAGGGGCGCCCGCAGAGACCGATGCGCACGTCCCACCGGGCAACGGCGGATATTCCGGTCCAGACGTCGGTTTCCCAGGTTCAGGAAGCCGCGCCTCAGGCTCAGCCGCCCGTCGAGACCGCGGCGTTCACGGCGGCCCCGGAAGACGTGCAGAAGCTTCCTCCCGCGCTTCAGCCCCAGCCGCGTCCCCAGGTGCAGCAGGGACAGGCGCAGCGTGGCCAGCAACAGCAACAGCAGCAGCAACAACAACAACAACAGCAACAGCGCTTCCAGAACCAGCCGTTCGGCAGGCAGCCTGACCTCGACGAGACCAGGCACCGGTTTTTCGAGAACTTCGGCGGCCATACCGACGAGGACCTGGAATCCGTCCGGTTCATGCTCGATATGGAGCGCGTCGTCAGTGATGCGGCCCGGGCCCCGGTCAGACAGGCCGAGGCGGACATCGATACGGGATACGATGACCAGCCGCCGCCCAAGGGCGGCAGGCCGCCGGTGCGCCAGTTCCAGCACCAGGGGATGCCCCGGGAGCAGCGTCAGACGCCCCAGAACGGCATGCGCACCCCGAACCAGGGTGATTCCAACCGGCGAAGACGCGGGAAACGGCGGCACCACCGCTCGGGCGGCAACCGGCCGCCGATGCCCCGCCTGCCGCAGTGACGGAGCACGTTCTATATGAAGCCGTATGAAAAAAAGCGGATGATCTTCGTCGGCTGCGTCCTGTTCGTTCTGCTGATGGGCATGCAGGTGCTCGGCTACGACAACATCTACGCGACCGGCGCCCTCGCCGGCATCGTCAGCGGCACCTCGGTCGTGCTCTTCCCGCGTGACGAGAGCGGATCGAACTGAGTGGCCGTCATCCTCGGCCTCGACCTCGCCGAACGGCTCGGCGTCTGCATTCTCGACGATCGCGGCCCAAAGGTGATCTGGAGCGCCAGCATCGCTCTCGCGCGCCGCGATCCGGCGGGACGCCTGCTGCGGCTTCGCGATCTGCTCGTCGAGCTCATCAGCCGCTTCAAGCCGGCCGAAGCCGCCATCGAGGACGTCTTCCTGCCTGAGCGCACGTCCCGCAAGACCCCGATCGCCCTGGGCGAACTTCGCGGCGTCGCGCGTCTTTGCGCCGCCGAGGCCGACATCCCGGTGTTCTTCTACCCGCCGGCCCGCGTCAAACTCACGATCACCGGCTCAGGGCGGGCCTCGAAAGAGGACGTCATGCGCATGATCTCCGGCGAGCTCAAGGTCACGCCGAAAGACGACAACGAAGCCGACGCGATCAGCATCGCCTACACGCATATCCTCATGCGCCGATTCCAGGCCATGCCGCAGACGAACCCCTGATACGGCCACGTGTCCGCAGTGTCGATGGCAGTTTTCACAACGAGTGAACCACAGAACGAAGGGCGCTGAGATTCCACAGAGAAAGGAAAGAATCTCTGGGAAACCTCTGTGAGCATTGTGTTCTCTGGGATTCACGTTCGCTCTTGACGCGTATGAGCGGAAACTCATGCACTCGACCTTCGGCGATTGACGGGGTATTCGCCCGGCATGTATGATTCCCGGTGCACGTCATGAGCACGATCACCCACGGAACACGAATCATCGCGAAACTGCAGTGCCTCGTCATGCTCGCCTGCCTGCTCGTCGGCGCCATGGGCATCTGTCCCGATGCCTGCTGCCACGACCCGCACCATGCCGAGCGCAGCGTTTCGCCGGTCGTCGACTCCGAATCCCACCATTACTGCACGATGCTCGCCTGCAGCCATTGCAGCAGCTTCATCGCCGCGGACGCGGAATCCGCCGAACTCCCCTCCTCCACCCGGTGTCCCCCTCCGCGTCCGCCGGTCGGCCCCGATGACCCCCTTGCGACGGAACTCTTCCGACCGCCCATCTCCCTCCCCTGCTGAACTTTTCAACACACGTTTTTTGCGTTCAGACAATGGGAAGGAGTTTTCGCATCCATGCGTTTCGTATTATTTCCGCTTTTTTTCGCATCCCTTCTTCTGGTGCCTCAGCCCGCGATCACCGGAGAACCGGAACACGTCACCTTGCCGGAGATCCTTTCGCGCGCTGCCTCGCATCCGTCCCTCCTCATCGGTGATGCCGAGATCGCCCGACGGGAAGCGGCAGTTCGCTTTTCGGGCGAGCGGGGACCGACCACCGTGGCCCTCGAGGCCGAAAACGCCGGGGGCCGCTTTCCCGGCTTTTCGGAAAGCGAAGCAACGATCTCGCTGAAACGGCCTCTGCTCGATGGACGGCGGAATCGTGCCGCCAGGGCGGTCGCACAGGCGGACCTCGATCAGGCCCGGCAGGCGGCCCGAAGCCGTCTGTGGCTTATCACGAGCGCCGCTCAGACCGCGTTTCATCGTGCCGTCGTGCGCGACGAACTCAAAAAAATGGCTTCCGAAGCCGTGCATCTGGCGGAACGCGGACTCGACGCGGCCCGGGCGCGCGTCGAAGCGGGGGCGGCCCCCGGCTCCGAAATTCTCAAGGCACAGGTCGAGCTCGAACGGGCACGCGTCGAACGTGAACGCGCCTCCGGCAAGGTCCGGGAATCGCGGAACGAACTGGCACGCGCCGTCGGCCAGGCCGAGTCGCCACTTCTCTGCCCGGTCGGCTCGCTCGGCGACGATATTTCCCTTCCCGGTCGCGGGGAGCTCGTCGAAAGCATGCTGGCCTTCCACCCCGACCTGCAGGAACTCGACGCCGCCGAAACCCAGCGGAAAGCCCGTGTCCTGGCCGTGGACGCCGGGCGTAAACCGCTCTGGGCGGCAGGAGGCGGATTCAAGCGGTTCCAGGAGGATGACAGGCACACGTTCGTCATCGAGCTCGAAGCGGAGTTTCCCGACCGCCGCACGGCGCGCCGCGAAAAGCGGGATCTCGAGGGCGAAGCCCGCCGGATCGATGCGGAGCGCGCGGCCTGCAGGCTCGATCTCGAGCGCGAGATCGACGGGCAGATCACGCGGTTCGACGGAGCGAAGACGAGCGTTGAACGGCTCGGCCAGCGCGTGCTTCCAGATACGCGACGGCTGATGGAAATGGCGCTGGAAGCGTACCGCCTCGGCCGCGCGGACCAGCTCGAGGTCCTCGAGGCGCAGAAAGCCCATCTCGACAGCCGGCGCGAGCACATCGAGGCGCTCGCGGAGCTGTATGAGGCCGCCGATGCCATCGAGAGCCTTTGCGGGATCTGCCTCGTCGGCGAGAAGCACTGACGTGAAGTGTGAAGCTTGAACCCGAGAAGGCTGGATCACACATTTCCTGCGGGAGCGTTTTTGGAACGCGCCTGCATGTCGATGCGCGCGGCGATGGATCTGCGCGAATGATCGGAGAAACGACGATGTTCAACATGGTACATTATTATAATTTTACATATATATTCATCATCATTTTCGCACTTTCGCTCCCGTTCGCTTTTTCCGCACGGGCGGAGGAAGACGGTCACGGGCACGGGGCGCACGAAGGTCACGGCCATGACCATGGCGGGCATGCGCATGGCGGGGCGACGGGCCCGGAGGCCTTCGGCGAGCCGTGCGAGCACAAGGTTCCGATCATCGAGTGCGACGAGTGCCGGTATGAGGTCGGCGCCGTCCGGGTCGCGGCAACACAGAGCACCCTGATACGGACAGAGAAACTTCAGCGGACGCCGATCGCGGCGACCCTCGAGGCGACCGGCGAAATGGCGTTCGACGAGGACACGGTCCGCATCGTCTCGCCGCGGGCGGCGGGCCGGCTGGCCTCGATCAGCGTGCGCGTCGGCGACCCGGTCAGGCAGGGCCAGGCGCTGGCCGTGTTCGAAAGCCAGGAACTGGCGCAGGCGGCGCTCGAGTATCTGAAGCGCCTCGCCGAGCGCAGGCTCGCGGCTCAGAAACTCGAGCGAGCCGAGGCCCTGTATGCGAAGGAGATCGGCTCGGCGCAGGAAGTCCAGGAAGCCCGGGCGGCTCAGGACCTCGCGCAGATCGAGCAGGAAAACGCCGCACGGCGTCTGCGGCTGTTCGGCCTTTCCCCTGACGAGATCGGAAGACTGGCGAAAAAGCCCGACTCCGCGGCATGCCGGGGCGAAATGATCCTGCGGAGTCCGATCGACGGCCGCGTCGCCCAGCGCGACGGCCTGGTCGGCGACATGATCGCCCCCGACCGCAAGCTCCTGACGATCGCCGACCTGAAGCACCTCTGGGCCGTCGTCGAGATCCACGAGCGCGATATCGCCGATGTCGCCGAAGCCCTTCACGGCGGCCCGGTCTTCGCGGAAGTCACCGCCGACACGGCCTCCGGAACGAGCTTTCCCGCCGAACTCGTCAGCCTCGACGCGCAGATCTCCCGCGACACGCGAACGCTTCCTATCCGCCTCGAGGTCGAGAACCACCGGGAGCTCCTCCGCCCCGGCGTCTTCGTGAAAGCCCGCGTGTTTCTCGGAAAGCCCGAAGCGAAGCCGACCCTCCCGGTCTCCGCCGTCGTCGAGGACGATGGCCGATCGTTCGTCTTCGTCCGGCACGGCACCGACCTCTTCGTGAAGCGCGATGTCATCCCGGGCCGACGCATCGGCGAACGGATTGCGATCGAGACGGGGCTGCAGGAGGGAGATGACGTCGCCGTTTCGGGGACCTTCCTCCTGAAATCCGACGTCCTGCGCGAGAAGATGGGCGCCGGCTGCGCCGACTGAGGAGAACGGATCGACATGCAATCCCTTCTTCGCAGCCTTCTCACGCACCGATTTTTCGTCCTGTTGCTCTCGGCAGGCCTCGTGCTTGCCGGCTTCGCCGCATGGCAGAAGCTTCCGATCGACGCGTTCCCCGACGTCACGAACGTCCAGGTGATGGTCCTGACGCAGGCGGACGGCCTGACCGCGGCCGACGTCGAACAGCGCCTCACCTACCCCATCGAGCAGAAGTTGGGCGGCGTGCCGCACGTCGTGCAGGTCCGGTCGCTGTCGAAGAACGGCCTTTCCCAGGTCGTCGTGATCTTCGAGGACGGCACCGACGTCTACTTCGCGCGCCAGATGGTCCTCGAGCGGCTGGAGGAGGCGCGCGCGAACCTCCCGCCCGGCGTCGAGCCCGAGCTTGCGCCGATCAGCACGGGGCTGGGCGAGATTTTCCAGTATACGCTCGCGGGCGGCGGCCTGTCGGCGACCGAGCTCCGCAGCCTCCAGGACTGGCTCGTCGCGCCGGCCCTGCGGCCGATTCCCGGCGTCACCGAAGTCAACAGCTTCGGCGGCTTCATGAAGGAATACCACGTCCTCGTGCGTCCCGATCGGCTCATCAAATACCGCTTGTCGATGCGCGACATTCTCGACACGATCGAGCGCAACAACGCGAACGCCGGCGGCCAGTTCATCGTCAAGGGCTGGGAGCAGACGTACATCCGCTCCATCGGCCTGATCCGTTCCCCAGAGGAGCTCGGCGAGATCGTCCTGAAGGCGAGCGACGGGGTCGCCGTGCGGTTGAGCGACGTGGCCTCGATCGAGCCCGGCCATGCCGAGCGGCAGGGCGCGGTGACGCGTGACGGCAAGGGCGAGGCGGTCGCGGGCATGGTCATCATGCTCAAGGACGCGAACGCCCGCGACGTCGTCGATCGCGTGAAAGCCGCGGTTCCCGGCATCAGGCGCGCCCTGCCGAAGGGCGTCGAGTTCGACGTGTTCTACGACCGGACCTCCCTCATCGAGGCCTGCATCGCGACCGTCGTCGACGCGACGCTCGAGGGCGGCCTGTGCGTCATCCTGGTCCTGTTCCTCTTCCTGGCGGAACTGCGGACCGCGCTTCTGGTCGTCCTCTCGCTGCCGTTCACGTTCCTCGCGAGTTTTCTCGTGATGCGCTGGTGGGGCATGACGGCGAATCTCATGAGTCTCGGCGGGCTGGCTTTCTCGGTCGGCATGGTCGTCGACGCCACGGTCGTCGTCGCGGAGAACGCCCGCCGTCATCTCTCGCACAGGCAGGCGGGCGAATCAAGAATCGAATCCATAGCGTCTGCCATATCCGAAGTCGCGAGACCGACGATCTTCTCGATCTTCATCATCGTCATCGTTCTGATGCCGCTCCTGACGCTCGAAGGCATGGAGGGGCGCATGTTCGGTCCCCTCGCTGCCACGATGCTGATCGCCCTCGCGGCCTCGCTCGTCGTGGCATTTCTGCTCGTGCCGGCGTGGTCGGTCTGGATGCTCCCCGCCGGGGAGGAGCATGAGTTCTCGTTCATCCGGGCCGTTCGCCGGGCCTACGAGGGAACGATCGCCGCGATCATGCGCAGACCGCTCCTGACGACGGTGCTGGCGCTCGCGCTCCTCGCCGGAACGGTCCGGGCCGGCCGCGACATCGGCACCGAGTTCATGCCGCTGCTCGACGAGGGCGCGCTCGCCATCAACGCGGTCCGGCTGCCGAACGCCTCCCTCGACGGGGCCGTTCCTGTAGCTGGCGAAATAGAACGTCTTCTCACAGAGGTTCCGGAGGTCGAGACCGTGGTCTCGAAAACGGGCCGCGCCGAGATTTCCGAAGATCCGATGGGCCCTGAGCAGACCGACATCGTCATCATGCTCAAAAGCGGGTACCAGAAACGACGTTCGCGCGACGCGGTGATCGACGCCGTCAGGACCAGGCTGGCGGCCGTTCCCGGGCTTCGCTACTCGTTTTCCCAGCCGATCGCCCTCCGGGTGAACGAGCTGATCTCGGGCATCAAGAGCGACGTGGCCGTGAAGGTGTTCGGCCCCGACCTCGAGGTGCTGGCCTCGCTGTCACGCCAGGTGACGGAAGTGTTCGGCGGCGTTCCCGGCGCCATCGATGCGAAGGCGACCCAGCTCGCCGGCATGTCGCAGCTCGACATCGAGGTCGACCGGTCGGCGGCGGCCCGCCGGGGGTTGAACGTCTCGGACGTGAACGAGCTGATCGAAACCGCCGTCGGCGGGCGCCTCGCCACGACGCTCGTCGAAGGCGAGAAGCGCATCGGCGTTCGCGTGCGGTATCCGCGCGAGTCGCGCGGCGATGTCGAGGCGATCGGCAGGCTGACGATTCCCGCGCCGGACGGCACGCGCGTGCCGCTCGCGCAGGTCGCCCGGCTGAAGATGGTCGAGGTTCCGATCGAGGTCACCCGCGAGAACGGCAGGCGCCGCATGGTCGTCGAAGGCAACGTGCGGGGCCGCGACCTGGGCGGCTTCATCGGCGCCCTTCGTGAGCGGCTCACACCGCTGATGAACGCTCTTCCGACGGGCTACTTCATCGAACTCGGCGGCCAGTTCGAAAACCAGCAGCGGGCCATGGCGCGCCTCGCCTGGGTCGTGCCGGTCGCGCTGACGCTGATCGTCATCCTGCTGATGCTCGCGCTCGGAAACGGCCGCGACGCCGTTCTCGTCATCCTGAACCTGCCGTTCGCCCTCATCGGCGGCGTGCTCGCCCTCCGGGCCTCGGGGCTCACCTTCTCGGTCTCGGCGGCGGTCGCCTTCATCGTGCTCCTGGGAGTCGCCGTCCAGAACGGGGTGCTGCTGCTGGCCTTCTTCAGGCAGCGGATCGACGAGGGCACCGCCATCTTCGAGGCGGTGAAGGAAGGCTGCGCGGTGCGGTTCCGGCCGCTGATGATGACCGCCCTCACGTCGTTTATCGGCCACCTGCCGATGCTCGCCGCCACCGGTTCGGGCGCGGACATTCAGAAGCCGCTCGCAATCGTCGTCATGGGCGGCCTCGTCACCTCGACTGCCCTGACCCTCCTCGTCCTCCCCGTCCTCTTCACCTGGACCGAATCCAAATTCGGCCGTCCCGCGAAAACCACCATCCAGGCCGAGTGATGCCGGCAGGGGCGGGCTCGCCCCGCCCCTGCTCCGCACCCGGCCAATCCAGTGATGAAGGCTTGTCGGAATGAGCATTCCGGGGTAAAGTATCAGCCATGCCGACGGTATCGGGAATACGCGGAATCGTGCAGGTGGCGCTCGCGGCGTCGATCTGGGGGGCGGCCTACCCGCTGACGAAGGATGTCCTGGCGCAGGTGCCGCCGATCACGTTCGGATTCGCCCGGTTCGCGCTTGCCGGACTGGTCCTGATGCTGCTCTCGCGCTCACTGCCGCTCCAGGGCATCGAAACGAAAGACCGGCGCCGGATGTGGCACCTCGCCTTCTGGGGCACCTTCGTTCTCGTCACGGCGATGAACCTCGGCCTCCGCTGGGCGCCCGGCGTCGTCTCGTCCGTGATCTCCGGGACCCCTCCCCTGTTCACCGTCCTGCTGGCCGCCTCGTGGGGCCTCGAGCCACTTCGCGGGCGGCACATCGGCGCGGCCCTCATCGCGATCGCCGGACTGTTCCTTCTGTGCGGCGACATGCGCGGCTCCGACGTCACCGGGGCGCCGGCCGTCGCCGGGATCATCCTCGTCACCGTGCCCCAGATCGCATGGGCCGTCTACACGCTTCTCGGGAAGCGTATTGCATCGATATACTCATGGATATATATTTGCCGCGATACATTCACGCTCGGGGCCGTGATGCTTGCGCCCATAGCGTTGATCGAAACCCTGTCGGAAGGCCCCGGCCTCTGGGACGGCAAGGCCGGCGCCACGCTGCTCTTTCTCGCCCTCGCAAACTCGGTCGTCACCTATGGCCTCTGGAACAGCGCCCTGAAACTGATTCCCGCGACCACCGCCGGCTTCATCCTGTATCTCCAGCCGGTGTCAGGCGTGCTCCTGTCGATGTTCCTCTTCGGCGAACGCACAGGCGCGACAGGGCTTGCAGGAATCGGCCTGATTTTCCTGGCTCTCCTCCTCGCCCTCCTGCCAGACCGACCTTCCGATTCTCAGCCCAAACCGGCTGAGGCGAGATAGCGCTCGGCGTCGAGGGCGGCGACGCAGCCCGAGCCGGCGGCGACGATCGCCTGGCGGTAGTGCGGGTCGATGACGTCGCCGCAGGCGAAGACGCCTTCGACCGACGTGGCGCACGAGGGATGGCGCACGGTGAGATAGTCCGCTTCGTCGGCTTTCAGCTGGCCGGCAAGAAAGCCCGTGTTGGGCGTGTGGCCGATCGCCATGAACAGGCCCTTGCAGGAACGTTCGGACACAGCGCCGGTCTTCACGTTCTTCACGCGCAGACCGGTCATGGCGCGGTCTCCAACGACCTCTTCGACGACAGAGTCGAGTACCAGTTCGATCTTGGGATGGGTTCGCGCCCGTTCCTGCATGGCCTTGCTCGCACGGAACTCGTTCCGCCGGTGGATCAGCAGGACTTTCGAGGCGAAGCGGGTCAGGAACGTCGCCTCCTCGATTGCCGTGTCGCCGCCGCCGACGACCGCGATGTCCTGGTTGCGGAACATCGGAAGCGCCCCGTCGCACGTCGCGCAGGCGGAAACACCCCTGCCCCAGAACGTCTGAACGGACGGAAGGTCGAGCTTTCGCGCGCTCGCGCCCGTCGCGATGATCACGGTGTGGGCCTCGAGCGTCTTCGACGCGGTCTTGATCGTGAACGGCCGCTTCGAGAAATCGACTTCCGTGACATCTTCGGTAATGAACGCGGTGCTGAAATGCGCGGCCTGCTGGCGCATCTTCGACATGAGCTCCGGGCCCATGATGCCGGTCGGGAATCCCGGGAAATTTTCGACTTCCGAGGTCGTCATCAACTGGCCGCCCGGCATGCCGCCGGCCATGAAACCTTCGATGACGAGAGGCGAAAGCCCCGCGCGCGCGGCGTAGATCGCGGCCGTGAGGCCAGCCGGCCCGGATCCGATGATGATGAGCTTGTTTGCCATGGTTCACTCCCTCTCCTGATGTCTACAGTCCGTCAGATCGACAGCAGCTTGAATGCTATAATGAACAATATAATAGCGCCGACCGTTTCGACGCGTTTTCCAAACCGGACCGACAGAACCCTGCCCAGCTTCAGCCCCGTCCAGGTCATGGCGGCGGCGACGAGCCCGATACAGACCGATTCCCAGAAGAGCGACCGGGCCGTCATGCTGAGGCTGAATCCCACGCCGAGGGCGTCGAAACTGGTCGCGAAGGAGAGAGCGACGAGCGACCAGCCGCGCGTCAGATCCTTGCGCCCGGACGAAGCTCCCGCACCGTCTTCGGAGCCCCCGCCCCCGTTTTCTTCCGTCTGGAAGCTCTCGCGAAGCATTCTCGCCGCGATGAACGCGAGAAGGCCGAAAGCGATCCAGTGGTCCCAGTCCTTCACCAGGGGGATGATCTCGCGACCGGCCAGCCACCCGCCCATCGTCATCAGGAACTGGAACAGCCCGAAATGGAACCACAGCCGGAACCGCGCCCTCCGCTCCGGCATGCGCGTCCCGACGGCCAGGCCGACGGCGAACGCGTCACACCCGAGAGCGAACGAGATTCCGAGAACGACCACCCACGATGAGATATCCATACCGGAACGTGGATGATACCAGCTTTTCACCACCCAGTCCACACCCTTCTCTCGCCTGCACGCTGGAATGAGAACGTGCTATCATATTCCGGCATCGATGTAGGCGGATATGCATCAGCATAAGGCACATCACGTCATCGGCGTTGAGAACGCCTTACAAAATAAGTATTAGTATATATATAGGAGTTTTTGTGAAGCGAAGAGATTTTTTGAAGATGACCATCCTGGGAACCGCATCGCCGGCGGCGGGGATCGACGTTGCGCGCGCGGCGGAGCTTGCAACGGGCGTTCCGGCCTTCCCGCCCGTTCCCGTGTATCGGACGGTGGGCCGGACCAGGCTCAAGGTGGCCCTCGTCAGCTTCGGGGCGATGCTCACTCCCGAACCCGAGGAGATCGTCGGCAAAGCCCTCAAGGGCTGCCGCGACAAGATCATCGTCGCCACCAAGACGAAAGGGAAATCCGTCACCCCCGAGGCGATCATCGATGATGTCGAGACCAGTGTTCTTCCAAAACCGGTATTTCGTCCGCATCAACTCGTCCGGCAGGCAGCCGCCGGCCCGCGAAGCCATCCTGGCATGTGCGCAGGCGGTTTCGGCGAAGCTCCCCCCGTCGTTCTGGCCGCGTGAACTCGGTCTCATCCAGGCCCCGGGTATCACCTCTCCCACCGAGAAGCTTGTCGCGGAAAGCCTGCTGGGCTACCGGTTCTTCCCGCGCGGCCTCACCGTCGAAGGCGATTCCCAGCCCGGCCTTGCCCTTTTCTCCCAGGACCAGCTCTACAAAGGCATTCTGCTGCAACAGCGCGATAGTCTTCTCTATGGAATCGCGAAGATCGACGACCCCGCGAAAGCGCGGGCGCTCCTCGATCGCTGGCTCTCCAGTTCCAGATAATCTCTCGCTGAAAGGTCGACATGGAAAACGAAACGAAGCCGGCAAAAGCCATCCTCTTTCGGAGAGTGGCCGTTCCCGGCTTTCTGATGTTTCTGCTGAATCACTTCTGGTTCAGGTTCGAGTTGGTTCACTCGTATCCTGTATCGATCATCGTCTTCGGAATCAGCCTCGCCGTGTTGCATATCATCTACTATTCATTGACGTGCGCCGTCACCTGCGACAGGAGATATCCGCTCTCATCACTCACCCGGCAGGATCTGTACAGGCTTCGGCAGATCGAAGCCGTCGAGGTGCTGACGACCATCGTCGTCTTCGTGTTGTTCGCGTATGTTGCCGCCACATGCGTGAACGGCCTGGTTCCCCTCAAAACCGTCGGGCGCGACACGACCGTCCTCGACATCCAGGAGTACCGCCCGCAAAGCAGCGAAGGCTCGTCGGAAACCTACACGATCGACGTCGCCTCCTGGCTGAAGAATGGAGAAAGGCTCACCCTCTCCGTCGACCGCACGACGGCTCTGAAGCTGAATGTCAATGCTCCAATCCACATCGAGACAAAAATCGGCCTGCTGGGCCTGGAATTTTATCGAAAGCGGCACCAGACGTTCACCTTTCAGAAAGGCTACTTCCCGCCGTTCAGGCAGCCGGATTGATCTTTCCCGCATGTGGTAGAATCAACGCTGCAGGTGCAAACACATGAATGACATCAGAAGCGTCAGCAGAGCGCGCGAGATCTTCGACAAGCTCGTTTCGGAGGGCCTCGCGGGCATCCAGGAGTTCATCGACAACCGCAAGTCGGAAGAGCTGTTCCTCGACTTCAAGCGCTCCAGCGACAACGGCCGCGGGCGCAAGCTGTCCGATCACGATCGCGACAACTTCGGCAAGGCCCTGTCGGGGTTCGCGAACGCCGAGGGCGGCGTGATCGTCTGGGGAATCGACTGCCGCTCATCCCCGCATGGCGACGTCGCCTCGAGCATGATCCCCATCTCGGACCCCCTGAAGTTCCTGAGCCTGCTGCAGGGCGCCGTCTCGGGCCTGACCATCCCGCCGGTTCCGAACGTGAGCCTTCATGCGATCATCGACCCGTACACCGAAGAGGGCTTCGTCGTGTCGCTCATCCCCCAGAGCGACCTCGCCCCGCACCAGGTCGTGCGCAAACTCCAGTATTACATGCGCGCCGGCTCCGACTTCATGCCGGTTCCGCACGCCATTCTCGCCGGCATGTTCGGAAAACGGCCCCAGCCGCGTATCGTCCACCGGAAACTGTTCGGCAAGACCCTGATCAAGGGCGACTTCGTCGAGTGCAACCTGTCGATCCTGCTCAACAACGTCGGCCGCGGCATCGGCCGGGATCTTTTTATATCAGGCAGTATTGAATCTCCCGGCCAGAACTGCTCGGTGCAGATGATGCCGGGCGAGTCCAGCGAGTGGACCGGCCGGGTCTCGTTCGGCACCCATGTGGCATTGATCTCCCAGAGCGAGTTCCGCATCCCTCCCGGCGCCTACTCCACCCCTCTGTCCCTCAGCATCGCGCTGAAACCGCCCTTCGAGAGCAGCTTCGTCTTCAAGGGCAGCTACGGCTGCGACGGCGACTCGGTCCACGAACTTCTGATCGAGTCGCCCGCCGACGAGATCCACAAGGCATACCTGCGGTGTCAGGCGTCCCGCCCCTCTGCCGATCTGACCGACATCGCCCCCCTGGTCTTCGGTCCGGAATAGCGGCCCGCCGGGTCTCCGAGACCCTCGATTTTTGCGGGCCCGGCGAAGGCGCCCGAGCCGGCGGAACGACAATAAATATATGGAGATATATATGAATAGCCATTATGGGATTACGTCCTGCATTCTTTCCGCGGCGCTGTGCCTGATGGCGGCTCTGATCATCCCTGTATCGGGCGCTCACGCCGGAGAGGCCGGAGACCGGGAAGCGGCATTTTTCCACGCGTATTTCGCCGGGGAGATCAGGGACCACAAGGCGGCGATCGCCGAAAGCCTCCTCGCGCTGGCTCCCCCGGCGAAGCTCGACGAGATCCGCTCGTTGTATGCAGGTGCGCTTGGCGGGCTGAAGGAAGCGGTCGGCCGCGGCGGGGCATACGACCTGATTTTCGCGAAAGGCAAGGCACCGGCGCGCATCCGCATTGGAGCTGACGGCAAGGTCGACATGCTCTGGTTCGGCCAATGGAGCCTGTTCACCGACGATCCTTCGACCCTGGCCGCCGAGTTCGCCAGGCTTCCGGGCAAGGTCTCCGTCACCGTGCGACGCGATGATCGCGAGAACGTGGTCTCGATCGGGTCCGACACGCCGCTCGCCGTCGGCTCGACGTTCAAGCTGTATGTCCTCAAAGCGTTCACCCAGGCCGTGGCAGCTGGGAACCTGCAGCCCGACTCGATCGTCCGGCTGGTATCGGAGTGGCAGAGTCTTCCGACCGGCGTCACCCAGGACTGGCCGGCCGGCACGCCCGTCACGCTCGCGACCCTCGCCAACCTGATGATCTCGATCAGCGACAACACCGCCACCGACCACCTCATCCACGCGCTCGGTCGGGAAGCCGTCGAAGCCGTGGCCCCGGAGCGCATGCGCCCCTTCCTGACCACGTTCGACATGTTCCGCCTCAAATACTCCGACGATACGGCCCGCGCCGAACGGTTCGCGAAAGCCGATCCCACAACCCGCCGCGCCATGCTCGCGGAACTGGGAACCGCTCCCGTGAGCATCGGCGACATCCGCTCGACCCCGTTCCATGTCGATACGATCGAGTGGCATGCCACGACCGACGAACTGTGCCGCGTGCTTTACGAGCTTCGCGACCACCCCGCCGTCGGCATCAATCCCGGCCTCGTCCGGAAAAACCAGTGGCACCGGGTCGCGTTCAAGGGCGGCTCGGAACCGGGAGTCCTCAATTACACGATCTCCCTCCAGAAGGCGCAGGCATCGTCGACCTTCGTGCTCTCGGCCACGATCAACGACACCGCGCACGAGGTCAATACGGCGAGTTTCACGGAACTGGTCACCCGGCTGATCAGCCTGATCGAAGACGGCCGCCTGGCCTCCGGTTCGGACCGGACGCCCTGATTTCACCCGCAAGAACGGCACGGCGGCGAAACGCTCGCGGCCCGTTTCCAAAAAATGCTCGCCACTTCTTCGGGCTGCACTCTGGACGTACCCCCGGTCGGTCCTTATAATTTCTGTATAACCTGTAGGCGGGGAGAGATTATGCAGCTTCGGCCATCGCATCAAAGGCCGTTTTTACGACTCGTTCTGACCCTCGCGGTGCTGTGCTGCCTCACGGCGCCGGCATTTGCCGGGGTTTCGTTCTATTACGAGAAGGTGACGACCGACGCCTGGGGCAACGAGATCGGCTACCAGACCGTGCTCGTCACCAGCATCGACCAGCTTCCCGTGGGCAGTCCCTGGCGCGCGTATTTCAGCAACCAGGTCGGGGGCCGCAACCTGTGGGAATACTCACAGGCAGTCGCAGGCAGTTTGAGCAAGCAACTCATCGTGACATTCAGCGATCGAAACCAGATATCCTCCTCCTACCGCTCGACGGCGGGGTACAACATCAAGCTGTACCGGCACGTCACCCAATACACCTCCAATGACAGCAAGAAGTTCGTCTACCTGCATGAGATGGGCCACGTTGCGATGCTCAACGCCTACGGCGGCAACTACACCTTCAGCGGCCTGAACTACGGCAGCGACAACATCCACACCCTCGACGAGATTCTCCCCAACGCGAACACCGCCTGGGTCGAGGGCTGGGCGAACGCGTTCGGCGCCCTCAAGAACGGCGGAAAGCTGTTCTCGCTCTCGTTCGACAGCGACACGACGACGGCCTTCCTCGTCGACAACACGTTCGAGCAGATGACCCGCAACGAGCTGTTCGTCGGGAAGATGCTGTATGACATCATGATGACCTTCCCCAGCGGCCGCGACAAGGTGTTCAACCTGCTCTCCACCACCGGCCCGCACGCATCGCTGCGCGACTTCTGTCGCGCCTACGTGAAGACCTACCCCGCCGACCAGGTCGCCCTCGCGAAGCTGCTCGACAAGATCGGGTACAGCAAGGCATCGCTGAACGAGGTGCTCGACTACCTGAACGGCGGCTCCCGGACGGTCACGCGGGAATTCTACGCGTATCTGCAGCAACGCGGCTCGATCGCCGGCGGCTCGGGCACGGGCTCCACCACCTCGTCCCAGACGACGTCGACGAAGAAATCGTTCTGGTCACGCATCGCCGACTTTTTCTCCGGCCTGTTCGGAAACCGCGGTTCCACCTCGACGTCCGCCGCGGCTCCCCAGCCCTCGGTCACGGTCGGAGCGGCTGACACGCAATACGGCCAGGTATACACCTCTCATTCATCAGACACGTCGCTGGCCCCGGTCGCCCCGGGCGAGAACCTGAACGCCCCGCGCGAAGACTCGGCCCAGAAGCTTTCCGCCGCGCAGGAAGAATTCTTCGCCGCCTTCGCCGCCTACAACGAGGCTCTCAGCCGCCGCCCGGCCGACCCGGCAGCGGTCAGGGCAGCCCTCGAACGGTTCAAGGCCGCCAAGGCAGCCCTCACCAGCCTCAAAGACTCGATCGGCCAGTAATTCGAAGCTATCGACGAACCGGCCCCGCCAGAAGGCGGGGCCGGTTCTCGTTTTCACACACCATATCAAGTGACGGGGCGGGTTTGAAACCCGCCCCTGCACCAACATGTCATTGGTGATCGGTCTTTTCATCGCCCGTTCCGCCGCCGTAGCGGACGAGGAGGCCGGCGACGAGGCCGAAGAGGGCGATGCCGCCGAGCCATTCGAGCCAGCGCAGGCCGAGCGTGCGCCGGAACGCGGCCATGGTCATGGTCAACGCGACGCCGACCGAGCTGAACGCAAAAAACCAGGTCATTTCGCCGTCTCCAGTTCCTTCTGCCAGCCCCGGACCAGCGGCCAGGCCGGAATCAGTCTCAGCGCCTCGGCGAACGAGTCGCGGGCCCGGTCTTTCAGGCCGGCCCCGGCCTGCAGCACGCCCACGTTCGCCCAGCCGAAGGCCGTCGTGAAGTTCGGCGTCTGCCGCACGAGCCGTTCGAGGCGGCCGAGGGCGATCGCGCTCTCGGGTTCCCGCGCAACGGCAAGCACGGCCCGGTTCATCGTCATCCCGTCCCTGAACACGTTCAGAGGCACCGCGAACGCCGGCCTGCCGTCACCGAACGAGATCTCGACCGTATCACTGGCGGCCCCCATCGCCTCGTCGACAGCCTTGATCGCTTCGTCGAGCGCGGGAGCCGGCCCATCCTGTGTAATGCCGGCCCGGAGTTTCCCCAGAGCCGACCGAAGGGGGCCGTCGGAAGCGACGTCGGGCAGCCACAGATGAAGAGCACGGGCGCCGGCCAACAGGACCGGCTGAAACACGAGAGCCTCCGGCATCAAAACAGCTATATTATTATCAGTATATAACGACAGGTTTCTGCCGATCGAAATGGGGATTTTCAGGGCCGCCACTTCGCCCAACATCACCCGGTGCATCGCCGGCGAGTATGTCGCGATCCCCTCGACCTTCCGGCGGATCGCATCGGCATCGGGCCTGGCCAGCAGTTCCAGCTCGATCCAGCCGTCGAACGGAAGGGACAGGCCCGCGGCGGCGTGCCTCGTATTCCAGACTTGTCCGGCCGGCAGAGCATCGGCCGTCTTGCGGCCCCCCCGGCCCTCGACGGGCTTCGGCCAATGAATTTCGGCGGCGAGATCCCGCAACGGAACGTCCAGGCTGCGCAGATCCGCGTCGATGCCGACTTCCCCTTTTGCCGGGTTCCATTCGGTCACGCGAACCTCGAGAGCATGCCAGGCTGGCAGCCGCACGTCGGGCGTCACCGCGGCCGCGGGGGCGGCGCAGGGCCCCGCGAGCGCCACCGACAGTGCGGTGGCGATTCCCAGGGTCTTCAGCAGGGACATCGGCATGGATCGTCCTCCGAAAATCGAGATTGTCAGGACTTTTCGGGCGTTTCGCCCTCGTCGGCCCTCGGCTTGTTGTCGGTACGGCGCAGCGTCGGGAAGAGGATGACGTCGCGAATCGAAGCCGAGTCGGTGAGCACCATCACGAGACGGTCGATGCCGATTCCCAGGCCGCCGGCCGGGGGCATGCCGTATCGCAGGGCGTTCACGTAGTCCTCGTCCATCTGGTGGGCTTCATCGTCGCCGCCGGCCCGCTGCCGGAGCTGATCTTCGAAGCGCATGCGCTGCTCTTCGGGGTCATTCAGCTCGGAGAAAGCGTTCGCGTTTTCGCGGCCGGCGATGAACATTTCGAACCGGTCGACCTTCGTCGGATCCTGCGCGTTGGCCTTGGCCAGCGGCGAGGTTTCCTTCGGATACTCGATCACGAACGTCGGGTTCATCAGCGTCGCCTCGATCTTCTCCTCGAAGATCTTGACGATCAGTTTCGCGCTGGTGTCGGTCGGTTCGATGTAGATCCCGAGCTCTTTCGCCTTGGCCGCCGCCAGCTCGCGCGGGCAGGTGAAATCGAGTTCAGGGCAGTTGGCGACCTCGCGCACGGCGTCGACCATCTTCAGCCGCTTCCAGGGCCGGCTGAAATCGAGCGTCTTGCCCTGATAGGGCACCTTCAGGTCGGGGAAGAACTGCTTCGTCACCTCGACCACGAGCGATTCCGTCAGCTCGATCATCGTTTCCATGTCACCGTAGGCGTGGTAGGTCTCCATCATGGTGAACTCTGGGTTGTGCTTGATCGAGATGCCCTCGTTGCGGAAGTTGCGGTTGATCTCGTACACGCGTTCGAAGCCGCCGACCAGCAGCCGCTTCAGATACAGCTCGGGGGCGATGCGCAGGAAGAGGTCCATATCGAGCGCGTTGTGGTGCGTCACGAACGGCCGGGCCGCCGCGCCGCCCGCGATCGGGTGCATCATCGGCGTCTCGACCTCGAGGTAGCTGCGCGCGTTCATGAACTCGCGGATGCTCTGCACGATGCGGCTCCGCTTGATGAACGTGTCGCGCACCTCGGGGTTCGCGACCAGGTCGACGTATCGCTGGCGGTACCGCTGTTCGACGTCGGTCAGGCCGTGGAACTTCTCGGGCGGCGGATTCACCGACTTCGACAGCACGGTGACCGCCGTCACGCGCAGGGTGACTTCGCCGGTGCGGGTGCGGAACATCATGCCCTCGACGCCGATGATGTCGCCGGCGTACAGCCGCTTGAGAAGCGCGAACTCCTTTTCACTCAGCACATCTTTCCGGAAGTAGAGCTGGAGGCGCCCCTTCATGTCGGCGAGGTGGCCGAACGCGGTTTTCCCCTGCTCGCGCTTGGCGACAAGGCGGCCGGCAACCTTCACCGGGCCCCACTCGAAATGCTCGGCCGGGCCGTTGGCTTTTTCGGCGGCGTCAAACGCGGCTTTCGCCGTCTCGGTATCGTGCGTCCGGTCGTAGCGGTGGCCGAACGGCTCGATGCCCTCGCTCCGGAGGTTGTTGATGACGTCGAGCCTCTGCTGCTGAACGATATTCAGATCGAGATTGCTGGTGGAGGGTGCGTCCATGTTCGTGCTTCCTTCGTTATGCCGCCCGCATTCCGCGGGAAAACGTCGTTTGAATGAAACGGGGGCGAAGCGGCCGATGCCGTCGCCCCCGAACTGCTCTGCGTTCCGTGCTCAGATCTTGCGAACGTTCACGGCCTGGGGGCCCTTGGGTCCTTCCTCGACCTCGAACTCGACTGTCTGGCCTTCTTCGAGCGAGCGGTACCCGTCGCCGGTGATCTGCTTGTAGTGGACGAAGATGTCCTTGCCGCCGCCGTTGTTCTCGATGAAACCGAAGCCCTTGGCGTTGTTGAACCATTTTACGCGACTCTGCATGACTCTACTCCTTCAGTGCTGTGTTGCCTGGACTGGAATGACTATGCCACGTCTCGGATGGTGTCCGGGGAAGGCGCGAGCAGGATATCATACGCCATCTCCAATTGCAAGTAGGGGCGGTTCGCGAAACGCCCCTACAGGGAGAGCTCGGCGCCTTCCATGCAGCCGAAGCAGTCGACCTTCGCGCCGGCCCGGGCAATCTGGGCCTGGCAGATGCTTACCCACCTGTCCATGTCGTCGTCCGTGCGGTCGGGGTCGTGGTGAAACAGCCCGAATCGCTTGACGCCGGCGTCGATCGCGATCTGCGTCGCCTCGGCGAATGTCGAGTGGCCCCACCCGCGGGTGATCCTGATCTCCTCGTCGGTGTACTGCGCGTCGTGGACGAGCAGGTCGGCGCCGCGGCAGAAATTCACGTATTCATCCCTTTTCAGGCCGCCTTCATGGGGAAACGCGGGCTCGTTGTCGGTCAGAAACACGAAACTCTTTCCGTTTCGCGTCAGCTTGAAACCGTATCCCCCGTTCGGGTGGCTCAACTCGATGGCCGAGAACTCGATCCCTCCGATGTTGCGGCCCTGGAGCCCGTTGCTCTCGAAGTGAAACCCGGCCTTCATCAGGCTGAAATCGACCGGAAAATACGGCGCCGTCATCTGGTGGCTCAGATACTTCTTCAGGGAGCTCTGCGCGCTCGGACCGCCATATACATAAATATTATATTTTTTGAGATATGCGGGCGTGAAGAACGGGAAGCCGGTCAGGTGGTCCCAGTGCGAATGCGTCAGCAGAAGGAAGATATCCGAAAGTTCCCCTTCTTTGAGGAGTTGTTTGCCCAGGGGCCTGATGCCCGAGCCGGCATCGATGATCACGATGCCGCCGCCCAGCGGCCGCACCTCGACACAGGTGGTGTTCCCACCATATCTCAGAGTGTTAGGGCCGGGTGCCGGGATCGACCCTCTGCACCCCCAGAACCTGATCTTCACCTCTCAACCTCCGCCCCTGGCGTCTGCGCAGGCCGTATTACTCGTCCCTGAGCAGCGCATGTTCAGCCGGACTCTGGTATCTCTCCGGAAATAGTATCAGACTTTGTTTCTCCCCGCAATTTTTTCCGTCGAATCACGAGCGGGATGCATGAGCTGTGCCTGGCATGTTCAATAACAACGAACCACAGTCACGGAGGCACAGAGAAAATGGTGTTTTTCCCTCCGTGTCTCCGTGACTGTGTGGTGAAGCTGGTTTTGGAGCTCCATGATCCAGCGGACGTGAAAACGTTGAGTTGTCCCGACCGGCAGGGGGGACGGTTTGACAAGAGCCGGTCACGGGCGGTATCTTTGCGCTCCGCATCCTGAGCGGATCATACGACCCCGATCTGGGAAGGAGCCTGTTTTGAGCAGTTCTGCCGCACCGGAATCCGTTTCCGGCGCTTCGACGCCGACGTCCTCGACGCGGCGGCTGGCGTTCGAACTGCTCTGGGAGTTCAAGCGGCCGTTCCTGCTCGCCATCGTTTCCCTCGCGCTGGTCGATGCGTTCGACATCACGCCGCCCCTCCTGATCAAGGCGGCCATCGACGGCCTCGAAAAGGGTGCGGACGCCTCGCTCATCTGGAAGCTGGGCGGGCTGTATGCCCTCGTGACCATCGGCCAGTCCCTCGGCAGATACATCTGGCGACAGTATTTCATCGGAACCAGCCACGCCGTCGCCTTCGAGCTGCGAACGCGCCTGTACACCCATCTTCAGACCCTCTCGTTCGGCTACTTCACGCGCACGAAGACCGGCGAACTGATGTCGCGCCTGACGAATGACATCGACGAGGTGCGCCAGATGTTCGGCATCGGGCTGCTCCTCATCATGGACACCCTGTTCTACTTCCTCTGGATCCCCGCGATCATGTTCTGGCTCTCCCCCTCGCTTTCGCTGTACGTTCTCGCCCCCGCGCCTCTCATCCCGTTCTTCGTCGTCCTCGTCGGCCGCCGGATCCACGCCCGGTCCGCCCAGGTCCAGAAGAGGCTGGCCGACCTTTCCTCCCACGCGCAGGAAGCGGTCGCCGGCATCCGCGTCATCAAGGGTTTCAGGCGCGAGGCGGCGCAGGAGGCCCTGTTCGCGGACCTCAGCCGCGGCCTCCTCGACGACCAGCTGAAACTGGCCCGCCTCGAGGCCGTCTTCCACCCTGCCCTCGAGCTGGCGATGGGCCTCGGTATCTTCCTGCTGATCTGGGCCGGCGGCCGCCAGGTGCTCGACGGCGCGATCACGCTCGGCTCGTTCGTCGCCTTCCAGGCGTACATTCTCAAGCTGGTCTGGCCGATGACGGCGCTCGGCATGGCGATCAACATCGCCCAGCGCGGCATGGCCTCCCTCGCCCGCAGCCGGGAGATCCTCGACGAACGGCCGGAGATCACCGGCCCCGCGGAATCCGGAAACGAAGCTTTTTCCGGCGCCATCGACGTCCGTAATCTCTCGTTCACCTTTCCCGGCTGTAACGAACCGGTCCTGCGGGAGATCAGCCTGAAGGTCGGGCCCGGAGAAACGCTCGGCATCGTCGGCCCGGTCGGAAGCGGGAAAACGACGTTCCTCAACCTCGTCATGCGCCTTCTCGACACCCCGCCCGGCACCGTCTTCATCGGAGGGAGGGACATCCGCGAGACCCCCCTGCCCGCATTGCGAGGCACCTTCGGCGTCGTGCCGCAGGACGCGTTCCTCTTTTCCGAATCGGTGCTGGAAAATATAGCATTCGGTATGAAAGACAGGAACGATCTTTCACGCGCCCGCGACTGCGCGCGGATCGCCCGCATCCTTCCCGAGATCGAGGCGCTTCCGAAAGGCTTCGAAACCCTCCTCGGCGAACGCGGCGTCAACCTTTCCGGAGGCCAGAAACAGCGTCTGACCCTCGTCCGGGCCCTCGCCGCCGATCCGCAGGTGCTGGTTCTCGACGACACGACCAGCGCCGTCGACGCCGACACCGAGGAGCGGATCAGGCGCGAGCTCAAAACCGCCCGCGCCGGCCGCACGACCCTCATCGTGTCGCACCGCCTCGCCTCCGTCCAGGATGCCGATCTCATCATCCATCTCGACCGCGGCCGCATCATCGAACGCGGCACCCACGCCGAACTCCTCGCCGCCAACAACGCATACGCCCACCTCTGGCATAGGCAGCAGCTCATCAATCAATACGAACGTCTGCCGGCGGGCGAAGTTCGAAGTTTGAAGGGTGAAGTTTGAAAAAGCAACCAACAGCCTGCAGGGGCGCTTCGCGAAGCGCCCTGCGCCCACGCGACATGAAACACCCTGCCCTTTTTCTCGCGGCCATCTGCGGCATCTGCGCCATCTGCGGATTCCTTCTTTCTGCTTGTGGCACATTCGAGGCAAGCCATGCGTGATTCGTATGTGCAGGATGATGAACTGATCGGCTCGGTGTACGATGCCCGGCTGATGCGCAGACTGCTGCCGTATGTACGGCCGCACATCGCTCCGGCTGCCGCCGCGATTCTCCTCGTGTTTCTCGGGATGGGCATGTTTCTCGTGAATCCATGGGTGCTCGGCCGGGTCGTCGACCACGGCATCAAATCGGGTGATGCCGCCGCTGTCACGCGGCTGGCGTTCGTCTACGGGGGGCTCGAGCTGTTGATTTTCCTCGCCGCCTGCGGTCAGAATTATCTGTTGCAGTATGTCGGCCAGAACGTGATGCTCGAACTCCGCACCCGCCTGTTCGGACATCTCCAGCGACTGCCCGTCCGATTTTTCGACCGCAACCCCGTCGGCCGGCTGGTGACGCGCGTGACGAATGACGTCGCGGCGCTGGGCGAGCTGTTTTCCTCGGGGCTGGTCGTCGTGCTGGGAGATCTCGTCGTTCTCGTCGGCATCGCCATCGCCATGCTTCTGCTCGAACCGGTGCTCGGACTCGCCACGCTCGCGACCGTTCCCCTGCTGATCGCATCGGCCGTGTATTTCCAGTCCCGCATACGCACCGCGTACCGCCTCGTCCGGCAGCGGATCGCCCGCCTCAACGCGACGCTGGCCGAAAACATTTCAGGAATGAAAATCATCCAGATGTACCGCCGCGAACAGGAACGGGCCGCCGGCTTCGTCGCCCTCAACGCGGCTCACCGCGACGCCCAGCTCGAGTCGCTGTTCCATCACGCCGTCTTCTCCCCCGTCGTGACGCTGATCAACGGCCTGACGATCGTCATCGTTCTCCTGCTCGGCGGCTCGATGGTGCGGAGCGGCCAGGTCACCGTCGGCGTCCTGGTCAGCTTCCTGGCCTACGCCCAGTTTTTCTTCTTCCCGATTCGCAATATCAGCGAGAAGGTGACGCTGTTCCAGAGCGCCATGGCGGCGGCAGAGCGGGTCTTCGGCCTCATGGACGAACAGGAGGAACAGGCCATCATCGAAGGTTCAGCCCCCGGGCGCTGGCGCGGCGAGATCGTGTTCGACCGGGTCACGTTCGGCTACGTGCCGGGCAGGCCGGTGCTTCACGACGTCAGTTTCCGGGTCGCGCCGGGCGAGTCGGTCGCCATCGTCGGCCACACGGGCGCCGGCAAGACCACGATCGCCTCCCTTCTTCAGCGGTTCTACGAGATCGATTCCGGCTCGATCACGATCGACGGCATCGAGTTGCGCACCATCTCGAAAGACGCCCTGCGGCGCGGCATCGGCGTCATCCAGCAGGATGTGTTCATCTTTTCAGGCAGCGCCGTCGAGAACATCCGCCTCTGGGACGAAACACGCGGCGAAGAAGAAGTGGCCGGCCACGCCGAACGGGTCAGGGCCGCCGGTTTCCTGCGCGCGTTGCCGGGCGGGTTCGGCGGCGAGCTGTATGAGCGCGGCGCGAACCTCTCGACCGGCCAGCGCCAGCTTCTGGCCTTCGCCCGAGCCCTGTGCGCCGACCCGCCGGTCCTGGTCCTCGACGAGGCCACCTCGGCCGTCGACACCGAGACCGAAAAATCAATACAGTCCGCTATAGAAACCATGGCGAAGGACCGCACCTGCCTCATCATCGCCCACCGACTCTCGACCATCCGCCACTGCCGCCGCATCCTGGTCATGCACGATGGCCGCCTCGTCGAGGAAGGCACCCACGACGCCCTCCTCGCCAAAGGCGGCCGCTACGCCCGCCTCCACGCAATCCAGTTCACATCCGACCCCCGTTGACGCACTCCAGGGGCGGGTTTCAAACCCGCCCCTACCCCCGATATTTTGAGGGAAGGTATTGTCAAAAGCTTATGAACGCCTATGAACGACGAATTATAAAAGACTTGCGTTGATAGCATTTATTGATATCATTTAGCTTGTGAAACGAAAGAACGCCAAAACGCTCCAGGCGATTTTTTCCCGACCTGTATCGGCGAATATCCACTGGAGCGATATCGAAGCCCTCTTTCGCGAGCTTGGGGGCGAGATCGAGGAACGTGAGGGCAGCCGGATTGCCGTCATTCTTTTCGACGAGGTGCGGGTGTTCCATCGCCCGCACCCCGGGCCCGTTACAGATAAAGGAGCCGTGGCCTGTGTCAGGCGATGGCTTGAAGAGCACGGGGTAACGCCATGAATCTGATGACAGTTGATGGGCATGTTGCAAAGATCGAGTATGACCCTGACCGTGATATGTTCCGGGGTGAAATCCTCGGCCTCAACGGAGGAGCCGATTTCTGGGGCAGAAATCCGGAAGAACTCCGGGAGGAGTTTCGGCTTTCCCTTTCTATTTACCTCGATACCTGCCGTCGAAAAGGCATCGAGCCATATCGGAAATATTCAGGCCGGCTTCTCCTCCGCATTCCACCGGAACTTCACGCCCGCGCCCTCGCAACCGCCGAAGCCGCCGGCAAAAGCCTGAACGCCTGGCTGAAAGAAATCATGGATGAAGCAATCAAAGCAGCCTGATCAGCTTCCCGCCATCAAGGCGTGAGTCGAGAAAAGAATGGCCTTCATCGAATTGACGGACGGGCGGGTCATCGGCTTTCCAGCCGCCCGGTTCCGATTGTTGAAAGACGCATCTGACGAGGAGCTGGCTCAGGTCGACATTCGGCTGAGCGGCCATGCCCTCCGGTGGGAAAATATCGACGAAGATATCACCGTGGCCGGCATCGTCGCAGGGAATTTTCAACTTCCCCCGGCATAAAACCATTCTTCCAGACAGCCTGACCGGCCTCTTCCATCTCACATCCGATTCTCGCAGATGTTCTGTCGGGGCGGATTTCAAACCCGCCCCTACGTCCCATTTTGCTGCTTTTCATCTCCGCAATCTGCGGATTGTTTCTCCGAACGAATTCCGAAGAGAATGATGAAATTCTCTGTGTCCTTCGTGGCCTCCGTGATTCAGCGGTTGCGAACCCCGATACGCTCACCCTGAGACTGGATACAAACCCTTCTTTTCGGTTCGGTGATGTGGTAATCTCGCAAGAGAGAAATAACTTTTGAGAGGCTTTCCGGACGATGGTCAGACTGATTGTATTGATGCCGTGCGGGCAGCGGCTGGTGTATGAGATCGAGAAGGTGGCGACGGTCGGGCGACTGCCTGAGAACGCGATCGCGATTCCCGAGCCGCACATCTCGAAGACCCACTGCCGTATCACGCTCCAGGGCGACGGGTACGTCATCGAGGACCTCGGCTCGCGGAACGGCACCCTGCTGAACGGCATTCGTCTCACGGTGCCGACCCGGCTCCAGAACGGGGCGCGTTTTTCGCTCGGCGGCACCGAGTGCATCTTCCTGATCGAAGATCGTCGGGCCATCGCGGCTCCGGGCGACGCCACGCTTTCCGACCGGCCAACCAGGGGTGGGCAGATCGCGGTGCCGGAGCCCGCCGCCCCGGTGAAACTCGACAGCCAGCACGCGATGCAGGCGGTTTTCACCCCGAAACGGCCGGGCATGGTCCAGGGGCGCATCGCCGTCGAGTCGAAAACCTTCCAGCCCGAGAAGGAAATCACGGATGTCGAGTATCTGCGCCGCGACTACGAGAAACTGCGCATCGCCCACGAGTTGATGCAGGCGGTCGGCCACGAGATCGACCTCGACCGCATCCTGGACCGCATTCTCGAGTGCGTGTTCGACATGCTGCCGGCGAACCGAGGCGTGGTGCTGCTATATGAGGCGAACGGCCGACTCGTGCCGCGCGCCAGCCGCATGCGCAAGGAGCGGCCCGACGAGGAGTTCATGATCTCGACCTCGATGGTGAAGCACATCGAAGAGGAACAGATCGGCATTCTGCTGCTCGACGCGGCCGACGATCCGCGGTTCCAGAATGCCCAGTCGGTGATCGCCCAGGGAATCCGCAGCGCAATGGCCGTGCCCCTGCTCTACAAGGATGCCCTGCTCGGGATCGTGATCATCGATTCCCAGCTCGTCACGCACGCTTTTTCCGAAAAAGATCTTCAGATTCTCTCGACGCTGGCAAACCAGGCGGCGCTGCTCGTCGCGAACGCTGGACTGGCGCGTAAGAACGAGGAGGCGGCCGCCACGCGCGCCCGTCTTCAGCGCATGTTCTCGCCCGTGATCGCCGAATACGTCGCGAGCGGCAGGCTCGAGGTCAGGCAGGGCGGCGTGCCGATGCGGGCCACGATGCTGTTTTCCGACATCCGCAACTTCACCTCGATGTCGGAAAAGATGGACGCGGGCGAGATCGTCTCGCTGCTGAACGGGTATTTCGAGCGGATGGTCGACGTCGTCTTCTCGTTCGACGGAACCCTCGACAAGTTCGTCGGCGACGGCATGATCGCCCTGTTCGGCGCCCCCGTCACCCGGCCTGACGACGCTGTGCGGGCCGTGCGCACCGCCCTCCGCATGCAGGAGGCGCTCGACCGCTTCAACGCCGAGCGCGAGCGCGCCGGCAAGACACAGCTCAGGATCGGCATCGGCATCAACACCGGCGACGTCGTCGCCGGCTACATCGGCAGTTCGAAGGCCCTCCAGTACACCGTCATCGGCTCGCCGGTGAACCTCGCCAGCCGCCTCTGCTCGCTCGCCCGCGACGAGAACCGCATCGTCATCAGCGAATCGACCTGGAGCGAGGTGCACGCCGCCTTCGAAATCCGCGAACTCGAGCCCGTCCCCATCAAGGGCATCTCCGAGCCGGTCCGCACCTTCGCCGTCCTCGCCGAAAAACCCGCCGACACCCCACCCTCCCTCCCCGCCACCGTCTGATATATATACCCAATTATCCGTAGGGGCGGGCTTCAAACCCGCCCCGTCGTATCTGGCATGTTGAAAATGACAACGCACCACAGAGTCACAGAGACACAGAGAATGAAAAACAATTTTTAGGACTCTGTGACTCCGTGTCTCTGTGGTGCGTTGTTTTCCTGGCGGTTGGTCTTCAATCCTTCCAGGAGGCGACGATGTCGCGGAGGAGGTCGGGGCGGTTGGTCATGATGCCGTCCACGCCCAGCTTGATGATGTCGCGCATCTCTTCGGGCTTGTCGAGCGTCCAGGCGATGACGCCCTCGATCGGCGGCTCGGCCTTTTTGAAATTGTGGATGCGCGCCAGCTTCATATCATACGTGATGATTTTTTTGAAGATGGAATATCCCCTGAACGTCGCGACGGGCCGGCCGATGGCGCCCCACCCCAGCTTCAGGTCGATGGCCCCGGCGACGGTCGAGAACTTCTTCGAATTGAGAATCAGGACCGCCGGCAGCTCCTGGTCGTGAAGGATCGTCAGATCGCTCTCGAGGGCGATCATCGCGGAAAGAATATCGTGATACGGCGACATCAGAATGACGCGGCCCTCGAGGCCACGCTCGCGAACGGCTTTCGCGACGCGCTCGACGAGCGGCTTCACATACCGGGTTTTCCCTTCGGGGATCTTGATATCGAAAAAGACCCGTTTGAGCCGGTCTTCGCCGGCCACCCAGGCGCAGAACTCCTCGATCGTCGGAATGCGCGCCGAAAGCTTGTTTTTCGTTCCGAGCTTGCTGGTTCGCAGGGTATAGCCGTAGTTCGCGCGAAGCTCCGCGAGCGTCAGTTCGGGAACCGGCTTGCGGATGGCATTTCCGAGATTCGGGTTGAACGGCCGCGCGTACAGCCCCTGCTTCCCCGCCTGTCTGAAAAGAGCCACCGTCGAGTTCGGGCTCCAATCGTGCCACAGGACGACCTCGCCGTCTTTCGTCAGGGAAAGGTCGGTCTCGATCGCGTTCGCACCGAGCTCGAGCGCCTTTTTGAACCCGTCGATCGTGTTCTCGACGGCATGCAGCGGGGCCCCCATGTGCCCGATGATCAGAAACTCCTCGCCGGGCTTCGCAACGCGCAGATCTTCGGCGGCGCATGCGGCCGCGGCGGTCATCAACATCACGGCACAGAAGAGCGATCCAATGAACGCGTATCGTCGTTTCATGATTATATGCCTCGAGAACCGAATTTCGCTTCCAGTTCTCCAAGTATACTCTCAGACATTGGGGGCGTCCCGACCCGCATGGGTAGGCCCGTTCAGGGAGAGTTCCACGCCCGTGGCGACTCGCGGACAATCCTGAGGGCCGCCGAACTCGGAGAGGCCATTCTCGCCCAATCTGTACTGATTTCATTATCCGCGTCGTTCGTTCCCTGCATCTCGGTGTCTTTTGCGCCAGGTGATCTTCCGATCACCGCGCAGATACTCCCCTAGACCCGGTATCATGCTCCCAGAACTCAGGTTTTCATCTGCGGCATCTGCGTTATACGCGGATTGGTTCTCAGCCCGAAATTCGCATACCAGGCGCAGATTTCTTTTTTCCCCGGGGTGGGGTTTCGGCTGATGTATGGGTGAAGCCGGGTTTGCGGCTTCGAAACATCAGACGAAGGAGCCCGGGATGGCGACGAAGAAGATTTTCCCGCTCAGGAACGATCTCGTATTCAAGCTGGTGTTCGGCCAGGAGGGCAGCGAAAAAACGAGCGGCCTCGGGGTGATGCAAGCCTTGACATGTGATATCGCTGGCGATATCATTGTCGTATGAGCACTTTTCAAAAGGTGCTCGAAAAGATGCGGCGAAATCCACGGGCTGACTGGACGATGGAAACACTTCTGTCTATTGCCTTTCGGATTGGCATCGAGGTCAGAAACAGTGACGGGAGCCATCATGTCTTTTCGTTTCCGGGTGTCGAAGAGGACATATCGATCCCGTTTCGCAGGCCTGTCAAGCCGCTTTATATCAAGAAGTTCCTTGCGCTTGTCGACGCCGTGAACGAGGTGAGCACATCATGAAGAACGTGAAGAAGGTGAAGCCTGTCACTCCTCCGTATCCATTCGATGCGTATGCAAAGATCATCAGCCCGTTGTCCCCGGAAGATGGCGGCGGGTTCATGGTGTCTTTTGCCGACCTGCCCGGCTGCATTTCCGATGGGGAGACGGAAGAGGACGCGCTCGAAAACAGCAAAGACGCATTCAAGGCATGGGTTGCCGCACGCGCGGACATGGGGAAACCGATCCCCGATCCTTCCGCCCGGCCGTCTGATTTCGTTGCGGCTGACGCCTCGGGCCGCCTCCTGGCGAGACTCCCGAAGTATCTCCACTCCCGGTTAACCCTGCGGGCGCAACGCGAAGGGGTAAGCGTCAACAGTCTCGTCCTGGCCTTCATTGCCGCCGGCCTGGGGCAAAGCTGAGGACCACAGAGCCAGGCTCTCGCCTGGACATTAGGTTTTGCTTCTATTGCGAATAACAGCGCGACAAGGAAGAACGCTCCCGCCTCACCGGACTCTTTGCGAGTCTGGTATTGCAAGTGATGTGATATCATGAATTGAAACGGGTTACCGGAAGGGGAAAGAAGACGGTGCCATCGTTGATCAAGGAAATCGACCAGGAAATCTCGGAGTTGCCGGAAGTTCTCCAACGGCAGGTCCTCGAATACATCAGGCAATTGCGTGCGCACCCTCGGCCGGGCGTCCGGGGAGATCAGATGCTCAGGTTTGCCGGCATGTTCACTCCCGAAGAGGCAGCCGACATGCTGACCTGCATTGAAGCAGGATGCGAACGGCTCGATCATGACGAATGGTAGGTTTCTTCTCGATACCAACATCGCCATCCCGCTCCTGGCAAGGGACGAGAACCTTGTGCAACGATTTGACGCATCGATCGAGGTTTTCATTCCAAGTGTGGTCATCGGCGAACTGTATTACGGCGCCTTCAATTCGATTCGCGCCACGGAGAACGTCAGGAAGGTAAGTGAATTCGCTCTTTCCATGCAGGTGCTTGGTTGCGATTTGCATACAGGAAGAAAATATGGAGAGGTGAAGGCCGCATTGCGAAGTCTCGGGAAGCCGATTCCCGAAAATGATTTGTGGATCGCCGCACTGGCTCTTCAACATGATCTTATCCTGGTGTCCAACGACGCTCATTTTGCACGCATCCCGGGACTTTCTTGTGAGAACTGGCTTCTCAAACCTTAGATTGCCGACAATGGAGTGATGCTCCATTTCACAGCGCGGCAATAATACATTGTATAATATATTTTTCACACCGATTTTCTTCTTTGTTGGCCAGGTTCTCCCCTGAAGGAAAGGGTTGCCGCTCATTCGCACCCAGAATACCCGGGCTGGTTCTTCCGGACTTGATGGAACCGCATTTTGTCGAGCTTCCGAAATTCAAGACCAAGCCCCGGGGGGGGGCAAACCCGCCTGGAAAAGTGGTTAGATATCACTCAATAGGCTTTCATCTGCGGCAACTGCGATATCTGAGGATCGGTTCTCATACCGAAATTCACATACCAGGCGCAGATTTCTTTTTTCCCCGGGTTGGGGTTTCGGCTGATGTATGGGTGAAGCCGGGTTTGCGGCTTCGAAACATCTGACGGAGGAGCCCGGGATGGCAACGGAGAAGATTTTCCCGTTCAGGAACGATCTCGCATTCAAGCTGGTGTTCGGCCAGGAGGTTGGAACCTTCCACATGCCAGGCACCGCACCCTGGCTGACGAGGCCGATGGATATGGAAAATATTTCTATATGGTGATAGCATGACGGCACGACACCGATTTCGAAACGGGAAGTATCGGCTCGAGATTCGCGAAAAGGATCATCAGCCGGGTCATGTTCATCTTACGGGATGCGGGCTCGACGTCGTCATCGACCTGCAATCGCTGACCGTGACCGAAGGCATCTGGCCTGCCTCGCTGAAACGGGAGGTTATGATCTGGATTGCGGAACACCGAGACGAACTGATGGAGGAGTGGAAAAAATGGCATCCATGAAGCGCCCCCGCCTCAAAACCGTAAAGGCCCTTCCGGGGTTTCGCCTGGAGCTTGTTTTCATCAACGGGGAAGCATATGAGATTTCACTCGCTGAAGATGTGAAAACGCGTCCGGGACTTGCCCCACTCTGCAAGGGGCGCGCCTGGTTCGGCGTACAAGCTGATCCCTGGGGCTGGGAAATCGAATGGCCGGAACTTGATATTCAGATCGGAGCCGACACCCTCTGGATGGATGCCCAGTCACAAAACACCACGGACGAAGCAACGCGGGAATTCCTTTTATGGCGGTCGAGAAACGGTCTTTCTCTTTCCGCCGCGGCAACCGCGTTGGGCGTCACCTCCCGAACGATAAGCGCATACACCACGGGTGCCCGCCCTGTTCCGCGCTATATCCTTCTCGCATGCAAAGGCTGGGAAGCCGAAACCAGACCGAAGGCCGCATAACACCCACATCATCAGATATGGTCAGCAAATCGAATTGAGTGAGGTGACGAACCGGGCCACGGTCAGGCCGGCCTTTCGGATCAATCCCCGCAAAAGGCCTCTATCAAGTTCGGGGTGAAGAGGAATGGTCAGAACGACGAATGAACCGGACTTCACCATGCTGACATGACTGCCTTTCTGGCGGTCTTGAGTCCAGCCGAATTCTCTGAAAACCTTGAGTGCTTCCGCACCGGAGCAAACCGGAAGTTTTGACATCAGACGGCGATATCAAGCTCTTCGACTTCAAAAACGGGGATTGATCGCGCTTTTCGCGTCTCGAGACTTAATTCGATAGCTTCGCGGATATTATCGAGAACCTCTTTCCGGGTCTTTCCCTGAGAGATGCACCCCGGAAGCGCAGGGCATTCCGCGATGATGCACCCGTCTTCTCCCTGTTGAATGGTTATCAGAAATTTCATGGCACGATCTCCTCATGTCTGTCATCCCTGATAAGGATACATCATTTTGGCCTCCATGACCAATTGATGACGCCATTTTCACCTGCGGAATCATACGGGAACATGATTTATTCTAAAAGATATACTGTTACTGGCAAGAACTCCAAATGCAAGTCAGGGAATTCAGGGCATCATCACTCAGAATTCCTTGCGGTTGGGATCAAGAAGAAATGAACGTTCCAGATGCCAGGCAATGCATCTTGGCCAGCGAGGATGCTGGATATGGAAAATATTTCTATATGGTGATAGCATGACGGCACGACACCGATTTCGAAACGGGAAGTATCGGCTCGAGATTCGCGAAAAGGATCATCAGCCGGGTCATGTTCATCTTACGGGATGCGGGCTCGACGTCGTCATCGACCTGCAATCGCTGACCGTGACCGAGGGCATCTGGTCTGCCTCGCTGAAACGGGAGGTCATGGCCTGGATGGCGGAACACCGTGACGAACTGATGGAGGAGTGGAAAAAATGGCATCCATGAAGCGCCCCCGCCTCGAATCCGTGAAGGCCCTTCCGGGGTTTTGCCTGGAGATCGTTTTCATAAATGGCGAGAAGTATAGAATTTCACTCGCTGAAGACGTGAAGACGCTTCCGGGGCTTGCACCACTCCGCAAGGGGCGCGCCTGGTTCGGCGTACAAGCTGATCCCTGGGGCTGGAAAATCGAATGGCCGGAACTCGACATTCAGATCGGAGCCGACACCCTTTGGATGGATGCGCAGGCGCAAAGCACCACGGACGAAGCAACGCGGGAATTCCTTTTGTGGCGGTCCCGAAACGGTCTCTCTCTTGCCGCCGCGGCAACCGCGCTGGGCGTCACCTCCCGAACGATAAGCGCATACACCACGGGTGCCCGCCCTGTTCCGCGCTATATCCTTCTCGCATGCAAAGGCTGGGAAGCCGAAACCAGACCGAAAGCCGCATAACACCCGTATCATACGATTCGGTAAGATGCATGCTGAAGCAAGTCTCTGCCAGACGAACTGCAAAGCGACGAGATCGGGACCGATATCACGTCCCCAGAACGTGGGCATCAGACTTTTGCTTCGATTGCGAATTTCAGGCCAAGGGAATTTAAAAGATTCCAAAGGCTTCCGAATTCCGGGTTTCCGTTTCGGGAGAGCATTTTGTACATGCTTTCACGGTTGAGTTTAGCCAGCCCGGCTACCCGGCTCATTCCCTTCGCCTTGGCAATGTCTTTCAGCGCCAGCAGGAAAAGCTGAATGTCATCACTTTCAATGGGCTCCTCGAGCGAGGCATTGAGATACTCCGCCGCTTCGTTTGGGTCCTGCAGCGCCTTTAAGAGGCTTTCCTCATAGGGTTTTGAAGGTTTAATCGCCTTTTTCCAGGTATTCGCCCGCCGTCTTGATGTCAGCGCTCTGGCTCGATTTGTCTCCTCCGCAGAGAAGCAAAATGATCTTGTCACCGACCTTGGCATAGTAAATCCGGTATCCCGGGCCGAAATCGATTTTCAATTCCATGATGCCGGGTCCGACCATCCGGTATTTTCCAGGTTTTCCGGCCCGGAACCGGTTGGCTCTAGCCTGGATCAAACCCGCGCACCAACAGGATTTCTCCACGTCAGACGGTTTCGGATGAAGACATTGAGTGGGAAAGAATGAACACCAGGACTGCCGGATGCCAATTTGAAATTCGTTTTTTCCTCAGCAAGCGGCGTTTCCGTCATCCTTCAAACGAGAACCTTGATCTGTTTGGCAGGATTCAATACGTATCGAAGTCCCATTCGGTGGTCGTAAGATACCCGGTGAAATAATTTCCAGCCGCATCGCGCAGGCAATTGCCGTCGATCAGCACGGCATAGTATCTATTATTTGCAAGGTTGTTCGTCGGATCGATCGTCACCGTATTGCCGACAATCGTGACCCTCCCCGAGGGCAACGTGAACGATTCAAAAATGACCGGTGAGCCAAACACAGATGTTCTCCAGATTTCGATGACGCCTGTCCCTGCAACGACATTTTCGCTCATCGTCAGAACGAGGTTTGCCCCCGCGGGCACAGCCACCGCCCCATCGACGGGGTTCACCACGGAGACTGTCGGAAGCGTGTTGTCCACCGTGTAGGAGGTCTTTCCGGTTGCCGCAGAGTTGGAGTTGCCGGACCGGTCTCTCGCCGTGATCGAAACGGCATGAGCTCCGTCGTTCCCAGCTCCGGCCGGGACATCCCATGTGTAGGTCCAGTGCAGGTTGTCGGTTTTCGTCATTGCCGCACCGACAACCAGTGTCCCGATCGTCATCGCCGGCGGGGCGGACTCATCGACCTGGTCGGCTTCGGTGAAGGTGGCCGTGATGATGACAGTATCGGCATCCCTGACGATTGCATCGGCATGGTTGTCCGAAAGGGCAACGGAAGGAGCCTGGGAATCCAGGCAGTAGGTTTTCGTCACGCTCGCGTGCGCGGATTCGTTTCCAGCCGCATCGACGATCCAGGCTTCAAGGGAAATATTTCCATCGCTCCAGGTGTTGATCGCCCCGGCGAGGAACGTTCCCCGGTTGGCGATTCCCGCGCCCGCGGCAATCGCTTCACCGGATGTCGTCAGCGTATGGGCCGCGCCGTCGGTCAGCTTGATGTAGAGCGTGCCTGCTTCGTTTCCGACGCCCGTGTTGGAAATACTCACCTTGAAGCTGTTGAACGACCCCTTGAGAGCGGCATTGATGTGATCGGCGACATTCCCGGAGCCGCCCAGATTTGCCCCAATGGCAGTCTCGTTGATCAGGGGCGGAGCAGGAGGTGTTGCATCCATGACCCAGTTTCTCAGAGAATCCGCGGCAAGGGGGTTCGAGGCGCCATCCTGGATGCCGGAACCGTCCTTCCGCAGCGCCAGCTCGTAATCCCCGTTCACGCCCGCCACCGAGCTGATATCGAGATGGTAGGTCTTTGCATCGGTATTTGTCAGCATTCCGGCCGTCAGCACGATATCCTCCGTGTCGCGCTTCAGCTGGAAGTCGCTGATATCCACGCCGGTCACATCCACGGGGAAAGTGATATCCACCGTCCCGACATTGGTGTTGCGAGGCGATGCCACGGGGCTGATTGTCCCACACAGAAGGGTTGAATCCGTTGTCCAGGTGCTGGTCGCATTGTCAAGCAGCCCATTCGCCGCAAGATCGGTAATTCCGGAACTTGCGCCTGTGAGCGTGAACACATACGCGCCATCGTCGCCCGTCACCGAACTGAGGTCGAGCGTGTAATCCTTTCCGCTTCCATTCACCGTCAAGGCAGCCAGAGACACCGGCGCCCCGTCGCGCGTGAGGGAGAAATCACTGATATTCACGCCCGTGACGGTTTCCGAGAACGAAATGTTCACCGTGCCGGCATCTGCGTTTCGGGGCGAGGAAACGGGTGCGAACGAGACGATCGTCGGGGGTGTTGTTTCAATAGTCCAGGTAACTATCGAGTCACTATTCAAAGCTCTATACGGCCAATTTCTCCCAACAATCCCCGACGTCGCGGCATTGAGTTTAAGCGTGTATTCTCCTGGAGACATTGCTACAAGGGTCAGGTCGAGTTCCCAAACAAGGTGATTCGTAATTTCCGTCAGAACAGCGGAGGTCAACGGCACATTCTCGATTCCATTCCGAGTCAATGTGAAATCAGAGAGAGTCACTGTTGGATCGTCAACAGCTTCAGAAAAAGTCACGTTCACATTGCCTGGGTTGGTGTTTCGAGGGGTCGTTACCGTGTCAAACACAGCTGTCAGAAAGAATCATCTCTTGTCCACGTCACGGTGACATCGGCCCCCAACGCGTTCGATGCCCCGTCTACGATTCCCGAAGTGGCCGCATTCAACTTCAGGACATAGTTCCCGTCAATCCCTGTCTCCACCAGGGTCAAATCAAGTGTGTAATCCTTGCCGCTTCCACTTATCGCAAGGTTGGATACATTGACATTCACCCCGTTTCGCGTCAGCGTGAAATCTCCGGCACTCACGCCGGTAACGGTCTCGGAGAACGTCAGGGAAACCGTCGTGACATCCGTCCTTCGGGGCGATTCAACGGCCCCGAACACAGCGGTCGGAAGAGTTGTATCCATGGTCCAGTTGCGAGTTGCGTCGATGGCCAGCGTGTTCGTGGCGATATCGGTAATTCCCGAACCGGCGGCCGTCAGCTTCAGCGCATAAACGCCATCGCTCCCTGTGACCGTGGTCAGGTCGAGCGTATAATCCTTTCCGCTGCCATTCAGCGACAACGCGGCAAGAGAAACAGGCGTTCCGTCGCGGGTCAGCGAACAATCCGCGATATCGGCGCCGGTCACATTTTCCGAGAACGTCACGTTCACCGTTCCCACGACCGTATTCCGGGGAGAAGCGACCGTCAAGAAAGCCACGGTCGGAGGTGTGGCATCCATGGTCCAGTTTCTCCCGGCGTCGCCGGCCAGCGCATTCGACGCCGCATCGATGATCCCTGAACCGGCTGCCGTCAGTGTCAGCACGTAAGCCCCGTCAGCTTCCGCTGTAGCGCCCAGACTGAGCGAATAGGAGGCGCCGCTTCCGCTCAGCGCCCAGCCGTCGCGGGCCAGCGGCAAGCCACCGTTGCGGGTCAGCGTGAAGTCGTTGATATCGACGCCGGTGACGGGTTCCGAGAAGGATACGGTCACCGAGTCCACAGCGGTCGTCCGGGGGGTTGATACCTCGGCAATCGAGCCTGTGGGAGGCGTTGTTTCCATGAACCACGTGCTGGTGGCACCGGCGGCCAAACCGAGCGAATCGCCGTCGATGATGCCCGAACCTTCGGGAATGAGGCTCAGGACATAGGTGCCGACAGTCCCCGTCACCGCGGTCAGATCGAGCCCATACACCGATGCCGGGCCGGCCGGCGGCGTCACGGACACACCGGAAATATCGACGGGGACGCCATTCCGGGTCAGCGTGAAGTCGTTGATATCGACATTGGTCACATTTTCGGAGAAGTTCACGTTCACCGTGCCGGCGTTGGTGTTCCGGGGCGTCGTCACCGCGGCGAATGCCGCGGTCGGAATATTCGAATCCCGTATCCAGGTGCGTGTCGCATCGGTGACGAGAGCATTCGAGATGCTGTCTTTGATGCCCGATCCAGCCGCAGTCAGGGAAAGCACATACGTGCCGTCCGTTCCCGTCAGCGAACTCAGGGCGAGCTGATAGTTCGCGCCGCTTCCGGTCAGGCGCCAAGCGGCGATGGGCACATCAACTCCGTCGAGCGTCAACTCGAAATCGGAGATATCGACGCCGGTCACGGTTTCCGAGAAAGTCACGTAGACCGTTCCGACGTTGGTGTTCCGCGGCGATGTCACCTCCGAGAACGCGACTGTCGGCGCCGTTCCGTCCATGAGCCAGGCGCTGGAGTCGCCTGCGGCCAGGGAATTCGTGGCGAGATCCTGAATGCCGGCAGGACTGAGTTCCAGGAGATACGATCCGTCATCCCCCGTCACCGAGGACAGATCGACCGAATACTCGCTCCCGCTCACCTTCATCACCGACAGGCCTGAGAGATCAACCGATGTTCCGTTGCGCGTCATGGTGAAGCGTGAGATGTCCACACCGTTGACACTCTCGGTGAATGTGACGCTGACGGCTCCGGTATGGGTATTCCGAGGCGTGGATACCTCTGCGAACGTGACGATCGCGGGCGCAAAGGTGTCGCGCGTCACCGTGTTGTCGATGGAAGATGACGGGCTATTGAACTTTCCAGGAGTGGCCGAGCTTTCCGCCCCGTTCGCGCTCACCGCCGCCTTGATCACTCCGTCGGACATCGCCCCGCTCAACTCGATTTTCACGTAATAGGTCGCACCGGAACCGGTGACGGTCACGGTCTTCGTGCCGCCGGCCGTGGTTCCGGTCAGATCGATATCGGCATTGGTGAAACCGGTGACCGACTCGCTGAAGACGACGGTGAACGAGGCAATGTTGCCGCCCGTCGGGTCGGACTGGTCGGCGGCCTGATTGATCGTCACGGTCAGCAGTGAGGTGTTCACCGTCAGCTCGTCTGTCGTCGAGTCGCTTCCATTGTTGCCGGCCACATCGGTCGCAGAAGCGACAACGTTGTAGGTTCCGTCGACCAACGCAGGGCTGATGACATTGTCTGCGAGTATCCAGGTCCCGTTCGCATTGTTTGTCGCGGCGTATGTGGTTCCCCCGACCGTCACTTCAATGGGGGCTGACGTATCATCAATGGTTCCACCCAGCGCCGGCGTCGTATCGGTCGTCGTCACGGCATTGACGGTGATCACCGGCGGCGCCGTGTCGCGCGTCACACTGTTGTCGGTGCTGGTCGAAGCCGAGTTGCCGTTGCTTGCCGCATCATGAGCGACGTTGGCGTTTACCTTCGCTTTGATGACGCCATCCGTCGGCGCGCCGCTCAATTCCACTTTGACGTTATAGGTCGTACCGGTACCGGTGACGGTCACGGTCTTCGTGCCGCCGGCGGTCGTGCCCGTCAGATCGACGTCGGCATTGGTGAAGTCGCTGACGGGTTCGTTGAACACCACCGTGAACTCGGCCGTGTTGCCGTTGGTCGGGTCGGCCTGGCCGGCCTTCTGGTTCAAGGTCACGGTCGGCCCCGTCACATCACTCGACGCGTCGATCAACAGCAGGTTATTGGAAATATTCCCTGCTCTGTCACTGATATTGGCCGTCACATCATCGGCGAAGGATGAACCACCGGCGCCACCCGTGATCGTCAAGACGGAATTCGTGCCATCCCAGGAATATCCGGGGAGGTTCGACGCTTTCGCCGTGATGGCGGCTTCAACAGCGGTTTTCCCGGCAGCGGAAATCGCCTCGTTGAAAACGAGGTCTCTCGTTTCGGCGGCTGGAATGAGATAGACCGTCAAGCCATTTCCAAGCTTGGTGACCGTCGGAGGCGTGTTGTCGATCGTGTATGTCGTGTTACCGGTTGCGGCGGAATTGGAGTTGCCGGCACGGTCCGTTGCCGCGATCGAGACGTTGACATCCCCGTTTCCGGCCGGAACATCCCAGGAATAGGTCCAGACGAGGTTGCTCGACTTCGTCATCGGCGCATTCGTCACGGCTGCACCGATGGTGATCGTCGGGACGGAGGTCTCGTCGATCTGGTCGGCCTCAGTGAAGGTGGCGGTGATGGCGACGGTATCCGCGTCACGAACGAACGTATCGGGGTGGTCATCCGTCAGCTCGACGGCCGGTGAAATCACATCCAGACCGTAGGTTTTCGACACGGTCGCGTGGTCGGACTCATTCCCCGCACCATCGATGATCCAGGCCTCAATGCCGAGGTCACCGTCGACGAACAGGTCAATAGCTCCAGCTATAAATGTGCCGCGAGCGGCTGCGCCCGCGCCCTGGGCTATGGCTTCGCCCGAGGTCGTATAGGTGTGCGGCGTTCCGGCACTGTCAGACAGCTTGATATACAGCGTTCCGGCCTCGTTGTCCGCTCCGGTATTGGCGATCGACACCTTGAAATTGTTGAAGCTGGTCCAGAGGGCGGCGTTCACATGATCCGCCCTGTTGCCCGTTCCTCCGAGGTTGGCTGTGATGGCCGTTGCACTGATGACGGGAGCCCCAGGCTTTCCATTGTCGATCGTGTAGGAGGTCTTGCCGGTCGCGGCGGAGTTCGGATTGCCGGCGCGGTCCTTCGCGGTGATCGAGACGGCCTGCGCCCCGTCGTTGCCCGACGGCACGTTCCAGGTGTAGGTCCAGTGCAGGTTGTCGGTCTTCGTCATCGCCGCATCCGTCACGACCGTTCCGATCGTGATCGTCGGCGGCGTTGCTTCGTCGATCTGGTCGGCCTCGGTGAACGTGGCCGTCACGACCACCGTGTCGGCATCGCGAACGATCGCGTCGGGGTGATCGTCAGACAGGGCGACTGCCGGTGAGATATTGTCGATCGTATAGGATATCTTTCCAGTCGCGGCGGAGTTCGCATTGCCGGCGCGGTCGTTCGCGCTGATCGAGACGGCCTGCGCCCCGTCGTTGCCCGCCGGCACGTTCCAGGTGTAGGTCCAGTGCAGGTTGTCGGTCTTCGTCATCGCCGCATCCGTCACGACCGTTCCGATCGTGATCGTCGGCGGCACGGCTTCGTCGACCTGGTCGGCCTCGGTGAACGTGGCCGTCACGACCACCGTGTCCGGATTGCGGACGATCGCATCGAGATGGTCATCAGACAGGGCGACCGCCGGTGAGATATTGTCGATCGTATAGGACGTCTTGCCGGTCGCGGCGGAGTTCGGATTGCCAGAGCGGTCCTGCGCGGTGATCGAGACGGCCTGCGCCCCGTCGCTACCCGCAGGCACGTTCCAGGTGTAGGTCCAGTGGAGGTTGTCGGTCTTCGTCATCGCCGCATCCGTCACGACCGTTCCGATCGTGATCG
>CAYMEN010000001.1:53812-57980 GCA_964389325.1 uncultured bacterium | reverse complement strand
GCCGCATCCGTCACGACCGTTCCGATCGTGATCGTCGGCGGCACGGCTTCGTCGATCTGGTCGGTTTCGGTGAACGTGGCCGTCACGACCACCGTGTCCACATCGCGAACAATCGCGTCGGGGTGATCGTCAGACAAGGCCACGGCTGGACCGCCGTTGTCGATGGTGTACGAGGTCTTTCCGGTCGCGGCGGTGTTCGCATTGCCGGCGCGGTCCTGCGCGGTGATCGAGACGGCCTGCGCCCCGTCGTTGCCCGACGGCACGTTCCAGGTGTAGGTCCAGTGCAGGTTGTCGGTCTTCGTCATCGCCGCATCCGTCACGACCGTTCCGATCGTGATCGTCGGCGGCGTTGCTTCGTCGATCTGGTCGGCCTCGGTGAACGTGGCCGTCACGACCACCGTGTCGGCATCGCGAACGATCGCGTCGGGATGGTCGTCCGACAGGGCCACGGCCGGCGCGAGCGAATCCAGACCGTAGGTTTTCGTCACGCTCGCATGCGTCGACTCGTTGCCGGCCGCATCGGTAATCCATGCTTCGATCGTGAGATCGCCATCGATGAACGCGGCAATCGCTCCGGCGAGGAACGTTCCTCTGTCTGATGCCGCCGCTCCGGCGGCGATGGCGTCGCCGGACGTCGTGGTTTCATTCGGCGTCGCGGCGCCGTCAGCCAGTTTGATATACAGCGTACCGGTTTCGTTCCCGGCGCCGGTATTGGCGATCGACACATTGAAACTGCCGAACGCGGCCTTGAGCGCCGCATTGACGCGATCGGCCGCATTGCCGGTTCCACCGAGGTCGGCGGATATCGCAGTCGCGCTGATGACGGGGGCCCCGGGCATTGTATTGTCAATCGTATATGATGTCCTGCCCGTCGCCGCGGAATTCAGGTTGCCGGCGCGGTCCTTCGCGGTGATCGAGACGGCCTGCGCCCCGTCGTTGCCCGACGGCACGTTCCAGGTGTAGGTCCAGTGCAGGTTGTCGGTCTTCGTCATCGCCGCATCCGTCACGACCGTTCCGATCGTGATCGTCGGCGGCACGGCTTCGTCGACCTGGTCGGCCTCGGTGAACGTGGCCGTCACGACCACCGTGTCCGCATCGCGAACGATCGCGTCGGGGTGATCGTCAGACAGGGCCACGGCCGGCGCCACGGAATCCAGGCCGTAGGATTTCGTCACGCTCGCATGCGCCGATTCGTTCCCGGTGGCATCGATGATCCAGGCTTCGATGGTGAGATCTCCATCGACGAACGCATCGATCGCTCCGTCGGCGAATGTCCCCCTGCCAGCCACCGTTGCGCCCGAGGTGATCGATTCACCTGCCGTCGTGTAGGTGTTCGGCGTCGCAGCGCTATCGGACATCTTTATATACAGTGTTCCGGCCTCGTGGCCCGCGCCGTCATTCGAAATCGAGACCTTGAAATCGGAGAAAGATGCCTTGAGTGCAGAGTTGACGCGATCGGCGGCGTTGCCTGTCGCGCCGAGATCGGCGGATATAGCCGTTGCGCTGATGACAGGGGTTCCGGGTATTGTATTGTCAATCGTATAGGATGTCTTTCCCGTGGCGGCTGTATTGGCATTTCCCGCCCGATCCCTTGCCGTGATCGAAACGACATGCGTTCCATCGTTTCCTGCCGGAACGTTCCACGTGTACGTCCAGTGCAGGTTGTCGGTCTTCGTCATGGCGGCGGTCGTCACCAGCGCGCCAATGGAGATCGCCGGCACCGTCGTCTCATCGATCTGGTCGTCTTCGGTGAATGTCGCCGTGATCACGACCGTGTCTGCATCAACCACGAGCGCGTCGGGATGATCATCCGACAGAATGACGGACGGCACCTGCGTATCCAGGGCATGAGTCTTCGTCACTGTTGCATGAGACGAACTGTTGCCGGCGACATCGACAACCCAGGCCTCGATACCCAGATCACCGTCGATGAAGGTATTGATGGCACCAGCAGCGAATGTCCCCCGGTTCGCGGCTCCCGCCCCCGCCGCGATCGCGCTACCAGCCGTCGTGTACGTATGCGGCGTGCCTGCGCTGTCCAGGAGTCTCACATACAGGTTTCCAGCCTCGTTGCCAGGGCCATTGTTGGCGATGGACACCTTGAAATTCCCAAAGGCCGCTTTGAGCGATGCATTCACGTGGTCGGCCAGGTTGCCTGCTCCCCCGAGGTTGGCGGTTATCGCCGTTGCACTGATGATGGGCTCTCCCGGTGCCGTATTGTCGATCGTATAGGAGGTCTGGCCGGTCGCGGGGTCATTTTCATTTCCGGCCCGGTCAAAAGCCCTGATGGAAACGGCATACGTGCCGTCGTTGCCGGCCGGAACATCCCACGTGTAGGTCCAGTGCAGGTTATCGACCTTCGTCATGGCGTCATTGATCTCGAGGGCGCCGATGGTGATGGTCGGCGGGGCCGATTCATCGATCATGTCGTTTTCGGTGAACGTTGCGGTGATCAAAACCGTGTCGGCATCGCGAACGATACTGTCAGGATGGTTGTCCGACAAGACGACGGTCGGCGTCGTCACATCAGGAGCTTCGACCAGCCAGGCAGACAGGGCGATATTCCCCGCGAGATCCGTCACATCGGCATAGACGTTGTTCACCCATGTCGCGTCGCCGGAACCACCGGTTATCTCCAGAACAGCATTTCCACCGCTCCAGACATAGGTGGGGGTTCCGAAACACAACGCCGTCAAAGCCGTTTCCACGGACGTTCTGCCTGCGGCGGAAATGGGTTCACTGAAAACGAGATTTGTCGTCGTCCCATCGGGAATGACGACAACCGACGGCCCGGTCAACCTCGTAACGGTCGGGAGGGTGTTGTCGATCGTATAGGACGTCTTGCCGGTCGCTGCGGTATTTCCATTGCCCGCCCGGTCTTTCGCGGTGATCGAAACGGCCTTCGCTCCGTCGTTGCCGGCCGGAACATTCCACGTGTAGGTCCAGTGCAGGTTGTCGACCTTCGTCATGTTCGCATTGGTGACCAGCGCGCCAATGGTGATCTTGGGCACGGTGGTTTCGTAGATCTGGTCGGCTTCGGTAAACGTGGCCGTGATGATGACCGTGTCGGCATCGCGAACGATCGCGTCGGGGTGGTCATCCGACAGGGCGACGGAAGGCGCGACCGTATCCAGCCCATAGGTTTTCGTCACGGTCTCATGCGCGGATTCGTTCCCTGCGGCGTCGATGATCCAGGCCTCGATACCGAGATCGCCGTCGATGAAGGCGTTGACGGCACCGACGACGAATGTTCCCCGGTTCGCAGCTCCCACTCCGGCCGCGATCGCGTTGCCGGCCGTCGTATAGCTGGCAGGTGTGGCGGCACTGTCGAGAAGCCTGATATACAGCGTACCGGCCTCGTTCCCGACGCCGTTGTTGGCGATGGACACCTTGAAATTGTTGAACGCAGCCTTGAGAGCCGAGTTCACATGATCCCCAAGATTGGCCGTTCCACCGAGATTGGCAGGAATGGCGGTTGCGCTGATGACAGGCGATGCCGGCGCCGTATTGTCTATCGTATAGGACGTTTTGCCGGTCGCTGCGGAGTTCACGTTGCCGGCGGCATCATGGGCAGTGATCGAAACCGCATGCACCCCATCGCTGCCGGCCGGCACATTCCACGAGAAGGTCCAGTGCAGGTTGTCGGTCTTCGCCATCACCCCATCGGTGACGACCGTTCCGATCGTGATGGTCGGCGGCACGGCTTCGTCGATCTGGTTGGCCTCGGTGAACGTTGCCGTGATAACCACCGTGTCGGCATCCCGCACGATCGCATCGGCGTGATTGTCCGACAGGACAACGGAAGGCACCGTATTGTCGAGAAGATATGATGTCTTTCCTGTCGCGGCCGTGTTCGAATTTCCAGCCCCGTCTCTGGCCGCGATCGAAACCGCGTGGGACCCGTCGTTACCGGCCGGGACATCCCATGCGTAAGTCCAGTGCAGGTTGTCCGTCTTCGACATGACGGCGTTCGTCACCAATGCTCCGATGGAGACGGTCGGCGGGGTTGCCTCGTCGATCTGATCGGCATCGGTGAACGTCGCCGTGATCACGACCGTGTCGGCGTCACGAACGATCGCGTCGGCATGGTCGTCCGTCAGCGCGACGGAAGGAGCGACGGTATCCAGGCCATAGCCCTTCGTCACGCTCGCATGGGCGGACTCGTTGC
>CAYMEN010000001.1:25540-53712 GCA_964389325.1 uncultured bacterium | reverse complement strand
CCGCGATCGAAACCGCGTGCGCCCCGTCGTTGCCGGCCGGGACATCCCACGTGTAAGTCCAGTGCAGGTTGTCGGTCTTCGCCATGGCGGCGTTCGTCACCAGCGCGCCGATGGTGATCGTCGGAGGCGTCGTCTCGTCGATCTGGTCGGCCTCGGTGAACGTCGCCGTGATCACGACCGTGTCGGCATCCCGCACGATCGAGTCGGGATGATCATCCGACAGCGCCACGGCCGGCGCAACTGTTTCTTTGGTCCAGATGCGGGTGGCATCGGCAACAATCGCATTGGAGGCGCTATCGAGAATCCCCGACCCGGCTGCCGTCAACGTCAGCACATACGAACCGTCCGTCGTCGTCACCGTGCTCAGATCAAGGGAATAGTTCGCATCGGCACCGCTCAGCATTCCGCCCGCCAGCGCAACATTCGCTCCGTCTCGCGTCAGCGAGAAGTCGGCGATATCCACGCCGGTCACGCTCTTCGAGAATGTCACATCCACCGTTCCGGCATGGGTGTTCCGGGGCGAGGTCACCAGGGCAAACGCGGCAACCGGCGCATCGGAATCCATTGTCCAGCCACGGACCGCATCGGCAGCCAGCGCGTTCGAGGCAGCGTCCGAAATGCCCGAGCCTGCGGCCGTCAGCGTCAGCACATATGCGCCGTTCGCTGTCGTCACCGTGCTCAGATCAAGTGCGTAGTTCGCGCCGGTGCCGCTCAGCATGCCGCCTGTCAGTGGCACGTCGCCACCGTCACGCGTCAGCGAGAAGTCGGCGATATCCACGCCGGTCACGCTCTCCGAGAATGTCAGGTTCACTGTTCCCGGAGAGGTGTTGCGGGGCGTCGTCACGGCCGCAAACGCGCCGGTGGGAACAACCGTCTCCTTGGTCCAGCTGCGTGTCGCATCCGTGATCAGAGCGTTGAAGGCAATATCGATGATGCCCGAACCGGCCGCCGTCAACGTCAGCACATATGCTCCGTCCGTTGTCGTCACCGTGCTCAGGTCAAGAGTGTAATTTGCTCCGGATCCGGTCAGCATTCCACCAGCCAGAGCCACGTTCGCTCCATCCCGGGTAAGCGTGAAATCTGCGATATCGACGCCTGTCACGCTCTCCGAGAATGTGACGTCCACCGAACCGGCATGAGTGTTCCGAGGGGAAGTCACCGCCTCGAACGCGCCGGTCGGCGGCGTCGTGTCTCCCGGCGTGTCGATCAACAGGAGAGCTGTTGATATATTTCCAGGCATATCTACGACATCGGTCTCGACATCGAGCCCGAAAACGGAGCCGCCGGGGCCGCCCGTGATCCGAAGTCTGGTGTCGTCAACCCAGGCGCAGACGGCATTCGCGGCAACAGCATGGACGGCATCCACGACGGCGGTCTTGCTCGTCGCAGTGATCGCCTCGCTGAATACAAGATCGGATGACGCTCCTTCGGCGACAACGTAGGGGACCAGGCCATTGCCGAGCTTGGCGACGGTCGGCGGGGTGTTGTCGACGGTCAGCCAGCCACCGAGGACGGCAGAGACATTACCGGCGGTGTCGATGGCGGCGAGGTCGTAAAGGCCATCGGCGATGCCGGCCGCGACGGTCACGTTATACGAGGTGGCGGCGGAGGCGCCCATCACGGCGAGGAACGCATTGCCGGCCGAGACGGCTGCGGTGATCTGGGCCTTTGTGGCGGCGGCCTCTCCGTTCTTCACGAAATAGATGTTGCCCGCCTCGGTCGACCGGACCGTCGAGGTCGAGACGGTGCCGCTCTTGAGCCGCTGAGCGGTATTCGTCGGCGCGCTGACGACGGGCACGACATAATCGACGGTGATCGTCGGATTCCCGGCGACGCTGTCGATTATATTGCCTGCTATATCCGAAAGCCGGACGCTGAGGACGCCTCCGACAGGGAAGATCGCCTGGAGATCCCCGTTGCCGGCGGCTCCGAAATCGAACGTGACCGCTGTGTCGCCGGCGGCGATGCTCGTATCCCTGATCCGCGGGGTGAACGAAGCGCCGTCGATCAGAAGCTCGGCCGTGCCGCCCGTCGCTTCGCCGGGGGTGATCGTCGCCTGCGCGGTCAGGTTCGTCTGGGTCGTGTTCACCGTGTTCGCGACGATCGTGCCGCCGACGGGGGTCAGGGCCACGCCGGTCGGGGCGGCCGGGGGCGTGTTGTCGACGGTCAGCCAGCCGGGGATGGTCGTCGAGACATTGCCTGCCGCGTCGATGGCGACGATGTCGTAGGGACCGTCGGCGATGCCGGCGGGGACGGTGATGCCATACGAGGTTCCGGCGGAGGCGCCCATCACGGCGAGGAAGGCATTGCCGGCCGAGACGGCCGCGGTGATCTGGGCCTTCACGGCGGCGGGCTCGCCCTGCTTCACGAAGTAGATGTTGCCCGTTTCGGACGTACTGACGGTCGAGGTCGAGGCGCCGCCGCTCTTGAGAGTCTGGGCCACGCTCGTCGGAGCAGTGACGGTCGGAACGAGGTAGTCGACCGTGATCGTCGGGTTTCCGACCAGGCTGACGCACGAGTTGCCGGCGGCATCGGTCAGCCATACGCTGACCACGCCGTTCGCCGGGAACATCGCCTGGATGTCGGCATTGCTGGAAGCGCCGAAATCGAACGTGACGGCCGTGTCGCCGGCCGCGATGCTCGTATCCCGGACGCGCGGCGTGAACGAGGCGCCGTTCAGCAGGAGTTCGGCCTGGCCGCCGGTGGCATCCCCGGCGATGATCGTTGCAACCGCCGTCAGGTTGGTGTGCGTCGTGTTGAGCATCCCCGGAACGATCGTTCCGTCGGCGGGAACGAGCGTCACAGCGGTCGGGGGCGTCGGCCCGAGGCTGTCGACCGTCAACCAGCCTCCAAGAACCGTCGACACATTGCCGGCACCATCCACGGCGACGATGTCATACAAGCCGTCCGCGATGCCCGCGGGCACCGTCACGGTATACGGCGTGTCGGCGGCGGCCCCGTCTTTCGCGAGAAACGCCTGCCCGCCGATGATCGCGGCATCGATCTGAGACACCGAAGCGGCCGCCACCCCGTTCCTGACGAGGTAGATCTTACCCGTTTCGCTCGTCTGAACGGTCGAAACAGACGTCTCGCCGTTTGCAAGCGACTGGGCATCATTCGTCGGGGCGGACACGACGGGAACGACGTAATCGACCGCCAGGGCCGGGTTGCCGACATTCGTGACAACGGTATTTCCCGCCGCGTCGGTCAGCCGGACGCTGAACACGCCGCCTGCCGGGAACTTCGCCTGCAGGGCGGCTTTGTCAGCGAGGCCCAGGTCGAACGTCACACTCGTATCGCCGGCGGCGATCGCGGCGTCTTTCACGGCCGGACTCAGCGAGGCGCCGCTGAACAGCAGTTCCGCCGAACCGCCGGTCGCATCGCCGGCGACGATGGTCGCCTGGGCGGTGAGGTTCACGTTCGTCGTATTCAGTAAATTCGCAACTATTGTTCCACCAACCGGCGAGAGAGCCACGGCCGTCGGGGCCGCCGGGGGCGTCGCGTCCATGATCCAGGCGATGCTCGCCACGTTGGACAGCTCATTGGCGGCGGCATCGACGATGCCCGAACCGGCGGTTTTGAGGGTCAGCCGGTATTCGCCGTCAGCCGTCGTGACGCCGCTCAGATCGAGCGTGTAACTTGCGCCGGAACCGGCGAGCAGGGGCGCCGCCAGAGCCACGGGGGCGGCGTTCCGGGTGAGCGTGAGGTCAGAAATGTCAACGCCGGTGACGTTCTTCGAGAATGACATCGTCACCGTTCCGGCGTGGGTGGCGCGGGGGCTCGAGACGATCGAGAAGGTCGAGACGGGGATGTCGGCGTTCGACGTGAACGTCCAGACGGAATCGTCGGATATGCCTGCGAATGCGTTTCCGACCGCGTCTATGAAGCAGGTGTTCGCGATGCGCACGGCATATTTCTTCGTTTCGAACGCCGCGTGGGAGATCGAGGCGACGTTTCCGGCGATCGTGACGTTCGCGGAGGTGACGTCGATGGTCTGGGCCATCGTGTTGTCGGTCACGTTTCTGATGACGATGTTTCCCGTGCCCTTGAGGATGTTCTTGCTGAAGGTCACGCCGAGATCGGCGTTGCGATTCACGTTGATCGCCCCATTCGCCGGGAAAAGGGCCGTGATGCCGGGAGCGGCATGGACCGTCACGATGTAATTCACGCTTGATCCGCTCTCGGCCGTGACGGTGTAGGTTATCGGCGACGTGAAATCGTTGGCGGTTTCGCCGCTGACCTGGATGGCACTGCCGATCTTCACTGTCGCGCGCAGAGACACGGTGAAGGTCGACACCAATTCTTTCAGGACCGTCCCGAACGGAACATTCAGGGCGACATTCCTCGACGTCGAGTCGATGGTTGCCTGCACATCCGCTGTCAGACCGGATCCGGGGTTGTTCGCCAGGGTGAAAGCGAAGGCGAGCAGCCGATTTTCCGCGTTCATCAGCGTCCCGTGGGTGACGCTGACGCCGGTTGCCGCCAGGTTGCGGTTGCCGCCGAGGTCAGCGACGGCACCGGCCGGGAGACCGACCGTCACGGTTCCGAACGCCGTCGGGGTCATCGTCGCCAGATACGCCGTTCCTGCCGTCACCGTCGCCAGGGAAGTGACAGAGCCGTTCGTTACCGTGAGATCCGTCTTGTCGAATCCGAAGACGGCTTCGGAGAAGGTCACCCGAACCTGGAAGGGAACGCCGTCCCAGGTCTCGGTCGCGAGGGCGGCAAGCGTCGCTTTCGGAGAGGTCATGTCGGCTTCCGTCGGCGACGTGATCCCGACGAGAATCGGGAGACGGATACTGCCGGTAGCCCCGGTGGGGTCGGTGAGAACCAGAGTTATCGTCGCGATGCCCGTGTGATCGGGCGCCCGGAAGATTTTCTGCAGCGCCCCGGTGCCATTTTCGAGGGTGCCGATGCTGGTCGACCACTGGTAGGTCAACAGGCCGGCATCGCCCGAATCGGAATCGTAGCCGGAAGCCGTGATGGTGAGGCTGCCGCCGGTCGGGGTTTTGCTGATCACGGTGATTTCGTTGCGGGGAATCAGGATGCCGGACGGGGGGAGGTTTTCCTCTCTCCCGGTCATCCCGATCACGTAATCGACTCGCGCCGGAACGATATCCGAGACGAACGGCGCCCGGACGACGGCATAGCCGCCGCCCGTCTTCCTGACCAGGATCGTTCCTTCGTTGATGCTGTCCGGGAGAGGAGGGCTGACAAACTCGCCATTCCGGCCGACCCTGAATAATTCCCCCCAAAGCGAAAGCGCGGTTCCGGAAGGGAGGACTCTGCCTTCAACATCTTTCAGGACACCCGTCACATAATTTTTCGCCGGTTGGAGGAAGATGTTGTCGGCGATTGTCGTATCGGCGCCGACGGGAACGCTCACCACGGCGGAGCGCTGTTTCATCACGAGGCTCTTCCCGTCAGACCCCGTCGTGACGATTTTCGCGACGACGTGATGCGCCCCTTCCGGCACGCCAGCGAACACGTAGGTGCCGCCGTCCCCGGACAGGGTGTGGAAGCGGGGATCGTCGGTCAGATCTTCGATCCAGACTTCCGCCCCCTTGACCCCTTCGGTCAAACCCGCCGTACGCAGAGATGCCGGGCTGCGTTCTATGAGGACGCGCCCGGTCAAAGAGTTCGTGAGGCTGACGGATGAAACGGACGATCCGCCGCCCCCACCACCGCCGCCGCAGCCAAGGCCGATGATCACCCCGGTGCACAGGCAGACCACCAGGATCATCACCACGCTGAGGCGGAGGGAGGTTTGGAGTTGCTGGCTCACATACAAACCTCCCACAGTTTACCTGTGGTCATTTTGCCGCGACTAGAAGAGAGAGTGTGGTATGACATATAGAATACGGAGCTTCCGATTTTTTTCTCTCTATAAACCATCTTATCAATTTTCTGGTTAAATTCAACCAGTATTCCCTGAAAGCGCTGAAAAGTATCGGAAATGCGAACTTGTACACTATAGTTACAGCAAGTTCGGTACCGATATTGAGAATTTTTCTTTCAGCGGGCAGTGGGTGAGTGCTCACTGTCTTCAGAAGTAAATAAGGAAAAAACGCACGCACTGTGAAAAATATTCACATCGGTGTTCCTTTTCACCGTCGGCGGCGATTCCGAGCAGGCAGTGAACTCCAAGACATTCAGTCACCCGATGCATCGACGAGGATTCTTAGCTTAAGAGAAATGCGTCAACCTTGACTTCTGTATATGTCAGAAATATGATTTACATATGACAAGGCCACCAATGAAACGCCTTTTTCCAGAACCGATCGAATTCGACTGGGACGAAGGCAATGCCCAGAAAAACTGGGACCGGCACCACGTTTCACAAAGCGAGTCAGAATCACTGTTTTTCAACGACCCACTCCTTGTTTGCATTGATTCAGCGCATACAAACAAGGAAAAAAGGTACATTTGTTTAGGTACAACCAAACAAGGGCGATATCTTTTCATTTCCTTCACGTTGCGAAATGAGAAGATTCGCGTCATATCAGCAAGAGACATGACTGATCGAGAGCACCAGGAGTTCAGAAAATATGAAAAAGAAAATTCCAGCTTTTAAGACCGAAGATGAAGAGCGTGAATTCTGGGCGACCCACGACTCTTGCGATTATATTGATTGGTCAACAGCTCAGACAGCTGTTTTTCCGAATCTAAAGCCGTCCTTGAAAACAATATCCCTCAGATTACCCGAAGAAATGATTCATGATTTAAAAGTTTTGGCGAATCTGCGGGATGTTCCCTATCAATCCTTGATGAAAATGCTTCTGGCAGAAAAAATTCAAGAAATGAAAAGAAAAAAGGCCGCATAAAAATATATTGTATTCTATTATTTCACTAATATCATTGAACCAACGTTTCCAGCTAAATCACTGGCATCAGTGGCAAGCGTAGCGTTCGGATATTTTGTTCGGTTTGGTGGCGGACCATCCCCTTGCCCTTGAACAGATAGGATAGTGTTACTGGAAGACCAAGTTAGAATTGGATCTGCTGTTGTATCATTGTTCGCCAAGAGGAATGTATTAATATCGACCGTACTCTGAATGGCAATTTCTTCACTGAAGGTGATTGTGTAGGTTGTTGCGGAGTCAAACGAAGAATTTCCATCAACGAATCCACTTAATATTGAGGGAACAACGGAATCAAGGGCACTGGATTTCACGACGCTGGCATGCGTCGATGTGTTTCCTGCCGCGTCGATTATCCATGCTTCGATCCCGAGATCACCATCGATGAAGGCGTTGATGGCGCCAGCCGCGAAAGTTCCGGTGTCGGCAGAGAGGGCGCCCGCCGCGATCGCATCGCCAGTCGTGGTGTGGGTATGAGGGGTAGGATTGCTGTCGGTAAGCTTGATGTACAGGATTCCTGCTTCATTTCCGCCGCCCGTGTTGGCGATCGCGACCTTGAAGTTGTTGAATGCTGCTTTGAGAGCGGCATTGATGTGATCCGCAGTATTGCCCGTTCCGCCGAGATTTGCTGAAATCGCGGTAACAGCGTTGATCACCGGAGCCGCCGGGGCAACATAATCGACCGTCAGGGTCGGATTGGCATCCGTGCTGACGACTTCATTTCCAGCCGCATCCTTGAGCCTGACGCTGATCACGCCACCGGCGGGGAACTTCGCCTGCACGGCCGCGTTGTTCAGAAGACCGAAGTCAAACGTCACCGTCGAATCACCGGCGGCGATATTCGTATCTTTCATGACAGGATCGAAGGGGCTTCCACCGATCAGCAGTTCAGCTTCACCGCCCGTCGCCTGGCCGGGAGTTATCGTCGCAGAGGCAGTGAGGTTCGTGTTCGTCGTATTCAGCGTATTCGCCACGACCGTTCCGCCGACCGGCGTCAGGGTCACGGCCGTCGGCGCCGACGGCGTTATATTGTCAATCGTATACGACGTCTTTCCGGTCGCCGGAGCGTTCATGTTGCCCGCCCGGTCCGCAGCCTCGATCGTCACCGTATGATTCCCGTCGTTGCCTGCCGGGACATTCCATGTATAGGTCCATTGCAGATTATTCGTCTTCGACATGGGTGCGTCGGTCACGAGCGCTCCGATCGAGATCGTCGGAACGGGGGTCTCGTCGATCTGATCGGCTTCGGTGAACGTCGCCGTGATGACGACGCTGTCGTCGTCGCGGACGATCGCATCGGGGTGGTTATCCGAGAGAACGACCGTTGGGGAGGCGGAATCGAGCGCATAGGTCTTTTCCACACTGTCGGAAAGCGACGGGTTGCCTGCAGCGTCGACGATCCAGGCATCGATAACAAGGTTTCCGTCAACGAATGCATCGATAGCGCCGGCGGCGAAGGTGCCGGTATCGGCCGCCGCCGCGCCCGCGGCGATCGCATCGCCGGCCGTCGTGAAGACATGCGGCGTTCCGTTCACATCGGATACCTTGATGAACAACGTTCCGGCCTCGTTTCCAACGGCTGCGTTGGCGATCGAAACCTTGAAATTGCCGAACGCAGCCTTCAGTGCGGCATTGATGTGATCCGCCGTGTTGCCCGTTCCGCCGAGATCTGCCGTAATGGCTGTCGCGCTGATCTCGGGCGCGGCAGGGGCCGTATAATCTACGACGAGGGTCGGGTTGCCGACTGTGCTGACGTTCGTGTTTGCGCATGCATCGCGGATTCTGACGCTGAACTCGCCGCCCGCGGGGAGCTTCGCCTTCAGGTCATCGTTGTTCAGAATCCCGAAATCGAACGTCACCGTCGTGTCACCGGCAGCAATTTCGACGTCTTTCACGGCCGGAACAAAGGGATTCCCGTTCAGCAGGAGTTCGGCTTCGCCGCCCGTCGCCTCTCCGGCAACGATCGTTGCGGATGCCGTCAGATTCGTGTTCGTCAAATTGAGGGTATTCGCCACGACCGTTCCGCCGACAGGGGTCAGCGTCACGGCCGTCGGCTTCGACGGGGGGGTGTTATCGACCGTGTATGTGGTCTTGCCGGTCGCAGGCGTGCAGTTGTTGCCAGCCACATCTTTCGCCGCCACGGATACGGCATACTCTCCGTCGTTGCCGGCAGGGACGTTCCATGTATAGGTCCAGTGCAGGTTGTCGGTTTTCGACATCGCGACGCCATTCACGAGCGAACCGATCGAAATTGCCGGAACCGTGGTTTCATCGATTTGATCCGCCTCGGTGAAGATCGCGGAGATGACGACGGTGTCTGCGTCGCAAACGCGGGCATCCGGGTGGTCATCCGACACGACCACCGACGGGACCGTGGAATCGAAACCATACGTTTTCGTCACGGCGTCATGAGCGGAACTGTTGCCCGCCGCGTCCGTGATCCAGGCCTCGATGACGAGATTCCCGTCGATGAACGCATCGATGGCGCCCGCCGGGAATGTTCCGGAATTGGCGGCCGCCGCACCGGCAGCGATCGCTTCCCCGGCCGTCGTCCAGGTGTTGGGTGTGCCGTTGCTGTCTGAGAGCTTGATATACAGCGTTCCGGCCTCATTTCCCGGCCCCGTGTTGGCTACCGACACCTTGAAATTCGCGAACGCGGCCTTGAGGGCCGCATTGATATGGTCTGCCGTGTTGCCGGTCCCGCCAAGGTTGGCGGGAATCGCGGTCGCGCTGATCACCGGAGCCACCGGCCCGATATAATCAACGGCCAGGGTCGGGTTGTCGACCGTGCTGACGCTCGTGTTGCCGAAGGCATCGCGCAGTCGTACGCTGAACACACCGCCGGCGGGGAATTTCGCCTGCACGGCGGCGTTTCCCGCCAGGCCGACGTCAAACGTGACGGTCGTTTCGCCGTTCACGATGCTGATGTCCTTGACCGGGGGAACGAACGAGGCGCCGTTGAGCAGGAGTTCGGCCTCGCCTCCGCTCGCCTGGCCGGCAGTGATCGTCGCAGCGGCCGTCAGATTGGTGTTCGTCGAGTTGAGCGTATTCGCCACGACCGTTCCGCCCACGGGAGTGAGAGTTACGTTCGTCGGCGCGGCGGGGGGCACATCGGCAAACCAGATGCTGGTCGCCGCGGCGGCCGATTCATTGCCGGCCGCGTCACGGCTCTTCACCGTGATGATGTTTTCGCCCGAGGTGAGCGCCAGGGAATATTCCCATGCCGTGGCGGAGGGATACGTCACGCCGATGGTCGAGCCGTTCACCAGCACCGCTGGCGCATCGGCGGGTTTCGTCCCGGAAATGACCTGCGGCGTCACGTTCGTCGGCGTGGTCACGGCGTTGATGGTCGGGGCAGCCGGAGCGACGCCGTCAAAGACGATGTTCGACGTCACGGCGCCCGACTCGTTGCCGGCCGCATCGCGGCTTTTCACGGTGACGGCATTGGCGCCCTCGACCAAGGCCAGCGAATACTGCCAGGTCGTCGCCGTCGGATACGTCACGCCCGTGGCCGAGCCGTTCACCAGAACGATGACCGTATCGGCGGATTTCGTCCCGGAGATGACCTGGGGTGTCACGTTCGTCGGTGTGGTGACGGCAGTGATGGTCGGATCGGCCGGGGGCGTCGTGTCAGGAAGGGCGGACACCCGGTTCGGAACGGTGATGGCGGAGGCAGCACGGTTTGCATTTCCACCGTTGTCGGTGACGGCGGCTGCGGGGAGTGCAATGTTCACGTCTCCGATGACCGTCGGGGTGATCGTGGCGATGTAGACAGTCCCGGCGGTGACAGCGGTAAGGTTCGTGACGGTTCCGTTCGTGACGGTCAGGTCACCGGCGGCAAATCCGGTGATTGTCTCTGAAAACGAGATTCGCACCTGGAATGGGGTATTGTCGAACGTTTCGGCTACGAGGGGGGTAAGGGTCGCCGTCGGCTGCGTGAGATCGGCTTCCGAGGGTGAATTGATGCCGATGAGCAGGGGGAGATTGATGGTTCCGGTCGCCCCCCGCGGGTCGGTCACGATGACGCTGATCGTAGCCACGCCCGTGTGATTCGGGGCCCTGAACGTCTTTTCCTTGAGTGTCGATCCGGCTTCGAGCGTGCCGAGGGTTGCCGACCACTGGTACAGAAGCTGGTCGGATTCGCCGGCATCGGGGTCATACCCATTGGCGGTGACCGTCAATGTTCCGCTCACGCCCGTCGAACTCGCGATTCCTGTCGCGTTTCTGGCAATGAGGGTGCCCGACGGGGGGCGATTGGCGGCCGTTCCGGTCATGTCGATCCGAAGGTCCATGAAGGCGGGCATCACCGCTGAAACGAAGGGGGCGGTGATGACGGCGACCTGGCCTGCCAGGCCGGTTTGCACGAGGATGATTTCCTCGAAGATTCCGTCAGGGAGCGGGGGGCTGGTGAACGCGCCATTCACACCGACGGTGAAGGCTTCCCCCCAGAGTCTCAGGACGGTTCCATACGGCAGATATGCCCCGTTCGTGTCGCGGAGGATGCCGGTAACGTAGTTTTTTCCCGGTTCGAGAACGAGGGATTCGACCACGGTGGTTTCGGCCCCGATCGGCACAGCAACGGCATACGAGCGCGTTTTTTTCACGCCGGAAGCGTCAGTGAATTTCGCGACGACCCGGTGCGGCCCTTCGGGAACCCCGTGGAAGGCGTATTCGCCGTTCGCGCCGCTGACGGTCTGGAATTGGGCATCGGCGGCGAGATCTTCGATCCAGACCTGGGCGCCCGGGACGCCGACAAGCGTTCCCGCGGCACGCACCGAAGCGGGAGCGGATTCGTCGAGGACGCGGCCGGAAAGCGTGTTGAGGATGTTGCTGGACGAGACGGAGGAGCCGCCTCCGCAGCCGACGCCGATCAGGGCGCTCACGCAAACGGCGATGACCAGGCCGAGAATGATTCTATAGCGCGAAAAAGCGCCGGATTTTGCACTCATATATCCACTCCAAATGGGTAGCTCAATCCAGAATTTTACCACGAATCCAGACGGGATTCGAGGATGATGCGCTGGTCTTTGTCAGGGATAAAACAGGCATACGGAAGGGACATCGGCAAACGGCGGGGGATTCCGAACCCCCGATACGGGGCGGGAGGATCTCGTGCTTCGACAGGCTCAGCACAAACGGGAGCGGATCACTGGTCTTTGTTATCCAGGAATCAATCGTTCGTACCGATAGGGACGGGCGGGTTTGAAACCCGCCCCTACGTTCAAAGAGTTCGTGACAATATAATATCTTTATTTATATTCGATAGATCGAGGGGAATCGCGCCGGCGGTGAGGAGAGCGCGGTTGCCGGACCAGTCGGGGGTTTCGGCGGGGGGTGCGACGGCGAACAGGGGGCGGCCGAGTTTGGCGGCCCATTTCGCGGTGATGAGGGAGCCGCTGGCTTCGCCGGCCTGGACGACGAGGACGGCATCGGCGAGAGCGGCGAGGAGGCGGTTGCGGGTCGGGAAGAAGCTGCGTCGGGGCGGGGCGCCCGGCAGGAGCTCGGTCAGCAGGCCGCCACTGGCGGCGATCTCTTCGATGAGAGTTTCATTGCAGGCCGGGTAGGCGATATCGATGCCGTTGGCAAGTATGGCGGAGGTACGCATGCCGTTGTCGAGCGCCGCGCGGTGGGCCGCCGCATCGATGCCGATGGCGGCGCCGCTGATGATCTCCCATCCCGGCCCGTTTGCCCGTTCGCTTGCGGCGATGTCCCGGATCAGTCGTCGCAGGCATTCGAGAGCCTCTATCGATGCCCGTCTCGCCCCGACCACGCAGAGGCGGCGGGCCGCGGGCGGTTCCATCCGGGCTCCGCGCATGAATACGACCGGGGGCGGCTCGGTGAGATCGAGAAGGCGGGCCGGATACCCGGGGCCGCCTGCCCAGGCGGCCGTGGCTCCGGCCTGGCGGGCGCGTTCCGCCCAGTTTTCGACGGGGCCGGCCTGCTTGGGCTTCTCCCCTACCCTGCGGTTCGGCCGGGAGGCATCCGTCGCCATCCAGGCCGCGAGGGCCGCCGAGGGCAGCCCGTGGTTCCGGATCAGGTCGATGAAACCACGCGCTCCCACCCCGGGCAGGCGGCTCAGGGTGACGGCCGCGTCGAGTTCCCCGGCCGGGAGGGTCATGTGGGTACAGGTCCGCCGACCGTCACGATGACGACGGTGATGTCATCGGCCTGCGGCCCGGGCTTGACGATGTGTTCATGCCACTCCCGGATGGCGCGCTCGGTCGATTCGGCGTCGTCGCGCATCAGCCCGGGAAGCGCGTCGATGAAACGGTCGTAGTTGACCGGCTCTCCATCGATCGCCTCGGCTTCGATCAGGCCGTCGGTATACAGCACGAGCCGGTCGCCGGCCTCGAAGGCGAACTCGCTCGGCACGAGGCGGTTGCGCTTCGAGGCGCCGAGCGGAAACGCCCGTTCCCCCTGGATCTGGATGACGGTCTTCCCCCGCACCACGAACGGGTCGTTGTGGCCGGCGTTCGAGAAGGCCATCCTCATTTTCTCTCCATCGAGAAAGCCCATGAAGCACGACATGATCCGCTGGCGCTCCAGGACTTTCAAAAGCGTCGTATTGATGCTGGACAGGATGACCGCGGGATCGCCCGACTGGGTCCCCATGTGGGCCACGAGAGCCTTGGCCATCGCCATGACCATCGCCGCGCCGACGCCGTGGCCCGAGACGTCGCCGATCAGCATCATCAGCCGGCCGTCGGGCATCGGAAAAAAATCGTAATAATCGCCCCCCGTCTGCGTTGCAGGCACGCACGAGCCGCAGATCCCGAACGGCGGCTGCGCGAGTGATTTTTTCGGGAACAGGCTCTCCTGGACGATGCGCGCGACTTCGAGGTCGGCCATGCCTTCCATCATCTCGTTGAACGTCTGGGAAAGGTCGCCCAGTTCGTCCCGGTCGAGAATCGGAAGCCGCTTCTCGAACTCGCGCCGGCGCAGTGACGTCACGCCCTCGGCGAGGTTGCCGATCGGTTCGAGGAATTTGCGGGCCAGAAGCGTGCCGACCGTGGCCCCCGTCAGCAGGATGGCGAGACTGACGATGCCAACGGCCCACTGCAGCCGCCCGATCTCGGTCCGGATGAAGCGGTCGGAGGTTATCGCGATCAGGTCGAAGTTCGAAAGCTCCTGCCCCGGCACGCCGGTCAGCAGATACCTGTTTTCCGTGATCTGGAAGTTGTCACGCAGAGGCTGCGCCCGGCCGCGCAGCCGCACGCCGAAGGCTTCGACCTCGGGCGGAATCTTGAACCCGCGAGGGAAAACGACCCCGGGCTCCTGTCTGTCGACGGCAATCCAGCGCGTATCGTCGAGTTTCCTGAACGTCTGGATTAAATACTTGTACAAATATAGATTTTCGATCTTGTTGCGGCCCCAGCCCGCCGAGAGGAGGAAGCGGACTCTGCCGGCGGCGTCATAGAGCGGCAGGATGGTCTGAACCGTCCGCCGGCCGGTGAAGTTGAACTGGGTGAGCCGACCGAGCGAGGAGACGATATCCGCATACAGCGCCTCGACATCGATTCCGCCGGCCGAACCGATTCTGAAGATCTGGGAGTCCCTGACATCATCGACGCCGGAGTCGCGATTGTATTCACGGAAGAGATTCAGGTAAATGGGCTTGAGCAGCTTGCGATTCCGCTCGTCATAGTAATCCACCCTTCCGTCCGTGTAGCCGATATCGCCGTTCTCGTTCACGGCGACGCCGACACTCAGTCCGGTCAGCGACCTGAATTTCGCCATACGCTCGGCGAGCGTCCGCTCGAAGGGAATTCCCGACGGAAGGGGGGGGCCGAGCACCTGCCTGGCCAGGCGATCCAGCTCGCCGATCGTCACCGGCATCCGACGATCGAACAGCCGGAGGGACTTTTCCATTTCATCATGCACCTGATTCTCGAGAACGATCCGTTTTTCGCCGAGATAATCGGTAGCAACGAGGCCCATGAACGCAAGAGGCAGTCCGACCATATACAGGAACAGGCCGACCAGCTTCTGGCGTATCGAGATATACGGAAGCCATTTCCCGCTCATGACCATCCAGGTCGGGACGGAGAGGCCGAGAAACATGGCCGCGAGCAGGAACGACAGAAGCCTCTTTTCGACGGTGTGGTCGCATGCTCCGACCTCCGGAATGCTGACGAAGAGCCTGACGGACGGGCTGATGACGGCATGCCCCCATAAGAGACCGCCCATCCGGAGGTATGTGCGGGGCGTGACCCTGAACTCGGCCAGCAGCCGTTCCAGCGTGCCGATATCGGCCCCAGGAACGGCATCGCGCTTTCGCCAGTCGCTCATTTCATCGATGACGTATGCTTTGGCCGACCGCGAATGCCGGTTGAGAAACGTCGCCCGGTCCTGCACGGCAACAGACTCCCAGGTCGGAATCTGGTTGACGTGGGCGATCAGCATCCCCCCGGCATGCCACCGCGAGATGATCACAAAGTGGCGTTCGTCGGTGTTCGCCACGGCTTTCAGCGATCCGTATCGCATCTGATCAGGCTTGAGCATGGCTCCGAGGAAGCCCTGGAAGAGTCTCCACTGGTCGTTCAGCGGCCGCATGTCTTCGGCGATGGTGTGGGCTTTCACGGCGGTGGCAAACCTGCGCAGAACGGCGAGGGGCGGCTGCCTGTCGCACAGATCCGGACGCGGCTCGCCCTTTCCGTCGATGAACGTGAACGTGAACAGCCCAGGGAACCGGCGATGCAGATGCCGCCTGTATATCGCGAACGACCGCGCCGGATCGCGGCCGCTTCTGAACACCCGGGTTACCAGGATGCTGAAGAGACGTTCCACGAACACATCCGGCGAACGGAACTGGTCGAAATTCGACGTCATGCGCTCGAGCCGCTCCTCGAGCTGACGCTTGTCCTTCTCTTCCGCTTCGCGCCAGAGGTTGCCGAAGGCAAGCCAGACGAGAAACAATGGAATGCCGAAAAACACCAGCGAGAAGGTCACCCACCTGAGGCCGGGGAATTTCATCTCCGACTTGTCAATCTTCTCTGTCATCCCCTTCTATATACCATATCCGTCACCGAGCGACCCGGGCGGATCACGTGATCAGGAGAAGGAACCTCATGTGCTCGCCCTGATCGCGTGATTGACCAAACCTTTCGTTGGTGTTATACTGAGCAATCCTCAATTCAATTTTTTACAGGAGGTTCTATGGCAGGTTTAACGTTAAACGCTGAAGTAAGAACGAAGACAGGGCAGGGTCCGTCCCGCCGTGACCGCGTTTCCGGACAGGTTCCGGCCGTCGTGTACGGTCGCGGTGTCGAGCAGCCCTTCCATTGCACGCTGAACCGGCGCGAGCTTGAGGCGATCATCGCCAAGGCCCAGCGCAACACGATCTACAAGCTGGCTTTCGGTGGAAAGGCCCAGGAGCGCGAGGTCATCGTCCGCGAGATCCAGCGCCACCCGATCACCCGCCTGTTCGCGCATGTCGATTTCCAGGCCATCGACATGACCCACCCCATCAAGATCGACGTCGATCTCAAGTTCGTCGGCGATCCGCTCGGCAAGAAGTCCGGCGCGATCTTCACGACGCAGCTCAAGACGGTGCGCATCGAGTGCCTGCCCACCAAGATTCCGACCGAGCTCACGCTCGACATCTCCCCGCTCGACGTCGGCGACTCGTTCCACGTCGCCGATCTTCCCAAGGGCGATTACAAGATTCTCACCAGCCCGAAGTTCACGGTGTGCCAGATGTCCATCGTGAAGGAAGAAGTCGAAGCAGCTCCTGTCGCCGCCGCCGAAGGTGCCGCCCCCGCCGAGGGTGCCGCAGCTCCCGCCGCCGGTGCAGCCCCCGCCGCCGCTGCAGCCGCAGCTCCGGCCAAGAAGGAAGGCAAGTGAGGGTTCCCCTGAACAGAACGGCAGCCGCTTCCGCCCTGTGGCGGGAGCGGTTTGCTCGTACTTTCGTCCTGTCCTGACCTGACCTCGCCCTGTCCTGTCCGCGCTCTGTCCTCCTGCTAGTACCTGAAGCACAGGAGTAAGCGTGCATGAATTTTGAAATCGGTTCTCCCATCGTTCACCCGATCCACGGCGCCGGTGTCCTCAAACAGATCGAAAAGCGCCAGGTGCGTGGCCGCCTCACCAGCTACTACATCATCGATTTTCCCTACAGCGATCTGGGCCAGGTCATGGTTCCGATCGACATGGCCGACAAGGTCGGTCTCCGGACCATCAACGGCCACTCGAACATCGACACGATCTTCCAGACACTCAGTGAGAGCTTCTCCGATTCCGACGAAGAGGAAAGCAAGAGCTTCCATCAGCGGTATCGCGAACACCTCGAAAAGATTCAGAGCGGCGACCTCCGCCAGGTGGCGCACGTCTACCGGCTTCTTTATCGCCGGAGCATGATCAAGCCCCTCGGAACGAAGGACAAGGCTCTGTTCGAAACCGCCCGTCAGCTTCTGATCTCGGAAGTCGTCTACGCCAAGAAGGTCGGCGACGACGAAGCCCGTTCCCTGATCGACGAAGCGATGGAGGATATGATTTTCTGAATCCATCCGGGACTCCCGCACAGCGCATATTTCCGATGCGTGCGCGGGAGTCTCGGAGAAGATTTATTTCCCGGGATAATGGCCACGCCAGATTGGCGTGTCGAAGACCGCGGGGTTCACCGTCAGCGCGGGACGCTTCCCGTCGAGCGCTTCGACCAGCGCGCGTGCGGCGGTCGCGGCCATGGCCGAGCGCGTTTCGATCGTCTGCGAGCCGATGTGCGGCAGGAGAACGGCGTTCGGCGCCGTGAGCAGGTCGGAGTGCACCTCGGGTTCGCGCTCGTAGACGTCGAGGCCGGCCGCGTAGATGGTTCCGTTGTGGAGGGCCGCGGCGAGCGCCGCCTCGTCGACGATCGGGCCTCGGGCGGTGTTGATGAGCACGGCCGTCTTTTTCATGCGCTTGAGCTCGGCCTCGCCGATGAGGTGGCGCGTCATGTCGGTCAGCGGCAGGTGCAGGCTCAGCACGTCGCTTTCGGCGAGGAGCGTCTCGAAGGAGACGTGGGGATACGTCAGGGAAGCCTTGCCACCCGAGCGGGTATGATACAGGATCTTCATGCCGAAGGCCTCGGCGCGCCGGGCGACGGCCTGGCCGATGCGGCCCATGCCGAGGATGCCGAGGTTCTTGCCGGCCAGGTCGAGGCCGAGCTGGACGTCGGGCTTCCAGCCCTTGAAGAGGCCGTCGCGAAGCAGCTGTTCGGATTCGCGCACGCGGCGCATCGTCATCAGGATCAGAACGAGCGCCGTGTCGGCGGTGGCGTCGGTCAGCACGTCGGGCGTGTTCGTCACGACGATGCCGGCGCCGGTCGCCGCGGTCAGGTCGATGTTGTTGAAGCCGACCGCGTAGTTCGCGATGGCGCGCAGATGGCCCGACTGCCGGATGATCCGGGCATCGAGCGTGTCGGACAACAGCGGAATGACCCCGTCGGCTTCGCCCAGGGCGGCCTGGAACTCTTCATCCGGCCTGTGGGCATCGAGCACGCGAACGGTGTGGCCAGCCTGCTGGAGCAGCTCGACGGCGGCCCCCGGAATCGGACGCGAAATGACGACCTTCATCGAATCTTTCCCTCCTGACTCGTTTTTTCTGCCATCAGATTCATTGCATCGAAAAACACACGACCACTGCAGGACATACCGGCTTCATTTCACCACAAAGACACAAAGACACAAAAGGATTTCTGATATCGCTTTTGTCCCCGATATGTTCGAATTGAAACGTCATTGCCGGGCCTCCTCCGGGCGGGTTTCAAACCGCCCTCCAGTTTTGGATGCATCGGCAACCATCAAGGCGCATAAGCACAAAGGGGAGAAAAAGAACTTCTTTCGTCGTTCTTCGTGCCTTGGTGTCTTTGTGGTGAACAAGCCTCCGTGTCTCTGTGACTCTGTGACTCTGTGGTGCGTTGTTGTTTCTGGGTTTCTCGTTCGGGTTCTCGCGGAAGGGTAGCATGAACTTTGTCTCATGTATAATGGGAAAAATCGCTCTATCGTCTCTCGAGAGGGAGTTTTTTCACATGAATAAACATGTATATATAGTATTTATAAGTATTATATTTTTCATTCCTTCATTCCTCGGCGCCTGTGATCCGGAGCCGGGGGCGCATCATTTTCCGCCGCCGCAGGCGCCGAACCCCGTGTTCAGCTCGGGCTACTTCGAGCTCCACAACTCGCTCAGCGGGCTTCCCTGCAATCATATCAGGTCGGTCCTTGCCCTCGAGAGCGTCGTCCTGGCGGGAACGGAAGGCGGAGGGCTGCTGGTGTTCCGGAACGGGACATGGCGCGCCTTCACGCCGAAAACCCAGCCCGCGTTTCCCTCCGGGGCCGTCACGGCCCTCGCCCGCGACGTCGAGCCGGGCTGCGTGCTGGCCGGCACACCCAACGGGCTGGTCAGGATCTCGAATCTCGAGGATGAGATCCGGTTCGAGACCGTCACGCGGCCCACGCCGGACGGAGCGAACATGCTCTCGGTGGTGACGGCCGGCCGGACGGTCCATGCCGGCACCGACGCGACGGCCGGCGCCGTGTCGGGCGACCAGCTCGTTCCCTACAGGATCGACGGCGACCGCCAGCCGACGGGGTTCGGCGCGGCAACGCATCACGACGGCATGACATGGTTCGGGACGAGCCTCGGGCTGTACAGGGCCCGTGACGGGATGCTGTTTCCCGTCCTCTTTCCCGGCACGGATCTCGGCTGGGTGCAGGGGCTGTCGCCGATCGGCGAGTGGCTTCTCGCGGCGAGCTCGAAGGGGCTGTTCGCCGTGAAAGGGAATACGGCCGTCGACATCCTTCCCGGCATCTGGACCACCTGTGTCGCCGTTCCGCCCGATGCGTCCGAGGCGCTGAAACGGGCGATGAGCCCGGCCTCGAGCGAAGAAGCGGCGGAAGAGGGCTTCGCCAGCCTCATCGGCCGGACCGAGGAAACGGCGAGCCTTCTCGACCAGATGCAAGCCGAGTATACGCGGGTCAGCCGCCTGTACCAGTCCGGGCAGGCGCCGACCTGGGATGATCTGATCGCGTACAGCCAGAATCTCATGAAGCTTCAGGCGCAGGTCATCGTCATTTCCGAGCCGCTCCAGCGCGGCATCTGGGCCGGCACGCAGAGCCAGGGCGTCGTCATGCTCGGAACCGACGGGAAGCGCCGCCACCTGACCGCCACCACCTCGAAACTCCCCGAGAACCGCGTCACCTGCGTCTCATGCCGCGACGACGGGGAAACCTGGATCGGCACCTACGAATCGGGACTCCTGCGTTACACCAGATACACGACGAGCCAGCCGGCCGAGCCGATCCCGGTGTGGCAGGGCGAAGCCCTGAGCATGCGCGTGGTCGGGGAACACCTGTATGTCGGCACGAAGGGCAACGGCCTGCTCGTGTTCGACGTGAAAACGCTCCAGCAGGTCGCCTCGTACGAACCGAAAAAGCCGGATGGTTTCCATAGCCATGTGTATACAATAGCCGCGGATCAGCAGGCCCGCGTCTGGACGGGCGGCAACGCCGGGGTCTGGATGCTGGACGATGCGGGCTGGCACCGGTTCACCACGCTCCAGGGTCTGCCCGACGAGACGATCACCTGCATCGAGGCCGACCAGGAAGGCCGGATCTACGCGGCAGGCGGAGGCGGCCGGCCGCTGTCGCAGCAGCTCGCCCTCTTCACGGGCTCCGCGTTCACCCGGTACGAGATCGCCACCCTGAAGGATATCCTGGGCCGCCAGGGCAAAGACGCTTCTGACGGGCTCCGCGCGATGCAGATGGGGGGCGGGTATCAGCGGAACTTCGACGCATCGCAGGCGACGCAGGCCCTTTCCCTCTTCGATCCGAACCCGGTCGAACAGCCCATTTCGCTCATGCTCGGCACCGACCGGTATCTGCTGATCGGCACCGAGGACGGCCGCCTGTATATCTTCGACAGGGAATCGTTCAAGCCGGTTTCGATCAAGGGAACGGGCGAACTGCGGGGGCTGGCCGGCCTCGCCCGGAAAGCGGGGGGCGATTTGGTCATTCTCGGCCGGAAGTCCGGCGTGCTCTTCGACGGCATCACGTTCAAGCCGACGATGCCGCCCGATTCGTCCGTCGATGCCTTCACGAGCCTGGCGCTCGACCAGAAGAACCCCGATCTCTTCTGGGGCTCGTTCAAGACATCGACGGATGGCGGCGGCTTCGCGCTGTATCAGCACCCGCTCTGGAAGGTCTTCCCGATAAAGAAACCGGTCCGGAAATTCGTCATTTCCGAACCGTTCGGGTTTCTCCTGACGCCGGACGGCGTCTACCGGGTCATGCTTTGAGGAACGAGGCGATCTCGGCCTCGAACAGCGGGGTCTCGTAGAGGCACGAGAGATGCCCGTTCCCGCTGTTGTAATACACGGTCTGGCCGTGCGGCAGCATCGGGGTCGCCAGTTCGGCCTGCTCGCGGGTGAACAACAGGTCTGATTCGTCGATGATCATCTTCACCGGCATGTTCAGCCGGCCGAGCGCCTGTTCGAGGGTCTGGCCGGGCTCACAGAGGTCGAACAGGGTGTTCGCCTTGGCGATGTAGATGTACGAGTTGGCGTCGAAGAACTGCATGCGCTGGATAACGGTCTTTTCGATCTCCTCCTCGACGAGGAAGCGGCCGGCGAAGCTCTTGAACGGGTCCTTCCCCGCCCCGCTGCCCTCGGTCGCGAGCCGGCGGCCGAAGTTCGCGGCCGCCCAGTGGTCGGTCCTGGTCGAGGTCACCAGGATCTTGAAGGCCAGCAGAAGGCCGTTGCGGGGCAGTTCTCCGCCGTAATACTCTCCGCCGTTCCACCGCGGGTCGAGCATGATCGCCTCGATGCCGAGCTGGTTCGGCACCATCAGCGTCGCCGGCCTGACCATCGGGGTGGCCACGACCGACATGATCTTCTCGACCATATCGCCGTACATTTTTCCCCACAAAAACGCCTGCAGCCCGCCCATCGACGGGCCGATCACGAGGCGCAGCCGCTTCACGCCGAGCTGGTCGAGCAGCATGCGCTGGCTCTGCACGACGTCGTCGAGGGTGAAGATCGGGAAGGTCATCGCGTAGGGCTTTCCCGTTTCGGGGTCGATCGTCGCCGGGCCGGTCGTGATCACCCGCGGGTTGTGCGCGTTGATGTTGCTGAACGAGTCGCTGCAGATCACGAAGTATTTGCGGGTGTCGATCGTCTTGCCCGGCCCGATCAGGGCGTCCCACCAGCCGGGAAGCGGGTCGGATTCGGCGAATTTTCCGGCAGCATGGCCGGTTCCGGTGAAGAAGTGACAGACGAGAATCGCATTGTCACCGGCGGCGTTCAGCGTTCCATAGGTTTCATACCCCATTTTCACCGGAATCGAACGCCCCGCGTGTTTGAACCGAAACTTCGACACGGCAAATTCCCGCTTTTCTACGATCATATTCCTCTCCTCGTCATGGTGATCCATGATGGTATGGAATTGTATATCGCCACCCCCACCTCGTCAAAATTTCTCTCAGGTGGAAGGCGCAGACGGCCGATGTGCATTGAAGAGAAGATGCACATGAACCATCATCGCCTGCTGGTCGGACTTCTGCTTTTCGGCCTCTACCTGTGGCCGACGGCACGCGCGACCATGACCGACAACAGGGCACCGTTCCTGTCGGTGCCCCAGCCGCCTTCCGCCGGAAGAGCCGCCGAGCGCCGCTGTCAGGCGTATCTCACGGCCCCCGACACGACGTATGCCTCGTGGGTGTCCAAGGGGCGCGCCTACCTGGGCCGCAAGGAATACGAACAGGCAGTCTGGGCCTTCAGGAAGGCACTGCGCCTGAAACCGCTCTCATCGGAAGCGCATTTCCTGCTCGGATACGCCTTCGAACGGCGTGGTCTCGAAGGCCTTCCCGGCGATGTCACGAACTGGGACGAGCTTGCCGAGGCAGAATACCGTGCCTCGATCGCTCTCGACGACCATCTCCCGGCGCGGTATAACCTCGGCCGCATGCTGGAACGGCTCGAACGTCACGGGGAAGCCCGCCGCGAGTTCGAGCACATCCTGACCGTCTCCCCGCGCGGCCGGCTGTCTTCCCGGGCGGCTGCGGGCCTCGACCGGACGATCGACGCCGACCTCGAACCGGCGCGTCGGCTGCCGCATCTGCCTGCCGCCGGCACGCAGAGCGGGCGTTGAGGAGCGGAACATGAGAAGCAGGCTTCCCATCATGCTCGGCGCACTCATCGGCCTGGCCTCTCTTTCGCCGGTAAGTCTCGAAAGTCCCGTTGCCAGGGCACGCGATCTCACGGTCGAGGAGAGGCTGTTCCAGAAAGCCGAGCCGCTCTGCCGTGCCGGAAACATCGAAACCGCCATCGAGGATCTGAAACGGGTCCTGAAGCTCAATCCCAGCCACGCCGGCGCGCTCTACTACGCGGGCGTGTACCGGGCAGGCAAGGGGGACAGCAAAGGCGCCGCCGCCATTTTCCGCAAAATCCTTTCCGACCCGACCTGGGGGTCTCTCTCCCGCGAGCGGCTGGCCGAGCTTTCGGTCAAGAACAGGCAGGAAGATCTCTCCCATTCGATCATCAGCTATCTCGAAGGCGAGGCATGGCCCGAGGCGCTCCAGAGCTGCAAGACAGCCCTTCAGCATGCACCCGGCGACCCCCAACTCCTGTTCCTCACGGTGTATTCAGCCGTCATGGCCGGCGACAAGAGGTATGCCGAGGCCGCCTGGAACGCGTTCGGCGCCACGTCCGCTCCTGCAGCGGAGCGCGGCGACCTCCGTGACTTCATCGACGGCTGGTTCTGCCGCGACCACTCGCCCCGGGAGGCTCTCCAGCGGCTGATGGGCATCAAGGACGAGAGGCTTCGGACGAAGGCGGTCCGCCGGGCGATCCGACGTCTTCTCCTCGATCAGCAACTGTTCGACGAATACGAGAAGATGCTGCTTGCCGAGCGCGACAGGCCCAATGCCGACCCCGCCTCGATCGAGCGCGAACTGATCACCTTTTACGTCGATACCGGTCGCTATGATAAGGGCATGCAGCTGCTTTCGCGGCGACCGATCGATTCGATGGCGGACAATCTCCTGTATATCAGGCTGCTGACGGCCTCCGGCGACCACCTGAAGGCGATGACCGTGGCCCAGCAACTGATCGGCATGCAGCCCGACCAACCTGAACCGCACGAAGCCTTTCTCAACGCGTATATCCCATTCGCCGCCCAGAAAGGCGGGCTCAGTGCGCTCAAGCCGATCGAACGGGAAAAGTGGGAAAGCCTCGTCAGACAGGAGATCGCCCGGTTCAAGGCTTCGATCAACGCATCCGAAACGCCCGCCACGGGCATGACCCTTGCCGCCCTGCGCAGTTCGGTCACGCTGAACGATTTCGCCGTCGCGAGAAGCCTGCTGGAAATCGCCAGCCGGCTCCGGGTGGATGATTCCAACATTCGCGAGTTCCGCGCCGCCGCCGAGGATATGGCGGACAACGGCTTCCGGACGGAAAGCACGACGTTGCTCGAGGCCGCTCTCGGACAGCATCCCGAAGACCCGGGTCTGCTGACGCTGCTCGCGAACAACTACTATCTCGACAACCGGGCGGCCGAAGCCGCCGCCATGCTCGAGACCGTCTTGGGAAAAGACCCGCGGAACGTCCATACCCTCCTGCTTCTCGTCGACTGCCTCGCCGCTTCCGGACAGCGGGAGCAGGCCAGAGACAAGCTGATCGACGCCATCTCGTGGACCGACCTTCCGGACATGCTCCGGAACCAGTGCAAAGCGAAGCTGAACCTGATCGATATCGGCGCCGTGCCGGGGGCCGTCACCGGCAGCGGATCGGAATCGCCGCCGGATGAGCCTCCCCCCTCCGACACGGAGAAGCCCGACACCGGCGATACCCCGCAGACCGCCACCGAAGGGGCCCACACCGGCTTCGACGGCGTGTCCGCACCCTGATCGTGAAACCCGCTCGACCGGCTGTCCGGCGAGCCCGCACAAAACCAGATGCCTCAAGGAGGTCGAATGTTGATCGAAATCTTCACTGACGGGCGTGTTCTGATGGATGGCCAGGACATGGGCCCTGCCTACCGGGCCGAGCATGCCCTGTACGAGTATCTGACGAACCCCCAGAAGCTCCTGAACCAGGGCCAGGTCGCAGCCCGCAAGAAAGCCGCCTGACCTGCCTCACGACGAGAGCCCCCGTTCCGGACCCGGAACGGGGGCTCTTTCACTACGGTATATAGATAGCTATCGAACTCAGGCTGCCGGCGCTTCCTTGTCGCCGCGCATTTTTTTCTGGACGTATTCGAACAGCAGTTTCCAGTCTTCCTTGCCCTCGGTGAGCTTGTAGACGCGTTCGAACAGGGCCTTGGCCTCGTCGGGTTTGTCGAGTTTTTCGAGAAGCTCGCCCTTGGTGCAGAGGGCCGGCGGATATTCCGGCTCTTCCGCGAGCACGATCTCGATTTCCTCGAGAGCCTCGTCATACTTGTTCAGCTGCAAAAGGGCATCGCAGTAGTTGTTCCGTGCCTTGGAATCCTTCGGCCGGTATTTGAGCGTCAGGGCCCACTCCTCGGCGGCCGTTCTGTAATCGCCAAGATCGTAGCTCGTGTTGGCGAGATTGTAGTGATAGTCGGGGTCTTCAGGCGAAAGGGCGATGGCCTTCCGGAACTCCTCGACGGCGTTCGCGAACTGGTTCGTGTTGTGGTAGGAAAGGCCGAGATAATGATGGGTATCGGCGGCCTCCGGCTTGATGCGGGCGGCTTCGACAAGGGCACGAATGGCTTCGCGCAGGAACCCCTTCTGGTAATAGTGATACCCGAGGTTGAAGTAGGCGTGATCGAAATCCGGCTTGACCTCGATGGCCAGGTGCCAGTAATGCACCGCCTTTTCCTGCTGGTCCATTTTGTAGTACGTGTTGCCGATATTATAGAGAGCCTTGAAATATTTCGGATCAAGTTCGAGAGCTTTCTGGTAATGCTCGATGGCCTCATCATACTTTTCATCGCGGAAGTAGATGTTGCCAAGCTCTTTGTACAGTTCCGGATTTTTCGGGTCGGCCTTGATCGCTTCGGTCAGTTGAGCAAGTTTGTCGTCCATCATCCATTCCTGTCTATAGGATAGTTAAAGAGAAATGTGTACTCATTTTATCTGAAATGAAACGTATTGACAACACTCTGCCGCCCGGGAAAATGTTTTCGCCTTCCCCGATTTCCCGCCGAGTATCCTCCGTTCTTCTGCTGATGCTGCTTTTCGCCGTACAGGCGATGGCAACGGAGATCGAAATATGGGATTATCCGCGCTGGCTCGAACCGGGCGAAACGATCGATCGGTTCGCCTGGATGAAGAAACAGATCAGAGCCTTCGAAGCCGAAAATCCCTCTGTCAGAGTCAAGCTGACCGAAATGACGTGGAACCGCGGCGACGAGAAGCTGAAGATCGCCGCGATGGGCGGCAGGTATCCCGATATCGCGCCCGGCACCGTGCCCCTGCTGTTCATCAGGGAAGGTCTTGTCGAGCCGATGGACGCGTATCTCGAGCCGGGCGACCGGGAAGACTACCTCCCAGGTGCCCTCGAGGCATACACGGTGGACGGAAAACTGTATGGCTGGCCCTGGTATATGGGCGGCCAGCTTTTGTATGTGAACCGCTCCATCTTCGCCTCGGCAGGCGTCGAACTGCCCGGCGACGGCCGGTGGACGCCGGAGCGGTTCACCGAAGCGCTCGGCTTGCTTCAGCAGCATCAGAAGGGCTTGAATGGCCATTATCCGCTCGGCATCTCCTTCCAGAAAAACGAGACGGCGAACTTTCCCTTCATCCTCCAGTTCGGTGGCACCTGGCCGGGGTTCGACGCCTCGAAACCGACCGAGGCATCGGATATCGTACGTGGTATAGAATGGCTTCGGGAGCTGATCGCAAAAGGCCTGATTCCGCCCGACTCCGGCGGTCGCCAGTCGAACGACATCTGGACGGCGTTCGCGCGCGAGCATCGCATCGCGGCCGGCGCGTTCGGCCTCTGGGGCATCAAGGCGCTGACCGACAAGTATCCGATGGATTTCGACCTGATGCACTTCCCGGCCCCGGCCGGCAAGCCGTCGGGCTCGTTCCTGGGAATTTCCGGCCTGTATCTGTTCCATCGCGACGACCCGGTCCGCATGAAGGCCGCGGCGACGTTCGCCCGGTTCATCACGAGCGCCGAGCGCCAGCGGGACCTCGCCCGCTACACGCAGTTCCCCACCCGCCGCAGCGCCGGCAACATTTACGCCGGCAACGCCCACATGACCCGGGCCTGGGAGATCCTCCAGGAGGGCCGCACCGTTCCGAGCGATGCCCGATGGCCTCAGATCGACGAAGAGATCGAACAGGGCGTCCAGAACGCTCTTCTCGGGAAGCAGGCGCCGACCGAGGCGATAAACGAGGCCGGAGATCGCATTCGAGCTCTCATGCAACGCGCGCAGGGTTCGGTCTGCGAGGACATCCGGGGCGGCTCGTGGTTCGGGAAGGCGTTCCTGTGGCTCTTCCCGCTCGTCATCGTGGCCGCTTTGGCCGCGCGGCAGGCGCACCTGATCATGCTGATGCCGGCCATCACGGTTCTCGGGCTGTTCCTGGCGTATCCGCTGATCGACGCCATCCTGCTGGCGTTCCGCGACTACCGGCTCGGGGAGGTCGGCGGCTTCACGTTCGGCAACTTCGCGCGGGTGTTCGAAGACGCCAGGTTCCTGAAAGCCTGCTGGAACACCACGATCTACACCCTCGTCACGGTCAGCGTGAACACCGGCACCGCCCTCATCGCGGCGAGCCTGATCCACGCGCTGCCCGGCCGTCTCAAATCGATATATCGAGCGCTGTATTATCTTCCCGGCGTCGCGTCGGTGGTCGTCGTCGCGATGGTCTGGCGGTGGCTGTTCAACACCGAGGTCGGTCTGTTCAACACGATCCTGCGCGCGATCGGCCTGCCGGCGGTCGGCTGGCTGACCGATCCCGACGTCGCGTTCGCCTCGATCCTGCTGACGGGCGTCCTGCGCTCGCCGGGCGGGGCGATCCTGATCTACCTGGCGGCGCTGGGCAACATTCCCAAGTCGCTCTACGAGGCGGCCGATCTCGAAGGCGCGACGCCGATCCAGCGCTGGTGGCACATCACCGTCCCGCTGTTGCGGCACACGACGATGTTCCTGCTCATCACCGGCGCGATCGACGCGCTGCAGGTGTTCGCCCAGGTGCTCATGCTGACCGACGGCGGCCCGGGCATGTCGACCGAGGTCATCGTGCATCGCGTCTACACCGCGGCTTTCCGGGACTTCGACTTCGGCCTCTCGTCGGCGATGGCGCTTCTGCTCTTCATCGGCATTCTCACCGTCACGGTCCTCCAGCGCCGGTTCGGCGGGAAGACCGAGATGGAAC
>CAYMEN010000001.1:0-25530 GCA_964389325.1 uncultured bacterium | reverse complement strand
AGCGTTGCAGCAGCGGCCGTTTCTCCGCCACGATGTCCGCCGCCTCTGCGGGCGCGACGGCGCAGGCGCTGCAGGCGCTGCAGCCCATCCGGGACGCCGCCCTGGCCGCTTTGCAGGTCGATGCCGCCTCCGCCCAGGCCATGGTCGCCCCCGGCTCGCATGACATCCGGCCGCCGCATGACCCCCACCCTGCTCTCCACCGGCGTTCTGACCGTCGGCCTCGTTTTGACGCTCGGGCCGCTCGCCTGGATGCTCGTCACGGCGTTCACCGACCCGATGGCGCTCGAGCAGAGCCCGCCGCGATACGGGATCTGGTCCCTCGAGAACTTCCGGCTGCTGCTGAGCGGCGGCCGCATGTTCCGCTGGACGCTCAACTCGCTGGTCATCTCCGCCGTCATCACGGCCGGCCAGCTGCTCTTCAACGCCCTCGCCGCGTTCAGTTTCTCGGTCGGCAGGTTCCGGGGCCGCGAGCTGCTGTTCTGGCTGGTCCTGGCCGCCATGATGGTGCCGGGCCAGATCGTCATGCTCCCGCTGTTCCTCTTCCTTGCCCGCTGGGGCCTGATCGACAGCCTCTGGGCGGTCATTCTTCCCTCGATGGCGGCGCCCTTCGGCATCTTCATGATCCGCCAGTACATGGACTCGATCCCCAGGCAGCTCCAGGAAGCCGCCCGCATGGACGGCGCGGGCGAGTACGAAGTCTTCCGGCACATCTACCTGCCGCTCTCGGCGCCGATCATGGCCACGTCGGGCATCTTCATCTTCATCGCCCAGTGGAACTCGTTTCTCTGGCCACTGATCACCCTGAATTCCGAGGCGAGTTACACGCTCCCTGTCGGACTTGCGACGATGCAGGACCAGCAGATCATGGATTACGGGCTGCTGATGGCCGGGGCGACGTTCGCCGCCCTGCCGATGGTCCTGGTGTTCATGCTGTTCTCGAAACATCTCCTCGAAGGGATGCGCAGCGGAGCCGTGCAATGATGGAACCAACCTGGATGATCTCCCTCGACATCGGCGGCACCGCCGCGACGGGCGTCGCCGTTCTCTGGCCCGACGGGCCCGTTCTCGAGCTCTCCTGCCCGTCGAAGAACCTGAGGGCCATGAGCTCCGAGGAACTCGCGACGCTGATCAATACTATATATACTAAAATATATGAAGTCGGCGACGTCGAGGAGGCCCTCTGGCTGATCGGCGCCGCGGGAGCCCGCCCGGAAACGGACCGGCACCGGTGGGCGCAGGCCATGGCGGGGCTCGGACTCGAAGCGGCGGAGATCGTCGTCTCGCGCGATTACGAGGCCAACCATGCCGCCGCGTTCGGCGGTGAGGAAGGCATTCTCAGCGTGAACGGGACCGGATCGGTGCTTTTTGGCCGGAAGGGCGGCACGGACCGTCGCCGGGGCGGCTGGGGGTTCCTTCTCGACACATCTCCTTCCGGGGCGGAGTTCGGCCGGCTCGCCATGCAGCAGGTCCTCGGTGCGATCGAGGACAACGCGCATGAGAACAGCATTCTAGCCAATTTTCAGAAACGGTTCAGGCATCTCGGCACCGACCGGGCGGCCCTTCTCGACTGGCTGTACGCCGATCCGGCCGCGCAGCGCAGGCTCGGCGAGATCGCCCCGGTTCTCACCATCGCCGTGGATGAAGGCGACCGCACGGCCGAAACGCTCGTTTCGGCGTCTCTCCGCAGATGGGCATCCGACGTCCGGGCGCTTTCGGGGGAGCTGGGCTTCGAAAACCGGGTGCCGCTGGCGGGCATCGGCGGTCTCTGGTCGCGCTGGAAGGCGTTTTCCGAGCGTGCCCTGGCCGTCCTGAGCGAACGCGAACCGGGCAGATTCACCCTGAAACAGCCGGCGTTTGCCCCGTCCTGGGGCCCCCTGGTCAGATATCTCGCAGGATCGCCCCACGGCCTCGACCCCGACGCCCTGCGATACCTGCGCGCCCTTGCAGACAAGGTTCACTGAGCATCATTCGCCACCGGAGGAGTCATGACCCAATCGACCACCCAGACCGGAGCGGCCTCGCTGCCGCTGACGGAAAGCAGAAACCCGCGCTCGGTCTACATCGACCGCCAGCCCACCCGCGACGTCGTCAAGACGTTCCTGCACGAGGACCGGTCGGTCTTCACCGCGGTCGAAGCGGCCGCCGACAGCATCGCCCAGGCGGTCGACCGGATCGTCGCCTCGTTCAGGCAGGGCGGCCGGCTTGTCTACATCGGGGCGGGGACGTCGGGCAGGCTCGCCGTGCTCGATGCCTCTGAGTGCCCCCCCACCTTCGGCGTGCCGTCCGAGATGGTCACGGCCGTGATCGCGGGCGGCTCGGAAGCCATTCTCCAGGCAATCGAAGGCGCCGAGGACGACCGGGACGCGGCCGTTGCCGATCTGAAGGCGATCAACCTCTCGCCGGCCGATACCGTGGTCGGCATCACGGCTTCCGGAACCACGCCCTACGTCATTTCCGGCCTTTCGTTCGCGAAAGGGGTCGGCAGCTGCACGGTCCTGCTCTCCTGCAACCCGTACGGGCGGCCCCCCGACGTGGACATTCACATCAACCCGGTCGTCGGGCCGGAGGTGATCACCGGCTCGACCCGTCTCAAGAGCGGAACGGCCTGCAAACTGGTGCTGAACATGCTGTCCTCGATCGCGATGATCAGGATCGGCAAGGTGTATCAGAACCTCATGGTGGACGTGCAGGCCACGAACGCCAAGCTCCGCAAACGCGCCCATCGCATCGTCATGGAAGGCGCCCGCACGACGCCCGAACACGCCGACACCTGCCTGTCCCGCGCGAACGGGGAGGCGAAGGTGGCCATCTACCTGGCGAAGAACGGTGGAACGGCCGACGAGGCAAGACAGGCATTGAATGTGGCGGGCGGCCGCCTCGCCGTCGCCCTGGGAGAGATTGACGCCGATGAGATCTGATCTGAAACGGCTGGCCCGCTTTTCCCTTCTCGCCGTGGCCCTCCTCGGAGGGTCGTCTCTGGATGCGGCGCCTGCGCCGATCGTGAAGGTGAAAACGGCGGAATACCCCGGAAGCCTCGAATGCCGCCTTCCTGGCGGAGGGACGTGGCAACTCGGCGAGGCATCCGGAAAGGTCGGCGGGAAGGACGAGTTATCAATATCAGGAGCTATTCTAACTCCTGCCTGGAAACGGTATCATGTCATGGTCGAGTCGGCGCCGCGAAGGGACCCAGCGCGGCTCGAGGCGGCCCTGCAGAAGTGGCGTGCGGGCGGCAGGCCGGTTCACACGTTCGATGCCGGAAAGATTTCCTACGCCGCGGACGGGAAAACGGTCGCGTGGGACGGCCGGGTCGTGTATATCGGCGTTGGCATGTTCGACACCCGCGATGCCGCATCGAAGCTCGTCGACGAACTGGCCGCCGCCGGCAGTTCGAGCTGGATCTTCGAGGAAATCCTCTCCCAGGCTCGGGGCAGTCTCGCGCTTCACATCAATGGAAAACGTGTTGCGGCCGGGAGCACGGAACTTCAACTCGTTCCGGGCGGCGTCGTCGAATTGAAGAAGGTCGAACATGCCAGGGGGTATGCATGGCACGGGTTCGCAGACCGCTCCTATCGCGGCCAGATCACCATCCGGTGGGGGGCCCAGGATGCTCTGGATGCAATCTTCACAACGGACCTCGAGACGATCCTCGCGGGTGTCGTTCCCTCGGAAATTTCATCAAAAGCCGCTCCGGCAGCTCTTCAGGCTCAGGCCGTGGCGGCTCGGGGTGAGATTCTGTCGAAGGTGGGCCTCCGGCATCTCGGCGAAGGCTTCGACTTCTGCGCCGAACAACACTGCCAGGTGTATGCCGGAGAGAACGAGGCGTCACGCAAACTCGGCCCCGTCATTGCGAAAACACGGGGCACCCTGCTTCGGAATGCGGAAGGAGCGATTGTCGATGCCGTCTATGCCGCAAACTGCGGTGGCCACGGGGAACCCAATCATCTCGTCTGGACCTCTCCCCCCGATCCGCAGCTGAAAGGCGTCTGGGATATCCGGGGAAACCCGGGAAAACTCGATCTGACCCGCGAGGACGACGTATCATCGTTCATCCGGAACCCGCCTCTCTGCTGGTGCGGCGATGCCACGGTGGAGGGCGGCGACAAGTTCCGATGGAAAAAAACGCTGATGGCCGGCGACTGGAAAAAGGTGGAAGAAGCGGCCGGGATCGGAAGAATATCGAGCATTTCCGGTTTCGAGCGAGGCCCTTCCGGGCGCCTGTTCAAACTGACGCTGACCGGGGAAACCGGCTCGAAAACCGTGATGAAGGAGCTCGCCATCCGAAAACTGTTCGGCGGGCTGAGAAGCGCATGCTTCATCGCGGAATGGAAGCGCGATGACGGCGGGTTCATCGAGGGTGCCGAATTCACCGGCGCCGGCTGGGGGCACGGGGTCGGCATGTGTCAGACAGGTGCACAGTCGATGGCCAAGGCCGGGAAATCATTCGACCAGATTCTCAGCCATTATTTTCCCGGTGCAAAAATCGAAAAAGCCTACTGATCGGCATACGGAAAAGTCATCCATCTGCCGACAATGTATGACGAACCTGGAATGAAGGGGGAAACCAATGAATTATCAGAAATTTGTATGGTTTTTTGTGGCTCTTGCTCTGTTCCTGCTTCCCGGGGCCCTCACAGGCTGCGGATCGGACGATGAGTATCTCGGCGAGAGTCACAAGACCATTGGCCCAGGGGCTCTCACCAGTTTCGATGCCTCATGTACATCAAGCATCCGCTAATTATCAGATTTCAGATATAGGCTTGTCTGATTTCTGACATCGGCAATACCGAACGACCTGTCCGGTCGGGAAAGCTTCGATACCATCGCCGTCCAGAGAACATCCGGACGGCTTCTTCTTCAGGAATTATCGGTTCGTGCGCTTCTGGTTCGTTGAACCGCCGGCAAAGTGGCCTTTGAAAATCATACTGAGAACAATACTGGCCCCATTGCGGGTGAGGATTTCCCCGACGGTCGCCTTGAGCCTGGCGATACTCTGCGGGAGTTTGTCGAACGATCCACCCTGGCTGGGAAGAACGATGTTCAGGCGTTTTGCCTCGGCCAAGCGGTATTCGCGCCGCTGGGCCATTTTTGCAAGCGGCCCGGAGAAGAGCGCGAGCTTCGCGGATTTTTTCTGAAACACGACGGGGGCTTCCGTCAGCGGGGGGGAAGTAACGGTTGGAGCCGGAGCAAAAGGCTTGGCCGTGGCGATCTCGACCTTGGATTCGGTGGCGGGGGTCTCCTGCTTCATGACAGGGGGTTCTGGCGTGTCCCCTGAGGGGAGTTGTCGGACGCTCTGAGTTTTCACCGGCTCGGTGGGCACGACAGTCTGGGGTTTTGTCGCTGCAATCTGAATCTGCTCATCCTGAGCATGGATTTTCAGCCAGCATTCTCGCACCTTGTCGGACAATTTCCGGTTGCTGGCCGAAAGAGGCTTTTGCGTCGTCGGTTCCGTCTCTTCGACGGCAGACGTTGTCTCAACAGCTGCAATCATGGTTTCAGGAGCGGCAACCGCCGTTTCTCCGACGGACGGTGCAGCTTCTTCCACGGCGGGTTCAGTTTTCTCGACGGCAGGCTTCGGTTCGACAGGGAGCTGACGGACGATCGTGGCCTCTGTTCGAGGTTCGGGTTCAGAAGCGAAGCTCTCCTTCGGTGTTTCTTTCACGGGAGAGATAACCACTTTCTCATTCGCAGGGCCGGAAGAAATGACCGTCACATCGGAATCCCCGACACCAGTTGCGGTTTCACCGTGAATTTTCAGCCAGTATTCCCGAATCCTGTTCGAAATTTTGGGTTTCCGGCCAGTTGGGCGGTCGTCAGTCTTCAGAGTTTTCTCTTCAACGACAGGCCGTGCTTCTTCGATAATCGGCGTTGCCTGTTCCTCGGTCTGCGCTGGAGCAAAATCCATTTTCGGAAGTTCGCTGACAGGTGTCGCCGAACTCTCCACCACTTCCGGTTCGATCGCATCACCTTCGAGCCGTGCAGCCGGAACATTGGCAGCACATGCGGGCATGGCAGCCGTCACGACAAAAACGGCAATACAACAAAGGATGCTCCATAAAACAAATCTTCGAACGCTTTTCATTCTTCCTCCAGCCGATCAGGTGGTAATTTTCTCAGGGGTATCCGAGCAAAGAAATGGCCACTGATTGAGGGCACAAGTGTATCACATCTCTGCACCGCATCCAAGGCACGGGCAGGTTTCTCAATGCACAATTAGAGAAGTATTTCGCAAAAATTAATCATTTAATTATTATTAATAATTGTTTAGAATTTATATAATTAAAATCTTGATAAATCTTGTCCTTCTTTTTTGTGGTAGAATGGGTTCCTGAATATGTCAAAAACTCAGAACCAGCGATATTTTCTCACTACGTTCGGCTGCCAAATGAATCAGGCAGACGCCCAACGGATTCGCGGCATGCTCGCAAGCCTTGGATACACGGAAGCCGCCTCCGAAGAGGACGCCACTCTCATTCTGTTCAACACCTGCTGCGTGCGGGAACATGCGGAACAGCGACTCATCAGCCGTATCCAGTCGCTGCAGCGGCTGAAAAAAAGCAACCGGGAACTCCTCATCGCCATTGCAGGCTGCGTGGCACAGGCGAGGAAAGACCGGCTGTTCGAACTTCTCCCCCATGTCGATCTCGTCTTTGGCCCCAATGACATTCCTAGCCTTCCTCTCCTTCTCCAGCATGCGCGAACCCGGAAAGCGACAGGGGCTTTTGCTGCCATCGGCGGGTTCGACGGCGAGCAGGCAGACGGGATCATTCTCGAAAAGCCTTTTTCGGCCCTGGTGAACATCATCAGGGGATGCACGAACTTCTGCTCCTACTGCATCGTCCCACATGTGCGGGGCCCCGAGGTTTCGCGCCCCCTCCCCGAACTCGTCGATTTCATCACCGACCTGGCAGGGAAGGGAGTCGTCGAAGTCACGCTGCTCGGTCAGAACGTGAACGCCTATGGAAAAGACATCGGGCTCGAGGAAGGTTTCATCACCCTCCTCGAACGGGTGGAACAGATTCCGGGAATCCGATGGATACGATTTCTGACATCCCATCCACGTGATTTTTCCTTCCAGGCCGTCGACCGGATGTCGCGCCTCAAAAAGCTCTGCGAGATGTTCCATCTCCCGGCCCAGGCCGGCTCGGACCGCATTCTTCGGCTGATGAACCGCGGTTATACCCGAAGGGGGTATCTGGATCTCGTCGAGCGCGTGCGCGCCGCGATTCCCGGAGTATGTATAACGACAGATTTAATATGCGGTTTTCCTTCCGAGACGGAAGCCGAGTTCGAGGAAACCCTGTCGCTCGTTCGAGACGTTCGTTACGAGTCCGCCTATACGTATTACTATTCACCTCGCGAGGGCACCCCGGCGGCCACGATGGATGGGATGCTTCCCGAAGACGAGCGCAAGGCCCGCCTTTCCCGCCTGATCGAGGTCCAGAACGCCATCTCCGAGGATGAAAGCGCGAAACAGGTCAACCGCACGTTCGACGTGTTGGTCGACGGCTGTTCTGAACGCACGCCCGGCCATCTCCTGGGGAAGACGCGAACCGGCCGTGTCGTCGATTTCGCCGGCGCTCCCGACCTGATCGGGCGATTCGTCCGGGTGAAGATCGATCGGGCCCGTCTCTGGACGATGTCCGGCACGCTGGTCTGAAGGAGCCTCCACATGTCGCTTCTGCTCCACACCTGCTGCGGTCCCTGCCTGAGCGGGGCCTGGCCGCACCTGAAACGTGAAGGTGTCTCCGACATCGCCGTGTTCTGGGAAAACCCCAACATTCACCCGTACGTCGAGTATCATTCCAGGTTCGAATCGTTCAACAAGATGGCTGGTGCGTTCGGCGCAGAGATCCGCTGGGGCGATACGGCATACGGTCTCGAACGGTTTCTCGCGGCTCTCGGGGGCGAATTCGGCCCGTCCCGCTGCGCCGCCTGTTTCCGCATGCGCCTGAACGCGACGGCCGCCCGGGCCCGACAGGACGGCTTCGAATCGTTTTCCACCACCCTGCTGATCAGCCCCTACCAAAACCACGACCTGCTGGTGTCGATCGGCCACGAAGCCGGCCGCGAACACGGCGTCGCGTTCATCGCCACCGACCTGCGCCCGGCGTTTCCAGCCACCTACCAGGGGGCCCGCGACAACGATCTCTATCGCCAGAAATACTGCGGCTGCATTTTCAGCGAGCGCGACCGTTTCGCCCCGAAACTGCGCCTGACGTTTTAGTCCTGCAGGATACTCCCGTTTGCCCTGAGCCTGTCGAAGGGCGAATATTCGAAGCTATGGGCGAACGCCGGTTCGTGCTTCGACACCTCAGCACGAACGAAAGCAGCAAATTGGCTTTCGATGAGCACGAATCAATACCTCAGGCGCCCGCACTTCGAGCATTGCCGGTCAGAAGAACCGTCGGGCGAGGAAGCCGAGGCCGTCGGCGGCCGAGCCGAACTCGGATCGCGAAACCGGGCCGCCGGGGCCGGAACCGAGATCGGGCCCCGTGCCGATCCAGGCGAACAGGGTCAGGTCGGCGTTGTCGCCGGTATTGAAAACGATCTTCGGCTGGCAGAGGGTCGAGCCGTCGCCGGCGTTCACGAGCGCGCTCACCGTGAGCCGAACCAGCGGATGCAGCTCCTGATCGTACGTTCCCAGCAGGTATCTGCGACCACCCAAGTAGTCCCACCCCTCCCGGAAGGGGGCTTCGCCTGCCAGGGCAGGCAGTTCCCCGGGATCGTCGGTCCCGAAATCCTGGTAGAATCCGGCCAGTCCGACCCGCGTCAGCGGCCTGACCTGACGTTCCACGCCGGCGATCAGCGAGCGGGCGTATCCCCGGGGGCCGGCCCGGCGCCGCTCGGCTTCCGGACGCCGGGAAAAGACGGCGGCCTCGCCCCAGAGATTCCAGCCCCGCTTCTCCCCTTCCCACCCGAGGCCCAGCATTTCCCGCTGGCGGAACCGGCCTGCGATGCCCTCGAGATCGATGCCGGAAAGCGTCCGGCGAATGCGCCCCAGCACGGCCCGCTTTTCCCCGGAACGGGCGGGAGCAGCGATCAACTCGGCCTCGCCGGTTCCACCGGAGCGGGTGCGCAGGCGCAGGGCGTCGATACCCGGCTTGAAGGTGCCGTCGAGATACCCCGGAGAAAACGGGGCCAGCACATCAAGGACCCCCACAAAATGGCTCGTTCCGAGGCTGACGGGTTGTCGGCCCAGATCGATATCGAAGTTTCCCGCGCGCCACGTGGCCTGAAAACGCTCGACCGTTCCGACGACGAGACTCCTGGGGGTCTGCCGGAACTCGGCCCGCGTGTTCCAGACGTTCGGCAGCAACCCCGCACCGGGGCGCCCCACCGGATCCGCTCCCGCCACGGCATCAACCGCCGGCGACTGGCCATGCCATGTGCCGGCGATCTCATACCCAAACCGATACCGGACCTTTCCGACATCTCCGGTCGCCGACCAGCGAAGCAGTTCCTGCAGCATCAGCCGGTCCCGCGGCCGCTCCGGCCACATCGCGGCCGTTCCATCCGTGAGACGTCGCCCCTGGGAGATCGTCCGCCAGGCCCATGTCTGCTCGATGCCGCCGGCGCAGGCAACCGACGGCGCCCACGCCCACGAGAACGATAATAATATCGTGCATATTATTATAAAATTGATATTATAATTAATGATATTCATTCTACTCTTGTCGCCGGCGTCTCCGCCGCGGGCCGGCGTTCATCCGACTCGATCCTGCCGTCACGCAATCGGACCACGCGCCGGGCGGTATCGATGACGCGGGGGTCGTGCGAACTGAACAGGAAGGTGACGCCCTGTTCCCCGTTGAGCCGTTTCATCAGCTCGAGCAGAGCCACGGCGTTTTCCGAGTCGAGGTTGGCGGTCGGCTCGTCCGCCAGAATGACGCGCGGCCGGCCCACCATGGCCCGCGCGACGGCAACCCGCTGCTGCTGCCCGCCGCTCAGCTGGGGCGGGAACCGGTCTTCCATTCCCTTCAAACCGAGCTCTTCCAGCAGCGGCAGAATGCGAGACGCGTGTTCGGTCTCGGTCACTCCCTGGATCTGGAGAATGAACTGGACGTTTTCATACACCGTCAGCACGGGAATCAGGTTGTAGGCCTGGAAAACGAAGCCGATCCGGCGAAGCCGCAGCTCGGTCAGTTCCGCTTCCGACATCGCGTGAAGAGGCTGGTCTCCCAGGAATATCTCCCCCGTGTCGGGCCGGTCGAGGCCGCCCACCAGGTTCAGCAGGGTCGTCTTGCCGCTGCCGGAGGGCCCGGCGACGACGGTGAACTCGCCCTCCTCGAGCGTCAGGTCGAGCGTATCGATGGCCTGCACGACCGCGGCCGTTTCCCTGTATCGTTTCGAAACCCGCCTGACCCGAATGCTGCTCACACGGCGACTCCTTTCAAAACGTGCGCATGGCCTGCGCCGGCCTGATCTTCAACGCCCTGCGCGCCGGGTAGAGCGAAGCGAGCACCGCGATCGCAAGCATGCCGACGTTGAACCAGAGGGTCGAGACGTGGTCCCAGCCGCAGTAAATGATCGGATCGATGAGCATGCCGGCCACCTCCGTCTCCCCCATCAGGGCTGAAAAATCGATGCCTGTCTTCCTGGAATACCAGGTCGCCAGCAGTCCGCTCCCCGTGCCTGTCGCCATCCCCAGCATCCCGAGAACGAGCCCCTCGGCAACCACCATGGTCCGTATCGATGCGGGCCCGAGGCCCAGCGCGCGGAACAGGCCGAACTCCCGCGTGCGCTCCATGACGCTCATCAGCAGGGTATTGGCGCTTCCGAGGCCGACGATGAGATACAGAATCAGGATCATGAACCGGAACTGGATCCGGTCGATCCGGATGGCCCCGTCGAGCTGGGGCATGGCTTCCTGCCAGGGAAACGCCGCGGACGAAGCCGGAAGAAGGCCTCCGTTCCGGATTTCCCCGAGCGCTTCCGCGACCCGTTCGGGGCCGGAAAGCATGATCGCCAGTTCGTGCGCGGCATCCGGAGCCCCGAACGCCTCTCCCAGCATTTTTCTGCTGACGACGATCACGCCGGCATCCATCTGCGTCACCCCGGAATGAAAGACTCCTTCGACCCGGAACAGGGCGCTGCAGATATCGCCGCCCGCCCCCTGGAACATGACCACCAGCTTTCTTCCGACCTGCAGACGGAGCGTTTCGGCCAGCCGGTCGCCGACCAGGACGCCGCGCCCTCCCGAGGGAATCGCGCCGGATTTCAGGCGGCGCCGCCCGAGAAGCGGATGGTTGCCGGCCTCGGCGGCCAGTTCCAAGCCGAGAATCGCGACGCCGCAGCTGTCATGGCTGCTTCGCGCCAGGCCGGGCAGCTGCAGCCGCGGGAACGCGCCCGTCACGCCCGGAATCAGCGCCAGCCGTTCGCTCGCGGAACCGACCGTGAAGAACTGCTCGATTTTCCTGTCTTTCAGGTATGCGGGGTGGTAGATGCCGATGTGGCCGCTGCCTGACTTCACGCCCTCCCTGATCATCTGGAGGTAGGAGCCGAACGCGAGGTTGTTGAAGAACACGGCGAGAAACAAGCTGCACGCGATGGCCAGCACCTGGAGGAAGGTGCGGCGCGGATTCCGCCACAGGTTACGCCAGCCGAGCCGCAGCAGCATTCATCCCTCCCGCAGGGCCTCGGCGGGTCGCAGGAACAGCAGCCGCCAGGCCGGGAAGCAGGCCACCGCCCCGCCGAGCAGGATCATGACGCCGCCGGGCATCAGCACGTTGACGACGCTCAGCACCCCGCGTATGCGCGGAACGAACGTGGTTCCGCCCCACGAGAGCGGGGACGCGAACCAGCTCAGGTCGACGGGCGCCACCGATATCCACCAGCCCAGGAGCAGGCCGAGCCCCATTCCCAGAACGCCCGCAACCGCGCTCATCAGGCCGCCCTCGAGAAGGATGAGCGACGCGAGTCTCCAGGGCTTCAGGCCGATGGCGCGCAGCATGCCGAACTCCCGGAACCGCTCCAGAAACGACATATACATCGTGCTGAAGGTGATCAGCACGATGCCGAAATAATAGAATCCCATCGTGAACACCTGCATGCCGAGCCAGATCGAAAACACCTGGGCAAGCTGCGGCTGCAGCTCCTGCCAGGGGAACGCGACGAGGGCCGTTCCGATGCCGGCGACGGAAAGTCCGGCCGCGGCTTCCCTGGCCGAAAGCGGGTCGTCGAGAAAGACGTGAAGGGAGTGCAGACGCCCTTCGAGGCAGAAGATGCGCCGCATCGTCCCGAGGCCGACCAGGACGAGGGCGCCGTCCCGCATCTGGTCGCCCGTGTCGACGACGCCGACGATCCGCATCATCTCGGTGACCATCGAGCCGTCGGCGGCCTGGCCGATCACGATCAGCTCAGCCCCGGGAACCGCCTCGAGGCGCCGCGCCAGGTCGGTTCCCAGAACGACGTCCATGCCGTCGGCCGCCTCGAGGAACCGGCCCTGCGTCACGCACCGCGCCAGGCGGCTGACCTTCGCTTCGGCCGCGGGGTCGATGCCGATCAACTGTCCGGGGTGCGTCCGCGCATTCCGCTCCGGCCCGCAGCTCAGCAGGGCGAACGCAGACACACGGCCACACACCCCGTGGATGCCGGCCCGGCCCGCGAGCCGTTCCGCCGTTTGTTCGGCGGCATCGATCGCGAGATGCAGCCCGGGCCGTTCCAGCCAGCCGTCGCGGGCAACGACGACGTGGCCGGTCATGACCTCGGTGACGTTCTCGATCATGTCCCAGAGCATGCCGTCATACATCGCCAGCGTGAAGATGAGCAGCGACGTGGCGAGCATCATGCCGCCCATGGTCAGCTGCGTCCGGCGGCGGTTCCGCCACAGGTTTCTCCAGGCGAGCCTGATCAGCATCACGGGGCTCGCCGCAGGCGCCGGATCGTGAAAAGTTCCTTTTCGAGGGCAACGTCGAATTTCAGGTCGTCGTAGATCATGACCGTCTCCTCGTCGGGCTCTTCCGCGGGGCTGACGGTGAACCTCATGGGAACCCACCGCCCGTCCAGCTCCCGCAGGTCGGAAAACGTCACCGTGCGCACGAGGGCGTTCTCCTCGTCGAAATACTCGACCCGCACCGGCACTTGCTTTTCGAGGTCGGCTTCGTACCGGATTTTCCCCCAGACGACCGCTGCATCGGGTTTCGGCATGCAGGAAATGACGACGCGGGCGCCGTCCCTCCGTTCGACGGTCAGCAGATACAGTTCTTCGACCTTGCCTTCCTTGACCAGGTCGTCGTTCGTGAGATGGCTTCCCATCCACCGGTCGCCCATCATGCTTGACGGAATCTTCACGAGGCGGTCGATGCGCGGAAAATAGTTCCAGATATCGTCGCCAACCTTGAGCGTGCCGGTGTCCCGCTCCTTGCGAGGTTCGAGAATGCGCGTCAGGAATTTGTCGCGGCCTTCCGACCAGGCGTCCATGACCAGGGTGCGTTTCCAGTGTCTGGTCTTGATCGCCATGGTGATGTTTCCATGCGAAGAGCTTCCCTGATACTGTGTTTCGATGCGCCTCACCAGGGCCACCGGGTCCAGCTCCGCGGCGGCGGAAGCCGCGACGCCGGCCGCCACGGCGCCGTTTCCCGCGCACAGCAGCCATGCGGCCGCCAGGATGAATCCTCTCATGTACGTTCCTCTGAGAAACATGTTACCCGAAAACCCGTGCCGGGAACACCGGAATACGAACCACTTGCGGGACCGTTCCCGCCGGTCCGCAGCATTCCTCTCCCCATGCCGTTCTTGGCCGGAAGTCTCATGCTCGGGGCCGTTTCGGTCGAAACATCATACTATGGGTAACAAACCTCTTCGAATCATGCTGATGGCGCTCTGCTTTTCGGCATGCATGGGTACGGCCTTCGGGGCACCCGAGACGCTTCTCAGGATCGGCATCGAGGCCGGCGTTCCGACGGTGAAGGTTCACCTGCCGGCCGGCGGGGAGCAGTTCGACGAGAAGAACCGGCGCGTCAGGGCATTCCGATCGGGTGACTATTTTTCCTGGAGCGCGGCGCAGAATGCCAAACCCGCGCAGAAGAAGGGACGAAGCGCATCACGCCGAAAGCCGGCTGCCCCTTCCCTGGCGGGGCGTCGAATGCGCTTTCAGGCGAACCGGGGAACGCTGTCGCTGAACGGCCGGGCCTATCGAGGCAGTCTCGAAGTCTCGTTCGGGAAGAGCGGAGCGACCGTCGTCAATCTCGTTGGTGTAGAGGATTATCTGAAGGGCGTTGTCGGAAGCGAGATGGGCTCGCTTTCCCCCGAGGAGAGTCTCAAGGCCCAGGCCGTGATTGCCCGCACCTACGCCATCGCCAACCGGGGAAAGCACAAGAAAGACGGGTATGACCTGTGCGACCGCGAGCACTGCCAGGTCTACGGCGGGGTCAAGGCGGAACGGGAGAGCGTCACGAAAGCGGTCGATGCCACGCGTGGCATCATCATGATCAGTGACGGCGTTCCCGTGACCGCGATGTATCACGCCACCTGCGGCGGTATGACGTCCGACAACGAGAAGGTCTACGGCGGCGCCCCGACGAAGTATCTGCGCCGGGTGCGGTGCGACTATTGCAAGGCCGGATCGAAATACCGCTGGCAGCAACACATCGATCTCGCCAGGCTCAGAACGGCTCTCGCCTCCGAAGGACTCGGCTTCAGCCGGCTATATGCCGCCGAAACGGTCGCCCCCACGCCGCTCGACCGGGTCGAGCTGGTCAAATTGCAAACCGACCGGGGCGAGCTGCGCGTGAAAGGAACGACGTTCCGGCGCCTGTTCAATCTTCCCAGCACGACGTTCGTTCTTCCATCTGGGGGAAGCCAGCCACCCTTCACCTCTGAGATGCATCAGAGGGCTGCAAGTTTAGGCCGCACGCCGGTTTCGCCCGGATCCGGCGCCGCGCCGAAAACCGCTCTGCCTGTCGAGTCCGTGAGCCTGTTCGCGGGAGGAAAGCAGTCGGGGCCTCCCCAGTTGATCGTCCAGACGGCCCAGGGAATACGCCGCGCAAAAAGGCCCGTTTCCGGCTGGGTCGTCGCCGCGGGGCGTCGGCAGGCTCTTGACACCTCTCTTCGCCGGGGTCTACCCTTGAAAACAGGAACACGTGAACTCACCGGCATCGACCTTTCAGGGCGCGGCTATGGCCACCAGGTCGGCCTCTGCCAGTCGGGCGCCATCGAGCTTGGCCGTCGCCGCTGGTCCTATCGACAGATTCTCGCCTTGTATTATTCCCATGTTGCCCTTCGACAACTGCGCTACGACGCAGTTCCCAGGCGAAAATAACGCGTTCGTGGAAAAATATTCTATTTCTCTCTCAGGAAATTACGCGATGACGTCGATACAGAACTGACGTTCTGTAGAATCATCAGTTCGCGGCCCGGACAGACCGGCGGTCAGGCCGACCTTGGAGGAACCACGCATGGGCTTGTTTACCTTCGGGACAAGCAACACCTCGGTGGGCATAGACATCGGCACCTCAACGGTGAAGATCGTCCAGCTCAAGAAGACCCCCTCGGGTCCGGAACTGACGGGTTACGCGATAGCGCCTGTTCCCCCCTCGGCGATCGAGGAAGGCAATATCAGAGACCCGCAGTCGATCGCGGCAGTGATCAAGGATATGCTGAAAAGCTCCAAGATCAAGCCGGATCGTTCATTCGCCTCGATCTCGGGTCAGAACGTGATCATGCGCTTCACCAAGCTGCCGATCATGAGCGACGAGGAGCTCGAACAGACCGTTCGCATCGAGGCCGAGCAGTATGTTCCCTACGCCATCGACGAGGTGAGCATCACCCATGCGAAGCTCGCCGAACTGGCCGAGGAGGAAGGCGGCGGCAAATACTCGATCCTGCTCGTCGTCGCGCAGAAGGAGCTGGTGAACAGCTATCTCGACGTCCTCAGGGGCGGCGGCGCGGCGCCGGAAGTGATCGACGTGGACACGATTGCCGCGATCAACGCCCTCGAGAACTCGATCCTGCTGACGGCCGGTTCCCAGGAAGGCGGTGAAGTCGTCGCGATCATCGACTCCGGCGCCCGGACGACCAACATCTCGGTGCTCAAGTCAGGTGTGCTGATGTTCACCCGCAACATCCCGATCGCCGGGAACAACATCACCCAGATGATCATGAATGTGATGAAGCAGGAGTTCGAGCAGGCCGAACAGATCAAGTTCAACGAGGCCGAGGTCAACATCAGCGACTCTGGCGGCAACGAGGTCGCCGAGGTCGTGAAGACGACGGTTGAAGAACTCGCATCCGAAATCCGCCGTTCGTTCGACTACTTCAAGGCCCAGTCCCGCGAGCCCCTGATCCACCGGATCATCCTCTCGGGCGGCTCTTCGAACCTGAAGGGCTTCAACACGTATATCAGCAACGAACTCGGCGTCGACGTGGCGATGGGGAACCCCCTCGAAGGCATCTCCGTCACCGTGCCCGACACCGACATTCTCTACAACAACCTGCAACGATTCGCAGTCGCCATCGGCCTGGCGCTCAGAGGGGTGGTGGATTAACCGATGATCAAAGTAAACCTCATCACCATTAAGCGGCGCAAGCCGATTCAGATTCCGTTCGCCGCGATCTTCCTCGTCATCGCGCTGGCGGGCATCCTGGTCCTGTTCTACTTCGGGACGATCTGGATCGAGACCTACAACAAGGATCTCGAGGAACAGAAAACGAACCTCGAAGAAGAGGTCCGCAAGGACAAGGACAAGCTGGAACAGCGCGACCGCCTCGACCAGGACAAGCGGGCCCTGGAAAGCCAGATCGAGCAGCTCAAGCAGCTTTCCGGCGTGAACCTGCTCCAGTGGTCGGAAGTGTTCTCCGCCCTGACCACGGTCGTTCCCGAGAAGACGGTCTGGATCACGAGCATCCGCATCGATTCCGACAGGCGCGTCCAGCTGACCGGGTATGCCTGTTCCGACCAGCCCGACAAGAAGGCCGACCGGCTGACCCTGGGCATCCAGAACTTCATCAAGGAGCTGCAGAACCACTCCTACTTCGAAGAAGTGTTTCTCAGCAATGCCAACAAGAATACCTTCGAAAAAGCTCCCGTGTGGCGGTTCGACATCACCTGCCGCATCAAACGGGATCTCGGAAGAAACTGAGGGAGCGAACAAATGAACAACTTTGCGGCCGTCATCATGGTCATCGTGTTCGCTGCGGCTGGCGCCGGCGGTGCGTTCTGGATGTATTACTGGGAACCCACCATGGCCGCCCGCGAACAGCTCGAGAACGACATCAAGGACCTCGAGCGGAAACAGGAAGAAATCAAGAACGTTGCCGACGAAATCGCCCGTATCAACGAGTCCATCGCCAAGCTGACGGAAGAGAAGAAAAAGCTGGAAATGGAATCCAACCAGCTCGGAACCGTCGTTCCGAAGCTTCTCGACTCGACGGAAGCGGTCGCCAACAAGTTCAACGTCAAGTTCAACGACATCCGCATCTCGCCCCTCGTGAGAGCCGAGCAGTGGTCGGAACTTCCGATTGAAATCGGCCTCCTGGGCACGTTCCAGGATATCGGCAACTTCCTGCTCGTCATGGAAAAGCGCAAGATCGTCAACCTGGCGGCCGGCTCGATCAACATCTCGGTTTCGGCCGAGCCCGATCCCAAGACCAAAGCTCCGCTTCTGACGGTGAACCTGAACGCCAAGATCTACATCATGGGCGGCGCCTACTAAACGGCATCAAGGAGGCATATATGAGAACAGGAACTGGTTCCAAACTGATTTTCGTCCTCATCCTGTCGGCCCTCCTCTCGGCCGGCCCGCGGATGGCTCTTGCTCAGGGCGCGGATGACTTCAGCATCCCCAACACCGATACGAGCGCGCCTGCGGACGCATCCGGCGCGGGCGCGGGGGCCGAAACCCCGGCCAACCCGGAAGAAGCACCCGGCGAGCCTCCTGCCGACGCAGGTGCGGCGGCCGGCGATGCAGGTGCGGCGGCCGGCGATGCAGCGGCGGGCAATATCGGAGCGGAAGCCGGCGGTGCAGCAGCGGCAGCCGTGGACGAGCCCGAACAGATCGAGATGCTGGCAGCCAACAACAAGTTTGCCCCCAGCAACAAGAACAAGGACCCCTTCAAGCCCCTCATCGAAAAGAAGGTCGTTCTTCCTCCCCCGCCCCCGCCGTCCTCGACGACGAAGCGGGACAACGCCCCCCCCCCCCGCCCACCCCCACAAGGGGCCCCCCCCCCCCCCCCCCGCCCCCGCCCCCGAAGCCGATCCAGCTCGTCGTGACCGGCATCTGCGGCAATGATAACGAGCGTCTCGCGCTCATCACCTTCGAAGGCAAGCCCTATACGGTTCAGAAAGACCAGGTCATCGACGGGAAGTTCAAAGTTGTCGATGTCATGAACGACCGGCTCGTCATCTACTCCAACAAGGAACAGATGCGACGCACGTTCCCGATCGGCACCGGCGGCGGTGGTGGCGGTGGTGGCGGTGGTGGCGGCGGCGGTGGTGGTGGCGGCGGCGGAGGAGGGGATTGACAGGTATCATGCACGTATCCAGACGATTTAATTTCAGGATTCTCGGCCTTTCGCCGCTGGCACTGGGACTGCTCATGACGGCTCTCGCCGCCGCCCCGGCCCCGGCTCAGCAGGTCACTTCGGATGACCTGGAAGAAGCCGATAGGGTGAGCGAACTATCGCAGTCACACCAGTTCACGCCCGCCGTTTCCGAAAAGGATCCGTTCAAACCCCTGATCACCAAACCGAAGCCGCCGGAGCGCGAGATCCGGCCTCCAAAAGAGGAACAGGCCTCCGCACCGGTCGATCTCAAGACGGTCATTCAGCCACTCAGCCTCAGTGTCACCGGGATCTGTGGGAACGAGAGCGAACGGCTGGCCATGATCGAGTTCAATCAGAAATCGTACGTCGTTTTTAAAGAAATGACGGTGGACGAAACATTCAAAGTTGTCGATATCTTTTCTGACAAGGTCGTCGTTTACTCATTCAAGGAACAGATGCGTCGGACATTTCCGATCGGAGGTGGAAAAGAATGAATTCCACAGGTAAAACCAAGAATGGCCTCAAGTACACGGTTGTAGCCGCGGCCATGCTGGCGTCTCTCTGGGGACAGCCGGCGGTGGCGGAAGACAACATCTCGCTCGACTTCCGCGATACCGACATCCGCGAGATCATCAAGATCATCGCGCAGAAGTCGGGCACGAACATCATCGCGGAAAAGAGCGTCCGCGGCAACGTCACGGTTCGCCTGACGGACGTCTACTACGAGGAGGCCATGAACCTCATCGCCAAGACCAACGGGTTCGCCGTCCGCAAGATCGGCAACACCTGGATCCTGGCCGACGAGAAGAAGCTCATCGAAGCCTTCGAAAAGGGCCTGACGATCACCAAGCGCCTGCAGTATGCCAAGGCCGCCGACGTGAGCAAGATCATCGCCCAGACCATCAAGAAGGACGTCAAGGTCGCCACCGACGATCGCATCAACGCGGTCATCGTGTCGGGCGGCAAGGATATCCTCGACGAGGTCAAGAAGCTGATCGAGACGATCGACACGCCGGTCCACCAGGTCATGATGGAAGCGAAGATCGTCGAAGTGAAGACGACGGCTGCCAAGAAGCTGGGCTTCGCCTGGAAGACCGGCACCAAGGAAGCCGCCGGCGAACTCGACGGCAGCCCCACCGTGTTCGCGACGAAGGAATACTTCGCCCAGAACCCCGACTCGAGCCTGTATCAGAACGGCTTCTCCAGCCCTCAGGGTGAGCTGTTCGGACTCGGCGACTTCTATCGTGACACCCTGTTGTTCCAGGCCACGCTGAACGCGCTCGAGCGGCACAGCGAAACGAAGATCCTCAGCAACCCGAAGATCTCGGCGGTCAATGGCCAGGAAGCCAACATCGTGGTGGGCACGAAGGTCATCTACCCCGGCGGCGCCGATCAGCCCCCGAAGGAAAAAGACACCGGCATCAAGCTCAAGATCACCCCGCGCATCAACGATGACGGCTACATCACGGTCGATGCCGAACCCGAAGTCTCCTTCGTCGAATCCTGGTCGAACAACGGCATGTATCCGGTCATCGGCACCCGTTCCGCCAAGACCCAGGTGCGCGTCCGCGACGGCGAAGAGATCCTCATCGGCGGCCTGATCCGCGACGAAGAAGGCCGTGAGAAGAGCAAGATCCCGCTGCTGGGCAACATTCCGATCCTCAAATCGCTGTTCAGTTACAGCGGCAAGAACGGCGAGTCCCAGGAACTGATCATCCTGATCACCCCGCACATCATCGCGCAGAGCATCGAGTCCGCCGCCCCGACCAGCATCGTGCCCGAGGCCGGCAGCGAGATGGAACCTGCCCCCAGGACGGCCCCGGCCGCCCAGCCCCAGCCCGCCGGAAATGCGGGTGACGCGTTCGACAACGCGTTCGACACCACCTTCTGATCCAATCTCCGACATCACGCCCCGGCTCAGGCCGGGGCGTTTTTTCATATCGGGTCGTATCGATCGAATGCGGGGACGGATCGCGGTCCGCCCCTACGGATACATGGAAGGTGTCTTTGACCCGGAGAGGGGTTTCGTGGTGAAATGGGGGCGGTTTCAGAACGAACGGAGAGAATGACCATGGCCGAAACACGGTATTTTCACATCCCGCGCAAGGGAAAAATCGCGAAGCTCTCCTCGCTCGCCGAGGCTCTGCAGTTCCAGAAGAAGGGCGAGTATGTCTGGATCGACCTGATCGATCCCGCCAGGGAAACCTTCGACGAGCTGATCGAGCCGTTCGGCATCCACCAGCTGAGCGTCGAGGACTGTCTCGACGACGACCAGATCCCCAAGACCGAGAATTTCGAGAAGAACACGTTCATTTTATTCAATTGTTACACCTATATTAAAGAGGAACTGACGATCGACGAAGTCGATTTCATGATCGGGGCGAATTACCTGATCACTGTGCGCGGCTTCAAGGTGCAGAATCCGTCGTTCTTCGACAAGCTCGACGAAGCCGTGTTCCGCGGCATGTCCGAGGTGAACCGGGGCCCCGATTTCCTGCTGCAGCTGGTTCTCGACTATATCGTCGATAAAAAATTTGCTGTTATCGAATCAATCCAGGAAGAAGTCGACCGGATGGAGGAGAGCATCCTTGGCGAGAAGCCGGACTTCCAGCCGGAGCACCTGATGCGGCTTCGATCGACCCTGCTGACCCTCCGGAAAAGCCTGTTCAACGAACGCGAGATCCTGATCAAGATCTGCCGGCGTGACTCGCCGTTCGTCAGCGAGAAGGCGATCTATTACTTCCGCGATATTTACGACCATCTCGCCAAGTTCTTCGAGTTCATCGAGATCAACCGCGAGCAGATCACCTCGCTGATGGAGCTCCATCTCTCGCTCACGAACGCGAGAATGACCCAGCTGTCGAACCAGACGAACCTCGTGATGAAACGCCTCACTGCCATCACGACCGTCTTCATGCCCCTCACGCTGGTATCGGGCATCGGCGGGATGTCCGAATGGTCGATGATCACCGGCCCCGACAACTGGATGGTCTCCTACCCCGTCTTCTTCGTGGCCATGGCCCTTCTCGGCATTTTCAACTGGTGGCTCCTCCGAAAGCTCCACTGGATCTGACCTCGCCGTTCGCGACCGCCCGCTAGGCGAAGCGACTCCGCCGATACCGGTCGAGGGAGTCGCGGATGTCCGCGAGCGTGTCCGAACCGAATGTATCGAGGACGGCGGATGCCAGCTCCAGAGCGAGAACCGATTCGGCCGTGACGGCGAGAGCGGCAAGGGCCACGGTGTCCGACCGGTCGGGTTTCAGCGGGACGGGTTCGTGGGGCGGCACGATGGAGGGAACGGTTCCCGGAATACAGCCTGGAAGAGGCTTCATCACGGCTTTCATGACGAACTGCGATCCGTTCGTCATGCCGCCCTCGATCCCTCCGCAGAGATTCGTCGGCCGGAACCAGCCGTCACCCTCCGTGTGGCACACGGCATCGTGCGCCTGCGATCCGTGTAACCGGCTCTGCCTCCCGGCCTGCCCGATTTCCACCGCATGCACGCCGGGCAGTCCCATCAGGGCGGCGGCCAGAAGGGCATCGAGCCTGCGGTCCAACTGGACATGACTGCCGAGGCCGGCAGGCAGGCCGTCAAAACGGACCTCGATCTCGCCTCCCAACGTCTCTTCGCTGGCGCGAGCCTCGTCGATCAGCATGGTCCATGGAATGACCATCGCGGCATCGGGGGTCAGAAAGGCATCCCCGACCTCGCGCACCCGCGCGGCAAGCTCGGCAACCGACGCCTGGCCGGGAATATCCGCCTCTTTCGTCGCGATCCGCCTGACGAAAGCCACGGAGCCGATGCCCAGCTCCGCGAGAAGCGCGCGCGCCGGAACCGAAAGTGCGCATTTCATCGCGGTTTCGCGGGCCGAAGCGCGTTCGCGGATATTCCTGATATCGTTCGAGTTATATTTCAGTGCACCGGCCAGGTCGGCATGGCCGGGACGCGGCGCGACGACGGGCGCCACATCCTGAGGACGGGGGCCGAACGGTTCCATCGCCCGTGCATGGGCGTCGGCGTCGGCGTTCCGTATGATGACCGAGATCGGACTTCCCGTCGTCAGGCCAAACCTGACCCCGGAAAGCAGTTCCGCCCTGTCGCGCTCGATCGAGGCGGCACGGCTTCCCCGGCCATAGCCGCTGAGGCGCCTGACCAGCAGTTCCGGGAACGCCGTTTCGGCGATGGGGACACCGGCCGGCATCCCGTCGAGAATGCCGACCAGGGCTTTTCCGTGCGATTCACCCGCCGTCAGCCAGCGCAGGGCGGCCATTCAGGGCTTCTTCAGGGTGATGCCCACCCATGCGCAGTAGTCGTTGTAGAGTTGTTCGGCCTTGGGGCCGATCCTGGGCGAAAAATAATGATTGAAATCGAAACAGATGAACCGGTCGACGAACGGCGCCGCCCCCTCGATCTGCCGGGCAAGAACCGCCATCGTCGTCGCCTCGGCCTCGAAGGCCTGCGAAAGGGGCGAGGTGCGATGGAACACTTCGCAGTTCCCCCAGATCTGGATCTTGAGTTCCCGAGCGGCTGAGGCGATCGGAGCCAGATCGTGCGGGATGCGCTCGATCTGGGCCGTGGTGCCGCCGACACCGTCCTGCCAGGCGATGATGTCGACCTTCGCCTTCGAGAGCATCGACTTGAAATACTGCCTGAGCATCCAGGTCGGGAGCGACTTTGCCATTCCCGGGCGAGGGGTCGTGAATGGGGAGATCATCACCTTCAGCTCGGGCTTCTCCGCCCGCGCAGCCTCGGCGATCGCGCCATAGAACGCGCCCATCGAGCCGGGAAGCGAGAGCGTGTTGTCCTCATAGGGGATGTAGAGGCCGTAGAACGATTTGTATTCTTTGAACCGCCGCACCAGTTCGGCCGTGTATGCCGCCACCTTGACCCGCTCCTTCGCCAGGAAAAGCGGATTCAGCTTCTTCAGATACCAACCCTCTTCGTCGAGCAGCGTTCCGATGAACACCTGCATCTTCAGCTCGTCCGCAACTTGCAGAATCAGTTCGACAGCCGGCGTCAGATCCACGCCACTGCTTTTGGAATACTGGGGAATGACGATGCGCATTCCGGCGGCACGCATCGTTTCCAGTTCGCTGCGCCAGAACTCGAGGGAATTGTCGTTGTCGGATTCCCAGAGCTGGAGGAACGCCCCCGTAATGCGCGGCCGCATCGAAGCCGTCGCCAGTTCGACACCGGCGGTCTCGACCGCGGCCTCGTCCGTCGTATCGTTTCCTGTCACCTCGACCCGGCCGGCATCGAATGGCCCGGCGGACACGGACATCAGCGTCACGAAAAGGAACATGGCAACGAGAGTGAATGTTGCCGCACACGATCGTATTTTCATGTATTCCCCCATTCCGACAGCATTTGCCAGCCTTGCTTCTCAAGATACTCTGATCCCGTCACCCCCGCAACCGGTGAGACCAACGGGACGAGCACGTCGGCGCGCCCCGGCGGATCTTGATCCGCCCGCGTTCCCAGGAACGAATGCCAACCCGAAGATTTCTTTTGATGTGCTAAGGGATGGGCGGAAACGTGCCGAAGATTCGAGAGAGTCAGAAAAATCGAAAAAAATGTCATTTTCCCCTTCGGGGAGTCTTCGCGTTTGCCGATGTCCTGAGTAAGGATGAGGAAAATCATGCCTGTTCGAAACGAAATGCCGACTCCGGAAGAAGCCGCGACGGTCGAGAAACTGCTCGGCCGGCCGGCCAAGCTTCCCTACCGCATCGCGACCCGGTGCGGGGACGGCACGCCGCAGGTCCTGCAGGCGGATCCGGTATACCAGGAAAACGGCCGGTGGAAGCCGTTTCCGACCTTTCTCTGGCTCGTCTGCCCACGACTTCGCTACGAAGTGGCAAAACTCGAAGCGGCCCAGGAGGTCCAGATGTTTTCCAAAAGACTTGCTGAAGATGCAGGGTTCCGGGAACGGTTCATCGAGGGGCAGCAGCTGCTGCAGAAGCAACGACGCGACCTGGCGGAGGAAATTGCGGGACATCCGCTTCCCGACGATGTCGATTCGGTGCTTTCGGCGACGAATATCGTCGGCAGCCGAAGCATGTTCGGGGTGAAGTGTCTTCACGCCCATGTCGCCCAGTCCCTCAGTTTCGGTTCGAATCCCATCGGCGACGACGTCCTCGCACGCGTCGGCCCGTGCGGCAAGGACATGAACTGCCGTCAGGTGATCCCCCCCCGTTCTCACGGAAAGGCAAATCGATGATACGCGGCATCTACACGTCGGCGTCTTCGATGCTGGTGGAGACGATCCGCCAGGACATGATCGCCAACAACCTGGCGAACGTCGACACCGTCGGCTACAAGCGGGACCAGGGCGTGTTCAAGGAACTGCCCACGATGGTGCTCAACCGCGTCAACGACGGCGAGCTGTATCCGCCGCGCCCGTTCGAGAAGGCGCCAAAGATCGGCAAGCTCGGCACGGGCGTCATCCTGGACGAGTCCTACACGGATTTTTCCCTCGGGAAGCTGCAGTTCACCGATAATGAACTGGACTGCGCGCTCGAGAACGCCAGGGCCTTTTTCCTGACGGAGACGCCGAACGGCATCCGCTACTCGCGCGACGGGGTGTTCACGCTGAACCAGGACGGCTACCTCACGAACATGAACGGCGACTTCGTGATGGCCGAGCCCGAACCGCCGCGGAGCCTCGAAGACCGGCTTCTCGTCGGGGAAGACGGAACGCCGAACGCCGCGCTCGAGATCGCCCGCGTGCAGGTCGGGCCGACGGACAAGGTCACGCTCGACACCGAGGGCCGCGTGCTGGTGAACGGTGAGCCGCGATTCAGGCTCGTTCGCGGCATGGCCTCCGACCGCAAGGCGTTTCGCAAGGAGAACGCGAACAATTTCACCCGCGCGTACGGTGACGTGCAGCGGGCGGACGGGAAGGTGAAGGTCGGCTACGTGGAAAAGCCGAACTTCAGTCTCGTCGAGGAAATGGTCAAGATGATCGAGGTCTCACGCGCCTATGAAGCGAATTCCAAGTGCATTCAGGCGCACGACTCCCTGCTCGACAAGGTCGTCAACTCCGTCGGGCC